>CAVUHE010000034.1:0-126098 GCA_963741185.1 uncultured Alphaproteobacteria bacterium | reverse complement strand
AGCAGACCTCGCGCTTACGCGTGGCGACCCCTGCAAATGGCCCGAAGGCGACATTCGGCCCCCTTCCGGTCTGCTGGTCTGAGGCGGTAAGATCAACCTCGGCCTGAGCCTCGGAGGAGGCAATGAAGCGGCGCGAGTTCATCACACTCATCGGCGGCGCGGCTGCATCACCCCTCGCGGCGAAAGCGCAGCGGGTCGAACGGGTGCGGCGGATCGGCGTGCTGATGCCAGGGGCGGCAGAAGATCCGGAAAATCAGAATCGCATCGCGGCGCTCCAACAAGGGCTTCGCGATTTGGGTTGGACAGACGGTCGTAACGTACGGATCGACTACCGATGGGGCGGGGGCGACGCCGACCGAATTCGAAGCGCCGCAGTAGAGCTAGTAGCACTTGAGCCGGACGTCATTTTTGCCGTGGCAAGCTCGATTATTGGGGCACTCCAGCAGGTGACACACACCGTACCGATCGTGTTTGCGAACATCACCGATCCGGTCGGTGCCGGCTACGTCGATAGCCTTGCACGTCCCGGCGGAAACATTACCGGTTTCCTCTTGTTCGAATATGGTCTCGCCGGAAAATGGTTAGAGCTTCTAAAGCAAATAGCGCCGGCGGTAACGAGAGCGGCAGTCATTCGCGATTCCAAAACATCAGCTGGTATTGGCCAGTGGGCCGTGATCCAGGCCATGGCTCCATCGATGGGGATTGAGCTGAACCTGATCAATATCCGCGACGCAGGCCAGATAAAGCTCGACCTAGCCGCCTTCGCTCGTCTATCCGATGGCGGTCTGATCGTGACCGCAAACCCATTGGCGACCCAACACCGCGAGCTAATCATCAGACTGGCGGCCGATCATAAGTTGCCCGCAGTATATTTTGAACGCTACTTCGTCACCGGCGGCGGCTTGATCTCCTATGGGCCTCACATGGTCGACCAGTTCCAGCGAGCAGCCGCTTACGTCGATCGCGTACTTAAGGGCGAGAAGCCGGCCAATCTTCCCGTGCAAGGCCCAACTAAATATGAGTTGGCGGTCAATCTGAAAACTGCCAAGGCTCTCGGTATCGCCGTGCCGCCGCCGTTGCTTGCGCGCGCCGACGAGGTGATTGAGTAAGCCTGTCTGTGTCTGCTTCTGCCCACGAACCGGACCAAACGGGTCGGCCCGACGGTGTCCGTTGATCGGGGGATTGTGCTGCAAAAGTCTTTTGGGGGTGACGAACAAAATTTTCTGGACCGCTGATGCATTTCGCGCGTCGAGACGTGAGGGACCACATCGCTTATCAGAAAAACGACCACGGAGCTTCGTATCGTCGCTACAGAACATTGCAGCCGCGGAGTTGTCTAAAAATCGACTTTCGCGAGGTTTTTGGGGTTGATCGATTTTCGAGTTTTGCAACCCAATCCGGGCAGAGCGGAAGTCCGACTTACGGGCCGTCAGGTCCAATATTAAATCATGCATGCTTGGAATGAAAAGATCGACATCGCCGGCATCGAGAGCCCATCAAGGATGACGCGCCGTACTCTGCGTCCGGCGCATGGCTGCGCGAACAAGCCAAGCCGACATCGGGCTCGACAGGCGTTGGCGCTGCGCTAACCTGCCGCGCAAGGACGCGGCGGCGGCCAAGGGCCGCGCGACCCGTCGTCACGGGGGGATTCTCATGAAGGCGATAGCGGCTGCGGCCGTGATGGTTATGCTTGCGGGCGCGGCATCGGCGCAGACGCTCGACGATCTCAAGAACGACGGCAAGAACCCCGACAACGTGCTGACCTATGGCATGGGCTATAGCCTCAACCGCTATAGCCCGCTCAAGCAGATCGACAAGGCGACGGTCAAACGCCTGGTGCCGATCTGGAACCTCAGCCTCGACAATCCATGGGGCGAGCAGGCGCAGCCGCTGGTGCTCGACGGGGTGATGTATGTCACCAACGCCAGGGCGACGGTGGCGATCGACGTCGGCACCGGCAAGCAGATCTGGAAAACGCCGGTCGACTGGTTGCCGGAGACGCCGCGCATCGTGTGCTGCGGCGTCTCCAACAAGGGCGCCGCGATCCTCAACGGCAAGCTCTACCGCACCACGCTCGATGCCCATGTCATCGCGCTCGACATGAAGACCGGCAAGGAGATCTGGAACCAGACGGCGGCCGAGTGGAAGGAAGGCTATTCCATGACGGTCGCGCCGCTGATCGCCAACAACGTGCTGATCACCGGCATCTCCGGCGCGGAGTTCGGCATTCGCGGTTTCATCGACGGCTGGGACCCGGAAACCGGCAAACACCTATGGCGCCGCTACACGATTCCGGCGCGCGGCGAACCCGGCAACGAGACTTGGCCGCAGGACACCGACGCCTGGAAGACCGGCGGCGGCTCGAGCTGGATCACCGGCTCCTACGATCCCGACCTTGACCTGACTTATTGGGGCACCGGCAATCCGGCGCCTTGGGCGTCGCAAACGCGGCCCGGCGACAACCTTTTCACCGCCTCGGTGCTGGCGATGCGGCCGAAGACCGGCGAGGTCGTCTGGTACTACCAGTTCACGCCCAACGACCAATACGACTACGACGGCAACTGGGAAATGATCCTCGGCGAGCTCAACGTCGCCGGCGCCAAGCGCAAGGTGCTGATGCAGCTCAACCGCAACGGCTTCCTTTATGTGATCGATCGAGCCACCGGCCAATTGATTTCCGCCAAGCCGTTCGAGCGGGTGAACTGGGCGAGCGGTGTCGATCCGGAAACCGGTCGCCCGATCGAGACCGACATCGCCAAGAAACTGCGCGCCGGAGAGCAGGTCGAGCTGTGGCCGACGCAGCGCGGCGCCAAGAACTGGCCGCATGCCGCGTTCAACCCCGAGACTGGCTTGCTCTATGCCAACACCATGCATTCGGCGCGGTTGTTCAAGCATCTGCCGACCGGACCTTACGTGCAGGGACAGCGCTACCAGTTCATCGAAAATCTGCCGGCCAAGCAGCCCGAGGGCGAGCCGATCGGCCATGTCGACGCGATCGAGCCGCTGACGGCCAAACAAGTGTGGCGCGCGCCGCTGTGGGACCATCCGCAATGGGCGGCGATCGTGGCGACCGGCGGCGGATTGCTGTTCACCGGCAAGGAAACCGGCGAGTTCGTCGCCATCGACGCGGCGGACGGCAAGACGCTCTGGCAGTTCCAGACCGGCTCCGGCATCAACGCGCAGCCGATCACCTACACCTACAAGGGCCGGCAATACGTCACCGTGCTGTCGGGCATCGGCGGCGTGTACTGGAACCAGGCGCGCGAGGCGCTCAAGGGCGTGCCGCCCGGCGGCTCGGTGTGGACCTTCGCCCTGATGCCGGATTGAAGACGCGGGCGCCTCCTCCCACCTCATGGTGAGGAGGCGGGAAGCGCCGTATCGAACCATGGACAACACCAAGTGCGGCCCGTCTTTCGAGACGGGTGCGGGCGCGCCCTCCTCGGGATAAGGTTGAGTAAGGTTTCAGGCATGACAGGACTGACGACAGGCATAAGTCTCGCGGCGGCCGCTGCCCTGTGGTGCGCGACGGCCGCCGCCCAAGACCAGAGCTTTCCGCCGCAGCAGATCGCAACCGGCGCCGAAATCTTCGCCCGCAACTGTTCGCCGTGTCATGGGCCGCGGATGCAGGACCCGGAAAGCGCGTTCGACCTGCGCAAGTTTCCGCCCGGCGAGCACGACCGCTTCGTGCGTTCGGTGACCAACGGCAAGAACCAGATGCCGCCGTGGGGCGACCTGCTCAAGGGCGATGACATCGAAGCATTGTGGGCCTATGTCACCATGGGCGAGAAAAAATAGGCGCCCGCTACCGGCACCGTGGATACTTCGGTTTCGAGACACTAGACCGGCTTGAGGTAGCAACTGACCAGGTCATCGCCAATCTTGATCCAGCGAAGGTTAAATCGATGAAAGTGGCCTCGATCGGCGAATGCATGGTGGAATTATCCGATGCTGGCGCTGGATTGTTCTCTCGCGCCTTCGGCGGTGACACGCTTAACACCGCCCTTTATCTCGCCCGGCTCGGGATCGAGACCTCCTATGTTACGGCTCTCGGCGACGATCCGCTGAGCGGCGCGATGCTCGACGCCTGGCGCGCGGAGGGAATACACCTCGACGAGGTGCTTCGGTTGCCGGGTCGTTTACCCGGCCTATACATGATCGAGCGCAACGCCTTGGGCGAACGAAGTTTCCTCTATTGGCGCGACAGGGCGCCGGCGCGCGAGTTCTTCGATCTCGTCGACGACGTTGCGCTCGAACGCCTGGCTCATTTCGATTGGCTTTATCTGTCGGGCATTACCTTATCGCTCTATAGTGAAAGCGGACGGGCGCGGCTCATTGAACTTCTGACGAAAGCCCGTCGCAACGGCGGCCGCGTCGCTTTCGATGGCAACTATCGTCCGCGGGGTTGGAGCGATGCGGCGACCGCACGGCGGGTGTTCAATAACCTCTTGCCTCACGTCGACCTCGCCCTTCCGACAATTGACGACGAGCAACTTCTCTTTGACGACGTCGATGCCGATAGCTGCGCTGCGCGCCTGCGCGCCGCCGGAATTGCCGAGATCGTCGTCAAGATGGGCTCGCGTGGGTGTGTCGTGTATTCGGATGGAAATCGCGTTGAAGTCCTCCCCGACGCGGTCCTTCAACCGGTCGATACGACGGCTGCCGGCGATTCCTTCAACGCCGGCTATCTTGCGGGCCGCATGGCCGGTGCATCAGTGATTGAAGCGGCGCGGGCCGGCCATCGTCTTGCAGGAGTGGTCATCCAGTGGCCGGGCGCCGTGATTCCAAGGGAAGCCATGCCGGCGTCCCGAATTACGAAAGGAACAATCGCATGAGTTCCGATAATGCGCGCGCTCGGCTGGAAGCGATGTTTGCGCTCGCTCCCGTCGTGCCGGTCATCACCATCGACAACGTCGATAACGCGGTCCCGCTTGCTCACGCACTGATCGCCGGCGGGCTGCGCGTCGTCGAAATTACGCTGCGCACGGATGCAGGCCTTGCGGCGGCGCAGGCGATCCTTCGTGGAGTGCCTGACGCAATTGTCGGATTGGGAACTGTTGTGACACCGCACGACATGAAAAGCGCAGCGGAGATTGGCGCCGCGTTTGCGCTTAGTCCAGGCATGACGCCGGATCTGCTCCAGGCCGCGGCAGAATTCGACATGCCTTTCGTGCCAGGGGTCCAGACCGCTTCGGAATTACTCGCTTGCACCACGCGCGGCTTCGAATTGGTGAAATTCTTCCCCGCTGTCCCGGCCGGCGGTCTTGCGGCGCTGAGTGCGCTGAGCGGGCCGTTTCCGACCGTACGATATTGTCCGACGGGCGGCATCAACGAAACCAACGTCGCGGAATGGCTCGCACATCCGCAAGTGATCGCTGTCGGCGGCTCGTGGATTGCACCTGCTGCGGACATTCGCGCGGGCGCCTGGTCCATCATCGAGGCACGCGCCCGCTCCGCCGCCGCGCTGCGGCGGAGGACCTAGATTCACTGCATGCAAATCGCTCGATCGGCCAATGCGTCTTTAGGAGCTGGCGAGACGCTCGATCGTTTGCCGACTGCCGAAAGAATAAATACTCGTCAAAGCGTCGCTGACCGCTTGCCGGAAGCGTGGATCAGCCGCCAGGTCGTTGCCAAAGATCGTCTTGAGGCCCAGCAAAGCTTCAACTATGCGCGGTACATCGCGACCAGCGCCCTGAAGGGCATCGCCGAATGATTTTTGGAGCGGATCGCGGACGTCGATTGGCTGGCCGCGCTCGTCAATGCCGGTGACGTAACGCATCCAGGCGGCAACCACGAGAGCGTGGCGTCCGATCGGCAATCCCATTGCGAGACGATCGCGGATCGGTCCAAGAATACGCTGCGGCAGTTTCTGTGAGCCGTCCATCGCGATCTGCCAGGTGCGGTGACGCAACGCCTTGTTGCGGAACCGCGTCAGCAGGGATGCTTTGTAGGCGCCGGCGTCGATATGCGAGGGCAGGTCGAGCGTCGGCATCGCGTCGGTCATGAGACCATCCGCGAAGCTGGCCAGCGCGTCGTTGCCCATCGCCTCCGCCACGGTTTCATAACCCGACAGGTAACCAAGATACGCAAGCGCCGAATGGCTGCCGTTGAGCATGCGCAGCTTCATGGATTCAAACGGGGCCACATCGCTGACGAACGTCGCGCCGGCTTCGTCCCAGGCTGGACGGCCGCTGGAAAAGCGATCTTCGATCACCCATTGGGTGAAGGGCTCGGCGACAACGGGCCAAAGATCGTCAAGGCCGATCGCATCGCTCACGCGTTGCCGATCATCGTCGGTCGTTGCCGGAACGATGCGGTCGACCATCGTATCGGGACAGAGAATTTCGTCGCGTACGAAGCTGGCGAGATCAGGCGATATGAGTTGGGCGTAACTGGACAGCAACCCGTGCAGCGTGCGGCCGTTGGCGGGAAGGTTGTCGCAGGACAGGACCGTGAAGGGTTTCATGCCGAGTTCGCGGCGCTGCGCAATGGCAGCAGCCAGGAAACCAAGGGCCGTGCGCGGCGCGCCGGGATGAGCGAGGTCGTGCCGAATATCGGGATCCGCTTCGTTGAGGGCGCGGGTGGCGGGATCGTAGTGATAACCTTTCTCGGTCACCGTCAGGCTGACGACGGTAACCGGTGGCCGGCAAAGTGTTTCGATGAGCTCCGCGGGGTTCTCCGGGGCGACGAGAATGTCCCGCAAACTGCCGATGACACGCAGCGTCTCTGTCTCCGCCCGCAGGTTGAGTGCGTAGAGGCAGTCCTGCGCCTTCAATGCGTCGCGCGTGTCGGGACTGCGCAGGCTCGCAGCCGTCGATGCCCCAGCGCCCGTCGCCGCCTGCCAGCACGTCGTCGGTGTAGACCGCCTGGTGCGCGCGATGAAAGGATCCGATGCCAAGATGCACGATGCCGGTGCTGATGGCTGAGCGATCGTAAGCCGGCCTCGCCACGTTTGCGGGCAGTGCGGAGAGGTTGTTGGCCGACAGACGCTGGCGGGGGGACAATGAGCTGTTTCCTAGACCGGAAAACCATGTTCAGCCGCAAGCGCCGTCATGACGCCGCGGATTTCCGCCAGGCCCCGCATGCGGCCGATGGCGGGGTAGCCGGGATGTGTCGCCTTGCCGACGTCGTCCAGCAATTCGTGGCCGTGGTCGGGGCGGAACGGAATGCGCCAGTTTGCTTCGCCGGCATCGCGCCGACGTTTTTGCTCACTCAGCAGCACTTTGACGACGCCGACCATGTCGTTATCGCCGCCCAGATGATCGGCCTCCATGAAGGAACCGTCCTCCTCCTTGGCGACATTGCGAAGATGGGCAAAATGGATGTGAGGGGCAAAGCGACGCGCCATCGCCGGTAGATCGTTGGCGTAGCTGGCGCCGAGCGAACCGGTGCAGAAGGTCAGGCCGTTTGACGGCGAGGGAACAGCATCCAGAATGAAGGCGATATCCTCGGCGTTGCTGCAAATGCGCGGCAAGCCAAGCAGCGGCCTTGGCGGGTCATCAGGGTGGATCGCCATCCGGATGCCGACCTCCTCTGCCGTCGGAATGATCTCGCGCAGGAAACGGGCAAGGTTCTCGCGCAGGCGAACGCGGTCGATGCCGCGATAACGCGCCAGCATCGTCCTCAATCCTTCGATGTCGTAGCGGTCGAAGGCGCCGGGCAGTCCGGCCATGATGGCTCCAAGAAGCCGGCGCTTGTCGTCTTCGGTTGCGTTGGCGAACCAGGACTTCGCGCGGTCGAGGACATCGGCGCTATAGTCGGTGTCCGCGCCGTCGCGTTGCAACATGTGGCAATCGAAGGCCGCGAATTCATGCGCATTGAAGCGGAGCGCATTGCCGCCGCCGGGCAGGGGAGCGCGCAGTTGCGTCCGCGCCCAGTCCAGTACGGGCATGAAATTATAGCAGATCGCCGTCACGCCGTGACTGGCAAGATTGCGCATCGATTGGCGATAGATGTCGAGCAGTTCCTTCAAGTCGCCTTCGCCGAGCTTGATACGCTCGTGGATCGGCAGGCTTTCCACCACGCTCCAACGCAGACCGAGGCGGCTGTCCGCTTCGATCGCGCGCTTGCGCTCGGCGACGGCGTCGGATGACCAGAGTTCTCCGGTCGGAATGTCGTGCAAAGCGGTGACGATGCCGGTCGCGCCAACCTGGCAGATATGCGACAGGGTGATGATGTCGTTCGGGCCCCACCAGCGCCAGGTCTGTTCCACGCTATCTATTCCTTCCGTCAGTGTGTCGTTTCATCGGGTCTCAGCCGCTCCAGCCGAGATGGCTCAGAAAATCCCGGGTCCGCTCGACGGTCGGGGCTTCGAATATCTGCTGCGGGGGGCCCTGTTCGAGCAGTTGTCCACGTTCGAACACCACGACCCAATTGGCGACGCGTCTGGCAAAGCTCATCTCGTGCGTGACGACGATCATCGTCATGCCTTCCTGCGCAAGATTCCGCATCACGTTCAGCACTTCGCCGACGGTTTCGGGGTCGAGCGCCGAGGTCGGCTCATCGAACAGCATGACATGCGGTTCCATGGCGAGGGCGCGTGCGATTGCCACGCGCTGCTGCTGGCCACCGGACAGATTCGCGGGATAGTTCGCGGTCTTGTCGGCCAGGCCCACCTTGGCGAGCAGAGCGAGTGCGCGCGTCTTCGCTTCCTCGTCGGCCATCTTCTTGACGGTGGTCAATCCGATGGTGACGTTTTCGAGCGCGGTCTTGTGCGGGAATAGCTCAAAACTCTGAAACACCATTCCCATCCGCTGGCGAATCTGTCGGATATCGGAGTCCTTCGTCGGCAGCGGCTTGCCTTCGAAGCGGATTTCGCCGCCGTCGATCGTTTCGAGCGCGTTCGTGCATCGGAGCAGGGTCGATTTGCCCGAGCCGGAGGGGCCGATCAGGCAGACAACCTCGCCGGCATTGACATGCAGGGAGACGCCGTCGACGGCCATGAAGGTGCCGTAGCGCTTCTGGACATTCTCGTAGACCAGCATCGGCGGCTTATCGGCGTTCTTGCGCACGAAAGCGGTCATTCCCGCACTCCATATTTCCGGTGGATCCAGTCGACGATCTTGGCCTGCGGGTAACCCATCAGCCAGTAGATCCCGGCCATCGCCGTCAGCATCTCCAGCACCCGAAAGCTCTGGGAGCGGATCTGCATGGCGGTATGCGCCAGCTCGCCCACGGCAATGACGGAGACGAGCGAGGTGTCCTTGAACAATGAGACCCAGGTGCTGGCGAGGATCGGCAGCACGCGCCGCCAGGCCTGAGGCAGCACGATTTGGCGAAAGACTTCCGATCGGCTCATGCCAAGCGCAAGTCCGGCTTCGGACTGGCCCTTGCGGATGGAATTGATGCCCGAGCGAAATGTCTCGGAATTGTAGGCAGAGACGTTCAAGCAGAGCGCGGCCAGGCCCGTGGTGAAAGGCGGCAGACCAAGGCCAGTCAGCACCGGCATGACATAGAAAGCCCAGTAGACCAGCAGCAGCAGCGGTATGTTGCGAAAGAGTTCGACGAACCCTGTCGCAAACAATGCGACGGGCTTGAAGCGCGAGCCGCGCATCAGCGCCAACACGATGCCGCCCGGCACGGCGATCAGCATGGTCAGCGCGGTCAATAGGATGGTGACGAGCGCGCCTTCGAACAGCAACCAGCGGCTTTGCCAGACGATGGACCAATCGAGGTTCATGAGCGGCCCAGATGCGCGACGCGGATATAGTACCGGTCGATCAAACGTGTGACGGGAAAGATCAGGAGGAAATAGATCACCATCACGGTGGTGAAGACCTCGATTGGTCGGTAACTTTGGCCAGCCACGGTCTCGGCCTGACGCATCAGTTCCGGTACGGCGATGACGGCAGCGATGGCCGTATCCTTGATTGTGACCGATACGATTGAGCCGAAGGCCGGCAGCATGCGTACAATTGCCTGCGGCAATAGAACTTTCCGGACGATTTGCGCGCCTGACATGCCGATGGCGAGGCCCGCCTGGATCTGTCCCTTGCGAATGGATGTGATTCCGGCGCGGATCACCTCGGCGACATAGGCAGCGACGTGAATGGTGATGCCGATCAGCGCCGCCCAGAAAGGATCGAAGCTGTAACCGGAAATGATCGGCACAGCGAAGTAGATCCAGACCAGCACGACGAAAACAGGAATCGCGCGCATGGAATCGATATAGAAAACCAGCAGCGCGCGCAGCCAGGGGGGGCCGTACATCCTGCCGAGACCGACGGCCAGACCCAGAACGAAGCTGCAAACGACTGCTGCTGCCGAAAGCAGGATCGTCAGGCCAAGGCCAGAGGCGAGGAAGCGCCAGCTGTCGATCAGAGGTGAGAAGTCCAAATCCATGATGCGGCCAGTGATTGGTCAGGGCGGGGCACGCGGGTGGCTGGGGGCTTCTCCGGACGGCCTCGTCGCGTTGCATCACATCTTGTCAATGACCCGAGCTTCTTCAGCGGTCAGTTCCGCTTGCATGCGCGCCTCCACGGCTTTCAGCCAGGCGAGGAACTCAGGCTGGTTCTTGTCGATCGCAGAACCAACGTCGGTGCCCATTTCCTTGCTGTCCTGGCAATTGTTGCTCTCCGGCACGGCTTTGAGGCCCTTGACCTTCTTGTTGAGCGCAACCCAGGGGATCCGGTTGATCGGCGTGATGTCGGCGCGCTTGCCCATGATCTCTTCCACAGGCGCCGCTGTGCCGGCGGTGGAAACGCCGCGCAGCGTCGCGTTTGGGAAGCGGGTCTTGACCCAGTGTTCCTCGCCGCCGCCGGTGTAATAGGCAACGATCACGCCTTCCTTGTTGAAGTCGTCGATGCTCTTGGCGTTGGCAACCTTGGGGTTGTCCGCGCGGCCGAACACGCAAAGGCTGGTCGCGGAGTAGGTGATGAAGTCGATCACCTTGAGGCGCTCCGGTGTGACCGAAAGCGGTGAGATGGTCATGTCGACCTGATTTGAAGCCAGCACCGGCACCTTAGTCTCGTGGGAGACCGCGATCGGCTGGAGTTTCACGCCGAGCAGACGGGCATATTCCTTGGCGAGCGTCCAGCCGGGGCCGGACCATTGTTCGCCGTTGCCGCTCGTGTTCTCGACAAGCCATGGCGGGTTGGCGAGCACGCCGACGCGAAAAACACCGGCCTTCTGGATTGTCTGGACGCGCGGGCTGTTCATGGGCACGGCTTCGTCGGCTTTGACCGGAGCAGCCAAAGTGGCGACGCAGGCGGCAAGGGTCAGCGCAAGCACGCGGCTTTCTAACGACGGCATCAGGAACTCCTCCCGGTTGATTTGTTGCGACGGCTCTATTCTGAACGCTCGAACGATCGGCCCTCGACGATCGGAGCGTAGACAAGCATCAGGTATACTTGTATACAAGTTGCTGTCAAGGCCGTATTCGCGGTCGTGCAAGGAGAGACATCGTGCTTGAGAAGCGGACTTTGCCCCGGCCCGGTGAGACACCTGCCAACGCCGCGACAATTTACGAAACGATCCGGACAGATATCGTCCGCATGAGATTGCGCCCGGGCAAAAGGCTCTCGGAAAAGGAACTCGGTCTTCGGTTCCGGACCAGCCGCACGCCGGTTCGCGAGGCGATTGTCCGTTTGGTCGATGATGGATTGATCGAGGTCTGGCCACAGCGCGGCACCTTCGTCAGTCGTGTATCGCTCAAAGCCATCAAGCGCGCGCGCTTCGTGAGGAGCGCGTTGGAACTCGGCATCATTCGCGAGGCAGCCGAGCAGGGGTTACCCGAGCCGGCGCGCAAGGAAGCTGAACGTGCGATCGCCGAACAGCGAGAGGCGGGAAACGATCCGAACCGCTTTACGGATGCGGATGACAAGTTCCACCGCACCTTTGCCAATGCGATCGGCTACGGCGATATCTGGTCGATCGTCGAGAGCCAGAAAGCCCAGTTCGACCGTATCCGCTTTCTCAGCCTACCCGACGTGACGCCCGTCGATTTGCTTATTCGCCAGCATCGCGCCATCCTCAACGCCGTTGTGGCGCGGGACGCGGACACCGCCGAGAAAATCTTGCGCGCGCATCTATCGATTGTGGTCGAGACGACGGTGGCGTTGATGCGCACCAATCCTGACCTCATCAACGATGACGTTGGCGAAAAATAATACGATGAGCCGGAAATCGTCCTGAGATTTCATACCCTGATTGGCACAAACCAGCGTGTCTATTTGTCCGTCGCAGCGTTTAGGATTGGAATGAGTCGCGCAGATTCACTCCTCACCAAATCGGCCAGCGGCTTGGGTCCGCGGCGGCTCGATTCCACGATATCGGCACCAAGATCGGCTAACCGTTTCTGTACCGACTCCTCGTTGAGGCCCTTGTTCAAGGCTTCCGCGAGCTTCTCGATGATTGGCTTTGGTGTGCCAATCGGCGCGAATGCGGCGTAAAAGACCGAGCAGTCGAATTCGGGAACACCCTGTTCGTAAGAGGTCGGCACATCCGGCAACATCGGGCTGCGTTTTTTCGCGGCGATTGCCAGGGCTCTGACCGCGCCCGCGCGCACTTGAGCCAATGTTCCGAGCACCGGGTCGCATTCATAGTCGATTTCACCGCCGAGCATCGCATTCAAGACGGGGGCCGTCCCGGTAAACGGAATCAAGGTCGGCTTGATGCCAATCGCCGCATCAAGAAGGAGACATCCGATGTAGGATACCGAACCGACCCCAGCGTGCCCAACGTTGAGCTTGCTCGCATTGGCCTTGGCGTAGGCGACAAATTCACCGAGGTTATTGGCGGGAAAGTCCTTGCGGACCACGAGCAGTTCGGGATATTCGGCAGTCAGTCCGATTGGCGCGAAATCCTTTTGCGGATCGTAGCCCAGATTTGGGTAGAACGCCGGCGCCAGCGCATTGGTGCCCATGTGGCCAAGAAGGATCGTGTAGCCGTCGGCGGTGGCGCGGGCGGCGCGAAGCGTTCCGATCGTGCCGCCGGCGCCGCCGACGTTTTCCACCACAATCCTTTGGCCAAGATGGCGAGAAAAAATGTCGGCGACAATTCGGCCGGTAATATCGGCTGGCCCACCAGCGGCAAATGGAACGATCATGGTGATCGTCCTCGTGGGATAATCCTGGGCAAGCGTCGCGCCGTTCATTCCGCTTGCCATTAGAACAATGGCGGCCGCCACCCAGTGCCTCGTCACCATCGCCTCCCTGACGCATTCTTTGATGTAACCATATGCTGGTTCCACCGCCCGGCAAGGTAAAGTTGGCAGTCAAACTCAATAGGTGCATCCGATGGTTATCGCGAAATACAGACTTGCGAAGGGGCGCTCTGGGTGCATGGCGGATTGGTATCCTCCGTTTCGAATGCGTAGCGCCGATCAGAAATTGGCGAATTGCCTATTCAGTTATTTCTCGGTAGCTGGTGAGCCTCGGTCCGTTCGCCGAGAGGCCTGATGCGTTGGACTTGTGTGCAACACCATGACAGGCCCTAGAGAAAGCAGCCCCCGGCACTAATCATCGCCGCCAAAGATCCTCCCGGGGGCAGCTCTTGGCGAGCCCCTTACGAATCGTGAAGCGCTCTCTGGCGCAATTTCCCTTTGACTGATTTGACCTAAAGTATAACATGATAACCATACTTATCATGGGTTGAGGCGGCCATTGGCGCATTCTTTTTTCTAACTCAGTAAGCCAGTGACGACAGCGACGCCTTGTTCGCGCGTGCCTCTCGCCCTGAAGAAGCTTGTTGGGGGCAACATGCGTTCAATTTTTGGCGGACTGCGGGATCGCAGCTTAAATCGTTTCAGAAGCATCGGACGTGAAGCACGAGCGATGAGATTGCTTGCGCCGATGGTGGCCGTGTTGTCGAGTGGATGTTCAATTCATCCCCTGCAGCAAGACGTCACGGGCGTTCCCACGCATGTTCTCGTGCAATACATCCGTTGCGAAACCCGGCTTGCCATCCAAGACAAGGCCATTGAGCTTCTGACAAAGGAGAATCCCCCCAACCCCTTGCTCGCCGAGCTTACCGCCGGCCGTGGAATGCCGTGGCCCTCCAATTTGAAGGCACGGATGAACACTCACGAACGTGCCATTTATGATAAGTATATCCAAACCGGCATCGCATATGATTTTACGTTTGACATAACTGAGGACAACACGGGATCTGGCATGGCCGACCCCGTCAAGTTTATCACCAACGGGGCCGCTGGTGTTGGTCTGTCGGCAAGTGGCGATTTCAGGCGAGAAAATCTCCGGCACTTCGTCGTTAGCGAAACGGCCCAGGACTTATTAGAAAACAAGCAGCTTGGTTTGGAAAACGGGCAGCGTGGCTGCGGTCCGGACTATCGCGCTTCAAATTATGCCTATCCAATTGCTGGAAGGATTGGAATAGCCGAATTGATTTCGACATTTTTCGACTTGAATGAAGTCAGAAACCTGGCGCCCGACAAAACTACGTCGACGGTTTTTGCCGATACGTTGACGTTTACGACTACTCTCACGGGTTCAGCATCCCCTCATGTTATTGTAGCGCCCTCCGGAAACCGGTGGGGTCTTGCAAGCCCCGCCAGCCTTACTGCTTCCGGATCAAGGGTCGACAAGCATGCGTTGATCATCGGTTTGTCCTTGGATGTTCCCAAGGGAACGGTCGCGCGGACGGTTGCTGCGGCCGCCGTCCTTCCTGGATTCGTCGGAAGGTCTGCTCTGCAGAGAACCAATATACGTTCGCTCGCGGAGCAAAGTGCGCTCGATGCCGTCACCCAGGCCCGGATTGACGCGTACCTTGATCGCGCCTTTCGCTAGGCTATTGCAAGGGCTGCATCTTTTGCCCGCTTGATTTGGCTAAGGCGAAGCTCTGAGCGTCGCGACGAGCATTCGTCGCACCCTCACGGCGATTGCCCAATCCAGTTTTCAGGCGCTCATTCCGGTCTCAGAGGGCTGCCCCTAGATCCTTGGCTCCCTGCAGCGTACTTTCGACATCCATTTTGGCATCGGTGGCGGCAAGCAGCTTGGCCGCGGTGTTGTTGCGGATGGCGATGGGGTTGCGCTCATATCCTCTTCGCTGGAAGAAGTTCGAAGTTGGCACTTGCTCGCGCATGTCGGGCGGCATGCTGATCAGGTCATAGCCGTTGCCGTCCCCGGTAAGGTTCATCATCTCCAGTTCGGATGCGGAAAGTTCGCGGGTGAGTCCCCTGTTTCGCGCAAAGGTCACCGAATCCAGCAGCTTTTGAGTCTGCAGCAAGGGACCTACGTCAACGTCGAGGTTCATGGCATGGATGCCAAGCCCTTGCGGCGTGTTTGCAAGGTTCTCATGCTGACTCCAATCGTCGGGGACGGAACGGGCGAACTCGATCATTCGGCGCACGACATCGATTTTGCGTTCCAGCGCGATCCGGGCTTCGCCGCCGAGGGAGGCGGATTTCGTCCTGAGCGCGGCGAGGAATTTGTCGCCTTTCTCCGCCATGAGTTCAACGCTGTTGGCATTGAGTAATTGATTGTAGCCCAAGGCGGTGGAAATTGCGCGCGCATTGGGCCTATCGTACTCGAGGCCGGCCTGGACGTCGTACTTCCCGTCGCCGCCTGATTCGAACGCATAGACCCGTACAATCTGTGCCCGGGTCAAACCTGCTTCCGCTGAAACCATGGCATAGGCGGTTTTGAATTCGATCTCTGAATTGGGCCGCCTGGGCACAAACTGAAACTGAGTGAAGGCGTTACTGAGAAAGTCGGCAACGGTAGGTATTTCCGTCCGCGTGGCCGGCGGTGTCTGTTCCGCCTTGGGAGTGGGATCTATCGGTCTGGACGGCCCGGTATAGACAGGCGGTTGGGCAAGGACATAATCGTCCACAACAATGGGTTCGCCGTCGCGGCGTTTGGTGTTGCGGAGCTGGCGCTTGTCGGCGACGGATTTCCAATAGGGTTGGGCCAATGCCTCGTATTGCTGCTGTGCCGCATCGTATTCTGCGAGATTTCTTTGGTAATCGGCTTGGGCACGCGCGAGCGGCGTCGACCCGATCTGGGCGGTGGCCGCGGGTTGATCCACCACAAGATTCGCGCTCCCGACAGCGAGTGCAATCAAGAGGCAGGATGCCGCGCCTGGACGGCCTGCGGGATTCATCGACATATTATTCTCTTATGTGAGTGCGTCACGTTATTCTGGCTGTCGGTACCTGAAAAGTTTTTGATCTCAAACAGAACTTCTCGACAGGGGAGGAATACCACTGTAGGTTTGGAAAAAATATTTGCGCATGCTGTGGGAGAATGTGCCCACAAAGCTTTTCTTGTAAGCCGCGACCATATTCAAGGGGTTTGAGGACTCCTCGGCATAAGAGCCGCCACCACGAATGCCGGTAAAATCGCGAGTCTCTCCGCCATTCGTAGTGATCATCGGCCGCCGATGGAACGAGGGAGGAGACGCCATGACCGTGCGCGAGCAGCTATTTACACTGTTGCGGAATCTCAGATGGATCATCGTTCTGTCTGTGGTTATCTCGATATTGCTATTTCTGCCGGATCAGGTTCGGGAGCTTTACCGAATAGCCGCCGACGACATTGGCTGGGTGACCGTCAAGGAATTTCTCGCCTTCAGCCTGATCGCGATGACGATTTGGCTGGGGGCTTTTCAGCTTACCACCGCGTCGATACCGCAAATGCCTCACGCCGCCGGTCGTTTGGCCTTCTATATAAGACTTGCTCCGGTTGTCCTGGGAGCGCTGCCAATAGTGGCCGCGATGGCAGGTCAGTTCCTTTCGCGGCCCGCAGACAAGATGCGCGCTGTTGAGGAAGTGGGAAGTATCTATCGTATCCAGGACAAGGCGCTCGCGTTCGAGCGGCTGATGCTTGTGTTCATTGCGATTGGAATCCTGTTCTTGCTGGTCACGTTCGTCGTCTTCGCATGGCGGGTGGGCGCGAAAGCTCGCCTTATTGCGTTTTCGAACCGGGCGAACAATGCTTATTTCATTCGCTACAGATTTATCGCGCTCACCATTGCCGCTATTGTCGTGCTGACGATGGCTTTTATTCTACTACCGGATAGGCTCGCGCAATTCGTCGGGTCGTTTGGCGTCATAGCACTGTTTACGATATGCCTGGTCGGCGTCACGATTCATTTTTCGCTATTGACCATTCAGCATAACATTCCATTTCTGCCGCTGGTCTTCGGTTCCCTTTTTCTAATCGCCGCCCTCTCCGGAAGCGACGATCACGAGCTGCGCCCCGCAGCTCCGGCAAACATAAGCCAGCCCGATACGCGCATTTCCGCCGCGACCGCCTTTCATAGTTGGCTGTTGCAGCCGTCCAGGGTGGCGGACGCAGCGAGACTTGGAGAGTATCCCGTCTTTATTGTGGCCGCGCAGGGGGGAGGCATTTACGCCGCGCATAATGCGGCGCGGTTTCTGGCGCGACTGCAGGACCTCTGTCCGGCGTTTCGGCAGCATCTGTTTGCGATAAGCGCTGTATCCGGTGGCAGCGTTGGCTCCGCCGCCTTCGCCGCCGCGCTTCACGCCGAGAATGCTCCCCTTGACCCCAACGCTCCCATCGGACAGACGTGCAAGAAAGTTGCAGACTTTCTGGCCGGCATCGGACGGGCCGAAGATATCGATGTCCCCGGGGCGGTTGAGCAACGCGTCGCAAGCGTTTTGACGACCGACTTTCTGTCGCCTTTGGTCGCCGGTTTTCTGTTTTCCGATTTCACCCAGCTGTTCTCTCCAATCGCCGTTCCCTTCTTCGATCGCGCGCGCTTTCTCGAATATGCCTTGGAGAATGCGGCGGACAGGGCGCTCAAAACCAACAAGAGCACCGGTGACCAGTCCAATCTGCTCAAAGCCGATTTTCAATCCCATTGGGCGCCCGACAACAACATGCCGGCGTTGCTGTTGAATACAACGGATGTCGGTAGTGGCAAACGGGTCGTCATTTCGCCTTTCGACATCGACCCGTATCACCCGAGAGACAAGGACCTGTGCATTCTTGCAAACTTGAGTCGCACGGGCACAGGGGATGCCGAGACCGTCAAGAGCGCCTCACTGCATATTCCGCTCAGCACGGCGGCCTTTGCGAGCGCACGGTTTCCTTGGGTAACGCCGGCATCGACGGTAACCTTGACAAATGACTGCATTACCTCCCATCCACAGGCGCGCCTGGTGGACGGCGGCTATGTCGAGAATTCCGGCATCGAGACCGCGCTCGATTTGATCGACAAGCTGAAGAGCGTTCAGGGCATCTCCGATGCGCCAAAATTCCGAATTTATCTGCTGTCTCTGGTGAGCGGCGATTTCGGAGACCATGGTGCATTTTCGTTCGGGGAGCTCTTGGAACCGGTACGCGCGCTTTTGAGTACGCGAAGTTCGCGAACCTATATTGCTCTCAACCGTGCGTCCAATGACGATCGTCTGCCTGCAAAGACGGTTTCCAGTCTGCTCAGCTTCCCAACATTCAGCCGAACGGACATAACCGGCTTGTTCTACAGCCTGCCACTCGGCTGGACGTTATCCGAGAAGACAGGAGACATCATCTCGCTGAGTAGCGGCCGATTTTGGGATTGCCTGCCGAAGGACGATTTCAATCAATCGCGGGAGAGGCAGAGCAATGCCGACTGCTTGCAGATAAAGGTCTTTCATCTCTTGAACGGGTCTGTGGCATCTGCGTTTCAAACACTCAAGGATTCCAGGCTTGCCGAAGCTGCTTACGCAGACGAGCTAGCCAGGGAAGATCAACCAGCCAACAAGATCAGGCCGCAACATTTACTTGCGTGTTATGAAAAGAGGTGGTTGCAGGAGCGCGGTTATGAGAAATATCAGGAAAAAGTGAAGGCTCATGAGGAGCAGCTCGCGAAGGCGATCAAAGATAATTTGAGTGCCCCGGCGCCGCTGCCGCCATATCGAGAAGGCTATCTGGCGTATTTTCAGGCCGAGCAGATCAAGGCCTTGTTGGGGGAATGGGATCGCGTCGACGAAACAGATCCTCGCACCCTCGCTTATATTCTCGGTTCAGTTTCCTACGACAGCTCGGATTTTACCCGCAGCAGCGAGAATTTTTCGTACAGCGCTGTTTCCCAAATTCCCGCGACTTGGCGCAAACGAATTGATCAGAACAATGCCGCCCTTGTCGCCGCCAACAAGCCGCCCGTCGACGCGAATTCCCTGCTCAACCATCCCAAGGAACTTGCCAACTTTGTTCTGGGCTACGACGGCAATCAATTCGGAAATAGGCCAGATACAGATGATGGCTGGAATTATCGGCCGCGTGGCATGTACCAATTGGTCGGGTTCGAACAGTACAAGGACGCGCAGGCGCAGATTCAAAGGCTTGGACAACTGGCAGGACTCGACCTGCTGACGTTTCCCGAAGCGCTATGGAATGCAAAAATTTCCGCCAAGGTTACCTTCGCTCACTTCAGAACCCACCGCTACCACAGCCGAACACTGTTTGAATGGCTAAAGGACAACTCGGTTGATTGGAGTGCCGTGCGCGCGCAGCAAACTGATATGGAACATGCCCCCGCCGATCAGGAGCATGTCAAGGCAAGAAGCGAGATGTTCCTGGGCTGCATCGAAGAAGTATCCCATCCTTCCAAGCTAAAGACTTGGCTAAGCCAGTTCTACGAATGACGAACGTGGCGGTCGGCTCGTGTTGCTCGCCACGACTTTGATCAAACCTATGCGGTGTTAATGCGGACACGAGAGGGGTTTTTCCCTGGCAGTGAGAACAAGTGCGCCGCAGCTTCCGAACGAGCGCTTTAGCGATTGTCTTATAGGGGAGCATGCCAATGTTGACGAACAATGATATGAGCCGATCGAAATTGTTCCGGTTTTCGTCCAAGCTGATTGCAGCGGGGTTGGTGGTCGCCGTTGCCACGGGAATGGCGGCGGCACAAACGCCGTCAAAGCCGCTTGCGGCCAACGACGTATCCATCCTGTTTCCGCCACCGAAAAAGGCGGCCGACATGGCCAATCTGATCGCGCTGTCGGATCTCGCCGGTCCGACGGGATCTCCGCAACGACTTTGGTCGGATGAGGATTTCGCGCGCTTTCTCGTGAACGCGGAAAACCCTGTACGTCCGGACCGCACGCCGGATTCCGGCGTAAATAAAATTGGCCTGCCTGACGCAGTGAAAAACATCGGCGCGTGGTTTGTCGCCGGCATCCGGATCGATCCGGGGGCGCCGGGTCTGTCCAAGGACATCATCGCCCAGTTTGGCCGGCAACCGCAGATCCGCCTCATCGTCCAGCCGGTGACCAATGGACCGGAAGGATTCAAGGTTCACGACACCGCGGGACATCTGATATTCAGTTTCACGCTCACGCCCCCTGATCCCCCGCTTGACGGTTGCGCGCCTTTCCCGCGGTCGAAACCGGATGATGAGACGTTCAAGGGCGTCATTCGCGACGTCGCGGCTCTACGCGATCAGCTGGCGGCCGGAAAGTTCGGCGGAGTCAAAGTTGCGACCGCAGGCGATTTGAATGTGCACCCCGGCCTTGTCGGAGCCTCGGCCAAGCCGTTTCGGGATGCGGTGAAGGCGATGCTTGAGAAGAATCTCTCGCCGGGCCGCCTCGGCACCATGGCTGTCATGGGCATCGACGCACCGGAACCATGGATTTTTGTGTCGATGCTTAAAGTGCCGGTGGCTGGCTTCATACCGGTACCCGGCCCCACGCTTGATGGCCTGCACGTGGCGCAGATGTTCAATATCACTGGGGGAAAGCACGTGGTCCCGCAGCCGTCGACCAATAATCAAAATCCGATTACCTGCCGTCACGCCGCGCTTCAGGTCCCGCCCTTGCCCGCCACCGATCGCAAGGGCATTTCGACTTCCGCGTTCATCGACGCCAACGTCGCCGACAGCCGCGTGATCGAGATCGTCAACATTATTGCCGATCCGAAGCAGAGCCATTTCTTCAACACCGACTGCGTGAGCTGCCACACCGAGACGGCGCAACCATTGACGAAGAACGTCAAGAATTTCGCAGTCCCCGGCGTCGCCAAGGCGGTGCTGCCAAAGGAAACCTGGAACGTTCGCAATTTCGGCTGGTTCCCGTCGTTTCTGCAAGGAGGCCCGGCGGCGCCGACGATAACGCGACGGACTGCCGCCGAGACCGCCGATGTGGTTTCCTTTATCAATAGCGAGCTGCTTAACAAATAGTGCAGACGCGCTTGCCGGCAACGGCCTGCCAACTCGGTTGAACAATGGGGGGATCGAATGGGTTGGTTACGTTCGTTTTTCAGCGGGCTGCTGGTCGTGGTCATTGCGATCGTGGCGGTGGCGCTCAGCATGGCCTATTTTGTGCCCGACAAGCTCCGCAAGATCACTCTCGAGATCAAGGGCATCACAGAAATCGTGGCCCAGGTGCTGCCGGCCACGCTTCCGGCGCCGTCCAAAATAGAACGAGCCTATTGGTTGCCGCAGAACTGGAGCTGGCAGCAGCGCTACTGGTTTCACCATAGTTCGCAGGGCACGACGACGATACCTGTCCCCTATGAATGGTTCCTGGCGCTGGAACAGCCGGAGCTGTCGCTGTGGTCCCACAAGAGGTTGAAGGACGACGACTACCTGCGTCGCCTCGGATTTATTCCGAGCCCCAGCTCGAAGGATTTTACCGGCGACGCGGCCCAATATGGCTATCGCGGTGACGGGCCCAACTCCGGCGCCGCTCAACTCGATTGGCAGCCGAACCTGCCGGATAATCCGAATGGCCTGCCCGTCGGCTTCGCACGACTGCATAACGGGACCGATCCGACCACCGGCGAGCCGTATGAGGATCAACTCGGGTTGACCTGCGCCGCCTGCCATACCGGCCATCTCGAATACAAGAATGTCAGCATCCAGTTTGATGGCGGACCGTCGATGGTCAATCTTGGCGAGGTCGAGCGAGCGATCGGCCTGTCGATCGGTTACACGCTCAAGCTCAAGATACTGGGCCGGTTTAACCGTTTCGCCAGCAGACTGGAAGAGATCAAAGGGCATGCTGTCGACCGGGAAAAACTCGAGGCGGACTTGCAAAGCAAGTTCGACGAAATTTTTGCGCAAAAGACGCTCGAAACCCGTCTCTTGAAAGGTCAAAAGGACGATAACCTCGATGAAGGTTTTGGCCGGCTGGATGCGCTGAATCGCATCGGCAACCAGGTTTTCTTCACCAATTTTCTGGACAAGAAGAAATTTACGCTTCCCGAGCCCTTGCTCGAAGCCAACCTCGCGCGCCAAGACGCGCCGGTGAGTTTTCCTCCGATCTGGGACACGCCGTATTTCCTGTGGGCGCAATACGACGCCTCGGTGCTCAACGAACTGGTGCGCAACGCGGGTGAGGCGCTGGGCGTCAACGCGAGGGTCAATATGACGGCGGCCGCGCCCGGGCGCCCACTGTTTGGCTCCTCGGTCAACATGGAGAACATTGCCCACTTCGAAGAACTGCTGCGCGGTACCGATCCCTTCAAGGCGACCGGGGCGGACGCGATGAAATTCAGTGGGCTTTTGGCGCCGAAGTGGAAGGATGCACAGGCCAAATTTCCGGGCGACGCCGCCTGGGCGACCGACGACAAACTGGTCGAGAAGGGTCGCGACCTCTATCGCGCGCATTGCTTCGAATGCCATCGCGGTCCGGTGAACGATCCGGAGTTCGACAAGAAGTACCCGGACGATTCGTTCTGGAAGGCGGACAATCCGGACCGCGCCGCGAAGAACGAGAAGAACTGGGTCGAGATCGGCGGTCGGCACTATTTCAACGTGGTGCAGGTGCCGGTGTCCGTGATCGGGACCGATCGTCAGCAATCCCGCGTCCTCACGGAACGCCGCGTCCGTCTGCCGAAGGCGCTCGGCATTTCCCCGATCGATGACCTGAACAAGGCCGGGGGCTGCGGCCTGCTGCCCGAGGAGGCGTCGGACACGCCCTTCGTACTGGCGCTGATGGACGTCGTCGCCAAGACCATCGACCAATGGCATATCGCCAAAGGCACTTCCGAAGAGATGAAGCAAAAAATGTCGGGTCCGCGCAAAAACTGCCAGAACCCGCGCGTCTTTGTTGCGGCTCGCGCGAGCAGCAACGGAAAGGACAGGGACGTTCTCGCCCTTGTGCCTCATTACCGTGCGCGTCCCCTCGACGGCGTTTGGGCGACGGCGCCCTATCTGCACAACGGCTCGGTGCCGACGCTGAGGGATATGCTGCTGCCCCAGGACAAGCGGCCGGCTTCGTTTTGTGTTGGCAGCCGCGAGTTCGATCCGGTCAATGTTGGCGTTGTCACGAAAGTCGACAACGAGGATGCCTGCGCGCCCGGCTTGACGAATTTCGACGTATCGCTGCTCGGAAACAGCAACCGCGGACACTCGTTCGAGGGCAAGGAAACTGACGTAAGGAAGCTACCTCCCGGCGTCATCGGCCCGGAATTAACCGACGACGAGCGGCGGTCGCTTGTCGAATATCTGAAGATACTGTGAGGCGATGGCGGCGAACTCCGGCAGTCGAAGCCCCGGCATCGCCGGCTATCAGCTTACGGTCCATCCGCAATCCATGGGGATGGCGGCACCATTAATGTCGCGGGAGTGTGGTCCGCACAGGAATCCCATGAGCGCAGCGACCGCCTGCATGGACACAAAGCGTCCGCCGGGCTGGCGCTCCGCCAGATAATCTTGTTTGGCCGTATCGACCGAAATGCCCTGATCCTCGGCAATGCTCCGGATTTTTGCTTCGATAGCCGGCGTAGGCAAGGTTGCCGGCGCAACGGCGTTGCATGTGATGTCTTCCCCGGCAGTTTCGAGTGCGACCGTGCGCGTGAGACCAAGCAGGGCCGTCTTTGTCGTTACATAATCGATGCGGTTGGCGACCGCGATGAAGCTGTAGGGCGACGCGACATTGATAATCCGCCCCCAGCCACGTTGCCGCATCGACGGAAGCACCAGTCTGATCGTGTGGAATACCGCAGAAATGTTGACGGCGAGTGCCTCATCCCACCGTTCGACCGGAAATTGATCGATCGGTGAGAAGTGCCGGACCACGGCATTGTTCACCAGAATGTCGACCGTGCCAAACGCCGCAAAGGCCCGTTGCATCATCGCCGCGATTTCTTCCGGCTTTCGCAAATCAGTCTGATCGTAGCTTGCTCTGATGCCATGGTTTTTTTCGAGGTCCGCAATCGCGACGGTCATCTCCGATTGCGGCACGACACCGTTGAGAACGACGTTGCATCCCTCCGACGCGAAATGCTCGGCAACAATGCGCCCCAGACCCCCGGTCGACCCTGTGATCAGGGCGCATTTGCCACGCAAACCCATGTGAAAGCTGTCCTCTTATTTGGCAGGCGTCGCCGAAACTTTGCCCATTTCCTTCAACACCTCGTTTGCGGCCTTGAAGGCATCGAGTCCGGCCGGAATGCCGCAGTAAATCGTGGCGTGCAGAAGCGTTTCCTTGATCTCATCCACCGTCACGCCGTTGTTGATCGCGCCGCGGACGTGCAGCTTGATTTCCGGGCTGCGATTGAGCGCGGTGAGCATCGCGAGATTGAGAAGACTTCTGGTCCGGCGCGGGAGGCCCTCGCGAGACCAACCATAGCCCCAACACCACTCCGTCGTGATGTGCTGAAATGCCATCATGAAGTCGTTGGCGGAGTCGATTGATTTGTCGACGTATTCAGCGCCCAAGACCTCGCGGCGATGTTTCAGGCCGATATCGAACAGAACATCGGTCGCTTTTTCTTTTTCGGTGCTCATGATGATTTTCCTTTTTGTGAGAGTTGCAGTCCTCGTTGGTGGCTTCGATTATTGGCGTGGGAGCTCCTTTGGATCGGCGTCGAGGCGAACCACCCAACCTTCCATGTTGGGTCGCGCGGCCGGATAAATGTCGAAAACAAGAGGATCATGCCCGGGGACAACATGCCGTTTCGACGACGCGAGGGCCTCGACCTTGTCGTACCCCTCCAACACGGCCTCCAGATTATGCGTGGTAGGGAACACGCGGCGTTGCTCGAGATGCGCGTAGAAATGAGCAACGTCGGACGCCAGCACGACAAAGCCGCGCCGGGTCTTGACGCGCACGGCCTGCAAGCCCTTCGAATGACCACCGATCAGATGAACCGACAAACCAGGAGCAAGTTCTTTGCTCCCGTCATGGAATTTCACGCGGTCTTGAAACACCCGACGGACCATCGCGGTTACGTCGTCTGATTCAAATGGTGTTCGAAGCACCTTGTGGCACATGCACCGGCCCGTCGCGTAGGCCATCTCGCAGTCTTGCAGATGAAATTTTGCGTTCGGAAAGAGCCCGTCATTGCCGGCGTGGTCGTAGTGCATATGCGAGATAATCACGTCCTTCACCGAGCCCGGGTCGAAACCCATTGCCGTGAGGCCTTCGCCGACGGGTTTAAGCAAGTCGCGCTTGCGATTTTGCGCGGCCTTTTCGTCAAATCCGGTATCGAGGACGAAGGTACGCTCGTTGTTGGTAATCACCCACACATAGTAAAACAGCGGCATCGGCACATCGTGGGTATCGCCGCCGATGAAATTGTCGCTCGATCCGCGTCCGTGAAAGGCATATTTGATGGCGTATATCTCATAGCTGTCGTCACTCATTCTCATCTCCCGGAGCGAGAGCCTTCGATAGGCAATTGTTGTTACGTGTTCATTTCAAGAAGCGCCCGCCTTGTATCGTTGCTACGACGTCACGTGAGTGAGCGCGTCGAGAAGATAAGGTCGAAATTTCGCATAATCCTCGATCATCGGAAAATGACCCATCTCCCTCATCATCGTGTAGTGCGAACCGGCTATCGCGGTCGCCACCGCTTCGGTCATTGCTGGCGTGCATGAGTAGTCGTACTCGCCGGTTAGCAGCGCCACTTTGCAATTCCTTGTATCAATCGTCTTGATGTCTTCGCGGGCGTCCCAATCAAGACTGTAGAAATGCACGTCGCCCTGATACACGCCTGGGCCCGACTGGCTGTAGTACCACCAATTTTCACGCCGGTTCGCTTCCGGACTGAACGGAGAATTGAGGCCGTAGGTGTAGCTTGCACATAATTCTCCGCCGTGAATTGCCGGATGATGGAGCAATTCATTATAGCGGCCTGGCGCATAAGCCGAGCTTTCCAGGCCAATGACACCCCGTAGATCGTCCTGGTGGGCGGCGGCGAGTTTCAACACGATCGCTCCGCCCATTGAGCAACCCATCACCAACGGCCGTTCGAGTTTGAGCTTTAGCCAGACGGCACGTATCGCTTCCAAATAGGCAACCGTGGTGAGGCGGTATTTCTTGAGCCACCATCCATCGGGCGGCGTGCTCCGTCCGTGATAAGGCAAATCGAACGCAATCACCCGGAAACGCTTGGTAATCTCCGCGTCGTTCATGACATGGCGAAATTGACGTGAATCGGCGCCGGCCGTATGCAGGCACAGCAATGGAATTCCGCTCCCCGCTTCCTCGATGAAGATCCGGTGGCTTTCAGCGCCGATGGTGATTGGCAGATATCGTCCGACGATTGGTTCGAAGTCAGTCATCGGGGGCTCCCGTCTCACGCATGATATTCATCATCCGGTGAAGGGCGCGTGCGTTTTGCATCGCGACCAAGCTGTCACCCTCGAGCTCGAACTCGGGCACACGCATCAGCATCGCAAAAAAATCGTGGAATAGTGGTGGCGGATGGGGGCTCAGGAATTTCTGCCATACCGCAATCGGCGCGCGGAATCCGAAGATGGTGCGAACATCAAGCCTCGGGCTTTCTATGATGTTGGTAATCTTTCCCTTCTCGATCAGCAAAGCATGCCGGTGATCCTCGAAGGTCAACGAAATCGTCGTGGTGAACCAGTCTCCGATAGCCGACAGTTCCTCGTCCGCGTTGACGCGCTCTCGATAGCGTGCAAACCAGCAATCGCCGGGATATTTGTTTTGGATCGCCACGTGACTAACTCAGTGCTGCCTTGCAAGCGCTTGATGATGGTTGATCTGGGTCTCGATGCCCGGCAGTCGTGGGATCAGATTGCCGGGCAATATCAGCTTTATTCGGGGAGGGAGGTCATTGTTTTTTTGGCCAGAGCGGCTTGGCCATTGCGAGATCGTCCGGGTAGATCGTCAACGGAATGCCGGACTGCCATTGAATGATCGCGAGGCCGGCGTCGACCCGGCGCCCGTTTTCCTCAAATTTCAGCCGGCCGCCGGGATAATACTTGGACGGGCCGCCGTCCATCGTATGCAGCGCGGTCGCGACCGCTTCTCGATCGGCCTTGCCGGCGCTTTCCAAAGCAGCCTTCATAAGGACAAAGTCGGCATAGGTTGAAAGCACGTTCTGGTCCATCCACGGCTCGCGATATTTCTTCTTGAGTTCCGCGATCATCTGTTCGTGGCCCTTTGATCCCCAACTACCGATCGATCCGATCATTCCCTCGAGAAGGTCGGGCGACATTGTCGTGAGCATGTCCGGCTCGAACATCGCGATGCCGAAGGCAATCGTCGGCACCTTGCCCTTGCCCATCCCGAATTCGTTCATCTTTTCCAGGACGAGCTTCGCGTCGGAAATAACTGTCGGCAAGAAGAAGAGGAGGTCTGGACGTGCCGCGCGGACCTTTTGTACAAGCGGCGTCGCGTCGGACAGCGGTGGGGTGAATGTCTCATCGACGACGAGATTGAGTCCCACGTCCTTGAGCAAATGTTCTCTCATCGGTTTGACCGAGGCGACCGACGCAGCGGTGTTGTCCGTGATGATCGCAACGCTCTTGGGGTCGGCGCCGGCGGCCCTGGCGATCTTAAGAAGGATCGGGAGCGCCTGGTCAGACTGTGAACCCGCTGTGGCCGAGGTCTGGAAAATGTACTTGAAGCCGCGCGCGGTAATCAGATCCGAATACGAGAGCGTCAGCATGGGTAAGTGCGCCCGCTCGGTGACCTCGCTCGTCGCCAGCGTCAACGTGCTCAAGTAGGATCCGCTGACTGCCACCATGTTCGGATATTCTGAAACCATGCGCTGTGCGGCGCTTTTGGCCTTTTCAGCAGTGTCGCCGGAATCGAGCACGATGAGCTTGAGCTTGGCGCCGCCAAGCGATTTGATGCCACCCTCAGCATTGATGGATTCGACAGCCATCTCGGCCCCCATGCGGGTCGATGCGCCGAAGCGTGCGTAGAGTCCTGAAAGCGGGACAAGCAGTCCGACCTCGACTTCCTTTGGTTGTTGTGCATTCGCCGGCGGCGCGGCAAAGCCTGTTGCCAACGCCAGCGCCAACAGCAACTTTCTCGCGCCGAGAGTCCGGCTGTTTCGAGCTTTCATGTTCAACTCCTCCCTATTTTTTCCGCATGCGTCGCGGTTATTCGAGGTCATTACTTTACATGCCGAGATAGGCGGCGCGAACACGGTCGTTCGCACGCAAGGTCTCGTTCGTTCCTTGGAGAACCACGCGCCCGGCTTCGAGCACGTATCCGTGGTCGGCGGAATCCAGCGCCTCGGCGACACGTTGCTCGACCAGAAGAACGGTCAGCTTCGACTGGCGCCGGATCTCGATCAATCGTTCGAAAATGAAATCTGCGACGGCGGGTGCCAGGCCCATTGAGGGCTCATCAAGCATGAGGAGCTTCGGTGACGACGCCAGCCCGCGCCCGATCGCCAGCATCTGCTGCTCGCCGCCGGAGAGCGTGCCGGCGAATTGCTGGCTACGCTCGGAAAGGACTGGAAATAGTTCAAATATCCTTTCGAGGTTTGACGCCCAGTTGAGCCGACCGGAATTGGTGTAAGCCCCGAGTTCAAGATTCTCCATGACCGTCAGCGACGGAAAAACGTGGCGTCCCTCCGGTACATGCGCAATCCCCAAATGCGCTCGGCGGCTCGGAGCCGTCTCCAGCAGGTCGATGTCGCCGAAGCGGATCGAACCGGCAGTCGGTTTGAGCAGGCCGGAGATCGTCTTGAATAAGGTGGTCTTGCCGGCGCCGTTCGGACCCACCACGGCAACGAACTCACCCTCCGCGACGTGGATGGAAACGCGGTCGAGGACCGGGATTTTCGAATAGCCCGCGCTGATGCCGTCGATGTCAAGCATGCGAAATCCATTTTTTGCCAAGATACGCTTCGATAACCCGCACATCTTTGGTGACGGCTTCGGGCTCGTCCTCGACGAGAATCGCGCCGTGGTCGAGTACCAGGAAGCGGTCAACAAGACGCACCATCGTGTGCATCGTATGCTCGATGATAACGATCGTGATGCCCTCTTTGGCAAGCGTTCGCAGCACGGTAACGACTTCGGCGGTCTCCGCGGATCCGAGTCCTGCCAGGGTTTCGTCGAGAAGAAGAATGCGCGGCTGCCCGGCCAGCGCTCGCGCCAGCTCCAATAGCCGAAGCTGTTTCGTCGTCAGAGCGCCGGCGATTTGATCGGCGATTTCGAGAAGACCGACGCGTGCGATGGCGTCGGCGGCAAGGCGCCGGGCGTGGTCGTCATTTTTGGAATGAACGTAGGCCCCGATAACAACATTATCAGCGACCGAAAGCCTCGGAAACGGTCGCATAATCTGGAAGGTGCGTCCGACCCCGGCTTGGCAAAGCTGATGCGGCTTGAGCCCGACGACGCCCTTGCCGTCGAGAAGAACCTCCCCGGAATCTGGCTTTTGGAATCCATTGAGGAGATTGAACAGGGTGGTTTTTCCCGCGCCATTCGGCCCGATAATGCCGAGGATCGATCCTTGCGCGATGTCGAAGCTGACATCTTGGACCGCCCTCAGCCCGCCAAAGGACTTTGACAGGTTCCGCACCGTCAGGATGGCCCTGCCGGGTTCCTGCGGCTTTGTAATCGGACGTGTTGAGACCGCGGGCGCGCTGTCGAGGTCATGCCTGGCGCCCGCCGCAGTGAGAACAGCATCCGACGACGCCATGCGGCCCCGCCATAGATCTCTCGCCTTCCAGTATATTCCTTCCGGCGCGACCAGGATCACGACGATGATGGCAACGCCGTAGATGACGCCCTCGATGCCGGGAAATCGCGCGCCGAGTTGGGCCTGGAGAATTTCGCCAGTCGGGATCAGGATTGCCGCGCCAATAACCGGTCCCCAGACCGTGCCGACACCGCCGAACATTGTGACGGTTAACGCTTGAGCGGAAACCAGCATGCCGAACACCGAGTCCGGCGTCACAACAAGCAGAACGACGGCGTAAAAAGCTCCGACCGCGCCGGCGATCGCGCCACTCAAGGTGATGGCGCGGAGTTTCCAGGACAGACTGTCGATTCCGGCAGCTTCAGCCGCCGCCTCATTCTGCTTGATCGAAATCAGTGCCATCCCGAAGCGCGAGCGTTCGACCTTCCGCGACAACAACATGATGGCGATCGTCATGCCGAGTGCGATCAGCGTGTAGATGCGCTGATCGCTGAATTGCAGATATATGGCCGGCGCCTCGCGTTTCATCGGTATTGTGAGTTCCTGGTAACCGAGCCACATGAATACGTTGAGAATGGCCAGCGGGTAGGCCAGCATCGCAAGCGCGAAATAATGGCTGCGCAGGCGGAACGTGGGATAGCCGATGAGAAGGCCCGCCAGCCCGCCGATACACCCGGCTACGGGAATGAGTATCCATGGCGACAGGTCGAAATAGATCTGGCCCAAGGCGGTCGTATACGCGCCGAGACCGAAAAAGACGGCATGGCCAAAGGAAGTCAGGCCGGTGTAGCCGCTGAAGAGGTTCCACGACAGGCCGAAGCTCGCCCATACGAGGATGAGCGTCATCATCAACTGATAATAAGTGTTGGTGACCATCAGTGCGATCGCGGTGTAGACCACCGCGAAAATCAAAATCGACAAGTTGGAACGCACAACCGCCACTTCTCAAATCCTCTCGACGACACGTCCAAAAAAGCCCTGCGGGCGCAGGAAAATAATGAGCAGGAAAACCACGAAGATGGCGGAGTTCTGCAATTGCGTCGGAAGCAGCAAGCTTGAAAGCTGCTGGACAAGACCGATGGTCATGCCGCCCCAGAACGGTCCAATGATGCTACCGAGCCCTCCCAGCACCACGCCCGCGTACATGATGATGACGTACTCCAACCCGACAAAGGGATGGAACGGATAGTTTGGTGCGAGCAACCCTCCGGCAACGGCTGTGATGCTGATACCGAGCGCGAATGCGATACGGTGGGCGAAGTCGACATCGATTCCAACATAGGTCGCCGCCGTGGGATCGTCGGCGGATGCGCGCAAGGCTCTGCCCAGTCGGGTGCTTCCGATCAGCACCGTCAGGGCGATCATGATGGCAACCGACAGCAATGCGGCGATGCTGCGCGCTTTGTTCAGGAAGATCTCAATAAAATCGCCCCAGAGTGGACCGATTATCCAAGCGCTGCTTGAGAGCGGCGTCTGCACGGAAACCACGGACGAGCCAAAGATCATTTGACCGGCGTTTTGCAGAATGAGCGCGATGCCGAGGGTGAGGATGAGTTGGGCGTGATGACCCTCACCCTCAAGCCGCGCGGTTTTTGTTCCGCTGACGCGCGAAATCAGGGTCCGGTGAATGACATAGCCGACCACGAACAAAATCGGACCGGCGAGAAAGGCGGCCACGTAAGGCCCGCCCAGCTTGCCAAAGATCGTTTGCACCCCGAATGCGACAAAGAGATAGTAGGCGGTATACATTCCGATCATCATGAAATCGCCTTGGGCGAAGTTGATGATGCGAATTACCCCGAAAATCAGCGCAAGACCGACGCACATCAGCCCGTAGATCGCGCCGATCAAAAGCCCGGCTGCAAGGGACTGCAGCAAATTTTCGAGAAGCTGTGCGGTCACGGCGGCGGCTCAGGCTGGCTGCCGTGATCGTCGTTGTGCTCCATTGTCTTTCAGACGTCCGGCCGGCTGAGCCTGAAGCATCGCAATCCTCCCGTGATCGTCGGCGTCATTGCTTCGCTTACCGCGGCCGCGCCATTGTTGTCAGATTGACAGACAGGAATATGGTCTGTCAATCTAGCGGCCAGAGGGTGGGAGCGGTGGGCAACGATGGCAATGCCCTTGTTCGGCGACTGAGCTCGAGGAACGCGCGTTATTGCAACGGAACGAACAATGAAAAATTCACAGATGCGGCGCATCGCGACGGTTGCCGCCCCAGTGCGAAGCCAGGTTGTAGAAATGTTGCGCGCCGCCATCACCAGCGGTCAATTCGCCCCCGGTCAGCGCCTGATTGAGAAGGATTTGTGCGATTTGATGGGCGTTAGCCGTCCGTCAGTGCGAGAGGCGCTGCGGCAAGTCGAAAGCGAAGGACTTATTGTCACCATCGCTAACCGTGGCCCGACGGTGTCGCAATTGTCCGAACGCGATATTTCAAGCATCTACGAGGTGCGCGGTGCATTGGAAGCGCTTGCAGCCCAGCTTTTTGCCGCGACGGCAAGCGACGAGCAGATCAGGGAGCTTGATGGCGCAGTGGCCCGGTTGGAGGCAGCTTACAAAACGGAAGACGTTGAAAGGATCGTTAGTGCCAAGCGGATTTTTTACGACGTGCTTCTGGAAGGAAGCGGCAACAGCATCCTGCCAACGCTGCTGCGTACCATGAATGCTCGGATTACCCAATTGCGGCGGGTATCGCTGTCCTCGCCCAAGCGGGCGACTGGAAGCCTGCGGGAAATCCGTGCCGTCTTGCGCGCGATCAAGCAGCGCGACCCGGAAACCGCTTTCAAGGCTTCGCTGCATCACGTGCAGCAGGCGTCCAAGACGGCGCTGGCGTCTCTAAAAACTTGATCCACTCCAAGAATTTCTCTGGAAAGGACGGCCGGATGACGGACAAAACTCTCGGGTTCATTGGCGTTGGCCGCATGGGCGCCCATATGTCACGCCGCCTGCTTGCGGCCGGGTACAAGGTCGTGGTTTACGACGCCGACCCCCGCGCATTGCAGAACGCAACTTCGGAAGGGGCACGCGCGGCGCATTCGCCGGCTGATGTCGCGTCTCAGGCCGAGATCGTCCTGGTCAGTCTACCGACGCCCGATATCGTCAAGGCGGTCGCACTTGCATCGGATGGCATTGCGGCCGGCAGCAAGATCAAGACGTTCATTGATTTGTCGACGACCGGTCCTCGCGTGGCGAGCGAGGTCGCAAAGAGCTTGGAAGAGAAGGGCATCGTCGCCGTCGACGCGCCAGTGAGCGGCGGCCCATCTGGTGCCGAAAAAGGAACACTTGCGGTCATGGTTTCTGGCCCGAAGCGTTTGGCGAGTGAATTGACGCCTATCCTCACCGTTATCGGCAAGGTGTTTTGGGTTGGTGAACAACCTGGTCTCGGGCAGACGATGAAGCTTTGCAACAATCTGTTGTCGGCTACCGCCATTACGATCACGTCGGAAGCTCTTGTGATGGGAACGAAGGCCGGGCTCGACCCGGCCGTCATGCTCGACGTCATCAACGCCGGTAGCGGCCGCAATACGGCAACTGCCGATAAGTTTCCGCGTTGCGTGATCCCCCGGAAATTTGATTTCGGTTTTGCGACCGAGCTTCTCTATAAGGACGTCCGGCTTTGTCTTGAGGAGGCTGAGCGCCTTGGTGTACCGATGATTGTCGGCAACGCCGTGCGCCAGCTTGTCGGGATCGCAAAAGCGCTTAAGGGCGCAGATTCGGACATCACGCAAATCGTTCAGCCAGTTGAGCAATGGGCCGGAGTAGAGGTCAAATCCGGCGGACAATCGTAGTTGTCGTTGAAAAGCACGCTGCAATTCAACACGAGCAATCCGTTGCCAGGACCTAGTCGCGCGGCTCCACTTTTACGATCCTGTGATCGTGGTTGCTGCCGACCCAGAACGTTACCGGCGTCGTCGAATTGTCGATGAACACGGTACGCATGTTGGTGTCGGACGGCATCAGATATTGAACCGCATGGCCGGTTCTCGGATCGAGCCGCACGACGCGATCGGTGCTCATTGTGGAGGCCCAGATCTCGCCGTTCTTGTCGAAATCGGCCCGGTAAGGGAACGTGTATTCGGGCAGGGCGTATTCGGTGAAAGTCTTCGTCCTGGTGTCGAACAACGCGACCTTGCTGGTCCGATACTCGGCCACCAGGACGCGGTCCTGATCGTCGATTTCCAGGCGGCGAGCACGAGCGTGCGCGGTAGGCATGTCGTACCACGTCACTTCAGTCGTCCTCGCATCGATCTTGCCGAGATGGCCTTCGGTGAATTCGGCCATCCAAAGGTTGTTCTTGGAGTCAGCCATGACCTCATAAATGCTGGCATTCTTGACGCCCGACAGTTGGTCGGTCGGGTGGAATCTCTCCCATTTGTTGGTCGCCAGATCGACCCGGAATATATCCTGCGTGCCGACGCTCTTGGTCCAAACCTTTCCGTCGACCTCGTGGTGCAGTCCCGTGAAATTCAATTGCACGCGGTCATCGTTATATTCGCCAGCCAGTGGGTAATACGAAATCTCGCCGTTCTTCGGGTCCAGGCAGCCGAGTGAACCCTGGTACATCGTGTCGAACCAGATCTTGCCGATATGGTCGAAGTGGATACTGAGGAGTCCGGTTGGCGCCTTGTCCTTGAACTTCTTGATCGGGTATTCGGTGAGCTTGAGCGTCTTCGGATCGAACTTGCCGATGAACATTTCGCCGAAATCCGAGTACCAGACGCTACCTTCCTTATCGACCAGAATGTCATGCGGCTCGGTCGTCGGCCGCACCATGTCGTACTCGGTGACGATGGCGCGGGTGTCCCGGCCTTTTGGGCGCGGCAGCGTCTTCAACTCGTATTGCCAATGGTCGGTCGAGCTCAGATTGATGGTCGCGAGGTAATCAGCCATCTTGCGGTATTGCTCAGGTGTGCCCGCGCGAGCCCTGTCCAGCATGGGTTGCGGCTTGATCGGCTGGCTCACGGCGCCATAACCCATCATGCGGGTGATCACCTGCGTCCACTCGTCGGAATCGTGCGTCGAGCGCATGACACGTTCGATCGTGTGGCAGCCGACGCAGTTGAGCAACATCGCCTTTTGCTCTTCGGTGCCGGGAATGCTCATCATCCACTCGGCATTGGTGAGCTGGCTGGCCAGATTCTTGGTCTTCTTGAGCTTGATGTCTTTCGTGGTGGAAGTCTCGGGTTCCAAAACCGCCTTGGTTTCGGAAGTGATCTCGTAGCCGACCGCGCGAATGCTGATGGTATATTCACCCGGGTTCAGGCGGCTCTCCGGGAAAGTGTAGCGGCCTTGTGCATCCGAGGTCACGCTGACCTGGACGATCGAGCCGGGCTTGCTTGCGGTGACGACGACACCTTCCATGTTGCCTTCGGCGTCGGAGCTTACGGTGCCGGTTAGTGCCGCCTGATCTTGCGCCCAAACTTCTTGAGTTGCTGGATGAGAGAGCATCACCGCCGCGCTGGCAGTCAAGCTCAACAACAGTTTGCTTCGCATCTGCTTCTCCCCAGTGAAGTTTTCTTTGGCCGCGTTGAAGCTCGATTCGCTCGGGATCGTGACTGAATCTGCCAACAGTCGACGAATGCCGTATCGTGACTCCGCTTGTGTGCGACGACAAGCCCGATCTAGCGGCTTCGGCGCGATATTTTCCGGACCGATCGGGGCGACAACCGGAACATGTCAGCCCGGTTGCGCCTTGCGTCCTTTGTTTGGATACTCGCCGTTGCCGGGCACCGTGCGCAGTCACGGGAGGGAGGAATGCAATCATGCTCCAAGGTTTCTTTTTGACGATTTTCGGCGTCGCATTTGGTTTTGCCATCGCTGCCGTACCGGTCTGTGCCGCCGACGATATCGAGGCAAAAGTGCAGGTGTGTGCCGCATGCCACGGTCAGAATGGTGTGCCCGTCGACCCGAAAACCATCCCGATCATCTGGGGTCAGCAGCAGAGCTATCTCGTCAAGCAATTGCACGACTATAGAAGTGGCGATCGCGAAAACTCGATCATGTCGCCTATCGCCAACAGCATTGCGCAGGAAGATCTTCGCAAGATTGCGGCTCATTTCGCGGCCAAGAGCTGGCCGACGCAGCACGCTTCCACCGCTTCAGCGTCACCTCCCAACGGAATCGCGCAATGCCAGCTATGCCACCAGCCGAATTTTGAGGGAGGCCCGCCGGCGCCACGGCTAGCGGGGCTCAGTTACGAATACCTGGTCGCAGCGATGCGCAGCTTCGCCGTCGAGGAAAGGACCAACAACGGCGACATGCCGAAATTCATGCAAGCGCTGACGGACAGCGAGCGGGATGCCATGGCGCGCTTCCTATCCGCGCTGTGATGAGCGGGCGCGTGCGGCTGCGGGTCTTTGCCGCGCCGGACATGCGCGATCATCGCGATACGAATCTTTCAAAGCTTGACGTAGGAGACAGGATAAGTCTACTTATGCAAGTCACATTGCTGGATTATTGCGCAATAGATTGGGCCGTCCGGCGCACGACCGGCCGCGGCCGAGGGTATAGGGAATGCCGGATATCCTCGTAACCACCCAGGGCGGCATCGGCGTTGTCAGCCTCAACCGGCCCGAGGCGCATAATGCCGTCAAGCTCGCCATGTGGCGCGAACTCGCCGGCATCTTTGCAGATCTCGGCGGCGATGATGCCGTTCGCGCGATCATCTTGACGGGTGCGGGCGCGAATTTCTGCGTCGGCGCGGATGTGACCGAGTTCGATGTCATCAGGGAAAACAAGGAACAGAGCGCGGCCTATGAAGTTGCGGTCGACGCGTGCTCCGCCTCGATTGCCAATGTGCCGAAGCCGGTCATCGCTGCCATTTCCGGATATTGCCTGGGCGGGGGTTGTCATCTCGCGCTCGCCTGCGATTTCCGGTTTGCGGACGCAACCGCGAAACTTGGAATTCCCTCCGCCAAACTCTCGATCGTGTACGGCGTGAAAAGCGTTCAGCGCCTGCTCGCAATCGTCGGTATCGCAAACGCAAAGCGGATGCTCTATTCGGCCGAGCGTTACGATGCCGCGCTCTGCCTGGGAATGGGCCTTGTCGATGAGGTCAGCGGTGATGCGATGGGCGCGGCAATGGCCTTCGCCGGTAGCTTGGCGGGCAACGCGCCGCTGTCGATCGCCGGTGCGAAATTCATGTTGAACGGCTTGTCGCTTGGGGAGGGGGCGCTGGATGTGGCAGCGGCCCAGCGCCTGGTCGATCAAGCCGCCGACAGCGAGGATTTCAGGGAAGGCAGGCAAGCCTTTGCCGAGAAGCGCGCGCCGCGGTTTCGCGGGCGCTGATCATGCGATTTGATGGCAGAGCAAGCGTGAGGTCTGGCGAGCGTTCCGGAGAAGCAGCATGAAGCCTGTGGCCTTCGACTATGTCGCACCTGAAAGTCTCGATGCCGCGGTGGCAGCCCTCGCTGCGGCGAACGGCGACGGCAAGGTGATGGCCGGCGGGCAGTCGCTGATGCCGCTCCTCAATTTCCGGATGACGCGCCCTTCCGTCGTCGTCGATCTGCTGCGCATTCCAGGCCTCGCGACGATCGAGAAGAAGGGCGACACGGTTGCGATCGGCGCCTTGACGCGGCACGCCGACCTCGAATTTTCCGAACTGATCGGAGCCGAACTCCCGGTGATGGCGGCGGCGATGCCGCATGTGGCGCATCTGGCGATACGTAACCGCGGAACGATCGGCGGCAGCCTCTCGCATGCGGATCCCGCAGCCGAACTGCCGATGCTGGCGGTGTTTTATGGTGCTGCCATCAAGGCGCAAGGACCGGGCGGTCGCCGCGAAATCCCGGCCGAAGATTTTTTCGTTTCTGCTTTGACCAATTGTCTCGATGCGGAAGATATCGTCTTCGAGATCGATTTTCCGATTTTGAAAGGGCACACCGGCTGGGCCTTCGAGGAAGTCGCGCGCCGCTTCGGCGATTTCGCCTTGGCCTCAATTGCGGTGTCCTTTGCGTTGCTTGACGGCGCAATTGCCGACGCGCGTGTCGCCGTGATGGGTGTCGCCGACACACCCTTGCGGCTTCGCAAGGCCGAGGACGCGCTGAATGGCGCCAGGGGCACAGCGGAAGATGCACGCCGATTTGCCGAAGCGGTACGCGCTTGCGTGTCGCCATCGGACGACATTCACGCCTCGGCCGCGTACCGCGAAAGCCTGATCGGCGCACTGGCCGAAAAAGCGTTCGCGGCCGCCTGGACCCGCGCGCTCGGAGAAAAGCCGTGAAGAAGAGGGACATCGCCGTCACCGTGAACGGCCGCAAATACGAGGCAGGCGTCGAGCCGCGTCTGCTGCTCTCCGACTTCCTGCGCGACACGCTTGGCCTGACCGGAACCCATGTCGGCTGCGAGCACGGCGTATGCGGGGCCTGCACCATCCTTCTGAACGGCGACAGCGTCCGCGCCTGCCTGACACTCGCGGTGAGGGTCGACGGGGCGGATATCGTGACCGTGGAAGGCCTGGGGTCCCGCGATCAGCTCAACGCGCTGCAGTCAGAATTTCGTGACAAGCATGGCCTGCAATGCGGGTTCTGTACGCCGGGAATGCTCATCACCGCCATGGACCTTCTCAAGAAGTATCCGTTGGCGAGCGACGAGGAAATCCGCGAAGGCCTGTCCGGCAACCTCTGCCGCTGCACCGGCTATCAGAACATTGTCGCGGCGATCCGCGCGGCGGTGGTTTTACGCGACGGGAGCACCACATGAAACTGCAATTTATTTCCGCCGGCCGGCTGCGCCTGAAGAAAAGCATCTACGACAGGAGCGCCGATCGCAGCGAGACCTTTGAGGCGCCCGTCTCCAGCGCGCTGATTCGGCACAAGCAGGGCAACGTGCTGTTCGACACCGGCTGCCACCCGTCCGTGGTCGAGCACGGCGAGGAACGCTGGGGCTCGTTGCTGAAGGTGATGACGCCGGTGATGGGTGTGCAAGATACGCTTTTGCCGAACCTCGCCTGCGTCGGCATCGACCCCGAAGACATCGACGTCGTCGTCAATTCGCATTTCCACCCCGATCATTGCGGCTGCAACGCGTTTTTCCGGAAAGCGACCATCATTGCGCACACCAGGGAGATCGAGGCGGCGAAGGCACAAGGTGCGGAGACGGCCGGTTATCTGCGCGCCGATTGGGATCATGGCCAGAAAACCGATGCGGTCGACGGCGAACGCGACGTGTTCGGCGACGGCAAGCTCGTTCTTATTCCGCTTCCCGGCCACACCCCGGGGACGATGGGGGCGAGTGTCAATCTCGACCGGGACGGTTCGTTCCTTCTCGTATCGGATGCGGTGAGCTTGCGCGCGAATCTCGACGCCGACACCGTGCCCCGTAACACCTGGAATGCGGAAGCACTTCTAAAATCCTTTGCCGAAATCCGGCGGATCGAAAAGTCGGGCGCGACCGTCATTTGCGGTCATGATGACGCGCAATGGCAAGGCTTGCGCAAGGGAGCGGAGGCATATGAGTAAGGACGGTCTGGTCCAGACCTCGGACCTGCTGCGGCCGCGCCATGTCGGCGCGTCAATCAAGCGCACCGAGGATCCGCGCCTTCTGACCGGAAACGGCGAATATGCCGCCGACCGCAAGCCGGACCGCGCGCTTCACGTTGCGTTTCGGCGCAGCGCGCAGCCGCACGCAAAGATCTTGAAGATTGATGTCACGAAGGCGCGCGCCACCTCCGGCGTCGTCGCCGTCTTCACCGCCGAGGACATCGCAGGCGATTACAGACCGGTCATTCCGGTGTCCCGCATGCCGAACTACCACGCGACGCCCATCCTGGCACTGGCCTCCGAGAAGGTGCGCTATGTCGGCGAGGCCGTGGTCGCGGTCATCGCGGAAGATCGCTACCTCGCCGAGGACGCGCTGGAACTGATCGAGATCGAATACGCCCCGCTCGGTGCGGTTGCCGATCCCGAATTCGCGCTTTCAGAAGGAGCGCCGCTCCTTCATGCGGAGGCCGCGAACAACGTGCTGATCGCGAGGGAGTTCAAGAAGGGCGACGTGCGCGCCGATCTTGCGGCTTCGCATGTTCGCGTCCGCGACCGTTTCCAGATGATGCGAAAGGCGCCGCTCGCGATCGAGCCGCGCAGTTACTGTGCCGAATACGAAAACCGGCGCGAGGCGATCACGCTTTACTCATCCTCGAACGTTCCCGGCATCGTGCGCGATGCTCTTTCCGAGTCGCTCGATCTGCCCGGTAACCGGCTTCGGGTCATCGCCCCCGATGTCGGCGGCAGCTTCGGCTCCAAAGGCTCGCTCTACCCGGAAGAAATTCTTCTATGCGTGGCGGCGAGGAAATTGCGCCGCTCGCTGAAATGGACCGCGGACCGGCTCGAAGACATCTCGAGCTCCAGTCAGGCCTTCGCCGAAATCATCGAGGCCGAAATGGGTTTCGATGCCAACGGCTTGGCGATCGCGCTCGAAGCCGATGTGATTGGCGATGTCGGCGCCTACTCGATCTATCCCTGGACCTGCGGCCTTGAGCCGGTCCAGGTCGTGAGCTTCCTGCCCGGTCCGTACAAGATCAGGTCTTATCGCGGCGCGGTGCGCGCCGTTGCGACCAACAAGCCGCCGACCGGACCCTATCGCGGCGTCGGCCGGCCGATTTCCACCTTTGTCACCGAGCGGCTGATGGACATGGGCGCGAAAGCGCTTGGTCTCGATCCGCTGGAAATCCGCCGGCGCAATCTCGTGCGCGCGGAAGAGTTTCCCTACCGGATCGCGTCCGGAATCATCTGGGACAAGACCGGCTTTGTGGAATGCCTCGAAGCCGCGGCGCATGCCGGGCAATATGCCAAGCTGCGCGAGCAGCAGCGCGCGGCACGCGCGCAGGGACGCTATTTCGGCATCGGGCTTTCGAGCTACGCGGAGTTGACCGGAATCGGCTCGCGCATTTCCGCCGCTCCCGGCATGCCGATCAACACCGGTTCGGAGACGGCAAAGCTTCGTCTCGATTCGACCGGAGCGATCACCGCCGCCTTCGGCGTCGCCTCGCATGGGCAGGGACTGGAAACGACGCTTGCCCAGATCATCGCAGACGATCTCGGGGCAAAATTCGAAGACATACGTATCGTTCAGGGTGACAGCGACGGCGTGGCGATGTCGACGGGAACTTACGCGAGCCGCAGCGCGGTTCTTGGCGGCGGTGCCGCGAAACATGCTTCAGAAATCCTGCGCGAGAAAATCAAGAAGGTCGCCTCGCATCTTCTGGAAGCGAGCGTCGAGGATATCGACGTCGATGCCAGCCGTGCCACCGTCGCCGGCACCGACCGCGCGGTGACGTTCCGGCAGATCGCCAAAGCGGTCTATTCGGACATGAAGACATTGCCGGTCGAGGCGCGTCAGGAGCTCGAGGCGAGCTACACCTACGATCCCATCAACGGGACGACGGCGGCCGCCACGCATCTCGCCGCGGTCGAGGTCGATCCCGCCACATGCTTTGTCAAGATCCACGCTTACGTGGTCGCGGAAGATTGCGGCCGCATCATCAATCCAATGATTGTGGATGGCCAGGTTCACGGCGGCGTCGCGCAGGGCATCGGCGCCGCGCTCTACGAAGAAATGGTGTACGACGAAGACGGCCAGCTCGTAAGCGCAAGCCTCGTCGACTACGTCATCCCGTCCGCGGTCGAAATTCCGAAGATGGACGTGATCCATATCGAAAGCGAGTCTGGCTGTCGCCGGCGGCTTTCGCGGCATGGGCGAGGGCGGCACGATCGGCGCGCCTGCTGCGATCGCCAACGCCATTGCGGACGCGCTTTCGCCTCTCGCCATCAACGTTTCGACCCTCCCCATGACCCCGCAGCGAATTTTTTCGCTGTTGGAACAGGCCCGCAACGAAGCGAAAGGAAGCAAACCATGAACGATCTTTCCGGGCGCGTCGCCCTTGTGACCGGTGGCGGCCGCGATGTGGGAGCTGCGATCTCGCAGGGTCTCGCCGCGGCGGGCGCGACCGTCGCGGTGAATTATCATTCGTCGAGGGATGCGGCGGAAGCGGTTGTCGAAAACATCAAGAAAGCCGGCGGCAAGGCCAAGGCCTATGGCGCGGACATCGCCAATCTCGAAGCGGTGCGAAGCATGGTCGCCGGTGTGAAGTCCGATTTCGGCGGCCTCGACATCCTCGTCAACAATGCCGGCCTCGTGCTGCGCAAGCGCTTCAACGAAACCACGCCGGACGACTGGCACAAGCAGATCGATACCTGCCTTTATGGCGCGATCCATTGTTGCCACGCGGCCGCGCCATTGCTTGAGGGCTCTGGCCGCGGCCGGATTATTTCCATTATGGGAGATTCGTCTCGCGTCGGCGAATCCGGACTTGCGATCGCCGCGGCGGCGCGCGCGGGCAACATCGCCTTGATGAAATCGCTTGCGCGCGAAATGGGGCGATCGGGCACGACCGCCAACTCGATCGCGCTCGGCCTGATCGAAACCGCGCATGACCAAAGCTGGGTCGAGGCCAATCGGGAGAAACTCGTCAAGCTCTATGCAATCCGCCGGCTCGGCCAGCCATCGGACGTCGCGCCCATGGTCACGCTGCTTGCGTCGGATGCGGGAAGCTGGATCACGGGTCAGGTCATCAGCATCAGCGGCGGATTCAGCATGGTCTGAACGGCGGAGGGAGCGATGTTACATACAGATTTGATCGCACCGGTTTCGGAATTGCTGAAGCGGCACGGGCAGGAGCGACCCGACAAAATCGCTTACTGGGACGCCGCGAGGTCGGTGACCTACGCTGAGCTCGCCACCCGCACGGCGTCGATTGCGGTTGCCGTGTCGAAGAAGGGATTACGCGAAGGTGATCGCATCGCGATCTATCTGCCAAATGGTGTTGACTGGATCGAAGCCTGTCTCGCGGGCCTGCGCGCCGGCGCGGTGATCGTGCCCATCAGCTATGACGCGGCCGAAGCCGAAATCGCCTATCGCCTCTCGGATGCCGATTGCGGCCTCATCATCACGACGCCGGCGCGCGGCGAACTGATCGAGAAGCTCACGGCGGAGACAGGTGGTCGGGTCGCGCTTGTGTTCGCAGGCAGTGGCGCCAGTGAAGCAGGCGTGAGCCTGGAAGAGCTCGCGCAAGGAAGCAGCGAAGGGCCGCTCGACCCGGCCGATATCGATCGCTCATCCTTCATCATCTACACCTCAGGGACAACCGGCCGCGCCAAGGGCGTGCTGTTGTCGATCCGTGGAATGTTGTGGATCGCAGCGTCCTGCTGGACGCCGATCTTGGGTCTCACCGACAAGGACGTCGTGCTGTCGCCGCTTCCGCTGTTTCATTCCTACGCGCTCAATCTCTCGGTGTTGAGCGTGCTCGCGCTCGGTGCCAGCGAACACATACTGGAGCGGTTTTCGCCGCAGTCTGTGCTGGAGCTGTTGCAAACCGGGAAATACACGTTTTTCCCCGGTGTGCCGACCATGTTTCATTATCTGCTGCAGCGGGCGCAGGAGAGCGGGGTCCGCAAGCTTGGCAATACGCGACTGTGCTTCTCGGCGGGCGCGATCATGCCGGCGACATTGAACAAGGCGTTCGAGGCGCATTTCGGCACCATGCTGCTGGACGGCTACGGCATCACCGAAACTTCGACCATGGTCACGACGAATTGGATGACCGGGACGCGAATCATGGGATCGTGCGGGATTGCGGTGCCAGGCCTTGCGGTACGGATCGTCGATCCGATCACGCTTGAAGATTTGCCGTTCGGTGCCGAGGGCGAATTGATCGTTCGCGGTCCCAACCTGATGCAGGGCTATCACAACAAGCCCGCGGAAACGGCGGCCGCGCTAAAGAAAGGCTGGTACCATACCGGTGACCTCGCCAAGTCCGATCCCAACGGCTATCTGACGATCACCGGCCGCATCAAGGAATTGATCATCAGGGGAGGGCAGAATATTGCGCCTGCCGAAATCGAAGAGGTCGCCATCCGTCATCATCAGGTGCTCGATTGCGCGGTGGTCGGCGTGCCACATGCGACCCTTGGCGAGGTGCCGTATCTGTTCGTGGTCGCCGAAAAGAACGAACTCGACGTTGACTCGCTGTTGGCACACTGCCGGGTGAGCCTGTCGTCCTACAAGATTCCGGAGGCGACCCACATTGTTTCGGAAATCCCGCGCACCGGCTCCGGCAAGATCATGCGGTTCAAGCTGGTGGAAGCCTTGAAGCGGGACTGATCAAGCTACGCAATCGACCTTGGCCCCAGCGCGCCATAATCCCTGGGATCGTAGCTCAGGCGATATTGCATGTCGGCGGCAATGATCGGCTTGCGGCATTCGTCGCAGATCACGGACGCCTGAAAATCGTGGCCGCATTTGATGTGGCGCAGGAGCAGTGGCGGTTTTGCCTCGGCGAGCCAGCGGTCGCCCCAGGCCAGCATCGCGACAAATGGCCCGTAGAGATCGCGGCCCATGTCGGTCAGCAAATATTCATGGCGCTCGGGCGCCTGCTGGTAGAGCCGCCGGTGAAAGATGCCGCGCGCGACGAGGCGCGACAACCGGTCGGTCAGGATGTTAGGGGCGATGCCGAGTTCCGTCTGGATCCGGTCGTAGCGGCGATGACCGAAAAAGCCCTCGCGAACCACCATGAAGCTCCATTTGTCGCCGATGATCTCAAGCGCGCGCGAGACCGAGCTTGGCCGTCCCTGCATGAAGCGGCTACCGTCGGAGGCGCGCCGCGTATTGCGGCCGGGCCTGGCCGGCCTGCGGCCGGCGCCGGATCCGTCGCGATATTGAACCTCGCGTGCTTCCAGTTCGGTCAGGCATTGCGAACAGGCAACGATGGGATGGCTCTCGCAGCCGCAGGCGCGGTGAATCAGCACCAGCGGTGCCCGCTTGCCGACCGAAAGCCAGCGGTCGCCGAACTGCATCAGTGCGATGAAGCTCGGATAGAGATCAAAGCCCATTTTGGTGAGCCGGTATTCCTTGCGCTGTCCGGTTTCGGCGGCGACCTGACGGAAGATTTGCAGCCGCGTCAGCTTTCTCAAGCGGTCGGTCAGCGTGGCGCGCGGAATGTCGAGCGCAGAACGAAACGCCTCGAACGTCCGTGTGCCGAAGAAGGCTTCGCGGATAATGAGGAACGCCCAGGCGTCCGAAACGATGTCAAGCGTGCGCGCAACGGAGCAGTTTCGCTCGCCCCCCGCCGGGCCGGGGGCCTTGTGCGAGTGGAGGGCGGCTTCCGCCGGTCCCGGATTGATCTTCGCCGTCGCGGTGCGCGCCATCACGCTTCTGTTCGTATCGCGGGATCGCGCGATGCGAGGCCGCGCAATGTCTTGACCATGGTTCAGCCTTCGCGGGCAGGGCGTGCCGCCATCAACTGGAGCCATCCTACACCAGCCGGATTGACTTACAAAGGAAAGTCAGTCTAGTTATGCATGTTATAAAAAGATGGTGGAAATCCACCCCATTTACGCAAAGCAATTTGGAGGCACGCCATGGCAAGCATTCGTCGAACCGCGCTGGCATTTTCGGTGGCCGTGACGGCCGGGCTTGTATCGGGGGCGGCGCTCGCCGATGGCGTCTCCGACAATGTGGTGAAGATCGGCGTGCTGACCGATATGTCCGGCCAGTTTTCCCACGAGTTCGGCGAAGGCGCGGTCACCGCGGTGCGGATGGCGATCGAGGATTTCGGCGGCAAGGTGCTCGGCAAGCCGATCGAGCTGATCGTCGCGGATCACCAGAACAAGCCCGACATTGCCTCGGGCATTGCGCGCAAATGGTACGACGTCGACAAGGTCGACATGATCGCGAACCTGATCAATTCCTCGATCGCGCTCAGCGTATCGCAGCTTGCCAAGGAAAAGGACCGCATCGCCATCATCAACGGATCGGGCGCGTCGCGGCTCACCAATGATGCCTGTACGCCGAACAGCATTCACTATGCGTACGACACCTATTCGCTCGCAAAGGGCACCGGCACCGCGATGATGAAAGCCGGCGGCACCACCTGGTATTTCCTCACGGCCGATTACGCGTTCGGTCATGCGCTCGAAGCTGACACCACGGCGGTGATCAAGGCGCTTGGTGGCCAGGTGCTCGGCGCCTCGCGTTATCCGGTCGAGACGTCCGATCAATCTTCCTTCCTTTTGCAGGCACAGGCGTCCAAGGCCAAGGTGGTGGGGCTCGCGGGCTCGGGTACCGTCTTCGTCAACGCCGTCAAGGCGGCGCAGGAGTTCGGTATCCAGAAGAACGGGCAGACGCTCGCCGGACTTCTGGTCTGGATCACCGACATCAAGGGCCTCGGACTTGAAGCCGCGCAGGGCCTCGTGCTCACCAATGCTTTCTATTGGGATCGCGACGACGAAACGAGAGCGTGGTCGAAGCGCTTCTTCGAACGCATGAAGCGTCCGCCGCATATGGGCGATGCCGGCGATTACTCATCCACCATGCATTATCTGAAGGCGATCGAGGCGGCCGGGACCGACGATGCCAAGGCCGTGATGGCCAAAATGCGTGAAATGCCGATCAACGACTTCTTCGCCAAGAACGGCCGCATCCGCGAGGACGGCCGCATGGTGCACGACATGTATGTGTACGAAGTCAAGAAGCCATCCGAATCGAAGGGCGAGTGGGACTACTACAAGCTCCGTGCGGTGATCCCGGGTGACGAAGCGTTTCGTTCGCTCAAGGACAGCGCCTGCCCGTTGGTCAAGAAGGGTTGACGAATTCGACGTAACGCGATTGGTGCGCCCACCATCAGCCCTTGCAAATCGCGTATTTCCGGCACCCCAAATCTAACGTGCGCAGCCGCGCAGGAACAGTTGGGCAACGACCTGCGCACGCCGCGCCACCTCCTCGTGGCTTGGCGCGGGCGCGTGAGCGAACAGCACCGCGCGCTGCGGCTGGAACGCAAGCATGCCGAGCAGCATGCCGGCGGCGGCATCTGCATCGTCGATCTTGATCAGGCCACGCTCGTTCTGGGCCTGTAGCCAGTTTGCAAACGTGCGCTCGGTCCGTCTGATGGCCTTGTGATAGAACATTTCCGAGATCTCCGGAAATTTCTCGCTGTCGGCCAGCACCAGGCGCTGGAGCGCGATCACCTCGCTGTCGAGGATGAGTTCGCCGCAAGCCGTCAGCGCCTCGCGCAGTGCGGCCTCGATGTCGCTGCCATCGCACGCCCGCAGGCGCACGATTGAAGCGAAGCGGTCGAGGCGGGCCGTGATCATGGCCTCGAACAGCGCAGCCTTGTTGGGGATCAGCCGGTACAGCGTCTTGGTGGAGACACCGGCGCGTCGCGCCACGCTCTCCATATTGGTTGCGGCATAACCGCTCGAGGAGAATTCGTGCCGCGCCGCCTCCAGAATGACCGCGCGCGTCTCCTCGTCGCATCGCGCCTGCGGCCGCCCGCGGCCGCGCCGCACTTCTTCGCAGGGGTCTTCCGCCTGCGCTTTCGACTTCGTGATCGTCATAACGAGCCATGCTTTTGGATGATGACTGTCATTCTATTGACAGTCCCAATATGCGCGCTATTTTGGAAAATGTCAAGTTTCCTAATTGTCCTGGCCGCGGACGGCGCCGAATTCCGCTTTTCCGGCAAAGGGATGAGCCAAAACGAGGACCGCCATGACCCGTCACTCCACCGCCTTCGAGGCCGGACAGGAAGTTCCGGCCGAAACTGCCCAGGAACTGGTTCCCGCTCCGTCTTCAGTGCCTGCCGCCACCGCCGCACCGGCAAAATCCGCGAAAAGGAGCGGACTTCGGCGGCTGTTGATGGCGGGAGCCGCGGTCGCGCTGCTGGCAGGCGCATCCTGGTACGGTTGGGACTACTGGACGGTCGGCCGTTTCCTGGTCACCACCGATGACGCCTACGTGAAGGCCGACAACACCACGGTCGCGCCGAAAATCTCCGGCTATCTTCACGAAGTTCTGGTCGGCGATAACGAGCGCGTGAAGGCCGGCCAGGTGCTGGCGCGGATCGACGACCGCGACTTCAAGGTCGCACTCGATCAGGCCAAGGCTGACGTCGCCGCCGCAGAAGCCGCGATTGCGAGCAAGCAGGCCCAACTCGACGTGCAGCAGGCCATCATCGAGGCGGCCAGGGCGACGCTCGACGTCGACACGGCGTCGGCAACCTTCGCCAAGCAGGAGAACAAGCGCTATAGCGACCTCGCCGCCACCGGCTATGGCAGCGTCCAGAACGCGCAGGCCGCGCAGTCGCGCGATGCGGGTGCGCTCGCCGCCATCGAGCGCGACAAGGCGAACCTGGCTTCGGCCTTAAAGCAGGTCGAACTGCTCAAGGCCGAGATCAAACAGGCCGTCGCAGCCGCCGCACGCGCCGATGCGTTGCAGCAGCAGGCCGAACTCAATCTCTCCTACACCACGATCGTGGCGCCGATCGACGGCGTGGTCGGCAACCGCACCTTGCGCGCCGGACAATTCGTCCAGGCGGGAACGCAATTGATGTCGCTGGTGCCCGCCAGCGGCGCCTATGTGATCGCAAACTTCAAGGAGACGCAGCTCACCGACGTGCAGCCGGGCCAGCCGGTCGAGATCGACGTCGACATGTTCCCCGGCAAGACCGTGCATGGCCGTGTCGACAGTCTGGCGCCCGCCAGTGGTCAGGAGTTCGCGCTGCTGCCGCCCGACAACGCCACCGGCAACTTCACCAAGGTGGTGCAGCGCATCCCCGTCAAGATTGCGCTGGATACATCAAGCATCGCGCTTCGACCGGGCATGTCGGTGATCCCGACGATTCAAACGCGAAAGCAGCCGGTGTCAATCAGCGCGCCGCGCCCTGGTGCGCAGTCAAGCGTGGCGCTGCTCGTTTCGCAGAAGTGATGTCAAGGATGAGAAAAAAGGTAATGTCATGTCAGACCTCGCGCTCTCGACCTCTTCCGCAACCACCCCTCGCCGCAGCGTGGCCGTCGCGGTAACGCCGGCGACTCCGGATCGCGCCAGCGCCGCGGTCTGGATCTCGGTGATGGCCGCCATGATCGGCGCCTTCATGGCCATCCTGAACATCCAGATCACCAATGCCTCGCTGCTCAATATCGAGGGCGGCATCGGTACCGGCGTCGACAACGGCTCCTGGATTTCGACCTCGTACCTGATCGGCGAGATCGTGGTGATCCCGCTGACCGACTATCTCAGCCGGATGCTCTCCTTCCGCAAGGTCATCCTTTCCTTTGCGGCGTTGTTTGCGGTTTTCTCCGTCGCCTGTGCCTTCACCCATGATCTGCCCTCGATGATCACGATGCGTGGATTCCAGGGTTTCTTCGGCGGCGTGCTGATCCCGATGGCCTTCACGCTGGTCTTCACCAAATTGCCGAAAGCCCAGCAGCCGATTGGACTGGCGATGTTCTCGCTCGCGGTGACCTTTGCGCCTGCGATCGGCCCGACCATCGGCGGCTACCTCACCGAAAATTATGGCTGGCAGACCATCTTCTTCGTCAACGTGATTCCGACCATGGTCATGGTGGCGACGCTCTATTTCACGCTCGAACGCCAGCCGATGCAGTTGGGCCTGTTGGCCGAAGGCGACTGGTTCGGCATCGCGACCATGGCGGTCGGGCTGGCCTCGTTGCAGGCCGTACTCGAGGAAGGCAACAAGGACGACTGGTTCGGCTCGCCTTTCATTGTGAAGCTCGCGATCGTCGCGGCCGTCAGCCTCGCATTGTTCATTGTCAACGAACTCGTCGTGGAAAAGCCGCTGGTGCGGCTGCGCCTCTTGACGCAACGCAGCTTCGGGTTCGGCACCATCTCCGCCGTCTTCCTCGGCTTCGCCCTGTTCGGTTCGGTCTATCTGCTGCCGGCCTATCTCGGCCAGGTGCAACACTATAATGCCGAGCAGATCGGCACGGTGCTGGCCTGGACCGGTCTGCCGCAGCTTTTGCTGATCCCGCTGGTGCCAAAGCTGATGCAGCGTTTTGACATCCGCTACATCGCGTTTGCAGGCATGAGCCTGTTTGCGCTCAGCGCCTTCATGAACACGACGATGTCGCTCGATTATTCCGGCGACCAGCTTTTCCTGCCCAACATCATCCGCGCGGTCGGGCAGGCGCTGACGCTGGCACCTCTGAGCGCGATCTCGCTCGGCAGCGTGGCGCCGCAGGATGCGGCCGCGGCCTCCGGCATCTCCAACATGATGCGCAACCTCGGCGGCGCCGTCGGCACCGCGCTGCTCGCCACGATCGTCACCAAGCGAGAGCAGTTCCACTCCAACATCATCGGCCAGGCCGTCAACCTCGGCCGCGAGGAAGTGCGCGCCCGGATCGCGCAGATGACCAACTACTTCCTGGCGCACGGTTTGACCGATCCGGCGGTCGCGCATCAGAAGGCGATCGTCTCGCTCGGCAACCTCGTCCGGCAGCAAGCCCTGGTGATGGCTTTCAGCGACACGTTTGCAGTGATCGGGATCGTCCTGATCATAGCCGGCATCGCCATCCTGCTCACCGGAAAACCGAAAGGTGGGGCTGCCGCAGGCGGTGGGCACTAGACTACGATTCGAAAATCTCGCCCCGTCGCCGGCCGAGAAATCAGGCGACCTTGCTGTCGTTCTTGATCGAGGCCTTGTAGCGCTGCAGCGCGACGGCCTCGTCGCCTGAAATAATCAAGGCTTCAATGACCTTCGACAGGAACTGAAAGTCTTCCTTGCTCAACGGTGCAAATTCCACATCGTTGATCTCCCTCTGATAGGGCGCCAGACTGCGCAACAGGAACTTTCCCTTCTCGGTCACGACCAGAGAAATCCGCCGGCGGTCGACGCTGTCCTGCGTCTTCTCGACCAAACCAAGAAGCTGCAGCTTGCTGGTGACCGTGGTGATGAACGCACCACTCATACGCAGATGGTCGGCGACGGTCTTGATATTCACGTCGCCCTCGAGCGCCAGATGACCGATCGAAATCAGGATGGTGTATTCGATGCCGGCCAACCCGATTTGCCGGGCGTGACCATCGCGGATCGCTTCGTGCCGCGCCATGAAGGCAAAGATATTGTGCACCAGTTTGCGGAAGTCCCGGTCGGTTTCGTCGGTCAGCAGCTCGGGACGCGTCACCGTCAAAGGCAACGATCCCTTCGACTTCGCGTTGTCGCCGCGGCGGGCGACCTCTTTGCGATCGTGTTTGGGTTTTTGTCGCGACACTCGCTTCTCCAGAATTGGCGAAATCAGGAATTGCCCTGCCGGGCATGAAAATCGAAACTGAGCATGGCGCCGGCAGTTCTCCCAGAAAGGCTTTGAAAACTAGTTAAGTCTTACCGTATATTGGATCGGGGTCTCGCAAGGCCAGCACGGTCCCCGACAGATTTTTTTGGACGCGGTTCTGGCGGTTTCCGACAGGCGTCGATCGATTCGCTTATTGGCTGAAGGACAGGGATCATGGGCGTTAACAAGGAACACAAGGAATTCCACGCGGTCGACATGTCTGTCGGCTGGGAAACTCCCGCGGGATATCCGGCCGGCATCCAGCAGAAGATCCTTTCCGGCGCGCTTGACGAGACCAACAAGCGCGGCTCGCGTTCGCGTCTGCTCCGTTTCGCGCCCGGCGTCTACACGACCACGCCGTTCGTGCATGATTACTGGGAAGAGGTTTATCTCATCTCGGGCGATCTGACGGTGGGCAACGACGAGAAAGGTGAGGGCGGAACGGCTTTTGCGCCCAATACCTACGCCTCGCGGCCGCCGGGCGCCTATCACGGTCCCTTCAAGTCGAAGAACGGCTGCATGCTGTTTGAGATTCACTATTTCGATCCAGTCTGAGACGCGCTCGCGCGCTCAATGGGCCGCGGCAAAATCCTGCATTACGTTCGACCTGACGATTCTTGCCTTGCGCGTCGTCGCCGGCGTGTTGCGGCTGCGGCCGACAAAGCGCGGGACGCCCGCGCTGATGACCGCGCCGATTGCGGCGATGTCGCCGTGCTTGATCGCCGCCAGCGCGGTGGCTTGCGTACCACCGTCGGGCGCGTCGAGCAGCACGATGTCGGCAGCACTGCCCGCTCTCAGGAAACCGCTGTCGAGGCGATAGACCTTTGCATTGTTGCCGGACGCGGCGCAGATCGCCTGTTCGGGAGCCATTTCGGTCAGGCTCGCCAGATGCGCCATCGTATAGAGTATGCCGAGCGGCATGATCCCGCTGCCGGTCGGCGTGTCGGTCGCGATGATGAAGCGATCGAAGGCGTCGTGCTGCATCGCGAGCCGCCCGCATAACAGGGTTGTGCGCAAATTGCCGGCGGTGCAGACCTGCAGCGCCATGGAGCTTTCCCTGATGACCCGCTCGAAATCCCGATCGGGCATCGCGGTCGGGCCGCCGTTGATGTGGAAAGACACGTCCGGATGCATCTTGAGCAGATGGTCGCCGGTGATGGCGCCGGAACCGGGAATTGAGGAGCCGCCGGTGTGACAGGTGGTGATGAGGCCCGCGGCCTTCGCTTCGCTCACCATCGGCACATAATCGTAAGCCGTCTTCACCGCGCCGAAGCCGGCTTTCGCAAGACCGACGCCCTTGCTCCTGAGCTCGACGAAATCCTCCTTCTTGAGCCCGGGCTCGAGGATCACCGAGCCCGCGATCACCCGCATGCCGCCGGGCCGATAATCCGCAAAGCAACGCTGCGCCGCCACGGCCAGCGCTTTCACGCCTTCGACGTCGCGAGGGCGGCCGGGAACATGCACTTCGGAAGCCGAAATCGAGGTCGTCACGCCGCCATGCAGATAGCTTTCGAGATAACCGACCGTGCGCTGGCGCGGCGTGTAATCGCCAAAGGTGATGTGAACGTGGGAATTGATCAGGCCGGGAATCGCCGTCATTCCATCGGCATCGATGACCACATCCGCAGCTTCGACCGCGGCGGGCGAGGCGCTGCCGACGCTCACGATCCTGTCGCCGTCCGTTACGATGGAGTCGCCCTTGGCGATCGGCGCGCGCCAGTCGCCGGAAACGATTTCGCCGAGATTGACGATCGCAATCTTCATGACTGCTCCATCTTCAATGCCTTGCGCCGCCCAGTTCGTCCGCGAGCGAATAGGATTTGAGCAGTTCTTCGACCATTCCGGTCGCCGAACCCCAGTCGTAGGTGCGGAAGCTGTGGCCGGCGGTGACGAACCGCGCCCCGGCATAGAACATCTCATATTGCTGATGCCGCGAGCCGAATTCAGACCCGACCGCGTCCCAGCAGGCTTTGAGGAACTTCACCTTGTCTTCCGGCTCCATCGCCGCGGCGCGCTGGGTCGTGTGAATGATCTTCCTGAGCATCGGATCCTTGAAGTCCTCGATCGAGGAGGGGAGCATGATCAGGGCTCCGCCGGAAAGGTCACGGATCGAGTTGACGAACTGCGGATACAGATCCTGGGTCAAAACCTGCGCCGAATACATGAAATGCTTGTTCGGCACCCAGTACTCGCCGGATTTCGATCCGCTCGCCTCCATGCCGGACAGCATCGCCTCGACCATGCTGGTCTGCGCGGCCATGTAGCCGAGTTTCTCGCTGACCGATGGGATCTTGGTGGTGCCGATCGCTTCAGTGAGCCGTCGCGCCAGGCCGAGCAGGAACTTGATTTTGACCGAGAGGCGAATCTGCGCCTGGTAGTTCTGGTAGGCGTGTCCTTGGGTCTCGTGAAATTGTTGCCGGCACACATCCGTGTCGCGGTAGACGAACAGGCGGTCCCACGGCACTTTCACGTCGTCGAAATAGATCAGCGCGTCATTTTCGTCGAAACGAGAGGACAGCGGGTTGTCGAAGATCGACACCGCAGAGGATTCATAGGATTTGCGCGACAGAATGCGAATGCCTTTGGTGTTGACCGGCAAGGCACAGGAGAACGCGAGGTCTTCCTCGCCGGGCTTCAATGGCTGCAGATTGGCAACGAGGACCTCGTTCGCCATGACAGAGCTGGTGCCCAGCATCTTGGCGCCGCGGATCGTGATGCCGCCGCTGTCCTCGTCGACGATACGGGCGACGAGATCGTCGGCCTGCTGGCCCCAGTCCTTGGCCCGTTCGGCCTGGGGATTGATGATCACGTAAGTGAGATAAAGATCGCTTCTGGTTGCGTAATCGAAATAGTCCATGAACGCCTTGGCGCGGTCAGGGCTATGTTTCTGAAACACGTCGATGCCCATCCTTTGACCGACCAGCGCCGAGGCGACGTGATCCGGCGAGCGTCCCATGAAGCCGTAGTGGACCCTGGTCCATGCCTGCAGGGCTTTTCGACGATGCACCATCTCTTCGTAGTTGCGCGGCATTTGCCAGGCGCGATTGACCCTGCGGTTTGAGCCCTCCGGCCTGAAGGTCATCAGCTCGATATTTTCGGGTCGCGCCTGGAAGTCGTACAAGGCGCCCGCCGACTGGACCGCGTTTCGAAATGCCGGATGGCTCGTGACATCGTCCACCAGCCGCCCATCGATATAAACGGTGCGACCGTCCCTCAGCGATGCGATGTGCTCCGCGCCCGTCTTTGCAACCGTCATGTGCCACCCCGCTCGAAAACTATGTCGCCGGTCTTATCGTGGTCTATACCAGGCCGTCTTCGCCCTTGATGTCGGCCGCCGATAAGCCGCCGACGCGGTGATTGGGCCTGCCGCGCGTCGCATAAACCGCAATGATCGCGATCTCGTCGGGTTGCGGCGCGTCCGGCAATGTGATCGTCATTCCGTCGTAATGCGATCGCACGTAAAGCGCATCCTTGTGGGCGAGCGGTATGTCGATCATGCCGCCCGGCGCGCCGCGCTTGGTCATCGAGGAAATCCACGCCTTGCCGCCGCCCACCGCCTCGCGCATGACATTGCCGAACACGGTCGTCAGCATCGCGTTGCCGTGTTCCTGTTCGCCGTTCAATCCAACGACGGCGGCCTTGCCGTAGCTGACGGCCTTGTCCGGCGACAGCAATTGCACGGCAATCGCGCAGATCTCGCGGCCGATTGTCTCGCTTGCCCGGGTGAGGGGAGAGAGGTCGTTTTCGAAGCGGCCGGCAAAGGGATTGTCGAGGATCGCAACCGCTGCGACCTTCCGCAAGCGCGGCGACAAATCGTGTCCGCTGTCGCTGCGAACTTCATCGAGAAAGGTGAGGACCCGTTTGATCTTCATCGATCCAGCGTCCCTTGCGTCCAGCGTCACGTGTGTCCGGCGTCCGAAATCTATCCATTAATTACATAACAAACGAAGCTTTTCAAGCTGGCTAACTGATGCTAGCGTTCGCTGTTGCGGAATTGCCGTTTCCGGGCGGGGCTTGATGATGGCATGCGGTATGCATCGATGCGGTGTGCGGCGAGGGCTGCGCCGCGGATCCGTTGCAACCTGTGAAGCAATCCAGATGACATTATGAGGAGACTTGCATGACGTCGGGCTTGAGCAGAGCGGTATGTGTCGCCGGACTGAGCGTCGTGTTGACGACGGCTGCGGGAGGTTCGGGTTTTGCGCAGCAGGCCGACCGCGAGATCGTGCTGGGCGCGATCGTGCCCAGCAGCGGTCCTTTTGCCGAATGGGGTCGCACCAATACCGTCACGCTTCAGATGCTGGAAAGACAGGTCAACAGCACCGGCGGCATCAACGGCGCCAAGCTGCGGATCGCGATCCTCGACGATGCCACCAAGCCGGCGCAGGCGACCAACAACCTGCGCAAGCTTGCGGGCGACGACAAGGCGCTGGCGGTGGCGGGGCCCCTGACCAGCAGCGCCGCGGAGGTCACGTTCCCGGTGGCAAACGAGATGAAGATCGTTGCGACATCGCAGGCGTCTTCGAAGCCAGGCGTCGCCAAGCTCAACCGGCCTTGGGCTTTCCGCAACACGATCGATGAAGGCGTGCTCGGCCGCACCACGGTCCCCTATTACAAGAAGAGCTTCAACATCAAATCGGTCGCCATCATCTTCGATGCCAAGGACGCCACCGCGGCAACCGTCGGCAGCAGGATCATGCCGGCCCTGATGAAGGAAAACGAAATCGAGGTGCTGAACGCCAGCGATCCCTTGTCCTTCAACACGGGTGATCTCGACGTCAGCGCGCAGGTCACGAAAATGAAGGCGCTCAATCCGGACGGCGTCGTGGTCAGCGCGGATTACAGCCAGGCGGTCACAGTCATCCGTGAAATGAAGCGGCAGGGTTTGATCAAGCCGGTTGTCGGAGCCACGCAACTGATATCGTCGGCGATCCTCAAGGCCGCGCCGGAAATTCCGATCATTGCGCCCGCAACCTTCTACGCCACCATGAAGGGCGACAAGCCCGAGAAGTTCGTCAACGAGCTGCAACCGCTTTTGCGCAAGACCAGCGGCCTGCCGGCCGAAATCGAGCCCAGCATGTATGACGCGAATATCTACGAGATCGTCAGCATCTATATCGATGCGATCAAGGCTGCGGGCGTGACCGGAAAGCCCGAAGATCTCGAAGCCGACCGGACCAAGATCCGCGATTACACGGCAAAACTGGTCGCTTTCCCGGGATTGGGCGGGCCGATCGGTTTCAACGACGACGGCGATGCCATCAAGGCATTTTACATCCTGCAGGGCGAGAACGGGGCCTGGCAATCCAAGGTGCGCGGCTGCAGTGCTGCGCCCGGGCATCCCGGATGCTGATATCATCGCATCGGACCGGCATCATCATCAGCCATAGGGCAAGTCAGACTGGTGCTTCTCCAGCAGCTCGTTAACGGCCTGACGCTTGGCGCGGTCTATACCCTGATCGCGCTGTCCTTTTCGCTCGTGATGGGGATTCTGGGCGTTCTCAATCTGGCCATCGCCGAGCTTTTCATGCTCGGAGGCTATTTCGGCTTTGCGGCGATCCTCGCAAAGTTGCCGCTGCCGGTAGCGCTGCTTGCAGGCATGGGCGGCGCCGCGCTGGTTGCCGCCGTGATCGAGAAGGTTGGATACCAGCCGTTCCGCAACGCGCCAGTGGTGACGCCGATGCTCAGCACGCTCGGCTTTTCGATCATCCTGCAAAATGTCGCGACCAACGTCTGGGGTTCCGATCCGCTTCAATTGCCGGATGAACTCCTTACCACGCGATTTACCCTTGGTCCGGTGAGCGCGAGCGCGATGCAGCTCACCGTCATTGGAGCCACCGTCGTCCTTGTGGCGCTGCTGGCCTTCATTGTCCAGCGCACGGCGATCGGGCGCGCGCTTCGTGCGGTTGCCGAGAATCGCGACGTCGCACGCCTGCTCGGCGTCTCGGCAGGCCGCCTTACGCTTCTGGCCTTCATGCTGTCGGGCGCGCTCGCCGGTGCCGCGGGCGTGTTGATCGGACTGCACTATGCCGCGATCACGCCCTATATCGGCGTCGAGATCGGTCTGAAGGCCATCGCCGTCATGGTGGTCGGTGGCACCAAGCGGATATGGGGCGCGCTGATCGCCGGTCCTTTGATCGGCGTGGCCGAAGTCATGACAACGGCCTATGGCGGATCGCAAATTCGCGATTTCGTCGTGTACGGCCTGATGATCGTGATCCTGCTGTTGCGGCCGCAGGGTCTGTTGGGCGATCGGCACACCGAACAGGGGCCACGGGTATGATGTCGACCTATTATGCGGGCCTGCTCGCCGATGTCGGCATTTTGCTCCTGGGGGCATTGAGCGTTTACGTCATCCTGGCCACCGGCCAGCTATCGCTCGGCAATGCGGGGTTCATGGGCATCGGCGCCTATCTGACGTCTTACCTGACCGTGACAATGCAATTCCCGTTGACCGCGGCGCTCGTCATCGCGGCGACCGCCTCCGGCGCGATCGGCGTCATGGTCGGATTTCCCGCGCTGCGCCTGAAGGGAATTTATCTCGCGATGGCGACGCTCGGATTCGGGGAAATGGTCCGCAGCTTCTTCCTGAATTTCGACGCGATGGGGGGAGCGGGCGGATTCCGCGGCATGCATCACGTTTCGCTGGCCTACATCTGGACCTGGGCAGCCGCCATTTTGTTGTCGGTCGCGGTGGTGGAGCGTTCGCAGATCTGGCTGGAATTGCGCGCGGTCCGCGATGACGAAACCGCCGCCGCCCTCGTCGGCCTCGACACCACAACCATCAAGGTCGGGGCGTTCGGCTTTGCGGCGGCGATTGCCGCGATTGCCGGCGGCTTGTTCGCGCACCATCATGTTTACATCGAGCCGGGCAATTTTGGCTTCGAACGGTCAATCGACTTCGTGCTCGCCGTGATCCTCGGAGGCTCGACCATCGGCGCGGGCGCGCTCGTTGGGTCGTTGCTCCTGGTCTTGTTGCCCGAATATCTGCGCTTTCTTGCCGAGTGGAGGTTCGCCGTCTTCGGTGCGCTTCTGATTGCGGTGTTGCTCGTGCGCCGGCAAGGAATTCTCGATCGCTCTCTGTTCGGCATCTTCCGGCTTTGGCGCTCCGCATGACCGGCGATCGCCAACAGCCGCGCCTCGAGGCCTTGCGCATTACCAAGATGTTCGGCGGCATCCACGCGCTCAGCGATATCTCGCTTGAGGTCTTGCCGGGGCAGATTGTCGGCATCATCGGCCCGAACGGCGCAGGCAAGACAACGACATTCAACGTCATTACCGGCGCCTATCGGCCCAGCAAGGGTGAGGTGCGCCTTGACGGCGAGATGGTCACCACGCGACCACCGCACCTGATCGCGCGCGCGGGAATTTCCCGAACCTTTCAGAACATCCGCCTGTTCGGGGATATGACGGTGGGCGAGCATCTGCTCGTCGCGCAGGCGCATCGCGATTTTTCACTCCGCCGCCTTTTGCCGACCCGCTGGGCCGATCCGCAAGCCTTCCGGCGTGCCGAGGAGATCCTTGAGGTCCTTAAACTCGCGGACGTGAAGGACCGAATCGCGCGCTCGCTCCCCTATGGCGTCCAGCGCAGAGTTGAAATTGCCCGCGCGATCAGTGCGCGGCCCAAATTGCTGCTACTGGACGAGCCTGTCGCTGGAATGAGTCATAGCGAGGCCGACGATATCCGCGCCTTGATCCTCAAACTGCGCGCAGGCGGATTGAGCATTCTGCTCATCGAGCACGATATGTCATTCGTCATGAACCTTTGCGACCACCTGTACGTACTCGATTTCGGCGTGATGATCGCGCAGGGGCGGCCAGAGGACATCCGCACCAATCCGGTCGTTCTCGATGCCTATCTCGGACACGACACGTGATGCTTCAAATCCGCAATCTCAGCGTCAGCTACGGAGCCATTTCTGCGGTGCGCGGCATCGACCTCGATGTCGCGGCGGGCGAGATCGTCGCTCTGATCGGCGCCAACGGTGCCGGCAAATCCACGGTCGGCCGCGCGATCGCCGGTCTTCTGCCTTACCAGGGAGAGATCCTCTATGCCGGCCGCCGGCTCAAGCCGAATAGCGCCGAGCGTAATCTGCGTCTCGGCATCGCCTTGGTGCCGGAAGGCCGGGGCATTCTTTCCAGCATGAGTGTCGGGGAAAATCTCCTGATGGGCATCTATGCCCGCTCGGACCGCGAGCAGGCTGCCGCTGATCTGGCCGACGTCCAGAATCGCTTTCCGATCCTGGCCGAACGGAGAAACACGATGGCGGGCCTGTTGAGCGGCGGAGAACAGCAGATGCTCGCCATCGCGCGTGCACTTCTGTCGAGGCCAAAATTGCTGCTGCTCGACGAGCCGTCGCTTGGGCTCGCGCCAAAAATGACGGACTTCGTGTTCGAAATGGTTGAGCGTCTGCGCGACGAAGGACTGACCGTGTTGTTGATCGAACAGAAAGCCCGGCAGGCGCTCAAGATCGCCGGCCGAGCCTATTTGATGGAGACCGGACGGATTTTGACCGCGGGCCCAGCGCGAAATCTCCTCGAAAGCGAGGTCTTGTCGAAAGCATTCCTGGGGGGAGGGGCTGCGAATGGTTGAGATCAACGGTTGAGCAATTGTCTTCTTGAGCCGCCTAGAGCGTGATGACTCTTCTTCGAATTGTCATCACGCTCTATCTTTTTATTTGAGCATGATCTCCGCGCAAACGCTTTCGCGTTTGTCGCGAGGGAAAACCGGCATCCACTTTTCCGGATCATGCTCTAGTGCTCGATGAAAGCACGCTGCATTTGATCGGTGATCGGCTTGAGCAGGTAACTCGCCATCGTCCTGCTGCCCGTCTGCATGAAGACCTCCGCAGGCATGCCCGGAACAAGTTGCAGGCCGGCCAGCCGGCGACGTTCGTCATCGGGCAGCATGACCCTGACCGTGAAGTAGGACGCGTTCGTCTGTTGGTCGCGGGTGACGTCGGCGGACACGTACGATACCGTTCCGGTAAGCTGCGGCGTCGAAGGCTGGTTGAAGGCCGGAAAGCGCACGAACGCCTTCTGGCCCGCCCGCACCTGATCGATATCGTTGGGCTGCAGCCGCGCTTCGATCTGCAAGTCATCCGTATCCGGAACGACTTCCATGATGGTGTCGCCGGCGCGAATGACGCCACCGATGGTGTGCGCCAGGAGTTGATGGATGACCCCGGCCGTCGGTGCGCGGATTTCGATCCGATCGAGAAGGTCGCGCGCCGCGACGCTGCGCTCCACGAGCTCGGATTCCTTGGCCTGGGTCTCGCCCAGTTCCTTCACGACTTCGGTCCGGAAATCCTGATCGATCCGCACGATCTGCAGCTGCGCCTCGCCGATCTTCGATTTTGTCTCCGCGATCGACGACGTCAATTGCCCGCGTTCGCCTTCGATCCGCGCGCTTTCCCGCTGCAAGGTCGTCAGCCGTGTCAGCGGGACAAGCCGCTTGTCGTAGAGATCCTGGACTCCGGAAAGCTCGCCGGCGATCAGCTCCAATTGCTTGGTCTTGGAATCGACCTGAGCGTCGAGGCCGGAAATTTCCTCGCCGAGCTGCGAGATGCGGCTTTGCAGAAGGTCGATCTGGCTTTTACGCGCATTGGCGCGGGCCTTGAACAGGGATTCCTCCGACGCCAGCAGCGTCGTGACGATGCCCTCGCCCGATCGCGCCGCGAGTTCGACCGGCACCGCAAGCCGGGGCAGGCCATCGCGCTCGGCGACCAGCCGGGCGATCCTGGCTCTGACTTCATCGAGCTGCTTGCTCACCACTTGAAGACTGGTTTGCGCCTGGGTCGCGTCGAGCCGCAGCAACAGATCGCCGGCGCCCACCCGCATGCCGTTGCGCACCATGATCTCGGCGACAACCCCGCCGGTCGGGTGCTGAATGGTCTTGACGTTCGATTGAACCACGAGATTGCCGGGAACCACGACCGCGCCGGCCAGCGGCATCAGCACGCCCCAGCCGCCGGCCAGAACGCCGGCAATCAGCAGAACCCGAAGTCCGGTCCGCAGTTCGTTCTCGTACGCGCGCCCGGTCCGAAACGCCAGGCTGTCCCCCTGGGCGTCGTCATCGCCGGCGTCGCGATTGAGAAGAAAGGAAACACCCGCGCTCAGGCCGGAGCGACAGCTTGCAATCAACCGTCCGGCGGTCGTTTCTGCTTCGATGATCCCAGGCGAATGCGAAAGATCCATCCGGGGCGCATCGATGAGCGGTGGCCGGCTGTTGTCATTCAACCGGCGCCTGTCGTTCAATCCTGGAATGTCCGCTCCGCGTCCCGACAGATCCATCGGTATCGGGGTTTCAGACGCGGTTATTTCGGGCCGCCGCGATGGCGCGACGGCTTCCGGCGCCCGCACGGTTTCGCGTCGGCGCGCGGTCGGAGGCTTGGTATTCAACTCAGTCTTGGTATTCAACTCAGTCTTGGCATTCAATCCGAATTGCTCAAGGCAGACGTCGATCGCCCGTCCCATCCTGCTCTTGTGCCGCTTCGGCCGTTTCGGCCGGGCCGCCCGCTCACGCGCGCGATGCGGTTCGTCGCGAGCGGGCCTACGCACCTGCGGCGCGTGCGGCTCGTTCACCTCTTCGTGCTCGAATGCCTGCCGCAGCCGTTGAAGTTCGAGAATGAGTGCTTCGCCCTGCGGCCCGACCGCGTCGCCCGGCTGCTCGCCAACCCAGCGCCGCGGGGACCGACCGTGACGCTGGGGTCTGCGTGGCGGTCTCATGACACAACGCTCTCGGCGTGCGACGCGCGGCGAGCCATGTTGACAGCCGGAGCCTTGACGGCCTGAGTCGTCGCAGGTTGTTTCGCGGTGGCGGACGGCCCCTTCGCGTTACGGACCCGCGCAAATATCTCCTGGCACGGTCCGAACGCGATGCTGTTACCCTCATAGAGAACCATGGCCATATCCAGCGCGGTAATCGCGCTCGGGCGATGTGATATGACGACGACGATGCATTTGTTGTGGCGCAGGATCTGGATGGCGCGCGTCAGCGCATTTTCGCCGTCGGCATCGAGATTGGCATTGGGTTCATCGAGCACAATCAGAAACGGATCGCCGAACACCGCGCGCGCCAAACCGATTCGCTGCCGCTGTCCGGCCGACAACGACATGCCGCCTTCGCCGATTCGTGTCGAATAACCTTCCGGAAGACGCAAGATGATGTCATGCACGCCGGCGATCTGCGCCGCTTTCAGGATGGCATCGGAGGTCGCATGTTCGTCGAAGCGGCAGATATTTTCGGCGACGGAGCCATCGAACAAGGCGACATCCTGAGGCAGATAGCCGATGTAGCGGCCGAGATCCTCGTTTCCCCATTGATCGAGCGCGGCGCCGTCGAGCCGCACCACGCCTTGCTGGGCCGGCCAGATTCCGACCAGCGCCTTGGACAGCGACGTCTTGCCCGATGCGCTGGCGCCGAGCAGCGCCAGTCCCATGCCGGCCTTGAGCGAAAATGAAATGTTCGAGATGATCGGTTTTGTCGTCCCTGGCGCGGCGACGGCGAGTTGCTGGACCGAAAGCTCGCGACAAGGGCGCGGCAGTACAACCGGCGGCGCCGGGGGAGCCGCGGTGACCTTGCAGATGTCACGCAGGCGCGACAGGCCCTGACGCGCGGCCACGAGTTGCTTCCAAGTGCTGAGCGCTATTTCGACCGGCGCAAGCGCGCGGCCCATCATGATCGAGGATGCGATCATGATGCCGCCGGAGGCCTTGTCAGCCACCACGAGGTAGGCGCCGATACCCAACATGCCGGATTGCAGCACATAGCGCAGGACCTTCGCGCCCGATCCCAGATTGGCATAAATGTCGGTTGCGCGGATGTTCTCCCGCAAATAGCGCTCATTGGCCCGCGACCATCGCGCCGTGAATCGGTCCGTCATGCCGAGCGCCCGAATCACCTCGGCATTGCGCTGGGTCGCGTCCGCCAGCACCTGCCGCTGCGCGCTGGACTCCATCGCAGCCTTGGCCGCCCCCCGTGACATCCGCTCGGTCAGCAAGGTCATGGCAATGATTCCGGTGGTTCCCAGCATCGCCGTCAAACCGATCGCCGGATGAAACAGAAACATCGCCACGAGAAAGATCGGAATCCAGGGCATGTCGAGAAACGCCGTCGGCCCCATGCCCGACATGAAGCCGCGGACCTGGTCGAGGTCGCGCAAGGGCTGCTGCATCAGCATCGGCTTGACGCCGCGAAGCGGCAGAGTGGCGAGCGCGGTGTGGATCGCTCGTTGCAAGCCGGCGTCGAAAAGCGTCGCCACCCTGCACAGCATGCGCGCCCGCAACGCGTCGAAATATCCCTGCACGAGATAGGCGAGCAGCACCATGAGCGATAGGCCGACAAGGGTCGCGGTATTGCGACTCGGAATGACCCGGTCATAAACCTGCAACATATAGAGCGACCCCGACAGCATCAGGATATTGATCACTCCGCTGAAGACGGCGATGCCGATCATGCGCCGCGCGCTCTCGCGCAGTCCAAACATCACCGTGTCATCGGACGAAAGCGCCGAACGAAGATTCGAGAACATGCTGGACGGCGCTGTCGCTTGCGCGCGAACCTCGGCAATACTCATGCACTGCGCCTCCCCACCGGATGCCATCCGCAAAATTTGCGCGACCAATCCTCCTTGACCGGGGATACTGACCATTTTTCGGCAAGAATGCGACGGTGGTCCATTGTTTTGGAGGGCGCCGGAAAAATTTTTGGAGTGCGCCGGAAAAAAGGCAGAGCATCGTCATGATTGCCGAAATGAACGCCACGATTGCCGCAGTGTTGTGTCATTCGGTTGCGCAAAAGTTGCGCACGGCAAGATGACCACGAAAATTTCACGACAACGATCGAACGTCGATTTTATTTTCGTGTTCGGCGAATGCGACATCGCGACTCCGCACGACGAACACTCGTCACGGTTTCGTCCGCCTATGACCTTGCTTCTCCCGTGCATTGGCCGCCGTGTCGGCTGAAAGCTGCCACGAAGCTAAATGATGTTGAATCACATTCGACGCACCGAACGGTGAAGAGTTGGCAACCGTGGCTGATGCGGCCGCGGTACCGACCTGCCGCAGGATCGATCGAGGGGGGCGTGCGCCAGCACGTTATTCCGCAACCAACCGAAATAACGGCGGTGCAATCGTTCTCGCCGGGCAACAGAGTAGAGTAGGAGAGCCAGATGGCCCTGACAGCAACGGATCTATTCAACGACGCAACGACCCGCGAGATTGGTGGCATCGGCCCGGATCAGGTCAATTTGATCGTCTCGGACCTCGTCGGCGTGCAGCAGATGCTGAGTGCGGCAGATCCCACGATCAACAACCTTTCCGATCTGCACACGCACGTCATCATCAATCAGCTCAACGAGGAGATTGCGTCGATCGAGAATGCGAACGCGCCAACAGTCGGCACGCTGACCTTGGGGACCGATCTCGGACAATTTGTCGGGCGCGCGATCAATGACATCCATCGCGACATCATCGATATCGCGCAAGGCGACACCGGCGTGCAGGCGCTGTTCAATCCGACACCTCTGCCGGGCTTGAATACCCCGGCCGCGCCGTTCCATGACAACGCGGCGCAAACCACCTTCCTCACGCAATGGATCCAGGACAGCAACCATCTTGGACAGATGGCGACCACAATCGAGAACAACGGCTTCCAGGGCGATATTGCCGGGCTGGTCCAGCAAATCCAGACCTACGAGACCAATTCGAACGCCTTCGATCAGTCGCAAGGCGGCCTGTACTCGGCACGCTTCTGGAACGAATTTCGGACAGACGGCACGTCGGGTACTGCGGCGAACGCGCTGATCGAGGGATTGCAGACCCACAATACCGGCGAGATCAACGCAGCGGTGCAGCAACTCGCTGCAAATTCCGCCGACGTGGGGAGCAACAATTTGATGGCCGATGGCGGCAGCTTTGCGAGCGTGGTGGCGGCGGCGCAAGCGACCGCCGTGACGCCGGCGGGCGACAATGCCGCCGCAGCCCCGGCAGCAGCGCCTCCGGCGGCGGCAGCGCCTGCGGCCGCAGGTGGCGGTCTGACGGCAACCGATCTGTTCAACGACGCAACGACCCGCGAGATTGGTGGTATCGGCCCGGATCAGGTCAATTTGATCGTCTCCGATCTTGTCGGCGTTCAGCAGCAGTTGAGCGCGGCCGATCCCCAGATCAACAACCTTTCCGATCTGCACACGCACGTCATCATCAATCAGCTCAACGAGGAAATCGCGTCCATCGAGAACGCGAACGCGCCAACAACCGGCACGTTGACCTTGGGGACCGATCTCGGACAATTTGTCGGGCGTGCGATCAATGACATCCATCGCGACATCATCGACATCGCGCAAGGCGACACCGGCGTGCAGACGCTGTTCAATCCGACGCCTCTGCCGGACTTGAACACCCCGGCCGCGCCGTTCCACGACAATGCCGCGCAAACGACCTTCATGACGCAATTGATCCAGGACAGCAACCATCTTGGACAGATGGCGACCACGATCGAGAACAATGGCTTCCAGGGCGACATTGCCGGGCTGGTCCAGCAAATCCAGACCTACGAGACCAATTCGAACGCCTTCGATCAGTCGCAAGGTGGCCTGTGGTCGGCTCGGTTCTGGAACGAATTTCGGACCGATGGCACGTCGGTCACCGCGGCGAACGCGCTGATCGAGGGATTGCAGACCCACAATACCGGCGAGATCAACGCAGCGGTGCAGCAACTCGCGGCGAATGCCGCCGACGTGGCGACCAACAATTTGATGACCGATGGCGGCAGCTATGCGATGTGGTGGCAGCGGCGCAAGCAACCGCCGTGACGCCGGCGGGCGACAACTCCGGTGGGCCTGCTGCCGGCGGCGATCCGGCCTCAGGCGGTCTCAAGGCCGGCGATCTTTATTTCGAAAACATGTTCAACGACGCGACCAGAATCCTTGAAGGCGGGCTGTGGCACAACAACGTGCCGGTGGGCAACCAGGGGAACGGCACGGACGGCCGGTATATCGCCGATCTCAAGGTGGTTCAGGCCGGTTTGACCGCCGACGTTGCGGCCCACGATTTCTCGGGCGACCAGCTCACGCATGTCAACACCGTGCTGGCCGACATAAACACCGCGCTTGCGTCGGTGCCGGGCGCCGTCAACAACGACGCCAGTGCCGAGGCCGCCTTGCGCACGGCACATCTGGACATCATCAACACCATCGAGAACGATTCGGTGCTTCAGGCCCTGAGCATCAAGGACGACAATCCCGGCTTCAACTTCGCGCCGCCCGAGTTGGCCAAGCCACTCAGCGCCAATACGCCCCACAGCACCTTTGCCGAGCTCGGCGCGATCTTCGATGACGCCCAGTCCAAATCCCTGGGCGGCATCAACGCCGACAACCTGCCGGAGATCCAAGCCGACCTGCAGACGGTCCACGATGGGTTGCTCACGCTGATGAAGGACCACCCGCAGCTGTTCAGCGGCGCGACCGGGATACACGCGTCCACCATCGTCGATCAGATCAACCTTCAGCTGACCAACTTCGACCACCAATACGGGTTCAACCCGGATGCCGCGAAAGCAACCAACGACAATTTTCTCGACATTACCGATATCGTTGCCGGTGACTCCAATCTGGCGAACATGGCATCGGCCAACGGCGTCACTGGATGGACAGGCGCGCCTGCGACCGATGTTGTACCCGTTGCGTATCAGGACAATGCCGCGCAGACCAATTTCTGGGCGGACTTCATTGCCTCCGGCAACACTCTCGGCGCCCAAGCCGAGCATCTCGTCTCCACGGGCACCGCACAACAGATCAAGGCCTTCATTCAGACGCTCCAGGGCTGGGAACATAACGTCCAGAACTTCGACGCGGCCCAGGGCGGCATTTTCGAGGCAAGGTTCGACAACGAACTGCTCGGAAAGGACTCCACCGTGGGTGCTGACGTGACGGCGATGATCAAGGGTCTCCAGACCCATAATGCGGCGCTGGTCACCGCGGCCGCGGACGGCTTCCATGCCAATGCGATGGACGTCTCCGGAAACAATGTTCCGCTCAACGGGGGGGCCTTCAACGCCGACGGCACGACCATTGCCGATGCACTCTCAACCGCAACGGGTCCGCTGCCTGCGCCGCCGGCCACGCTGCTTACGCCGTCCGCTCCGGCCGCCCAGGTCGCCGCCAACACGCCGGCACCTGCACCTGCACTAGCGCCGGCTCCGGCGGCGGGGGGCGATGGGTCGACGGCATTCGACGCGCATCACTCGCCGTTCGCCGAGATGGGGCACCACTTTCACCACATGTGGGGATAACGGCGGGTGAGCGCGGCCTCCGGCGCCTCGTCAAATAGATGAGGCGCTGGAGGTTCGCTGGGTGGTTCATTCGGGGTCTGGCGACAAGGTCGCAGCAAAACAACAAAGCGAAGCAAAGGGAATTTTTCGTTCGCCGCGCTCGGCGAATATTGATGTGGGGGACGTGTCGTTTGTGTAGTCGTTTGCGTAACGGAAAGAATGACTTGTCGCGGCACATTGCGCGGGTCACAACAACAGGCTGTACGATCGCGTGCGGCACGTCTGTGCTCGGCAAAGATGAAATTCGAATCTGGTTCGGGCATCGCCCCGAGATCGCTTGCGGGCTCCATGATCGAGGAGCGCGCGCGTGAAGACTCGAAAAACCGATTACGGAACGATTATCTTTCACTGGCTGCTCGTCGCCGCGCTCGCCATCGCCTTTGTGACGGGATTGCGTATCGCGACCGAAGCGCCCGGACGCAACTGGATCAATCTGTTCGATGTCGTTCTGCCGCGCGAAAGCGTTTGGGTGGCGCATATGCAGGCAGCCGTGGCGCTGGTCGCGGTGGCGCTCGCATATACGATCTACATGATGCGATCGGGTTTGGGCCGCCGCATCCGGCTCGACACAATCCGCCTGCGTGGGCTTTTCGGCCGTGGCCAGGCCAGGATCAGTGCCTTCAACATCATGCTGTATTGGGCGTTCTTCGTCACGATGATCGGACTGATCGTCAGCGGGGGACTGCTGTATTTCGGCTTTTACGCCGGCCACGATGTGGCGATGCTGCACTGGTGGGGAACGTGGGCGATCGCGGCCTTTGTCGGCCTTCATGTTCTGGCGCATTTTCGGATTGGCGGCGTGTCGCAGTTGCTTCGTATCGTTCGCCCGACAAAGCTTGCCGCGCCGCCACCGCAGCTCGATGCGATTGAACTTTTGACGTTGCTGGCCGAGCAATCGGCGCGGTTGGCGCCGGGTTCGGCCCCGGCGCAGGCAAGGCCGGCGCCGCCGCCTCGCGATGTGGCGCCGGATCGCGGGGTGAGGCCTCAACCGGCCGCGCCGGCTTCGCCGCCATCAAGGAGACAAGGCAACCCTTCGAAATCCCGCAACCCGACCTTCCAATCCAACCCTTTCGTCGTCGCCGTGGCGATCGCGATCACCGGCGCTTCGCTTGTCGTTGCCGCCGACCGGCTGGCTGTGGACCAGTTGCGGGTTCACCGCATCAACGGCGCCGATGTGCCGACGCTTGACGGCGATACCTCCGATCGCGCCTGGCGCAACATCACGCCGTTCTCCTTGATGACCAGCGAGGGAGGAAATTTTGACGGCAAGGGCGAAACAAGAATAGAGATTCGCGCCGTGCACGACGGCACATGGGCATATTTCCTGTTCATCTGGGAAGATCCGACCCGGTCGTTGAAACATCTGCCGCTGGTCAAGCAGGCCGACGGATGGCACGTGCTCAGTGACGGCTTCGAGAGGGGCGACGAGCACGACTTCAACGAGGACAAGTTTTCGGTTCTCTTGACCACCGCGGAGGTGACCCTTGCCGGCGACCGGACTTTTCATGCCAGCCCGCATCCGATCCCCGGCGCGCCTGCGACCATGACCGGCCGCGGCCTGCATTTCACATCGGAAGGTTATGCCGACGTCTGGCAGTGGAAGGCGACAAGCGGTGGTCCGACGGGCTGGATGGATGACGCCCACTTCGGTCCGCCGCTCGATCCGACGCCGATGCAGACACGCAACATCGTTCCCTACAAAGGTGGCTTCGCGCCGGATCCGGGGAATGCGAACCATTCGGACAATTTCATCATGGACGCCGATCCCACCGGCGCGGCGCGGTTGATCGCACCCCTTCGCTTGCCGAGGGACGTTGCCGCGACGGTCGCGGCGATGGGCGACGTCGATATCGATCCGGATCATGGCGAGAGTGACGGCGCGCGCTGGTTCATGACCGAGGCGGAGTCGGTTCCCTATTCGGTGGAAGCCGACGCGCGCATCCCGATCGGCACCGTAATTCCGGGTGTCATCATAACCGGCGAGTTCACCGGCGATCGCGCGGATGTGCGAGGCGCGGCCCGCTGGGCCTCCGGGCACTGGGCGCTGGAAGTGGCGCGGCGTCTCGACACCCGCAGCCCTTACGACGTGGCGATCCGAACCGGAGTCTTCATGCGCGTTGCCGCCTTCGATCACAGCCAGATCAGGCACACAAGGCACGTCCGACCAATACGGCTTGAGGTGGATTGATGAGGAAGACCTGCAGAGTAGTCCTGAACAACGAGCCGTTCCTGGCGAATTGCGGCGACCTCCTGCTCGATTCAGCGCTGATGAACGGCATTGACCTGCCCCATGACTGCCGAAGCGGGATTTGCGGCGCCTGCCGGGTGCGCCTCGTCGAAGGACGGGTTTTTGGTGGCCACGAGCACGGCGATCAGATGATCCACGCCTGCCAGGCGCGAATCATCTCCGATCTCGAGGTCGTGGTCGAGGCCGTCCCGGAAACGACCTCGATCTCGGCGCGTGTTGCCGCGATCGTTCGGCTGGCCCCGGATATTGTCGGCGTCGATATCGAGCTGCCGAAACCGCTTCACTATCTTCCCGGTCAGTATTGCAAGGTGCAATTCCGGGGATTTCCGGCGCGAAATTACAGCCCGACCTATCCGCTGGAGGGCCCACCCGACGATCGCATGTTGCATTTCCACATCCGAAAGCTTTCCGACGGCCTCGTATCCTCCGAGCTCGGGCGGGATATTGGTGTCGGGCACCGCGTCAAGGTGACGGGGCCGTTTGGCAGCGCCTTTCTCAGGCCAAATCACCCCGGCAGCATGGTTCTTGTCTCCAGCGGCACCGGTTTCGCGCCGATGTGGTCGGTCGCGGTTGCGGCGATCATGGAGCGGCCGCAACGCGAAATGGTATTCGTGGTCGCATCGCGAAAGCTTCAGTCATTATACATGCATGCCGCGCTGTGCCGCCTGGCGCTGTTTCCCAACGTCACCATCATTCCGACCGTGTCGGAGCCGCAAAGCGTCTCGCCGGCGGTTCGCATTGGACGGCCAACCGATCATTTGCCGATTTTGTCGCCAGACGATCTTGTCTACGCGTCGGGAGCCCCTGCGATGACAGAGCAGGTGGCTCAGCTTGCCAAAGCCGCCGGCGCCCAGTGCCATACTGATCCTTTCGTTCCCGATCCGGGGACTTTGGCGCGTCCTCCCAGGCAAGAGCAGCTGGCTCGGGCGATTTAGTCCAACTTTGCCTCCATGTTGAAGATGTCGATTCGAGTGCCCGCAGAGTCCAAAAGAAGCGCAACTGTCCGTCGCGAAATTTCAAATGTTTTGACTTCCGTTGCCTCTTGATCGCCGAACTGCCACCACGTTTGTTCGCAACTCTGCTCCGGATTGCGCGTGAGCATATGTCAGAACTGAAATCACAACTCTCGGTAACGCCATGACGTTAGAAATCGACGCAGCCCCCAACATCTTCACCTGTGCCGAATGCAATCGGCCGGGCTTTCGCTGGTGGCAAATGTCGGGCCTGGGCACGCCGCAGGTGTGCTGTCATGCCTGCTTTGAGCGGGCGCGTCGCAAAAAGCATCGGCACAAGCAAGTGTTTTGCGCCGTCTGTTCGGCCAGCTTCAACACCGTCCGGACCGATGCGATGTACTGTTCGATCTCGTGCAAGCAACTGGCCTATCGCGAGCGAAAGGCGGCGGCGCATTGACCACGATGAGGGGCGCCTCCTCCGCTTTCGGTGAGAGCGCCGCTCTGATCAAGCGAACGCGCCCTTGAGCTGTTCCACGAACGCTGCCGCAGCCACCGGAAGCACCCGGCTTCGTCGCGTTGCGAGCAGCAAGCGTGCTTGCAGCAAGGGTGGATCGATCAATGGAAGCGCCACCATGTCGCCGGGCGGGATAAGCGCCTTGCCGGGACTGCGGAACTGGAAGCAGACGCCGCGATTCATGTGAGCGAAAGCCTTCATCGTCTCGACCGAATTCGAAACCAGGCGAGGATCGAGGTCGAATGAGGCAAGTGCCAGCACCTGCTCGATGAGACCGCGCCCAGCCAAAGTCGTATCAGCCAGGGCCATCGGAAATGCCAAACAGTCGCGCAGACGCAGCTCGTCGCGACTGGCAAGCGGATGATCAGGAACCACCATCGCACAGAGCGCCTGCCGCGCGATCGCGACGATGGCGACATCCTTCTTTCGTGGCACGTCGTGCGTCAAGATGAGATCAACCTGATCTGCGGCGAGCGCCTCGACCAGTTCTTCGGGGGCGCCGATCCGGACGTGGAAGCGAACATAGGGATGGGTCGCCTGAAACTCCGTGATGGCGGATGGCAGCAGTTCGCCGGCAACCGATTCGGCGGCAGCCACGCTCACTTGCCCGCGCACGAGGCCACGAAGTTGCTCGATCCGCGATTCGACCGCTTTCAACTCGGAGATCACCAGGCGCGCATAAACCAAAAAAGCCTCGCCGGCCGAGGTCAGGCGAACGCCGCGCGGCAGGCGCTCGAACAAGGGCGCCCCAAGATCCGTTTCGAGGTCAAGGATCTGGCGGTTCAAAGCCGATGAGGCGATATTGAGAGCCTCGGCGGCTTTCCGGATGGAGCCGAAGCGGGCAACAGCGTCAACATAGGTCAGTACCCGCGGCGGACGCAGGCGGTTGCGCGATCTGGTTTGGGCGCGGTCGGACGCGCGGGATGACGGTCCGGCCTGTCGTCTGACAGACTTTTTGGTGGCCTGCTTCTTTCGCATTTTGAAGCGACTCCGTTGTCCAACCTCGCGTTCGGCAGCAAGCGCGGTACCGCCGCAAAACCCCATGCATCGACACGGTTTTGCCTGTCAGGCGCCGGTAGATTAAGCGCAATATACAGCAAGTGATCTCTTTTTGCGCACGCTGCAGCCTGTTTTTGCTGCTAGCGGCGCTCGCTGGAAAGGAATGATCTTTCGCCCTGCCGGGTCATCCCATGGAGGGCAGCGATCATGTTTTACCGTCTCGTTACGTCCATCGTTGCAGCGGTCTTGGGTGGAATGCTCACCACTGCCCAGGCCGAAGAATCGGTAACGCTGAGACTGAAATGGTTTCACCAGGCGCAGTTTGCCGGTTTCTATGTCGCGAAGGAAAAGGACCTCTATAAAGCCGCCGGCTTGAACGTCGACATCCAGCCCGGCGGTCCGGATTTTCCGGCGATCCAGATGGTCACTGGCGGCAACGAGCAATTCGGGGTGACCGGCGCCGACCAGATCCTCATCGCGCGGAGCAAGGGTGTTCCCGTGGTGGCGCTCGCGGTCATCTTCCGCCGCAATCCCTTTGTCTTGTTTTCGCTGGCAAAGTCCGGAATCAAGACACCGGCCGACTATGCCGGAAAGACTATTGGGGTGAAGATCGGCGGCAACGAGGAGCTGATCTATCGTGCCGTGCTGGCCAAGGCCGGGGTCGACAAGACCAAGCTGAACGAGATTCCGGTGAAGTTTGATATCACGCCGCTGCTTGCCGGCACCGTCGATGTCTGGCCCGGCTACCTCATCAACGAGGTTCTCGCCGCCAAGGAAAAGGGCTTTGATGTCAACGTCGTGTCTCCGGCGGATTTCGGCATCGATCTGTACGCCGACACGCTGTTTACGACCGAGAAGATGCTCAAGGAAAAGCCGGAGGTCGTCGGCAAATTTGTCGCCGCGACGCTGAAGGGCTGGGCCGGCGCCATAGCGGCGCCCGAAGAGGCCGCGCAGATCACGGTCAAGTATGGCGCCAAATTGACCTACGATCACGAGCTGGCGATGATGAAAGCGAGCCTGCCGCTATTGCGACCCGACGCCCAGCCGGTTGGCTGGATGGAAGCCGCAAACTGGAGCGCCGCGCAAAAACTTCTGGTCGACGCGGGCTTCCAGAAGACGCCGGTCGACGTCGGCAAAGCCTTCACGGTTGAATTTCTCAAATGAATGCGATCGCGCTTGCGACCCAGTTGGAGACGACGACGCCGTTGCTGCCCGAGGCTCTGGTAACGATCAAAGACCTCCAGATCCGCTTCGGTGATGTCGTTGCCGTCGACGGCCTCGACCTCACCTTGCGGCGGGGCGAATTCGTCTCGCTGCTCGGGCCGAGCGGGTGCGGCAAGTCGACATTGCTGAGGAGCATCGTGCGGCTGGTCCCCCTCGCTGGCGGCAGGGTGGTACTGCGCGATCCCAACCTGCGCATCGGCTTCATGTTCCAGAAGCCATTGCTTCTGCCCTGGCGCACCACGCTCGACAACGTGCTGTTGCCCGCGGAAATACAGCTCGGCGGCAGCGTCGTCGATCAAACCGATCGCGCCCGGGCCCGCCGGCTGCTCGACATGGTTCAACTCGGCGACTTCGTCGACGCCTATCCTCACCAGCTCTCGGGCGGAATGCAGCAACGCGCAGCGCTGGCGCGCGCGCTGATGGGCGATCCCGAAATCCTGTTGCTCGACGAACCCTTCGGCGCGCTCGATGAACTCACGCGTGAAGTTCTCAACGAGGAACTGATCCAGATTTGGCAGAGCCGGGAAACCCGACTGCACACCATTCTCATGGTCACCCACTCGATACCGGAGGCCGTGACGATGTCGGACCGGGTGATCGTTCTGACCGACCGGCCGGCACGGCTCATCGAAGATGTCGAGGTCGCTTGTCCGCGGCCTCGCACGCCGGACGACCCGCAAGCGGTTTGCGTGATGAAACATGTACGCGCGATGGTGAGAGGCCGCCGATGAGTTCGCGTGTTCAAACACCGTTGATTTTCGCGGTGCTCGCGCTGGCGGTCTGGCAGGCGATCGTCATGGCGGCCGATATCCCGGAATATCTCCTGCCGGCGCCGAGCGCCATTGTTGCCAATCTCGATCGCACCCTCGCGGTTCAGCTGGCGGTGACTTTCGTCGAGGCGCTGATCGGCTTTCTGATTGCGAGCGCGCTCGCATTCGGCTGCGCCATCATGTTCGTTCGATTCAATACGCTCGAGGAGGGGCTCTTTCCGATCGCAATCGCGGTCAAGACCACTCCGATCGTTGCGGTTGCGCCGCTGCTCGTGATCTGGCTCGGCACCGGCTGGTGGTCCAAAATCGTTGCCGTCATCCTGATATGCTTTTTCCCGGTGCTGGTGAACGCGGTCAAAGGGCTCAAGGCCGCGGACGCGGAATATCGCGAGCTGTTCCAGACCCTCGGAGCCTCCCGGGCGCAGGAATTCCGCAAATTGCGCATTCCCTATTGTCTTCCCTATCTGTTCTCGGCGCTGAAAATATCGTCCTCGCTCGCCGTCGTGGGTGCCATCGTCGGCGAGTTCGTCGGCGCCACCCAAGGGCTTGGTTACCTCATCATGGTTTCGTCGGCGCATCTGGAAACGGCAACGCTGTTCGCCGCGATCGTGGCGGCGGCGCTGGCCGGAATCCTGATGTTCTATGTCATCGGATGGACCGAAGAACGCGTCGTGTTCTGGCACAGCGGCAGTATGGAATAGTCATGCGCAACGTAACCGTCGAAATTATCCAGATTCCAACCAAAGGCCCCGGCGATGTGTCGGGCCTGATGGGGCTGATCGAGGCAGGCAAGCTTGAGCCGTCATCGATCCTCGCCATCCTGGGCAAGACCGAGGGCAATGGTGGCGTCAACGATTTCACCCGGGAATATGCCGTGTCGGCTCTCAGCTTTGCGATCGCGCCGCACGTCGGCCTGTCGCCGCATGACGTCGAACAAAAGATCGCTTTCGTGATGTCGGGCGGCACGGAAGGCGTGCTCAGCCCGCATATCACGGTGTTCGCGCGCACTGCGCTATCGGGCGGTCCTCAACCCGGTATCTCAGGCAAGCGGCTGAGTATCGGCATTGCCCAGACCCGGGACTTCATGCCGGAAGAGCTTGGTCGCTGCGTGCAGATCGAGGAAACGGCGAAGGCCGTCCACGTCGCGATGGCAGATGCCGGCATCGAGGACCGCAAAGACGTGCATTTTGTCCAGATCAAATGCCCGCTGCTGACCAGCGACCGTATTGAGGCCGCCCACGCCAGGGGGAAAAAGGTCGTAACCAGCAGTGCGTACGGGTCGATGGGCTACTCACGCGGCGCCTCGGCGCTCGGGGTTGCGTCGGCGCTCGGCGAAATCGACCGCGATATCCGCGACGAGCACATTCTGAAGAACTGGGAGCTGTTTTCGTCGGTGGCCTCCACCTCGGCCGGCATCGAGCTCATGCACAATGTGGTGATTGTCCTTGGCAATTCGGAGACGTCTGCGAGCCCCTTCGTCATCGGGCACGGCGTGATGCGTGATTCCATTGATTCTGCCGCGGTGATCGAGACGCTGAAGAGCGTCGGGCTCGACTTCAGGGAGATATCCGTGTCCAGCGCGCGAAGCCGTTTGGTTAATATATTCGCCAAGGCAGAGGCCTCTCCTGACGGAAGCGTGCGCGGATTTCGTCACACCATGCTGGACGACACCGACATTAGTGCGACCCGGCATGCCCGGGCCGCGGTCGGCGGATTGATCAGCGGCCTCGCCGGGACCGGTGCCGTCTATGTTTCCGGGGGGGCGGAGCATCAGGGACCCCCGGGCGGGGGTCCCGTGGCGGCAATTGCCCGTCAATGAGGGGGGTGCCGGGTTCCGGCGGGACCTTTTGAACCTAAAGGGGGGGTAGCCAGACATATGATTGGAAGCGTCGTGGGGGCGATGCGGTAGCTCTGTTTTTTGCGGTCGTGATATGCCCCTACTTCGCTATTTCATCTATGTCGGCGGCGCGCTCATGGCGCTGTTGCTGGTCGTGTCGGCCTTTTTTCCCCGGGCGGAAGCCGTCGCCAACCGCGATGTCGCCACGCAGGATGTGGCGAGGCCCGCGATTCGAATCAAATCGGACAGGGTGGTGCCCCCGCGGGTGGACCTCGACACAAGCCGGAGTATGCCGGTCGTTCCCACCTTGGTTGCGGCGAAGCCGCCGGCGGTCGAACAAGCACCGGTGCGCGAAGCGCACGCGCAGCTCATCGCTCCGCTGCCGGCGCCTGCGTTGCCTGTCAAGGTCGAGCACAAGAAAACCAAGATCGCCAAGCGGCCCGATCACCAGAGACTGGCCGCCTATCCTTGGGGCTTTCAGCCTTTCCAATTGACCTGGTAAGCCGGACGCTCGAGGTTTGGCATTCGCCATTGCGGGACTTATAGTTGCCTGATCAACGGCACTCAGGCGACGAGGACCCATGCGCGTTTCCATCATCACCGGAGGTGGGTCCGGGATCGGGGCCGCGGTGGCGCGCCGGCTGGCGGGGCCGGATCAGTGCCTGATGCTGCACGGGCAGGGCAGCGCCGCCGAGGGGATCGAACGATTGAAGGCGGTCGTCGCCGACTGCGAGCGGGCCGGCGCTGGGGTCGCGTGGTCCACGGGTGACCTCGCAAACGCCGGGACCGCATTGGAGCTTGTTCGCGCCACCCGCGAGGCGTTCGGGACCATCGATGCCATTGTTCATGCCGCGGGGTTTGCGGACCGGCGCAGTTTCACGCAGTTGCCGCGCACGGCGCTCGAACGGTCCTTTGCCGTGATGGCCACGGCCTTTCATGAACTGACGAGCTCGGCGCTGGTCGACCTGACGCGCGGTCCGCAAGGGCGCGTCGTCGCGATCTCGAGTTTCGCGGCCCATCGGTTCACGCTCGAGGCGACCTATCCGGGCTCCGCGGCGGCGAAAGCCGCGCTCGAAGTGCTGGTGCGCTGCCTTGCGATCGAACTCGCAGGCGCGGGCGCAACCGCCAACGTTGTCATCCCCGGCTATACGCGCAAGGATGCCGGATTGATGGGGGCGCTCGACGCGCAGAGCTGGCAAGTCGTCGCCAAGGCCAATCCGTTCGCGCGTCTGGCCGAGCCCGACGAGGTGGCCGCGGTGGTCGCCTTCTTGTTGTCGCCGGAGGCCGGACATGTGACGGGCGCGTTGTTGCCGGTCGATGGCGGCCTGACGCTGATGTAGACGAAGCTGGGGCAGGGTGGATGGCGGACAAATTCGCGGGCAAGCAAGCCGATGTCGTCGTGCTTGGCGCAGGCATCGTCGGGGTGTCCGCGGCCATTGCCGCGCAACAGCGGGGCCTGTCGGTCATGCTTGTTGATCGGCGTGAACCTGGCAGCGAAACCTCTTACGGCAATGCCGGCATTCTCAGTAGCGGCTCGATTCTGCCGCTCAACAAGCCCTCGCTCTGGAGCGCGCTGCCGGCTTATCTGACCAACCGCCACGCGGCGCTGCGCTGGGATCCCATGTGGACGATCCGGAATATCGATTGGGTCGCGCGCTTTCTTGCCAACGCGACGGAATCTCGCGTCAGACCGCGGGCAACGGCGCTGCACGGACTGATCGGCGCGTCGCTGAAATTGCATCGGGAATGGATCGTGAAGGCGGACGCGGCACAGCGCATCCGCGAGACCGGCTGGCTGAAGGTGTGGCGCAGCGAGGCGATCGAAGCGGCAAAACAAGAACAGGCGTTTCTCGCCGAATATGGCATCGCGAGTGAGTTGCTCGACCGCCAGGCGATTTCCGCGCTCGAGCCGAATATCGTTCCCGGTCTACAAGGTTGGCCTCCTGCACACCCAAACCGCCTCGGTCGATTCGCCGGGCGACGTGGTCAAGGCCTATGCGCGGATGTTTGCCGGCTCAGGCGGCACGATCCGTCAGTCGGACATCAAGGCGATCGAGCCTGATGGCGAGGGCTGGCGCGTGGTGCTTGCGGACGGTGAAATTTCGGCGCGTCATGTCGTGGTCGCGCTGGGCCCGTGGTCGGCCGATTTGCTGCGGCCGCTCGGCTATCGCGCGCCGTTGGCTTTCGAGCGTGGCTACCATCGGGAGTTCAAGCCGAACCCGGCACGCTCCTTGCAGCGTCCGATCCATGATGCCGAAGGAAGTTTTCTCATGACGCCGATGGAGCAGGGCATCCGCGTCACCACCGGCGTCGAGCTCACCGCGCGCGATGCGCCTTCATCCTTTGCCCAGCTCGATGCGGTGGTGCCGGTCGCGCGAAGCGTGGTCGAATTCGGCGAAGCGGTCGGCGAACCCTGGCGCGGTTCGCGGCCGACGCTGCCCGACAGCCTGCCGATGATCGGGCCCGCGCCACGACATCGCGGCCTTTGGCTTGCATTCGGCAACCAGCACATCGGCTTCACCACCGGGCCTGCGAGCGGAGCTGCGATCGCGGCGATGATCGGCGGCGCGGCGCCGCCTTTCGACGTCGTTCCGTTTTCGCCGAGCCGTTACCTGCGATGAGCCGCGAACGGCACCGGCGGGCGCGCAGTACAGCATGATCCGGAAAAGTGGGAACCGGTTTTCCGAGAAGATCATGCTCAAACAAAGAGCTAGAGCGCGATGAAGTCTCACTGTGAAATCGTTGCGCTCTAAGCGGGGGCTGGCATGAATTACGTCTGGGATTTTGCGATCCTCGGCAAATACAGCCATCTGTTCTGGCTCGGACTTGGCTGGACCATCGCCTACACGATCGGCACCATCCTGCTCGGAACATTGATTGGTCTCGTCGTCGGCATCCTGCGCCTGAGACGCCTGCCGGTGATCGACTGGCTCCTGATCGCCTACATCGAACTGTTTCGCTGCACGCCGCTCCTGGTTCAGATCATCTGGTTCTATTACGCCTTTCCGGTCGTCATCGGCGTCAATATCCCGGCGCATGTCGCCGCCGTCACCGTGCTCTCGCTCTATGGCGGGGCGTTCTACGCCGAGATCGTTCGCGGCAGCATCGAGAGCATTCATCGCGGACAATGGGACGCCGCGCACGCCCTCGGCTTGCGGTCATGGCACCTGTTGCGGCTCGTGATCCTGCCGCAGGCGCTCAAACCGATGATGGCGCCCTACGTCAACCAGTCGGTGACGCAGTTGAAGAACACCTCGCTGATTTCGGTGATCGCCGTTCCCGACCTCGTCTACAACGCAACGCTGATCAACGCCGAGACCTATCGCCCGCTTGAAGTCTATACCATCGTGGCCCTGATCTACTTTGCGATCCTGTTCCCATCCACGCTGGTCGCGCGCAGGCTCGAGCGCGGCATGACCTACGACAAGGCGTGAGGTTCGAAAACCGCCTCAGATATTGAGTTCGACCGGCACGTCTTCGGGCTTCACGCTACTGAGCGCCAGTCCCTTGACGAACCATTCGCGCATCTGGCCGATGCCGCGGTTGTAGTCGACCCACACCGAGAGGAAATCGCGCCAGCGCTTGTCGGGCTCGCGGCGCACCGCCATGCTTGAGGGAATGGCGACCGAGGGCGATTGCAGGATCTTGTAGGTGCCGAGGTTCGGGTTCTTGGCGATCGCGGTCAGCCCAAGCACCAGCGCGTTGACCACGCAATCGACGCGGCCTGCCGACATCTCCAGCATCACCTCGTCGCGCGACTTCAGCGATTTGATCGTGGCATTCGGCGCGAAGCGGCGGGCCACGGCCTCGTTGGCGGACCCGACGTCGACCGCAATCCTCACTTCGGGCTTGTTGATGTCGGCCCATGTCTTGGCGTCCAGGCCCTTTCTGAGCATGGCGCCGAACGGATGCGGGAACACGGTGGCGGTGAAATCCACCACCAGCGCCCGCTGCGGCGTCGGGTTGAGGGCAAAGCCGAGGTCGATCTTGTTCGATTGCAGATCGAGGATCGAATTTCCGTAGGTCGATTCGGTGTATTCGAGCTTGACGTCGAGCAGCTTGGCGATGTCGTTGGCCATCTCGATCGAAAAGCCGGACCAGTTGCCGGTGGCGAGGTCCTTGTTGAAGTAGGGCAGTTCTCCCGGCAGCACCGCGATCCGCAGCACCTTGTTGGCGCGGATGCGATCGAGCGTGTTGTCGGCTGCGGCTTGCGCCGAGGCGGGGCTCACAAGCGCCGAGGAGAGGGCCGCACCGCCACCGATCGCAAACGCGTAGCGTAGCGCTTCGCGGCGATCTTCGGAAATCTTGCTGTCGTCGGATGTGGTCACGCATGCCTCCTGAAATGAATTCGAACAAAGCCTAGCGTGAGCGTCGCGAGGCAGCAATAGCATGGACGTCAACCCACGCGGCGCCCCGGCGCAAAGATGTCGGCCAGATTGCCGTCAGGGCCTCGGGAATGGCCGGGTATGCTGGTGGGCGAGACCTACAAAAGAGCAACCAATGCGCACAATAGGCTGTAGTGTGGGACGGGCCGGCAAACAGGCGTTTTGGGAAAGTCGAGCCGGTTTTGGGGTATCCGTTCGGTGGACAAAGACATCCTGCATGAACTGGAGCAACGTCTCGGGCCACTTCATGCAAGACAGCGGCTGGGGATCGAAACAGACCACGAAGCCCAGGTCTTTGGCCAGGGGCTCACCTTTTTTCATCTCGAAAATGCCTCCATGGCGCCGGCGATCATCGAAGGCGCGCTGAAGCTGTCCGGACTTTATTGGCGGGCGCGGCGAAACGCACAGCGCGTCACGGTCAGGCGAAACGAGCTCAAGTTTGCGGCGCTGCCGGAATCATTCGACGGCTATACCATTCTCCACATCAGCGACATGCATGTCGACATGAGCGAAGCCGCGATGCAGCACGTCGGCGAACTCGTGGACGACATGAGTTACGATCTCTGCGTTCTGACCGGCGATTACCGGGCAAAGACCTTTGGACCATTCGACGCGGCGCTCGAGGGCGTGGCGAAGGTAAAAACTCATTTGAGGCAACCCCTTTATGGCGTATTGGGCAACCACGATACGATCCAGATGGTTCCGGCGATGGAAGCCATGGGCATACGCATGCTGCTCAACGAATGCGAGGTGATCGCGCGTGGCGGTGAGCGCATTTATCTGGCCGGAATCGATGACGCGCACTTCTTCCGGGTCGACAATATCGAAAAGGCCGCGTCGCAAATCCCGAGAGACGCTTTCTCGATCCTGCTGTCGCATACGCCGGAAATCTATCGCCAGGCGGCTCACGCCAATTTCAATCTGATGCTGTGTGGCCATACGCACGGGGGCCAGCTTTGTCTCCCTGGATCGATCCCGATCAAGCTGGAGGCGGTCCTGCCGCGGCACATGGGGGCGGGCGCCTGGCAGTATCACAACATGAGCGGCTACACCTCTCGCGGTGCGGGGTCGAGCGTCGTTGCGGTGCGCTTGAACTGTCCGCCTGAAATCACCCTGCATTGCCTGCGGCGCGGCTGATGGCAATTCGATTTCGGCCTCAACCCGTAGCGCGTCAGTATGGCGTGTCGCGCAGGTGGATCCGGTACAGAAGATAGGACAGGACCAGTTCGCCGGCAAAGAAGATCACAACGCCGACTGCGATGTCTGCGATCGTCAACGACAGTGCATCGCGGCAGGCCAGCATCGGAAGAAGCGATTCCGGTATCTGGTCGAGCCCGATCGCCTGGCTGCTCGGCGGAAAGCCGAGGCGGCGCTTCACGAAACTCGAAAACAAATCGCCGGCCATCGCGGCAACGGCGGCGGTCGCGCCGACGGCCATGTCCACCCCGATCAGTGGCGCGCATGCCGTTGTGACGAAGATCGAAACGAGGATGCCGCGAACGGTCTTCGATGGGCCAAACAAGGGTCGGCCATCCCGAAAATTCTTGCCGGCATCGAGGGGGAAGGAGAAGCGCGATCCAAGGATGTTCTTGGCGGCAATCGGCGTTCCATTGGCGAGTGCCAACAGCGCCAGTATCTGCAAAATTTGCACGGCTTGCATGATTGCAGCCTATCTCATTTTGATATCGTGTACGATCCGGCCATGCCAACCAGAGCGTTTTCGAGCGAAGTGGATACCGGTTCGCGTGAAGAAAACGCGTCAAAACAAGAATCTGGAGCCTTGGTTCTGATTCAATCAGAACCGATCACGCTCCAGCGTTCGTCGACACCTACCGCGATGACCAGGAGAGGAAATCGATGTCAGCAGAAATCAATATCTATAATCCACAAGAGCTGGGCCCGCCGATGGGACAGTACACCCATGTGACTCGCGTCAAGGCGAGCGAATTCCTGTTCATCGCCGGCATGCTGTCCGGCGATGCGGCGGGCAATGTGATCGGCGAAGGCGATTTCGACGCTCAGACCGGGCAGGTCTTCCGCAATGTCGAGGCGGCACTCAAATCCGCTGGCGCGTCGTGGTCGAACGTCGTTCAGTTCACGACATATCTGGTCCACTCGCAGGACATCCCCAAATTCATGGCTTTCCGCCTGCGCGAATTCCCGAAAATGTTTCCGAACGGAAAATACCCGCCGAACACGCTGCTCATCGTCGATCGGTTGGTGAAGGAGCAGTTTTTGGTCGAGGTGCAGACGATCGCGGCGGTGTGAGCGGAGTTGCGAGAAGCTCGCGCGTCAGAGCGGCACCGCGCTGCCCTTGATTTGCGTGCGATGCATGATGCGCCGCGCCGATGCGTCAAACGGGTCGCGGCGATGCATGGTGCAGCGGTTGTCCCACAGCACGAGATCGCCGACCCGCCAGACGTGCTCCCAGGCGAATCCATCACGTTCGACGAAACTCCACAACTCGTCCAGCAGCGCCTCGGAGTCGGCAAGCTCGAGCCCCTTCAGATAGGCGTTGCGCCTGCGGCCGAGATAAAGCATGCGCCGGCCGGTGTCGGGATGCGTGCAGACCAGCGGATGCACCGCGCCTGGCGAGGTCCGCGGATCGTCCGTTGCAGTAACGCCCTGGCGCAGATAGCCGCCGCTGTTGTAGGTGCCGTCGTGCTTGATCTTCAGGTTTGCGATCCGGCGTTTCAATTGGTCCGGCAGCGCGTCGTAGATCGCGTACATGCTGCAAAACGAGGTGTTGCCGCCACGCGGTGGCACCTCGAGCGCGAACAGCATGCTGGCCATCGGCGGTACATCGAGATACGACATGTCGGTGTGCCACACGGCCTCGCCGGCGCCGAGGCTGCCGATCGGCTGACCGTCGACGGTCACATTTGAAACGATGTAGATCTCAGGCAGCCCCTCGACGAAGCGCCGGCCGGTTTCCTGGATCGGCGCCCAGTCGAGATCACCGAAACGCCGGCTGAACGCGATAAGGTCCTGGTCGCTCAAGGTCTGCCCGCGCACCAGAATGACCTGATGATCGTGCCAGGCGCGCTTGAGCGCGGTGAACTGGACTTCGTCGAGTTCCCTGAGATCGACGTCGCGCACCTCGGCACCGAGCAGCGGCGTTGGTCGAAATCACATCGATCGGCCTTGTGCCGGTGACGCGCGCAACATCATGCTCGACGCCTAAAGCCATTGGAATTCCTCTTGCGGTACGAATCCAATCCGAAAAAATCCATCTCGCGGCGGGTGGGCACTGATCAATCGGTGACGTCAGAGATATATTGCAGAATTATGTTGCAATTTCGATAGTGAAAAAAGGGTTTCGAGTTTGCAGCGCGCGTCCTCGCGAGCGTTAGCGCGCGTCCTCGCTGTAACTCGGATCGCAATATTTTGCCGGATCGTTCAACAGCCTCGATGGACTGCCGTAACGGCTGCGCAGTTCGAGAACGCAATTCAGTCCCTCGCGGTCGATATCGCAGTTTCGGAAAAAACCCTTCGCGGGATCGAGCAATTCCGCGTGGCTCAATTCGGCGATCTCCTGCGGCATTTGCGAAAGATGCCGGCGCAGGATTTCAATCGCCTCGTCGCGGTTTGCGGGCTCATAGAGCCATGCGATCGCCTGGCGATAGGCGCGGATGAAGCTCGTGATCTTCGAGCGGCTTTGCCGCGCCCAGGGCCGGCGTACCGCCGCGACGTTGCCCTGGTAGGGCCCGAGCACGTCGGTCGCCTTGACGAATTCGGTGAAGCCTGAATTTTTCGCGATGATGTTGTAGGGCGCCGACAACATTGTCGCGGCATGGTGGCCCTCGCGCAAGGCATTCCAGCGCTGCACCATGCCGCCGGCGCGGACGATCTGATAGTCGCCCTTGTCCTTGTCGAGGCCAGACCTGCGCATGATCTCGTAGAGGACAAAGGCGTAACCCGTCGTCATCGCGTCGACCGAGAGCGTCTTGCCGACAAGCTCCCTGATGCTCTTGATTGCGGGCGCGGTGACGAGGCTGAGAAAGCCGCTGTCGCTGCCCATCACCGCGACGAAATCGGGCTGTGGTCCGATTGGCGCCTCGCCCTGTCCCTCGACATAGGCGACGATGTTGTCGACCGCCGTCATCGCGATGTCGAATTTTCCTTGCGAAAAATCCGTCATCTGGGTGACGGAATTGGGCGTGCCTTGAATCTCGACCGCGATGCCTTGCCTGGCGAAGAGGCCCTTGTCCTGTCCGACATAAAGGCCCCAGTTGAAGCCGCCGGGAAAGACGTTGACGGTCACGACCGGAAGATCGGCGGCTGGGTCTGGCATGGTGCCTGCTCTATCTGGCTTGCGCCGGTCAGTCCGCGCGCCGCGCCATCCGCTCCGGACGCAGCGCCAGCGAAATCACCGCGCCGGTGAGGCACAACAAAACGAGCTGGATATTGCCCGCGACCGTCCACCCGGCGAGACCGACGATCCAGCCGATGACGTAGCCGGCGATCGTCGCGGAGCCGTAGACGCTGGTCACGAACACGCCGGAGGCGCGGCCGGAAAGATCCGCCGAGACCGACTTCACGTGACAGGCGGCAAGATTGACGAAGATGGTTCCGCTGAAGGTTGCCCCCAGCACCAGCGAGAAGGTGGCCTGGCTTGCGAAATCCGTGGGGCCGTTGAACAAGAGCGCGGCAACCGCGCTTGCGACCAGGAAGCTCGTGCCGAGCACGAGCCGGGGCGAGAAGCGGTCGCCCAGCCATCCCGAGAAGAGCGACACCAGCACGCCAAGCCCATAGAAGCTCATCACGCGGCCCGCGTCCGCGGGCGCGTAATGCAGATGCTCGCGCAGGAAGGTCGGATACATCCCGAGATAGCCGTAAAGAGCAAGGCCGAAGATGATGCTCAGCGCCACCAGCACGAAGGTGTTGAGATTTTTGAGCGTCGAAGCGCCGCCCGCGGCGATCCCGGCGTCCCGTCGTTTCGCGGTATTTGTCTCGCTCAAATCCGGTCGCACCAGCGCCGCGATCAGCACCATCATCGCAAGGCCGATGATGCCGTAGATGATCATGGGCGCGCGCCACGTTCCATAATCGACCAGGAGTCTCGCGCCGAGCGCCGGCCCGATCGCCGCGCCGCCGGCATAGGCATAGTTGAGAATGCCGACGCCGGCGGCCCGATAGCGCGCAAAGTAGCTGGAAAATACCGCAAGCAACGCCGTGAGCTGCATCGCCTCGCCGATCCCGGTGATCGCGCGGTAGAAAAGCATGTCGGCGAATCCCACCGCAACGACGGTGATGATCGTCGCCGCCGAATAGATGAAAATGCCGACCTGGATCACCGTCTTGCGCGAATAGCGCGACATCAGGTAGCCGGTCGGAATTCCCGCAAGCGTCATGCCGAGCGTGAAGAAGGTCGACATCAGCCCGGCCTGGGGCAGGGTGAAGCCGAACTCCTTTCTCACATCCGTGAGCATCAGGGGGAACAGCGTGCGGTCCATCGCGTTCACGCAATAAGAAGCGATCAGGACGGCGATGGCGGCGATGGCGATCGCACTACCTGAGGTGCGTGGCGTCTCCTCGACGCTCGCCCGCGCTGCAGTCTGGTCCATGATCTCGCCCCTCTTGAACGCCCGAGGTTGGTGCTCGGTCCCGCTTCGCCCCCGCAGCGCAGAACAGGCAACAACTTACCGCAGTCCACGTACGCGATCGGCGAACGCGCTGTCAAATTGTTGCAGTGCGCGAGAGCTTTTTTGCATGCCTTCGTTTCGAGCAGCCGACGTTGCGGTTGGTTTGCAAGCTGGTAGGCTTGGTTGTCTGGAACAAAGGCAACAGGCGGAGAAAATCCGCGAGGAAGTCCAGGCGGGGCGTGACGCCGAGGGAGAAACGTGGCGATGATTTCGGAACAGGACGTGCAAGCCTACAAGCGCGACGGTGTCGTCGTGATACCGGACGTGCTGGGCGCCGAAACGCTTGCCGAGGTGCGCAAGGTGATCGCCGAACTGGTCGCGGGATCGGCCAGCACGCTCGAGCACACGGATGTCTACGATCTCGAGCCGGGCCACACCGCCGAAGATCCAAAAGTCCGCCGGATCAAGGCGCCGCACAAGGTGCACGCAATATTCGACGAGATCGTTCGTTCGAAACCGGTGATCGACATTCTGACGCAACTGATCGGCCCGGGACTGCGGCTGCACGGCTCCAAGCTGAATATGAAATCGGCGCGTTACGGATCCCCGGTCGAATGGCACCAGGACTGGGCGTTCTATCCGCACAGCAATGACGACATTCTCGCCATCGGCGTGCTCCTGGACGATACCGATTTGTCCAACGGTCCGATGCTGGTTGTGCCTGGCACCCATACCGGCGAGGTCTGGAATCATCATGGCGAGGACGGCTGTTTCGCCGGCCTGATCGACCCTGACCTCATCAAGGACGAGATCGCCCGCGCGGTGCCGTGCATGGGCAAGGCCGGCAGCATGTCGTTCCATCATGTGCGGGCGCTGCACGGATCGGCGCTGAACACCTCGGATCGCTCGCGCAATCTTCTGCTTTACGAAGTCGCCGCAAGTGACGCCTGGCCGCTGATGGGGGTCAAGGATTTCGACGAGTTCAACAGTCGCCTGCTGTCCGGCGATGTCGTGGTGACGCCGCGTCTTGCCGACGTGCCGGTGCGGATGCCGCTGCCGCCGGCCAAACTTCAGGGGTCGATTTACGAAACGCAGTCGGCGGCCAAGAAATCCTACTTCACCCGCGCGGCGTAATTTTTTCCACAGCGAACAACGACAACAAACAACAAGGCATCAAAATGCCAGACCAGAAAATCGGGGGAAACGATGACGGAGAAGACAGCCGATAGTGCGACGGTTGCGCGCTTGCGCGTTATCCTGGCGGCGAGTGTCGGGTCCGCGCTCGAATGGTACGACTTCTTCCTTTACGGCACCGCCGCGGCGCTGGTGTTCGGGGAACTTTTCTTTCCGAAGAGCGATCCGATCGTCGGCACGATGCTGGCCTTCCTCACCTTCGGCGTCGGCTTCGTGGTGCGGCCGATCGGCGGCATCCTGTTCGGCATCATGGGCGATCGCTTCGGCCGCAAGCCGGTTCTGGTGGCGACGCTGCTGATGATCGGCATCGGAACCACCGCGATCGGTTTCCTGCCGACCTATGCCCAGATCGGCTTCTGGGCGCCGCTCGCGCTCGTCGTCTTGCGGGTCGTGCAGGGCCTTGGGGCGGGCGCCGAATATGGCGGGGCGGTGATCTACCTTGTCGAGAATGCGCCGGCGCGGCATCGCGGCTTCTGGGGCAGTTTCGCGCCGCTCGGCGTGTCGGTCGGCAATCTGCTCGCGGCAGGCGCCTTCGCGCTGGTGACGCTGCTGCCGCGCGAAGACTTGATGTCGTGGGGCTGGCGTCTGCCGTTCATTGCAAGCTTCCTGCTCATCCTGATCGGGATTTACGTTCGCCTGCGGGTCGCCGAAACCCCGGTCTTTACCGAAGCGGTGGTGGCGCGGGGCAAGGTCGAGCGCAATCCGGCGATGGAAGCGCTGCGCCGTCACCCGCGAAACTTCATGGTCGTGCTCGGGGCGCGGCTCGCCGAAAACGGGCTTGGCTATCTGTTCCCCGTGTTCGGCCTTAACTATGTCGTCGCGACACTTGGCGTGCCGAGGGCGGAAGCACTGAGCGCGCTGATGCTGGCTTTCGTCGTCGAACTTTTCACCATTGTCGGATTCGCGGCTCTCTCCGATCGCATCGGCCGGCGCCCGGTCTACTTGTTCGGCGCGCTTGCCGGCGTCGCATTCGCCTATCCGTTCTTCCTCCTGGTTGGCACCAAGGAGTGGATATGGATCGCGGTTGCCTTCATCGTGGCGCGCGCGGTGGTGACGGCGGCGATGTTCGGCCCGCAGGCAGCGTATTTTGCCGAATTGTTCCCGCCGCAACGGCGCTTTGCAGGGTTTGCTTTCGCGCGCGAACTCGGCTCGCTGCTGGCCGGCGGTCCGGCACCGTTTGTCGCCACCGCGCTGGTGGCATGGTCCGGAACATGGTGGCCGGTGGCGCTTTACGCAGCCGGCCTTTCCGCGCTCACCGCGATTGCGATCTGGGCCGGCCCGGAGACGTATCAGGAGAGCATCACGGTCGATAACACCGCCGATGGCAGGGTCCAGGCCACGGCTGTGCCGATTCAGGCTTGAGGCGCCACGGCGCGGTGGTGGTTTGCGCAACACATGCGCTCAAGAAGCCGGTTGATTTGCATCAACAGGTAACAGGCGGAATTGTGCTGAACATCTTGTCGAAACGACGAGGGCACGACCGCCATGGCCCGATTGGCTTTAATCTTGCTGATGCTCACGCTACTTCCAGCGACGGCGCAGTCTGCCGAAGGCAATCCCTTGAGGGGTCGCCAGACGGCGACAACTCTTTGCGTGCCCTGCCATCAGTTCAACAAGACGAATCGCGACGGTCCCCCGAGTTTTGTCGATGTCGCAAATATGCCGTCCACCACGGCGCTTTCCCTGAAGGTTTTTCTGCGCTCAAGTCACAATCAAATGCCCAATTTGATAATCCCTGACGCCGAGACTGACGACTTGATCGCCTTCATTCTCAGTCTCAAGCAGCTCACTGCGCCAAACCTGAGGTAGGCACGCGGTCTCCCTGGGCTTTTTTTCTCGTCATGGGGTGATCCGGCTTGATCGTTGCAATGCTCGCCCGTGCTCACCAAACAAGCAAGATGATCAGTTGATGCGGTTCCATCAACAAATCCTCGTCGTTGAATCTGCGAGGTCTCCGCTTACCCAATACAGACATTCCACCCGTTCCGATCTGATCTGCAATTTTTTAGGGAAGTACTGCTTTCCTAAGTTTTCAAATGCTTCCGTAAGCTACTGAAATACCGGCGTTCGCCAGGCAAAGCGGCGCCTGATCCAAGAAACAAAATGGGCGGTGCGGGCGACCTTCACACGATTGTTATGTGCTCAATACATGCTGCCGAATATGCTTGGTGTTTTGCCGGTCCAACAAGATTTGCTTGCTCCCCGAACAGCGACAGCGGAGTCGGCAAATGTTGAAGCCATAATCTCAAACCCGACCATTCTGTTTTTCTGTTTTGCGATGCATTATTTGCAGCGAGCTATGACCGCCCGGCGTCGACTTTAAGTTCGCAAATCCAAGAGTTTGTAAATTCAAGATTCGCGTCATCGTGGTGTCGGCTTTGCAAAAGAATCATCGTGCCGGTCACGCCAGAATTCTTCGAACTGCGGGAGGGTTCTAACCAAAACTATCGTTCAGTGAGATGACTACCGCGTTGGCGCGATAACGCGGACCCTTCCGTAGCTGTCTTGTGTTGGTTTTGTGTCCAGTAGCAAGAGGTTGTAAAATGTATCTCATCAGAAACTTTGTTCTTTGCTTATTCTCACTGTTGGCCGTTACGACGGCAACTCAGCCCGCGCTGGCGCAGACGCCTGCTGGCAAACCCAATATCCTGTTCATCATGGGTGACGACATCGGCTGGATGCAGCCGAGCATCTACCATCGTGGTCTGATGGTGGGCGAAACGCCGAACATCGACCGCATCGGACAAGAGGGTGCGGTCTTCATGGATTATGTTGCCATGCAGAGTTGCACCTCTGGGCGAAACGCTTTCTTTACGGGCATGTATCCGCTGCGGACGGGTATGATCCCGCCGCAACTGCCGGGCAGCCCATCCTATTTGCGTCCCGGCACGCCCGCGCTTGCCAAGTTTCTGATCGATCTCGGCTACAACACCGGCGAGTTCGGCAAGAATCATCTGGGCGACCACACGGCCTCCCTGCCGACGGCGCATGGATTCCAGGAATATTGGGGCTACCTCTATCACCTCGACGCGATGCAGCAGGTGAGCTTCCCGGACATCAACAAGACCGCGACCTTGCAGACTGTCGCTCCGCCCTGCAAGAACACGCCGATCCCCGGTATCCCCGAGGTTCCCGGCGCCGTGGACCAAAAAACGACGCTCTGCTTGATGCCGCCGCGCCCCGTGCTCGCGTGCAAGTCCTCCGACGGTTCGGAAAAGAACCAGATGTGCAAGGACGAGGGCCCGCTGACGCTGGAGCGCTCGAAGACGGTGGATGAGGAAATCTCGGCGAAGGTCGTCGACTTCCTCGATCGCAACGACCCCAAGAAGACCAACAAGCCGTTCTTCGTCTGGTACAACCCGGCGCGCATGCACGTAACGACTGTGCTGTCAGACAAATACATGGCCATGGTGGGCGAGCCTGGCGGCAAGGACTGGGGCGTCAACGAAGCCGGCATGAAGCAATTGGACGACAACATCGGCGTCGTTCTCAAGAAGCTGGAAGACATCGGCCAGCTCGACAACACCATCGTCGTCTTCACCACCGACAACGGTGCCGAGGCGATCAGCTTCCCGGACGGCGGCGTCACCCCGTTCAAGGGCCAGAAGGGCGAGGCCTGGGAGGGCGGCTACCGCGCCCCGTTGGTCGTGCGCTGGCCGGGGCACATCAAGCCGGGCACGGTCAAGAACCAGTTGTTCGCAGCGCTGGACTGGATGCCGACGCTGGTCGACATCGCCGGCGGGCCCAAGGGCGACGGGCTGAAGACGCAGATCGAGGCGGGACAGTACCCCGGCATCGTCAAGACCACGCTCGACGGCGTCGACCAGCGCGCCTATCTCGAGGGCTCGTCGGAAAAGTCGGCGCGCGACTACTTCTTCTATTTCTCGGGGGCAACGCCGTCCGCGGTGCGCTACAAGAACTGGAAGATGTACTATACCATGTCGCAGCCCGGGCCGGCCGGCTGGATCTTGCCGCTCATCCCGTTCCACTTCACCTTGGTCAACAACATCAAGCGTGATCCCTTCGAGCAGGCGGTCGGCATCGACCAGAAGACGGCCATGAGCTTGGGCGGCGCACTCGGCGGCCCGGTGACGGCCTTCCAGTACGACTGGAACATGCTGCCCATCGGTCAGCAATTGTGGGAGGCGCACCTGCTCTCATACGAGAAGTTCCCGCCACTGCAGGCGCCCGAGACCTACAACCTCACGGGGATACTGGAGCAGGTCAAGAAGTCCAACGCCAGTCACGCGAGCGACTAGCCGCCTGAGACGGGCTTACGAAGTGACAAAGCGGGCGCCCCATGTCGGGGCGCCCGAACCGTGCCAGCACTTTCGGGGTGGCTACTGAGGAAGTGTAATATCAAACAGCGGTTGGATGAGTGCGGCGGTGTTGTTTGCCATGCCCCATGGGGTGGTCAGCCTGATTTCCCGTCCGGCAAAATGCAAGCTCGCCTGGGTCATCAAACTACTTGTTACGGCCGCCACATTGCCCTCGCAGTCGACGATAGGAGCTCCTGACGCGCCATGGTCGAGCACAAAGCGGTCGTTGTTGCGCTCCTCGATATCCCACATCTCGAAAAGACCCGATCCCGGTTGCACTTTGGCAAAGGGATGATCGCGAGGGATTTCGCTACCAACGGCCATTTCCGCGAACCTGCCCTTTGCAAAGCGGAGTCCGCCGAGATAGGCAATGCTGCGTACAGGCTCATTTCTTGAAAGCGGCTTCGCGCGAAGCTTGAGAGTCTGCGCATTTGGAAATGGTTCCCGCAACTCAAAGATCGCAAACCCCTCGGGAAGCGCCCTTACGATGGCAAGCAACCGAGCACTCACCTGTATCGTGACATCGCGCTGCCGCACATCGATCTTCCTCCATTCGCCTCTCGGCAGTAACGGGGCGTCATCGACGAAATGCGCTATCGAGACCAGATACCGCGTACTGCCGTAAAACCAGGCTGTCGCGCGATATCCGTCAAGCGACGGTCGGGGTTTCTCGTCAGCGGTGAAATATCGCGTGATGCCGACCGTTGTTGCCACGAGCGTTGAGGGGTCGACACAGCCGTCCTCGGCGCGAACACATTGCGCGATCGCCACCATCAACAGCAAAATCGTCGGTCCCGCGATCAGGCTGGCAGTCAGTCGGGTGACGAGTGTGCTTCGCCGACCTGCAATTCGGCCCGGCAGGAGCTTGCAACTCGCAAACCCGAGAAAATCACGCTTTCGCGAAGATTGATCGAATCCAATTCGCTTGGCCACAGCCCGCAGGCATGTCGGCGTCCCCATCGATGTGCCCCATTTGCCATGTCCCCGGTGGATCAAAAGTCGATTCGAGCGAGCGGGCAATTGGGGCACGGGCTTAGTTCCTAATTTTCCACGCTATTTTGGTCGGGCTCGGTCTCATGCCGCGGTGCCCTCTGGCCGAGGCGCGCCGGCGCCGAAGGCCCGGCCACGGATGGCAACGCGGACATCGCCGCGGGCTTATTGAATGTCCGCTTCGCTTGCGAGCCACATAGAGTTAATGCGCGGTAGCTGCAGCGTTGAAAATTCGCTCTATCTCACAATCGCGTCTTTAAAATTCTGTGCTTAATGATGGCCGTAAATTCCAGTGGCGTCGTGGATTGCTCGATGACGGAAGCCAGTCATTTCTTTCTGAAAGAACTGAACGAGACGATTTCGCGGGGATCTCCCGAGAGTCGTGAGCGCGCGTTGTGGCACGCCACCAACATATTGATCGAGGGACGCTACACGGAAGATCAGATCTGGGTCTTCGGCGAGGTGATCGGACGGCTGGCTGAGGAAATCGAGCATGCAGCCCGCGCCAAGCTCGCCAAGCGGCTGGCTCACACCAACAACGCTCCCTTCAAGGTCGTCAAGATGCTCGCTTTCGACGACTCGATCGACGTTGCGGGCCCGGTGCTGCAGTTTTCCCGGCGGCTCGATACCAAGTCGCTGGTCAACAATATCAGAACCAAGAGCCAACCCCACCTTCTGGCGATCTCCAAGCGAAATTCTCTTCCCGTCGAAGTCACCGACGAATTGGTGACGCGCGGGGATCGCGAAGTCGTGCAGGCGGTCGCGTCCAATGACGGCGCCTGCTTCTCCGATTTCGGCTTCCTGCAGATGATCAAGCGGTCGGAGTCCGATTCCATTCTCGCCGAGCACATCGGGCTTCGGAAGGAAATCCCGAGGCACATGTTCCAGCAGCTGATCGCCAAGGCCTCCGACGACGTCAAACGCAAGCTCGAGGGAGAGCGTCCCGATCTGACGGAGGAGATTCGCTCCTCGGTGACCGAGGTCACCGGAAAACTTCATTCCAAGTTCGGTCCGGCAACGAAAAGCTATTTTGCGGCAAAGCGGACCGTGACCGGTCAGCATCAATCCGGCCGGCTGAACGAGAGGGGCATTCTGGAATATGCCCTGGCGCACAAACTCGAAGAGGTCACGGTCGGGCTGTCGCTGCTTTGCTCGCTGCCCGTCGACGTCGTGGAGCGGACGCTGGTTCATGAAGACAGGGAAATGGTCCTGGTCCTGGCGAAGGCGCTCGGCTTCGCGTGGGAGACCACGATGTCGCTATTGTTCCTCGGCGCGAAGAATCATCGCATTCCCTCCGGCGACCTTGAAGACCTGAAGGAAGAGTTCGCGCGCCTCAACACCGAGACGTCTCAGGGCATTTTGAAGGTTTACCAGTCGCGCAAGGACGCCGCGGCAGTTGAGGTGGACAAGCGGCGTTTGCCGCAGCTTCACGCTTAGCTGGCGCTATCGGGCGAGGCGCTGAAGAATGCCGGCGAAGACCTGGCTTGCGCTGATCTGGTCGAGTGGCTTGCCGTATCGATCCGAATAGACACGCCGGGTCATTGTCTCGCGCGCTTGATCGCCGACCAGGCTGATCGCGAAATCGTTGGCCCCCTTGCGGGCAATCACCGCCTGGCTCTCGATCTCTCCCATGATGACGTTGGCCGGCGATCCGATCGGGTCCGATATCGTGCCGGCCAGACGCATGCCGCTGGCGGAAATGTCGGTGACCTCGAACAGCCGCACTTCATCTCCGATCCTGATGATGGCCTTCTCCCGGGTGGCGAACCGTTCATCGAGCCGGCGTCGCGGCTGTTCGATGCAGACCAGGCAGCAGATCGTCAGCACCAGAAGATTGTACCAGGCCCAGAATAAATTCAGCGCGCCGCCATCCTCGACCAGGTCCGAATTGTCGAAAGCGAAGACCTTGATGAGACCGAGAATCGTGACGGAGGCGATCGCGAGGAAACGAAACAGCAACTGCCACTGAATATTCAGGCCGGCATTGTGAATGCCCTTGGCGGTGACTTTGAATTTATGGCCATGCGGACGGATCAGCGTAAAGGTCACGACCTTGATGATCTCCGGCGCGATGAGCATCTGGTAGACGTCGGAAATCAGCGGCAGCATTCGGCCGCCGCCGAGCCAGGTCGTAACGGCCACCTGCGTGATCACCAAAGGGGCGAAGTGCGCGACCGCATCCGGAATGCTGGCCTGAACCATCCGGATGTCGAACAGGAAAAACAGCACAGGCGCCAGCATGCAGAACATGCGAAACAGGAAGCTCGCGCCCCAATACAGGAACGTCTCGATCAGGCTGATCCGGAACGAAAGCGGAAGGCCGTTGCCGACGCGAAATGGGCCGGAGGGGCCCCGGCAGATCTGGATGAGGCCCTGGCACCAGCGCGTGCGCTGCACCGCGTATTCGTTGATTCCTTCAGGGGCAAGCCCGACCGAGAGCTTTTCATTCAGGTAGACGGTCGTAAAGCCGCGTTCCCTCAGGCGAACGGTGAGCAGGAAGTCTTCGGTGACGGAATCGGTCGGAAAGCCCCCGATCTCGTGCAGTGCGGCGAACCGGATGACGGACGAGGTGCCGCAGCAGAACGCCAGATCCCAGGCGTCCTTGGATGGCATGATGATGTCGAAGAAGAAGCGCTGCTCGTCCGGAAAAACCTCGGAGATTGCCAGATTGCTCTGGATCGGGTCGGGATTGAAGAAATGTTGCGGCGTCTGCACGATGCCCACGGTCGGGTCCTTGAACAGGCTGAGCGCGCGTGAGACGAAATTGGAAAATGGCACGAAATCCGCGTCCAGCACCGCAATGAAGTCGGGCGGCGAGGGCAGCGCGGCCAGTTTTCGAATGGCATGATTGATGTTGCCGGCCTTGGCATGGGAATTGTCCGGTCGGGTGAGATAGTTGCAGCCCTTTTGGGCGCAAAGCTCGCCCAACCATTCGCGCTTTCCGTCGTCGAGCACCCACACCCTGAAATTCGCATAGTTCATACCCATCGCGCCGATGATGGTGCGTTCCAGGATGGCGCGATCTTCGTTGTAGGTGCAAATCAGGACGTCGACGAGCGGCCGCGTTTGCAAAAGCCATGGCATGTTGGCATCGACGGCGGCCGACCGCGACGAGCTTCGCGTCAGCAGAAGCCATGTGATGGTGCCGCCAATCCCGGTGAGGAATTCGGTGCCAAGGAACGCGGTTCCAAACATCCAATCAAGGGAACCGAACTGCGGCAGGGTGGTGATCCGCCAAAACAGGTAGTTCCAGGTCATGATCAGCGAGAGCGTGACGAACGTGGCGCGGACCCAGCGGGTTTCGCGGTCGGCCCACGGAAGCAGCACGCAAAGAAGTCCGGCCGCAAGCAGCGCTGGCGCGATCGGTTCTGACCATGCGCCGTTCATGGCGCTCAGGAGCCAGGCGTGAAGAAGGAGATCGCGTCGCGAAGCGATCGCAAGGTCCCGCCCGCGGCGGACGGCGCGTTGAATACCACGGTGCCGGTGCGGCCGACGCCGCATTGCGCGGACGCAAGTTCAGGAACCGAGACCGCGACACGATAACCGCCGGCCGTCGCCCCGGTCGATTGAATCGCGAGATTGTCCGGAGGCGCGGAACTTCCCGACATGCGCACGATCGTCCCGTCGTATCTGCCCGATTGGCCGGAGAAGCGGAATTGCGCCGGCTCGCCGACGCGCAATTGATTGAACACCGATTCCCGGACCGTCACCGTGACGAGCGCGCCGGAACAGTCGAGCAGGCGCACGAGGTCCTGGCCTTTCCTCACCTCTTCGCCGGGAGAAACCATGACCTCCCAAACCTGCCCTTCGATCGGAGACGACAGCACGGCGTTGGACATTTCCGAATATCGCGCGGCCTCGGCATCGAGCGCGGCGCGAAGTCTGGCGAGCCGCTCGTCGCGCGAGCTGAGCTCGGACTCGGCCTCGGCGACGCGAACCGACAGCTCGTCGGCATGCTGCAGCGAACTCGGGCGATCGTTATAGGAATCGCCGACATATTCGCCGCGGCGAGCGGCCTCGAGCTCCACTTCGCTCGCGAACAGGCGGTGTCTGAGCGACTTCTGGGTGTGGCCCGCGACCGTCGCGTCGCGTTCGGCCCGTTCCACCGCGACCGTCGTCTGGTATCCGGACGCGGCAAGCGACTTGGTGCGCGCCAGCGTGGAGGAGGCCTCGAGCTCCGAGGCCTCGGTGGCGGAGAGCTGTGACCTCAGGTCCATCACGCGCTCTTCGAGTTCGCGGATTCGTCCGGTTTGAAAGGCGCGCGCCTGTTGGGAAATCTGCTCGTGGATTTCCTTCAGCCGCGCGAGGCGTTTGGCGATCGCGGGGCGCTCACTCTCGGTTTGCTCGACCAGCCTCTGCAAATCATCCAGCCGACCGCGATCGGCCCGGCTGTTGGTGATGTGCAGCATCAGCCTGCCCCTCGGCACCGCCGTTCCGATCGTCGGCGCAAAATCCTCAACCCTGCCGTCGATGGGCGAGCGCAGCGAGATGAGGCGCGCATTGACCACCGCTTCGACGCTTGAAATTTCGAGCAGACGCTGCACCGGGCCCACGCCGGCAATGACGACGACCAACAGGCCGAGCGCCGACTTGACCGCGCGTCCCCAATAGCGCGCGACGATGCTGCCGCGTTGGGGCGAAGGAAATGCAGCAGGCATTTCGGCTTCGAGCGGATCCCGTGTCTCGAAGGCCTCTTCCAGAAGCGCCGATTGAGCCCGGACGTCCAGCCCCGCCAACCTGTCCGCGACGAATTCGCCGCGCGGCGCGACCGGATCGTCCGAAGCCAACACGCTTGACGTGGGAGATTGGGGCGGCCCTGGATCGGTGTTAGGCGCCTTCCATTGTTCGGCAGCCATCGGAAGTCCTCGCCGCTTTTCGCGGCCTCAAAATCGCTACAGATAGGCAATGATTTCAGTAACCAAGGCCTCGGCTCGAATTGGCCGCGGATCGGCCGGTCGAAATTGCAGTTAAATTCTCATGAGTCCTTCGCGAAGCAATAAAGCGAATAGTTTTTGTTTGTGTTTACGCGTGCGCGTCCCGCCTGGGCCATCCGATGTTTGGTTAAGCAAAGGTAAGCAACCGAGCTTGCGGGAGGGCGGCCACGCCTGGAGATCGTTCAAAAATTTCATCCCTGATTTATCAAAACGTAAATTTCTCGACCCGCCCATTTTCCTCATAAAGCAGTTGGTCATCCGCCTCGGCTTCAGTGGAGCAATTGCAAGTTGACATCGGCGTAGCCTTTGGGAATTCATCGATCATGGACGATTGGCAATTCGGCCCCGCGCAAGAACTGCGCCGGGCTTTCATCCTTGATGATACCAAATTGGGGCCGATCCACTGGTACCGTCCCGGCAAGTCGGCCGCGGTCGTCATGTCCGTCGACGACGTCTTTCCTGGAACGTCGCAATCGGCCTATGAGAGCGGCGGCGATCTGGAGAGGGGCGCGATCGGCCGCCTGCTCTGGCTTCTGGAGCGGCACAAGCAACTTCAGCTCACTCTCTTCGTCACGCCGGACTGGCGCCGGATCGCCCCGGTCGCCAACCGTCTGTGGCGCCATATGCCCTGGCTTCGCGATCGCGTTTATCTCACAAGCGTGCTCGCGAAGGGGACGATGGACCTTCGCAATCATCCGGAATTCGTTGCGTTTCTCAACGCGATGCCGCGCACCGAAATCGCAATTCACGGCCTGCATCACATCAATCAGGGGCATTCGGTCTCCGTTGAATTTCAAAAACAGGACCGCGCGTCATGCGCTCGCATGCTCAAGGAAGCGATCCGGATTTTCGAGGAATCCGGCCTGCGCCACGTGCGGGGGCTTCAACCGCCCGGATGGGATTGCGACCTCGCTTTGCAACAGGCGTGCCGTGACGTCGGCATCGAATGGGTGGCGTCGGCACGCGATATCGAGACACCCGTGTCGAAGGATGCCAGGACGGCGATGTCGGGATTGAGCGGCGTCAGCATGCTGTTTCCGGAGCGGATCGCGCCAAATCTCCTGCACATCAGCACCAATTTTCAGGCCACCTCGGCGCCGGAGCGCGCCTTCGACATTCTTGACGCCGGCGGGATCCTCTCGATCAAGGCGCACATCGCCAAAGAACGTGCCGGGTCATCTGCACCTCGATGGGGTCGATGAGCTCTACATGAATTATCTCGATCGCCTGTTCGACGACATCGAACAGCGCTACGGCGATGCGATCGAGTGGACGACATTAAATCAACTTGCGAACCCGCTGTCGGCGTCATCGTCGACGTCGTCGCCCGAACATCCCGCCGCCCAACCGATCGCCGATCGGGCCGCGTAGCCGGAGGCGGATACGAGCGGTATTTGCGGGATCGCAACGGCCGGCGGTATCCTGGCATGGCGCTCGTCGGCAACCCCTGCACGCTGCGTCCGGATGCGGACCGACGCTCGCTCCAGTGGCCGAGCGGGGTGCACCAAGGTTTCTTAAGAAATTAAAGCCAATCTACCACCGCAGTTTAGGCACGGATGAAGATCATCATCCGGATTTTTATTGGGCGGTACCGGAGCGGTGCCGGCATTTTTTGAGCGCCGGACACCGTCGCGGTGTCGAATTTTGAAAGACCGGGGCTTTATCGAGCGTCGCGTTTGCCCGTCATGCCTGGCAACAAGACGCGCGCGAGATCCGGGACAGCGATTTAACTTGCCGGACGATTGATGAAGCCATGTCATTCTTGCAGGAACTAGACGTCGCAGTCTCGAAAGGGTCGGCCGAAAGCCGCGAGCGCGCGTTGTGGTATGCGACCGATTTGTTGATCGTGGGCCGCTATACCGACGACGAAATCTGGATGTTCGGCGAGATCATCGGCCGGCTGGAGCAGGATATCGAAACCGCCGCCCGCGCCCAGCTCGCAAGACGTCTGGCGCGGTCGGACAACGCGCCCGTCAAGATCGTCAACAAGCTGGCGTTTGACGATTCGATCGACGTCGCCGGCCCTGTGCTTCGTGAGTTCGTGAAACTCGATACCCGGACCCTGGTTGCCAATGCCAGGTCGAAAAGCCAGCAACATCTGCTCGCGATTTCAAAACGAAGGTCGATCGATCCGGAGGTCACGGACGTTCTCGTGACGCGGGGAGACAGGGATGTCGTGCGCTCGGTCGCGACCAACGTCGGCGCGCGTCTTTCCGATTTCGGCATCCTGCAGATGATCAAGCGTTCCGAAAGCGATTCGATCCTGGTCAACCAGATGGGCTGCCGCAAGGACATCCCCAGGCATCTTTTCCAGCAACTGATCGCGAAGGCGGCCGACAACGCCAAGAAGCGGCTTGGCGGCGAGCGACCGGAGGCCGCAGGCCAGATTGAATCCCTGGTGACGGACGTCGCTGGCTCGCTGCACTCGAAGTTCGGGCCGGCGTCGAAGAGCTACTTCGACGCGAAGCGGAGCGTTACCAGGGATTACAACCTCGGCAATCTCTCGCAGAACAAGATTTTGGAATACGCCCGGGCCCACAAGTTCGAGGAAACGACCGTCGGCCTCTCCATGCTGTGCTCATTGCCGGTCGACGTCGTCGAGCGCGCGCTGGTTGACAAGAACAAGGAGATGGCGCTGATGCTGGCGAAGGGGCTTGGCTTCTCCTGGGAGACCGCGATGTCGCTGTTGTTCCTGGGCGCGCCCGATCACCGCATCCATGCGCAGGAGCTGGAGGGCATGAAGCGGGAATTCGACGCGCTCAACGTCGAGACCTCCCGGAGCGTGCTGAAGACCTACCAGTCGCGCAAGCAGGCGGTGGCGGCCGAGTCCGAAGACCGGCGTCTGCCTCAACTCCACTCTTCCTAGCACAAAGCGCAAGGTGGTCGGCCCGGGACGGCCTCGAGCGACCTCGGTTGCCGGAGCCGGACGTTAGGGACGCATATGGTTTAGGGCCTTGCGCCTCAACTTGTTGTCGTTGCAGATTGCCGCGTGAATTGATTTGGATTCGTGGATTTCGAATCCGCCCGAAGCAATTTTCGCGTTCGGTCCGGCGTCCGGACAGGGCGCTCTTATTTGGGGGGAGCTCATGACGACTTTGACTGCTGATTCCGCGCGCGCGAGAACCGATGCGCGCGCGACCAAATTCTATTTATACATGGCGCTGAGCTGTGCCGCCGTCGCTTTCCTCGGCTTCGCGCCGACATACTGGCTGCCGATGGCCTCGAAGGCGCTGAAGGTGAATCCGGTCATTCACGTCCACGGCGCGATTTTTTTCACATGGTCGATATTCCTGGTGTTTCAGACCTGGCTTGCCGCGTCGGGGCGACTTGCAAGGCATCGGTCGGTCGGCATGATCGGCGTGTCGCTTGCAACCGCGATGACGATCTTCGGCACATTCGCCACCATCAACGCGATGAAGGAATCGGCCGCGATCGGCATGCGCGGGGAGGGAATTGCCTTCGCCATCGTGCCGCTTGGCGGCATCGCCTTCTTTGCCGTCAGCTTTACGCTGGCGATCGTCTATGTCCGCCGGCCCGACTTCCACAAAAGGTTGATGGTGCTTGCGTCGGTCTCGATTCTTGACGCCGCAATCGCGCGCTGGTTCCTGACATTCCTTGCACCTCCCGGCACGGTGGGGCCGCCGCCCGTTGCGGTGACGATTCCGCCGGCCATCGTCGCGTTTCTGCTGGTCGTCGTCGCAATGATTTACGATTGGCGCACGCGTGGTCGTCCCCACGCCGTATATGTGATTGGCGGAACGGCGTTGCTGCTCATCAAGCTGCTCAACTTGCCGCTCAGCGCATCGCAACCCTGGAAGGACTTCGCCGGCGGACTTCTGGCGCTCGCGCAATAGGCGGCGGTATTTCAGCGACGGACGGGAACTCAAGATCCGGCCGAGCGAAATAAATCTCCGTAGGAATACGGCGACTTGCGTCAAATCAAAGTCGTCCTTCGAAACAGGTCTAAGATGATAATGTACCGAACGGTCTCCGACATTGAGATGCAGCTACGGTTGGCGGGGTTCTTGGACTCCTAGGCACTCCGGTCCCCGTCCGTAAAGAGGCCGCCTTGATTGGCGGCCTCTTTCTTTTTGGTTGCCGATGAAGGGCCCACTTCATCAATATTCGCTCGGCACGTGGCCAAAGCGCCGAAGGATGTGCTTGCTGTCGAATTTGCCGATCTCGAAATCGCTGGTGCGGCTGAGCGCGATCGCCCCCGCATGGCCAAAGGTTTTCCAGAGGTCCTGCGCGCGCTGGATCGCCGCCGCGGGAGTTTCGCATGTTATCGGTTCGCCTTCGACGATGCCGTCATCGCCATAGTCGAAGGGCACAACCATGAACTTGGTGATCTCGGCCATAAGCCCGCTTCCTCCCCTTGGGACCGTCTGTTGATTCAAGAGTATTTGGAGGCGCGGCGGCTCGTTTTGACGCAAATCAAGTACGAAAAAGGGGACGGTTGGGTATTCTTGAAAGATGCCCCACCAACGGCCGACCGAAGATCAAACGGCATCGGGCAGGAGCCCGAAATATTCTTCCGGCGAGCCGGCCTGCGTGAGCTGCCAGGCGGTGATGAGCCGACGCCTGATCGGAAAACCCGACTCCGAAACGGGCCTTTCCGAGGTAACCTACCGCTGTCCGAAATGTGGTGCCACGATCACCCTCTGGGTGAGAAATTGAACGCGCCGCTTTCGAAGCCCTCCCGCAAATTGACCTGCTAAGCCATTGATAGGACAGGGGAGGCACCGCGTTAATGTTACGCTTTAACTAACAATTAAGTATGCATTTGCGAGCCCAAAATGCCCGGCCTAGCGTGCTTTGGAGGGCTGCTTGGCAACCAACCGATTGGGTAAGTGCATGGCGTATGGAAAGTATGGGGCGATGATCGCCTCCTTAAGCGTAGTGGCGCTGATGCTTGCCGCGAGCGAGGCATCGGCCCGGTCGGGAGCCGCGCCTCGCGCAAGTGTTGTCTCGAGGCATTCGATTGCCCATCCGGCGCTCGCCCACTCGCTTCGGCATCACCGCAGAAACGACAGAAACGATGTCGGGACCGTCTGGCCGGCATATGGGGATTACTCGTTCGGGCCGACCGGCGAACCGATGGCAGATTTTACCCAACCGCTATCCGGCGATATCCGTAACACGCAAGCCTACGATATCCCCTGGGATTGGGCTCATCGATATCCGCCGCTTGTCACACCCTCTGAACGGCCCTATGTGCCGAGCTGTCCGTCGGAGATCGTAAAGGTTCCCGGGCGTAACGGCGAAGAGCAGACCGTCAGCATCATGCGGTGCTATTGATAAGCGCAGTTCGGACGAGATCAGATCTCCGTTGAAACAAGTGAGGGCCGCCCGATGGGCGGCCTTTCGCGTTTCAAGCACTTTGTGAGATGGCCGCGTCCGGCGCTTGCGAGCCGACCTTCAATCACGTCTGCGTGGCGGCGATGAGTTGGCCTACCTTCGGCACGCTTTCGAGCGCCCACAATTGGCGCAGGAGACCATCGAGGCGATCGGCCGAAAGCTGCTTCTGCGCCATCGAGCGGAATTTTTCCTCCATCTCGGCGTCGGTCATCGGATTCTTGAAGTGCCCGCGGTGGTACTCGACGCGAACGGTCTTCCGCTCGCCGGATTTCAGGACGATTTCGAGTTCGCACAGATTGAATTCGCTCTCGCGCCTGTCGGCTTCGTCCGAGGCCACGCATTTCACCCGGCTCACGAGTTCGAGCAGGCGCGGATCATGCAGATACGGATCCTCGTAATACTCGGGCTCGATCTTGCCGTACATCAGCACCAGGCCCGCAGCATAGGGGATACTGTGGTCGGCGGTTTCGTGGGTTTGCGGCCGCCATTTATCCGGACCGTCGGCCATGATCTTGATCGCGGAGCGCGACACCGAAATATTGATTTCGGCAATGTCGCTCGCCTTGCCGGCGAACCCTCTCGCTTCAACCGCGGCCTGCGCCACGGTTTGGGAGAACTGGCCGACCGGAAAGCGTTTGGTAAAAGCGCGCCGGATGCCGAAGGGCTCGCCGAGCTGCGGCGGCGCCGTCGGCTTGTGGCTTATCAAATTGAAGAAGCCAAGCCGGCCCTCGAACACGTTGCTTGGACCCGTCATGCCGGCTTGCGCGAGCTGCGCGGCGAAGATCGCCTTGCGCGAGGCATCGGCGGCGGCAAAAGCCTTCCAGTTCGATAGGGTGTCGGTTCGGCCTTGCCGGATCGCGGTGTTGCCGCCAACCGTGATCCCGATCGCATGCACCATCTGTTCGGGCGACAAACCCATCAGGCGGCTGGCGCCGACCACCGCCGCAAATCCGGTGATCGTCGAATGATCGACACCGCTGCCGAGATAGTCGAATGTATCGGCGATTTTGCAGAAGACTTCATAAGAGAGCACGGTCGCGGTGATCAGGTCGCGGCCGCCGCTCCCGCCCGGTTCGGATGCCGCGAGCAGGGCGGCGATCGTATCGCTCGGGTGGCCGGCGCCGTGGGTGAGGCTGACAAAAGCGTCGTTGAAATCGAGGTAACGGATCATCACGCCGTTGGCGAACGCCGCCAGATCGGGGCTTGTCCTGATGCCGCTGCACAACAATGTTGCGGCCTGTTTCGCGCTGACGTCGCCTGCGAGCTTGATGGCGATTTGACTGGGTGGCGCGGCGTAGCCGCCGAACGCGCAGCCGAACGTGTCGAGGATGGCGCGTTTGGTGGTTCGAACGATGTCTTCGGGCAAATCTTCATATTTGAGATCGGTCGCGTATCGCGCGAGCACTTCGGCCATGGAAACCTGGCCTTTGCCCGCGACTGAGGATCGCTGCTCGGTCGTTTGTTGCGCCACAGCCGGAAACGCCGATGCGCCGGCGCTCAGGCCTGCGGCTGCGACCCGCTTGAGGAAATGACGGCGCGCGAGGCGTGAAGCGGGCCGCATTGGGCATCTCGTGGAATCCACGACATCCTCCCGGCGTGCATTGTGAAGTCTGCAACGTGTCGCGCTATTTCGATCGATCTTATTTCGCAAGACCACGGCGAAGCAACCTGATCCGTCCGTCTGGCGCGGCTGGGGCGGCAATCTTGTCGAGCCGTGCAACGGTGTCTGGGGATAGCTTCAAACTTGCAGCCTTGAGATTGTCGCGAAGGTGCTCGACCGACGATGTGCCGGCGATGATCAGGATGTTGGGGGAACGCTGCAGCAACCAGGCGAGTGCGACCTGGCGGGTCGTTGCGCCCAGCGATGCCGCCACTGCATCCAGGAGCGAGGATTGCAAAGGTCGAAAGCCGCCAAGCGGGAAGAAGGGGACATAGGCAATGCCTTGCGTCGCCAGCGCGTCGATGAGGGAATCGTCTTGGCGGTGAGCCAGATTGTAGTGGTTCTGGACGCAGACGATCTTCGCGATGGCTTGACCCTCGACCAACTGGCCCGGCGAAATATTGCTCAACCCGATGTGGCGGATCAGACCCTGCTTCTGAAGATCGGCGAGAACGCCGAGTGGTTCTTCGATCGAGTTCTCGTTCGGTCCGAACTGGCCTCCGACGCGCAGATTGACGATATCCAGTGTGTCCAGCCCGAGATTGCGCAGATTGTCATGCACCGCGCTGGTGAGGTCGTCGCGGGACAGCGCCGCAGGCCAGGATTTATCCGGTCCGCGCCGGGCACCGACCTTTGTGATGATCACCAAATCCTCAGGGTAGGGGTGGATGGCTTCGCGGATGATTTCGTTGGCGATGTGGGGGCCGTAATAGTCGCTGGTGTCGATATGGTTGATTCCCAATCGAACCGCTTCGCGTACCACGGCCACCGCAGCCTGGCGGTCCTTTGGCGGGCCAAAGGCCATCGGACCGGTGAGCTGAATGGCGCCATATCCCATGCGGTTGAGGGCGATAGTGGTGCCGCCAGGCGTGAACGAGCCGCCAAGACTGGACGATTGGGACATGGCTATTTCTCCGGTCGCGAGCAAACATTATGGGCGTAAACTAACGTATGTAAGGTTACGGATGTCAAGCCCTTCGCTAGAGCGTTTTCGAGCGAAGTGGGTACCGGTTCGCGTGAAGAAAACGCGTCAAAATAAAGAGCCGAGAGTTTCGGTTCTGATTCAATCAGAACCGAACGTGCTCTAGGATGCGCGCGGCAACAGCGGGAACGTTGAAGAAATGAGGTCAAAAACAATCCGGAAAGGTGAGGCGCCGAGAACTCGCAATGCCCGTGGCGAAGGCGACCGGCTGCGCGACGAGATCATCGACGCGGCGATCAAAGTCTTGTCGACCATAGGCCCGGAAGATCCCTTCTCCCTGCGCGCGGTGGCAAAGCAGGCCAAAATCGCCGCGCCTTCGGTCTATATCCACTTCGCCGATCGCAATTTGCTGCTTCTTGCGGTTCTGGAAAAACTGTTCCGCGAGCAGGTGGCCTTGCGTGCTGTCGCCGAGGAAAAAGCGGCCCTGGCTGGCGGCGGCGCCTGGAAGCGTCTCTTGGCCCGTTCGATTGCGGCCGTCGAGTTCGGTCTGAAGCATCCCGGCCATTACAAGGTTTTGTTTGAAGGTCGCGTGGCGTTACGTCTCAATGATCCCAGGATCGCTGATTTCGGGCGCCCGCTGCTGGTGCGCTCGATCGAACTGATCCGCGACATTCCGCCCGCGTCCGCCAAGGCGCGGGTTTCGGACGATCCCCAGCGGCTCGCGCTGCTTCTGTGGTCGGGCCTGCATGGCGTCATCTCGCTGCGCATCAACAAGCCCACGCTCGATTGGCCATCAGCTACCGAGCTTGCCGAACAGGTCACGCGCGCGATCATTCAGCCAAGGTAGCTCGTCGACGGATCAGGTGTGGCCAACCGCTCGCTCCAGCCGCTTCCGCCCCTATTCAGGCACGTGTTTGAACCGCTACGATAGAAGGCGGCCTTGTGGCCGCCTTTTTGAGGGATCCTTGCCGCTCGCAACGTATCTAGAAATGCTGGGGGCCGTAGCCTGGCGGTTGATAGTGAGGGTTGAAAAAACAGGCATCGTCGCCGCGACTATCCCAGCCGCCGCGCTGCCGCCATTTGCTCCAGGCGATATAATCGTAAAATCGACTGAACGGATTTCCCGGCTCTATGGTCGCGCAATAAAGGCTCTTGCCGGAGTGGCCCTGGTTGGAGTTGACGTTCCGGGCCATCGCCGGCCCTGCTACCAGAGCAAGAACCATGGCGGCCGAGCAAGATTTTAAGTTTCATCACGCGTTCCTTATTCGTTTTACGTAAGACCAGGAAATGGGCCCCTGGTTGGGGATTCGCTTCCCGCAGCGGATCGGGCAAAGTATAGGCTGGAATGTTCCGAGCTTCCATCGTGTGTTAGCTTGGTCTTACGAAATTGTTCTTGGACCGGGCCTGCGTCGGCGGCGCGGCATCAATATTGTGGAGAGGGCCATGCGGCAATCGAGCTGCGTTCTGGCGGTGGCCGTTTCGATCACCGCGCTCGCGATCACGACATCATTGGCCCAACAACCCCCGTCGGCAATTTCGGGCGCGCAAAAGTTGATGGTGGTGCCGGCGTCGAAATATCCGGGCCGCGTCTACGTTTTGCCGGCGACACTGGAAACGACGCAGTGGGGGTGGTTCGACAATGCCGAACTGCCGCGCCTCGTCATCGATTCCGGCGACACCGTCGTCGTCGAGACCATATCGCACGCCCATGGCAGGCTTTGGCCGGGCACGACGATTGAGGAATTGAAGAAACTGCGCACCGATTGGCCGGGACGCGGCCCGATGTCGCTCACCGGGCCGATCTTCGTCAATGGCGCCGAGCCGGGCGACACCTTGCAGATCAAGATCCAGAAGATCGTTCCGCGCTCGTGGGCGGCGAATTTCAACGTGCCGGGGATGTTCGGCGAATTCCCCAAGGAATTCCCCGAGGGCCAGGTCAAGTATTTCTACCTGGATGGCGATCGCAAGGTGGCGGAATTCGCCCCCGGCGTTGAAATCCCGCTCCGGCCGTTTCCCGGAACGCTCGGCGTCGCGCGCGCCGAGCCCGGACGCTACAACGCCGTTCCACCGGGACCCTTCGCCGGCAACCTCGACAACCGCGATCTCGTTGAGGGCACGACGTTGCACGTTCCCGTGTTCGTGCGCGGCGCGCTGGTTTGGACCGGCGATTCCCATGCGGCGCAGGGAAATGGCGAGATCAACCTCACGGCACTGGAAACCGCTTTCCAGGAGATCGTCCTGACGATCACGGTCGACAAGTCCGTGAAGCTGCAATGGCCGCGGATCGAGACGCCGAGCGAATGGATTACGATGGGTTTCGATGAAGATCTGACCAAGGCGCTCGCCAACGCCAGATCGGAAACCGCAAAGTTGCTCGCCGAGAAGCGTAACATCGCGCCCGAACAGGCGCTGGCGCTGGTCTCAAAGACGTCCGATTGCCGCGTCACGCAGGTCGTGGACATCAAGAAGGGTGTCCACTGCATGAGTTCGAAGGACCAGAGCAAGCCGCTCACCGCTGTTCTGCCGACGAGCGAGACCGCGGAATATCTGGTGACTTATGCCGGCGGCACCGACATGAACAAGGCCATGGACACGGCCTCGTGGAACATGATCGAGCTTCTGCAAAAGCAGAAATCGCTCTCGCGCCTCGATGCCTATTCACTCGCCAGCATGACGATGGATTGCCGGGTCGGCGAGATGGAAGCGCCGGAGAAGGGCGTGCATTGCCTCGTGCCCAAGAGCATGTGGGTCAAACGCTAGATGCAACCAAATCGGGCGCCTTAAGGCATGGTCTCGGGTAAGTCCTGCGCGCAAGTTTCGCTCGCATATCCCTTGGGGAAATGGCGTGGCAAGCCGCTCCGAATTCCGCCCCAGCCAAAGGCGGCGGGCGATGAAAAATACCTTCAATTTGATGTTTTTTCGCCGGCGATATCGAGAAACTCTGAGCCAATCCATTTATGCAACCTTAAATCATTGGCACTAGTGTCCCAGCGTTGGAAACCTTAGGCGGCGCCGCGGGGCGATCCGCAGTCGGAGACACACATGACGCGTTCCTTTCTTGAGTTTTGCAAGGATGAGTCTGGCGCGACCGCCATCGAGTATGGGCTGATCGCGGCGGGCATTTCCCTTGCGATCATCGCCGCGGTCAACGGACTCGGCAGCAACCTGAATACGATGTTCAACTCGATTAACAGTTCGTTGAAGTAACCTCTTTGCCGGCCGGCGCCGGCCATCATCAGCCACGGATCAAGAGCCGCCTTCGGGCGGCTTTTTTCTTTGCTGGTTTTTTCTTTGCTAATTTTTCTTGCTAATTTTTTCTTGCTATTTTTTCCTGGCTGTTTGCTTTGGCCGAGACAGGCTATGATGGGATCCTAACGAAGAGATTCACATGCTTGCCTCCCAGCGCGGCCTGTTCGAGATGCCGCGCGACATCTGCTATTTGAATTCGGCTTCCTATAGCCCGTTACCACTCCGAACCCAGGAGGCTGCCCGGGCCGCCGTGGGTCGCAAGGCGACACCCTGGATGTTGGATGCGTCCTTCGCCAACCGCCAACACGAGCGCGCGCGGGCCGCCGCCGCCCGCCTGATCAATGCCGAGGCGAGCGATGTCGCGCTGATCTCCTCGATCAGCTATGGCGTGGCGACCGCGGCGAAACTTGTGACGATCCCCCGCGGCACGCGCGTTCTTGTGCTCGAGAACGACCATTCCTCGCCGGTCTTGGAATGGCAGACGCGGGCCGACGCGCAGGGCTTTGCCGTCGAGACCATTGCCCAGCCGGACGACGGCGACTGGACCTCGGCGGTGCTCGCCAGCGTCGAACGAAAGGGCGCGCCACCGGTCGCGCTTGCCTCGATCTCTTCGGTGCATTGGTCGGACGGCGGGTCGATCGACGTCGAAAGGGTCGGGGCGGCGTTGCGGCGGCAAGGCGCGGTCTTTCTGATCGACGCGACGCATGGGGTCGGCGTGATTGAGATGGACGTCAAACGCCTCGATCCGGATTTTGTGATCTTTCCGACTTACAAATGGCTGCTCGGGCCTTACGGCCGCGCCTTCATCTACATCGCCAGGCGCCATCAGGACGGCGTGCCGCTCGAACAGACCGCATTCGGCCGCCGCGAGGTGCGTTCGGAGAACGCGGTGTATTTCGCCGATACGCGCTACGTGGCCGACGCGCGTCGCTTCGACATGGGCGAGCGCGACCATTTCATCTCGCTCGAGATGGCCTCGATCGGCATGGAAATGATGGCCGAGTGGGGCGCTTCCGCCGTGTCCGAGCGCCTTGCCATGCTGACCGACCGCATCGCGGAAGGCCTCTCCAGAGCGCGTGTTCGCCTGCCGGATCGCAGCTTGCGCGCGCCCCATATTCTGAGCCTCGGTTTTGAGGGTGGCCTGCCGGCCGGGCTGGTCGAGGGCCTGGCATCCGAAGGCATCTACGTCGCCGCGCGGCTTGCCCGGATGCGGATCTCGCCCCACGTCTTCAACGACGAGCAGGACGCCGACCGCTTCGCCGCGGCGCTGACCCGGCGGCTTTAGAGCCCCATTGCTGCGATGCGAAATGTGCCTTTTGGCCGGGAAACGGAACCGGCCAGCTCCCGTGCAGTTAGATCGAGTGGCAGGGCGTTGAACCTCGGGCCCTGGCGGCGACTTATTGACCAGAGGCGACCGCGAGGGAGGCTGTTATGACCAACTGGCACAATTCAATGGTGGAAAGGCCTCAGGATGACGGCGCGGCCTATGCGGCCGGGTGGACGGTGTCGGGTCTCGCGGTCCTTGGTGCCATTGTCGCGGTCTGGATACTCGGGATTTAGCTTAAGTCCCACGACCATCCGGTTTGAAGGACGCGAGGAACGCCTCGCGCGAAATTTTCCTTCCAAGTCGATGCTCAGCGCCATGCTTCGGCGGCCCGTCGAATAAGCGCCGCTTACGACCCCTAATCCCCCTGAAAAATCGATGCTTGCGAACTCGTTGCCCTCGTCTCTGGACGGGGCGGCGTTTCCTGGACTATGTATATACTTAGGAACCTAAGTGATTTGCGAGCCAGGGTGCGCCCGGTGCGCCCTGTGCCCCAGGCTTTGAGGAGAGCGAGCATGTTGAGCGCTTCGGAAAACGAGTTGCTGTGTCGGATCGAGGGCGATGCCCCGATGGGCCGCCTGATGCGGCGTCACTGGGTGCCCGCGCTTCTGTCCGAGCAGGTCGCAACGCCAAACGGCGCGCCGATGCGCCTTGAGCTTTTCGGCGAGAAGCTCGTCGCGTTCCGCGACAGCGACGGCAAGCTCGGCCTGCTCGGCGAGTTCTGTCCGCACCGCAAGGCCTCGCTCGCCTTCGGTCGCAACGAGGAATGCGGCCTGCGCTGCCTCTATCACGGCTGGAAGTTCGATACGCAAGGCAATGTCGTCGACATGCCGTCGGAGCCGAAGGCAAGCGCGCTGCCCGAGAAGACAAGACATCTCGCCTATCCCACGCGCGAGGCCGGCGGCTTCGTCTGGACCTATATGGGTCCGCCCGAGGCGATGCCGGAGTTCGAGGCGCCGCCCTGGGCGCCGCATGCGCAGGCGAGGGTGGCGATTGCCAAGGTTGAACTTCCCTGCAACTGGGCGCAGATCATGGAAGGTCAGATCGACTCGGCGCATTCGTCCACGCTGCATTCCTCCGACATGCGCCCGGCCAAGGGCGTGGCGACCGCCAAGGGCGATCACTGGGTTCGTCCGTCCACCGACAAGAACCCGCGCATCCAGGTCCAGCTCACCAATTACGGCATGCGCTATGCCGCGATAAGGCGGCCGATCGCAAACGCGAACTCGCATGATTATGTGCGCATCACCACCTTCGTCGCACCCTTCACGGCGCTGATCCCGCCCAACAGCACCTACAACCTCGCAAGCGTGATCGTGCCGCGCAACGACACCTCGAGCACCTTCCACTTCATCGCCTGGGCCGAGGGCGAGCAGGCCGGCATCGAGACCGATGCGTGGCGAAAATTCTGCGTGCTGGTCGTAGGCGAGGACGTCGATGCGCAGTTTCGCCCGATCAAGCGCCACGCCCACAACGATTACCTGCAAGACCGCGCCGCGATGGAGAATGGCAGCTTCACCGGCATTCTGGGCATTCCGAACCAGGATATCGCGATGTGGGAATCGATGGGACCGATCGCCGATCGCACCCAGGAACGCCTCGGCGCAAGCGACATCGCGATCGTCCAGTTCCGCCGCTTGATGATCGACGCCGCCAACGCATTCGTGGAACAAGGGCGGGTGATCGGCCACATCGCGCCGCGGCTTGCGCAGGCCAAACTGCGCTCCTACCAGGGCGTGGTCGAAAAGTCGGTTCCGTGGCGGACGCTGGGTGCCTCCGACGACGAGGCGAAGGTTCTCTCAGGGCTGGAAGAGGACGACACCGACAAGGAAATGGCCGGCGCAGCGGCATAGCGCGCGCGCTGATAAAATACTAAGAAGAGAGATTAGAAAACAAAATCCCGGGAGGATCGATGGGCGTCCGCACTTTTCTTGTTGTCGTCGCGCTGCTTTCAAGCGCGACGCTGGCGCATGCCGCGGACACCCAGGACATCAACGTCATCCTGCCGCTGACCGGCGGCGGCGCGTTCCTCGGCAAGGCCGAGCAGCAGGCCCTTCAACAATATCAGAAGGTGGTGAACTCGACCGGTGGCATCCACGGCAAACCGGTCAATTTCGTTTTCCACGACGACCAGAGCAGTCCGCAGGTGGCGGTGCAGCTCGCCAATCAGGTCAAGGCCACCAATCCGCCGGTTATTCTCGGCTCGGCGCTGGTCGCGCTGTGCAACGCGATGGCGCCCTTGATGAAGGAAGGGCCGGTGCTTTATTGCTTCTCCCCCGGCATCCAGCCTGCCAGTGGAGGCTTCGTCTACAGTTCGAGCATTTCGACCAAGGAACTCGCTGGCGCGCTGTTGCGGTATTTCGGTCGCAAGGGCTGGAAGAAAGTGGCGCTGATCACCTCGACCGATGCGAGCGGACAAGACGCCTACCGGAATTTCAAGACGCTGGTGGGAGCCGAAGGCCACAAGGATGTCGAGCTGATCGCCGAAGCGCAGTTGAATCCGACCGATGTGAGCGCGGCGGCGCAAATCCAGCGGTTGAAGGGGGCAAACCCCGACGTGCTGGTGGCATGGTCGACGGGTGGACCGATCGGCACCATCCTCAAAGCGGTGCATGACGCAGGCTTCGAGGGTCCGGTCGCAACCACCAACGGCAACATGACCTATGCGCAAATGGCGCAGTACGCGGCTTTTCTGCCCAAGGAATTGTACATACCGGCCGCGGATTTTCTGAAATCTTCGCGACCCAAAAAAGCCGATGACGCGGCGGCGGCGAGGGAATTCTTCTTCAGGGCATTCGACGGCACGGACATCAAGCCTGACGGTCCGTCGACCTATGCCTGGGACCCGGCGCTTCTCGTGGTCGAAGCCTTGCGGAAGCTCAAGGTGGATGCGACGGCCGAGGACCTTCGCGGCTATCTGCGCGAGCTGAAGGGCTTTGCCGGCGTCAACGGCTATTACGATTTCAAGGCGGTGCCCAATCGCGGCCTCGATGAGTCAAACGTCGTCGTCACGCGCTGGGACCCTGCCGCACAGACCTGGGCTGTGGTCAGCGATCCGCTCGGCATCCCGCGCGCAGAGTGAATCGGACGGTAACCACCAGTGGAGTGGATTTGACATTCGCAACCCTCCCAGCCAAAAACTCGCATTGCGAATGTCAAATCCAAAGCTCCACTGGAAAAAAATATTTGCTCAGTGGTCCCTTTGATTCTAACATTCGCAAAGGCGCCTACCGAACCGGGATGCGAATGTTAGAAGCGGACCACTAGTGCTTGAGTTCGTGCAGATCTGCATCGGCGGGCTGGTTGTCGGCAGCATATTCGCCGCGATCGCGCTCGGCTTCTCGCTGGTGTTTCGCGTCACCGGCGCGATCAATCTCTCGCAAGGCGGCTTTGCCATCATCGCGGCGATGACAGGCTACACCCTGGGCGTTTCGTTTGGCTGGCCGCTGTGGGCGGCGATCCCGGCCGCGGTCGCGATCACGGTCGCCGTCGGGACCGCGATCGGTGCTTTCACCTTCGCGCCCGCGCTCGAGCGGCTGTCGAACGCCAATGTCCTGATGCTGACCGCCGGGCTTCTCACCGCGATCGAAGGTTTCGCGCTGATCGTCTGGGGCAGTCAGCCCTACGCCATGCCGCCGTTTTCGGGCGATGAGCCGCTGGTATTCGGCCCGATCCGGGTGCCGACGCAGGCGTTCTGGGTGTTCGGCGCGACCGCGCTTTGCATCACGGCACTCTGGTTTTTGGTATCAAAAACGAAACTCGGCAAGGGCCTGCGCGCCTGTGCCGAAAATCCTTCCGCCGCGGGCCTGATGGGCATCAACGTGCCGCGGATGACGCTTCTGAGCTTTGCGCTCGCAACTTTGATCGCCGCGATCGCCGGCGTCATCGTCGCTCCCACCACCTCTTTGCAATTCGACACCGGGCGCCTGTTCACGATATCCGGTTTCATTGCGGCGGCGATCGGCGGCATGGCGTCGTTTCCCGGCGCGATCATCGGCGGGCTTTTTCTCGGGCTCGTGACCCAATTGACGACCGCCTACATCTCCTCGCTGTTTTCGACCGCGATTGCGCTTCTCATTCTGCTCGCGGTGCTGATCTGGCGCCCCTCGGGCCTCGTTCAGGGCGCCGTTGCGAAACGCCAGGACACCCGCGATGACGTGAAAGCGGTCGGACACGCCGCCAAGCTTCCACCAAGCCTCGCCTGGCCCCTTGCCGCACTGGCTTTGGCGGCCGCGGTGTTCATTCCCTTCGTCGTCACAGATAACGGCATCCTCTCCGGGCTGGTCATTGCGGGCATCCTGTTCATGACGCTGATGGGGCTCGACGTTCTCATGGGCTATGCCGGACAGGTCAGCCTCGGCCAGGCCGGTTTCATGGCGATCGGCGGCTACACCTCGGGCTATCTCGCGATCAATTACGAACTCTCGCCGGTGATCGCGATTGTCGCGGGCATCGGCGTCTCCCTTGTCTGCGCGCTCGTGCTCTCGGTCGTGACGCTTCGCCTGCGGGGACTTTACCTCGCGCTGGCGACGCTCGCCTTCGGGCTCCTGGTCGATTCCTGCGCGGTCGGCTTTCTCGACATCACCGGCGGGCCGTCGGGCCTTGTCGGCATTCCGTCCTTCTCCTTCGCGGGCTTCGAGTTCGCGACCCCGCGGTCGATGTATTATGTGGTGCTGGCGCTCGACGTGATCATCTTGCTCGGGCTTGCGGGTGCGATGCGATCCGGCTTCGGGCGGGCGTTGAAGGCGATCCGCTCCGACCAGATGGCGGCGGCCGCGCTCGGCATCAACACCGTTCGCTATAAACTCGCCGCCTTCATGATCAGCGTGACGCTGGCATCGGTGGCGGGGAGCATGTACGCCTTCTTCTTCAATTTCTTATCGCCCGAAATGGTCGGCACCGGGCGCTCGCTCGAGCTTGTGGCGATGCTGATCGTCGGCGGCGAAAGCACGCTGGTCGGCGGATTGTTCGGCGCGTTGTTGCTGACCCTTTTGCCGACGGTGTTTGCGCCGCTCGCGATCTACAAGACGTTTGCCTCGGGCGCGCTCCTCGTCGCAAGCTTCCTCTATTTGCCGCAAGGCCTCTATGGCGCGATCGTTCAGACGGCGATCCGCCTGGTGCGGCCGCCGCGCGAGCCATCCAAGGAGAGCGCATCCAAAACCTCGGCGAGGGCACTATGACGGCGAATGCTCAAGCTGCGGCATCGGTCGAGGCAAGTCCCGTGCTGAGCGTGCGCCATCTCACCAAGAGTTTCGGCGGCCTGAAGGCCATCAACGACGCATCGTTCGACGCGGCGCCCGATCAGGTCACCGCGATGATCGGCCCGAACGGCGCCGGGAAGACCACCGTCTTCAACCTCGTCACCAACATTCTGTCCAAGGATGCGGGGCAGGTGCTTTTCCTGGGGCGCGATCTGGCCGGCATGTCGGCGGTGAAGATCGCGGACATGGGACTTATCCGCACCTTCCAGTCGGCGCGCGTGTTTCCCGGCATGACCGCGATCGAAAACGTGATGGTCGGTGCGCACCGGCTCAGCCCGCGCTCCGTCGCAAGCCAGACGCTGTGGCTTCCCGCCGCAAGAGACGAAGAGCGTCGCATGCTCCGCCGCGCCGGGGAGATGCTGGAGCTGGTGGGCCTTGCGCCATTCAAGGACACCCACGCGACCGAATTGCCGATGGGCGCGCAGAAGCTGCTCGAAGTCGTCCGCGCTTTGATGGCGCAACCGAAACTCTTGTGCCTCGACGAGCCGGCCGCAGGCCTCAACGATACCGAAACCCAGGAGCTTGCCAATCTTTTGCGCGCGATCCGGACGCTGGGCATTCCCCTGCTGATCGTCGAGCACAACATGTCGCTGGTGATGAACGTCGCCGATCAGGTCGTCGTGATCGATTCCGGCGCCATCATCGCCAAGGGGACGCCGGCCGAGATTCAAAAAGATAAATTGGTCATCGAGGCCTATCTGGGACGCGAGAACGATGCCGCTTCTTGAACTCAAATCCGTCTCGGTCGGATACGGGCGCAACCGCGTCCTGCAGAACGTCAATTTGACACTGGAGCACGGGGAGATCGTGACGCTTCTCGGTGGCAACGGCGCCGGCAAATCGACGCTGGTGAAGTCGATCTCCGGACTGCTCCGCCCCGAGGGGGGAACCATTCTGCTCGACGGCGAGCCGATCGAGGCGCTGCTGCCGGCCGAACGGCTGCGCCGTGGCATCGCGCATGTGCCCGAGGGCAGGCAGATCTTCGCCGGCATGACGGTTGCGGAAAACCTCGAACTTGGCGCCTATGCCTCGGAAGCCAACGACCACGCCGAGCGGCTTGAATTCGTGTGGACGCTGTTTCCGATCCTGCGCGAGCGCATGAAGGATATCGCGGGCAATTTCTCCGGCGGGCAACAGCAAATGCTGGCGATCGCCCGCGGGTTGATGTCGAAGCCGAGGATTCTCCTGCTCGACGAACCGTCGCTCGGCGTTGCGCCCCTTCTGGTCGGTGAAATCTTTCGCCTCATCACGGCCTTGCGCGCGCAAGGCATCACCATTCTGCTTGCCGAGCAGAATGCGCGGCAGGCGTTGTCGATCGCCGACCGCGGCTACGTCTTCGAAAACGGCAAGATCACGCTTGCGGGCCCCGCGATCGATTTGCTGAATTCCGCCGACATTGCTGAGCGCTATCTTGGCATGGGAAGCGCGACCGAAGTGTCGGGATCGGCGAGCGCGGCACTCGCGGGCAAGCTCCGTAATGTGATGTTTCCCGAGAAGCAGGGGTAGGCGACAGGCGCAAGGGATAAGACGATGGCACTCATCCGTATCGAGCCGAAGAAGGACCCTGCGACCGATCTCTATTATGTGGAGATCTTTCACCCGGCCGAGTCCGAGCAGCCCTTCGTGACCACCGAGCCGCGCTACAAGACGGCGGCCGCCGCCGAGAACGACGTCATCGCCATCATTGCGAGCCGCGCGAACAATCCGCCGGCGGCGCGTTAGTCACCTCTCCCGCTTGCGGGGGAGCATAGGCCGCCATCGGCGGCCGTCCCTATAAAAAACGCCGAAGCTGAACTTCGGCTGCGGCGCGCGGCAGAGCGCGGCGGGTGGGGGAGTTCTGTCCCCTCGACGAGCGTGTTTTTTGGGGAGGCACCCCCCACCCCAACCCTCCCCCGCAAGCGGGAGAGGGGGCGCACTGCCTCGGAATGACGGCTGTGGCGCTTGCGACCGCGCAGACTCAAACCTGATGCGTCAGCTCGACCTCGCGCCCATTCCCGGCAGACTCAAGAATGGCAAGGCAAATCTCCAGTGTGGCGAGGCCCCATTCGCCGGAATGCAGCGGCGGCCGGCCCAAAACGACGGCGTCGTAGAGTTCATCGACGACCTCGCTGCGGGGAATTTTTGGCGGCGGAAGTTCTTCAGTCAGCCGCGCATCGTCGCCATAGACGACGACGCCTTCAGGCATCGGCCGCAGATCGGCTTTCTCGCAGCTCACGATGACGAGGCCGAAATGGTTGTGGGAAGGATCACCATCGACGCGAAACGCGTCGCGGCCGGCCGGGCCGTAGGCGCGGCGGTTCTTCAAGTCGATTTCCTCAGCCACGGTCTTCGCACTTCGCAGCGCCTGCCGCGCGCGGCCGTACGGGGCATCACCGTCGCCGCTTTTGGCCAAGCTCGCCCGACCATCCCATGAATTCGTCGGTGTCGAAATGCGCATAGCCGCTATAAGTCAGCGACGCGAACGAGCCGTCCACGAACTTGATCTGCGCGGTGTAGGCGCCCTCGGTGGGGCGTGTGTGATCCCAATTTCCGGTGAAGGCGCGGACCGATCTGGCCTTTGCGCCCGCAAGCAGCCGCACGATGTCCACTTGATGGGCGGCCTGGCTGAACACCACGCCGCCACCGGCTTTGGTGTCCAGTTCCTCCGGGCGACGCGGCCGGTAGAGGAAATCGGTGAAGTTCAGCGCATTGATCATGCGGACGCGGCCGTAAGCGTGGCTGCGGATCAATTCGCGGGTCCGCAGGTAGGGCAGGTCGTAGCTGTGGCTGTGGCCGACCAGGAGTTTGATGCCCGCATCGTGCGCGGCGTCGATCATAATCTGACAATCCAGAATCGAAAGCGCCATCGGCTTTTCGACCAGCACGTGCTTGCCGTGCGCGGCAGCGAGTTTGACGTGATCGACGTGAAACTGGTGCGGGGACGCGACGTACACGGCCCTTACGTCCGGATCGGCGCAAAGCGCGCCTGCGTCCTCGAAAACCTTCGCGGCAAACTCGGCGGCAAAGCGCTCGCGCGCATCGGCACGCGGATCGCTTGCGGCCACCATCCTGATGCGCGGATGGGCGGCAAAGGTCGGCAGCATCAGGGTGAAGGCGCGGCCCAGCCCGATCACACCCAGCTTCAGCGGTTCGCTCGCCATCTCTAGATGTCCAGCGTCAAGGTCGGCGATTTCGCGCGCGACACGCAGATCATGATCTCGCTCTTCTTTTCCTTGTCGAAGAGCACGAGGTCACGATGATCCGGCTCGCCCTCGGTGAAGCGGGTGCGGCAGGTTCCGCAGGTGCCGCTTTCGCAAGAACTTGCAAGCGCGTGGCCGTGCCGGCGCAGCGTATCGAGAATGGAGACGTTTGCCGCAACCTCAAAGCTCTTTCCGCTCTTGGCAAGCTTGACCTCGAACGCCTTGTCGTCGGCATGCGGGGCGGAAGCACCGACGAAATCCTCGAAATGCACGGCTGAATCCGGCCAATGACCGGTCATGTCGCGCACGGCGTCCATCAGGCCGCGCGGCCCGCAACAATAAAGATGCGCGCCGCGTTGTTCTTCCAGCACCGGCCACAGATCGTAGGCCTGATCGGGATCGCCATTGTCGTGGTGAAGCACGACCCTGCCGTCAAAATGAGGTGCAGAAAACTCCTCGCGAAACGCCATCGCCGCGGGGGTTCGCGTGAAGTAATAGAGCTTGAAGTTCTGTTTGCCGTGACGGATGCAGTGCAGGATCATCGCGCGGATCGGCGTGATGCCGATGCCGCCGGCGATGAAGATGAAGTTTTTGGGCTCGGAAGCCGCCATCTCGAATTCGTTGGCCGGCGGCTCGATGGTGATCGCATCGCCTTCCTTCACTTCCGTCGTGAAGCTCAGCGAGCCGCCGCGGCCGGCTGTCTCCTGTTTCACCGCGATGAGATAACGGTCGCGCTCGTAAGCGTCATTGCACAGCGAGTAGCGGCGTTTCTGGCCGGAGGGGGCGGTCACGGTGATATGGGAACCCGGCGTGAAGGGCGGCAGATCGGCGCCGATGGGCGAGCGCAGGTCGAACAGGAACACGCCGTCGGCGATCTGGCATTTGCGCCGCACGCTCAGCACCAGCTCTCGCGCCTCGGGATCGAGACTCATGTCGCCCTCATGGTGGATCAAGCCAATACTTAGCTTGCTAAGCGAATTGCGCAAGCGGCGAAAGGCGCAAGCTTTCCCCGTTCGGTTGCCTGTAGCCTTCGGATGTGCAATCACCCTTTGGCTGCGAGCCATGAGGGGCGCCATTGACCACCGGAAAGCCAGCCAGGAAGCAGGTCAAGACCGGCCCGCGGAGCAAGGCCGCAGGCGAGGCGGAGTTTCCGTTTGCGGAAAGCGTCGGCTATCAGATCCGCGTGACCCACCGGGCCTTGCAGCGCTTCCTTCAGTTGAAGATCGAACCCCACGGCGTCACGCTCGGCATGTGGTACTTCCTGCGGGCACTGTGGCACGAGGACGGCCTCAACCAGCGCGAGTTGTCCCGCCGTGTCGGCACCATGGAGCCGACCACGCTGAGCGCGATCCTGAACATGGAAAAGAAGGGCTTGGTCCGAAGGGTGCAGAACAAGAAGGATCGCCGCAAATGGCATGTGCATCTGACCGCGAAGGGTCGCGCGCTGAAGGCGGAGCTGATTCCGCTCGCCCGGGAGGTCGTGGACACCGCCGTTCAAAGCATGTCCCGAAAGGAAGTCCAGCAGCTGCTTGAGGGACTGGCCGAGGTGCAAAAGAACCTTCACGCCACCGTCTCACAGCTCGACGAGATCAGCATAAGGATGGTCGAGTAGGGCCCCGCATCGTTTTGCGAGCGTGTTGCTGGATTCGCCAGAACGTCGGAAATAATCGATTTCACCAAGGAGCGCGCCAGTCTGCTCCGTCCATTGCCTTCAGCCGACAACGTCGCTTTGCCACGCATAACGGTCTTGAGCCGGACGTCGCGCCACCTCCGAAAACTGCCAAAACGGAAGTCGTGCACCTTATTCGATCACCTCATCGGCGCGCAGCAGGAACGACTCCGGGATCGTTAGCCCGAGCGCCTTTGCGGTCTTGAGATTGACGGCCAGTTCGAACCGGGTAGGCAACTGCACCGGCAAGTCGGCAGGCTTTGCGCCCTTGAGAATGCGATCGATATATGTCGGCACACGCCGATATAGATCGATCTGATCAATCCCATAGGATACGAGGCCGCCGTCGCCGACCCAGTACCGGTATGGGTAGATCGTCAGCAAACGCCGGCGTGCCACAAGTGGAATAATCAAATCCCGATTGTTCTGCGTTGACAGCGCGACGTCTGGCATCACGGCTAAAGCTGCGTCCGGCCGTTCGGCGAGGCTTGCGATCACACGCTCGATGTCTGCGGTCGTGCGGGCTGGAGCGGCGATCGGTTCGACCCCGCGCAATCGCGCGGCGGCCTCGAAAGGCTCCAGATAATATTTGGAATAGGGTGCGGTATCCGGGTTAAACATGAGCGCCGCGCGGGTGATGCTTGGTGCGATCTCCCTGAGCACCTCGATCCACTTGCCGCCCAAGGATGACTCGATGTTGATGAATCCCGTGATGTTGCCACCCGGACTCGGAAGGCTGGCGACGAATCCGCTGCCAACCGGATCGGATACGATGAGAAACACGATCGGGATCGTCTTGGTCTCGCGCTGAAGCGCGGCGACGGGCTGAGTCGTGTGCGCAACGAGCAAATCGGACGGCAAGCCAACGAGCTCTTTCGCAAAAGCCTTCATGCGCTCGACGTTCCCGGCAGCCCAGCGAATGTCGATCCTGATGTTTTGGCCGTCCGTCCAGCCAAGCTGCCTGAGCGCGGTTGTCAACGCCGCCAATCCTGCCTCGCTCTGCGAATCGCCTTCAGCTCCCCCCATCAGGATGCCGATCCGCCGCACGGGACTGGCTTGCTGCGCTCGCGCAACCACCGGCCACGCCGCAGCCGCGCTTCCGAGCACTCCGAGAAATTCCCGCCGCCGCATGTTAGCCCCTCGCTCAGCAAGCAGGATCATGCGCCTCAGACGGGCGCTTTGATAGGGCCGGAAACGAGCTTCGCTCCTGCAGCATGAAATGCAGGCTTGAAATGCAGGTTGATGTCGCAGATGGGTCATTCGCGTCATTTTGAGCCTGCATCGCTCACTTCTGATCCGGCGGCTGTCAGGTCTCAAAGGTGCCAACCAGCGACATCGAACGCGCAGGCCGCTCAGAAGAAAAGCCGCCCGAAGGCGGCTCTCAAACTCAATCTGACGATCTGATCAAAACCTTCTGATGGTGGAGCCATGATCTTTGTCTTTGCACTCGCCGTCGACTCCTCCTGAAACCTTGCTTAATTCTTCTTCGTTCAATTCACCCTTGGTGAGTTCAGTATTGCCGTTGCGGGAGCGGATTGAATCCTTGGTCTGAGCTGGCGCCTTTTTCTTCTGTGTCAAAATCTTCTCCTCCAAAAAAAATAGGGTCAACGCGAAGCATGGTATCATTCCCGCCGCCCAGGGACGACAAGCTTATGCGAAGAACTGGCCGCCGACTGTGATGTCCAACACACTGCCAAGTACGGAAGTCTCCGGCTCTTTCACGAGCAGGAGAAATGGTGTAATTTCAGTTGGCGAGCTGCCGACAGGACGTGCCGAAATCCAGTAAGTCAAAGGCAGCGCCAGTGCCTTCGGCGGGCAAGCACTTCATTAGATATTGTTTTTGCCGGCGCGATTGGGCGCCTTGGACCGATGCGCATATCCGCGTCGCAATGCCTTTTGCTGGATGACGCCGCAACGGTCAAAACTCTGGAGACGAAAGGAATAGACGAAGCCGTACCCGATCAATGGAGCAAGCCAGAGAGGAGATCTACGATGAACACCCAATCGGGACGAATTTTGCTTGCCACTGGCCTGATCACCGCGGCGCTCGCAAGCGGCGCAATCGGTCAGCCAGACGAAAAACTCGGAAAGGTGATATTCCCTACCTCCTGTGATCCCAAGGTGCAGGCCGAGTTCGACCGCGGCGTCGCGATGCTGCACTCATACTGGTTCCTGATCGCCCGCCGGAAGTTCGAGGGGATTCTACAGCAGGATCCCACCTGCGCGATGGCATATTGGGGTGTGGCGATGGACTACCTCGGCAACACCCTGGCAACCACGCCGACGCGGGCCAACTCGCAGGCAGCTTGGAGCGCACTCGAAAAAGCCCGGGCGGCCGGGGCGAAGACCCAGCGCGAGCGCGACTGGATCGAGGCGCTCGGCGCCTATTTCCGCGACTATGACAAGACCTCCGTGGATGCCCGACTGGCAGCATACAACGCCGCGATGGAGCGGATGGCGCAGAGCTATCCCGACGACTACGAGGTGCAGGTCTATTATGCGTTAACCCTGCAAGCCTCGGCGCCGAAAAACGACGTCACCTACGCCAACCAGATAAAATCCGCGGCCATTCTGGAGAAACTTTATGAGCAGAACCCGCAGCATCCAGGCGTGACGCACTACCTCATTCACGCCTACGATTTTCCGCCACTTGCCGAAAAAGGTGTTGCTTCGGCGCGGCGCTATGCCGGCATTGCACCAGCCGTGCCGCACGCGCGGCACATGCCGTCGCACATCTACTCCATGGTCGGACTTTGGCAAGAATCCATCGCCTCGAACGCGTCGGCGCTTGAGATCCAGCCCGACTACTATCACGCGGCAGATTTTACGGTCTATGCGCATCTGCAGCTTGCTCAAGATGCCAAAGCCGATGCGATGATCCGGAAGTCCCTCGCCGCCGCCGACCGTGGCGATCGTCCGATTACTTTCGCCAACTTCACCGCCAAAGCCGCAATGCCGGCGCGTTATGTCCTGGAACGGGCAGACTGGGCCGGCGCTGCCGCACTACCGATGACCGCAACCCAGTATCCCATGGCGGATTCGCTGATCCGCTTCACGCGCGGTCTCGGCATGGCGCGCACAGGCGACCTCGCAGGCGCCAACGAAGAGATCGAAGCGATGAAGGCGTTGCGCTCGACCCTGCAGCGCGCCGACCAGTCCTACTGGGCCGACCGTACCGATGAGCAAATGCTTGCCATTTCTGCGTGGGTCGCACTGAAGCAAGGCGCAAGCGATCAGGCCCTGCAGTTCATGCGGACCGCTGCCGAAAGCGAAGACAGTAGCCTCAAGCACGTGGCGATGGAGAATCGCCTCTATCCGTTCCGCGAACTGCTGGGGGAGTTGCTGCTTGAGATGGGGCAACCTGCCGCTGCGCTGAACGAGTTCGAGACTGCGCTCAAGCAGACCCCCAATCGCTTCCGCGTGTTGTTGGGAGCCGCCCGCGCCGCAGACCGCGCAGGCGACCGCCCCAAGGCATCAGAGTATTTCGGCAAGCTGGTGGATTTGACCAAGAACGCTGACACGGAGCGGCAGGAAATCCGTGAGGCCAAGGCATACTCACGCCGAGATGATACTGTAGGCGCTGCAGGAAAATGACGCTTCGGCTGTCGGAGGCGACGCTTCGCATCCGACAGCCGTCAACCCGAGAGACAACGATGGTCCGCGTGATTGCGTTGGCTGCAGTGCTCGGTGTGCTGGTCGCCAGCGCGGCCGTCTACGCTATAATCCCGCCGGAGTGGTGGAACGTGACTACACCGGTGTTCGGTAAGCTCGACCGTGGGGCCATTACGGCAATCACACCCGAAGACTGGCCGATCTGCACCACTATGGCATCGGTCGCATCGGATGCCGACTGGGCTCAACTCGACCCCGATTTCAAGGCCGGCAAGAGGGCACTGGGCGCCGAGGATTGGAATGGTGCTATCGCAGCATTCGAACTCGCCGCGCTGCGTGACCCGCTTAATGCCGATATCCAGAACTACATCGGCTATGCCTATCGGCGGTTACGTCAGTTGGGGCCGGCCATTGGCCATTATCAGCAGGCGCTGATGCTGAATCCCCGCCACCGTAGCGCCCATGAGCATCTCGGCGAGGCCTATCTCGTACTCGGCGAGCCCGCCAAGACCGAGCAACTGCTGGCGGCGCTGGGAAATCTCTGCCTGATTCCCTGCGAGGAATACGACGATCTCAAGCGGGCCCTTGCGGCGTACAAAAAGCTGGCTGCGCGCTGAGATCAGATCGAGCGCCGCGCGAGTGCTTTCAACACGAGCAGCAGCGCCGCATATTGCGAGCGCGCGACTTCCGCAACGGGTCCAATTTCGGAAGAGGGACAGCTTCCCGGCCAGGTTTGCCAAATCAACGGACAATGCGCAGCGAGCGCGCGAAGTCCGTCCTGTGCCATGTGTGGACGGGTGCGCCGGGAGACCGGCAAAAGGGAGACGGTGGAAGTCCGTCACGGTGAAGGTGTAGCGAACCGTACCGGCCCCGAGTGATGCACGGGCTGTCCGCGAGGGCAGACGTGAAGCGTTCACAGGGGAGGGCGCAGGCGAGGTATTGAGCGGCGTAAGACAAGTTCGGGGTGCTGATGTTTTCCGTCCCACAGAAGGCAACACGGCCGGTGTCGATATCGCGAGACACATGCCGACCCCGCGTCGTCGTAGACCCTGGCATGCGCAGAAGCCTTTTGCACGGGAACCGGGAGATCTCCATCGCCGTCCCCGCCAGTCGTGGCCGGGACGTTGCCGGGAAGGCCGGAGGCCATAGCCGACGATGAGCGCGATGGAGAAGTCGGACCTGCCCGAAGTAGCGAGGAAGCGAGCGAACAAAGCGGCCTCGGTCGCTGCGGAGCCCGTGGAGCGAAGGGGCGGGGCCAAGGAGAATGCGGAGCTGCAAAGCACGGTCCGGACGCAGAGCCGGGAAGCCGTGTCACGCGCGCAGGCCCGCATACGAGAAGCCGTCACCAGGAACAGACAGGACAAGCTGACGGCGCTCCTGCATCACGTCAACATTGAGGTCCTGCGGGCAGGCTTCTTCGGACTGAAGAAGACTGCAGCCCCAGGTGTCGATGAGAGGACGTGGATCGAATACGCAGAGCACCTTGAGGCAAACCTCTTGAGCCTGCATGTTCGCGTCCATACAGGAGCGTATCGAGCGCTGCCGTCACGCCGGAAGTACATACCGAAGGCGGATGGCAGACAGCGGCCGCTCGGCATCGCTGCCATAGAGGACAAGATTGTCCAGGCTGCGGTGGTGACAGTCCTGACGCCGATCTATGAGTTGGAGTTCTTGGGCTTCAGCTACGGTTTCCGACCGAAGCGTAACCAGCATCAAGCGCTGGATGCGCTCGCGTTCGGGATCGGGAAGCGGCGGATCAACTGGGTACTCGACTGCGACGTTCAATCCTTTTTCGACAAGGTTGACCAGAATTGGCTGGTCCGCTTCGTCGAACATCGGATTGGCGACCGACGAATTATCCGGTTGATCGCCAAATGGCTGACGGCCGGCGTGCTCGAAGATGGACACCTGATCGAGACGGAGGAGGGGACGCCGCAGGGCGCGGTCATCAGCCCGCTCTTGGCGAACATTTACCTCCATCATGTCTATGATCAATGGGTCCACCAGTGGCGGCAGCGATGCGCCACCGGTGACGTGATTGTCGTGCGCTATGCGGACAACTCCATCGTTGGCTTCGAGCATCGGCACGAAGCAGAGCAATTCCTTGCCGACCTCAAGGCGAGGCTCGCTCGTTTTGGATTGAATCTTCATCCCGATAAGACGCGGCTCATCGAGTTTGGGCGGAACGCAATTGCGAACCGCCGCACTCGAGGCCTCGGTAAGCCGGAGACGTTCGATTTCCTGGGGTTCAAGCATTACTGCGCGACCCGGCGGGATGGCAGCGGCTTCGTACTCGGGAGGAAGCCAATGGCCAAGCGCATGCGAACCAAACTTCGGGAGATCAAGGAGCAGCTCATGGCGACCCGCCACGACGGGATCGAGGGGCAAGGCAAATGGCTTGCCCAAGTCCTGCGGGGCTGGATGGCCTACTATGCTGTGCCGATGAGCGGCTCAGCGATCTCTGCATTCCGGCATCATATGATCGAACGCTGGCACGGCGCCCTCATGCGCCGTAGCCAGCGGCGCCGATTAACGTGGACCCGAATGAAGACGATCGCTGATCGGTACCTGCCATTCCCACGCATCCTGCATCCGTGGCCTGAGAAGCGGTTCCTCGTCACCATCCAAGGTGGGAGCCCGGTGCGTTAGCAGCGCCCGCCGGGTTCTGTGCGGGGGGCGGAGAGTAATCTCCGTCCCTACCGCGACCT
>CAVUHE010000033.1:0-351532 GCA_963741185.1 uncultured Alphaproteobacteria bacterium | reverse complement strand
TCGAACCTGGGACCCGATGATTAAGAGTCATCTGCTCTACCAACTGAGCTATGCGCCCGGAACTGGCCCGGAAAGCCTTCGCAAGAGGGCGTCGTTTAGCAAAGCGACCCCGCGATGTCCAGCAGTGGGCGGGGTTTTCCCGGCCCTGTGGGAGAGCCGTAAATATCGGAAAAGCCGCCGGAATCCGGCGGCTTTCCAGAGCCTTTGGCGGCCTTGAGGCAGCGCCTGCCGCTAGAGCCGTTCGGGCCCGCGGTCCCGATCACCGCCGCGATCCCGATCGCTACCGCGATCCAGATCGCCATCCCGGTCACCGCCCATCATGCCATGACCGAAGCGGCCGCGTCCCCAGCCCTCCCCGCCGAACCGGCCCGCCCGGTGCGTCAGGATGGCCAACCGGCGCTTCTGGCCATCATCGAGCGTCTTGTAGAGCGGATCAGCCGCATCGGCGACCTTCTTCATCGCGGCCGCCATCGTCGTCATGGTTTCGGCCCGTTCGCGCAAGCGCGCCACCGGATCGTCCGGCTTTGAATCATCGCCTTTTGCGTTCGCCCGCGCATTGGCGCGATCAAGCCGCAGCTTGACCAAATCGCGCACCGCGCTCTCGACCGCAGGCCACAGCTTTTCCTGGTCCGCGCTAAGTTTCAGTCCGGCATGGACCGCCGCAATCCGCGCGTCGGCGAACGCCGCCCTGTCCTCCGCGCTCAGCCGCATCTGCCCCATGTGACCATGGAACCAGCGATGGTGCTGGGCATAGACCGCCGTCGAAGCCGCGATGGCGAGTACAGCGACGCCTGCGATTGCAAACTTCCTCATGTGAACCTCCCTTGAAGGTCGAGCAAGGATGAGCGCGCCTCACTCCGCAATCAACTTACAGTTCGGCAACAGAGCGCTCTCTTACCAAGATTTAATCTGGCATTTTTCCGCCAGAATTTGATTTAGATCATTCCAAGCAACCGCGGCAGCCACAGCGAAATCGCCGGCACATAGGTGATGAGGCCGAGAAACACCAGCATCGCGCACAGCCATGGCAGCACCGCCATCGTGATCTCGCTGATGCCCATCTTTGCGATGCCACTGGCGATGTAGAGATTGAGGCCGACCGGCGGATGGCAGAGCCCCACCTCGGTATTGACGATCATCAACACGCCGAGATGCACCGGGTGAATGCCGATCTTGGTGGCAAGCGGGAACAATATCGGCGCCATGATCAGCAGGATCGACGACGGGTCCATGACGTTACCGGCGGCCAACAGGATGATGTTGACCACGAGCAGGAAGGTCCAGACGCCGAAATTCTTGTCGATGATCCAGGCCGCCATCTCCTGCGGGATCTGCTCATGCGTCATCAGGAACGAGAACAGCACCGCGTTGGTGATGATGTAGAGCAGCATCGAGCTCATGCTCGCCGCCTGCAGCAGCACCTTGCCGACACCGGCGAGCTTCAGCTCCTTGTAGACGAACACGGTGATGAAGAAGGCGTAGGTCGCAGCCACCGCGGCGGCTTCGGTCGGCGTGAAGATGCCGCCATAGATGCCGCCGAGCACGATCGCGATCAAGAGCAGGCCCCAGAAGGCTTCGCGGAACGCGGTCCATTGCTGCACCAAGGTCGCGCGCGGCATTTTCGGATAGTGGTTGCGGTAGGCGATGAACCAGGTCACCGCGGCCAGCATCAACGCCAGAATGATGCCCGGCACGATACCGGCCATGAACAGCGCGCCGATCGAGGTGTTGGTCGAGACGCCGTACAGCACCAGGATGATCGACGGCGGCACCAGGATGCCGAGCGCGCCCGAGGTCGAGATCACGCCGACGCCGAACCGGCGAGGATAGCCGTGCTCGACCATCGCCGGCATCATGATCGAGCCGATCGCCACCACGGTCGCGACGCTCGAGCCCGAAATCGCGGCGAACATCGCACAGGCCGCGACGCCGGCAAGCCCAAGCCCGCCCGGCAAATGGCCGACCAGCGAGGTGGTAAACGCGATCATGCGGCGCGCGACGCCGCCGCGGGTCAGGAAAGTGCCGGCGAGGATGAAGAAGGGGATCGCCATGATCCCGAAATTGTCGAGACCTGAAAACAGCTTCAGGCCGACGCTTTCGATCGGTACTTCCGTCATCGTGAACAGGAAAGTCAAAACGGTGAGGCCGAGCGAGATCGAGATCGGCATGCCCGTCAGCATCAGGGCGAACAGCAGTCCGAAGATAAGAGCAGCGCTCATCACGCCTCTCCCATCGCGACCGGCGCGTCAGGCGAGACCTCGATGCCGTCGACATTGGTCGCGTCGTGATGCGGCAGATCGCCGGTCCAATAGTAGCTCCAGCACACCTGCAGGAAGCGGAAGCACATCAGATAGGAGCCGAGAGGAATGCAGGCGTAGACGATCCAGCTCGGCAATTCGAGATCGGGCGAGACCTGGTCGGTGTACATCAGCTCATAGACGAATTTCGCACCCATGGTGCCGACGATCGCGGTGAACAGCGCGCCGCCAAGCAGGCCGAACAGCACGACGCCCTTCCGCCATTGCGGATTGAGCTGCTTGATGAGGACGTCGACGCCGACATGGATGCCGGTGCGCACGCCATAGGCCGCGCCGAACTTCGCCATCCAGATGAACATGTAGATGCACAGCTCCTGCGACCAGGAGATGTGGATGCCGATCAGATAGGGATAGAGCAACGGCACGCCGGTGCCGAAGCGATGCACGACGGTAATGAAAATCAGAATCGTCGCCGCCGCCATCAGCGAACTGATCAGAATTTCCTCGAGCCGATCAAGGATACGAAGCAGCACCAGTGTCCCCCTTATGCGCGCGCCACGAATGCTTGTGGACACGTCGTCAATCCACCGTACCCACGAACAAAAAAACGAGCTCTCGCGTTGACCGCGAGAGCCCGCCGGCATTCCTCACTAATGGCTGGCTCCGCCGGTTTCCCTGATGAACTCGTCGATCAGGGGCTGGCCGACGCGGCCCGCGACGTCCTTGTAGATCGGCTCCATCGCCTTGCGCATCGCCGCGTCCTGCTCGGCCGTCAGCGTGATGATTTCGGTCTTTCCGGCCTTCTTGATCTCGGCAAGCGCCTCGTCGTTTTCCTTCGCCGACTGGCCGTTGCCGTAAGCGGTCGCCTCCTTCATCGCCTTGTCGAGCTGGGTGCGGATGTCGGGCGGCAGCCCCTCCCAGAACTTCTTGTTCACGACCACGATATAGCCGATGTAACCATGATTGGTGACGGTGGCGAACTTCTGCACCTCGTGCATCTTCTGGGTGAAGATGTTCGACCAGGTGTTTTCCTGGCCGTCGACCACGCCGGTCTGCAGCGCCTGATACACTTCGCCGAACGCCATCACCTGCGGGATCGCGCCGAGCGCGCGGAACTGCGCCTCGAGCACCTTGGAGGACTGGATGCGGAATTTCAGTCCCTTGAAGTCCTGCGGCGTGACCAGCTTCTTGTTGGCCGTCATCTGCTTGAAGCCATTGTCCCAGTAAGCGAGACCGGTCATGCCCTTGGGCTCGAGCAGCTTGAGCAGTTTTGCGCCGAGCGGTCCGTCGGTGACTTTGCGCAAGGTGGCGAGGTCGGGAAGGATGTAGGGCAGATCGAACACCTCGAATTCGCGCACCCCGATCGGGCCGAATTTGGAGTTCGACGGCGCCAGCATCTGAACCGCGCCGAGCTGCAACGCCTCGAGCTCTTCCTTGTCCTTGTAGAGTGTCGAGTTCGGATAGACCTCGACCTTGACCTTGCCGCTGGTGTACTTCTCGGCCAAGTTCCTTGAACTTTTCCGCAGCCTTCCCCTTTGGCGTGTCGGAGGCCACGACGTGGCTGAATTTGATGATGATCGGCGCCTGCGCGGCCGCCGGCCCCGCCAGCGCCAGAGCCGCGATCGACGCGGCGGCCAATGCCAGTTTACGCAATACCAGTTTACGCATGTGTCCTCCCGCCTAACCCTTGTGCGGAACGCGCGTTAGCGCAGCTCCAAAGCCTTGCCGCACCAATACAGAGAAGCAGGCCCAAAGGCCATTGCCCGTTAGCAGGGGTGGCCGGAAAGCGTTGCTGCGGCGCACAATTCCGCGTTCTCACCACGCAACGCGCCCGAGTTCTTAAAAGCGAAAGCCCTCACCAACAGAGGGCGCAGGGAAAGCCGGGTGCCCGTTGCACCCATAGCCTCGCGTGCGAAAGTGAAAAAGCACACGAGCAAGTCCACCACAGGTTCACCGGAGCAAGCCGGCCTTCCCTGCGCGAATGGTTTTAACGGTTTCCTTCGTGGTCTCCCTGGTGATCGGGCTTTCTTGCCACCATCGCCGGCGCGGCGTGTCGGGCCCGTGAGGGCCGACATCGCCTTGCCGCCAACTTGATGCCAGCGTCGAGGCATCAGGACCGCACGACTTCGCCGTCCGCGACTTGCGCATTCGTCTCGTGCGCCAACCGCGTCCACCGCATCCCGCACCCAACGTTCGTGACGATCGCGAAGCGCCCCTCTTGAGGTGCGCGGGATGGCGAGGATTCTGCTTCTGATTTGCCCGGAAGATCAACTGCGGCTCATTGGCACGACGGGCAAATCGATTGGGGAAAAGCGAGATGAGCGCAGTGGGATGTCAAGTAGTAGCGACCGTTAGTCGTGTCGCGACATATCCACATTGTCGTCCCGGCGAACGCCGGGACCCCAGCGTGAGCGCGACGCGCTCATCGCTACGCTGCGGCGTCCCTTGAGGCACGGTGCGCGACGGCTTTCTATCGATCGCAAAGGCCTGTGGTTATGGGTTCCTGCTTTCGCAGGAACGACCACAAAATTCTCACCATTGATGGCCCGTAAGATTGGTTGAGCTCTCGCGAAGCCCATCGACGTCGTAGGCGAGAAATGATGGGTATCGCTGACGCTCCACCCATCCTACGAGCTGGCTCACGAACGCTCTGATCCAGTCGGCATCGTAGCCACGATCGGCCCGCGGACATGGCCAGAACGATGGACTTGAACCCGATATGCGGGCGCAAGTTGTTATGCTTGGTTGTCTGGCGTAGGCGTTTCAGCCGGTCTCGACAACGAACATACTCGCTTGCTGGGCTTCCCGGCGTTCGGCCTTGATCGGTGCGTACCTCTCGGAATTGTAGAAGGCTAGCGCTTGGGCCAGGGTTGGAAACTCAAACACGCCAGCCATTGGTAGAGGCGCCTCATCCCCTTCAAGAACCTGCGCAACACGACCGAAGTGCAGAATCCGCCCACCCGCCTCTTGTAGAGCCGCCTGAAAGCGAGGAGCGAGCGCGGCTTGCTTGGTGGGGTCGATAACGCGCAGATTGATATGCACGTATGCTGGCATGACATATCTCCAATTAATGCATATACACTATTGTGCGCTACAGGGTTGTCAAGGGTGCAGGACGTGAGTGGGTTTGATCGAGAATCTTTGAAGGCCGTTGCCGCGGAGTGTCCGGGCTTTCAGGCTCGCGCGACGGCGCGTGTAGTCACGCGCTTTTATAATGCCTGCTTCAAGCCGCTCGGGCTGACGGCCGAGCAGTTCAGCCTCTTGGTGGGGATTGGGGCGTCCGAAGAAGCTACGCTCGTTGATCTCGCGGTTAGCGCAGGTGTCGATGCGACCACGCTCAGCCGAAATGTTCAGAACCTCGAGGAGAGAGGTTTGGTCTGCGCTGAAGGCGGACGTGGCCGCGCAGGAAAGCGGCTAAGCTTGACGAGTTCCGGTCGCCGCCTCATGGTCGATGCCTTCCCTGTATGGAATTGGGCTAAAGGGGAACTGTCCCGTCGCCTGGGTGATAAAAGGCTTCGATCGGCAAGGCGGGCAATGGCAGAGTTAGCCAAGGCGGCGGAAGCCTCATCTTCGGTTGCTCCTGAGCCGTCAGATCGTTCCCGTTAAGCGGGGCAGCAAAGCTCGCTTTCCTCCCAACGCGGCCTATCAGCGGCGCATGCTCGTAGGATGGGTTGAGCCCTCGCGAAACCCATCAACGTCGTGGAAGGAAATGATGGGTATCGATCACCCGTCATTCCGGGATGGTCCGAAGGACCAGACCTCAGATGCGCAATTGCGTATCGGGAAATCTCGAGATTCTACGATGTGCACGGGCACATCATAGTTCGCATCTTCGATGCGCCCCGGAATGACCACCTCGTGGTTAGCCCGCCACCGCCGCCGGCACGTCGCGCTGGCTTTTTCTTCTCCCTCCCCCCTTGCGGGGGAGGGTTGGGGTGGGGGGTGGCCACAAGCGAGACTGCCCGTGCGGATCCCCACCCCTAACCCTCGAGAGCGAGCTTTGCTCGCCTCGGACCCCGCAAGGGGGAGGGGAACGGGTGCACAATCAGCTCGCCGCCACCGCCGGCACGTCGCGCTGGCGCTTCATGACGATCTTGTTGAGCGCGCCGAGATAGGCTTTTGCGGAAGCGACCAGCGTGTCGGGATCGGCCGCCCGCGCCGTCATCGAGCGGCCCTCATGGGCGAGCCGCACCGACACTTCGGCCTGCGCGTCGGTGCCTTCGGTGACCGCGTGGACCTGATACAGCTCGAGCTTGGCCTCGTGCGGCACCAGCGCCTTGATGCAGTTGAACACCGCATCGACCGGACCGTTGCCCTCGGCCTCCTCGATTCTGATCTGGCCATCGACGTCGAGCTTCATGGTGGCGCGCTGCGGCCCATGGGTGCCCGCGATCACCGTCAGCGAGGTCAGCTTGATGCGGTCGTGAGAGGCCGCGATCTCCTCGTCGAGCAAGGCCTCGATGTCCTCGTCGTAGATGTCCTTCTTGCGGTCGGCGAGCGCCTTCATCCGCACAAAGGCGTCCTCGATCTGGTTGGCCCCCAGCTTGTAGCCCATCTCTTCCAGCTTGTGCACGAAGGCGTGACGCCCCGAATGCTTGCCGAGCACCAGCGAGGACTGTTTCAGGCCGACCATTTCCGGGCGCATGATCTCGTAGGTGGACGCATCCTTCAGCACGCCGTCCTGGTGGATACCGCTCTCATGGGCGAACGCGTTGCGGCCGACGATGGCCTTGTTGTACTGCACCGGGAACGACGTCGCCGCCGAAACCAGTTTGGAGGCCCGCGTCAGCATGGTGGTGTCGATCTTGTTCCAGTATGGAAACTTGTCGTTGCGCACATTGATCGCCATCACGACTTCCTCGAGCGCGGCATTGCCTGCCCGCTCGCCGATGCCGTTGATGGTGCATTCGATCTGCCGCGCGCCGCCGGCGAGCCCGGCCAGCGAATTCGCCACCGCCATGCCGAGATCGTTGTGGCAATGGACCGAGAACACCGCCTTGTCGGAGTTCGGCACCCGCTCGATCAGGGTGCGCATGAAGTTGGTGTATTCGTCCGGCACGGTATAGCCGACGGTGTCGGGAATGTTGACCGTGGTGGCGCCGGCCTTGATCACGGCTTCGACGATGCGGCAGAGGAAATCCATCTCGCTGCGGGTGCCGTCCTCGGCCGACCATTCGACGTCGTCGATATGATTGCGGGCGCGCGTGACGTTGGCGATCGAGGTCTCGATCACCTGCTCCGGCGTCATGTTGAGCTTGACGCGCATGTGCAAGGGCGAGGTCGCGATCACGGTATGGACGCGGCCGCGCTTTGCAAACTTCACCGCCTCGGCGCAGCGGTCGATGTCCTTCGGGTGGGCGCGGGAGAGGCCTGCGATGATCGCGTTCTTGGAGCGCCGGCCGATCTCGCTCACCGCCTGAAAGTCGCCTTCGGAGGTGATGGGAAAACCGGCTTCGATGACATCGACGCCCATCTCGTCGAGCATTTCGGCGACTTCGAGCTTCTCCTCGAACGTCATGGTGGCGCCGGGGCATTGCTCGCCGTCGCGCAACGTGGTGTCGAATATGATGACGCGGTCCTTGTCGGACTTGTTCACGGTGGCCATTTCGAAAATTCCTTGTAGCTGGGCGCTGCTTTCTTGAGCGCTGAAGGGGGCTGTTGATCTCGCGCGAACCCCTGAGTGCCCAGGCGCAAACCGCCCAGACGGCCCTCAGGGGCCGATAAGAAGCAGAAGCCCGCCGAGAAGCAGGGTGGGCAAGGACGAAGGCGGAATCGCACGGGCGTGGGCGGCATCGGCCGCTCCACCCTGAATTCCAACCATTTCGCCGCGAATCAGCATTGCCAGACCCTCGCGCATGATCCACCAAAGTGTGAGCGGTTTGGTGAAGAGATCATGCGCTAAATCAATAATTTAGAGCGCGATCGGACACAAAATCGGATTCCACTTTTGCTGATCGCGCTCGTGAAGCAGGGATTCTCGGCCAAAACCGTTGACGGTTGGTTGCCGAAAGGCCGCTCCGACGTCGTTCTAAACGAGAAACGCGTGAAACCGCAATGCCAAAAGATAGTCAGCGTGATTGACCTATCTGCATGTCCCGGACGTTGATTCCATGGCGCCTTCGCCACTATCCGAACAGGGCGCCCGCCACCATTGCGAGACAGGTTACAAGCCCGGTTGCCGGTATCCATATCGGAACGGTGACGTGTCGAGTGTTCGACACCACGCCGCGATATCTCAGCCGCAGCAAGGCAAGATTGACCAATGCGAACAGCGCCAGCGTCGCCAGCGACGTGGCCTCCGCAAGCGGCGTCAGCGACACGAACAACGCCAACGGAACGACCAATGCTGCAATGCAGCCGGTAGCGATCAAAGGCGTACTGGTGCGGCGATGAACCCGTGCCAAAACGGCCGGCAAATCGCCCTCGCGCGCGAGCCCATAGACAACCCGGGCCGCCATCGTCATCTGCGCAAGGATCGTGTTCAGCGTCGCCACGATCGCGATCGCGCTGATCGTCGCCGGATCGATACCGGCGACTTCGCGAAAGACGAGGCTGAGAGGCGCCGACGAGGACGACAATCTTTCGACTGACACGGCACTGACAGCGATGGCGGCCACCAGGACATAAAGAAGCGTCGAGATGCCAAGCGTAAGCACCATGGCGCGGGGAATGTCGCGGTGTGGCACCTTCGCCTCCTCCACGATATTGGCCAAATCCTCGAATCCGATGAACGCGAAGAATGCAAGCAGGCTGCCGAAACCGATGCCGGATAACGCCGTGACGTTCAGCGGCGGCAAATGGACTATCGTCGCGGCAATGGGAAGGTCGGCATGAACTCCGGCGATGACGACGATCAAAAGACCGCCGACCTCGATCAGCGTGAACAGGCTTGCCAACGCCACCAATTCCAGAATGCCCCACGCCGCCACCACGGCTAGCACGAGAACAACCGTCACCACGATGCCGCCCTGAGGCAGATCGACGAACTGCCGGATGTAGCCGGCCGATCCAACCGTCACGGCAGCCGAGGACACCACGCCGGTCACGACCGTCAACAGACCGATCGCCGTGGCGAGCGCACGGGATTGGAACGCCGCCCTGACATAGGCGGCTTCGCCCGCGCTGACCGGAAAGCGCGTGGAAAGTTCGGCATAGGAGGCCACCGTCAGCGCCATGACGGCGGCGGCAACCACGAACGACCACGGCGCGTAAACACCGGCATGGCCGGCGACGGCGCCAATCAGAACATAGATGCCGGCGCCCACCGTGATTCCCGTGCCATATAACACCAAGAGCGCCAAACCGAGTCGGCGACGCAGCGGGACTGCTGCTTCCATCGAAGGATCACTCGTCATACGGCACGCCGACGCTGCTCCTTGCCGCGAGGCAACATGCGGAGAAGCGTAACATCACAGCGAGCTGACACGGATCAAGCGCGATGTGCGGTACTTGTGACTTTGACTCGCAACTCAAAGAATATCGTGTAGTGTCGCTTATCATTGGCATTGAGTATTTTTTCGAAAGCTTTGGAGAGTAGATAGATGACAACGATGTTTGTGAGACATACGGTTTCGAACTACGAAACCTGGCGCAAAGCCTACGACGATTTCGCGTCGGTTCAGAAGGCCAAAGGGGTGACGGGCCAGGCCGTCTATCAGGCGATCGACAATCCCAACGACATCACGGTGACCCACGAGTTCGCCTCAGCCGCAGCGGCGCAAGACTTCGTCAACAGCGATGAATTGAAAAAGGCCATGCAGGGCGGTGGGGTCATAGGCTCTCCCACGATCTGGTTCACCAACAAAAGATAGAACTGTCACGCGTGGCGGCCCGGCCGGACGCACCGCGGAAGTCCGCCTCGCCCAGCGAAGCGGACTTTGTTGCCTTGGCCTCCCGGCCCGTTTCGGTGGCGTCTCAATACCACGTGCGGCAAACGTGCCCTGCACCCCACACCGCGCACCGGCGGATTTGGCGTCTGGCTACTCTGGATATGCAGACACCATTGACTCGTGTCATGCCGGGTCCGCATGCCCAAGCGACTTGCGTGATCATGCCGTCCGGCTTGTGAATCGGCGCAACTGTCATTGCCTGTGCCGACGTTGTAATGGCCAGGGCGAACGCGGCAAGAGTCATCAATTTTATCATCAGATTCCTCCCATGTTTTACGAGCTATTTACGGCGCGCCAGATTGTGCGCGATTTCTAAATCTAGCCGACCCCTTGGATAATGATCCCTGTCCCGTCGCAACGTTCGCAAGGTCTGTCGCCCTGCTTTCCCGTCTGCTTGTCTACCTGCTTCCCAGTTCCCGCGCAGTCAGGGCATACGTCATCACCGGTCCCTGGTGTGCCGGGCTCTGGATCATCATCGGGGGTGTGGCGCCTACGCGGATCCTTCGATTGCATGGCCAACCTCCCATTTCGAAGGTAATAACCTAGCGCGCCAACGAAAAAATACGTTGATCTAACTCAAAGACCAGCGCGGCTTACGCAGGCTTTTCGGCAACGCAACGATTTTGCGCTTTGGCTTACAGGCGGACATCGCACCTCAGGCTACTTTCTTCACGGCGGGTGGCTTCCAACTGCCATCGAGGATCGAGGGACTGCGCTCGTTCGGCCAGTACAGACGCAGCATCAACTGGAACTTGCCGGCGGGAGCCGGCAGCCAGTTCGATTCCTTGTCGGGACCGGGTAAATCCTTCTGAATGTAGAGATCGACCGAGCCGTCCGGATTCGGTTTCAGGTTTTGCCTGGCGCTGATCGAATAGCGGTTGATCGGGTTGGCGACGAAGAAGTAGCTGGCGTCGTACATCGTCAACGACCAGAAGCCGCGGGCGGGCGGCATCTGTCCCTTTGGGAAGCGGAGGACGTATTTGTTGGCGCCGTCGTATGACTTGCCATCCCCGTCCTTTTGCGAACTGGGATAGACCGCATCCTGCGGACGGTTTGCGCCGAGACCCACGGCCGTGACAAACGCCCGCATGAAATAGTCCGTTCCATAGAGACCGGTCTTGGTCGTGTAGCCCCAGCCGTTGATGTCCTTGATTTCCTTGTTGAGCTTGAACTGCGCCAGGATGCGGTCGAAGGCCACTTGCGGGACGCGTTTGGCGAAGTCAGCGTTGAGCAACTTGCCGGCATCGAAATCCTTGCCGGCGACGAGGCCGATCTTTTCGAATTTGGCGAGCGCGGGCGCGTCCGCCGCTGCCGGCGGGTTGGTCTTCATCAACTGGGCAAGCAGCGTGAAGTAGGCGATCGTATCGAGCTTGTTCACCTGCTCGCGCACGGCGGTCTTCATGTCGACGGAAGGATCGACCGTGCCGGCCGGCGGCGTGAACGCCTTGCCATAGGAGCTCAACGGCACCAGCTTGCATTGATCCTGCGCGGCATGAACCGCGGCGTAGTCTTCCGGCGTTCCCGTGCAATAGATGCGGCCAAGAATCCAGACCAGGCTGGTCGGCGCCTTGTATTCCTTGACACCGGCTGGAAGCGTTCCGCTCCAGCCCGGCCCTGTGATCGCGTAGGTCTGCGGGCCCGTGCCGGTGGTCCGCTTGCCGGGCGCCTGAAACACGTTGGTCCAGCCGTCCAGCATCGGAAACAGGAAATAGCGGTCCTTCATGTCCGGGATGCTCAGCACCCAGGGCTCCTTGCCGACGTCGACCCATGCCGTCGTGTAAAGCGTATCGGCGTTCGGCGCGGTCACGTCGCGGAATTTGGCATCCGGATATTCGCGCGCCTTGATGAATTGGCCCATCGGCCCACGGGTACCCGCCGGCGCGGCCACGTTGGTCATGATCCTGCGCGTAAACTCCATGGTGACGAGCGGATAGCCGAAGATGTAGGCGTCCTGCGCGATCGCGAAGTCTTCAATTCCCTCTCCCAGATCGCGCAAGCCTTCGCCGAACTCGGCGCGGCTCATTGTGCTTAGGGACGTGCCTGCCAGAAAGCTCAAGCCACCGATTGCAACGTTACGACGCGTGATGTTCAAGTGTGCCTCCCGAATTGCGTCCGCACGGCGGACATGTCCGAAAATCGCGCGACCGTTTAAATCCATTTCGTAATGGCGGCTCGCATATTGAGTTAGATTACCATGTCGTGCTTTTCGAGCAATCCGCCACTCATTTACCGCCACGCGGTGATCGCGGGAGGGCTGCAGTTAAGTCCGCTGCCGCAGAGCGCGCCAGCATTGTGAAGACGCGCGGACCGCAAACGCGATCAAATCCGGCGAGTCCAGGTCGCGGTGTTGACCGCGCCGTCCGGCACCGCCCCGGACACCAGGATGCGCACCTGCTCCACGGTGTGCAGCGCCTGCGCCTCGATCGCGGGCGGCGTCAACCCGCCGATATGGGGCGTGGCGATCACGCCTGGCAGGTTTGCGATTTCGGGCGACGGCATCTGGTCCGGCGCGCGGCCGACATCGATCGCGGCGCCCGCGATCCGTCCCTCGGTGACGGCTGTGGCAAGTGCTGCCTCGTCGACGAGATTGCCGCGCGAGACGTTGATGAACACCGCATCGCGGCGCATCCGCGCCAAGGCCGCGGCATTGATCAGGTTTTCCGTCGCCTCATTGGCGAGCGCAAGGCAGACGACGTGATCGGAGTCCGCCAGCAAGGTCGGCAGGTCGACCTGGCAGAAACTCTTGTTCTCGACGGTCACAAAGGGATCGCAGATCAACACCCGCATTCCCAAATGGGCTGCGAGTGGCGCCACCGCGCGGCCGATCGCGCCATAACCGATGATGCCGATGGTGGTGCCGGCAAGCTGCCGTCCCATCCGCGCCGTCGGGATCCGACCCTGCTGATAGGCAGCGCTCGCGCGGGAGATGCCGCGGTTGAGATCGACCAGGAAGCCGAGCACGAGCTCGGTGACGGATTCGACGAAGCCTGGTTTGGCGCGGGTGACGAGAATGCCGTGCGATGAGGCGGCGGCGACGTCGATGTTGCGGATATCGACCGCGCAACGCAGCACCACCTTGAGCGATCTCAACGCCTCGAAGATCGGCGCCGGCACGGCGGTGGCGCGATCGGCGACGATGAGGTCGCAGCCTTGCGCGGCGGTAATCAGCCGCTCGCCTTCCAGGGTTTCGCTGCCTTGATGCAACGCCACCTCGCCGAGCCCTTGCAATCCCGCAAGCGCGCGGGCGCCGTAATAATTGTCGCGCATGTGGGGCGTATGGGTGAGCAGTATCTTCATTTCGATGGCCCAATCCTTGAGTAACCGAAATCTTCAGTAACCCATCAACTTTGGCAACAACGTGCTGATGTCAGGCACGAAGGCGATGACCAAAAGGCAGACCAGAAGCAGCCCGAGATAGCCCAGCATCGGCCGCACCGTCTGTTCGACCGGAACCTTGCCGATCAGGCAGGCGCCGTAAAGCCCAAGGCCCAGCGGCGGCGCGAACAGGCCGATGCCCATCGCGATCACCAGCACCACGCCGTAATGCAGCGGCGCGATGCCGAGCTGGCCGGCCACCGGCACCAGCAGCGGTCCGAAGATGATCAAGGCCGCCGCGCCCTCCAGCACCGAGCCCATCACGATCAGGATCAGGATCGACAACAGCATGAACAGCCAGGTGCCGCTTTCATGCGACAGCCCCACCATGAACTCGGCCACCGCATGCGGCACCTGCTGCAACGTCAAGACAAAGGCGAGCGACTGCGCGGAGGCGACGATGAACAGCACCAGTCCAGAGCGCGCGGCGGCATGGACGAAGCTGCGCCAGGCGGAAGCCGGTGTCAGCTCGCGGAACACCACCGAGCCGACCACGACCGCATACAGGGACGCAAAGGCGGAGATTTCGGTGGCGGTGGCAAAGCCCGACTTGAAACCGATGAAGATCATCGCGATCAGGCCGAACGAAACGCCGGCGCCGAGCCACATCCGCCGCATCGCGGCGCGCGCCAGTGGCGCGGGCGCAGGTCCGGTGTTCGGCTTGCCGAACAGGATCGATACGCCGATCAGGGCCGCGGCCATCAGCGCCGCCGGCAGCAAGCCTGCGGCGAACAGCCCGCCGATCGAGAGGTTGGCGACAAAGCCGAGGATGATCAGATTGATGCATGGCGGGATGGTCTCCGCCATCACCGCGGAGGCGGCGAGCAGCGCGACCGTGGAGCCGGGGTTCTGGCCGGACTTGCGCGATGCCGGCACCAGCACCGCGCCGACGGCCGCGACATCGGCCATCTTCGAGCCGGAGATGCCGGAGAACAGCACCATGGCCGTGACCATCACCACATTGAGGCCGCCGCGCATCCGCCCGACCAGGCGCTGCAGCAATTCGATCAGCCGCACCGACATGCCGTTGGCTTCCATCAAATAGCCAACCAGGATGAAGAAGGGAATCGCGAGCAGCACGAAATTGTCGATGCCGCGCGCCATCTGCTGGGCGAAGATCACGCCGGGCAGACTGCCCTCGACCCAGATGAAGATCAGCGCCGCCAGCGCCAGCGCAAAGCCGATCGGCAGACCGCCGGCGAGCGTGAGCACGAAGCCAATCAGCATCAGCGTGCCGGACGACGGCATCGCGTCCGGAATCAAGGCATCGCCGGCGAGGAAGATGCCCCCCGCCGCGGCCAATATCGCCGCCGCGCGAAAGACATCGCGCCAGTCTCGCTCGAAGAAAATTTCGGCGGCGAACGCCGTCATGCAGGCCGCCCCTAGCCCCATCGGATAAAAGGTCAATTCGAGCGGCAGGCCGGAGCCGGTGGTTTGGCCGGCCGTGATCCAGCCGAGTTCGATGGCATGGAACGCGACATACCCCGCCACGATCAGGACCAACGCCGCGCCGACATCGTCGACGATGCTCTGCCAGCGTTGCGGCAAGAGCGAGCGGAAAAAAATCACGCCGGGATTTTCGCCGCGGGCAAGCGCGGACGCCGCGCCGAAAAAGGCCGACGCCACCATCAACCCGCGCGCGACGTCATCGGCCCATTCGACCGGGGCCGCAAACAGCGAGCGCGCCAGCACCGAATAGATCACGACCGCAAGATCGGCCGCCAGCAGGCCTGCGGCGGCGATATCGGTGAGCACCAGCAACGCGCCGGTCGCCCGTCCCCTGGCGCCGGTCTGCGCGCCGGGAAGGCTGTCGGCCACATCCTGCATCGTCACGCCGACGTGGCGCGGATCAGATCAACCACGGGCTTGGCCTCGGGGCGCGCCTTGACGAAGGCTTCGCTCTGCGGAGCGACGCGCTTGCGGAACGCCTCGCGGTCGCAATCGATCACGGTGACGCCCTTGTCCTTGAGTTGCGCCAGCGCTTCCTTCTCCACGGTAAGACCGTGCGCGCGGGTGTCGGCGGCGGCCTTCCTGGCCACGTCGACGAAGCCATCGCGCAAGGTCGCCGGCATGCGGTTGAAACTGGCATCCGACAGATAGATCGCAAGCGGCGAGAAATTATGCTGGGTGAGCGAATAGAATTTCGACGTCTCGTAGAATTTCGATGCGACGATGGTCGGCGGGTCATGTTCCAGCCCGTCGAGCACGCCGGCCTGCAAGGCGGTGTAGATCTCGCCAAACGCCATCGGCGTGGCGGCGGCTCCCATCAGGCGCAGGCATTCGGTGATCACCGGATTTGGCAGCGTGCGGATCTTCAATCCCGCCAGATCGTCCGGCGTGTTGACGGCCTTGCGCGCCAGCACCGATCGGGAGCCGAAATTGTAGGCCCAGGCGATGATGCGGATGTTGGCGCCCTTGAGCAGCGCCTGCTCGATCGGCGCGGCCGCTCCGGCGTCGAACGCCTTGGTCTGTTGCGGGAACGACGAGAACAAATAGCCGAGGTCATAGGTGCCGACCAGCGGCACCAGATTGGCGGCGATCGACGAGCCCGAAACCATCATGTCGATCACGCCGAGCTTGACCGAGTTGATGACGTCGATCTCCTGCCCGAGTTGATTGTCGGGGAAGAACGCAACCTCGACCTGTCCCGCAAGCGGGCCTGCGGCGATTTGTCTGACGAGATTGTCGTAATAGACGCGCCCGTTGGCGAATTTCGGATCGTTGGCTTGCGAGGAGGAGAGCTTCAGTTTGAGAACCGCCGCTTCCGCCCGCCCGATCAACGCCGGCGCCGCGAGCGCTCCGGCAGCGAACGCGACGGATGAGCCAAGCAGCTTGCGGCGATCCACGATGAAAGACATTTTTTCCCCCGCCCTGTTTATCGCCGATGCGCAAATTGAAATCGCCGGCGTTTCTTAGGGCACAACGTTAGTCTTATTGGTTTGGCCGACGCAAGCAGCCTGACCTTCGAAACCCGTTCCATCGGCGGTAACGCGGGGCGCCGAGCCGCGTCACCGGCGGCCGTTCAACGGTCCGCGCTTGATCGCAATCCAGCTACCGACGCAGCCGTCGGATCGATTGAAGGTCCCCGAGCCGGTACTTGCCGACATTTGTCCAACGGCGGTCAAGGTCATGCCGTTTCCGGCCCCGACCGAATGCAATGTGCCGTCGGGATCGACCTGCCCGCTGCCGCCCTTGATGATGATTTTCCCGCCGATGATCTTGGCAGGCAGCGAGCCCGTGTAGGGACACCCCGCGCTCGTAAACGTCCAAATCCCGTCAAAATCCCTGTTGTCTCCCGGCAACGTCGAAGGCGGCATTTCCTCGGCGGGCGATCGCGTTTCATTTTCGGGCCCGGTTTGCGTTTCGTCTTCGGACCCGGTCAGGAACGACAATCTGGCGCCCCGCGCTTCGCTCGCATCGGAGCGGGCCGGTGCGGGCGAAAGTGACAAGGCAATGACAAGCAAGGCACAGCGAACGGCTGCCCCGCGCCGGATTTGAGCGGCAATACTCATATCGTTATCTTCGGCAGGCGTTTCGAAGATTGCACCTGTTGCGATGGGTGGCTGCGCCGGATATCGCAGGCGGCCTCAGCACCGAACGCGATTGCCGGACACCGGGCCGCCAGGGTAACCCTGACAATAAATCCGATCGCGCGCCGGACCGAAATAGGTTTGGGACGGATACGGGATCGCCGAGCGCCTCGGATTGCTTTCCAGGAATCCGGCGGCGCCGATCGCGGCGTAAGAGGGAACGGCGGCGAAATTGCCCGGGAAAGCGCCATTGGTCGGGAAGTCGCGATCATCGCCGCGACCGTCATACCAGAAACTGCTGGTGTTGCCGTAGCGGATGGGACGCTCTCCGAAGGTCTGCGCCGAGGCCGGCAGCATCGCTGCGAACGCCGCCAGAGCCACAAGCAACAGGATTTTCTTCGGCCACTTCCGCGCGACTTTGTTTTCCATCATGGCCTGGCTTTCCATCATGGCCTGATCATCCCCCAATCGCCTTTCCATCCCGCGAGCCTTCCCTTTCGAAACTGCAGGTAGAGCCCGTCGCTGCGGGTCGAAAGGGCGCTGCCCTTGACGTTCGGTATGGCGAGAAGGAGCTCGTCTCCGGGACGGCCGCGGACATAGCTCAGTGGCACGCCAAGGACCTGCGAAACCTGCCCGGCATTCATGCCGAATTGAAGCGGGGCAGCGGACGACAGACTGGCCCGCGGCGGTTGCTGGCTCCAGGCCGACGCCATCGTGACGCTCGCAAGCATCGTCGATGTGACAATTGTATTGACGACGAGCCTTCGCACGTAAAGGTTGTAGCGCCGCGACATTTGAGGCCGTCCGATGTTGTCGGAAAATTCGCGTCCCAAGATTCGACCGCTTTTTTCCTGGTCACAGATTATCCGTCGCGGCCGGCAGCCGCAATCCGAACCTGCGAAAGTTCGGCCGCGACGCCTCAGGCTTGACAAGTTGTTGTGCACATTTAGAAACGGTTAAGCCCTCTCTACCATATTGAACTTTGAAGGCGCTCATCGGCACGGCGGAGCCGATTGTCTTCTGGATGCCCTATCCAACGGTCTCGAACAGAGACAGCGACGCCAAATGACCAGCGCGATCATATTGAGGCTCCCAAGGCCTCGCCCTCTTGAGCCGAGGACGCGCAGTCAATGAGACAAGACGAGTGGAAATCGCTTCTTCTTAACGAATGGGATCGCTGGCTTGAAACCCAGCCGATCGATCCATCCGCGCCAACTGCCAGAGACACGCTGAAGTTCTTTTGCGAGCTTCAGGACAAGCGCTCTCCTCTCCTGGAATTCCGGCCAGGCCGGCGCGACAAGTGGCAGATCATCCATGCCCGGTTGTTGAACGAGGGGCGCGTCTCCGATTGACGCCATCCGCCCGCTTCCCCCTTTTTTATCCCGCGACAGAACACCGTTTCGGGGAGGCAAAAAAACGGGCCCCGGAAAAACCGGGGCCTTTTTTTGCGAGCCTGCGGCGAGCGGCCAATCTGCGCCGCGCGACTACCAGGTCTGGCGCGCGGTCTGGGTCAGTCTGGCCGCGGCGATTTCCCAGGGCCTGAACATCTGCCGCGTCCATGCGCTGTAGAGTTCACAGATCTTGTGCGATTCCGCGATAAAATTCGCATAGGCCTGCCTTGCGAATTCGCTCTGAAGCTCGATCGCCTTGTCGAACGAACGCACCACCATAAGCTTGTCGACAAAGGATCTACCCTCCTGGAGCGATACCCTCGCGTAGTCGGCGTAGGCGTTGGCGATGGCCTGAACGCCGACGGTGGCCGCGGTCTCAACTGGACCGATTGCAGCCTGTACCGGCGGGAGGACCTCACCGATCAGGGGCATCTCAACCGGCGCTGGCGCCTCTTCCACTAATGCTACCGCCTCGTCCACCGGTGCTATCGCCTCTTCCACCGGTACCGCGGCCTCGATCATCGGTATTGCCGCCTCGATCGCAGGAACCTCGCTTGAAGCGACCACTGGCGCGACTTGATCTTCATCCACCTGATCGGGCTTGGGACGATGCTGTTGATCGCTCTTCTGATTTCGCTGTTCCGGCTTCCGGCTGCGCTGGCGCGGCTTGCCGCCCGGTTTGTCCTGTCGCGTCGTCGTCATTGCTTAACTCCATTAAATTCGAATCTTCAAACGCTCAACCAAACGGCAGGACTTCGCCATGTTTGCGTTTGAATCGCGGTCCCGGCTTGTTCCTTGCGCGGCGTTGATGTGATGACGGGGAAGCCGGGCGCAAACGAGGCGCAGACATCGGAAATACGGACGAAAAGGCGGCGTTCAAGGAAATGGCCTCCCGAACCAGGTCCAGGAGGCCAGCCGCACCAGAACGATTTTTTCAGGAGCCTTTTGGAAGGACGAACGTGGCAAGCGTCCCTTCCGCCACTAGCGCGCTTGGCTTTCCTCGGCTTCGATCCTGTCCAGAGAGGCGCGCAGTTCGGCGACAACCTCGTTGTAGTATTCGTTCAGCCGCTGCGAGCTTTCCATTTGTGCGCGAAGTTTTTCGGTGAGCGCCTCAGATTCTTCCAAGGGGTCGGTGGTGACCATCTCCTCCCAGGACAAGAGTTCGCCCTCAGGCCTCGATTTTCGATCATGTCGTACCATTTTACTAACTCGCATGATTTCGGGATTTATCGTAAGCGCTGCGTCACCCCCATTGGCTGTTTCGTTTAAGGACTTATTGGGGCGCTTCCGGGCCACTTCAATGGTCGAAAAAGGCCAAACTGGGACCTCACCACCGTCCCGAACGGCGGATTTTGCCCGCCCCGCAAGGGCCCGCCAAAAAAGGAAAGCCGCCCTGAAGGCGGCTCTCAAATCGCACCCGGCGAGCTGCGCCGAGGTCTCCGGTGCTTTGTGCAAACCGGCGTCTACTTCAATTGGGAAAGCTTCAAGCGCCCTTTTCGCACTTCTTCATGAAGCTGTTCTTCGCGGCGCCCGAAAGCGGCTTGCCGTCGGCGCTCACGGCCTTGGTCGCGCAGGTGTCGGCCATGCACTTCTTCATGAACGAGGTCTTGGCCGCGCCGGCCAGAGCCTTGCCGTCCTTACCCATCGCCTTGCTTTCGCAGGTTTCCTGCGCGAATGCTGAGCCGCCGGCAAATGCGACGACGAACGCGGCCAACATCACTTTCCTGAGCATGTTTTTCTCCCGTTGCTTGATTCAAGTGACCGGATTTGATCCCAGACGTTTGGTCTCGGCAAGAGGAAACCGCGCCAGCGCGCAAGCCAAGCCCGCGGCAAGCTGTTGCCCCGGCGCCGATATCAGGAGCCATGGCGGTTCTGAGATTTTGATCGTTAGACTGGCTGCCGCACCCCCGCTCGTTTGGCTTCCTTTTCCATGTTGAATTTGGTGTATCGCACGTCGCCGGTAATCTCCTTTCCAATCCAGTCCGGCAATTGAAGCAAGCGGTCGGCCCGGTCCAATTCGACCTCGGCGATGACGACGCCCTTCAGGATGCCCTCGTAAACGTCGATTTCCCAAGTCAGCCCCGCATGGGGAACGTAGTATCGGGCTTTCTCCAGAAGCCGATCGTCACACATCGTACGCAATATCTCTTCTGCGTCAGAGGTGGGTATCGGATATTCGAATTCGGAGCGGCCCAAACCCTTGTGCTCACCCTTGAGAGCCACGGTCGCGTGATCGCCGATAATTCGCACGCGCGCCTTTCGGCCGTTCAAGATCGCGACCAGGCCATCGCGTATTCGCGTGCTGCCAACGACGGATGATTTCCATCCATCGTTGGCCACCAGGAACTTTCGCTCGATCTCTTGTGGCATGATCTGCTCAATAGACCTGCGGAACGAAGCGCTGCGTCGACTTCCTTGGCCGCTTGTAACCGGTATCCGGCTGGCGTGGAGGAAGCTCGATCTCGACCGGCCGCATATCCCGATAGGGAATCTGATTGAGCAGATGCCGGATGCAATTGAGGCGGGCTCGCTTCTTGTCGTCGGCATTGACGACGTGCCACGGGGCCCTCTTGCGGTCGGTGTGCGCGAACATCACGTCCTTTGCCCTCGAATACTCCACCCATCGCTTGCGCGATTCCAAGTCCATCGGACTGAGCTTCCAGCGCTTGATCGGGTTTCGGATGCGTTCCTGGAAGCGCCGCTCCTGCTCATCGTCGTTGACCGAAAACCAGTACTTGACGAGATATATCCCTGAGCGCACCAGCATCTCCTCGAAGATCGGGCAGGACCGCAGGAATTCCTGATATTCGTCGGCGTTGCAGAATTCCATGACGTGCTCGACGCCGGCGCGGTTGTACCAGCTTCGATCGAACAGAACGATTTCGCCCCGCGTCGGGAGTTCGGCGACGTAGCGTTGAAAATACCACTGGCCTCGTTCGCGTTCGGTCGGCGTGCCGAGCGCCACGACGCGGCAGATGCGAGGATTGAGGCTCTCGGTGATGCGCTTGATGACGCCCCCCTTGCCTGCGGCGTCGCGGCCTTCGAAAATGACGGCGACCCTCAGGCCGTGCAAGCGAACCCATTCCTGTAACTTGATCAGTTCAAACTGCAGATGCGCCAGCTCGTCGATATATTTGTAGTTCTGCGGAGGTTTGCGCGGCCGCGGCCGCCCGGCGGCGTGCCAATATTGTTCGAGGGCGGTGAGTTCCTTGGCATCGCGTCGGACGGATTTCTCCGCCCCGCCAGATCTCCGCTTTCTCGCCATTGGCTTCCCCCGCTCCTGAGATGATGATCGACGCATGTCGTAAACCATGACCGCATCAACTCAGCGCGGCAGCAAATCTTCAGCCGAGCGAGGTTGAACGCATTGAGCTAAATCAAGACGCAGACGAGGGCTTCTTCGAGCCTGCTTTCTTCTTGCCCTTTCCCTTTCCCCTTTCCTTGCCTTCGCTCTCCAGCGCCTTGCGCACCTGCTCGAATTCCAGCAACGAGGTCTTGTCGGCGCGTGGAAAGTGCAGGTTGAGCGCGTCCAGCGCGGTGACGATCGCAGATCCGATCACCACCCGCGCGAACCATTTGTGGTCGGCCGGCACCACGTACCACGGCGCAAACGACGTGGAGGTGTGCCGGACGATGTCCTGATACACGGCCATGTAGCGCGGCCACAACGCGCGCTCGGATATGTCGTTCATCGAGAACTTCCAGTTCTTGGCCGGCTGGTCCAGCCGGTCGAGAAAGCGCTCGCGCTGCTCTTCTTTCGAGACGTTGAGGAAAAACTTCAGGATCACTGTGCCGTTGCGCGCGAGGTAACGCTCGATCGCCGAGATATCCGCAAACCGTTCGCGCCAGATGTTCTTGGTGACAAGCTTGTGGGGGATCTTCTCCGCGGCGAGAAATTCCGGGTGCACCCGCGTCACCAGGCATTCCTCGTAATAGGAGCGGTTGAAGATGCCGATGCGGCCGCGCTCGGGCAGCGCGATCATACTGCGCCACATGAAATCGTGGTTGAGTTCGTGGCTTGACGGCTGCTTGAACGAGGTGACCTCGCAGCCCTGCGGATTGATGCCTTCGAAGATGCCCTTGATGACGCTGTCCTTGCCTGCCGCGTCCATGCCCTGAAGGATCACGAGCAGCGACCAGCGGTCCTGCGCGTAAAGCCGCTCTTGAAAATCGTTCACGCGCACGAGGTTGGCTTCGCGGATCTTCTCGGCCTTGTCCTTGTCGAGCCCGCCCTTCTCGTCGGTCCTGTAAGACCTGAGATGAAACGTGCCCGATCCGTCGAAGCGGAACGGCGCGACAAACGGCTTCAGCTGGTCGGCGAGAGATTTCGACGGATTCTTGCTCATGGCCTCAGGGACGGTTGATCGTGCACGATGTGGTCGGCTGCTATCCGCTTTACGCCGGCTCGGCCTTGTCGATCCGCATCATGCGCGCTGCGTTTTCAGTTTCTCGATGACGCTACCAAGGATACCCTTGGGAAGGAAGATGATGAACAGCACCAGCAGCACGCCGTAGACCAGGTTGTCCCAGCCCACCGCGCCGGTTCCAAACCCTATCCTCAAGCCCTCCGCCAACAGGATGGTGATGACGGCGCCGACGGTCGGCCCCAGCGACACGTAGAGGCCGCCGACGATGGCGGCAAACACCATTTGCAGCGAAACCGAGATGCCGCTGACCGTATCGGGAGAAATGAACATCTGGTACTGGCAATAGAGCGCGCCCGCGAACGCCGTCATCAGCGCGCTGATCATCGTGACCTTGAGTTTTTCGGCGGTGACGTTGACGCCGGCCGCCGCGGCCGCGTCTTCGTCCTCCGAGATCGCCTCCATCGCATAGCGGCTCATGCTGCGATCGATCCAGCGCCAGACCAAAAGGCCGGCAAGCCAGACGAACAGCGCGATCAGGAACCAGGTCGACTTGTCGTTGAACTGCAGCGCGAGAAGCTGGCTGCCGGTGGCGCGGTTCGGCGTATAGCCGAGCGAGCCGCCGGTATAGTCGCGCGTGGCGGTGATCACCTGCAGCACGATCCCCGACAGCGCCAGCGTCACCAGCACGAAATAATGACCGGTGATGCGGAAGCGAAAGCAGGGATAGCCAACCACGAGGGCGAGCGCGGCGGCCGCCACCATGCTCACGGGAATGCCGATCCAAGGCGAAATCCCGAGATGGTTCCACAACAGCGCCGTCACGTAGGCGCCGACACCCATGAAGCCGCCATGGCCGAGCGACACCAGCCCGAAACGGCCCATGATCGACCACGACGTGTAGGCGAACGACCAGATCAGGATCAGCGTCAGGATGTGAAGGTGATAAGGATCGCGATGGACGAAGGGCAGCGCGACCAATGCCGCGACGCCTGCGATCCAGATCGCGTGGTGCGGTTTCATCGCCGCCTCGCCAGAAGGCCCGCGGGCCGGATGAACATCATGACGATGAAGAAGGCGAAGGCGAGCACGTAACCCCATTCAAGGTCCGAGAACAAACCGCCGAGCGAAATGATCTCGGCGAAGACAAAAGCCGCGATGAAGCCGCCGACGAAGTTGCCGAGCCCTCCGAGCACGCAAATCAGGAAGGTGATCGGCCCGAACGACAGGCCGACGAAGGGATGCACGTCGTATTGCAGCACCAGCAGGCAGGCGGCGAGGCCTGCGAGCGCGCCGCCCAGCGCCGAGGTGATGAGATAGATGCGCCTGGTGTCCACGCCCATCAGCGACATGATCTGGCGGTCCTGCGAAATCGCCCGGATCGCCGTCCCGGTGTAGGTGCGGGTCATGAACAGATAGACGCCGACCATGCCGATCAGGGCGGCGGCAAAGGAAAGCAGTCGCGCATAGCTGAAATGCATTTCGCCCAGCGCCAGCACCGGCAGGCGGATGCCGAGATTGCGGAATTCGATGCCGAAGGCGACGGTGGCAAAGCTTTGCAGGATGAAGAGCACGCCGCCGGTCGCAAGCAACTGGTTGATCGGCGGCGCGGTCAACAGCGGCGCGATCACGATGTAATGCAGCGCAGCGCCCAATAGCGCGACCAGGAGAATGACGAGCGGTGCGGCGGCCCAGTACGGCAGATGATAGAACTGGACCAGATAATACATGCCGTACATGCCGATCATCACCAGCTCGGCGTAGCAGATCCAGGTCACGTCGATGACGCCGAAGATCAGATTGAGCCCGAGCGCGAGCAGCGCCAGAACCCCGCCGAGCAGGATGCCGTTGACCATGGCTTCGAGCAGGTAGATGTCGAAGATTTCGAGAAAGGATTGCATTGCCTGCTAGAGCTCTCCTTTTTCGAGCATGACCTTCTCGAAAAACCGGTGCCCACTTTTTCGGGTCATGCTCATACCCCGAGATAAGCTTGCTTGAGGGTTGCGGTGTTCATCATCTCATCCGACGTCCCCGACGCGCGGATGGTGCCGGCTTCGAGCAGATAGGCGCGGTCGACGACGCGCAGCACCTGCTGCACGTTCTGCTCGACGATCAGCACCGTGAGCCCGCTGGCGCGAATCCGCTTCACGAGCTCGAACACCTGCTGCACCACGACGGGCGCGAGCCCCGCGGAGGGTTCATCGAGCAACAGCAGCTTCGGGTTCGACATCAGCGCGCGGCCGATCGCGCACATTTGCTGCTCGCCGCCCGACATCGTTCCCGCCATCTGGCCGCGGCGTTCCTTCATGCGGGGAAACAGATCGAAGACGAATTCCAGCCGCTCGGCGTATTTGGCGCGCGCACCGGGCATGAACGCACCCATCTTCAGATTGTCGTCGACCGTGAGCCGCGGAAACAGCCGCCGGTTCTCCGGAACATGGGCGATGCCGAGGCTGACGATCCGATGCGCCGGCGTCGCCAGCACATCCGTGCGCTCCATGGCGATCGATCCGTTGCGCGGACGGATCAGTCCCGAGATCACCCGCATCAAGGTGGTCTTGCCGGCGCCGTTCGGGCCGATCACGCCGACGGCCTCGCCCGCTTTCACGTCAAGACTGACACCGAACAGCGCCTGAAAGCTGCCATAGCCCGCATCGACCGATCTGAGCTCCAGCATGCTACCTCACGCCTCCGCGCGGCGGCGCGCTTGCGCGGCCGCGACCTGGCTCGAATCCGCATCCGTGCCGAGATAGACCTCGATCACGCGCGGATCGCTCGCCACCATCGCCGGCAGGCCTTCCGATATCTTCTCGCCGTGATCGAGCACCATCACGCGATCGACCACGCGCATCAGGACGCCCATGATGTGCTCGACCCAGATGATGGTGATGCCGAGTTCGTCGCGGATCTTGCGCAACATATCGGCGGCCTGATCCATCTCGGTTTCATCGAGCCCGCCGAGGCTTTCGTCGGCGAGCAAAAGCTTCGGTCCGGTCGCCAATGCCTTGGCGAGTTCGAGCTTCTTCAAGCCCGCGGCGCCAAGGCCATCGACGCTGGTTTTTTGATCGGTCGGAAGGCCAACCATGGCAAGCGCCCGCTCGGCGGCCTCGAAGGCTGTGGCGCGGCTGTGACTGCCCTGGCCGTAGAAGCCCGCCAGCGCCACGTTCTCGAAGATCGTGAGCCGGTGAAACGGCCTTGGGATCTGGAAGGTGCGGCCGACCCCGCGATTGATGATGCGATGCGGCGAAAGGCCAGCGATCTCCATCCCGTCAAACAGGATCGACCCGGCGGAGGGGACGAGGGTGCCGGAGAGCATGTTGAAAATCGTGCTCTTGCCAGAGCCGTTCGGGCCGATCAGGCCGAGAATCTCGCCCTGCTCGACCTTGAACGACACATTGTTGACCGCGGTGAAGCCACCAAAACGCTTCACCAACCCGCTCACCGTCAGCACTTCAGATACTCCTTTGGAGCGTGAAAGCGAGCACCGGACCTACTGATTGCTGAAAGTCGTCCCCTTCGGCAGCGGCAGCACGTTCTCGCGCTGCATCTGGCTCTTCGGCCACACCACATATGACTTGTCATCGATGTATTGGAGCACGACCGGGAACGAACGCTCGTTCTGTCCGGCGAAACGCTCGCCTTCGCCGTAGAATTTGACGCCGTAGCCGAGCATGGTGCCGCCTTCGGGGATGTCGGTATCGAGCGCCGCCTTGCGAAGCGCCTCGGAATCGACGCCGCCATATTTCTTGATCGCGCGCGGCAGCACGTCGTCGAGGAAGACATAGGCGTTGGAAGCACCGATGCCGACATGGGCGGAGCGGATGGCCACCCCTGGCTTGAGCTTGTCGAACTCTTCGCCCACCATCTTGATGACCGGCGGCAGCTTGGGATCCATGGTCTTCTGATTGGCGAGCCAGATCGAGATCGGATCGGTGTTGAAGAGATAATTGGCGTCGGTGCCGAGGCCTTCCTTCAGCTTCTCATAGACGCCATAGCCGGCGCCATGGCCGACGATGGCACCGAACTTCAGGCCCTGTTCGCGCGCCTGGCGAAACAGCAGTGTAATGTCGGGATTGTAGCCGGTGTGGAAGATCACGTCGGGCCGGGCCCGCTTGAGTTTTGTCACGAGCGCCGAGAGATCGGGGGCGGTCGCAGAGTAACCCTCCTTCAGCACGAGGTTGAAGCCGGCCTTCTTGACGCCAGCCTCGTTGCCCTTGGCGACGTCGACGCCATAGGCGCCGTCCTCGTGGATGATGGCGACGCGCAGATCCTTCGGCTCCTTGCCGAACTTGGACATCGCGTTCTGTGCGATGAAGTCCGTCGTCATCATGCCGTATTGATCGCCGGCCGCCTGCGGGCGAAACACATATTTGTAGTTCTTGCCGTCGAACACACCGGAGGAAATGCAGGTGGTGATCCACATGAATTTCTTCATCTGATCGGCACGCGCGGACACCGGCACGCATTGCGCCGACGAGAAAAAGCCCATGATCATGTCGACTTTTTCCTGCTCGAGCAGGCGCACCGCCTCGTTGATGGCGATATCGGGCTTGCTTTGCGCGTCGGCATAGACCGCCTCGACCTTGTAACCCTCGACGCCGGTCTTGGCGTATTGGTCGAGCATGATCTTGACGCCGGTATATTGCAGCTCCGAACCGCCGCCGGCGAGCGGGCCGGTCAGGTCGAAAATCACGCCGATCCTGATCTTCTTGTCCTGAGCCTCGGCGGAAACCGCCATGCCCAGCGCCAGGACCACGACAGAAACGATCACGGCAAACAGCCCACCGGACCGGCGGGCGGCTTTGCGCACCGACATGAAACCCTCCCTGGAAGATTGTGCGATTGGCGCTTTTTGGTTTTATTGGCGCCTATCACATTGATAGCGCAGGTCGATGTCAAGCGTATTGGCATGCGGCCGGGCCAGTTGACTTGTTTTGAGGCAAACCGACAGCGCGGACTATGACGATAGTTGTGCTTCGATGAACGCGGTGACAAAACGCGGCATCGCGGCCGTGAAGTCACCCGTTCCGCGCACCAGATGGATCGCGGAGAGTTCCGCCTGGTGTTGCCGGGCAAGATTGGCCGCAATCCGCGCGCGCAGCGCCTCACCCGGCATGTCGACGTGCAAGAGGCGGATCATTGCCACCGCCCTGCCCGAGACCACGCAGTCCCAATGCGCGCCCGCCGTATAGTCGGCCTCGGTGAGACCGGTTTCCTCCAGGACTTCACGGACGACGCTGCCCGCAATATCGACCGCGCCATCCCTGACATCGTCGAGATCGGGCGTGCCGGATGGAAAGTAAATCCGCCCCGCATTGGCGGTGTGCGCGGCCATTTCGCCGAGCAGGAAGGCGCCGTCGGCCGATCGCAACGCACCCATGCCGAAGCCGTTGAAGATTTCGCGGTCGGGAAAGCCCCAGTCGCGCCACGCCAGAAAGCTCGCAAAATCGGTCTCGAAATAATCGGCGGCGAAGCGCGTTTCGGTGAAGGACGGATTGCGCCCGACCAGGACACGGCCGTTCCATATCGCCGGCTTCTCGCGCTGTTTTTCCGCAAAATGCGCGTCGATCTCGGCGCGGCGCGCTTGCGCGAATGGCCAGGGCGTGGCGCGAACGGGCATATCGAGAGCCGTGACGCGGTGAATGATCGGAGCCGTCATGCGCTCATCGGCCCGCCGGTTCTACTTCGCATTCATCCCCGTCGTCTTCTTGGCCTGATCGACGAATTTGTTGGTGTAGGTCTTGCTGACATCGATATTGGCCTTGGCGACCTCCGGCGAGCTCTCGCTGAACACCGCGAGCACGGCATCGGCCCCCTTGGGGTCCATTTGGCCCGTCTGCGAATACATCGGGATCGTGTTCTTCAGCGCGGCCAGATAAAGCCCCTTGTTCTTGCCGACCATCTCGGCGGGCATCTTGTCCATGATCTCTTCGGCCGAATGGGCGTGGATCCAGTTGAGCGTCGACAGGATCGCATTGGTCAGCGCCTGAACTTCCTTTTCGTGGCCGGAGACCCATGCGGCGGTCGAATAGAGCGCGCCGCCCGGATATTCGCCGCCGAACACGTCAAGCGTATCCTTTTGCGTCCGCGTATCGGAGAGGATGCGCAAATCCGGGTGGCCGCCTTGCAGGACGGTGACGGACGGATCGAGCATCACCGCCGCGTCGATCTGGCCCTGCTCCATCGCCGCCACCGAAGTGGCGCCAAGGCCGACGCCGATGACGGCAACGCCTGCGGGATCGACGCCGTTTTTCTTCAGGAGAAATTTGAGAAAGAAGTCGGTCGAGGAACCGGGCGCGCTGACGCCGACTTTCTTGCCGGCGAGATCCTTGATCGATTTGATTTCGCTCGTGTGCGTCGGCGACACCACCAGCACCAACCCGGGATAGCGGTCGTAAACCACGAAGGACTGCAATTCCTGCTTCTTGGCGGCGAGATTGACGCAATGGTCGAAATAGCCGGACACGACGTCGGCGCTGCCGCCAAGCACGGCCTTGAGCGCGTCCGAGCCGCCCTTGAGATCGACCAGATCGACGGCGAGCCCCGCCTTCTCATATTCGCCGAGTTGTTTGGCGAGCACGGTCGGCAGATAGCAAAGACAGGCCCCGCCGCCGACGGCGATTGTGACCTTGGTTTGGGCGGCGGCAGAAGTGGAAATCACGGCCAGCGCCAAAAGCGTGGCGGCGAGTTTTTCGAACATTCTCACGATTTCCTCCGCAATTGATTGGACCGATCGAGCTGCGCGGGTAGCATGAGTAATCGAATTCTGCAATCGACGGAAGACTACCCAACCGTGCTGGAAGCGATTGCCATCGTCATTCACGCCGTTGTGGGGTGGGCGCTTTGCGGTGCGACAGTCGGTGTCGGCCGCAAGGTTACCACGCTACGCAATGCGCTCATCGCCCATGCGATCGCCGCGCCGATCATATTCAGTGCCGTGTCCGTTGTCTATTTCCGGTGGTTTGGCGGCACGGGCCCGACCACGACGGCCGCGCTGTTCCTTGCTATCGTCATCTTCCTCGACATATTCGTGATCGCACTGCTGGTCGAGAAGAGCTTCGACATGTTCCGCAGCGTCCTCGGCACTTGGCTGCCGTTCGTCCTGATTTTCCTCGCCGTATGGCTTACCGGGACCGTGATGGTCGTGCGATCATAAAGCGGGCGAGGCTTGCGCCGTGATCGGCGCCCAGGAAGCTCATGATTTGACTTTGCTGAGGGCGGCTTTGCGCGGAAGTATGACCCTGAATTCGGTGAATTCGCCGGGCTGGGTGTCGACGTCAATTGATCCGGCATGCTGCTTGACGACAATGTCGTAGCTCAACGAGAGACCAAGACCCGTTCCTTCGCCGGCGGGCTTTGTCGTAAAAAAGGGATTGAACATCTTTTCCTTCACCTCGGGCGGAATGCCACTGCCACTGTCGCGGATCCTGATCTCCACGCTGTCGCCGAGGTTTTTGGTCGCGGCGGCAAGTGTGGGCTCATGACCATCGCTGTTGGCCTCACCCTTGCGCTTGGTCGCCGCGTAGAAGCCGTTGGAAATCAGGTTCAGGAACACCCGCGTGATCTCCTGGGGAAACACATCCACCTCACCCGCGTTCGGATCAAACGACCGCTTCAGCGTGATATTGAAGCCCGGCTTCTCGGCCCGCGCGCCGTGATATGCAAGATTGAGGCTTTCTTCGACGAGGGCGTTGATATCGACAGATCTGTGCTCGCCCGAACCCTGGCGCGAGTGCAACAGCATGTTCTTGACGATCGTGTCTGCGCGTTTGCCGTGCTGGACCACCTTTTCGAGATTGCCCAACAGCGTCTGTGTCAGCTCGCTGGTTTCTTCCCGCGTCTTGTTGTCGAGCGTCGCGGGCTTGAGCACGTCCTTCAGTTCCTCGACAAGTTCCATCGACAGCGCCGAGAAATTATTGACGAAATTGAGCGGGTTCTTGATCTCGTGCGCGATGCCCGCGGTGAGCTGTCCCAGCGAGGCAAGTTTCTCCGTTTGGATCAGTCGATCCTGCGCGGTGCGCAAGTCGTCGAGCGAGATGCGACAACTCCTTGGTCCGCTCCTGCACCTGTTCGAACAGCCGCACGTTGCCGATCGCGATCACGGCCTGATCGGCGAAGGTCTGGAGCAAGGCGATCTGTTTGTCGCTGAACGGGTGCACTTCGAGGCGGCGAAGCACGATCGTTCCAATGCTCTCGCCCTTTCGCAGAAGCGGTACGCTCAATATAGTGCGATAGCCTCCCTCAAAACGCGACATTTCCTGTGCTCTTGGAAATTGGTCGCCTTCAGAAGATAGCAGGTCGTGTAGATGGATCGGCTTCCTGTCGAGGAACGCGCTTCCCGCCGTCCAGCTGCGATCGATTGGTATTTTATCGTGACTCGTGGGTATCGGGCCGTGATGGGCGCTCAAACGCAACTCGTCGCCGTCTCTCAGGCGCACAATGGCGTCGTATGCCTCGCAAAGCTCGCAGGCGCTTTCAACAATAGCATGGAGGACCGGTCCCACATCGGTCGGCGAAGATGCAATCACCTTGAGGATGTTTTCGCTCCCGGTCTGATAAGTGAGCGCCTCGGATAGTTCACGGGTCTTCGCCTGCACCTCATCGAATAGCCGGACGTTTTCGATCGCGATGGCAGCCTGGTCCGCAAAAATGGTCGCCAGCTCGATCTGTTTGTCGGTGAAAGGACGTACTTCAGAACGCGTCAAGCCGATCACGCCGATCGGCACACCTTCGCGCAACATCGGAACGCTGAGCATCGTGCGAAAGCCGCCCAATCGCTGCGCTTCGATAAGGGTGTATTCGGCGTCTGTCTTGACGTCGGGAATGTGAACCACAACCCCTTCCAGAAGGGCTCGTCCGCCCGCAGTCCCTCGTTCGGGCACGACGGGAACTCGCCTGATATAATTTACGAATTCTTCAGAAAAGCCGTAGGTCTCGGCGCGAAAAAACACACCGTCCTTTTGACGGGTAATGGTCGCCTTGTCGGCGTCGCAGAGCTTTGCCGCCAATTCAACCAGCGTTTGCAGCACGGTCTGCAAATCGAAGGCCGAGCGGCTGATCACCTTTAGCACATCGGCAGTCGCAGTCTGTTGTTGAAGAGATTCTCGCAGCTCGTTTAGCAGCCGTGCGTTCTCGAACGCGATCACGGCCTGAGAAGCGAAGTTCCTGACAAGCTCGATCTGTTTGTCGGTAAACGCGCGCATCTCCTGGCGGTAAATGACGATGGCTCCGATCAGCGCGTTCTCCCTGAGCATTGGTACCAGGAGCATCGTTCGGGCGCCCGCAGAATCGACGAGGGCAACCATCCGGCGGTCGCCCTCAATGTAGGGAGGCTCAGCCGTCAGGTCGTGAATGTGGACGACTTCATTGGTGCGAGCGAGACGGTCGAGTGGAACGCCAGGATGGTCGCGCGGCGCGATTACCGGCTCTCGCTGCCAGCTCTCTACATATGCCGGTTCGCCGTGGACTGCGACGGCGCGGAAAACGTCCCCTTCCCGCAAGAACAGGTTGCTAAATTCAGCCTCGCAGATACGTGTGGCGTTCTCCAGCATCGCCTGAAATACGGGCTCCAACTCGCCCGGCGAGCTGCTGATGATCTTCAGTACGTCGGCGGTCGCGGTCTGCTGCTGGAGGGATTCGCGCAAGTCCTCTGTACGAGCTTGAAGTTGTTCGAAAAGTCGCGCATTCTCGATGGCGATCACCGCCTGATCGGCGAAGGTCCGCAGCAACTGCACGTGGTGGTCGGGGAACGTGCCGGGCTGGACGCGGGTCACCGCGATAAAGCCGATCGACATGCCGTCACTCATCAGCGGAGCGTACAACATGCTGCGGTAGCCGCGCGCCCGCGAGATGTCTTGAAGCTCGTAGGTGGAGGCTTCGGTATCGGGGATTTGCGCGACCTCGCCGGCTTGCGCCATTCGAAACGGCGCGAAATCGGTAACCGGCCTTGGGAAGGTGGTCTTCAATACTTCATCAGCGGCCGGAGTAGTTGGCGTGAACGCCTCGAGGTAGGCGATCCCATTGATGAAACGAAACACCGTACTCGAGAATCCGCCGATCAGCGTGTTGGCTCGTCTCGCGATGGCTTCGAACACCGGCTGCACGTCCGAGGGCGAAGAGGCGATGACTTTCAGGATATCGGCGGTCGCGGTCTGCCGCTCCAATGCTTCCTTCGTTTCGTTGAACAGCCGCGTATTCTCGATCGCGATCACGGCCTGGTCGGCGAAGGTCTCGACCAATTCGATTTGTTTCTCGGCGAAGGAGCGTGGCGCGAAGCGAATCAGACTTAACACGCCAAAAGCCCGACCCTCTCGTATCAAGGGAACGCCGAGCGCCGTCCGAAAGCCCATCAGCTTTTGGGTTGCCAGCCGGGTAAATTCGGGATCGGCAAGGACATCCGGGATATGGACAGTGCCACCGTCGATAATCGTTCGCCCAAAGATCGAGCCACGATCCGGGTCGGTCGATTGGCGCGCAAGATGGTCGCGCCACTCAGGCGTACAGCCATAATCCGCGGCAAGGCGATAGATTGAGCCATCTTGATATCGTATGGTTCCGATATCTGCTTCGCATAAACGACATGCCGACGAGATCAACGTATCGAGCACCGGCTGCAGGTCAAAAGTCGAGCGGCTAATCACCTTGAGCACATCGGCGGTCGCGGTCTGCTGCTGCAAAGAGTCGCTCAAATCGTCCGTACGTTCGCGCAATTCCTTGAGTAATCGTGTGTTCTCGATGGCGATAACCGCCTGGTCGGCGAAGCTGGTCACCAGCTCGATCTGTTTGTCGCTGAAAGGCCGCACCTCCTGGCGGTAGATGGCGATGGAGCCGACCAACTCATTATCCTTGAGCATCGGAACCATAAGGTATGTTCGAGCGCCGGCGAGTTCTACGAGTGCGACGCGCGACGGCTCGCGTTCAATGTAGGCCTGCTCCGAAGCGAGGTCGGCAATATGGACGAGCTGCTTTGTTCTGGCGACACGGCCAAGGCCGGTCCCTGGCCCGGGATGAATCACCGGCTCTCGCCACCTCGCTTCGGCAAAGACAGCCGGCGCACCATACAGTGCTCCAAGCCGAAATGCGTCACCTTCGCAAAGCCACAGGTTTCCAAAATGGGCTTCGCATAGGCGCGTTGCATTCTCCAACATCTCTTTAAACACCGGCTCAAGGTCGCCAGGCGAACCGCTGATGACTTTGAGAACCCCTGCCGTTGCGGTTTGCCGCTCCAGCGCTTCGGCCAATTCCAGTCTGAGAGCTGCAATTTCTTTTTTTAAATCAAGATTCGCAGGCGCTCTTTTGGGCTTAGTTGGCAATTTGCGCCCTGTTGGACGCGCCGCCTGTCTGCGCTTCGCCATTTCGGTGCGCTCCCATTTTCGGGAAAGCTGAAACAACTCAAATATGGCGCCGAACTTACTCAATCTGGGCGCGGCCGTATAGTCGGCCAGATGGTGTGGCGGACGACAGAGCAGCACGCGAGGATTGAGCAGGTGCGTGCCATTCAAGCTGTTATTCCGGGATGGTGCGTAAGCACCAGACCCGGAATGACGGAGTCAAATATTCCGAAGGGATCCCTACGCCCTCGCCTCGCCCGCGTTCGGGCGCCAGACCAGAAGCCGCCGCTCGACCAGCGTCACCACAAGGTCGATCAGGATCACAAACGCCGACAGCACGAACATTCCGGCAAAGACGCCGGCGACGTCGAACACGCCCTCCGCCTGCTGGATCAAATAGCCGAGCCCCGCGGCCGAGCCGAGATATTCGCCGACCACCGCGCCGACCACCGCGAAGCCCACGGACGTATGCAGCGAGGAAAACATCCACGACAGCGCCGAGGGCCAATAGACGTGGCGCATCAACTGCCGCTCGTTCATGCCGAGCATGCGGGCATTGTCGCGCACGGTGGCCGAGACTTCCTTGACGCCCTGATAGACGTTGAAGAACACGATGAAGAATACCAGCGTGACGCCGAGCGCGACTTTCGACCAGATGCCAAGTCCGAGCCAGAGCGCAAAGATCGGCGCGAGAACCACGCGCGGCAGCGCGTTGGCCATTTTCACATAGGGGTCGAACACCGCGGCGACGCGCGGCTGGCGCGCGAACCAGAAGCCGACCGCGACGCCCGCGAGCGAGCCGATCACGAAGGCGAGGATCGATTCCCACAGCGTGATCGCGAGATGTTTCCAGATCACGCCGCTTTTGAACCAGTCGACGATCTGGCTGCCGATATCGACGGGATTGGAGAAGAAGAACGGCGGCAGCAACATGCGGCCGAAGATCGGCACGGTTGCGAACACTTGCCACACCGCCAGCCCAACGACCGCGACCAGGATCTGCAATGAGAGAAGCGTCAGGCGCGACACGATCGAAAATCCGTCTCAGGGTGGCTCACTGGCGTGGCACTATCCGTCATTTCGAGCCAACGGGTCGCGCGAATGCGCGCCCGATGACAGGCTCCGCGAAGCAATCCATGAGGCCGCAAGCACTAAAAGTGGATTGCTTCGTCGCGTTGCTCCTCGCAATGACGTCAAAGCGCGGGGACGACGAGAGGATAGAGGGTCTCCCTCTCCCAAAGGGAGAAGGAGGCCCAAGTTCATCTGTGCTACTGCGGCTTCGAGAACGTGCCGATCAAGCCGGTTGCCTGCTTCACGTGGCCATCGAGCGCCTTGATCAGTTCGTCGCGGGTCATGCCGGCGGCGAGCGCGGCCGGTTCGAGGTCGGTCGCCATCAGCGTGAACGTGTAGTGATGTTGCGGTCCGGGCGGGGTGCAGGGCCCGAAATAATTCGGCAGCTTCATCAGGCTCGATCCGCCGACATATTTGTCGCTCGGCTTGGACACTTCGCCCTCGGCAAAACCGGTGACGGAGGCCGGAATGCCGTAGGCCACCCAGTGGCTGACGCCGCCGGGCGGACGGCCTTCGGGATCGAACATCAGGATCGCGAAGCTTTTGGTGCCTTCGGGCGGATTCGACCAGGACAGCGCGGGCGAGACGTTGTCGCCGACGCAGTTCGGATTGGACTTGTTGTTGCCGGCATTCTTCACGGCCAGCCGCTCGCCATCCTTGAAACTCGGCGACGACAGCGTGAAAACGCCCTGGGCGCTTGCGGCGCCAGGGCCGCACAGGGCCGCGAAAGCGACGGAAACGGCCAGAATTGAAGCTCGTACGAACATGACACCTTCCTTTGATTGCGTCAGATTGATTGCCTTTATTGCTTGCGCAGGGCGGCCGGAGTGTAGCCACACTCGCTCGGAGATCAAGGTATCAGGGCCCTCCCGCCACGGTTTGCGACGACTGGGCGTAGCCCTTGAGCACTTCGTCCTTCAGCACGCTCCAGATCTCACGGTGAAGGGCGTGAAATTCCCGGTCGAGCCGCACTTCCATGATATCGCGTGGACGTGACAAATTGACGGGCCAGTCGCCGATGATCCGCGCGGAGGGCCCGGCCGACATGATCACCACGCGATCGGCAAGCGCAATCGCCTCCTCGAGATCATGGGTCACGAACAAAACCGCCTTGCGGTCGGCGTTCCACAATTGAAGCAGCAGATTGCCCATGATCTGCCGGGTCTGGGCGTCGAGCGGCCCGAACGGCTCGTCCATCAAGAGGATCTTGGGATCGCGGATCAGGACTTGCGCAAGGCCGACACGCTTGCGCTGGCCGCCGGAGAGCATATGCGGATAGCGATTGGAAAACGCCGCAAGCCCGACGGAAGCGAGCCAGGTTTGCGCGCGCGCAAGCGCCTCGGTGCGCGGCGTGCCTTCGATTTCGAGCCCAATGGCGACGTTGTCGATCGCGGTCTTCCAGGGAAACAGCGCGTCCGCCTGGAAGAGATAGCCGGCCTGGCGATTGAGCCCGGTCAGAGGCCTGTCAAAAATCCGCACGCTGCCCGAGGCCGGCTTGAGCAGCCCGGCCGCGACGTTGAGCAGCGTCGATTTTCCGCATCCGGTGGGCCCGACAATGGCGACGAATTCGCCATCGGCGACCGCGAGCCGGGCCTGTTCGACCGCCGTATAGACGCGGTCATCGGCCAGGCGAAACGCCACTGTCGCCTCGTCCAGTGCGACCGCTGTCGGCTGTGCCTTGTCCACCCATTCCCCCCAAGTTCGAAGCATGCATTAACGCCTTGGCGGGACAAGTTCAACGAAGTGGTACAAGATGGAGCCCGCACCTTCTTCACCCTCCGGAGGAGAGGGTTAACGAAAGCACCGTGATCGAGCAGAATGCAGAGCCCACCCCTCATCGCCTTTGCGCATGTCGGCAAGAGTTTCGACGGTGGCCGCGTCAAGGCCGTGGACGATGTCTCGCTCGAGGTCGCTGGCGGCCAATTCCTCGCCATCGTCGGTGGCTCCGGCTCCGGCAAGACCACGCTGTTGCGGCTGGCGAACCGGCTGATCGACGCCGATGCCGGTCATATCACGATCGACGGCGCCGACGTTCGCGCGTCCGATCCGGTCGCACTGCGCCGCCGCATCGGCTACGTGTTCCAGAGCGGCGGCTTGTTTCCGCATATGAGCGTTGCCGCCAATATCGGCATCACGCCGAAACTTCTGGGCACGCAGGCCACGGAGATCGCTTTCCGGGTCGATGAACTGCTCGATCTCGTGCGGCTTGACCGCGCGCAATATCGCGACCGCTTTCCGCACGAATTGTCCGGCGGCCAGCGCCAGCGGGTCGGCGTCGCCCGCGCGCTTGCGGCACGGCCGAAGATCGTCCTGATGGACGAACCGTTCGGCGCGCTCGATCCGCTCACGCGCGACGCGCTCGGCGACGACTACCGCGCTCTGCACGACAGGCTCGGGCTGACCACGATCATGATCACCCACGACATGACAGAAGCGATATTGCTGGCCGACCGTATCGCGGTGATGCGCGGCGGAAGGCTGCTCGCGGAGGGAACGCCGGCGGAGCTTTCGCAGAGTGACGACGCCTATGTCGGCGAATTGCTGAGGACCCCGCGGCGGCAGGCCGAGCGGCTCAAGATTCTGTTGCCGCGGGATGGCGCGGCATGAACCTGTTTTCCGATCCACGCTGGGGCGAGGCGCTGGCGCATTTGCCGGATTATCTCGGCAATCATGTGCGCGTCAGCGTCACGGCGCTCGCGCTCGGTCTTCTCGTCAGCCTGCCGCTCGCGATCGCGGCGCGCAACCGTCCGCTGATGCGCGCGCTGCTGCTCGGACTTGCCAGCATCGTGCAGACGGTGCCGGGACTGGCGCTGCTGGCGCTGTTCTATCCGCTGCTGTTGGCGCTGGCCTCGCTGTCGCTGGCCTGGTTCGGCCTCGGCTTTTCCGCGTTCGGATTTTTGCCCGCGGTGCTCGCGCTCGCGCTTTATTCGATGCTGCCGGTGCTGCGAAACACCATCACTGGGTTAAAGGGCGTCGAGCCCTCGCTGCTTGAGGCCGCGCAAGGCGTCGGCATGACGCCGAGGCAATCGTTGATGTCGGTGGAATTGCCGCTGGCACTGCCGGTGATGATGGCCGGCATCCGCACCGCGGCGGTCTGGGTGATCGGCACCGCCACTCTCTCCACGCCGATCGGCCAGACCAGCCTCGGCAACTACATCTTTGCCGGGCTGCAGACCCAGAACTGGGTGTTCGTGCTGTTCGGCTGTGCCGCGGCCGCGCTGCTCGCGCTCGCGGTCGATCAATTGCTGGCGGCCATCGAAGCTGGAATCCGCGCGCGCAGCCGCATCCGCGTGATATCGGGTGGCCTCGGCGTGGCGGCGCTGGTGGTGGCAACGCTGGTGCCTTCGCTTTCGCGTGCGCCATCAACCTACGTCGTCGGCGCCAAGACCTTTGCCGAACAATACGTGCTCTCCGCCCTGATCGCACAACGGCTCAAGGCTGTGGGCCTGTCCGCCACCACGCGGGAGGGGCTGGGCTCCAACGTGATCTTCGAAGCGCTTGTGCGCGGCGATGTCGACGTCTATGTCGATTATTCCGGCACGTTATGGGCCAACCAGTTTCACAAGAGCGAAATCAGGCCGCGCGCGGAATTGCTTGCGGAGCTGAAGACCATGCTGGCGCGCGAGAACGTGTCGCTTGCCGGCGAACTTGGCTTCGAGAACGCCTATGCGCTGGCGATGCCGAGAAAGCGCGCCGAGGCGCTCGGCATTCGCTCGGTCGCCGATCTCGCCTCGCGCGCGCCGACGATGTCGATCGCCGCCGATTACGAATTCTTCTCGCGGCCGGAATGGGCCGCCTTGCGCAAGGCGTACGGGCTTGCGTTTCGCACCCAGCGTCAGATGCAGCCGGATTTCATGTATGCCGCGGCAGCCTCCGGCGAGGTCGACGTGATCGCGGGCTATACCAGCGACGGCCTGATCGCGAAATACGACCTCATGGTGCTCGACGACGTCAGGCACGCGATCCCGCCCTACGACGCCATCGTCCTCGTCGCGCCGAAACGCGCCGGCGATCAGGCCTTGCAGACGGCAATAAAACCCCTGCTCGGCCGCATCGACATAGCCGCGATGCGCGAGGCGAACCTGCGCGCCGCCGCCGGCAACGATGCGTCGTCGCCGGAAGCGGTCGCGCGCTGGCTGTGGGAGAAGACAGGCGGGCGTTAGCGGCGGACCAACCCTTCGGGTACCCGCATTTCCGCGCCCACGCTCCCTGTGTGCGCATGGTCACATACGAGGGACGGCCTCCGAGGCAGAGTAGCGCCATCCAATGGAGGCCGAGATGCCGCGAACAGCTTCACAGGGTCAGGCAAAGAGTTCAACCGCCGTCGCAGGCCTTGGCGCCGCTCTGGTGGCCTGTGCCATCACGGTGGCGGTGGCGAGCGGTTCGTCGCCCACGGCCGCACCGGCTCAATCGGTGCAGCCCGCGACAAACCAGTGCCAATACACCCCGCTCATGATCCAGGTATCGACGGTCACGGGCGGCGGCACCATTCGCTTCCGCGAGGGCAGCTACCTTTCGCCGCCGATCACGTTGAGCAACGTCCCGCAAACGGTGGTGTTTCCCCGTCCGCGCTCGACGACAGCCCAGATCGACGAAGTGATCACCATCGAAGGCAAAGCCACCGATGTCGTGACGACTTTCCCGGTCGGCCACAAGCAAAACGTTTATCCGACAGTGTCGGGAGTTTTGGCGTTCCCCGTCTATTGGGCGCCGATCAAGGACTGCTAGAGCATGATCCGGACCCGAAGGGCCACGTTAGCGCAAAGTGGATACCGGTTTTCCCTCGCGACAAACGCGAAAGCGTTTGCGCGGAGATCATGCTCAAACAAAAAGATGGAGCGCGATGACGATTCGAAGAAAAGTCATCTCGCGCGCGACGGGCGTCAATTGCGTTGGATCAAAAACTCTTCGTGGGGGCGCCTTACATTTAGGCACGCCCGGACCGAAGCGGCGGTGAACCTTTTCGATCGCCGCGAATACCTAACGACAGGCCGGAACAGCGAGGCGCACATGGCAGACGAGTCAAAGCTCAGGAAATGGGCTGCTGAGGCGGCCCGCCAGGCCAAGGTCGAAAAAGACGCCAACGAAGCCCGCCGCCTGGCAAGCTTCGCGCAATATTGGACCCGGCTTGCCGACCTCGAAGAATGGCGACGGGACGATCAGGCGGCTTGAGTTCGCTTGCGATGCAATCGAAGCGACACGATCGAATTGCCAACCTCAACTCTTTCGTGCCGGCACCGGAGAAGCGATCCGGCGCCGGCACGTGGGCAGCTCTTTGGTTTGCCGCGACCGGCCAAAGCCGGTCCGGGAAGAACCTAGAACCCCATGGCGCTGTGATGCACGCGGCCGGGCATGCAGTTGAAGTCGTTCCGGTCGTCCCATCCGCCGCGGGACCGCCAGGCGCTCCACGCTATGTAATCCTCTTCCTTGGTGTAGGGATTTCCCGGCTCTCTGTTCGGGCACCAGTCGCCCTCGGTGTAAGCGTTGTATGCGGGGTGCGCGACCCTGTGTTGCGCAATTGCGGGCGCTGCCAGCGTGGCAGAAGCAACGATAACAGCAGCGCCGAGAAGTGTGAGTTTCGTCATGCTATTCTCCTTTCAAGGCGAAAAGCTAAGCGCAGACGCAACTCGTCATCACTCCCATTCTTGATCGTCAGTCTTGATCGTGTGCCGGCGATTGCGTTGGGCGTGAGCCGGTCGGTGAGCGGATTCTACTCCTGCTCCCGGCGCGCCAAACTAAAGAAATGTTTATTGGAGCCGAGCCGCGTCACGCCGCGCGCATGCAATGCAGCGCACAAACCGCTGCCATATTCGAACACCGTGCCGGCGCGGACGGTTAATGCCTCAATGCGCGATCAGGAGCGGCACGGCCGCGTCGCGCAGTAACGATCGCGTGACACCGCCGAAAACCATCTGAGCGGCTCGCGCGTGGCTATAAGCGCCGACAACGATGAGATCGGCAGAGTGGTGTTGCGCGTGATCCAGGATGACCCTGGCGATCGGCGCGCCATGCGACGATACTTGTTCGACGGCGACCTTGGCTCCGTGCCGGCAGAGATAACGCGCCACGTCCGCGCCGGGCTCCTCGCCGTGGCGGGGATTCCTCTCGGGATCGACCAGCAGGATGGTGACGGACTTGGCTTCGACCAGAAACGGCAGCGCGTCCGCGATCGCGCGCCGCGCCTCGCGGCTTGCATTCCAGGCGACCACGACATGTTCGGCGGCCGAACCCGCCCAGGAATCCGGCAGCAGGAGAAACGGCACGCCGGTGGCGAGAAGCAGTTCTTCCGCCGACCATTCGCTCGGCAATCCCCCGCCCCGCGGGCCACCGGCAATCACCAGATCGGTGTGCAGGGAATTCAGCGCGACATTGTCGGTGAAGTCCCCTTGCTGGAGGTGGCGAAACTCGAAGCTGACGTCCTCGCGGCTACAGACCTCGGACAGAGTTCGTCTTGCCACCTCGATCGCCTCCGCTTCCCTCGCCTGGTGGCTGGCGATGACCTGCCGGACGGCCTCTCGTCCCTGAACGAAGGACTCGGCGGCGGTGCCGCTCATGATCGACGGCACCATGAAAATCCCGATCAGGTGCGCGCCATGACGGCACGCCATCCTGGCCGCATATAAGATCCGCGCCTCGCCGGCCGGCGTCGGCTCGACAAATACAGCTATGCTCTTGAATGGCATCGTAGGCTTCCCCGCGCCGGAAGCGGTCGTGCTTCGGCGGCGTCATTGATGGTCGTGTCAATCTAGTTAGCCTTCCCGTGGCCATCCGCATATTGATCAAGCTCAATCGCGCGATCGGCCCCACCCGCCGTGCGGCTGTTTTGACACCGGCCCGAGACGGCGTGGGCAATGAAATTCACTTGCGCGTTTCCCGTCGATGTGACCGTAATTTCACGGGAGCCTGGGCGGCGAACCAAAAAGGGCCGGCCGGCCGGGAATTTGTGAGAGGGTACGATGATTTTCAAACGTCTCGTTCAAGCGGCCACGGCCATTTTCGTATTGACCGCCGCGGCGCCCGGATCGGCCCAGCCCGTGCTCAAGGTGGGTTCGACCCCAACCGGCGTGCCATTCACCTTTCTCGACACCAAGACCAACACCGTTCAGGGCGTGATGGTCGATCTCATCACCGAGATCGGCAAGGAAGCGGGATTCCAGGTCCAGATCGAGCCGATGCAGTTCTCCACGCTGATCGCTTCGCTGACCTCGAACAAGATCGACATCATCTCGGCGGCAATGTTCGCGACCGCCGCACGCAAGGAAGTCATCGACTTCTCCGATCCCGTCTATAGCTATGGCGAAGGACTGTTGGTGCCGAAGGGCGACACGAAGAACTATTCCACGCAGGAAGATCTGAAAGGCGAAGTGGTGGGCGCCCAGGTCGGCACCGCCTTCGTCGATGCACTGAAAAAGACTGGCTTGTTCAGCGAGGTCAAGGTCTATGACACCATTCCGGACATCCTGCGCGACGTCAACGCCGGCCGTCTCAAGGCCGGCTTCGCCGATTATCCGATCCTCGCCTACAACCTCAAGCAGGGAAACTTTCCTGAAGTTCGTCTGGTCGAATCCTTCAAGCCGACCATCGTCGGCACTGTCGCGATCGGCGTTCGCAAAGGTGACCAGGATCTGCTGACGAAGATCAACACCTCGCTCGCCAAGCTCAGGGCGAATGGCACCGTCGACAAGATTCTCGGCAAATGGGGGCTCAACGCAAAGGGCGCCTGACCGCGCCACGCGCGATTTGTATCGATGGAAAAATTCCTTCGTGACGCCACCGAGTTCGTCCCGATCCTGTTGCAGGGGGTGGGGCTGACGATCGTCGTCACCATAGGCTCGCTGGTTCTCTCGACAATGCTCGGGCTCGTCTGGGCGCTGCTGCGCGTCTCCGGAGTGCGCGTCTTGACCGGATTGAGCGCCGGCCTGATCAACGTGATCCGCGGCATTCCGATCATCATTCTGTTGTTCTATCTTTACTTTGTGATGCCCGATTTCGGCATCGCGCTCACCGCGCTGCAGGCTTCGATCCTCGGGCTCGGCATCGCCTATTCGGCGTATCAGGCGGAGAATTTCCGTGCCGGCATCGAGGCGATCGACAAAGGGCAGATCGAGGCCGCGCAGACCATCGGCATGGGCTGGTGGCTGACCATGCGCCGCGTGGTCCTGCCGCAAGCGGTGCGCATCGTGCTGCCGCCCTACGGCAACATCATGATCATGCTGTTGAAGGATTCCTCGCAGGCTTCGACCATCACGGTCGCCGAGCTCGCGCTGCAGGGCAAGCTGATCGCCTCCTCGACCTTCAAGAACACCAGCGTCTTCACCCTCGTCGCCCTGATGTATCTGACCATGAGCATCCCGCTTATCCTCCTGGTTCGGCACTTCGAGAAGAAGGCGAGCCAGAGATGATCGAGCTTCGCAACGTCCACAAGAGCTTTGGCAAGGTCGAAGTGCTCAAGGGCATCACCGCCGCGGTAGAGAGAAGCGAGGTGGTTTGCATCATCGGTCCGTCGGGTTCGGGCAAGTCGACCATCCTGCGCTGTATCAACGGTCTGGAGAGTTACGAGGCCGGCGACATCCTGGTGGAGGGGGCGCGGGTCGACAGCCATTCGCCCTCGATTGTCGCGATCAGGACCCAGGTGTCGATGGTGTTCCAGCGCTTCAACCTGTTCCCGCACCGCACGGCGCTCGAAAACGTCGTCGAGGGTCCGATCTATGTGAAGAATGAACCGCGCCCCGAGGCGCTCGATCGCGGCCGTGCGCTGCTCGCAGAAGTGGGGCTTGCCGAGAAGGCCGACGCGTATCCGGCGCAGCTTTCCGGCGGCCAGCAGCAACGCGTTGCGATCGCGCGCGCGCTTGCGATGCAGCCCAAGGCGATCCTGTTCGACGAGCCGACCTCGGCGCTCGATCCCGAACTCGTGGGTGATGTGCTTTCGGTGATGCGCAAGCTTGCCGACGACGGCATGACAATGGTCGTGGTCACGCACGAGATGGGATTTGCCAGGGACGTGGCCGACCGGGTGCTGTTCATCGATGGCGGCGCGATCGTCGAGCAAGGCAAGGCCAAGTCCCTCCTCAATCAGCCGCAGCATGCGCGGACCCAGGATTTCCTGCGCCGCGTGCTGCACCCTCTGTGACGCGAACGAGCCGGATCGGACGAGAGTGACCCACAACTGCCTCGCGCTGCCACCAAGCCTCTATGTGGACACCGCCGTGCCACCAGCCAAAACGCCAGCGCTCGACGTCGACAGGAACGTGTCGGTAGCGATCATCGGCGGAGGCTTTGCAGGACTTTCGACCGCGCTGCATCTCGCCGAACAGGGCACGGAAGCGGTGGTGCTTGAAGCCCGGGAGCCGGGCTGGGGCGCGTCGGGCAACAATGGCGGCCAGCTCAATCCGGGATTAAAGATCGATCCCGATGCGATCGAGAAAATGTTCGGCGCCGACCTCGGCTCCCGCATGATCGCCTTTGCCTACGGCACGCCTGACTTCACCCTCGAGCTGATCCGCCGGCTCGGCATCGCATGCGCGGCGCGGCAAAACGGCACGCTGCGCGCGGCCTATCACGAAACGCATGCGGCCGCCGTCGAGACCACCGCCGAACAGTGCATGCGGCGCGCCATGCCCGTCAGCGTGCTCGAGCGCGACGCGTTGCGTGAGGCGACCGGCACGGATCGATATGTCCGCGCCATGTTCGATTCCCGCGGTGGCGACGTGCAGCCGCTGGACTATGCGCGCGGCCTTGCCCGCGCGGCGCTCGCCGCGGGCGCTGCGATCTACGGCCAGACGCCGGCAACCTCGCTGCGGCGCGAGCGCCGGCGATGGCGCATCGAGACCCCGCGCGCGGTGGTCCGAGCCGAAAAAATCCTGATCGCGACCAACGGCTTCACCGACGATCTCTGGTCTGGCCTGCGCCGCACCATCGTGCCGGTGTTCTCTTCCATCACCGCGACCGAACCGCTGCCCGATCACATCGCGCGACAAATCATGCCGACGCGGTCGGTGCTGTACGAAAGCGGTCATATCACCGTCTATTACCGCATCGATGCGTCGAACCGGCTGTTGATGGGGGGACGCGGTCCTATGCACTGGATCAAGGACCCGTCCTCGGTCGCCTATCTCGTGCGCTACGCCGTCAAGCTCTGGCCCGCGCTTGACGGCACCCGCTGGACCCACGGCTGGAACAGCCGCCTTGCCATCACTGCCGATCACTATCCCCATGTGCACGAGCCGGGACCAGGCGCGCTGGTCTATCTCGGCTGCAACGGCCGTGGCGTGGCGCTCGCGACCGCGATGGGACAGCAATTGGCAAAACGGTTGATCGGTGGCGAAACGGCCAGGATCGACATGCCCATCACGGGCCTGAAGCCGATCCGATTCCACGCATTGTGGCCCGTGGCCGTGAAGGGCGTCGTTCTCTACGGACGAATTCGCGACCGCCTCGGGCTTTAGCGCGGCGGACACGGTTAGCACCTTGTTAACCATGATTGTTAGACGGCAATTCAACCTTTCCGACCACATTCCCCCCGCTTGGTCGGCGGCCCAGGCGGCATTGCTGCACGGTTTCGTGGGGTGTGATGTGCGTGAGGTGCAAGGGGCGAACCATCGCCTGATCTGCGCATGGCGCGTCCCGCGATCGAGCCGGTGTCAGCGACGATTTGAGTTTGGGGCGGGCAGCTTCAGGTGTTGCCACGCTCTCATTTCATGGTCACCTCACGCGCTTGATCAGACGGCGATGGACGACAATTTCGGGAAATCCTTGCGGCGGATCAGATCGGGACTCCTGGTTCTGTGCGCGCTGGGATGCGCCTTGGTGGTTTCGGCCTGCTCGCAAGGTTCGGCCCTCGATTCGAAATACGACCCGGTCAACGGCCCCGCGGCTCCGCCCACAAACCCCGAGCCCTCAATTTGTCGTCCAGATCATGCCTTGCTCATGCCACAACCCGCGCCAGATTGCGGCTTTGGGCGGGCAGCCCTCAAGACGCTGGACCCCGACCAATGGTCGCATCTGAAGCTCGAATACGAGCTAAAATGCTACAAGGAAGCCGAAAGAAACGTTCGTCAGCGTTTGCGGCTGCTGCAGGGCGCGGCAAAATGCGAAGCTTTCGCCGCCCAATAGCATCCGAGCGGCAAGCGGGGACGCCTTATTCGTAAACGGCTGGGATCGTTGGATTAAGTCATTCTTTTGCCCCACTGCGTCAACATTCTGCGGTCGCGGTGAAACTTTGGTTGAATGCGTACTCCGCAGCAAATTCGTTGCGGGAATTTCGGACGGAGGCGCGGAGATCCTGCAGCGAGCGCGGCGATGGACACGCTTTACGATTTGCTTGGGGCCCTCCCACGCGACGACGCCGAAGGTCTCCGGACCGCATTTCGCAGGGCCGTCAAAAGCACCCATCCCGACCTCAAGCCCGGCGATCCCGACGCGGCACTGAAGTTCAGACAGATCGTGCGCGCCAACGAGATCCTCGGCGATCCGGAGCAGCGCGCGGCTTACGACCATCTGCTGGCGCTTGCGCACATCGAGAAGGATCCGGCTGCCGCACACCCCGTCGCCGCCCGGGTCTACCGTCTTGCGTCCGGCGTGATGGCGCTCGCCGGAGTCTCGATCGTGGCGGCGGGGGGCTATCTGCTGCTCATGCATATGTCGATGGCCTTTGCCCCCGCAAACAATGCCGACGCCACGACACGCGCCTCGGTCAATGGCGCAACCGTCGGCCTTGCGGATTCTCGAGGACCGGCCGACGAGGTCACGACCATCGCAAAGAAGCTTGAGAGCAGAATTCCTTCCGAGGCACTCGTGCCGCGCGCGATCCCCGTGGTCCGTGTCGAGAGCATCCCGCCGCTCAATTTCGGCGCGCCGCTCGATCCGGCGCCGAACTACGCCAGGTTCTTTCACGCGCGGGGCATTTCCGCCTACCGCAACGGCGACCTGAACGGCGCCATCGCCGACCTCGATCAGGCGATCCAGCTCGATCCGAAATTCTCGGCTTCCTATATCGACCGCGGCATCGTGTTCTACCGTCTGCAAAAGCTCGATCGCGCCTTCGCCGACATCGCGCACGCAAAACAGATCGAAAAGCAAAGCCGTCCCAAGCACACGCCGACGATGGCGGCGAAACCACCGCACTTCGAACAGATCACGACCGCGCCTCTCCCAGCGCCGCCGCCGCCCCCGCAAGTGCGAACGACGGCGCAAGTGTCACCGTCAAGGGATTGGTCTGTGGGTGGTGCGTTTCAGTGACGCCGAGTGCGCCCGACCAAGATCCCCTCCCGCTCTACTCGATCACCTCGCCTGCGGCAACGATAAGCGCCGGTGGCACGGTGAGGCCGAGCTCCTTTGCCGTCTTCAGATTGATTTTCAACGTCACGGCTGTGGGTTGTTCGATCGGGAGGTCGCCTGCGCGCTCGCCCTTGAGGATGCGATCGACATAGCTCGCCGCGCGCCGCCACATGGCGAAAAGATCGGCCGAATACGACATCAAACCGCCCTGCGCGACCGACGTACTGAAGGGATAAATCGCAGGCAAGCCGCGCTCGGACGCCAATGCAATGATCCGCCCGGTATATTGCTCAAGGAAAGGATCGGTGGTCACGACGAGGCCTTCATAGCCACCGCTTGAGATAGCGGAGAAACTTGCCTCGACATCCCGGGGCCTGGCGGAAAACGCGGCAAGCTCGAGGCCAAGCGTACGCGCAGCTTCGCGCATCTGCTCGGTCTCCTTGACCACGCTGGGATTGTCGGGATTCCACAACACCGCGACCCTATGCAGATTTGGCAGCATCTCCTTCAATAGTCCGAGCCACTTTGCGCTGTAGTCGCTCGCCAGAAGCGAGATGCCCGTGACGTTGCCTCCCGGCCGCGACAGGCTCGTCACGAGGCCCGAGCCAAGAGGATCGCCGGATGCGAAGACGATCGGCACCGTGGAGGTGACGCGACGCGCGGCGAGGCTGACGGTTGTACCCACCGTCACCAGGAGACTGACCTTGAGCGAAATAAGATCGGCAACCAGCGCCGGAACGCGTTCAATATCTCCCTCGGCGTATCGTTCTTCGAAAATCAAGTTTTGTCCGATGACATAGCCGTGGTCGGCAAGTCCCTGACGCAGCCCGGCGCCGCTCGCGGCGTCCGTGCCCTTGTTGCCGAGCCACACGTAGCCGACGCGCGGGATCACCGCCGTTTGCGCGGGCGCCGCGAGCGGCCAACCTGCCGCGCCTCCAACAGCAGCGCCGCCAAGCAGAGCGATCAAATCCCTCCGTCGCACGACTCCCCCTACGCCACCTCGATCAGGATTTCGACCAGCCGGTCCGGCATGTCCACCATCACATCATGGCCCGACGGCACTTCATAGGTCTTCCAGCCGGGGGCCGTCTTCATCCTGGCCAACGTCTGATCGAACACCGGGCTCGCAAAGCCTGTCGCTCGAATGTAGCTCTTGCGGGCGATCTTCTCGCTGGCCCCCGCCGCGGTTACTTTCTCGACCACGACGGCAAGCGGGTGCGGCGTGCATTTGGCATCGACCCAGGCCTGGTCCTTCTCATTGACCTTGAAGGCCGCGGCCGGCACCGGCTTCGCGACCAGATCGCCTCTTGCGACCGCATCCTCGAGCGCCTTGCGGGGACCGGGATTGGCGAGCGAGATCAGATTGTCGCCGACTTGCGGCACGAACGCGTCGAGATAGACGATCGATGCCACCGACGGGCCGATTTGCTCTGCCGCCTGGGTAATGACAAAGCCTGCTGACGAATGACCGACGAGGACGATGTCCTTCAGGTCTTCCCATTTCACGAGGTTGACGAGGTCGCTGACGTGGGTCGTCAAATTGACGTCCTTGGTCAGAAGATGCGAGCGGTCGCCGACGCCGGTCAATGACGGCGCATAGACCTTGTGTCCCTTGCTTTCGAGCGCATCGGCGACGCGGCGCCAGCACCAGCCGCCGTGCCAGGTGCCGTGAACCAGCACGAATGTCTTTCGACCGGCTTGCGCCTGCGCGGTGTCGACCGTGCCGCCCGCCGCCAGGGCGCTCGCTGCGGCGATTGCACCGAGGGCCGCCCGGCGCGTGGTATCGAGATTCTTCTTCGACATGGGGTCCCCCGGCTCGCTGCGTCTTGCATCGTCTGGCAGCTTCGCCTTTGACGATAGCGAGGGGGAAACCGACCGTCCAGCGACGCGAGCGATTTACCCGATAAGGTCCGGGCCGCGGCTACCCATGCGCACGCGAGCGTGTTTTATGCGCAACCTCCGGATTTATGCGCGAGCTCCCGCCTCACGAAGAGGCTTGGTCTCCGCGCCATCACGAGGTTCGCCGGAAAACACAGAACTGGAAGCGCTGTTCGGAATTCCAGGGCGTCGCGTGATCGTGCCGGCGGTCGGCTACCGGCATGAACCCTTCTCCCAATTCCCGGGCAAGACCCGCGGCATCATACCGATTGACCGGCAGCCCGCTGCATTTTTCCGGGCCGTCGATTGCAAATGTCCCGATGATGACATGACCGCCCGGCCGGACCGCCTGTTTCATGCGCGAAATGTAGGCAGCGCGGTCGGCTGGATCGACCAGAAAATGGAAGGCCGCCCGATCGTGCCAGATGTCGAAGGTCTGCGTGGGTGCCCATTTGGTGACGTCGGCAACAATCCACTGCACCTCGCCCGCGCGATCGCCGAGCCGCGTCTTGGCGACGTCAAGCGCGGCCTCGGAGACGTCCAACACCGCCACGTACCTGAAGCCGCGCATCACGAGGCTATCAACAAGACGTGACGCGCCGCCGCCGATATCGATGATTGCGGTTTCCGGCGTCGGCCGCGCAAGGTCGATCAGTTCGAGCGAGGGTGCAGGATTTTCCTGAAACCAGCTGACTTCATTCTCGGCCTTTGTGGTGTAGACCGTCTCCCAGTGGGTTTTTCGGTTCGCATCGTTCACAGGCATACCCAAGCTGGTGGAGCTAAAATGCCGAAGTGGTACATGGTTACACCTCCGATCCTAGACAACAAGCGCCCCTCGTCACCATCGGTATTTGCGCCTTCCGCCTTGCTGCGGGAAGCGCGGCGGCAGAAGAATCTTCCACCCGTCGACGTGCCGGGCGTCTGCATCATGGACCCGGACGGCGATTTGGTCAGGACGCTTCGCGCTGCGGGAAAAACCGAACGGTTTGAAGGCTGGCCTTGCTATCACACCGAACTGGATTGCTTCGCGCTCGGTGGCCAGAAGGTCGGAATCGTCGGCCGGGTGGTGGGCTCATCGTTCGCCGTCCTGGTCGCGGAGGAACTTTTCGCGAGCGGCTGTCGCCTCCTGGTGAGCCTGACCTCGGCAGGGCAAATCGTGTCATCCGGCCCGCCGCCCTATTTCGTGATAATCGACCGCGCGCTACGGGACGAGGGAACGAGCTATCACTACGCGGCGCCCGCCGATTTTGCCGACGCCGAACCGCGACTTGTTGCGGCCGCATCGAGCGCGACCTCGGCGCACCGGCCGCGCTGCGTGGTCGGATCGAGCTGGACGACGGATGCTCCGTTTCGGGAAACCGCCGAGGCGATCGAGGCCGCCCGTGGCCGCGGCATCCTTGCCGTCGAGATGGAAGCCGCGGCGCTCTACGCGTTCGCCAGTGCCGTCGGAGTCCGCGTGCTTTGTCTTGCCCATGTCACAAACACCATGGGGCAATCCGGCGACGATTTTGAAAAGGGCGAGGCCGACGGGACCAAGGATGCGCTCGCCCTGCTCGACACGATTGTTCGCGCTTTGGTCGACGTCTAAAGCATGATCCGGACCCGAAGGGCCGCGTTAGCGCAAAGTGGATACCGGTTTTCCCTCGCGACAAACGCGAAAGCGTTTGCGCGGAGATCATGCTCAAATAAAAAGATAGAGCGCGATGACGATTCGAAGAAAGTCATCTCGCTCCAGAAGGCCGCTCCGCCTGCGGATACGACCCGCCGTCACTCGCCGAGCTGCTTTGCCGCCTCGATATCGGCATCGCCACGCGCGGTGTCGCCCTTGGCCTGATAAGTAAGCCCCCGGTGCTTCAGCGCCCGGCCGTTCTTGGGGTTGAGGCGGATCGCGTTGTCGAAGTCCAGGACCGCGTGGAGGTAGTCGTCTTTCTTGAAATACGCGAAGCCGCGCTCCGAATAATAGTCCGAGATGGTGCGCTCGTTTCCGAGACGCTCGCCGCCGATGGCCGCGGTCGCGTTGGGACTGGGGCCGAGCTTGATCGCCTGACTGCAATCCGCGATCGCCTGATCGTAATCCTTCTTGACGTTGAAAATGACGCAGCGGTTGTAAAATGCATCGGCGTATTTCTTGTCGATCTTCGCCGCCTCGCCGAAGTCCGTGAGCGCCTGATCGTAATCCTCCTTCAATCTCCGCTCGACGCCGCGATACAAGTATTGACGCGCAAGGTCCCGTCCCTTGTAACGGCCCGACTTGATGGCGCGTGAACATGCATCGATGGCGATTTCGCCGGATTCCTTGGCGCAGGTCTTGGCGTCATCGACCGCCGCGCGGCTTTCGAACGTGCCAGCCAACAGAAGTGATCCGACTGCGATCATGCGGGCAAAGTACGTCCGCGCCCCCCTTGTCATGGCCCCTCCCCGGTTTTTGTGTTTCTCTGGTGGGCCGAGAATAGCATGCTGAAAACCGGCGGAAAGTGGCGATGTTGAGCTTGGGGCTTTGCGGGCCGCGCGCTAGCTGCGCAGTCCCGGCGCCTCATGGCCGGTGCGCGCCACGTATTCGGTGTAGCCGCCGCCATATTGGTGAATGCCCTCCGGCGTCAGCTCCAGCACCCGGTTGGAGAGCGCGGCGAGGAAATGGCGGTCGTGCGAGACGAACAGCATGGTGCCTTCGAATTCCGACAGCGCATTGATCAGCATTTCCTTGGTGGCCATGTCCAGATGGTTGGTGGGCTCGTCGAGCACCAGAAAATTCGGCGGGTCATAAAGCATGATCGCCATCACCAGCCGCGCCTTCTCGCCGCCGGACAGCACCCGGCACCTCTTCTCCACGTCGTCGCCGGAAAATCCGAAGCAGCCGGCGAGCGCGCGGAGCGAGCCCTGGCCGGCTTGCGGGAAATTATCCTGCAGCGACTGAAACACCGTGCGTTCGCCGTCGAGCAGGTCCATGGCGTGCTGGGCGAAGTAACCCATCTTCACGCTGCCGCCCAGCGCCACGGTGCCGTCGTCCGGTGGCGTCGAGCCCGCCACAAGTTTCAACAGCGTGGATTTTCCGGCGCCGTTGACGCCCATCACGCACCAGCGCTCCCTGCGACGGACCATGAAATCGAGCCCGTCATAGATGATCCGCTTGCCATAGACCTTCTGCACCCGCTTCAAACTCACGACATCCTCGCCCGAGCGCGGCGAGGGGAGAAAATCGAACGCGACCGTCTGCCGGCGCTTTGGCGGTTCGACGCGCTCGATCTTCTCCAGCTTCTTGACCCGGCTCTGCACCTGGGCGGCATGCGAGGCGCGCGCCTTGAAGCGCTCGATGAACTTGATCTCCTTCGCCAGCATCGCCTGCTGGCGCTCGAACTGGGCCTGTTGCTGCTTCTCGTTGAGCGCGCGCTGCGCTTCGTAGAATTCGTAATTGCCCGAATAGGTCGTCAACTGGCCGCCGTCGATCTCGACCACCTTGTCGATGATGCGGTTCATGAACTCGCGGTCATGCGAGGTCATGAGCAACGTACCCTCGTAGCCCTTCAGGAATTGCTCGAGCCAGATCAGACTTTCGAGGTCGAGGTGGTTGCTCGGCTCGTCGAGCAGCATCGCGTCGGGACGCATCAGGAGAATTCGCGCCAGCGCCACGCGCATCTTCCAGCCGCCCGACAGCGCGCCGACGTCGCCGTCCATCATCTCCTGGCTGAAGCTTAAACCCGCGAGCACCTCGCGCGCACGGCCCTCCAGCGCATAGCCGTCGAGTTCCTCGAAGCGGTGCTGCACCTCGCCGTAGCGCACGATGATGTCATCCATGTCATCGGCGCGCGAGGGGTCCGCCATCGCGGCCTCGAGTTCCTTCATCTCGCCAGCGACCGCGCTGACGGGACCGGCGCCGTCCATCACCTCGGACACCGCGCTGCGGCCGGACATCTCGCCGACGTCCTGGCTGAAATAGCCGATGGTGACGCCGCGATCGACGGCCACCTGCCCCTCGTCAGGCAATTCCTGGCCCGTGATCATCCGGAACAGCGTCGTCTTGCCGGCGCCATTGGGGCCGACGAGGCCAATCTTCTCGCCCTTCTGGAGCGCGGCGGAGGCTTCGATGAAGAGGATCTGATGGCCGATTTGTTTGCTGATATTGTCTAGTCGAATCATGCGGAAGCCGAAAGCCCGAAAGAAGTTTCGGGCCGCTCTTAGGCGATATGAGCAGGAAGTGGAAGGGTGTTCCGGCGCGGGACGCCATGCGGCAAAACCGGGCATTTCCGCAAGGTGGTTTTCCCCAAGGGCAGGACCAAGGGCAGCGCCAACGACCGGGCGGCCGATCAGATCGGCGTTGATCCCGGCAGGCTCAGCAGCCGCGGCAGATATTGCCTATTTTTTTATCCAGCTGGGCATTTTCATTGGCGAGCATGTCGCCGGGCTGGCCTTGCTTGGCGGCAGGCGCCGACGACGCGGCCGGAGAGGACGCCGCGGGCCGGGTCTGATTCTTTGGTGGCATGGCCCTGTCGTAACAAGCGAGGCGATCACTCGCCTTCGGTATCGACTGACATTCCGAGGTTTGGGCGATCGCCGGCGTGCAAAATCCGCAAAGCACGACCAAGAGGGCAACAGGTTTCATCTCGAAATCTCCAAATGGAACTCAGCGGGAAAAATGGCAATTGCCCGCACGCGCAGTCGATTAATCCAAGCTCGCGATAGAAGCGCTTTCGTTGATTCAGGTCAATGCCAAGTTGCAAAAGGCTGCTACGCAGATCAATTCGCCAGCCTCAGAAAGGAGATCAATCATGTCGCGTCGAACTATTATCTCCGTTTTCGCATCCATCATCGTCGGCATCGGCTGCTTGGCCATGATTTCTTCCGACGCCTTTGCATATCGCGGCGGCGGTCGCGCCGGTGTTGGTCGCGCCGGTTATCACGGCGGCGTCGCGTATCGTGGAGGCGCCTATCGCGGTGCCGCTTATCGTGGAGCTTACGTGCGTCGCGGCGTGGCGGTCGGCGTCGGAGCTGCCGCCGTCGGGGCTGCCGCTTATGGAGCCTATGGATACCAGCAGCAGTGCGGATATTACCCCTACCCGGCCTGCTATTGACATCTGATGGCTTTGACGCGCGCGGCGATGACGGCCGCGCGCGCGAGCCGCCTTCTGCACGAATGTTGCGAAGGGTCAACCTTTCTTGAGGGGATGCCGGGCTATACGCGCGGCCGGTACCGCGCTAGGATTCCAAAACGGTGCAACCTGAATTGAGCACCGTTGCGGCCAGCCGTCCCATCAAAAGGGCTCTCCGATATGCTAAATCCTCTCAAGATCCCGGCCATACTCACGGTCGCCTTGCTTGCGTCGACGGCAAGCCTGCGCGCGCAAACCGGCGAATTCGCCAATATACCCCCGGGATCCGTCGTTCATCAGGGCTATGCGCTGCAGGACTGGTGGCAAAGCCTGCGCAACGGCACGCCGGAGCCGCCTCCGCCCGCGGTCGAGACCGCGCAGTCGCCGGTCATCATCGTACCTCCGCAAGCGGGACCCAATCCGGTCAAGCCAAAGAAGCCGAAGAAAGTCACGGCGAACAACCAACCGAAACAGCCGCAATGATGCGGCCGCCGCCGGTGGCTTGCTGATGCGGGAGCGTACCAGCAAGCTCCGCCATCACGGTCAGTTCAAAGAATATACATCCGCCTGGCGGCGGTCAGCGCCGACGTGCAGCCGGTGCGATCGCCCTGCGCATCGAGCCGCTTGGCGCGCGCCATGGTCGCCGAGAATTTCGCTTGCAAATTGTCCTGCGCTTTTTTCAGCGATTCCGGTGTCGGCTGCCGATCGAGTTGTGCGTTGACCGACTGCGGCGCCGTCAATCCCGCGAACGGATTTCCCGCCGAATCGCGAATGGCTTTCTCGAATTGCGCAATATCGGCGCTGCACGGACCGGCGTGCGCGATCGAAATGTTGAGACAAAACATTGCGCAAGCAATAAACCCGCTTACCGTTTCAAATTTCGACATTCGGATACAGCTCCCGTTCGCTCAAATTCAGCCATCTCATCCCAATTCGGCAATTGTCGTTCTTGACTCAAATCAAGTTATTCAGGCTCAGCTTAAATCATTTTGGTTCATTTGGCGCCGCATTTTGCGGAATGGAGATTTGATCATGGGAATCGGGCGATTGAGCGCTGCGACATTGACATTGACCTTTCTGTTGTTCGCAAGCGCAACCGCACAACAGATCAACGGGGTGCCGGGCTCGCCGAGCTCCACGACGACGATTCCCGGTGACCAGCTTCCGGCACCGTCACAGAAATTCGGCGGAAAGATCGAGCGCGACGCGACGAAATCCACGCCCTATTGGCCCGCGCGCATCGTGCCGCCGAAGGGTGCGCCGAATGTGCTCTTGATCATCACCGACGATGCTGGCTATGGCGTGTCCTCCACTTTCGGCGGCGTCATCCCGACGCCCGCGCTCGACCGGATTGCGCGGGACGGCCTGCGCTACACCAATTTCCATTCGACCGCTTTGTGTTCGCCGACGCGCGCCGCGCTGATCACGGGCCGCAATCATCACTCGGCCGGCTATGGCGTTGTCGCCGAGCAGGCCACCGGCTATCCCGGCTACGACAGCATCATCACCAAGGACAAGGCCACGATCGGCCGCATCCTGCAAGACAACGGCTACCACACCGCCTGGTTCGGCAAGAACCACAACACGCCCGAATATCAGGCTTCGCAGGCAGGCCCGTTCGATCAATGGCCGACCGGCATGGGCTTTGAATTTTTCTACGGCTTCATGGGCGGCGACACCAACCAGTGGGAGCCCGGCAATCTGGTCCAGAACACCACGCCGATCTATCCCTATGTCGGCAAGCCCGGCTGGAACCTGATGACGGCGATGGCCGATGAGGCGATCGACTACATGAATTGCATCAATGCGCTCTCTCCGGATCAGCCATTCCTGATCAAGTTCGCGCCGGGCGCGACTCATGCGCCGCACCACCCCACGCCTGAGTGGGTGAAGAAGATCAGCGACATGCATCTGTTCGACGACGGCTGGAACAAGCTGCGCGAGACGATCTTCGCCAACCAGAAGCGACTCGGCGTCATTCCGCAGGACGCCAAGCTGACGCCGTGGCCAAAGGACCTCATCAAGGAATGGGACCAGCTCAACGCGGACGAAAAGAAGCTGTTCATCAAGCAGGCGGATATTTTTGCGGCTTTCGCCGCATACGCCGACAACGAGATCGGTCGTGTGATTCAGGCGGTCGACGACCTCGGCAAGCTCGACAACACGATCATAATCTACATCGAGGGCGATAACGGCACGAGCGCCGAAGGTCAGCCGAACGGAACGCCGAACGAAGTCGCGATGTTCAACGGCGCCAATCCGTCGGTCGAACAGCAACTCAAATATTTCTATGACGTCTGGGGCACCGACCGCACCTACAATCACATGTCGATCGGATGGGCTTGGGCGTTCGACACGCCGTTCTCCTGGACCAAGCAGATCGTCTCGCATTTCGGCGGAACGCGCCAGGGCATGGCGATCTCATGGCCGAAAGTGATCACCGACAAGGGCGGGATCCGCACCCAATTCCACCACGTCATCGATATCGTGCCGACGATTCTCGAAGCAGCCCATATCAAGCAGCCGACGATGGTGGACGGTATCAAGCAGAGCCCGATCGAAGGCGTCAGTTTGATGTACACCTTCGACAAGAAGAACGCGAACGCGCCCTCGACGCACAAGACGCAGTATTTCGAGATGTTCGCGGACCGCGCGATCTACAACGACGGCTGGATTGCCTCGACCAAGGTGATGCGGCCGCCATGGGTCACGGTTGCGAAGCTGCCAAGCCCGGAGAATTACCCGTGGGAGCTCTACGACCTGAGAAACGACTGGACCCAGTATGAAGACGTTGCGGCCAAGAATCCCGCCAAGCTGAAGGAGATGCAGGACCTGTTCTGGAAGGAAGCGCAGAAATATCAGGTCTTGCCGCTGGACTCGTCCTTGGCGGCACGGCTCGTCACCCCGAGACCAAGCCTCAGTGCCGGACGCACGTCCTTCACCTGGACGCGGCCGATCACCGGCGTGCCGAACGGCGATGCGCCGAGCGTGCTCAATGCCTCCTATAATTTCAAGGCCGACGTCGAGATTCCGCAAGGCGGAGCCGAGGGCATGCTGATCACCCAAGGCGGTCGGTTCGGCGGTTACGGCTTCTATGTCGTCAAGAACAAGCCGGTGTTTACCTGGAACCTGGTCGATCTGAAGCGCGTGCGCTGGGAGGGACCGGAGTTGACTCCCGGCAAGCACGTGCTCGAGTTTGACTTCAAGTATGACGGTCTGGGTGCGGCGACCATCGCGTTCGGCAATCTCAGTGGCGTCGGCGCCAGCGGAACCGGGGTCTTGAAGGTCGACGGCAACGCGGTGGCGACCGAGAAGATGGAGCATACGATCCCCTTCATCCTGCAGTGGGATGAATCGCTCGACATCGGTTCAGACACCGGCACGCCGGTGGACGACGACGACTACGCGACGCCGTTCACCTTCACCGGCAAGCTGAACAAGGTCTCGCTCAATATCGAGCGGCCGAAGCTCAGCCCCGAGGACGTCAAGCGTCTCATGGAAGCGGCGCGCGCCGCGGGCGACGGACCATCCGCCGACGCCGGAAATGCTCAGACCGCGGCAGCGGGAGGAACTCCGGTATCCGGCGATGTCGGCCTCAGCCTTGTACAGAAGGTCGAACTCGCTCTCGACAAGCGCGAGATCTGCCGCAAGGTAGCCCAGAAGCAGGGCCTCGGGCTGCTGGAGCGAATCCAGTTCGTCCGCAAGTGCATGGAGTGATACAACGCCGAATTGTCGCAAGACCCGCGAACGCGAAACAAGACACCCGGAGTTGGTCCGGGTTTCTATTTCAACTCGGTGATAACAGCACTCGCCGCGTCGCGAACGAGGAGTTCGGTGTGGGTGCGGTCGCGTCGGTTGAAGCGGATGTCGCCGGACTTGTATTCGTTCACCACGCTCTTGCCGTCCGGCTCGGTCGATTTCAGCGCGGAGTCCTCCAGATAAACGACCACCACATCCTTGTCGTGGAAATGCATGGGCGTCGGCTCGCCCAGGTTCCAGCGGTAACGCCAGACGATGACGCGGTCGTTCTCCAGAACCTTGTCGACGTGCGGACGAGGAAATGCGTTCGGATAACCGGAATTATTCGGCAGCGGCGCGACCGGATGATCCTTCAGTTCGACGATGACGGTGCGTGACCCCGCCGTGCCAACCGGCTCGCCGGCGTGACCGAAGACCGCATTGCCCGGTTGCGACAAGGTGATGGCGACGAAATCGTGGGCGGCAGGTGGAAGACTGCTCGTGGTGTCCCAGACCGTGACGCGTTCGTTGTCGATCACCGCGCGCACCGCCAGCGCCGCCGACTGCATGACTTTTGCGTGGGGATCATCAACCGCGCGCGTCGGGGCGGAGATCATGATTCCCGTCACGGCAACAAGTGCGACGATCCCACGTCGTTTCATCTTTCATCTCGCCTCTTTCTTGAGGGCCGGTTTTTGCGGCGCACGATCTGAGCCTGAGCAGCTACCTCGCGCCAACGTGCCTGTCTAATCACGCTTCGTCTACTCGCGCTTGAAGCGGTAATTGAAGCGATCGCCGTCGGCCGTGATCAGACCGACGGTCGGGTTCGGGAAATGCACCGGCAGGATCAGCGTGTCGGTCCCGGCGACGGAGGCAAAGAACTTTCGCCGCGAAACCGCCGATTGCCTTGGGTCCCAGTCCGGCTTCGACGACCATTCCACCTCGCGGCACTGGATCGCATGGTGCATGAGGTCGCCGGCCACCACCGCGCGTTTTCCCTTCGAGAAGATGTTGACGCAGCAATGGCAGGGCGAATGCCCGGGCGTCGGCGTGAGCGTGATGGTGTCGTCGAGCGCGTAATCGTCGTCGACCAACAGCGCCTGGCCGGCTTCGACCACGGGCAGGCAATTGTCGCGAAACACCGTGCCGGGCGGGTCGTTGCCCTTCAAGTGCTCGGCCTCCCAGACCGCATATTCGCGCTTGTGGAAGATGTATTTCGCGTTCGGGAACGTCGGCACCCAGCGGCCGTCGCGCAAGGTGGTGTTCCAGCCGGTGTGGTCGATGTGAAGATGCGTGCAGAATACGTAATCGACCTTGTCGAAAGCGATGCCGAGCGCGAACAGCTCGTTGCGCCAGCGCTCCTTGCCGGGAAAATCGAACGGCGGCGGATGGCCCTTGTCCTCGCCGGTGCAGGTATCGATCAGGATGGTGTGGCGCGGCGTTCGCACCACGAAGGTCTGGTAGGTGATGACGATCTTGCCGAGCGCGTCGTCCCACACCTCCGGCTCCATCGAGGGCAGATGATGCCGGAAGATCGTCTCGTCATAGGCCGGGAAAAAATCCTGCGGCCGTCGCCACGGTCCCTCGCGCTCGATCACCGCATCGATGGTGACGTCGCCGATCCTGATCTGCTTCATTCTGTTTCCCCCGATGTCGGGGAGCACCGTAACGGGAGCCTTTTGCCGGTTCAAGCAGCGCCAGAGCAGCCCGCCCTCTCGCATTTCGGATGTCTCCCGGCTTTGCCGCGCGCGGCATTTCCTCTACGGTCAGCTTGCATGCCAGGGATTCGATACAAGATCAGCCGTCGCGACGTTCTCACGACCTTGACCGGGCTTGCGATTGCAGCGCCCGGCGTGTTGCGCGCGCAACCAAGCGGTCGCCAGCGGCTTGTCGCTATGGCCTTCGGCGGCTCGAACAACGACCCCGATGCCAAGACCCGCATTGACGCGATAAGGGCAAGCAATGACCCGGCTTGGCTGGGTCGAAGGACGCGACCTGCGCTACGAATATTTTTATGCCGGCAACAATCCCGAGCGGGCGCTGCAGATTGCAAAGGATATCCTGGCGGCGTCGCCGGACGTCGTTCTCACCTCCGGCACCGTGCCCACCACCGCCCTGCACGCCACGACGACCACCGTGCCGGTGGTGTTCGTCAACGTCACCGATCCGGTCGCCGGAGGTTTTGTCGCCAGTCTGTCGCGGCCGGGAGGCAACGTCACGGGATTCACGCCGTTTGAATATCCGATCGCCGGCAAATGGCTGGAGCAGCTGCGCGAGCTCGCCCCCGATATCTCGCATGTGGCCCTGCTCGGCGATCCCCTCAACCACAATTTTCGCGGCTTCTGGGCAGCACTTGAAAACTCCGCCGGCAAGCAGGGCGTGCGTGCGATCCAGGCGCCGGTCGGCGACGCCGCCGAGATCGAACGCAATATTCGCAGCGTCGCCGCAGAGCCTCGCGGCGGCCTGATCATTTCGGCGGCGCAATTCTCGCTCATCTACCGCGAGCAGATCATCGGCCTTGCCGAACAGCTCAAACTGCCCGCGATCTACTGGTCGCGCTTCTTTGTCGAACGGGGCGGACTGGCATCCTATGGCCCCAACGGCATCGAGCTGCATCGCCAGTCAGCGAGCTATCTGGACCGCATCCTGCGCGGCGAGAAGCCAGAGAATCTTCCCGTCCAGGAGGCCACCAAATTCGAGACCATCGTCAATCTGAAAGCCGCGCAGGCGATCGGGCTGACGATTTCACCGCACGTTGCTTGCCCGCGCCGACGAAGTGATCGAATAGCGAATGAACGCGCGCCGCATCGCCGAGACCTGCTGCGGGCGCCTATTTGTTGCTCGCCCCATGGTCCAAGCCTGTTATATTCCCGCACCCTTCGAACCCGGTTTGAGTGGGACTGCATGAGGCGGCGCGCGTTCATCATTGCACTCGGCGGCGCGGCCCTCTGGCCGCCGGGCCTGCGTGCGCAAGCTCCGGCAAAAACCGCGCGGATCGGATTTCTGGGCGTGGCTCCTGCTTCCGCGTGGTCGGGTGAGGTCGCCGCGCTGCGTGCGGGCCTGGCAGAACTCGGCTACGTCGAAGGCAAGAACATCGCCATCGATTTCCGCTGGGCATCGAGCGTCGATGAATTGGCTGATCTCGCCAACGAGCTCGTTCGCATGAACGTCGACATCATCTTCGCGCCCGCCTCAACGCAGGTCGCGCCGGCAAGAGCCGCGACCAGCACAATCCCGATCGTATTCGCCCAACACGCCGATCCCGTGGGTCTCGGCCACGTTGCAAGTCTTTCGCATCCCGGCGGAAATATCACCGGTGTCTCGATGGTCCTCACCGAGCTCGCCGCCAAGAGCCTGGAGATCTTCAAACAGGCGGTTCCAGGCGCCACCCGCATCGGCGTGCTTTGGAACCCGACCACGCCGTCCCACGTCAAGGTGGTCGAAGAGATCGAGGCCGCTGGCAAGGTTCTCAACATTCAGTTGTTGATGACGCCGGTGCGGACGGTGGCCGACTTCGAAACAGCATTCGCGACCATGAAGCGCGAGCAAGCAGGCGGCTTTCTTGTCCCTTCATCGCCGCTGACGAATTCGCAGCCTGCGCCGCTCGCCGAACTCGGACTCAGATACAGGCTGCCGGGGATGTTCGGAAACAAGGACAACGTCACGGCCGGCGGCTTGATGAGCTATGGCGCGGATTTCAACGACATGTATCGGCACGCGGCGATCTACATCGGCAAGATACTCAATGGTGAAAAGCCGTCCGACCTTCCGGTGGAGCAGGCGTCGAAATACGATCTGGTCATAAATCTCAAGACCGCGAAAGCGCTTGGTCTCGATCTGCCGCCCACGTTGCTTGCCCGCGCCAATGAGGTGATCGAATAGCGCCGGCTCTCAGGCGTCAACCTCGGCGTCCAGATTATCGAAATCGACTTGCTCGAGTTCGGACGCAACCTTGGAGGTTGCGTAATACGACGACATCGGCCGGGCGATCAGCCGCGCGAGATCATATTGGTTCTGCTTTTCGATGAACTCGACGGCAAGGCCACCTGGAAAAACCCGGACGACGCGGCCGACGCAGGCGCCTACGGCAAGCGGCGTTCCGACCTCGGGCTGCAGCTCGGCGGAGACCGCGGCACCGGTCACCGACATGTCGATGATCGCGCACTCGAGAATGGCGCCGTCGGCGAGCGTCAGCGTCGAACGCGATTGCGCCGGGATCATGCGCGGATACTGCCTCTGATCGAGCGTCTCCGGATCCCTCAGCTTTCCTTCCAGCCAGGTGAGCTTGTTGGCGAGCCGCTCGCGCATGTCGTAGCTGACATCGAGTTCGAGCAGGAAGCAGCCGGGACTGGTATCGCTGATGTGGCCGTCGAGCTTGCCGAAATCACGGAAGTAGGACGTGAGGCGGTCGCCGACCTTGCCAGTGACAGGCACGTCGACCAGCATCCGGTATGGCGAAACGCGCGTGGTGCGGCAGGCGAAAGTTCGCAGCTTGCCCCGCGGATCGTACCAGTTCGGCAGCGTGTAATGTCCCTCCACCGCGATATTGACGGCGCGCTGTTTGAGGAATTGTTCGGTCGGCACGGCAAATTTCCCTTAGAAAGCCGTTAAAAATTCACTCCCTAGTCCAATCAACTTAACGAAGGCGCAGCATGGGATACCTGCCGGACATCTGCCGTATCTTATGGTTAGCAATGATCTCAATCATTCAACGATGAAGAGAAACCGGGTACGATCTAAACCGATAAGGGCAATGCACATGCCGGATCGGCGACGATCGTCGCGCCGGTTTGCCCGAAAGGCGGGTGCGGCTACAACCCCTGGATAAGGCCCGCGTCGATCAACAACCGATTGAAGCGGCGCGCCTCGGCGCCGTCCTTGCAGGCATAAAACAGACCCTTGCAGCGTAGCATAATTCTCTTCTGCTCCTCGAACGATGGATCGAGCGGAATGCCGGCGGCTTCCTGGATCACGAGCGGCAGATAGGGTCCGTCGATCGTCTCCATGACGGCCGGGCTCTTGACCGGCTCGAAGTTGATGGCGTCGATCGCGTAATAGGTCGCGTAATAGCTCGGGTCGTAATTTTCCAGTTTCTTGCCGACGCCGGCCTCGTCGAGACCGGGATCGAGCAGACGCGGGGAGAACTCCGGCTGATGGTCGCCATAGCGCACGATCAGGAACGGCTCGGCCGGAAACTTCTTCTTCAGCCCCGCGACGAAGCTCGCATAGTCATTCGCGCTCATCGCCTGCCGCCGCAGATATTCATCGACCACCGGCTCGTTGCCGGGGTTGCGCCAGGCGGGCGTCAGATCGGGACGAAACCGCGTCTCCCAGGGAAAATGGTTGGCGGCGAGATAGACGAACATGAACAACGGCGCGTTGGGGGCACGCTGCGACATCAGACCAAGCGCCTTGTCGTAGAAGAAACTGTCGGGTTCGACGTCGCGGGCGCCGAGATCACGCGCGTCGTAGAAGTGCTGGATGCCGGTGGTGATCTGGAAACTGCGCGCGCTCATGAACGCGCCAAAGGCCGGATAGAGCGAAACCGTGTCGTAGCCACAGCGGCGCAGCGCCAAGGGCAACCCGCGCTCGACGCGGCCCGACGCAATGCGGGTGACGAAATAGGAGAAGCGGCCGAACGAACGCGACGACAGCCCCGCGAGCACGTTGTATTCGGTGAACCAGCTCGGGCCGCCATTGCTCTCGGCGAGGAATTTGCGCGTCCGGCCGTCGAAGGATTTGAAATGGCCGCCATAGCCCGCGGGCACCTTGACGCCGTTCGCTTGCCGTATATCGAAACTGGATTCGTCATGAACCATGATGATGTTCGGCCGCCGTCCCGCCGGCCGGCAGGAATCCAGAAGCGGCACCTTCAGCCGCTCGGTTGCGATCGCGTCCGATTCCATGAAACCGTAGTGGATGAAATCCGAAACGGCGGTGACGCCCGATCGGGCGAATTTCGATAGATAGCCGTCGTCGTAATAGCCGCGCCAGGCTTCATCGGGCCAGGTGATGGAATATCCGACCAGTGCCGCAAGACAGGCGAGCTTGCAGGCGAGCGCCGGCAGGCGGCGGATGCGAAACGGATCGAGCCACCACAAGGCATACATCAGCGGCAGCGTGACCAGCGCCGCCGATATCACCGACCAGCGCAGATTGGGAAAGATCGTGAACAGGAACGCCGCTGTATCGCGGTCGATCACCATCAGGTCGACGAAGTTCGCGGTCATTTGCACGATGTCGTGCTTGAGCCGGGACAAAAGCACCAGCACCACGACCAGCGTCAGCGACAACGCGCCCGACAACGCCGGACGCCGCAGCAGGAAGATCCAGAAGAAATTCAGAATTCCCCACGACAGCAGGAAGCCAATGCGCGCGGCGAAATCGATCTCGGTCTGAAACATCACGACCAGCGCCGCCATATGGGGCGCTGTGACCGCAAGCACCCGCCAGGCGCCGATCGCGGCAAGGCTGGTGGTGACGCCAGCGGCGGGACCTGAATTTGGCGGGATCGCCATAGGTTGTGACACAACTGCGCCCGGCGCGGCTTTTGGCCTTGGCTGGCAACGACCAGGAGACGCACGACACAGCCGGAACCTGCGACGTGTCATAAAAATGTAGTGGAGATGTCATCTTAACGCAACAATCGCGGCAACCGCCGGTTGCTCGCCGGGCCGATATTGCATGGCCAACCTTAACGGCCGCCGCCCCTACGACTGCCTGCCTTCCAGAAGCTCGATGTAACGCGCCGCCGATCGCTCCACGGCGCGGGCGCCTTCGGCCATCACCTGCCGCCCGGGGAAGGCGCCGTAGATTCGATCGAAGGGCCACGCCTTCAAGGTGTCGGCGATCCGGCCAACCGCGCTTGCAGCAAGCGGCATCATGTTCGGATAGCTCCAGAGAAACGACACACGGCGAAGATCCATCGCCACCTGGACGATATCGCCGCTCAGAAGCGCGCCGCGCCCGTCGGCACCGTCGGCCCAATGCAGCACGGTACCGCCGGGAAAATGGCCGCCCAGCCGCAGCAAGGTAACGCCTTGCGCGATCTCGAGCGTCTCGCCGTTCCACTGCCGGATCGCGGGATCGGACCGCATGACCCAATCGGCGTCGGCCATGTGCAGATGCACGGGACAGCGAAAGGCGCGCGCCCAATCCTGCATGCACGTATAGTAATGCGGATGCGAGATCGCGATCGCCGCGAGCCCGCCCAAGGCGCGCACCAGCGCTTCGGTCGCCTCGTCGAGGAGTGCGATACAGTCCCACAGCACATTGCCCTCGGGCGTCCGCAACAGCAGCGCGCGCTGGCCGATGGCAAATGCCGGCTGGGTGTGGATCTCGAACAGATCCGCCTCCAGTCGCCGCCAGGCGTTGGCGTGAGCCTGCGCGAGCCTCGTTGGCGTGGTCCAGGTCTGGCCGCCGCGCGGCACGAACTGCCGTTCATCCGCGCAGATCGGGCAAGTCGAGGGCGGCTCCGGCGTGTCCGGATAGGACGTCCCGCAGGTGTTGCAGATGTGGATCGGCATCGAACCTTCCTGTGAGTTCGCTATGTTGCCGTCATTGCGAGGAGCAGAGCGACGAAGCAATCCGGTTTTTCACGGACAGGGCTCACGGATTGCTTCGCTGCGCTCGCAATCACGACCTTAAACTCCTTATTCTGTGGCCTGCTTTTTCAGCAAGACCCTGAAGTCACCGGCGAGGAGGACGCGGGCTTTACGCCTTCGGCATCGGTAACCACCACAGATCGCATGGCTGTCTCCTGCTTCCGGTACACGGTAAAGTCTTGTAATGAGGATCAGCGCTATTGCGGGCAAGTCAAGCATGCCTGCCACGATCTTGCGAAGCTGGGCCGGTTGCGCCGCCGGCAGCCGGACCAGTGCTTATCGACATATGGTGTCTTTTGCGCCGACGCCTTATTTTGGGACGAATCGGCCCGACGCACGGGAACCTGGCCATTGAACGCTACAGGACGAACCATGCCCTCGAAACATCTGGCCGATCCGCTCCAGCGATTTCCGGTCTTCAGGACCCGCGATCCCGAGGAGTTCAGGGACGCGCTCGTCACGCGGTTCGGCGCGACCCGGGTCGAGCCAAAAATTCCCGGCGGTTTTCGGGCGAGGGGCAACCTTGTTCAGCTTCAAAGCATCTGGCTGGTCTACGGGGCCTGCAACACCGGCGTATCGGTCAATTATCCGGAAGCCGATCGCTTCCGATTGCTGACGGCCACGACCGGCACGGGCGAAGCGACCATTGGCGGAAAAACGGTCGCGCTCAACGCGCACCAGTCCTGCATCGTCTCGCCGGGCCAAAGCTCTGGCCTTGCCGCCGATGATCGGCACGACTGGCTCAACCTGCGCATCAGCCCGGTAGCGTTCGAGCAGAAACTTGCCTGTCTTTTGGGCGCGCGGCCGAGCGGCAGGCTCCAATTCGTCCCCGCCGTCAGCCGGGACGACCCGCAGGTTCAGAACCTCTGGCGGCTTGTCCGGTTTTTTTCCGAACAGCTCGATTTGACATCCGGGCAGTTGCCGGCGCTGGTGCTTCGCGAGCTCGAACAGGCCATTCTGGTGGCGTTCCTGTGCGCCAACCGGCACACGTTCAGCCATCTTCTGGATCGGGAAGCAAATGACAGCGCGCCGTCGCATGTGCGGCGCGCCGAAGAATTCATCGAAGCGCACTGGGATCACGCGATCACGATCGAAAACCTGGTGGAAGAGACCGGCGTCGGAGCCCGCGCGATCTTCAGGGCGTTCCAGCGAAGCCGCGGATATTCGCCGATGGCCTTTGCACGGACGATCCGGCTGAAGCGCGCGCGCGAGATGCTCTGCGCGCCCGATCCGGAGACCTCGGTGACGGCGACCGCCTTCACCTGCGGCTTCGGCAATCTCGGACACTTTGCCCGGGATTACCGCAAGGCGTTTGGCGAACGTCCTTCCGAGACGCTGGTCCGCGCCCAGCGCAACGCCCGGGCCTAGCGGCACCCTGCCCCCGTCCGACCCCGCCGCAGCCTGCGATCCTCCCAGCGGCGCCTTCATACTTCGTTCGATATCGAAGCATACTTGTTGTGCGGCGTGCGATAAAGCCTGGCTGCTTCGAGCCGCGCAACGGAGAATGTCGATGAAGAGAGAAGTGATTCGGGTCGAGCCATTGTCGAGCTATCTCGAACGGTGGAAGGCGCCGGCTTCCGCCGTCACGCGGCACGGCGACACGATCTACGTGTCGGGGTTCCCGCCATTCGACCCGCAAACCGGAGAGGTCGTGAACGCGCCAATCGAACGGCAGGCCGAGCTAGTGCTGGAGCAGTTGAAGCTTTGCGTCGAGACCGCCGGATCGTCGCTGGAAAAGGTCCTCAAATGCAACGTCTACTGCACCTCGGCCGACAAGTTCGCAGCGATCAACGCGATCTATGCGCGGTATTTTCCTTCGGACCCGCCGGCGCGGATTTTCGTCTGCGTTCCCGTGTGGTTCGGCCCCTTCGACATCGAGATCGACTGCATCGCGGCGGTGTAGCGACACATGACAGCAAACAGGAAGCGAGGTCGCGCCTCGCGCGACCTCGCATTTGTTATCGGCCGGCCGCCGCCTTCATTGGATCCTTGACGGCCTCGAACGTCACCTGTTCGACGCTGTAAAGCTCGCCCGAAACCTTCTCGACCCGGCGGATATAGATATTCTGCACGATTTCGCGCGTGTCCGGATCGATCGAGACCGGGCCCCGCGGACTTTCCCACGACATGCCCTTCATGGCCGCCACCAGCGCATCGCCCTCGGTCTTGCCGCCGGTCTTCTTCAGCGCCTCATAGATAAGGTGCATGCCGTCATAGGCGCTGACGCTGATGAAGTTCGGGCGCACGTTTGCGTTGGCGAGCTTGAACGCGGTCACATAGTCCTTGTTGAGCGCGGAAGGATGGGCGACGGAATAAAATCCGGCCGTCACCGTGCCGATCATGGCGTCGCTCATTCCGGGCAAGTCCTCATCATCCGAGATATCGCCGGGCCCGATCAGCTTGATGCCTGACTTGTCGAGGCCGCGTTCGACGAACTGCTTTGCAAGCACGGCCGCCTGGCTCGCCGGCACGAAGATAAACAATGTGTCCGGCTTGCTGTCATGCGCTCGCTGCAGAAACGGGGCGAAGTCGGGATTTGCCAGCGGGACCTTCATCGTCTCGACGATCTCCCCGCCGGCCTTGGTGAACGTGCTGGCAAAGACGCCGGACGCTTCATGTCCGGGCGCCCAATCCGACGAGATGATGGTCGCTCGCTTCGACCCGTTCTTGGCCGCCCAGTTGGCGAGAACGCTCGCCTGCTGCGCATGCGTCCAGCTTGTGCGCACAAAATACGGCGAACGTTCCGTGACGACGGACGTGCCGGACACCATGACAACGGTCGCGGTCTTGCTCTCATTGACCAGCGGGGCGATCGCGAGCACGTTCGGGGTCATGCCGCCGCCCAAAATGGCGACCTTCTCGGAAACGATCAGCTCCTGCGTTATTCGTTTCGAGTTATCGGGAACGCTGGCGTCGTCCCTGACGATCAGCTCGATCTTCCGGCCCGCGACCATGTTCCCGTGCTGCGCCACATAGAGGCGCGCTCCGGCCACGGCCTGTTTGCCGACCGGGCCCAGGACCCCGGTGAGCGGCATGACAAGCCCGACTTTGACGACCTCTTGCGCGGCCGCCTCGCCGGCAAGGAGCGCGACGAGACCCGCCAGGGCGGACGCTGCAAACAAATGAAAAGACTTCCTGCGCATGAGACCAACCTCTCGCTAAATGATCAGTAAAAAGGCATGCTTAGACGAATTTCCTGATGCGCGGCAGCCGCAAGATTGCCTCGCCTCAAGTCAAGAGTGAATAACTCATGTTTGACTGGAATGATCTTAAGCATTTTTTGGCGATTGCCCGCCATGGCAGCACGATCGCGAGCCGCGAAGGCGCTGCGGCTGAGCCAGTCGACGGTCCACAGACGGCTTGCGGAGCTCGAAGAACGTATCGGACGAGACCTCGTGATCCGCCACGCGACCGGCTACCGCCTCACCGAGTTCGGCAACGAGTTGTTGCCGCTGGCCAGGCAAGTGGAGGAAGCGGTCGGCTCGCTGGAACGCCATTTAATTGCGGCAAATGACGCGCCAACCGGTTCGGTTCGGGTGACATGTTCGGAGTCGATCGGGTACCGGTTGATGCAATCGCCGCTGCTCGAGATCTTCCACAAGCGCCATCCCGGCCTGCGGGTGGAGCTCATCATGAGCGACCACTTTCTCGATATCGCCAAGGGCGAGGCCGATGTTGCGATCCGCGCCGGCGTTCCCAACGAGGAGACGCTGGTGGGCCGCAAGATTGCGGACGTGCCGTGGGCGCTTTATTGCAGCCGCGGCTATCTCGAACGCCACGGCCGGGTCGAGCGCGCGAAGACATCGATCGTCACGCCGTCATCGAGTTCGATGGCGATATCAGGGATCACCACGCCGCCAAATGGCTTCGATCGGTTGCGCCTCGCGCAACGATCGTCGCGCGAAGCAATACCGTGCCGGGGCTGATGATGACGGTGAAGTCGGGCGCGGGCCTTGCTCCGCTGCCGATGCCGCTGGCCGATCGCGAGGCCGATCTGGTCGGCGTGTTCGGTCCGGTCCCGGGACTTTATTCGCAGATCTACCTGCTCACGCATCCGGATCTGCGGCACACGCCGCGCATTCGTGCCTTCTTCGATTTCATCGTCGGCGAAATCGATCATGTGCGACCTGTCCTCGCGGCGAGCAAGTAAGTTCAACGTGCCACCAGCTGGCACCCGCTGTCCGCCAGCGCGCGGAACGCCTGATCGCCCGGGATGACTCCCAGGATCTTGAAATAATCCCAGGGCTTGGTGGACTCCGACGGCTTCTTCACCTCGGCAAAATACATGTCGTGGACCATCCTTCCGTCTTCCCGGACGCGGCCGTTGGTCGTGTAGAAATCGTTCACCGGCAACGCGCGCATCTGCACCATCACCGCGCGCGCCTCGTCGGTGCCGGCGGCCTCGATGGCGCGAAGATAGTGACGGACGGCCGAATAGGTTCCGGCCTGGGCCATGGTCGGCATCCTGCCGTGCCGCTCGAAGAAGCGTTTCGACCAGGCACGGGTTTCCTCGTTACGATCCCAGTAGAACGCGGTGACGAACTTCAGTCCCTGGGCGGCCTGTAGCTCCATGCTGTGAACGTCCGAAATGAACACCAGCAACGAGACCATCGTCTGCTTTTTCGCCAGGCCGAATTCGTTCCCCTGCTTGATGGCGTTGATCATGTCGCCGCCGCTGTTGGCAAAGGCCACCACTTTCGCGCCCGAGGCCTGCGCCTGAAGCAGGTAGGAGCCAAAATCGGATGTATTCAGGGGATGCCGCACGCTGCCGAGCACCTTGCCGCCGGCGGCCTGCACCGCGCTCGTCGCGTCGGCCTCCAGCGAATGGCCGAATGCATAATCGACCGTGATGAAGAACCAGGTGTCGAGGCCTTCCGCCACGATTGATTTGGCGAGGCTGGTCGTCAGCGCATAACTGTCATGGACCCAGGACGCTTCGGTCGGCGTGCAGGATTTGCCGGTAAAGGCCGTGCTTCCCACCGCGCCCGCAATCGCAATCCGGTTCTTCTCCGCGGCAAGTTGCTCGACCGCGAGCGCCACGGCGGAATTGTCGAACCCGATCGCCATGTCCACATTGCCGGCCTCGAACCACCGGCGGGCAATGGCGACGCCGATATCGGCCTTGTTCTGATGGTCCGCGAAGATGATCTCGACCGGCTTGCCCAGTACGGCACTGCCGATATCCTCAACCGCCATGCGCGCGGCGACCACAGAACCCGGGCCGCCCAGATCCGCATAGAGGCCGGATTGATCGTTGAGAACGCCGATCCTGACGACGCCATCGGAAATCTGCGCAAATGCGGCGGGCACGCCGAGGCCGATGGCCGCAAGAGCCGAAACCAAACCCAGTCGCACCCGCATGCCCTCGACTCCGCCTGGCGGTCCCTGATCGGGTCGACGGCTTATGTCAGACCACCAGCGCCAACGCGCTTATGTGGATGACGATAACAGGGAGGAGTGGTCGCCGAAAGCGACACTGATGCGAGAAAATTTGCAAGCTCAGTGCGCCGCAGCAATTTGCGTGCACGCCGAGATTGAAAATCTTGGAAATCGAGAAGCCCTCCCCGCTTTGCGGGGAAGCTTCTTGCAACTTTAATTCTGGTCGTGTCGAACGGGCTTCTTGATCAGAGATCGCACCTCAGAAGCGTGGAGCAAGCCCTGGTTCTTCGTCTTGTCGACCAGCGCGCCCTTCTTGATCATCGAGATCGCGCTTGCGCGATCTCGCAAAAAAACGTGGATCAAGCCTCAATTCTTGGTCTTGTCCACCAACGCGCCCTTCTTGATCCACGGCATCATGTCGCGGAGCTTGGCGCCGACTTCCTCGATTGGATGCGTGGCAAGCTTGGCGCGCGTTGCCTTGAACGAGGTCTGGTTGACCTTGTTCTCCAGCATCCAGTCGCGGGCGAATTTGCCGCCCTGGATGTCGGCGAGCACCCGCCGCATCTCCTTCTTGGTCTCTTCGGTGATGATGCGCGGGCCGGTGACGTATTCGCCGTATTCGGCGGTGTTGGAGATCGAGTAATTCATGTTGGCGATGCCGCCCTCATAGATCAGGTCGACGATCAGCTTCACTTCGTGCAGGCATTCGAAATAGGCCATTTCGGGCGCGTAGCCGGCTTCCACCAGCGTCTCGTAGCCGCCCTTGATCAGTTCGACCAGGCCGCCGCACAGCACCACCTGCTCGCCGAACAGGTCGGTCTCGCATTCTTCCTTGAACGAGGTCTCGATGATGCCGGCGCGGCCGCCGCCGATTGCCGAGGCGTAGCTCAAGCCCAGATCATGCGCGTTGCCCGAGACGTCCTTGGCGATCGCGATCAGGCAGGGCACGCCGCCGCCGCGCTGATATTCCGAGCGCACGGTGTGGCCGGGGCCCTTGGGCGCGATCATCAAGACGTCGAGATCGGCACGCGGGTCGAGCAGATTGAAATGCACGTTGAGGCCATGGGCGAACACCAGCGCCGCGCCCTTCTTCATGTTGTCGTGCAGATGCTCGCGGTAGATGTCGCCCTGCAATTCGTCGGGCGTGAGCATCATCACGAGGTCGGCCCATTTGGCGGCGTCGGCGACTTCCATCACCTTGAAGCCGGCGGCTTCCGCCTTCTTGGCGGAGGCCGATCCCTTGCGCAGCGCGATGGCGACGTCCTTGACGCCGGAATCCTTCAGGTTCAGCGCGTGGGCGTGGCCCTGGCTGCCATAGCCGACGATGACGACCTTCTTGCCCTTGATCAGGTTCAGGTCGGCGTCGCGATCGTAATAAACACGCATGGTGGTTTCCTCTTGAGGGGCCGGAAATCGGCCGATGGATCAGGCTTTCAGGTCGGTCAGGCCGCCGGGCGCCCGTGAATTTGGCCCGTTGTCTAGAGCATTTTCCCCTTCAGGGGAAACCCGTTTCTGCATGGCGAGGTGCGGCATCATGCGTCCATGAATACCGGAAACAGCGAAGCCAAAAGCAGCACGGCCATGACGATGTTGAAAGCCCGCACGGCCCTGGGCGAGGTCATCAGCGAGCGCAGCGAACTGCCGGACAGCGTCCAGACCGACGTTGCCGCCACGCCGAGCAGGAGGCAAATCGCCACCTGGGTGGCAATGTTCCAGGGGAAACTTGCAATGCCAGCATAGGCGGTGATGGTGCCGATCACCATGACCCAGCCCTTGACGTTCACCCACTGAAACAGCACCGCGCCCCAGAAGGTCATCGGGCGCCGCCCGCTGTCCTGCCCGGGCGTCACGGGCTCGGCGATTGCGATCATGGCAGCCAGATAGACCAGATAGGCCGCGCCGGCATATTTGAGGATCGTCTGCAGCACGGGATAGGCGACGAAGATGGTCCCGAAGCCAAGTCCCACCGCGGCGACCATGAAGGCGCAGCCGAACGTGATCCCCGCAATCGCCGGGATGGTCGGACGGAAGCCGTAGTTCAGTCCGGACGACAGCACGATGATGTTGTTGGGGCCCGGCGTGAAATACATCACGGCGGCAAAGACGATGAAGGCGACCAGGAGCGAATGCGACATGAACTTGCCTCACGCGATCTTCGGCAGGATTTGCGTTCGCTTCGACAGCAGCATCACCGCGATGCCGCCGACCACGGTGAGCATGCCGGCGAGCCGCAGCGGCCCGAAGGTTTCACCGAACACGACGCTGGATGCGGCGGAACCGACGAACGGCACCAAGAGCGCAAACGGCACCACCTGCGCCGCGGTGTAGTCGCGCAACAGACGCCCCCACCACCAGTAGGCGACGCAGGTTGAAATCGCGCCGATGAAGAGCATGCTGACAAGACCGGTCGGCGATATCTGCCACAGCGAATGCCAGGTCGCCTGCGGTCCGTCGACGGCAATCGCCAGCGCCAACAGCGGCAATGGCGGCAGCAGGCACAGCCAGGCGAACAGATCGAACATCGGCGCGTCCGAGGCGCGCCGCAGCAGCAGATTGCCGATTGCAAAGCTGATCGGCGAGATCAACAGCACCGCAAATGTGCCGACGCTGAAATCGAAGCCGACGGTTCCGCAGATCATCAAGAGGCCGATCGCCGCAACGCCGATGCCGGTGATTTGCAGACGCGTTGGAATCTCGCGGAACGCCAGCGCGGCAAATGCCACCGTAAACAGCGCCTGGCTCTGCACGATCACGCTGGTGAGCCCGACCGGCACGTTGTGCGCAATGGCCCAGGACTGCGCCAGAAACTGCCCGAGAAACAGCGTACCGCTGATCGCCATCAGCACCGTCCAGGAAACATTCGGCCGCCGCACGAACAGGCACGGCACGGCCGCAATCGCAAACCGCAAGGCCGTCATCAACGCCGGCGAGAGTTCGTTGAGCGCGAACCGGCTGGCCACGAATCCAAGCCCCCAGATCACCGCCACCGTGACGGCAAGGCAGATGTCGGCTGGCTTCATCAGCTAACCCTGCTCGCCGTGTTTCGGTTTCCGCAACAGATAAGTGCCGTGCAGCGGCGCGTGATAGTCGACCGAGGTCAGCGTGAAGCCGGCATCGGTGAGCATGCGTTCGATCACCCAGCCGAAGGTCGAATATTCGTCGCGCATATGAGTGACGACGCTGTCGCGGTTGAAATCGTGGTTCTTGATGCTGAAATCCGCCCACGCCTCGACGTCGCGTTCCTCACCATCGGGCGTCGAGACGAACACGATGTCGCGCAGGTAAAAATTCGCGCCGGGCTTGAGCGCGGCAAAGATCCGCGACAGCGCCACGGCTTTCCAGAAATCCGGCAAATGATGCAGCGCGAATTCGCTGACGATCAGGTCATAGGTGTCCGGCTGGTAGGCGAAACTCAATAAGCCGGCCGACTGGGTGCGGATCGCGACCTTGCGGGACTTGGCCTGGATTTCCGCGAGCGCCAGCATCGCCGGCGAAATATCGATCGCGTCGACCTCGGCGCCCATCAGCGCGGCCTCACAGGCAAGCACGCCATTGCCGCAGCCGATGTCGGCGACCCGCCAGCCGGGCCTGACGCCGAGCATGGTGAGCGCGGCGCGGGCGCGCAGGTCGCTGTCGTCGTGACGGTCGTAGATCGAGGCGACGGCGGAATCGAGTCCGATCCGCCGCCGCTCGTTGTAATACCAGTCGCGCGCCAGCATGGCTCACATCCCCTCGGCTCCGCGAGCGATCGCGGCGACGCCGGTGCGCGAAATCTCGACAAGGCCGAGCGGACGCATCAGGTCGATGAACTGGTTGATCTTGGCGGAGTTGCCGGTGATCTCGAACACGAAGCTTTCGATGGTGGCGTCGATCACGCGGGCGCGGAAGGCTTCCGCCAGCCGCAGCGCCTCGACGCGATGCTCGCCGGTGCCGCGCAGCTTCACCATGGCGAGTTCCCGCTCGATCGAGCGCCCGCTGAGCGTCATGTCGACGACGCGATAGACCGGGACCATGCGATCGAGCTGATGCTTGATCTGCTCGATCACCATCGGCGTGCCGGTCGTGACGATGGTGATGCGGGAGAGATGCTTCTGGCTCTCGGTCTCGGAGACGGTAAGGCTTTCGATGTTGTAGCCGCGCCCGGAGAACAGCCCGATCACGCGGGCGAGCACGCCAGGCTCGTTCTGCACCAGCACCGAGAGCGTGTGAGACTCGTTCGGATCGTGGCGCTCTTCCATGAAGTAGGCGGATGCGGGCTGGTTCATTTTCGTTGTTTCCCTTGCGCTCACGCCAGCGCCTTGGCGCCGGTCTGGGCGATGCTTGGCGCAACGACCCATCGGTTGAACAAATCGAAATCGATGTTGCCGCCACTCAGGATCAGACCCACGCGCTTGCCGCGCAGTTTTGCCTTGTCCTGAAGCGCCGCGGCGAGCGGAGCGGCCCCTGCGCCCTCGGCGAGGTTATGGGTATCGGTCCAGTAGGCGCGGACCGCGGAGGCGATCTCGCCGTCGGTGACCTGCGCGATGCGCGAGGCGCCCTTGCGGATGATCGCAAACGCGTCCTCATCGGGAACGCGGGTCGCCACGCCGTCGGCGAGCGTGTTGCTGCTGTTTGTTCTCACGATCGTGCCGGCCGCGAATGACAGCGCATAAGACGGCGCTTCCGTCGACTGCACGCCGATGATTTCCGTCTTCAGGCCGAGCAGGTCGCGCGCCAGGATGCAGCCGCAGATGCCCGAACCCTGCCCGATCGGCACGTAGAGCACATCGAGGTCGGGCGCCGCGCGCAACAATTCGAGCGCATAGGTCGCAACCCCCAGCATCAGATCCGGGTGGAAGGACGGCACCATTTCGAGCCCGTCCTGTTTGGCGCGGCGTTCGGCCTCTTCGCGGGCGGTCTGGAAATCCGAACCGTGTTCGACGAGATTGGCGCCGAACGCCTTCATGGCGCGGTTCTTCTCGACCGAATTGCCGTACGGCACGTAGATCGTGGCCGGCACGCCGTAACGGCGCGCCGCGAAAGCAAGGCTCTGGCCGTGATTGCCTGTCGTCGCCGAGATGATGCCGGCCGTGCCGGGGCGCTCGCGCTTCAAGCGGTCGAGATAGATGAGCCCGCCGCGCACCTTGAAGGCGCCGGTCGGCGTGTGGTTCTCGTGCTTGACAGTCACGGTGGCGCCGAGCCGCTCGGCGAGAAGCGGCCAGCGATGCGCCGGCGTCGGCGGCACCGCCGTGCCGACGACGCCATGGGCGCGTTCCAGTTGGTCGAGGTTAAACATGGGTTGGCTTCACCTCACACCAGCGCCTTGCCGGCGGCGAAGGCCGCGGCGGTCGCTTCATCGTTGGCTTCCGCCGGCAGCAGCATTTCGTTGTGCGCCTTTCCCGAAGGAATCATCGGGAAGCAATTCTCCAGCGCCGCCACCCGGCAGTCGAACAGCACCGGGCGTTTGACGCTGATCATCTCCTTGATCGCGCCGTCGAGATCGCCGGGCTTGATCGCCTGGAGGCCGACGCAGCCGAAAGCCTCCGCGAGCTTGACGAAATCCGGCAACGCTTCGGAATAGGAATGCGACAGCCGGTTGCCGTGCAACAGCTGCTGCCACTGCCGCACCATGCCCATGTACTGGTTGTTGAGGATGAAGATCTTGATCGGCAATTCATATTGAATTGCCGTCGACATCTCCTGCATCGTCATCTGCACCGAGGCATCGCCCGCGATGTCGATCACGAGACTCTTCGGATGCGCGACCTGCACGCCGAGCGCCGCCGGCAGGCCATAACCCATGGTGCCGAGGCCGCCCGAGGTCATCCAGCGGTGCGGCTCCTCGAAGCCGAAGAACTGCGCCGCCCACATCTGATGCTGGCCGACTTCGGTGGTAATGTAGACGTCGCGCCCGCGCGTGGCCTCGAACAGCCGCTGGATCGCGAATTGCGGCAGGATGACATCGCTGTTCTTCTTGTAGGACAGCGAGTTGCGCGCGCGCCACTTCGCGATCTCCTGCCACCAGGGCCGGATATCCGGCTTCTTCGTCTCCGCCTTGAACACCTGCAAGAGGTCGCCGAGCACGTTGGCGGCGTCCCCAATGATCGGAACATCGACGCGGATGTTCTTGTTGATCGAGGACGGATCGATATCGACATGGATTTTCTTCGAGCCCGGCGAAAACGCGTCCGTACGCCCGGTGATACGGTCGTCGAAACGCGCGCCGACGCACAGCATGACGTCGCAATCATGCATCGCCATGTTGGCTTCGTAAGTGCCGTGCATGCCGAGCATGCCGAGCCAGTTCTTGCCCGACGCCGGATAGGCCCCTAACCCCATCAGGGTCGAGGTGATCGGAAAGCCCGTCACCTCGACCAGCTCGCGCAGGACCTTTGAGGCCTCGCGGCCGGAATTGATGATGCCGCCGCCGGTATAGATCACCGGCCGCCTTGCGGAGGCGAGCATCGACACCGCTTTGCGGATCTGCGACGCGTCGCCCTTGACGCGCGGCGCGTAGGACACATGCACGTCCGATTTGCGCGGCGGGTGATAGGTGCCGGTGGCGAATTGCACATCCTTCGGCACGTCGACCACGACCGGACCGGGACGCCCAGTGCTCGCGACGTAGAACGCCTCGTGCAGCACCTTGGCGAGATCGTTCACATTGCGCACCAGCCAATTGTGCTTGGTGCAGGGCCGGGTGATGCCGACGGTGTCGCATTCCTGGAACGCGTCATTGCCGATCAGGTGGGTCGGCACCTGGCCGGTGATGCAGACGAGCGGGATCGAATCCATCAGCGCATCGGTGAGCGGCGTCACCATGTTGGTGGCGCCCGGCCCCGAAGTCACCAGCACCACGCCCGGCTTGCCGGTCGAGCGCGCATAGCCCTCGGCGGCGTGGCCGGCGCCCTGCTCGTGGCGGACCAGGATGTGCTCGACCTCGCTCTGCTGAAAAATCTCGTCATAGATCGGAAGCACCGCGCCGCCGGGATAGCCAAAGATGTGCTTGACGCCATGATCGATCAGCGCGCGCACGATCATCGCGGCGCCGGTCATCTGGTTCGGATCGTGGCTCTTCTCACTCATGGCTGGCTCCGGATGCGCTGTCTTCGCGCGGCTTTTTGGTTTGCTGGTAGCGATTAGATGTCTGGAAAATAAAAAAGGGCCCGAAGAGGCCCCATGCGCACCGCCCGTATCTGGATGGCGTCTAGCCATCCCCGGCGGCGCGCCTGGGTACGACGACGATAAGGAGTTTGGTAATTTTATTACACATAGGACGGCCCAGACTTCCCAAAGGTTGCGCAAACATACTGCCGAAGCCCCGAAAGTCAAGCCGCGGCAGAAATCACGCTCCATTTCGAGTTTAGCGGGGTTCATTGACTTCGGCGAGGGTGAATTTTGGGTTTGCAGCCATGCGGGGGGCTTTCCAACCCCCGGCGACCGTCATTGCGAGCGAAGCGAAGCAATCCAGAGGGCCCCGCCGGCAGAAAGCTGGATTGCTTCGTCGCGTTGCTCCTCGCAATGACGGCCTAGGACCCGGTTAATGCATTCAAAGCCACTCCCCCGCCGCTTCCGGCTTCACCCAGGAAAACTCCGGCAATTGATGCCGGAACCAGGTGAATTGCCGTTTGGCATAGTGGCGGGTATCGGCTTGGCCAATGGCGGCGGCTTCTTCCAGCGTGATCTCGCCTTTGAGATGCGCGATCAGCGCCGGCACGCCATGGGCCTTCATCGCCGGCAGCAGCGGATCGAGGTTTCGCGCGGCGAGCAGCTTCACCTCGTCCAGCGCGCCGGCCTTGAGCATGGCATCGAAGCGCGCGTCGATGCGCGCATAGAGTTGCTCGCGATCGGGCTCGAGAAACAGGGCGCGGAATGTGCCCGCGGGCAGCAGCGGCGGCAGGCCGTCGCGGTGCCAGTCGGAGAGCGAACGCGAGGTGGCCTCGACCACTTCGAGCGCGCGCGCGATGCGGGTGCGGTCGCGCGGCTTCAGGCGTTCGGCCGCGGAAGGATCGCGCCGCGCCAGTTCCGCATGCAGTGCCTCGACGCCGTCACGCGCGAGCCTTGCCCGCACGGCCTCGCGTATTTCCGGCGGGATCGGCGGTACCGCCGAAAGACCCCGGATCAGCGCCTTGAAGTAAAGCCCGGAGCCACCGACGAAGATCGGCGGGCGATGTTCCGCGCGCGCCTCGGCCAGCACCCTGGCTGCGTCCACGACAAAGGCGCCGGCCGAAAAATTCACGGCGGCATCGACATGACCGTAGAGACGATGCGGAACGAGCGCCTCTTCTTGCGGCGTCGGCCGCGCCGTAATCACGCTGAGGTCACGATAGACCTGCATGGAATTGGCATTGATGATGATACCGCCGGTTTTTCGCGCCAAAGCGAGCGCCAGGGCCGACTTGCCGCTTGCGGTCGGCCCTGCGATAAGCACGGCATTATTGTTGTCGGTTCGAAAATTCATGTCTTTCGTCGTCACGCTGATCTGCAATCCCGCCAATCCCGCGCTCGATAGCACGGTGATCGACGGCGCGCGCGCTTTGCTTCCCTCGCCCGGCCCCGCGCAATGGCTGTTCGACGAAGTCGCCGTCGATATCCCGTTCGAGGCCGGCGAAGACCTTGTCGCCGTCGAACACCGCCTGCGCGAGGCGCGCGGCGATCTGCCCATCGACATTGTCGTGCAGCCTCGCACGGCCCGGCGCAAGAAGCTTTTTCTGGCCGACATGGATTCCACCATGATCGGCCAGGAATGCGTCGACGAACTCGCCGATTTCGCCGGCATGAAGGCGCATGTCGCCGCCATCACCGAACGCGCGATGCGCGGCGAAATCGAGTTCGAACCGGCACTGCGCGAGCGCGTGGCGCTGCTCAAGGGGTTGCCGATCGGCGTGGTCGACAAAGTGCTCAAGGAACGAATCACGCTGACGCCCGGCGGCCGCGAACTGGTCGCCACCATGCGCGCCCACGGCGCCTGGACCTGCCTGATCTCCGGCGGCTTTACCCTCTTCACCAAAGCGGTCGCCGGGATGATCGGGTTCCAGGAGAACCGCGCCAATGAGATCGTCGTTTACGACGGCAAATTGACCGGCGAGGTGGCCGAGCCGATCCTGGGCCGCGCCGCGAAACTCGCAACCCTGATCGAATTGCTCGAAACCTTCGACCTCGACGACATCGACACCCTTGCCGTCGGCGACGGCGCCAACGACCTCGGCATGCTCCAGCATGCGGGCCTCGGCGTCGCCTATCACGCCAAACCCACCGTCGCCACCGCGGCCGCCGCGCGGATCGACCACGGCGATCTCACGGCGTTGTTGTACGCGCAGGGGTATCGACGGGACGAGTTTGTGGGGGGATAGGGCAGATGCCGACTGTCCTGCGATGGGGACCATATCGCGCGTTCTTTTATTCGAATGAAGGCGGAGAGCCGCCGCATATCCATGTTCGATCTGGTGCCGCCGAAGCAAAAATCTGGCTTCACGACCTCACTGTGGCGGTCAATGCGGGATTTCCCGCCCACGAAATCGGCGCGCCACCTGCGATCGCACCGAGATGTTCTCGAAAGCAAATGGCATGAGCACTTTGGAAATTGACGTCGGCGATATCAGACCGGTCTCGGTTGCCTTCACCGCCGATGAGCTCGTGGTCACCCTGGCCGATGGCCGCAGGATCGCCACCCCGCTCGCATGGTATCCGCGGCTAAGGGATGCCAGTTCTGCGTCGCGGGGACGTTTCGAGCTGATGCCAATGGGCATCCATTGGCCGGATCTCGATGAGGATCTCGGCATAGCCGGGATGCTGCGCGGCCGCCCAGCTGGTTGAGATAGCACCGCACCCTCTGTCGCCCCTGCGTTTCACAGGGACGACGCATTCGTCGAGGGCCGATGGCCCGGTCTTGACGACGCCCCTACTGCACGCTCAGCGCCACGAAGCGCAATTCGCCGTCGGCGTTCGAGACCAGAAGCAGCACGGACTTCTTGCCGTCCTTCTTGATCTGCTCGACGCGCTTCTTGACGTCGGCGGCGTTGCTCACCGCTTCCTGCGCGACCTCGACGATGACCTCGCCCGGCGCAAGCCGCTTCTCGGCGGCGTCGGACGTGCCGTCGACACTGGTGATGACAACGCCCTTGACGCTGTCCTTGATCTTGTAGCGGCTGCGCAGATCCTTGTTCAGATTGGCGAGATCGAGGCCGAGCGCCTTTTGGGTCACCAGCTTCTCGGTGGGCTCGGGCGTTTTGACCGAGGCCGGCTGCGGCTTGTCGTTGTCCTCCAGGCGTCCGAGCGTAACCCGCTTGGTCTGCTCCTCGCCCTTGCGGATGACGACGACATCGACCTCCTTGCCGACCGCGGTGTCGGCGACGACACGCGACAGATCCTTTGGCTCCTTGATGTCCTTGCCGTCGAACTTGACGACGACGTCGCCGGGTTCGATGCCGGCGGGCTTGGCCGGGCCTTTCTCCTCGACGCCGGCGATCAACGCGCCGCGCGCGGGCTTGATGTTGAGGCTTTCGGCGATCTCCTCGGTGACCTGCTGGATGCGGACGCCGAGCCAGCCGCGGCGCAGCTCGCCGAACTGGCGGAGCTGATCGACCACGCCGGCCACCGTCTTGGAAGGCACCGCAAAGCCGATGCCGATCGAGCCGCCAGTCGGCGAGATGATCAGCGTATTGACGCCGATCACTTCGCCATCGAGGTTGAACAACGGGCCGCCGGAATTGCCGCGGTTGATGGCGGCGTCGGTCTGGATGTAATTGTCATAGGGGCCCGAGGCGATATCGCGGTTGCGCGCCGAGACGATGCCCGCGGTCACGGTGCCGCCGAGACTGAACGGGTTGCCGATCGCAATCACCCATTCACCAAGACGCAGCTTGTCGGAATCGCCGAACTTGACCGCGACCAGCGGCTTCACCGGCTTGAACTTCAAGACCGCAAGGTCGGTCTTCTTGTCGACGCCGACCAGATCGGCCTTGATCTTGGTGCCGTCGTTCATGATCACGTTGATCTCGTCGGCGTCGGCAATGACGTGATTGTTGGTGACCACGATTCCCGACGGGTCGACGATGAAGCCGGAGCCGAGCGAGTTGGTCTTGTGTGGCCTCTCGTCGCCCCCGCCCCGCGGTCCGCCCGGACCGCCACGGCGGTTCTTGAAGAAATCATCGAAGAATTCCTCGAACGGCGAGCCCGGCGGCAATTGCGGCGTCGCGCCCCTGCCTTCGCCGGGGCCGGCCTTGGCCTCGACGGTTTGCGAGGTCGAGATATTGACCACCGCATCGATGACTTTCTCGGCCACGTCGGCGATGCCGTCGGGGCCGCGCGCCATTGCCGGCGCCGAGGTCCAAATAGCCGCGCCAAAGCCCACACTCAGGCTGGCGCCGAGGCAGGCCGCGGCCATCAGGGGGCGCAGGCGATCGCTCAGGGCTGCTGTCGTAACGGTCATATCGGTTCTCTTTTCTCGAAAATGGGCGAAATCTGACGTCCACAGTGCGCCCGAACGGGGTGACCGTGCAAGCGTTTGAGCCCAGCATTTCGGCGAAAAACAGGACGCCGCCACTCACGATGACGTGGACATCGGGGGTGATTCGAACTTGTCATTCCAAGATGATGCACAAGCACCAGACCTCAGATGTGCCCTTGCACATGGTAGCTCGATGCTTCGCATCGCCCGGGAATGACAAGCCAGCCTTACCGCCGGACCATCCAGATCAGGATCAGGCCCACGACCGCCGAGCCGATGCCGACCAACCTCAAGATATTGTCCGGCGTCGAAAGCGCGCTCTTCATCGCCCGCCGCATCCAGGCCGGGCTGGCCGCGAACATGAGGCCTTCGAGCACAAACAGGATTCCCACACCGATGAGGAAGTCGGCGAACGCTATGGACCTCATCGGACAAAAATCCCCCGTCAAAACCTTGTTTTTTGAGGCCGCAGTGGTGCCCGCTGCGGCCCTTGTCCTGGCCGATGCCTGATTTTAAGGCTTCGGCGATGCCGGCGCCGCAGGCGGCTTGCCGGAAGAATTGCTGAAGAACTTGAAGAAATCGGAATCCGGCCGCAGCAGGAAGCGCGTGTCGTTGCTCTTCAGCCCGTTTTCGTAAGCGGTCATCGAGCGGTAGAACGCGAAGAAATCGGCATCCTTGCCGTAGGCCTCGGCAAACAGCCGGTTGCGTTCGGCATCGCCCTCGCCGCGCACCTGTTCGGCGGTCGAATTGGCTTCGGCGACGATGATGGTCGCTTCGCGATCGGCGTTGGATCTGATCTCCTGCGCCTTCTGCCCGCCCTGGGCACGGAACTCGGCGGCCTCGCGCTGCCGTTCGGTCTGCATGCGCTGGTACACCGCCTGGCTGTTCTGCTCGGGCAGATCGGCGCGCCTGATCCGCACGTCGACCACCTGGATGCCGTAACCGCCGGCTTCGCGATCGAGCTGGTCGCGGATCCGCGCCATCAGGGCCTCGCGCTCGTCGCGCACGACCTGGATGAAGGTGACCTCTCCGAGCACGCGGCGCAGCGACGCATTGAGAAGCGTCGTAAGCTGGAGATTGGCGGCCTGGATCGTGCCGACGCTCTGATAGAATTGCAGCGCGTCCTTGATGCGGTAGCGGGCAAAGGCATCGACCACCAGCCGCTTCTGGTCCGAGGCGATCACTTCCTGCGACGGGTTTTCCAGATCGAGGATGCGCTTGTCGATGTCGATCACGGTGTCGATGAACGGCGCCTTGAAATGCAGGCCGGGCTCGGTGACGACATCGACGGGCCTGCCGAGCCGCACCACCAGTGCCTGTTCGGTCTGGGTGACGGTGAACACCGAGCTGTAACCGACGATGAGGAGCAGGAACAGCAGGAACAGCAGGACAATGCCGGTGACGGGGGATCTCATCGCGCGGCTCCTCCGGTTCCCTGCTGCGGCTGATTGGTGGCCGGCTGCGGCGGACGCCGCGGCGTCAGCTCGCTCAAGGGCAGATAGGGCACGATGCTCTGTCCGGGCGACGACCCGCCGTCATAGACGAGCTTCTCGGAGGAGCCGAAAATACGCTCCATCGTCTCAAGGTAGATGCGCTGGCGCGTGACATCGGGCGCCTTCTTGTATTCATCGTAGACCTTCAGGAAGCGCGCGCTCTGGCCCTTGGCTTCGGCGACCGCCTGCTGCTTGTAGCCCTCGGCGATCTGGATGATTTGCGCGGCGCGTCCCTTCGCATCCGGGACGACGCGGTTGGAATACGTCTGCGCCTCGTTCTGCAGCCGCTCGAGATCGGCGCGCGCGGCCTGAACGTCGCGGAAGGCGTCGATCACCTGCGCCGGCGGATCGACCTTCTCCATCTGCACCTGCTGCACCAGAATGCCCGATCCATAACTGTCGAGCGTCTTCTGCATCAGCTCATGCACGCTTTGCTCGATCGAGGTGCGTGCGCCAGTGAGAATCGGCTGAATGTTGGCGCGGCCGACCACCTCGCGCATCGCACTCTCCGCCACCGCCTTCACGGTGCCTTCCGGGTTCTGGATATTGAAGAGATAGTTGCCGACGCCTTCCGGCTTGATGCGCCACAGCACGGTGAATTCGACATCGACGATGTTCTCGTCGCCCGTCAGCATCAGGCTCTCTTCCGGTACATCGCGCCTGGTCCGGCCGCGACGGGCCGGATCGTCGATCAGCGTCATGCCGATCGAGATGGCGGATACGCGCAGCGCCTTCGGCAGCAGCACGGTCTCGATCGGATACGGCAGGTGATAGCTCAGCCCCGGCTGCACGGTCCGGACATGCTTGCCAAAGCGCAGCACGACGCCGAGTTCCTCGGACTGGACGCGGAAGAATCCGGACAATCCCCAGATCGCGATGGCGGCGAACAGAACGAGCGCGATGCCGAGGCCAGAGAAATAGCCGCCCGGCAGCAATTGCTGCAGGCGGTCCTGGGCGCGGCGGAGAAGATCTTCAAGATCGGGCGGCCTTGGCCCAACCGGCTGCGGGCCGGAGCCCCACGGCCCTTTCGGACCCGAACCCCACGGGCCTCCGCCCTGATTCTTCCACGCCATCAATACTCTCCTTCGCGAGGGCTTTAAGGCCTGGATGCCCCGCCACGCAACTTCCGCCCGGCTTTATAGGGGACGGCCCCTGCCCTTACAACGCAAGCTTATGGCTCGAAGCAGCTATGCCACGGACCATAATTGTCAATGTAAACATTGCCAGACGAGGTTAATGTGGCTTTCGCCGGCGATAGCTGACAAAGGAAAACGCGGCATTGTCGTCCGCCCCGGCCGGATTGCTGACCCGCGCGACCTCTTCCCACACAGCCTTATCTATTGGGGCAAAACGAGTATCGCCCTCGGGGTGGGCATGAACTTCGGTGACTTCGAGACGGTCAGCCGCAGCCATCCATTGCGCGTAGATTTCCGCACCGCCAATCACGGCGATTTCAGTGACGAAACGCCGCAGCGCATCGCCGGTCGCAACCGCCCGCGCGGCCTCAAGCGAGGTCGCCACCACGGCGCCGGGACCGCGAAAATCGCCGTCGCGGGTCATGACGATGTTGGTCCGTCCCGGCAACGGCCGGCGCAGCGAGACGAAGGTTTTGCGCCCCATCACGACCGGCTTGCCGATCGTCATTGCCTTGAAGCGTTGCAGATCGGTCTTGAGACGCCAAGGTATCGCACCATTGGCGCCGATCACGCCGTTGTCGGCGACAGCGACGATGAGCACGATATCCATCAGCGCTTTCCTTCCGCAAGCGCCGCAAGCGCGGGACCCGCGACCTTGCACACGGTCCACTCGTCAAGCATCACGGCGCCAAGCGACTTGTAGAATTCGATCGAAGGCGTGTTCCAGTCCAGCACCGCCCACTGCAACCGCGAAAAGCCGTTCGCCACGCACGCCTTCGCCAAATGCGAGAGCAGCGCCTTGCCGATGCCCTTGCCGCGCAGCGCGGGCCGCACGAACAAATCCTCCAGGAAAATTCCGGAGCGACCGCTGAAGGTCGAAAAATTGATGAACCAGACCGCAAATCCCGCGATCTCGCCGCGCCATTCCGCGATGTCGCAGAACAGCCTTGGATTTGTGGCGAACAACGCCTCGGCGATCATCTCTTCGGTGGCTTCGACCTCGTGGATCAGCTTTTCGTATTCGGCGAGTTCGCGAACCAGCGAGAGCACCAGGCCCGCTTCATCGGGACGCGCGCGACGGATTATGAGTGACATTCAATCGCTCACACCGCGACCTCGGCCCGGATGTGCGGGTGCGGGTCATAGCCTTCGAGCACGAAGTCCTCGTAACGGAACGCGAAGATGTCCTTCACCGCCGGATCGAGCTTCATCGTCGGCAGCGGCCGGGTCGGCCGCGTCAGTTGCAGCCGCGCTTGTTCGAGATGGTTCGAATACAGATGCACGTCGCCGAAGGAGTGAATGAAATCGCCCGCCTTCAGGCCCGTCACCTGCGCCACCATCATGGTCAGAAGCGCATAGGAGGCGATGTTGAAGGGCACACCGAGAAACACGTCCGCCGAGCGCTGATAGAGCTGGCAGGACAGTTTGCCGTTCGCGACGTAGAACTGGAACAGGCAATGGCATGGCGGCAGCGCCATCTTGTCGACCTCGGCCGGATTCCACGCGCTCACGATCAGGCGGCGCGAATCCGGATTGCGCCGGATCATGTCGATGACATTGGCGATCTGGTCGATGCTTCGCCCATCCGGCGCCGGCCAGGAGCGCCACTGCGAACCGTAGACCGGGCCCAGATCGCCATTGGCGTCAGCCCACTCGTCCCAGATCGTGACGCCATGGTCGTTGAGATATTTGATGTTGGTGTCGCCTTTGAGAAACCACAGCAGTTCGTAGATGATCGATTTCAGCGGCAGCTTCTTGGTGGTCAGCATCGGAAAGCCCGAGCCCAGATTGAATCGCATCTGGTGGCCGAAGATCGACAGCGTTCCGGTGCCGGTGCGATCGGACTTCTTCGCGCCGTCACTCAAGATGCGTTCGAGCAGGTCGTGATACTGATTCATGGCGTTTAAATCTGGGCCTCAAACAGGGCTGAACAGAAGCGACGTCTTAGCGGCCCGGCCGGCGGTTCGACAGCCGTGATTCGGCCGACAGCGGTGATTATACCCCGAAAAATGAACATCCGACCCCCGCGCGGCAAGGGCGGAACATGCCGGATGACGTGATTTTTGCGGCGATTTCACCCGATCAGGCCGGCAAATCCGAGAACTCCGCCGGCAAGCAGCATCCAGCCCGGATTGAGCTTTGTGACGGAGGCCAGCACCGCCGCGCCGACGGTGACGAGCACGGCAGCGACGGTGCGGTCGGAGGTCCGCGCCAGGACGAAGCCGCTGGCGCCCATCAATCCGATCGACAGCGGAACCAGCGCCGCCTGGATGATGGCGGGCCAGCGCGCATGGCTCGACCGCGTCAGGAAACGGCTGACAAAAAAAGCCAGCACCGCGGTCGGAACGCACATCGCAAGGGTTGCGACCAGCGCGCCGGCGACGCCGGCGACCGAATAACCGATCAGGGTGACGATCAGGACGTTCGGCCCGGGCGACAATTGCGATATCGCGTAGACGTCGGCGAACTGCCGGTCGGTCAGCCAATGCCGGACATCGACGGCGACCCGGTGCATTTCCGGAATGGCGGAATTCGCGCCGCCGACCGCAAACAGCGACATCAGCGCGAAGGTCGCAGCCAGCGCGAAAATTGGATTGGCGTCCGAGTTCATGCCTCGCCCCTGCGCATGGCAAAGGTGATGGCGATGCTCAAGGGGATCGCCACAAGCAGGACCTGCGGCAACGGCAAGCGCAACACGCCGATCGCGACAAACACCGCGAGCAGGATCGACGAGTCCGACCACGTCGCGCCGCTTGAACAGCGGCAGCATCATCCGGAACACCACCGCAAGCAGCAAGCCGATCGCCGCGCAGGAGACGCCGGCCAGAATGCGCCGCAACGCATCGATTTCGCCGTAGCGTTGGTAGAGCATCCCGAGCACCGTCACGATCACGGCCGGCGGACCGACCAGACCGGCGAACGCCACGATGCCGCCCAAGAGCCCGCGAAAGCGCGAGCCGAACACGAAGGTGAGGTTGACGATGTTCGGCCCCGGCAGGAAATGGCACAGCGCAAAGGTCTCGTTGAACTCGTCCGCCGTCATCCACCGGTGCTGATCGACGATGCCGCGCCGCGCCCAGACCAAGACGCCGCCGAAGCCGGCCAGCGACATCTTGGCGAACGCGACAAACAGCGCGACCAGGCTGGGCGGAGGCGATGGTGAGCGATCCGGCGCCAGAGTGGCGGCCGGCGGCGAATCCGGGGGCATGATGAAAAATTTAGAATGGGTGCACTGCGAGCGCCAACCGAAATTCGGCGTATTCCACCCCTGAAACGAGCCGGTTCCTCGCCGCGAGGGAGCGTTCTTGCTCTGTCTTTCTCAACCTTTGCACCCTATATTGGGGGTGCCGGTTCGCCGGCTATGGAAATAAATTACCGTCGCAATAAACCATTCGGACCCGGGGGCAGTACCCGGCGCCTCCACCCAAGCCGGCCCACATCGACGGGCTTCGGCGGGGGCGAAACAGGATCGACGAGGGCGTAAAGGACGCGTTTTTTCTCGGTATGGTTCCGCCGATATCGGGCCATGCAATAGTTGCAAACGACAACTATGCTCCGGTTGCTCAGGCCGCTTAAGCGGTTTGAAAGACCAAGTCTAAAGTCCTAGTGGGTTAAGCTCCGCTAGGCGGGGTTCGGAGGCACCTGGCAACAGAAGCCTCCACTTCATTTTGTCTGGCTTTCGGCTTATCTGGCTTTCGGCACGGCCGCTGGAATCTTCCCCGGCACCCGCAACGCCTGCTGACCTTCGGCGGCCGGCGGAGTACGATGGACGCAAACGGGCCGAGTCGGAGCACCGGCAGCGCCGCTTGTTCGCGCGGCAGCATTTGAACAGGACTGATAATGGCAACCGATCATATCCGATACGATGTGCTGGCGCGGGACGCGCTGCGCGGAGTGTTGCGCCGCGTATTGACCGACGCCGCCGAGCACGGCCTGCCCGGCGAACATCATTTTTTCATCACCTTCCTGTCCACCGCCGAGGGCGTGAAACTGTCGCCGCGGCTGTTGGCGCAATATCCGGAAGAGATGACGGTCATCCTGCAGCACCAGTTCTGGGATCTGGTGGTGACCGAGGACCGTTTCGAGGTCGGCCTGTCGTTCGGCGGAATCCCCGAGCGGCTCGTGGTGCCCTTCAACGCCATCAAGAGCTTCTTCGACCCCTCGGTGCAGTTCGGTCTGCAATTCGAGCCGGCGGATGCGGCTGAGGCGTCTGAGAGCGAGACACCGCCGGCGAAAAATCCGGCAGTGCCCGCTTCGGTGCCGTCGGCCCTGACCGCGCCGTCCGCGGAGAGCACGGACGAGCCGGCAAAGCCCAGCGAGGGCGCCGAGGTCGTGCGGCTGGATCGCTTCCGCAAGAAATAATCCGCGCGCAACGGCCCGCTCGCTGTAGAATGAGCGCGCGGTCCGCCCGCGACCAACCGCTTGCGCGCAACAGAATTGATCCATGGCTCGATCGACACCTTCCCTCAATTCCGGTCCAACGCGTACCGAGACCGACAGCTTTGGCCCGATCGAGGTTCCCGCTGACCGCTATTGGGGCGCTCAGACCGAGCGGTCGCGGCAGAATTTCCGCATCGGCCAGGACCGGATGCCGATGGACATCGTTCGCGCGCTTGGCGTCGTCAAACTTGCCGCGGCACAAACCAATCGCGAGCTTGGGCTAATCGATCAGCGCCGCGCCCGCGCCATCATCCGCGCCGCGGGCGAGGTGATCGAGGGCAAGCTCGACGATCATTTTCCGCTGGTGGTCTGGCAGACCGGCTCCGGCACCCAGACCAACATGAACCTCAACGAGGTGATCGCCAATCGCGCCAATGAATTGCTGGGCGGCAAGCTCGGCGCCAAGGCGCCGGTTCATCCCAACGATCACGTCAATATGAGCCAGTCGTCGAACGACTCGTTCCCGACGGCGATGCACATCGCCGCCGCCATGCGCATGACCCACGATCTCATTCCCGCGCTCGATCAGCTTCACCGCGCGCTGCGCAAGAAGGAGAAGGACTTCGCGCGTATCGTCAAGATCGGCCGCACCCATACCCAGGACGCGACGCCGCTGACGCTCGGCCAGGAGTTTTCCGGTTACGCCGCCCAAATCGAGAATGGCATTGCGCGGTTGCGCGCGGCGGTGAAGGATCTCTATCCGCTGGCCCAAGGTGGCACCGCGGTCGGAACCGGCCTCAATTCGAAGCCGGGATTCGCCAGGATGTTTGCCCGGCACGTCGCCAAAATCGCCAAGCTGCCGTTCACCAGCGCCGCCAACAAGTTCGAGGCGCTTGCCTCCAACGACGCCTATGTGTTCGCGCACGGCGCCATCAACGCTGCCGCCACCGCTCTGTTCAAGATCGCCAACGATATCCGCCTGCTCGGCTCGGGCCCGCGCTCGGGCCTGGGCGAACTGATCCTGCCGGAGAACGAGCCGGGTTCCTCGATCATGCCCGGCAAGGTCAACCCGACCCAATGCGAGGCCGTCACCATGGTGTGCTGCCAAGTGTTCGGCAACGAAACCACGATCACAATCGCCGGAAGCCAGGGACATTTCGAACTGAACGTCTACAAGCCGGTCCTGGCATATTGTATGATGAATTCCATCCAACTGATGGCTGATGTCACCCGTTCGTTCACCGAGCATTGCGTCGAGGGAATACGCGCCGACGAAAAACGCATCCGGGAACTCATGGAACGTTCCTTGATGCTTGTGACCGCGCTCGCGCCCAGGATCGGCTACGACAATGCGGCGAAAGTGGCCAAATCAGCGCACGCGCGCGGCACAACCTTGAAGGAAGAGGCGGTGCGACTGGGCTTTGTTTCCGCTGACGAATTCGACCGGCTGGTGAAACCGGAGAAGATGACTCGCCCTGGATGAACGGCGCATGGCTGCTTTTTTCGAAAAATACTTGGATGAAAGGCAATATCCATCACATCGCCTAAAGAATAAGGTAAGATTGACTATCGCCACGGCGGTTGCTCGTGGTAGAGCAAAAAATATTTTGAAGACTGAAGCACCTTTTTTTGAAACTGCCAGACGACATAATGGGGAAATTCTTAATGACGGCCGAGCTGACTTGCGCGTGTCCTCAGAAATTGGATGCAGGGTTTACGACCGGAACCGACAATTCTTCGCGACCATCCGGATTGTCTCAAATGGCTGAGAACCTCCACCGCTGCCGAAGGCGTGTTCCGACCCAATGGATCGCGTGATGGGGGCCGGCATGGGGGATTTGGTCAATCTAAAGCAATTCAAGAAGCGCGCCGCGCGGAACCGGTCGGAACAAGAGGCCGCCGCCAATCGTGCGCGGTTCGGCCGCAGCAAATCCGAACGGGTTCTCGACGAGCGCCGCGAGAGCCGCGCCAATGATGTGCTGGACCAGCACCTTATCGAAGGCGAGGACGCATCATGAAATCGCCAGTCGTCAAGCGATCAATCGTTGTCGCCGGCCACAAGACCAGCGTCAGCCTCGAAGAAGCATTCTGGAACGGCATGAAGGAAATTTCCGGCCTTCGGAACATGACCTTGTCTGAACTGGTGGGTGAGATCGACAGCAACCGCCAGCAGGGCAATCTGTCTTCCGCCATTCGCCTCTTCGTGCTGGATTATTTCCGGTCACGCGCCAACGAGACAACGACCGCACCGGAAGCGAAAGTGCACGCGTAGCACCCGATCGGATCTGCGGATGCCATCCGCAGTCCGGTGCGACCGTGCACGCTGGCGCATCACTCCGTCTTCAGGTTGAGCGCGTGGCAGGCGTTGCAGCGCTGGCGCAATTGTCCGATCAGCGGCCTGAATTCGTCGGCCCGCTTGGCGCGGCTGGCGTTCCAGGCGATCTTCGACGCCTCGGTCGCGCGCTGGTAGAAGTCGGCAAAGTTCGACCACAGTTGCGGATTGGCGAACGTGTCGGTGGCCGGATCGCGGGTCTCGCCCGCCTTCCACTGATTGGTGGCCGGCGGAAACAGATGCGGAAACGCCATCAGCATGGTCGAGATCGTTTCCGCATGCTCCTGGGCATCCGAGAGCAAAAGCTTGCCTTCCGGCGCCAGCATGGTCTCGATCTCGTCCATGTTCATATCGATCGCGCCCATCACGGTCTTGCGGGCAAAGATCGTGTCCTTGGCCGCCGGCTGATCCTGCGCGGATGTGGGATTGATCGGCGCCGCGACGAGCAGCGCAGCGAAGGCGAGGGCGCGCGCACTCCTCAATCGAAACAAATGCATCGGGCGCGCCTATTCCAGTCCGGGCCTTTCCTGGTCGCGGATATTGGCCGCGAATACTTCGCCGGTTGCTAGCACCGTGAGCTGTCGCATCAGGCCGCTTTTCTTGTCGGCGTCACGCAACGGATGGAACACGACTTCGACCTGATCGCCGGGCTTCACCACGTCGCGGCGCCACCCGCCGACCCGCACCAGGTTTCCGGGGCTGGTCGTTTCCATCAGCCATTCAGCGGGGGCTTCGCCAGGGTTGACCGAACCGTTGAGGGTCAAGGTGACGTGCGGGTTGACCCAGCGCAGTTCCACCACGGTTCCCTTCATCGTCACGGTCTTGGAGAAGTCGAACATCGACGCCGAATGGTGCGCGGCGACCTTCGACATTCCCGCGGCCAACAGCGCAACAGCGGTCAACGCGCCGATCGATTTCATGAGTTGTCGCATTGATATCTCCTGTTTGTTCTTGCCGGCTATTTCGCCGGAACCGCTGTCGTGTGACCCCACTCGGATTTTTCGACGGGCACGAAAATGTGGTCGCCTTCGGCGTTGACCCGCTCGACCAGATCGCCGGTGGCGCAGACACCTTCGACGATGTCGAACTTGCGCGCGCGCTGACGGAAGAAAATGCGGGTCGTCTTCCAGGGCTTGGTCAGAATCTTCGGCGCGATGATCTCCAGATCATCATGCAGGATGTCCTTGTCGGCAAGATGAATGCGTTCGATCACGTGCATGTCGCCATTGTTGGGGAGGCCCGCGGCCTCGCTGATCGCGAGCGGCGCCTGCGGAATAATATCGACGGTATCGACGACGAGCGTATCGCCTTCCCAATGCCCGATCGAGTGGCCGTGGAACGTGGGATCGGAAACCTCCGGATGACCACGGCCATCGGTATAGATGCGGCGGATGCGGTTGCCGTCCGACTCGCCGAGCATCGTCACCCGGCCGGGTGTAAACAGGATTTCCATCGCGTTGTGGGTGACCAGCATCCAGGACGGATGCGCCTCGGGCAGACAGTTGGAGAATACGAGGAACGGCCGGCCGGCCTTTTCCTCGGCAAACATTTTCTGGATCTTTTTGGCGGCCTCTTCATTCCACGGCGGCGGATTGGATCTGACCTGAGCGTCCTGATCGGTGATCTTCGGATTCCAGACGCCGCTCCAGTCCGGTAATTTGGCGATGTCGGCCCAATCCTGGGCCGTCGGCGGCGGGTTGATGACGGTTGGCGCCTTCTTGGGCGCTTGTGCCGAGGCAACGGACGGCACAAGCAGCGAAACCATGAGACCAGCAAGGACGATACTGAGTGGAGCGGATTTCACGCGCGGTTCTCCGGAATTCAAGGTGGCCCGGCAGGCCCGTTCAAGGTAGCGGCAACCCGTTTCATTGTGAAGTCAGTGCATCGTGAAGCCAGTCCCGCGGCCAAGCGCCACCACGCCGATCCATATCATGAGAGAGATGGCGGCGGCGGCCTTGGCGGTCATCGGCGTGTGTCCGGTGGCGATGTCCCAGCGTTCGATGTTGCGCACGCCGAGGAAGTGAAACACCGCCATGTTGAGGCCGGCCAACGCGAGCAGGACGAGCTTTCCCTGGAACAGGCGATTGTGGGCGTAATGGAAGGCGTCCGACGAAAACATCAGAGAGCCGGTGATCGCGGCCACGCCGAACGCGCCCCAGGTATAGGGAATCACGTCGCGCATCACGCGGCGAACGGTGAGATCAAGCGAGGCAACGCCGAGCAAGCGAAGGTCGACGATCGAGATCGTGCCGAACACCAGCACGATCGCGAGAACGTGAACCGATTCGATCCACGGAAACAGGATGTCATTTTCGCCGATCAGGCTGGCGATGGGCGTTGTCTGGAGCCACTTCAGAGCGCCGTCAATCTCCACTGAAACAATCCCTGCAATTCATGATGACGCGTTCGACCCGCTCACGCGTAATAGGCGATCCAGCGCCCTGCGAAAATGATCGAGGACCACAGCAGCATCGAGACAAGGGCGAGCGTCGCTGCGATTGCGCGCGGCCCGGAACGCGGATCGCCGAGCGCGGCATTGCGGCCCTGGAAATATTGAAACAGGAAGGTGACGATCAGCGCGGCGATCAACAGCGCCATCTTGAGCTGAAAGGCCGGGTTCTTCAGCGAGCGGGCCGGCTCGGCGATGATCATGATCGCGCCGGTGGCAAGCAGGAGGAGCAAGGGCCACCACACCAGCGGCAGGAACCGCGCCGTGACGTCCTTCATCGGCCGGTTCGCCCAGAACACCCCGATCAGGCGGAGATCGATCATCAGCGCCGAACTCGCCACCACCGCAATCGCGAGGATGTGAATTGTCTGCACCGTGGGCACGACCCAGCCGGCAGCTTGTATCGACTGGCTGAGCGCCGTCTGGTCGATCCAGTGACAGATGTCGTTGAGCGTCAAAGCCATGAGCGTCCAAGCTATGTCAGCAAGCTGTCGTCAATGTGGGCCTCTACCGACCAAGGCACTGGCGAATGGGGCGGCACCCTACCTTGCGCGCCGCGATGCGAGAAGGGCGGTTTTGACATGGACGCATGTACCCGAGGACAGGCAGTCGACAGATGTCGTTTGAGTCCACGGAATAACCACGGCCGAGCGCCCCCCGGACCCGGACAGGCGAATCGCGCTTAGGCACCGCTTCGGCGCCCAGCGCGCAGGCATACAAGGTTCGTTTTATCGCCGCTGCAGCTTGTTATCCGGGGCCGGAGTAGCCATTTGATAATTTAGCGTAATCGGATCGCTTCAATCGCGACTGTGCCGAAACGCAATGTCTTAGCCACGCCAAATCCGATCGACGATTTCGACCGCCGGCATATCAGCTTGATATGCGCGTGACGGGTCAGGACGCCTATGGCCATCGAACATGCCACCGCGATCGAAGGGCGCGCGGATCGGACTGACGAACATGACCGTCGGCGACGCCGTTTTTGCCGAGAGCGATCGCGTCGGGATCGACGTCGGGCCCGCTTTGCTAGCCTACCCGGGACCAGATCCAGTCGTTGCGTTGCTTGAGGAAAGTGGAGAACACATGATCAAATCCCCCGCCACGTCGGCTGCGTATTCGTCGAAACCGGAAGAGATCGTCGGGGTGCGGACATGACGCCGCTCCGCCGTCTCGCCTTCATCGGAAATTCGCTTCCCCGCCGTTGCGGGATAGCCACCTTCACCACCGATCTGCGGCAGGCGATATCGACGTCGCGCCATGACCTCGACACCCACATCGTTGCGATGACCGACCGCGATCAAGCCTATGACTATCCTTCTTCGGTCGTTTTGCAGATCAGGGACAGCAACGTCGAGGAGTATGCGCGTGCGGCGGATTTCCTGAACGCCGGCAGGTTCGACGTGGTCTGTCTGCAGCACGAATTCGGAATTTTCGGCGGCGAGGCCGGCGCCCACATTCTCATGCTATTGTCGCGCCTCACCGTGCCGGTGGTCACAACGTTGCACACCGTGTTAGCCAAGCCAACCGCGGTCCAGCGCGCGGTGCTGATCGGCGTCGTCGAGGCGTCTTCAAAGATCGTGGTCATGGCCGAGAAGGCCCGTGACTTGCTCCGAAGCGTCTATCACGTGCCGGATGACAAGATCGAGGTCATTGCCCACGGCATTCCGGACGTCGTATTTTCCGGTCCCGATGCCGCGAAGGCCAAGCTCGGATTCGCAGGTAAGCCTGTCATTCTGACCTTCGGCCTGCTGTCGCCCAACAAGGGCATCGAGATCATGATCGACGCCATGCCTTCGATACTCAAGCGCAGCAGGGACGCGGTCTACGTCGTGCTCGGCGCAACGCACCCGAATCTGGTCCGAGACCAGGGCGAGGCATATCGCGCGAGCCTGATCACGCGGGTGCGCGAACTTGGCGTCGAGGACCACGTGATCTTCCTCGACCGGTTCGTCGATCAGGCCACGCTGCTCGAATTCATTTCGATGTGCGATGTCTACGTTACGCCCTATCTCAATGCGGCGCAGATGACGTCGGGTACATTGGCCTACAGCTTCGGTCTGGGGAGACCGGTCGTCTCGACCCCGTATTGGCACGCGCAAGAACTGCTGGCCGATGGACGCGGCGTTCTGGTGCCTTTTGGCAAAGCGGCAGCGACCGGGCACGAAATCGCCGAATTGCTCACCGACGATGTCCGCCGGGACGCGATGTGCCGGCGTGCCTACGCGGTCAGCCGCACAATGACGTGGGAACGCGCCGCCGAGCGTTACGTGGCCGTCTTCGACAATGCGCGGCAGGGTCACTGGCTCAAGGTCGTCGCCCGCTCCGACGCGGCCTCGCCCGAACCCCGCGGCCCTGCGGCGCCCGAGATGCAAATCGGTCATTTCCTGTCGATGTGCGATGATACCGGGCTGTTCCAGCACGCCGTTCATTCAGTGCCCGATCGCTCGCACGGTTATTGCGTCGACGACAACGCCCGCGCGTTGCTCCTGGCCTGCGCCCTGAACGATCCTGGCGAACATCGGCTGCCGGAGATTCTGACCGCCCGCTTTGCCGCCTTCGTGCAGCATGCATGGAACCCCGACACCAAGCGATTTCGCAACTTCATGGGTTTCAACCGGACCTGGCTCGAAGGCAGCGGCTCCGAAGACAGCCACGGGCGGACACTCTGGGCGCTCGGCGAGTGCGCGCGCAGAGACGCAAGCCCACAACGGCGCCGGTGGGCCAGCGCATTGTTCGTCGAAGCGTTGCCGACCGCGGAGAGCTTTCGTTCCCCTCGCGCGTGGGCATTCACGCTACTGGGCCTGGACGCCTATTGCGCGATCGCTCCAGATGATTTCCATGCGAGGGAAGTCCGGCATTTTCTTGCCGGCAAGTTGATGTCGATTCTGGCGTTGGTCGAGACGGCGGAATGGGTGTGGTTCGAGGAAGGCCTGGCCTATGACAATGCGCGCCTGCCGCAGGCCTTGATGCTGGCAGGCATGGCGACGCAAACGCCCGACTATATCGACGCCGGACTGAAGTCGCTGCGTTGGCTGATGACGCAGCAAACTGCGCCCGCGGGTCATTTCCGCCCGGTCGGCACCGCCGGCTTCGGCGAGCAGCGGCAATATCCCCGCGCCTTCGATCAACAACCCGTGGAAGCCACGGCGACCGTCGCTGCCTGCCTCACGGCGTGGCGGGCGGATGGCGATGCCGAATGGAAAGCGATCGCAACGCGCGCCTTCGCGTGGTTTCTCGGCAGCAACGACCTGTCGGTGGCGTTGGCCGATCCGCACACCGGAAGTTGCCGCGACGGATTGCATCCCGATCGTGCTAATGAAAATTGCGGCGGTGAGTTGGTCTTATCCTATCTTCTCAGCCTCGCAGAGATCAGGCAGCTCGCGCGCGTCAACACCAGCCAGACACCGCCCGCGGCGCTTCGCGCCGTCGGCACCTGAATTTGACCCAACATTTCACTCCAGCGAGCCGAGGCACCTTGTCGTCACGAGCTACCTTCCTCAACCGTCAGGCGCTTTACCTGCGTCCCGACCCCGCGCGGGTGATCGTGCGCCCGTTCAAGCCGGCGACGGAACCGCGCGATCTCAACCCAACCGACAAGACACGGGCCAACCACATCGTGGACCGGGTTCTCGCGCTCGATCCCGAAGCCATTGTCAGCCAGCTCGAAGACGTCCTGGACAATTTCCAGGGCCGACACCGCAACCTGCTGGAGACGTTCGAGGCGCGCGCCGATGTAATGGAACAGGCGCTGGCTAGTCACGGCACCTTTTCCAGGACCCAGCGCCAACTGATCGGCGCCTATTTTCTCAATGAATATTCGTTCGAAGCCTCGGCCTTGTTCAACCCCAGCATCGTGCCCCACCCCGACCAATCGGACGCACCGAAAGGTGGCCTGCGCTTCATTCTCAGTCTCCGCGCCATCGGCGAAGGGCATGTGTCGTCACTGACATTTCGGGCGGGAACAATCGCAGCCGATGGCAGCCTGACCGTCGATCCGACGGCTCGCCTCGCATCGAGCCCCCGGATCAGCCGCCGCATATCCAGTCCGGACGGCGACCAGGTCGAGTTGACCTTCAATCCTGAAGAAGAGCTCAGCGAGCGGGTGATCTTCCCCGTCACCGAAGCCCAATCGAACGGCATTGAGGATGCGCGCTTCGTCGAATTCCGCGACGAGAACCGGAAAACCTATTACGCGACCTATACCGCCTACAACGGCCGGGCGATCCGTTCCGAATTGATCGAGACCAGCGATTTCATGTCGTTCCGGTTGACGCCTCTGAAAGGTGCCGCGGCGCGGAACAAGGGCATGGGGCTTTTCCCGCGCAGGATCGATGGCAAATACGCCATGATCGCGCGGCAGGACAACGAGAACCTGTATCTGATCTATTCGGACGACCTGTACACATGGGATGGCGGCCAGGCCATTCTGAAGCCGGAATTTCCCTGGGAATTCGTTCAGATCGGCAATTGCGGGTCGCCGATCGAACTCGATGAAGGCTGGTTGCTGCTGACCCACGGCGTCGGCCCGGTCCGCAAATATTCGATCGGCGCGGCACTGCTCGACAAGAACGACCCCTCCAAGGTGCTTGCGCGCTCGCGCGAGCCCTTGTTGCGGCCGGAGCGATCCGAGCGCGAGGGATACGTCCCCAACGTCGTCTATACCTGCGGCGCCATGCGGCACAACGATCAGATCATTCTGCCCTACGCGGTGTCGGACACCTTCTCCAATTTCGCGACCATCAAGATTTCGGCGCTGATGCAAGCGATGCAAGATTGATCGGCATCTCGGGGAAATCGACTCCGCCGCCAAAACGGACGGCCTCAGCGCGGGAGCAAACTGAGGCCATCGGGATCCTGCCGCGGTTGCTTATCGCTAGCCGTGATAGTGGCCGCGACCTCTGCCCCAGCCGTAGTGATGACCGCGACCGCCCATATGGCCGTGGCCCCACCCATGCCCATGGCCATGGCCATGTGCAAGGATAACCGAATTATCGGTATCGCTGACCAGCATGTTTGATGTAGCGCGGGGCATCGCCGAGGCGGATAGCATCGGGATTGCCGCGAATGCGCAGGCGGCGACGCCGATCAGCAATAAACGTTTCATCTCCAAAGTCTCCTTTGAGCCGCGCCATCGCGGCGAGGAGACAATGCTCCTGGAACCCAGGAGTTCCGGACCCTAATCAAGCCATCGCCGATTCAAATTGAGGCCCCGAGCATCGCGGCGAGGGATATAGGCGTGTGCGGCTCGCAAAAGGGAAATTCGCACCTATGTACTAAAACACGGGATCTACACGCGGGGCGCGTCAGCGAGGTGACCTAATGAAGCTTTTCTTGGAATTCTATCGTCAAATTGCCGTCGCAGCCGAGCGGGCGTTGCAACGCATACTCGACAATGAACGCGCGCTGATTCCTGCTCCAGCCAGAGTGGTGAACCGGCGACGATGTGATCGGGCGCGATCACGTGATTGATTTTCCCAACCATAGCCGTTCGTATGACCAGACACGACGCGCCGTGCGATTTTGGGGATACGACAGCGCCATGGAAGCATCATTCTTCATTGAGGAAGATGCATTGAGACGAATTCAACCGGATGCCCGCCCCGATGAGTTGGGCTTTCTGAACGCGTTCGATTCCAACCGTGATCTGATATGTGCCGCTGCCGCGAGGCTTTATGTCCGCGGAAGCAGAGGCTCCTATGATCTGGTGGCCTCTCACTTCCATCAGAATTGAAGGCTCACCGACCGACACTCGTTTGCCTCGTCCCGGTCACGACTTGCCCACCTTTCGCAGGCAACACAATTCCACTGGATCGCTCGCCTTTTTCTGGAACATCATGACCACTGTGAAGCTCCGCGCATCGACCATCCTCACCGCATTCGGGGACGTGCAATCCGATCTCGTTGGGAAAGCCGTTGTTCTCACCGACGGTAAAGCCGGGACTGTGGAAAATGTCTGGCTGGACGAACTTCACGGCATGCGGATCTCCATCAAGGGGCACGATGGAAAGTGGCCGGTCTCAACCATAAAATTCGAGCAGGGCAACGAAAAGCCTTAAGGGGTGCTGCGGGTTCCCGCGCTCCGGAGCACCATCGCTACGGATTCGCAACCGGCGGCGTCAGCACCAGCGGCGGTTTCGGCTTCGGCGGTCGTGCGATGACGCTGGGTGCCGGGCGGACTTCGATCGGCGGCGGCAATGGCTGGACCTGCTGGCTCACAACCGGCGCATTCGCGGCAGGAGGACTGGCGGCCGGAGAATTCGCGGCTGAAGGGTTGGCGACGGGAGCATTGGCGACAGGCGGATTTGGCGCGGGCGGGGCGGCCGGCAGCCGCGGCGCGACGATCTTCGGCTTTGGTTGAAGCCGGCGCGGGTCGCGACCAGGCAGCGGCATCTCGGACGCAGGCTGGCCAGGCAGTGTCGCTTCAGGCGCAAGGATCGAAGGTTGGGCAGGCGAAGGCGGAATCGACGCCGGCACCGGTTCGCCGCGCTCGATCGAGTCAAGTCTGCGGGTCTCGCGATCGATCGAGCGCACCGCGAGCCACGACGACAGCGCTCCAACATCGACGCTGCGATCGAGCGCATCGGGCGTGCCGGTGGCAAACACTTGAATTTCCGGACGGCTGGCCTCCTGCCCGACCGCCGCCAGAGCAACGGTCGCGCGGATATCGGCTTGATCCGCTGGAATATCGTAGCCACCGGAAATGACGGCGCGGGCGACTTCGGCATCGAGCGTGGTGGCGCCGACGCGGAGCCGGCCGTCCCTGATCGTGAACGGAATTTGCGCCGAGGCGACCAACAGCGCGCCGCCCGCCAGCACCGGCTCGACGAGCTTGCGCAGCCGGATGTCGTCGGTCGGCTGGCCTGCGTCACTGGCGCGGATCGCGACATCGAATGCGCGCGGATCGAGACCGCCGATCGCCGCGGATTCCAGCGTCACGGTGCCGCTTCCCGACAGCGCGCCGGTGAGCGCGGATGCGCTGCGGCCCTGGCTTGCCAGTGTCATCTGCAACGAGGCGCGGCCTGTGGGCATCGCCAGCGCCCGGTAATGCAAGCTCGGACCATCGACTGCGCTCAGCGCAAGGCGCGCGTTCAGTGCAAGACCGCTCGCGGTCTGCCTGGCGTCGACACTGCCGCTCGCCTCGCCGCCGCCGATGCCGCCCTTGATGCCGTCGAGCACCAGCGATTGGCCGTCGCCCCTGATGGTGCCGCTAACCGGGCGCAACTCGCTGCCGCCCGGCAGCACCCCGCGCAAAGCCTGAAACGCGATCTGCCCGCGCCAGCCCTTCAAGAGCCCGGACCCGAACGGCTCGGCCGCGTCATGCCCGGCGGCCCCGATGGCGAGCGCGAAGGCCGGCGCGAGTTCAAGCGAATCGAGACCGACTTCGCCCTCGACCCTTCGCTCGCCGTCGAGCGTCACCGCGACGCGGCCGCGCAGCCGCGAACCCGCCATCGCGCTGTCCAGATCCTCGAAGGTCAGCTTGCCGCCGGCAAGCGAGACACGCGCGGACAGGCTGATGTTTTGCGCGAGCTTGTCGGTGGGCTTGAGATCGAACAGCGGCGCGAGATTGAGGCTGCGCGCCTTCAAGGCGACGCTGCCCCTGGGCGTGGACGCAAACGGCTCAGTGGTGCCCTGCACCTCGGCGTCGAGGCCCGCGCCCGATATCCTGACGTTGAGCCGCAGCGGCGCGCCCCACACGCCGGTCACCGATCCCTGGAATTGCCCCGGACCGTTTCCCGCCGCGATCGTGCCGTCAAGCCCGAGCAAGGCGAGCAGCGCGGCACCCTGCTCCGACGACAACTTCGATTCCAGCTTGATTTCGCTCTGCCGGAGTTTGTCGAGGTCGATCTCGCGCAGCGCAGCCGCCTCGGGCCGTGCCGCGATCGTGGCGGACCCCTTGAACTGCGGCGCGTCGAGGTCGAGGCTGGCGCGCGCGCTGGCGTGATCGGCGCGCTCTGCATCCTTGTCGATGGCGAGCGCCAGCTTGAGGCGGGCCGGCCCCGCGCCGAGCCCCATCGCATTGAGCCGGGAGGCTACCGAGGGCGCCAGCGGCGCGATCAGTCCGGTGATTTGCGCCAGCGACGCGGCACTCGAACTCAACGCGAGGTTTCCGGTGGCGTTGGCCCGGTCGAACGTGCCGCTGCCCTCCAGCATGACGCCGCTGGCCTCACCGATCTTCAGCGAATCGAGCGAGATCGTCTTCGGTCCGTAACCGAGCCTGGCCACGAACGGATGCAGGTCCTGACCGGCCGAAATGGCGTGGCCGATATCGAGCGACAGTCGCGTCCGCTCCGGCCATTCGGCTTGCGGACCCATCAGCGCGCGCGCGAAGGCCGAAGCCGAATCGAGGTCGAGACGCTCGGCCTTGAAGTCCGCATCGAGCAGGGCGCCGCTTGCGGCGTCGCGCGACAGCGCGATCCGCCCTTCGAACGCGCCGCCATCGATTTCGCATTTGATGGCCTCGATCGCCAGACGATTGGCGCCGACATTGACGTCGCCGCTCAGGCGCATCGGCTTCTGGCTGCGATAGGTCAACTCGCTGCGACCCTGCAACCACATCACCAGCGCATCGGGATCGGAGGATTCGACGCTGAGCGCGCCCTTGAAATTGCCGGAGGAACCGGCCGGCGCGCTGCTCCCGCTCAGCGAGACGCGGGTTACGCCCGGCGCGCGAACGTCCAGGCGATCGAGCGTCCAGGACTTGCCGTCGGTTCGCAGATCGGCGGCAAGGTTTTGCAGAGGGCGTCCGGCGAGGATGATCTGCTCGGCGCCGAGCTCGATTTGCGCCGCGATCGGCGGCTCCGGGACCGCCGCGATCAGGGCGCGCAGCGCGGGCAGCGCCCGTATCGGCTCGCTCGCGGCATTGTCCTTCCCTCCGATCTCCTTGGCGGCGAACTTGTCGGCGTCCAACTGCCGCGCGGACAGCGCGGCATGGAGCAGTGGCGAAGCGCCGAAGCGAATGTCTCCCGTGCCCGCAAGCTTCAACGCGGAGTCGTCCGCGCCATAATTGGTTTCGATCTGCTCGAGCTTCGCGGCGGCGTGATCGGCCTTGACCTTGGCCGAAATCCGCCACGGCGTCGGTGACGGCCCGGTGCCGCCCTTCGTCTTGGGCCCGGCCAGGGCCGCGAGCGTGATCGCGCCTTCGAAGCGCGGTGCGCGGCCCTCGAAGCTCAGCACGCCATCGAGCTCGGCCGACAAAGCACGCGCACCGGGATCGATGCTCAAATGAATTCGGGTGCCGCCGCCGTCGGCGCTCTGCCCGGAGGAGACGCGAAACGGATAGCGCGAACCTTTGAGCGAAAAATTGCCGTCGCCGCGCACCGAGCCGGCCAGCGAGCGGACGTCGCCGGAAAAGGCGATGTCGTTCAGCTCAAGCGTACCGTGGCTCACGGCATCGTGCAGCGCGGCGCGGCCGGTCAGGTTCAGCCGGTCGATCGAGAGCGTGCCCAGATTGAACTTGCCGGTCGACGCCGGCCAATCGATCCGGCCTTTCGGATCAAGCCCGAGATCGAGCGCCATGCCGTTGATCGTGAGCTCGGTGGCGCGCCATTCGCCCCGCATCAGGGAGCCCAGGCTGAACTCGACGTCGAGCTTGTCGGCGCGAACCTTGCCGAGATCATTGGCGCCACCGACCACCACCGAGCGCAGCCGCAGCGAGGGCGACGGCAACAGCCGCGCTTCGAGCTCGCCCGCAACCCGTACCGGGGCGCCGATCACTTTTGTCGCTTCAGCCTCGAACTGCGGCCGGAACTGGTTCCAGTCGATGAAATACGGCCCGATCAGCGCGGCGATCAGCGCAATGATGAAGGCAATCGCCAGTCCGAGCAGCGTCGTCTGCACGGTGTCTCCCCTCGAAGCCGCCCCGCCTCGCCCGGCTTGCGCGGGACGTCGCTTCGCGCTTTCGCGCCATTGTCCTAAAGCGACGCCGCCGCGCCGAAATCAGTGCCGGTGCAAGGACATATAAGGACATATATAGAGACAACTGTGGCGAAGTCACAGCGGCCTCGCGTGACGGGTCAAGCCCTCACCAGCTTGCAGGCAGCCGCTTGAGCCCGCGGAGCACGAAGGTCGGCCGCCATTCCGGATCGTCCGCGTCGTCGAGTCGCAGGTCCGGCAGACGACGCAGCAGCGTTGTGATCGCAACCTCGGCCTCGATCCGCGCGAGCTGGGCGCCGAGGCAGAAGTGAATGCCTCCGCCGAACGACAGCGGGCGCACATTGGGCCGGGTGATGTCGAGCCGATCCGGCCGGTCAGGATACACCGCCGGATCGCGGTTGGCCGAGCCCAGCAGGCAGAGCACGGTTTCGCCCTTCGGGATTTTCTTGCCGCCGAGGTCGTCGATGTCCTCCAACGCCACCCGGCCGGTCAACTGGACCGAGGAATCGTAACGCAGGAACTCCTCGATCGCGTTGCTGATCAGCGCCGGATTGGCCTTGAGCAACGCGAGCTGATCGGGATTGCGATGCAGCGCGAGTAGCCCGTTGCCGATCAGGTTGACAGTGGTCTCGTGGCCTGCGCCGAACAACAGGATGATGTTGGCGGTGAGTTCCTCGTTGGAGAGCTTGCTGCCATTCTCCTCGGCCTGCACCAGTTGCGTGGTCAGGTCATCGCCGGGGTTCTTCCGACGCAGCTCGAAGAGTTGCTGAAAATACATCTGCGCCATCAGGTTGGCGGCGTTTCCTTGCGCGATCTCGTCCGGCGTCAGCGGCACGGGATCGAGGATGCGGCCGCCGTCGCGGGAGCCGGTGTAAAAGGCCTCGCGGAATCCTTCGGGAATGCCGAGCATGTCGCAGATGATGGTGACCGGCAGGCGGAACGCGAAATCCTCGATCAGGTCCATGTGCCCGCGCTCGGCAATGCGATCGATCGTTTGATCGACGACCTCCTGGATGCGCGGCCGCATGTCCTCGACCCGGCGCGCGGTGAAGGCCTTCACCACCAGGCCCCGCAAGCGGGTGTGGTCGGGCGGGTCCTGCTGCAGCATCCAGTGGCTCATGCTGCGAAAGATCGGCTCCTCCATGATCTTGGGGCCGTAACGTCGCGTGGAACGTTCGACGAAATCCTTGCCGAACCGCTTGTCGCGCAGCACCAGGCTGGCCTCCGCATGGCGGCTCGCCAGATACATGCCGTGCGGCGTGATGTGCACCGGATCGGTGCGGCGGAGCCGGTCATAATGCGGATAGGGATCGCGAATGAACTCCGGCGACAGTGGATTGAACAGCGGCTCGCTCGCCGCGGCCTGAGCATGCTCGTTCATGGGCATCCTCCTCCGGGTGAAGACTTCAGGATTAAGCCCACAAGCGGCCGGCCTCGGCAAGTCGGTAGAGGCCGCAGCGCCTTAAGCCCGTGCCCGGTGCAACCGGCCCGCGACCGCGCGAATTTTTCCCGGCGAGGCCAGCCAAATCGCCAATGCGGAAACGCCGCTCACGCCGATCCCGATCACGAAGGCCAGCGTATAACTGCCTGACAGATCGTGCAGAACGCCGGTGACCAGCGGGCCCGCGGCACCTCCGGCCAGCGCCGCGACCATGATGGTGCCGAAGATGCTGCCGTAATGTCTGCCCTGAAAAATCTCGACCACCACCGCCCCCATGATCGAGGTCAGGCCGTAGCCTAGCGCGCCCTGGGACACGACCATGACGTAGACCAGCGGCAACGACGGATAAGGCTTGAGCGCAATCAGCGCGGCAAAGCAGATCGCAAAGCCGGCGCAGCTTGTCGACCAGATCCATTCGCGCCCGACCCGGTCGGAGACGTGCCCGAGCAGGATCTGGCCGGGAATGCCGAGCAGGCTGACCGCGCCGAGCGCCCAGACCGCGACGCTCGGGCCAAAGCCGATGTCGAGAAGATATTTGGTCTGGTGCACCTGCACTGCGTACCAGACGTAGAGGCCGCCGGAATAGCCGATCGCGAGCCACCAGAAGCGCGCGGTGCGCATCGCGCGCTTCAAGGTCCAGTCGATGCCCGCCCAATCGGGATCGACGACATTCGACACCGGCTTTGCGGTTGAGGCCGAGGGCGCGGGGTCGCCGTCCACTTGCAGGCCGAGATCCTCGGGGCGTTTCCGTAAGAGCAGGTTGAGCGGCGCGAGCACCACGAGAACGAGAAGACCCATCGACGTGCAGGCGGTCCGCCAGCCGGCCTGATCGATCATGAGCTGCACCCAGGGCAGAAGCGTCACCGAGCCGACGCCGACGCCCGCAAACGCAAGGCCGATCGCAAGGCCGCGCCGCCGGTTGAACCAGTTGGGCAGAAACAGCGATTGTCCGGAATAGCCGAGGCAGATGCTCCCCGCCCCGACCAGCACGCCGATGGTCAAATAAAGATGCCATGGCTCTGTCGTCAGCGGCGCCAGCAACAGGCCGCCGGCCATCAGCGCGACACCGAGTTCCATCACGCTGCGCGGACCCAAGCGGTCCATCAGGCGGCCGATCAACGGGCTGATGCCTGCGGAAACCACAAAGCCGAACGAGAAAGCGCCGGCGGTGACGCCGCGCTCCCATCCGAACTCGTCGATGATCGGCGGAAAGAACAGCGAAAAGGCGGTGCGGGCATTGACGCCGATCGCCATGGTGACGAACGTCACCGCGATGATGATCCAGCCGTAGAAGAACGGAAGCCGCATCGATCTCCCTATCCGAAGACGCAAGCCGACGTCATGGCGTCCGCCGGAGGAAACCTATATCGTCGGGCAACGCAAGACTTGTTCAACTACCGAGGAGGTAAAGATGGCGCTGACTGTCAAGCAGATGATGGAGGCCGCCAACGCTGCGGTGCCGAAGATCACGCCGGGAGAGGCGCGCGAGAAGATCGCCAAGGGCAACGCGCTCGTGGTGGATGTGCGCGACGCACCGGAAGTGGAGAAGAGCGGCAAGATCGTGGGCTCAGTACATGTTTCGCGCGGTATGCTCGAGTTTCGCGCCGACCCGGAATCGCCCTATCACGACAAGAATTTCACCAAGGACAAGACCGTCATCCTCTATTGTGCCTCCGGCGGCCGCGCCGCGCTGGCCGGCAAGCTGCTCAAGGACATGGGTTACGACCACGTCTACAATATCGGCGGCTTCAAGGATTGGGCCGAAAGCGGCGGCGCGATCGAAAAGCCGATCGAACCCGGCATGTGACCGGATAAGGCCGCCGCCGCGGCACTCCAGGGACGAGCCGCGGATGACCGCTTCACTGCCGCAGGACCGGATGCTCCTGCAGCACCTCCTCCCTGATCGAGACGGCCTGAATCGCGCGAAACAGGGTCCGGGCCGTCCTCAGATCGTTGGCCTTCAGGCACAGGCCGACGATCTGGCGCACCGAAGAGTCGCGCAACAAATCGTCGGCGATCTTCATGGCGATCTCCATCGCGGCCCGAGCGGCGCGTTCGTACCGCTCGGACTCGGATTTCTTCTTCTTGTTGTCGAGATTGCCGGCAAAGCCGGCCACTTTTTCGGCGCTGCCGGCGGCGGAGCGACAGATATCGCGGATGCGGTGCGCGGCCTCGATATCCCCGACCGGCGAGTCGATGCGTTCGTCCCAGACTTCCAGGGGCTTTTCCTTCTTGAGCCACCGCTTCGCCATGCCCTGGATATCCGACAGCAACGATGGTGCGTCGGCGGCCCCGCCGGGAGTAAGCTGCTTTTTCGACGATCTAGCCATTCTGGCGGATGGTCGGCGCTGACGGTCGGACCCTCCGCACCGTAATGGGCGAGCCATCGGACTCGAAGCGCATCTCGTATCTCCTGCCGTTCCTGTCGGTCGCGGAGCAGACGATGGTGGAGACCTGTAACGCGGCGAAGTTTCCGAGCTGCTTGCACATTCCAGCCGAGGATTCGACGAACGGCACCGGCAGGCCATCGACCTTCGGCCTGTTCTTGGAATTCAAAAGCATCCGGTCGACCGGCATTTCGTACAGGTTTTCATTGGTCCGCCGGCCATTCTCTCCGGAGAAGGAAATGATGTGGTTGTGGTCGGCCGGGTCGTCGAGCGCGATGGTGAAATAAGCCCGGCCGCCGGCGCTGTGGGCGTAGGCAACGGTGCGGCACGCGAAATCCCGCCCTGCCACCCTCAGCGTGCTGCACCGGCCCGGCATCAGCGCGAACAGATCCGTGTCCGGCTGTTGCGGCTTGAGTTCGTCCACCCCCTGGGCGAGAGGTGCCTTGGTGTTCGCGGGGTCGGGGGTGGAATTCTCGTTCTGATCCCGTGGTCGACTATCGTCCGCCCGCCCGGCAATGGAGGGCGTTGCGGTGAAGATCAGGGCAGCGAAAATTTGCCAGCGAAGGCGCATCGTTATGTCCGGTTGAGCAAGAATCGAAGTAAGCGCCCGCGAAGCAGTTACACCCAATTTACCTGAAATCGCCGCAATTGCGCCAGTCCGGGGTGCCGATCTATTGGGACTGAATTGAGGCCTAATTGCCCAAGATTAGGCGGCTGGAATTATTTTCCCCGGATTGAAGATGTTTTGCGGGTCGAGCGCCTGCTTGATCGCCCGCATGGCGTCGAGCGCCTCCTGGCCGAGTTCGGTCTTGAGGTATTTCTGCTTGCCCTGCCCGATGCCATGCTCCCCGGTGCAGGTGCCGCCCATCGATTGCGCCCGCTCGACCAGCCGGTGCATGAAGTCCTCGCCGCGCGCCATTTCGTCCGAATCACCGACGTCGCACAGCAGCGAACAGTGGAAATTACCGTCCCCGACATGGCCGACGATCGGCGACTGCAGCTTCAGCCGCTTCAGATCGGCTTCCGTCTCGGTGACGCAATCGGCAAGCCGCGAGATCGGCACGCAGACATCGGTCGCTACCACGCCGGCGCCGGGGCGAAGCGCTTTGACCGCCCAATAGGCGTCGTGCCGTGCCTGCCAAAGCCTGGTGCGATCCTCCGGCCGCGTGGTCCAGGTGAAATCGCCACCGCCGCATTCCTTGGCGATCTCGCCGAAATTCCTCGATTGCTCGGCGACGTCGGCTTCGCTGCCATGGAATTCCAGAAGCAATAGTGGGGTCTCCGGCAGCGACAATTTCGAATAGGAATTGCAGGCGCGGACCTGATCGGCGTTGAGCAATTCGATGCGCGCAACCGGGATGCCGGTCTGGATCGCCAGAATGGTCGCCTGGCAGGCGCCGCGCACGCTGTCGAACGAACAGGCCGCGGCCGCGATGGTTTCGGGAATGCCGCGCAGCTTGATGGTGAGCTCGGTGATGATCCCGAGCGTGCCCTCGGCGCCGATGAACAGATGCGTCAGGTCATAGCCGGCGCTTGACTTCTTCGCCCTCGTGCCGGTCGTGATGATCTCGCCGTCGCCGCGCACGACCTTGAGCGCAAGGACATTCTCGCGCATGGTGCCGTAGCGTACCGCGTTGGTGCCGGACGCGCGCGTCGAGGCCATGCCGCCGAGCGAAGCGTCGGCGCCGGGATCGATCGGAAAGAACACGCCCTGGTCACGCAAATACTCGTTCAGCGCTTTTCGGGTGACGCCGGGCTGGATCACGCAATCGAGGTCCTCGGCGTGGACTTCCAGCACCTTGTTCATGTCGCGAAAATCGACGCAGACGCCGCCCGCCGGCGCATTGATCTGGCCCTCCAGCGAGGTGCCAGTGCCGAACGCGATCACGGGAACGCGGTTACGCGCGCAAATCCGCACCACGTCCTGGACATCGGAGGTCTCCTGCGCGAACACCACCGCGTCCGGTGGCTGGGATTCCAGCCAGGTCGTGGTATGGGCGTGCTGTTCGCGCACGGCCTGCGAGGTGACCAGGTGGTTACCGAACCGCGCGGCGAGGGCTTCGACGGTCGCCGCCAGCGCCTTCGGCGAGGGCCGCTGCAAATTTCTGATGATCGTTGTTCCCAAAGCAAAATCCTCCCGGCAAAAATACCGTGGCAAAGGATATATAGGGGGTCAAGGGATGTTGTCCCCAGGGACCGACGGACACATGGAATGGACACCATGACGATACGTTCTGCCGACGAGGAAGTGCCGGGAGGGGCGCCGTTCCTCGCATCGGTGATGCAGATCGAGCCGCAATGGATCGACTACAACGGCCATCTCAACATGGCCTATTACAATGTGATGTTCGACCGGGCGATCGACGAATTATGGCTCAAGCTCGGTATCGGCCCCACCTACATGAAGACGCGCCACGGCTCGACCTTTACCGCCGAGTGCCATGTCCGCTACCTGCGCGAGATTCATCTGGGCGATCCCGTCCAGGTTTCGATCCTGCTCCTGGCCGCGGACGACAAACGGCTGCACACCTTCGAGCAGTTGCGCCACGCGAATGAAGGCTGGCTGTCGGCCACGTCCGAAAACATGAGCATCCATGTCGACATGAACGCGCGGCGGACCGCGCCGTTTCCACCCGACATCAAGGCGCGCATCGATGCGGTGGCCAAAGCCCATGCGGCTGCCCCGCGTCCCGAGGGCATCGGCCGCAAAATCGCGATGCCCTCGAAATAATTTCGACCTAGACGCGGGTGCGACCCCGCGCGAGGCCCACCACGGCCGTAACCAGAAACAGCACGACCGCGATGAAGAAGATCGCCTTGGCGATTTCGATGGATACGCCAGCGATGCCGCCAAAGCCCAGGATACCGGCGATCAAGGCAATGATCAGGAACGTAACGACCCAGCTCAGCATGGCAACGATCTCCGCTTTGCTCTCTCGGTTTCGACTATCGACGCGACAAGCGATCACGCATTTGCTGGACTAATCCGACCTCGGAGCGAAAGTTCCGGCAGTTCCAGCGGGCTTTCCAAGCAAAAAATCTCGCCGCCGAAGGAACAAAATCGCAGCCCCAGCACGACTTGGGCGCGATATCGGCGCGGTCAAAATGGGCACCGCGGGGGCGGGAAAACTCCTGTCGAATCCGCCCCAAAGCCCCTATATGCCTTCCATTCCTGCTATGAAGGCTCCCCTTCACAGCCCCGCGATGCCATCGTGGGGACAAGACGAATCGCACATGACCGAGCCGAACAAGCTGAGCAATCGCGACGTGCCCGACCATCAGCCCGCGGCTGGTGGCATCGCCGCGCGCGCACGCGCGGCTGCGACGCCGGCCTATCTGTCAGGCCTCAATCCCGAGCAGCGCGAGGCGGTGGAAACGCTCGACGGGCCGGTATTGGTGCTGGCCGGCGCCGGCACCGGCAAGACGCGCGTCTTGACCTGCCGCATCGCGCATATCCTGTCGACGGGGCGGGCGCGGCCAGGCGAAATCCTCTCGGTCACCTTCACCAACAAGGCGGCGCGGGAGATGAAGCTGCGGCTCGGCCACATGCTCGGCCAGGCGGTGGAAGGCATGCCGTGGCTCGGCACCTTTCATTCCATCGGCGGGCGCATCCTGCGCACCCACGCCGAGATGGTGCAGTTGAAATCCAATTTCACCGTGCTCGACGTCGACGATCAGGTCAGGCTGTTGAAGCAGCTCTTGCAGGCCGAGAGCATCGACGACAAGCGCTGGCCGGCGCGGATGCTCGCCGGTCTGATCGACGGCTGGAAGAATCGCGGGCTTGGCCCGTCGCAGGTGCCATCAGGCGAAGCCGCGGTCTTCGCCAACGGCAAGGGCGGCAAGCTCTATGCGAGCTATCAGGAGCGGCTGAAAATCCTCAACGCCGCCGATTTCGGCGATCTGCTTTTGGAAAACATCCGCCTGTTCCGCGAGCACCCCGATGTGCTGCGGAATTACCAGAATCGCTTCAAGTTCATTCTGGTCGACGAATATCAGGACACCAACGTCGCGCAATATCTCTGGCTGCGGCTGTTGGCGCAGGCGCCGTCCTCCTCTTCCACCTCTCCCCGCGCGCGGGGAGAGGTCGGATTGCAAAGCAATTCGGGTGAGGGGGACCCTCCGCCGCCCGTGCTCGTGGAGAGTCCCCCTCACCCCAACCCTCTCCCCGCAAGCGGGCCGAGGGAGCAGATCGCGCCCCGGAACGACGATGTTGGGATGAGGCCGGCCATGCAAGCGCCTCCCAAGAACATCTGCTGCGTCGGCGACGACGACCAGTCGATCTATGGCTGGCGCGGCGCGGAAGTCGACAACATCCTGCGCTTCGAGCACGACTTCCCCGGCGCCAAGGTCATCCGCCTGGAGCGCAATTACCGCTCCACCGGCCACATCCTCGCCGCCGCCTCGCATCTGATCGCGCACAATGAAGGCCGGCTCGGCAAGACGCTGCGCACCGAAGATGTCGACGGCGAAAAGGTCACCGTGACCGGCGCCTGGGATTCCGAGGAGGAAGCCCGCGCCATCGGCGAGGAGATCGAGGAGCTGCAGCGCAAGGGCGAGAAGCTCGACGAGATCGCGATTTTGGTGCGCGCCTCGTTCCAGATGCGCGAATTCGAAGATCGCTTCGTCACCCTCGGCCTGCCCTATCGCGTGATCGGCGGTCCGCGTTTCTACGAGCGCGCCGAAATCCGCGATGCGCTGGCTTATCTGCGGGTGATCAGCTCGGCCGCCGACGACCTCGCCTTCGAGCGCATCGTCAATGTCCCCAAGCGCGGCCTTGGCGATGCCACGGTGCAGATGCTGCACGACCATGCCCGCAAGCGCCGCATTCCGCTCTACGAGGCGGCCCGCGCCGTGGTGGAGACCGACGAGTTGAAGCCGAAGGCGCGCGGCGCGTTGCGCGATCTGCTCAACAGCTTCGATCGCTGGCGCGCGCGCGCCGAGGTGACCTCGCACACCGAACTCGCCGAAATCGTGCTCGACGAGAGCGGCTACACCGATATGTGGCAGAAGGACCGCTCCGCGGATGCCGCCGGACGGCTGGAAAACCTGAAAGAGCTGGTCCGCTCGATGGAGGAGTTCGAGAACCTGCAGGGATTCCTCGAGCATATTTCGCTGGTGATGGACCGCGACGGCGGCACCGACGACGAAGCGGTGTCGCTGATGACGCTGCACTCGGCCAAGGGACTTGAGTTCGACAACGTCTTTCTTCCCGGCTGGGAGGAAGGCCTGTTCCCGAGCCAGCGCACGCTCGACGAACAGGGCCGCGCCGGGCTTGAGGAAGAACGACGCCTCGCCCATGTCGGCCTGACCCGCGCCCGCCGCCGCGCCAAAATCTACTTCGCCACCAACCGGCGCATTCACGGCACCTGGACGACGACGATCCCCTCGCGCTTCCTCGACGAACTGCCGGCGCACAATGTCGAGATCACCGAATCCAAGGGCGGCTCGGGCTGGGGCGGCGCCGGCGGCTACGGGCCCTCGCGCTTCGACAATGTGGAATCGTTTGGCTCGAGCTATACGACACCGGGCTGGCAGCGGGCCCAGGCCAACCGCGCGCGCGGCCAAGGCGGCCGCAAGGGACAGGCCGGCGGCTTCAATGAAAGCCAGTCGCCTTTTTCGGGTTCGCGCAGCGATACCTCGTCGGGCGGCGGCTTCTCGCGCAGCAAACGCGCGCCGCTGGTGATCGAAGGCGAGCTGATCGCGAAATCCACCGGCACGACTTCCGAATTCGCGCTGGAAGACCGGGTGTTTCACCAGAAATTCGGCTACGGCCATGTCGTGAAGATCGATGGCAACAAGCTCACCATCGCCTTCGAAAAGGCCGGCGAGAAGAAGGTGGTCGACAGTTTTGTCGAGCGGGCGTGAGTTTCCGGCACGGCCCAATCCGATCCGCCGATACTTAATCATTCGTTACGCAAGCGACAGCATCGCTGTCCATCCGTCGCCCCGCATCATGCGGCAACCGTCTGGAAACTAACGGAATCGGACAGATTTGAGCGAATTTTGATCGACAATACTTCGCGGCGGTATTTACCGAAAACTTGCGCGTGGGCTGTATCCTCAGCGGCAGATATTCTCTTGTCGGCAAGTTTTTGCCATCAGGGCCGCCCAAATGAGTCTGCAGTTCAAGACCGCCAAGAAAAACGAGAACAAATCGTTTCTCCAGGATCTCGACGAGGCCGTCTCGCGAGGCTCTCCCGAGAGCCGCGCGCGGGCGTTGTGGCACACCACCGATCTGATGATCGCCGGCAGTTTCAGCGACGACGAAATCTGGACCTTCGGCGAAGTCGTCACGCGCCTTGCCGATGAGATCGAGGTCGCGGCCCGCTCGCAGTTGTCCGAACGGCTGGCGCGCTTCGACCGCGCGCCCGTCAACATCGTCCACAAGCTCGCCTTCGACGACGCGATCGAGGTGGCAGGCCCGGTGCTGCGGGAGTCCAAGCAGCTCGAAACCTATGCGCTGGTCGCCAACGCCTGCACCAAGAGCCAGGCACACATGCTCTCGATCTCGAAACGTGAAAAGCTCGAGGAGCGGGTGACCGACGAACTCGTGACGCGCGGCAACAAGGAGGTCGTAAGCTCGGTCGCGAACAACAACGGCGCGCGTTTTTCGGATTTCGGCTTTCTGCACATGATCAAGCGCGCCGAAGGCGATTCTATCCTTGCCGAACAGCTCGGTCTGCGCAAGGACATCCCCCGCCACGTTTTCCAGCAACTGATCGCAAAAGCCACCAACGACGTGAGGGTGCGGCTGGAACGCGAGCGGCCGGACATGGCCCGGCAGATCCAGTCACAGGTCACCGATCTCGCGGGCGAGCTGCAGTCGAAATTCGGACCGGTGTCGCGAAGCCATTTCGTCGCCAAACGCGTGGTGTCGCAGCAGCATCGGCAGGGCAATCTGAACGAGAACAGCATCTCGACCTACGCAAGGTCCCACCGGCTCGAGGAAGTCACGATCGGATTGGCTCTGTTGTGCTCATTGCCGGGCGATGTGATCGAGCGCGCCGTGCTCGACAAGAACCGGGAGACGCTGCTGATCCTTTGCAAGGCGCTGGGCTTCTCCTGGGACACGACGATGGCGCTGCTGTTCCTTGGCGCCAAGGATCACCGCATCACCGCGAACGATCTGAGGGACCTCGAAACCGAGTACGGCCGTCTCAACGTCGAGACATCGCGCAGCGTGCTGGAATTCTATCAGTCCCGCAAGAATGGCGGGGCGATGGAGGAGAGCGCGATGCGCCAGGCCGCGCTTGCCGCACCATAACGGAGACCAACGAGCATGAACGCGATCCCCTTTGGCAAAGGCGTACCCGTGTTCGGCAGAGCCGCACCCGAGGGCTTCGGCAGAAAAGGTGGCGCGGCGAATGGGCACGCTGGATCCTCGAAGCAGGACGGCGGCGCGCTTGATACGGCGCGCACCGTTCTGGAGGCCGCGAACGATTTCAGGGATGAGGCCACGGCCGAAATCTGCCGGCGCGTCATCGAAGCGAGCATGAACGGCAAACAGCCTGCGCTGTCCGACCTGCGCATCATCAACAATTATTTCCAGTAGGCCGGTTTCCGTCGCGTCGAACGCGATCTGCGCGAAAAATCACTTCTCCCGATAATTTCCCCTACCGCACCCCGGGCTTCCCGTCGATCCGCCCATCTGGCGGACAGCGCAAAACGCCTGCTGCCACCTGCTGCCATGGACGGGAAGGCCGATTGAACATCCGCGCCGGCTTCCCTATCTGTGCAGCCTCGCCTCCTGAACTGCAAAACCCCCGCCCGGAAAATCGCGCAAAACCCTGCTTATGGCTTCCATCATCTCGGTTTCAAATCTGTCCAAGACCTACGGTTCCAGTTTCAAGGCGCTGGACAACGTCAATCTGGAAATCGAGCGCGGCGAAATCTTTGCGCTGCTCGGGCCGAACGGCGCCGGCAAGACCACGCTGATCAGCATCATCTGCGGGATCGCAAATCTGAGCCAGGGCCGCGTCACCGTCGGCGGTCACGATATCAACCGCGACTACCGCGCCGCGCGCGCGATGATCGGCCTCGTGCCGCAGGAACTGCACACCGACGCCTTCGAATCGGTGTGGGCGACCGTGAGCTTCAGCCGTGGCCTGTTCGGCAAGCCGAAAAATCCCGCCCATATCGAAATGGTGCTGAAAGACCTGTCGCTGTGGGAAAAGAAGGACGCCAAGATCGTCACGCTCTCCGGCGGCATGAAGCGCCGGGTGATGATCGCCAAGGCGCTGTCGCACGAGCCGCAGATCCTGTTCCTGGACGAGCCGACCGCCGGCGTCGACGTCGACCTGCGCAAGGGCATGTGGGAGGTGGTGCGCACGCTTCAAGCCTCCGGCGTCACCATCATCCTCACCACGCATTACATCGACGAGGCCGAGGAGATGGCCGACCGGGTCGGCGTCATCAACAAGGGCGAGATCATCCTGGTCGAGGACAAGGCGAAGCTGATGCAAAAGCTCGGCAGCAAGCAGCTCAAGCTGCATCTGCAGAGCAGGATCGAGGCGATTCCCGCAGCGCTTGCCGCCTACAATCTCGAACTGTCGAACGGTGGTTGCGAGCTGACCTACAGCTACGACACCAAGGGCGAACGCACCGGCATCACGAGCCTGCTCGGCGACCTCCGCACGGCCGGCATCCGCTTCTCGGACCTCGACACCACCCAAAGTTCGCTGGAAGATATTTTCGTCAGCCTGGTGAGGGCGCCATGAATTTCAGGGCGGTCCGCGCGATCTACAAATTCGAAATGGCACGCACCTGGCGGACGATCGTGCAAAGCATCGTTTCGCCTGTGGTTTCCACCTCGCTGTATTTTGTGGTGTTCGGCGCCGCGATCGGCTCGCGCATCACCTCGGTCGAAGGCGTCAGCTACGGCACCTTCATCGTGCCGGGGCTGGTGATGCTGTCGGTCCTGACGCAAAGCATCGCCAACGCCTCGTTCGGCATCTATTTTCCGAAATTCGTCGGCACGATTTACGAAATATTGTCGGCGCCGATCTCCTATTTCGAGATCGTGCTCGGCTATGTCGGCGCGGCCGCGACCAAATCGATCGTACTGGGCCTGATCATCCTGGCCACCGCCGGCCTGTTCGTGCCGCTGCACATTCATCACCCGATCTGGATGCTGACCTTCCTGGTGCTGACGGCGGTCACCTTCAGCCTGTTCGGCTTCATCATCGGCATCTGGGCCGACGGCTTTGAAAAGCTGCAGATGATCCCGATGCTGGTGGTGACGCCGCTGACCTTCCTCGGCGGCAGCTTCTATTCGGTGAACATGCTGCCGTCGGGCTGGCGCACGATCACGCTGCTCAATCCGGTGGTCTATCTCATCAGCGGCTTCCGCTGGAGCTTTTACGAGATCGCCGACGTCAGCGTCGCCTTGAGTGTCGGCATGACGCTGAGTTTTCTCGCGGTCTGCATGGTCGCGGTGTGGTGGATATTCAAGACCGGCTACCGGCTGAAGAACTGAGGCGCGAAAGCGAGTCATTCCGGGAGCGCACTGGTCCGAACCCGCAATCTCGAATTTCTCCGATGTGCATTGCAGATCGGAGTTCGATGCTTCGCATCGCCCCGGAATGACGTGTAGGGGAAGTTACCGATAGCAGTGAAAGTGACCGTAGCGGTTGTAGTAACCGTGGCAGCGGTGCCGGTAGGGAATTCCGAGAATGCCATCGACGGCGCCAACCGCGCCACCGACGCCCGCGCCAACGGCACCGCCGACCGCGGCACCGACCGGACCCGCGACGCGGCCGCCTTCGTAAGATCCCTCCTGGGCGCCGCGCACGATACCCTGCGCATGCCCGGCATGGCAGATGGCGAGAAGCGCGAGGATCAGCGCCGCGCCCGCAAGCAGGCGCGCGCTCGTTGAGGCGGCCGGCAACGGCGCAACCTTTGTCGTCTTCATCCTGTTCATCTTCATCCTCTCAGGCTCATCAAGTCCGGGCCATCGCACCGACGGCCTTGGGCCTTGGTAACGCCGGCGTGACCCGCAGGTTCCGCACTCCTGCTCAGCCTTTGCCGCACCATCGCAAAAGCGACACGCAGCATGGGAGCGCGCGCCGATTCAGCTCCACCGCCGCCGTCTTTGCGCCGGTCTGAACACCAACGATCGATTTGATGCGCCACTGGAACCAGGACCGCGTTTCGTGCATATTGGCCGCCGGGGGACGGCGAGCGTGCGGCAGTCAAGGGCCCAGGAGGCCAAAGGTAAAATGCGTTCCTTCCTCATTGCTGTTGCGGGTCTGTTGCTCTTCGCCGCCGGCGCGGCACAGGCCAAAATTTACATCACCGTCGACAAGGATGCGCAGATGATGACCGTCGCTGTCGACGGCGTCGAGCGTTACCGCTGGCCGGTCTCGACCGGCATTCCATCCTATGAGACGCCGAACGGCAGCTTCCGCACCTTCCGAATGGAAGAGGACCACTACTCAAAGGAATTCGACGACGCGCCGATGCCGCATTCGATCTTCTTCACCAAGATCGGCCACGCCATTCACGGCACCGACTCCGTGAACCGTCTCGGTACTCCGGCCTCGCACGGTTGCGTGCGGCTGTCGCGCGCCCACGCCGCGACGCTGTACGCGCTGGTGGAGGAGCAAGGCGTGCTCAACACCACGGTGACGCTGACCGGCTCGGCCCAGGTCGCGATGGCGCGCAACCCGCGGCCCCGGCAGGATAACGTCGCGCGCCGCGATCCGGCCCAGCAATACGCGCCGCAATACGATGGTGCCGGCGACCCCGTTATGTTGGTGCCGCCGCAGACCGCGCCGCGCCAGGTGGTGCCGCAGGCCCGCGCCGACGACGGTTACATCTATCCGGCCGACGGCAGCCCGGGCGACACGCGCTATCCGGCGCCGCGCGGCAGCCGGCGCGCCTATGACGGCCAGGTCTATTACCAGCAGCAGCCGACTTACGATAACCGCGGCTACGATCCGCAAAATGCGCCGCAGCAGCGCTATTACCAGCAACGCGGATTGTTCGGCTATCCGAATTGACGAGCCAAGCTTCGGCTTCGGGTCAAGCTAATCCGCGACCGCTTCGTGGCATTTGGGTACCACTGTGGCCCTTGCGACACGCACGTTTCGGCGGCTCGGCAAGCCGCTATTGCCGCACCAGCGCCCGGTGCAGGTCGCCAACGGCGCGCGCGAGCTGATCGCGATGCAGGATATCGTCTTTGGGAATGGCCGCGACGCTTGTCGCGAGTTCGCTCAGGATGCCGGCGAAGAGGCCGAAATTGATGTGCATGTGGATCGATTTGCGAACGTCCTCGGCGCCCGGCCGCTCAAGAACCAGCGTGAAGCCGGTCGGATCCAGATGCGCCTCAAATCGCGAGGAGCCTTCGAAGGTGCCGACATAGAATTTGTCGGGATATTCGAGCGCAACCTCCGCCTTGTCCGGAATGGGTCTTGTCATTTTGCTCCTCGTCAGCTCGAGGGATTCTGGCAGGGCAGAATGCGGCCGCCTTGCGCTAAATCATGAAACGGAGATCGCGAGCCGCAACTAAGTTGCGCCCCTGAGCTTGCACGAGGTGTTGCAGGTCAGCGTATTGCCCTTCATGCAGAGCCTGCACACGTCCACGCACTGGCTGAGTTTGCCGGCGTCATAGTTGCTGTAATGCTGCGCGATGCACGAGCGCTGTTCGGGGGTGTACTCGATTTCCTGTGAGCACGCCGCAAGACCGACAGCCAGTGCAGTCCAGCAAACGAGACTTCGCAATTGCACGGCACGCTCTCCAAATTGCCCGTTGTCGAACGCGCCCCTTGCCCGCCGCGCCTCAAACGAACCAAGCCGCCCAGCTCACATAAATCACTCAGTCAGTCCAAAAGTTTCTGCCAAATCGTGTTCAAATTGAGCGCGTGAGACTGAGGGTATCACCGCATGCTGGACAAACGGGCTGCGCCTAAGCCCCGATGGTTACGCGATTCGCGCAGCTTGGCGATGCCCCCGACACAAGGGAAGAACATAATTCCTGCCCTCCTCCCGCAAGGTCGGCGCCGGCCGGTTCTCGTCGCGCCGGCTTGTTCGGGGGCGGGTTTCACGGGACCGACCCGCAAAGCGTGCTATGATCTTGCGGGCACCCCAAGAATTCCTCGCTTGGTGGCAACATGTCGACATCGCACGGCTTGAACCCAGGCTTGTCTTTAAACCCAGGCTTGCCTTCCCGGGGACGGAACAAGGGCTCGCCATTTCTGCTGCTGGCCGCCGGGTTGCTGATCTTCGCTGCGATCGCCGGCACCGGCTTTCTGCTGTTGAGGCCGACGACCTTGCGAATTGCGGTGGGGCCACCGGGCAGCGACGACCAGAAATTGATTCAAGGCCTGGCGCAAGCCTTTGTCAGCGAGGGCAGTCCGGTCCGGCTCGCGCCGATTTTGACCGCGGGTCCGGTCGAGAGCCTTGCACTGCTCGGAGCCGGCGACACTGATCTGGCGGTCGGGCGCGCCGACGAGGAAATGCCCAAAGGAGCCGGAGCGGTCGCCATCCTGCGCAAGAATGTCGTGGTCCTGTGGGCACCTTCCGGCGCTCCGCGTAAGGGCTCGAAGAAGGGCCCAAAATCGAAGATCAAGGAGATCAGCGAGCTGGCAGGTCACCGCATCGGGGTGGTCGGGCGGACCCCGGTCAACGTCACGCTGCTCCGCGTGATCCTCAATGAATCCGGCGTCAACCCCGACAAGGTTGCGGTCTCCCAATTCTCCGTCACCCAGATCGTCGAGATGGTGCGCGATCCCTCGATCGATGCTTTCATGACCGTCGGGCCGCTCGACAGCAGGATCACGATCGAAGCCATCACCACGACGGCGCGTCTCAGGGGCGAGCCGACGTTTCTCGCCATCGACGTGTCGGAGGCTCTCGTCCACAAGCACCCGCTCTATGAGTCCGAAGAGATTCCCGGAAGCTCCTTCACCTCCTCCCCTGCCCGCCCCGAGGACACCGTTGAGACCGTCGGCGTCAATCACCTGATCGTCGCGCCGAAATCCCTGTCCGAGGGCACGGTCGGCGCCTTTGCCCGGGCACTGTTCACGGTTCGCCCGTCGCTTGCGAAGGAAAATTCAGGCGCGGCAAAGATCGAGAAGCCGGACACCGACAAGGATGCCGCGATCCCGGCCCATCCGGGAGCCGCCGCTTATATCGACGGCACCGAACGGACATTCCTCGACAAATACAGCGACTATATCTGGGGCGGGATTGTGCTGCTTTCCGTGCTCGGTTCAGGCAGCGCCTGGCTGCGCCATTATCTCAAGCGCGACGAGCGGCAGCTGAATACGGAGCATCGCGACAAGCTCTTGGCCGCGATCGCGCGAGTACGGAAGACGGAATCCATCGAGGAGCTGGACGCCTTGCAGCGCGAGGCCGACGACTTCCTTCATGAAACGCTCGCGTGCTACGACGACGGCGCGATCGAGGAAGGTGATTTGGCCGCCTACCACCTCGTGCTCGAACAGTTTCATCACGCGCTCGTCGAAAGGCGGGCGGCGCTTGGCCTGACCGCCGCCGACCTGCCGCGCGTCCGGGCGCGGTAGGCCGAAAACGGCAATCGATAAACTCAGAACCCGAACGAAATCAGCCGGCGGACGATCCCGCCGATGCTGGCATGATGGCGCCGGCGGTAATGCCGGGAGGCCGGCGCGGCTTCGTCGGAGGACGACGACGCGGTGCGGCCGGGTCCGATGGCTTCGAACTGCGCCTTCTCCTCGTCGGACAGTTCCTGGTAGAGATCGTCGACCGCAGCCTTCACGGTCTCGACCGCTTGCAGCATGATGTCGAGCCGCTGGCCGACGGCGGCAAGCCGTGTCGGCGGCGTCAACGCGGTGTCGGGCGCGCAGGAGGCCCTGAGCATCTCGGCTGCCTTGGCGCTGGCGTCCTTCAGATTGGCGAGGCTCGCGCGCTGCGCCTCAGTCGGATGCAGCCGCGCCTCGATCTCGGCCGTCGGCCAATCGGTCGCGCCGGATTGAGCGCCGCAACCCAGTGCGGCCCGATCCTCGGCATTGCGGCCGGCCCGCCGGTCATCGCGCTGATTTTGGCCGAGCGCGTTGAACCGCGACTTCTGCTCGTCGTCGAGAAGGCCGTAGAAACGATCGAGCGGCGACTGCACCAGTTTGACCGCCGAGATCATCGCCTCGAGGCGCGACTCCATGGCGGCGAGGCGGCCGGGCGCGGTCAGCACGATCTTGTTCGGGCACGCGGCCTTGATGGCTTGCGCGGCTTTCACCGACGCATTGGCCAGATTGTCGAGCGCGGTGCGCTGGGCCTCGTTGGGCTGGATCGCCTGCTGGATCTGGTCGATCGGCAGGCCTGCGACGTCACGGCCGTCCTCGCCGCACATTTGCGACAGTTCGTCCGATGGAGGACTTTCCGCCATCGACGCGGACGATGCCGGCGCGGCGCCGCGCGGGCCGCGGCCGCCGGCAAGCGGCAGATAGCCGGTCAAATCGTCATAGCCGTAGGGCGCGAAGAGGCCAGCATAGATGTCGCCATAGCCGTATCCCCAGAACGAGGGATCGTAACCCCACAGCGAGTAGTCATAGATATCGTAATAGGCAAACGGCCAGAACAGCGGGCCGACCCAGCCATAGCCGCCATTGCCGTGCCGCCACCATCCGCCGTTCCGGTTGTGCCATCCCGCTGTCGCCGCGCTCGCCGCGATCAGCGCCCTGGTGCCGGGATTGTGCAAGGCGCCCCGGTTGTGCAAGGCGCCGGCGACGGCGCGCGAGCTCAACGCGTGGTGAACCGCACTCGACCTGATGGCGGCGTTGCGGCCAGCCAGGCCGCCGGCGTTGTGGACCGCAAACGAGCGGCTGGCGCGGAAACTGGAACGCCCGGCCGATCGGTAAACCGCGGATCGGCCGCCGAAGTGCCGTCCGCCTCCGGCGAACGGCGCCCCGCCGCCATGGAAGCCGCCGCCATGAAAGCCGCCGACGCGAGCGCCGCCGAAATGGCCGCCTCCACCAAAATGGCCGCCACCGCCAAAATGGCCGCCGCCACCGAAGTGACCGCCGCCGCCACCATGACCACCGCCACCATGGCCACCGCCTCCGCCGCCTCTTCCGGCGTAGACCGCGCCCGAAAGCGCAAGCGAAAGAACAATCACGGACAGGAATTTGAGTTTCGGCACGACAACCTCCTCAAGCCCCCCGGCCTTGCATCGATGCGCTGCTTCCAAGCCTTAATCTTTGCTGTTTGTCCCTTGCTTGTCCCTCGGGAAGCGGCACGATCAGGTCAGTTCACGCCAAGACGCCTGAACAACGCCTGAACGACAGGTCCGGTTCCCGCAAACGGCCTGCGCCGCCCGGCCCATTTTGAGGATCATTGCTCGCCGTCGCGCAGCCGCCGGTACACCGCGCCGAGCACGTTGGAATAATCATCGGTCCAGACTCGCTGCTTCTCGTCGGCTTCGGTCGCCTCCCACTTGTCCGACGCGGCGAGCTTGCCGATATCGGCCTCCTCGCGCGCCGAGACCACGACCGAGGTCGAAAAGATGTATTCGCTGTCGCGCCCGGAATCCTCGCTATAGACCCAGCTCTTGAGATCGTTGGCTTCCGCAATGCCGACCACGACGCTCGACAGTTCCAGATGGCGGTTGGAGACATGCATCAGCACCGCGCCCCGCGGCGCGAGCTTGTCCTTGTAGATCTTCATCGCCTCTTCGGTGGCAAGATGAATCGGGATCGCATCCGATGAATAGGCATCGACGATGATCAGGTCGTAGATGCCGTCCGGCTCGCGGGCAAAGGTCAGCCGCGCGTCGCCGATCACGGGTTTCAAATCAGGTTCGCAGCTTTTGATGTAGGTGAAATATTTGGGATCGCGCGCGGTATCGACCATCGACTGGTCGATCTCGAAGAACTTCCAGGCCTCGCCCGGCTCGGAGGCGCAGGTCAGCGTGCCGGCGCCAAGGCCGATCACCGCCACGCGAAGCGGCGCGCCCTTGCGCTCGCGGATCGCCGTGATCGCCTGACCGATGCCGCCGTCCCGGTGGTAATAGGTGATCGGTTCGGGCTTGCCCGGAACAGGCCTGCCGTCATCGTTCTGGAATTTCTCGGCGCCGTGAATCGTGGTGCCGTGCATCAGCACGTGATATTGGCCATGCGGCGTCACCAGGATCTTGTGGACGCCGAAGAAGCTGCGGATCGTTTCCACCCGCCCGTCGTCCGCCGGGTAGACGCGGATCAGGACCAGCGCCAGCGCCGCAAGGCCCGCGAGCTTCCAGCGGCCGGCATTGAGCACGAGCGCGAGCAGCATGCCCGCGGCCGCGACCGCGCCGGCCGCATAGACCCGCCGCTCCTCGAGCCAGTCGAACACCTCGCCTCGGCCAAAAGTCGGCGCGATCAGCGCGACCGCGAGAGCAAGCAGCGCCAGCCAGTACCAGCGGCTCCAAACCGGCCATCGCTCGTCGCCGTCCGGCCGGCACAACGCCGCGAGCACGACCAGAATCGGGTATTCGGCGACCCACGAAAACGCGTAAGGCGCGAACAGGCCGGCAAACAGACCACCCACCATGCCGCCGAACGACAGCGCGACATAAAAGCCGGTGAGATATTTCGCTGCCGGGCGGGTGCGCGCCAGTTCGCCGTGGCAGGCCATCGCGATGACGAAGAAACAGAGCTGATGTCCGCCCAGCGTCAGAAGCAGGTTCTGTTCGCCGCCGAACGCGAGCAGCACGATGACGCCCGCGATCGCCACCGGCTGAACCATCAGCACCCATTTGTGCGGCAGCAGCGGACGCGACTGGAACACCAGCACCCAGGTCAGGAGATAGAGCGACAGCGGCAACACCCACAACAGTGGCGCGGCGGCGACGTCGGTGGAAATATGCGCGGTCACCGCGATCAGCAGGCCCGACGGCACCGCGGCCAGGAATATCCAGCGCGCGCGCAAGGACCACGACGGCGCCGGTGCGTCGCTGTCCGCCGCGAGCGTATCCACCGCGACCGATGCCGGCGAACGCAACAGCAGCACCCCACACGCCGCGATCAGTGCGATCAAAAGGCCATAGAAGCCGGTCCAGATCAGGTTCTGCGTGCGCAGCGTGAACATCGGCTCGAGCAGCACCGGATAGGACAACAGCGCCAGGAAACTGCCGATATTGGAGGAGGCGTAGAGAAAGTAGGGATCGGGGCCGTTGGGGTGACCGGTGCGGACGAACCAGGCCTGAAGCAGCGGATTGTTCGCCGCGAGCGCAAAGAACGGCAGGCCGATCGAGACCGCGAACAGGCCGAGCAGCCAGAGCGCGTAGCCTGAAGTGGGCGGTTCGCCCCACCCGCCCGCGATCGACAATGGCAGCGTCAAAAGCGCGACCACCAGAAGCAAAAGATGCACCGTGACGGGTATCATGCGACCGGGAATCCGCATCAGAAAATGCGCATAGGCGTAGCCTGCGAGCAGCAGCGACTGAAAGAACACCATCGCCACTGACCACACCGCCGGCGAGCCGCCGAGCCGCGGCAGCACCATTTTCGTGAACAGGGGCTGGACCGAGAACAACAACAGCGCGCTGACGAAGATGGCGGCTGTGTAGACGACCAGCACCAGCCGGTTTCGGCTCGCGGAGGGCCGGTCCGCAATCACGAGCGGATCAATTGGCGTCATGAAAACTCCGGCGCGGCGCTTTCGGGCGAAAACGCGTCAGACAAAAGGCCGCCGGCGGGCGCCGGGCGCCGCAATGGACCATAGGGCAACGGCGCCCGCAATGCGGGGCGCGGAACCAGATCGCTCACTTCCTGCTGTGCCAAGGTTCACATCTTCGGTAAGGAATGACGGAGGCACTGGTCCGTCAGATCGTCATTCCGGGATGGTGCGCTAGCACCAGACCCGGAATTTCGAGATTCCGGGTTCGATGCTTCGCATCGCCCCGGAATGACAAACCAACCCTGAAGCACGCATGAACGAAACGGATGTTGTCATCATCGGCGCCGGCCATAACGGCCTCACCTGCGCGGCCTATCTCGCCGGCGCCGGCCTGCGCGTAAGGGTCGTCGAGCGCCGCAAGGTCGCAGGCGGTGCCGCGGTCACGGAGGAGTTTCATCCGGGATTTCGCAATTCGGTCGCGGCCTACACGGTGAGCCTGCTCAACCCGCAAATCATTTCCGAGCTGAAACTCGCCGAGCATGGCCTGCGGATCGTCGAGCGCCGCGCGCAGAATTTCCTCCCCGCGCCGGACGGAACCTACTTGCTGACCGGCGAAGGTCGCACCCGTTCCTCGCTCGCCAATCTGAGCGAACGCGACGCCGGGCGGCTCGACGGCTTCAACCAAAGACTCGAGGAGATCGCCGACGTGCTGCGCGCACTTGTGCTGCGCGCGCCGCCGAACATCGTGGAAGGCCTCAGTGCGAGCGCCATCCGCGAGAGTTTCAACGCGCTTGGCGCCGCCAATATCCTGCGCAGGCTTTCGCTGGAGCAGCAGCGCACGCTGCTCGATCTTTTCACGCGCTCGGCCGGCGAGATGCTCGACGAGGTGTTCGAGAGCGATCTGATCAAGGCGCTGTTTGGTTTCGACGCCATCGTCGGCAATTATGCGAGCCCCTATGCGGCGGGCTCCGCTTACGTGATGCTGCACCACGCCTTTGGCGAGGTGAACGGCAAGAAGGGCGTCTGGGGCCACGCCATCGGCGGCATGGGCGCCATCACGCAAGCCATGGCACGCGCCGCGCGGGCGGCCGGCGCCGAGATCACGCTCGATGCCGGTGTGCGCGAGGTGATCGTCGAGCGCGACCGCGCCGTCGGCGTCGTTCTCGATAATGGCGAGAGCGTTCGGGCCAGATATGTCGCCTCGGGCGTCAATCCGAAGCTGCTCTATACCCGCCTGGTGCCACCGGAGGCGCTGCCGGGCGATTTTCTCGCCCGCATCAAAAACTGGCGCAACGGCTCCGGCACCTTCCGGATGAATGTCGCGCTCAGCGCCCTGCCCTCGTTCGCGGCCTGCCCGCGCCGGGCGATCATCTCACCGCCGGCATCATCATCGCGCCCAGCCTCGGTTACATGGACCGCGCCTGGCAGGACGCGCGGAACGACGGCTGGAGCCACGCGCCGGTCGTCGAACTGCTGATTCCCTCGACCTTGGACGACACGCTCTGCCCGCAAGGCCAGCATGTCGCCAGTCTGTTTTGCCAGCATGTCGCGCCGGAATTGCCGGGCGGGAAATCATGGGACGACCACCGCGAAGAGGTCGCCGACCTCATGATCGCCACCGTCGACCAATACGCGCCGGGCTTTGCGGGGAGCGTGATCGGGCGGCAGATCCTCTCGCCGCTCGATCTGGAGCGCCAGTTCGGCCTTTTGGGCGGCGACATCTTCCACGGCGCGCTGACGCTGAACCAGCTTTTCTCCGCCCGCCCGATGCTCGGCCACGCCGATTACCGCGGGCCGCTCAAGGGGCTCTATCATTGCGGCAGCGGCGCCCATCCCGGCGGCGGGGTCACCGGCGCCCCCGGCCACAACGCCGCGCGGACGATTTTGGGCGATCACCGCGCGATGTTCGGGTGAGGCGGCAGCGTCCGTCAGACAATTGGAGACTTGAACCATGACAGCCCGTTTCGCCTGCCCGCTCCTGATTGCCGGACTTCTCGTGTGCTCGTCCGCGGCGGGAAGCGCCGCCACGTCCAGCCAGCTCAGAGCCAAGGGCAAGGCGCTGCTCGAAGAAAAATGCGGCCGCTGCCATGCCGTCGGCGCCGTCGGCCAAAGCCCGCTCAAGGAGGCGCCGCCGATGCGAACGATCTATGCGCGGTTTTCGCCGCGCGAGCTGCAGGCGGAACTCCGCGAGGGCATGGTTTCGCGGCACCGGGCGATGCCCCAGATCGACTTCTCCGACGAGGACACCGACGCGATCCTCGCCTATCTCTACGCGCTGGCGGTGAAGAAGCGGCCTTGAGATTGGGTTTTCAGGCCCACCGCCGTTACGGCGTGGTTGGAAAAGCCGGTGGACGGCTTGTGGAAAACCGCTTGGTGGGCTGGGGATGCAGAGGTGGGAATCGGTGGATTTCTCGGCTCACCCGCCGCCTCACTCCTCCGCAAGCCACTTCAGCGTCGCGCGAAAGCTCAGGCTTTTTGCGCCGACCAGCGAGGTGCCGAACGCCTCCGCCTCGGTGTCGGTAAAGGTCCCCGAGAACCCGCTGGTGACTTCGTTTCCGCCGGACACCGGGCGAACGAAGGGGTCGGCGAAGGGGGTGTGCTGATTGGTGGTGAACTCGCCTTTCCAGGTTCCCTCGCCCACGGTGTAGGTGCCGATCGACCAGAAATAGGGGCCGCCGCCGATGAGCTTGCCGTCGCGCAGGATGATCACGCCACTGTCGCGGCCCCTCACGCCGTCGAGCATGTGCATGTGCATGGAATAAAGCCCGTTCCGCATCGAACGACCGTTCCCCTCGTGGCCGACACTACAACCGCCGGGAGAAGTCGTCGAGCGCTTCAAGCGCAGCCCGGCTGTGCAAAGCGACCGGCAAACCCTTGAACGGGCACGGTATGTCTTGGTGGACAACCCTGTGGACAAGTCTTGCGTTTGATGTGGATAGGCGGTGGATTTTGGGTTGGTGCGTCAGTCTGAAATCTGACCGGATGGGCGTACTTCTCCTCTTATCGTAATCACTGCTGCCCGGTATATTTGAAGGCGTGTCGGCACCAGTCTCATTCAGAGATCGTATCCCTCCTGGTTTAGTCGCAGTCGTGATCGTCTACGGACTTTGCCTAGGATTTCTTGCTATCATCCGATATCTCGACCTGAGTGACTTCTTTTTTCCTAGACAATTTGCGAGCGATTTGACCATCGGCGCGGTGATTTTCGGTCCACTTTATATCATCGGCTATTTCATCAACTATTTTCATCCGGAATGGCGCGATTGGTCTAAGGACGACAACTTCGGCGGAGACTAATACCGCGCGAGCCTCGGGTGTTCGTGAACACCACAAGAAACAAATGCCGAAACTTCAAGCTGAGACAGCTGAGGATTCGCCACCGACTGACCGGACGCCTGGCCGACGGCTCTGGATTTGAAGTCCCGCCGGGTCGCGAGCGACCGGACGCCGGCCGGCGCATCCGCACCAGCTCGCGCGCACGTCTTATGGCCGTTGCTCCAACCATCAGACCGCAATGCTCGGTCTTGGTCTTCCCCGTCCATTTTGCGTACGCGAGCCTTCCTGTGTCTACCCAAGGCTTCTAAGAATGAAGCCTGCGTGAGCACTCTCGTCTCATCATCGAGAACAAAACACTCAACCTCTTGGCCGCCTATTATTAGCGGTCGATCCGTTGAGCCATAGATAGCCGCAGGCATACCTTTGTTATGCCTCGAAAGCGCGGCATTGCGGGCAATCTCTGTCCTTTGCTCAGGTGTCAACTTCTCGGCTCGCGCCTTTCCGCCCTTTGATTGCGCGTCACTCATCTGAGCTCCTGCTTGCTGGTCTTGGTTAGCAAGCATATGCTTGCTCGGACTGGATAGCAAGCATGGTGTGGGACGTGATGACGAATTTGCTTAGACACCACCGGATTTCGAGGTGGATTTTGTTCGAGCGACGCGCCGTCGGTCGACATGATGAAGGCGCCGACAAGAGGTCTGAAGGCGCTCGCCCCTGGACCGTCGGCAGCAGCGATCACACGAAGATCGCCGCGGCCTTGCGATGATCGCGTGCGCGATTTCAGCAACCATCGACGGTGCTTTCGCGAAATCGTCGCGGCGATGCGACGGGCGGAAATTTCAAAAAAATCTGGTCGATTGAGCAGATAATTCAAAATCATCCGCGCACAGATTCAATCAACACTTTGATGCGCGTCGCTTGACTTCATGAGATTGGTGAGCGTCTTCAGGAAAAAGATTGAAATTCACCGCCATGCCCTTGCATTGTTTTTGTTTTTAACAAAATGCCGGCAGGAAAATTGACTGTAGGCGTGTCGGAAACGCTGCGGTGCAAGAGAAACCTACAGGAAAAAGATTACCGGACTCTCAACCCGAGGCGCTATCAAGTTCAATCGCTCTTGATCCCGAACCGCTCCCGATGACCACGACGCTCACGCCCAGCACCCACCGCGCCACCTTCGCCATCGGCAACGAACAGACGGCCAAGCGCGTGGTGGATCTGTTGACCGAAAGTTTTTTCGATGGACAAGCCGCCATCGCCGCCTTCGAGGGGCCGGGCGGCCGCTGGGACATCACCATGCACTTTGCCGATGCACCCGATCACGGCGCGATCCGCGAGCTGGTGGTTCTGGCCGCCGGCGAAGACATCGCAAAGGCCGTGCGCTTCGACACGGTGGAAGCCAAGGACTGGGTCAAGGCGACGCTTGCCGAACTGGTCCCGGTCCGCGCCGGGCGGTTCATTGTCCACGGGCAACATGACCGCGCAAACGTGCCGCCCAACAAGCTCGGGATCGAGATCGAAGCGGCGCTCGCTTTCGGAACCGGCCATCACGGCACCACCCGCGGCTGCCTGTTGCTGCTCGACCAGGCGTTGAAAGCCTGTTGGCCGCGCCGCGTGCTCGACCTCGGCACCGGAACCGGCGTGCTGGCGATCGCGGCGGCCAAGGCGCTGCATGGCAAGGTGCTGGCCAGCGACATCGACCCGCTCTCGGTCAAGGTCGCAGCCGAGAATGCAAGGCTCAACGGGACCGGCGACCTCGTGGAGGCAATCCGCGCCAGCGGCTTTTCGGCGGCGCAGTTCAAACGGCGCGGCCCCTTCGATCTGGTGCTGGCGAATATCCTGGCCAATCCGTTGCGGCAGATGGCAACGCCGATGGCAAGGCATCTCGCGCCCGGCGCGCTGGTCATCCTGTCGGGGCTTTTACCCCCGCAGGCCAGCGCCGTCATCGCGGCCTACCGCGCCAGGGGGCTGATCTTGAAAAGGCACGTCCAGATCGAAGGCTGGAGCAGCCTGCTGATGCGCAAGGTCGGGTGATACTGCTTTGCTGACGTCACGGGATGCGCGAAGCGCAGACCTCAGATGTGCGCTCGCACATCGGAGAATCTCGAGATTCCGGGTCTGGTCCTTCGGACCTCCCAGGATGACGGCGAATATCAATCCGAAGGCTTCCGCCGGCGCCGGACGGCGGTCCGTTCCGCGAGCTTTGAGCGCTTGACGCGCGCCTCGACGAAACGATCCAGGATTTGAACAATGACCCCGCGCGGCTTCTTGGCAACGGGAGCAAGCTGCCCGCTGCTGACGGGCGGAGAAATCTTCTCAAACGTAAAGACAGGCATCGTGTATCCCCTCGTCGTTGAGTTGAAACACCCCTGGATTTCCTCCGGTACTTCGCTTGTGGCAGCGAAACTTTCACACCCGTCTAACGCAGGTGCAGCAATTCAATCACACTTGATATCGAATCGGAAGCAGTTTGCGTCGATTGCGCAGTTCTCCACCTAATCCTAAAGTAGCCGAGCCGAGCGTTTTCGAGCGAAAGCCTGGCCCGGACTTGATCCGGGGTGGGTGCCGGTTCGCGCAACGAAAACGCGTCAAAGCAGACAGACAATGTTCGAAGCCCTTTTCCAGACATTCGAGGAGCCCGAAACCGGCGTCGCGCTGACCGCGCGGCTGTCCGCGTTTCGCGAGGAGCTGGCGCGGCGCAACTTGACCGGGTTCGTGGTGCCCCGCGCCGATCAGCAGCAGAACGAGTATGTCCCGCCATCGGAAGAACGCCTGGCCTGGCTGAGTGGTTTCACCGGTTCCGCGGGCCTTGCCATTGTTCTTGTCCGTGAGGCCGCGGTCTTCGTCGACGGCCGCTACACACTGCAGGCGGCAAAGCAGGTCGACGCCAAGGCCTGGCGCGTCGAGCCGCTGGTGGAGCCGCCGCCGGAAACCTGGCTCGGCAAGCATCTTTCCGCCGGCGACCGTCTCGGTTTCGATCCGTGGCTGCATACGACGGCGGCCGCGGAGCGGCTTGCGGCCGCCTGCGCCAAGGCCGGCGCGGAGCTGATCGCGGTCGACGGCAACCCGCTCGATGCCGTGTGGACCGAGCGCCCTGCCCCGCCGGTTGCGCCCGTCACCCTTCACGGCAAGCAATTCTCGGGCGAAGCGGAAGCCGAGAAGCTGAAGCAGATCGGGGCGGAAATCGACCGGCTCGGCGTCGAAGCGCTGGTGCTGTCGGATTCCCACGCGGTGGCCTGGACCTTCAACATCCGCGGTGGCGACGTCTCGCATACGCCGCTGCCATTGTCCTATGCGCTGGTGCCGAAAACCGGCCGCCCGACTTTGTTCATCGACCACCGCAAACTCTCCAACAGCGTCCGCGACCACCTCGAACAGGTCGGCGACGTCGCCGAGCCAGGCGTGCTGACGACAAAGCTCACTGAACTGGCGCGAAGCGGCGCGTCGATCGCGCTCGACAGCGCGACCGCGGCCGACGCGCTGAGCCGATTGATTCAAGCGGCCGGCGGCAAGCCGGTGCGCGGCAACGACCCGGTCACTCTCCTCAAGGCGGTCAAGAACGACACCGAGATCAAGGGCAGCCGGGCCGCGCATCGGCGCGACGCGGTGGCGCTTGTGCGCTTCCTCGCCTGGATCGACCGCGAGGCGCCGACCGGCGCGCTCACCGAGATCGACGCGGTGGAGGCGCTGGAGACCTTCCGCCGCGAGACCGGCGCGCTCAAGGACGTCTCGTTTCCGACCATCTCCGGTACCGGGCCGAACGGCGCCATCGTGCATTACCGTGTCACCCGCAAGAGCAACCGGCGGATCGCGCCGGGCGATCTGCTATTGATCGATTCCGGCGCGCAATATGAAGACGGCACCACCGACGTCACCCGCACCATCGCGATCGGCCAGCCTTCGATGGAGATGTGTGATCGTTTCACGCGCGTGCTGCGCGGCCACATCGCGATCGCGCGTGCGGTATTTCCGGATGGAACGACCGGCGCGCAGATCGACACGCTGGCGCGGCAGTTCTTGTGGCAGGCCGGCATCGATTTCGAACACGGCACCGGCCACGGCGTCGGCAGCTACCTTTCGGTGCACGAGGGACCGGCGCGCATATCGAAACTCGGCACCACGCCGCTCAGGCGCGGCATGATCCTCTCCAACGAGCCCGGCTACTACAAGACCGACGCGTTCGGCATCCGCATCGAGAATCTCGAGCTGGTCGTCGCCACTGAGGTTCCCGGCGCCGAGAAAAAGGTCAACACCTTCGAGACGCTGACCCTGGCGCCGATCGATCGCCGCCTGATCGATCTGAACATGCTGACCGGCGACGAACTGAACTGGCTCAACGAATACCATGAGCGGGTGCGCCACGAGGTGCGCCCCCACGTCGATGAGGCCACCAAAGTCTGGCTCGACGCCGCGACCGCGCCGCTGTCGCTCTAATGGTCATTCCGGGATGGTCCGAAGGACCAGACCCGGAATGACGAAACCAACCATCCCGGAATGACAGGGCTCAATGCACCAAACGCATCCCGGAAAACGAATAGCCGCATTCCGAAACGAGCGTATTCGCATTTGAGGATAGGACTACAGTCTGATTCAAGACATCGGATCACGCCTCAATGCACGGAATGATGGGCAGGCCGCCCGGCACGGCGACGACGAAGGATATCGCGACCTCGCGGATCATGCTGTTGCTGCTGGTCGCAATGACCGGCGTCGCGCCGATCTCGCTTTATATGCTGGTGCCCGCTCTGCCCCGGCTTGCCACCAGTTTCGGCCGCGACATCTCTATCGCGCAGATGACCGTGTCACTCTACATGGTCGGCATCGCCTGCTCGCAGATCATCATGGGGCCGTTGTCGGACCGTTTCGGACGCCGCCCGGTGCTGCTGGCGGGGCTCGGCCTGATGGTCTTGGCGAGCGGGGCCTGCATGTTCGCGCAAACGCTGCCGCAACTGATCGCCGCGCGCTTTCTCCAGGCGCTCGGCGGCGCCGCCGGCATGGTGGTGAGCCGCGCCATCATCCGCGATCTCTACAGCCGCGAACGCATCTCCTCGATGATCTCACTCGTCATCGCGGTGATGATGATCGCGCAGATGCTGAGTCCTTTGACCGGCGGCCTTATCGAGACCGCGTTCGGCTGGCGCGCGATCTTCTATGTCATCACCGCCGCTTCACTCATGATCGCTGTCGCCATCGCCGTCGCGCTGCCGGAAACGCGGCGCGATCGGCTGGAGTCGGGCGGGTTTCGCGGCGATGTCGGCAGCCTTCTGAGGAGCCGCGCGTTCATCGGCTATGTGCTGTGCCAGGTGCTGGCCTCGCAGATCATCTTCACCTTTGCCGGCGGCGGGCCCTATATCGTCGTGACGCATATGGGCCGGAGCGCGGCCGAATACGGCGCGTGGTTTGCGACCACGGGATTTGCGTATTTGATCGGCAATCTGTTTTGCGTGCGCTTCGCGCCGCGCCACTCCCTGGAAAAGCTGATCTGGTTCGGGCTTGCGCTGCAACTCACCGGCAGTCTCTTGAATCTCGTCTGGGGGATCACCGGGCTCAATCAGGCGCCGTCATGGCTGTTCGGGACCCAGATGCTGGTGATGTTCGCCAATGCCTTCGTGATGTCGAACTCGGCCGCCGGCGCCATCAGCGTTCGCCCCGACGCCGCCGGCACCGCGTCCGGCGCGATGGGATTCCTGCAGATGGGTCTCGGCTCGCTGCTCTCGCAATTCGGCGCTTACCTCGGCGGCCACTTCACCACGCCCGCGCCGCTCAACGCCGCCGTCTTCGCGTTATCGCTCGCCTGCGCCTCGACCATGATCTTCCTCATTCCCCGGCGCGACGTGGTCGTGAGCGAAGCGCTGATCGAGCAGGCGGAGGAGGAAGAGTCCGGGATGCTGTAGGGCGCGCAGCCCTCAACGAAAATATCGCTGAGTACGTCATTGCGAGCGAAGCGAAGCAATCCAAACCGCGGTAAAATGGATTGCTTCGTCGCTGACGCTTCTCGCAATGACGAAAGCGTAGATTTACTCCCCGACCAGTTTCAGCCACTCATCCTCGGTCAGCACCGCAACGCCGTGCTTCTTGGCCTCCGCCAGTTTCGAGCCAGCGCCCGGCCCCGCGACGACATAGTCGGTTTTCTTCGACACCGAGCCCGCGGCCTTGGCGCCCAACCGTTCGGCCATCGCCTTGGCTTCGTCGCGCGTCATCTTTTCCAGCGCGCCCGTAAAGACCACTGTCTTGCCCGCGATCGCCGAATTGCTCTTCGGCTTCTCGGCATCGAGGATGGTGACTTCTTTTGTCAGCCGCTCGACGATGCCGCGGTTATGGCTCTCGCCGAAATAGGCCTTGATGCTGGTGATCACGGTTTCGCCGATCTGGTCGAGCGCATCCATCTCGGCGATGGCCTCCTCGTCGCCCTCTGCCACCTTGAGGCAGGCATCGTGGAACGCCTGCCACGAGCCATAACCGCGCGCCAGCGCCAGCGCCGTGGTCTCGCCGACATGGCGCATGCCGAGCGCGTAGATGAACCGCTCCAGCGAAATCCGCCGCCGCTCTTCGATCGCGGCGAACAAATTGCGCACCGAGGTCTCGCCGTAACCTTCGATCTCCTCAAGCTTGAGTCTTGCGTTGCGCGACGGCAGCGTGAAGATATCGCCTGGCTCCTTCACCCATCCCTGCTCGAAGAAGAACTCGATCTGTTTCTCGCCCAACCCCTCGATATCGAAGGCGCGGCGCGAGCAAAACAGTTTCAGATGCTCGATCTTCTGGTACGGACAGGCGAACTCGCCGGTGCAGCGGGCGCGCGAGCCCTCCTCGCCGGTCGCCGTCTCCTCGCGCACGACGTCGGTGTGCAGCGGGCACGGGCATTTCTTCGGAAAATGATAGGCCTTTGCGTCCTTTGGCCGCTTCTCGATCACGACATCGACGACCTGCGGAATCACGTCGCCGGCGCGCTGGACCACCACCGTGTCGCCGATCCTTATATCGCGGCCCTCGCGCAATTGCTCGCCGTCGCCGCCGATGCCGCGGATGTAATCCTCATTGTGCAGCGTGACGTTCTGCACGATGACGCCGCCGACGCCGACCGGCTCGAGCTTGCCGACCGGCGTGAACGAACCGGTGCGCCCGACCTGGATTTCGATATCGCGGAGCACGGTGGTGGCGCGTTCGGCCGGGAATTTGTGCGCGATCGCCCAACGCGGCGTCCGCGAGACGAAGCCGAGACGTTCCTGCCAGTCGAGCCGATCGATCTTGTAGACGACGCCGTCGATATCATAGTCGAGCTTGGCGCGCTGCTCCTCGATCTTGCGGTGAAAGGCGATCAACTGCTCGACCGAGTGACAGATCTTGGTCAGCGGGTTGGTCGTAAAGCCGCAATGTTCGAACCACGAGATCATGCCCGATTGGGTATCCGCCGGCATCTCCGTCATTTGTCCCCAGGCATAGGCGAAAAAACCGAGCGGACGCGAGGCGGTGATCGAGGGGTCTTTCTGGCGCAGCGAGCCGGCGGCCGAGTTGCGCGGATTGGCGAAAGGTGCTTCCCCGGCCTCGACCTGCTTCTTGTTGAGCGCGAGAAACGCCTTCTTGGTCATATAGACCTCGCCGCGCACCTCGCAGATTTCGGGCACCTTGCGGCCCTTCAATTTCTTCGGCACGTCCTCGAGCGTGCGGATATTGGCGGTGACGTCCTCGCCCTCGGCGCCATCGCCGCGGGTGGCGGCGGTGACGAGTTCGCCGTCCTCGTAGCGCAGCGACATCGAAAGCCCGTCGATCTTCGGCTCGGCGGAGAAGTCGATCCGGTGGTCGTCGTCGAGTTTCAGGAAGCGGCGGATGCGGCCGACGAAATCGATGACGTCGTCCTCGGCAAACGCGTTGTCGAGCGAGAGCATCGGCACCGCGTGGCGAACTTTCCTGAATTTGCCGGACGGCGCCGCGCCGATCTTTTGCGACGGCGACTCGCCGCTGACCAATTCCGGAAACCGCGCTTCGATGGCATTGAAGCGCTTGCGAAGCGCGTCGTATTCGGCGTCGGAAATCTTCGGCGCGTCTTCCTGATAGTAGGCCTTGTCGTGACGCTCGATCTCAAGCGCGAGCCGCTTGTGCTCGACCTTGGCCTGCGCCTTGGTGAGGCCGGCGACGTCAGGCAGGGATTTGGGTTTTGATGCTTTAGCCATGGCCAATAAGTACGACGAACTTCATTTCGAGAAAAGCACCCGCCGCCTGACGTTCCCCGGATGCTGCGCAGCACGAAGTGGTGCGCAGCTGATCCGGGGTCCATATGGCCGATGAGTTATTGGTCCCGGCGCTGCGGAGCAGCGCCATAGCGTGTCGAGGACGCGCGTGAACGCGCTTGTGGCGCTGCGCCGCGCCTGGAACGACGTCGGGACTCACGCCGTCGCGGCCTTGAGCAACCGTTCGGCCGCCGCCCTCGCCTCGGCGGTGATCTCCGCGCCGGCCAGCATGCGGGCGATTTCCTCGCGGCGGTGATCGGCGGCGAGCGCGTTGACGCGGGTGGCGACGCGCTTGCCCTTGTCGAGCGCATCCTTCGAGATCAAGAGATGCTGGTCGGCGCGTGCGGCGACCTGCGGCGCGTGCGTCACCGCCATCACCTGAACCTTGTCCGCAAGCCGTGCCAGCCGCGCGCCGATCGCGTCCGCCACCGCGCCGCCGACGCCGGTGTCGATCTCGTCGAACACCAGAGTGGGCGCCGACCCGCGGTCGGACAGCACGACCTTGAGCGCCAGCAGGAAGCGCGACAGCTCGCCGCCGGAGGCAACCTTCATCAGCGGGCCGGGCTTGGTGCCGGGTTGGTCTGAACCCAGAACTCGACGCGGTCGTAGCCTTGCGGCCCGGGCGATTTGGGATCGGACTCGACCTGCGTGGTGAATTTGGCGCGATCGAGCTTTAACGGCGCCAGTTCGGCATTGACGGCCTTGTTGAGTTTCTCGGCGGATTTCACGCGAGCGCCGGAGAGTTTCGTGGCGGCGGCGCCGTAGCGCGCATCGGCCTCGGCCGCGGCTTGCTCGAGCTTCCTAAGTCGATCGGCGCCGGCGTCGATCAGCGCCACGTCGGCGGCGTATTTCGCGGCGAGCGCAGCAAGGCCGTCGACCGGGGTGGAATATTTGCGCGATGCGGCGCGCAAGCCGAACAGCCGCTCCTCGATGCGTTCGAGTTCGGCCGGATCGAAATCGGCCGCGATCAAAGCTGCGCTCAAATGCTGGTCGGCCTCCTCCAGCGCGTTGATGGCGGCATCGATCGCCTTCACGGCGGGTTCGACCAGTGCCGGCGAATTTGCCGCGCGTCGCTCCAGCCGGCGCACGGCGGCCGAAAGTGCTGCCACCGGCGAATGATCGCCGCCGACGGCGTCCTGCGCCTCGCGCAGATCGGCTGATATCTTCTCGCCGGCCATCATGGTGGTGCGGCGCGCGGCGAGCGCGGTCTCCTCGCCGTCGCTCGGCGCAAGCTTGGTCAACTCGTCGGACGCATGCCGCAGATAATCCGCCTCGCGCGCGGCGCGTTCCATGCTTGCGCGATGCTCGTCGAGCACCGTGTTGGCGGCGCGCCGCAAATCCCAGAGTTGTTCGAGCGCGGCGACGTCCTTCTCCAGCCCCGAAAACGCGTCGAGCAGACGGCGATGGGTCGAGGCATCGACCAGCGCGCGCTCGTCATGCTGGCCGTGAATCTCGACCAGCGCGGAACCCACCGCCTTCAGGGTCTGCACACTGATCGCCTGATCGTTGATGAAGGCGCGGGTGCGGCCGTCGGCGAGCTGCACGCGGCGCAGGATCATCTCGGTGGAATTTTCAGAACTCGCCTCGTCGAGCCCGTTGTCACTGAGGATCGCCGAGGCCGGATGGCCCTTCGGGACATCGAACACCGCGGTGACCTGGCCCTGCTCCGCGCCGTGCCGGACAAGGCCCGCGTCGCCGCGGCCGCCAAGCGCGAGCGCGAATGCGTCGAGAAGGATGGATTTGCCCGCGCCGGTCTCGCCGGTCAGCACGGCAAGACCGCGCGAAAACTCGATATCGAGCCGTTCGATCAGGACGATGTCACGGATCGAAAGACGCGCCAGCATGCGACGACAATTCCTAAATCACGTTCCGATTCGATGGAATCGGAACGCGATTCCATCTCTTGAGCAAGACCTTTTCGCAGAAAACCGATATCCACTTTTCCGGATCATGCTCTAGAGCGAGATGACTTTTCTTCGAATCGTCATCGCGCTCTATCTTTTTGTTTGAGCATGATCTTTTTCGGAAAACCGGTATCCACTTTTCCGGATCATGCTCTAGCCGAGACCCAGTTTCTTGAAGGCCTTGGAAATATAGGAACCCTGATTCTCGCTCGGCTCGAGTCCGCCGGACCTTACAAGATTATAAGCGTCCTTGTACCAGGGGCTGTCGGGAAAATTGTGCCCGAGCACGGCGGCGGCGGTTTGCGCCTCGCTGACGATGCCAATCGCCATATAGGCCTCCGTCAGCCGGGCCAGCGCTTCCTCGACATGGCGTGTGGTCTGGTATTGGGTGACCACGGTCTTGAAGCGGTTGATGGCGGCGGTGTAGTTGCGCTTCTGCATGTAGTAGCGGCCGACATTCATTTCGCGGCCCGCAAGCTGGTCGCGCGCGGCCTCGAGCTTGGCCTTGGCGCTGACGGCATATTCTGACGTCGGATATTTGCGGATCACTTCCTCAAGCGCGGCGATCGCCTTCTCGGTACGGCCCTGATCGCGCGTGATGTCCGGGATCTGGTCGTAATGCGAAGCCGCGATCAGGAATTGCGCGTAAGCCGCATCCGGGCTTCCCGGATGCAAGGTGACGTAACGGGTCGCGGCCCCGATGCAGCTGTCATAATCGTTGGCCTTGTAGAAGGCATAGGCCGACATCAACAGCGATTTGCGGGCGAGGTCCGAATAAGGATGCTGACGATCGACTTCCTCGAATTTCTTCGAGGCGGCCTTCGCATCGCCCTTCTCGTTCATCAGGAACAGGCCTTGGTTGTAGAGCTTTTCTGCGGGCTCCTCGACGAAGGTGTCGTCCTTGTTGGTAACCTTGTCCCACACCTCGGTCGCGGTGCTGCATGCGCTCAGCGGGATCGCAAGAAAGACAAGGCCCAAGGCCAGGCGCAGCGGCCGCGAAAGCCGGTCAAAGCCCGTCACAGTTGTAAGGTGCTGTAGTGCGAGCGTCATGCGCTTTGTCGACATAAATTGAGACCTGACGCCTGTGGTGCGGTGCCCGCCGCGCGTCCCGAGCCTTGCCATGGACGCAACCAAGATCAAGGCCGCGGCCACGATGATTTGCGACGCCGGCCGGCCCTGTTTATCTAAAATAAGCCCATTAACCAACCGAATACGCAGGCATTTCGCCCGGATTAAGGCGGCGTGCGCGGGTCATAACCCCCGGGCTTACCACGCATAATCTGGGCCAGGGTCGAATCCGGGCTCAAAGACAAGGCCAAAACCCATCTCGAGCTATGGTCGGACTCCAAGGCCTCAACGACGAAAAGTCAGGAGACGTCGAAGCCGACGCTCAGGAGACGTCGAAGCCGACGCTCATGACATTTCGAAGACGAAAGTCAGGAAACGTCGGGACCGTAAGCGGGAGCAACCATGCCGCCCACCATGCCGCTGCCGACCTCGACGTGGGTCCGCGGACGACGCACGGTTTCGGCCTCGACCACCCGATAGGCGGTGCGATCGGCCATCAGGGCCGTCAGCACGGCATGGTTGAGCTTGTGGCCACCGCGAACCGAGCGGTAGGCGCCGAGCAATGGCAGACCGGCGAGCGCGAGATCGCCGATGACGTCGAGCACCTTGTGGCGCACGCATTCGTCGCTGTAACGAAGCCCCTCGGTGTTGAGCAGCCGTTCCTCGTCGAACACCACCGAATTCTCGAAGGAGGCGCCGAGCGCAAACCCCGCGCTCCACAGCCGCGCCACGTCATTCATGCAGCCGAAGGTGCGGGCGCGGCAAATCTCGCGGCGGAACCGTTCGGCGGAAAGATCCAGCGTGTATTTCTGACGCCCGATCACCGGGTTGGAGAAATCGATCTCGATTTCGGCGCGGAAACCGGCCGCGTTGGGACGCAACTCGCCGAACGAATCGCCCATCACCACCTGCACCGGTTTCAATACCTGGATGAAACGGCGCGGCGCCGATTGCGCGACGATACCGGCCTGGTCGATCGCGGCGACGAAAGCCGCGGCGCTGCCGTCCATGATCGGCACTTCCGGGCCGTCGATTTCGATGGTGGCGTTATCGACGCCCATCCCGCGCAACGCCGCCAGGACGTGCTCGGCGGTGGAAACCAGCGGGCCCTCGCGGTCACCTAAAACGGTTGCAAATTCGGTGGCGATCACGGATTCGGCGGAGGCCTGAACCTCGCGGTCACAGCCGTCGAGGCCGGAGCGGACAAAAATAAAACCCGCATCGACGGATGCAGGCCCAATGGTCAAATTTACCGGCAAGCCGGAATGAACACCGACGCCCGTAACGGTAGCTTGCGACCGAAGCGTTGTCTGCCGACTAAACTTCATTCAAGAATGCCCACACCGACTTACCAAGAGACCGAAACGACAGCACCCCTGCGTCGATTCGATTCGATGGTTCCCCAAGTCACGGTTGACAATACCATCGCCCTAAAGCGCGCCAACTCACGCTTTTTTACCGATTGTTACCCTATCTCTGCCGCATTCGCGCCAAGGCCCGACCGAAATCCGCCGCCCCCGGGGCTGGTTCCACGCCCCTCATCTCACCCCATATGCATAATTAATCATTTAATATCAGTTGCTTGCGCAAAAATTGGCGACTGCCTCGGCTCGAACAAGAAAAGGTCCCGACCTGGAAGTCGGGACCTTTTGAGCCGTCAGAATTCTAACAAACTTCAGTTCACCTGCCGGCGCAGGAAAGCCGGAATATCAAGATGGTCGTCGCCCTGTGGCGCCGGTGCAACAGGTGCCGGGCGGCCATGGGCATCCAATCCCTGCGGGGCCTGCCGCGGAGCGTATTCTGATACCGGTCCTTGCGCGATTTGTTGGGCGACCGAGCGCTGAGCCTTCCGCTCCGGCAGCGGCGGCATCTGCGGCATGGCGGGACCCGAAGTGCGCGCCGCGACCGGCGGCTCGCTCTCCTCGTCACGACGGCCGAGACCAACATTGGCCAGACGCTGCAACAGCGACATCCGGGTCTTTTGCGGATGATCGTCGTCGGTGTCGCCGCGGGCCTGCCGGATTTCATTCTGCGCGGGCATCGGCAACTCTTCGAATTTCGGCATCCGCGGTGCGCGAGCAGGCCCACGTTCAGCCGCTTGCGGGATGAACGTCTCCGGAGGCGCCGGTTCGTGCGCAGTCGCAGGCGCGACCTCGGGATCCGGGAACAGCGACGGCTTCTGCGCGATTGGACGAACAGTGACGTCGCCATAGGACGCGGGCTGCAGCGGCGCCGTTGCCTTTGGCGCTTCCGGTGCGACCGCCGCGGCGATCGCCGCAAGCGCTGCGCGTTCGACGTTGTTGGAAGGGCGCAGCGGCGCGGCCGGCGCCGGCTGTGTCGTGCCCGTTGCCTCAAGTTTCTGGGCGCGCTCCGCAAGCCGCGCATTGTCGGCGCGCAGCCGCGCGGTCAGCTCGGCGAGCCGGGAGTCCGGACCCGGATTCGAGGTTACTGTGGGGGATGTGGATGCCGCTGCCCCGCCCGAGGCGCGAATCAGCGCCTGTTCGATGCCGGTGGCGACCACGGAGACGCGGATGATCCCATCCAGCGTCTCGTCGAAGGTGGCGCCGACGATGATGTTGGCGTCCTGATCGACCTCCTCGCGAATTCGCGTGGCGGCTTCGTCGACCTCGAACAGCGTGAGGTCCTTGCCGCCGGTGATCGATATCAGAAGCCCGCGGGCGCCCTTCATCGAGGAATCGTCGATCAGCGGATTGGCGATCGCGGCTTCGGCCGCGGTCAAGGCACGCTTGTCGCCGGAGGCCTCGCCGGTGCCCATCATCGCCTTGCCCATTTCGCGCATCACGGCGCGGACGTCGGCGAAATCGAGGTTGATCAGGCCTTCCTTGACCATCAGGTCGGTGATGCAGGCGACACCCGAATAAAGCACCTGGTCTGCCATCGCGAAGGCGTCGGCGAAGGTGGTCTTTTCGTTGGCGACCCGGAACAAGTTCTGGTTCGGGATGATCAGAAGCGTATCGACCACCTTGTGCAGCTCGGCGATGCCGGATTCGGCCGTGCGCATGCGGCGCTGGCCCTCGAAGTGGAAGGGCTTGGTGACGACGCCGACGGTGAGGATGCCCAGCTCGCGCGCGGTCCTGGCGATGACGGGAGCTGCGCCCGTGCCGGTGCCGCCGCCCATGCCGGCGGTGACGAACACCATGTTGGCGCCGGAAAGATGATCGCGGATCTCATCGATGACTTCCTGCGCCGCGGCCGCGCCGACGTCAGGCTGCGAGCCGGCCCCCAGCCCCTGGGTGACCTGGGTGCCCATCTGGATGATGCGCTGGGCTTTCGACATGGTCAGCGCCTGCGCATCGGTGTTGGCGACGACGAAATCGACGCCCTGCAATCCGGCAGTGATCATGTTGTTGACGGCGTTGCCACCGGCCCCGCCTACGCCGAATACTGTAATCCGCGGCTTCAACTCGCGAATGTCAGGGACGTTGAGATTGATGGTCATGGTTGCCTCTCGATTACGCGCGCGTTGGTTCGCCCCGGCCGACGGCCGCGGGGGTTGGTGAAAGTCGAATCGGCCGGAAAAGATTCATCAGAAGCCCTCTCGAAGCCATCGTCCGACTTTTCCGAAATAACCGTCAGTCCCTGTTCTGAGCTGCCGCGTATACCGCGGTTCGACGTGTTCAAGATGAGCGTATTGGGGGTAGACCAGGAGCCCGGAGGGAACCGCGAAGGACGCGCTCTTCGCCTCGTTGGGCAGCCGGCTGAAACCGAGCGGGCGGCCGATTCGAACCGGCCGGTTGAGAACCCTCGTCGCAAGCTCAAGGGTTCCGGTGAGCTGCGAAGCCCCGCCGCTCAATACCACCCGCGCCTTTGGCTCTGCCGCAAAGGGAGAATCCGCGAGCCGGTCCCTGACCATTTCAAATATCTCCTCGGCACGATGCCGGACAATGTTCGCGATCGTGGCACGTGACACGATTTGCGGAACATCCAGCTCGTCGTCGCCGGCAGACGGGACGGACATCAATTCACGCGTGTCCGACCCGCCGGTCAGCACCGTGCCATATAACGTCTTGATTCGCTCGGCATCTGCAATGCAGGCGCTCAATCCCCGGGCAAGATCCATGGTGATGTGGTGGCCCCCCAGGGCAAACCCGCCGGCATGGACGAAGCGGCCCCCGGAATAGGTTGCGATCGTGGTGGTGCCCGCCCCCATTTCCACCACCGCGGCGCCGAGATCGGCCTCGTCGTCGGTCAGGACCGAAAGGCCGGCCACATAGGGGCTCGCCGCCATGGCCTCGACATTGAGGTGGCAGCGTTCGACCACCAGCATCAGGTTCTTGGCGACCGTGGCGTCGCCGGTGACGACGTTCATGTCGACGCCAAATTGGCGCGCTACCATGCCTTTCGGGTCGCGGATACCCTTGACGCCGTCGATCGAATAGCCGACCGGCAGCGCGTGCAGCACGGTGCGCCCCTCCCCCGTGGCATGGTGCATGCCGGCGGAGGTGATTCGCGCAACGTCGGCCGCCGTGACCGAGCCGCCCTTGATGTCGGACGCCGCCTCGACCAGGTGCCCCTGCAGCCGCCCGGCCGAAACCGACAGCAGGACCAATTCGACCCGGACATTGGCCATGTCCTCGGCGAGCGCCACCGCCTGGCGCACCACCTGTTCGCATTCGGCGAGATCGACGACCGCGCCCGCCTTGACACCGCGCGACTGGATCTGGCTGTAGCCGATCAGTTCCACCGCATGGCTGCGCCCGCGTAAGGCCTCATTCGGCGGACACGGCTTGAGCCGCGCGATCATGCAGGCGATCTTGCTGGTGCCGATATCGAGCGAGGCCACGAGCGCGGTGCGCTTCTGCGGCATCGGACGCGTCTTCGGCGTCTGGTTGCGATCGAACCGGTTCATGCGTCGCCGACCTTCTTCTTCGGCTTCTTTTCCTTGAACAGCTCCTCGCGCGCCTTGGCCGCGTCTTCCGACAATTGCACGGTCAGCCGGTCCGGCAACCGCATGTCGACGGCGACGATATCGCGGGAGAACAGGTGTTCCTCCTTGTCGAGCGTGCTCAGCGTGGCGAGCGCGTTGCCGACGTCGTTCTCCGGAAGCTTGATGTCGAGCCCGTCCTTGAGCCTGAGATTCCAGCGCCGCTCGCCGACGAAGATCGCGGCCTTGGTCGCCATATTGACCCGCGGATAGCGCGCAAGCAGCGCGAGGAAATCGCGGGCCTGGGATTGCGCGCCCTTGCCCACCACCAGCGGCAGGCTCAGGAAGCGCTGCGATACGTAGGGCTCAAGCACCGCGCCGTCATCGGATATCACCGCAAGGCGCCCGTCGAGCTGCCATAGCGCGAACGCCGAGCGTTCGACGATATTGATTCTGAGCTGGCCGGGATAAAGCTTCAGCACGGTGGCTTCGCTGATCCAGGGATTGGCTTTCAGCTTTTCGCGCACGGCGGCGGCGTCGAGGAACAACAGCGAAGAGCGGCCATTGACGCCGCCGATCGCGAGCACCTCGTCCTGGGAAAGTTGGTGGCGGCCGTTGATCGCCACCGTGGTGATGCGGAATCCCGCGGAGTTGGCGATCGCGTTGCGCGTATCGCTCAGAGTCGTGACGAATTGCTCGGCATGGCCGCCCTTGACGATGCCAAGACCCGTGCTGGCAAGCAGCAACATGACGGTCGCGGCGATGCCGGCGCGACGCGGGACGTGGCGTTCCAGAAAGGCGACCAGGCGGGGTGGCTGTGCGGTGCGGACGGCGCGACGCGATCTGTTGGACAAACGCCGCCGGCCCAGCCACTCGCGCAGCAAGATGACCGCGCCAATGGCGGCCGCTTTCAGGTCAGTTTGGGGCCTCGGCGATCGCTGCGACCGGGCGAGACGTCCTCCACCATCCATTACACGAGCTCGTCTACCGTTGTGCCCGCAAACACTGCGAGATCGACACAAATGACGCTCGGTCATGCCGGGCTGGACGACAGGGACCTCGAGCCAGAAGAGGTCACGTTTTCCATTCGATGCGCTCGCCGAAAGCGGAAATCCGCTAACCACTCACGCCCCGGCAGCCAAGCGCATATGCGCCGCCAGCGTTAACCTTCGGACTTCCTGGTAAACAAAGGGTAAATTTGGTCCAACCAGAGCGCGTTTTGACGTGCCGGCTGAAGGCTTTGACCGGTAACGTTAGTAATTTGGTAACACATGAGCGGCCGCAACCCGAACCGCGACTCAGAGCCGAGCTACTTTCGCGTGCGTCTTTCGGCGAGCACAATTTGATCGCGCAGGAAATCGGCAAAGTCGATCCCCTGCACCTTGAGCGCCTTCGGATAGAGCGAGGCCCCGGTCAGGCCCGGCAGGGTGTTGGTCTCGAGATAGATCGGCCCGTTCACCGCGACGATGAAATCGGTGCGAGAATAGCCGGAACATGACAGCGCGCGGTGCGCCCGCAGCGCCAGATCCATAATCTGTCGGCTCACTTCCGGCGAGAAACGGCCGGGGCAAATCTCCTGGGTCGATTTGAGCAGATATTTGGCCGCGTAGTCGAACCCGCCCTCCGCCGGAACGATCTCGATCGGCGGCAGCGAAAACACCACACCGTCCGACTGCTCCAGCACGCCGCAGGTGGCTTCGACGCCGGCGACGAACGGCTCGATCAGATAATCCTCATGTTTCGCGGCGTTGCGGACCGCGGTGATGTCCTGCTTAGCATTGACGAAGATCAGCCCGTAGCTCGAGCCGTCGCGCGCCGGCTTTGCGATCAACTTGCCGTATTGCGCGAACGCCTTCTCGATATCATCCAGCACCACGCCTTCGGGCGACGTCACCCCCGCGATCGCCGCAAAGCGCTTTGCCGCCACCTTGTCGAAGGCAAGATGCGACGACGCCGAGCCCGAGCCGGTGAAGGGGACGTTGCGCACTTCACACATCGCTTGAAGTTCGCCGTTCTCCGCGCTGCCGCCGTGCAGGCCGAGCACCAAAAGGCGGTTTTCGGCCCTGGCTCGATCAAGCGCCGCTTCGATATGGCCCAGGCTCGGCGTGCCGGCCTTGAACGGGTCCTCGAAGGGCCGTGCATGTTTCAGCAGAACCTCAGCTCGCGTCTCATGCACGGTGTCGTCGGCATCCCAGAACCAGAGATCGGCGTCGGGCAGCGCCGAGCACAGCGCCTGGGCGGTCGCCACCGACACCAGACGCTCCTTGTTCGTGCCGCCGAAAAGAATGGTGATGCGCATCCGCCTTGCTTCCGCTCTTTCGTCATTCCGGAATGGTCCGAGGGACCAGACCCGGAATCTCGAGATTCCGGGCTCGATGCTTCGCATCGCCCCGGAATGACAATTATGAGGTTACCCCGATCCGCTTGATTTCCCAGTGTAGCTCAATTCCGCAATTTTCCTTTACCCGCGCGCGAACGGTCTCGCCGAGGGTTTCGATATCGTGGCCGGTCGCCTGCCCGGTGTTGATCAGGAAATTGCAGTGCATTTCCGACACCTGCGCGCCGCCGACGCGCAGGCCCCGGCAGCCGGCCGCGTCGATCAGCTTCCAGGCGCTTTGACCCGGGGGGTTCTTGAAGGTCGACCCGCCGGTCTTTTCGCGGATCGGCTGCGCCGTCTCGCGATGGATCTGCACCTCGTTCATTCGCGCCCTGATCGCCTCCGGTGCTGCGATGACCCCGCGAAAGCGCACGGTGGTGAAGATCACGTCCGGATCGACGCCACAGTTGCGGTAGACGAATTTCATCTCCGCATTGCTGAAAGTGTGCTTCTTGCCGTCGCGGGAAACGCCCGACGCCTCGATCAGGACGTCCTTGGTCTCAGCGCCATTGGCGCCGGCGTTCATGCGCAGCGCGCCGCCGATGGTGCCGGGAATGCCGAAGAAGAATTCGAGCCCGCTGACGTTTGCGGCAGCCGCGGTCTCGGCCACGCGCCTGTCGAGCGCGGCGGCGCCGGCGCTGACGACGTCGCCTTCAACGCTCGTCTCGCCAAAGCCGCGCGGCGACAGGCGGACGACCACGCCCGGCATGCCGCCATCGCGCACGATCAAATTGGAGCCGACGCCGACGACGTACACGGGAAGTTCAGCGGGAAGACGTTGCAGGAAATACCCGAGGTCGTCTTCATCGGCCGGCGTGAACAGAACCTGCGCCGGTCCCGCCGACCCGAAACCAGGTCAACTCGGCCAGCGACTGGTTCGCCAGAAGCCGTCCGCGCAGTTGCGGCATCGCGGCTTTGAGCTCGGGCGTGATGTCGGGAAAGGTCGCCACCTTCATCCCAGCGCCTTCAATTCGCCGGGCAGAGCGTAGGCCCATTGCGTGATGTTGCCGGCGCCGAGACAGACGACGAGATCGCCGCGGCCGGCGATGCCGTGAATCACCTTGGCGAGTTCGGCGGAATTTTGCAGCGGGATCACCTCGCGATGGCCGTGCGCGCGCAGGCCGAGCACGAAATGGTCGCGGTCGATGCCTTCAATCGGCGCCTCGCCGGCCGGATAGACCTCGGCCACCACGACGGTGTCGGCGTCGTTGAAGCAGGTGCAGAATTCCTCGAACAGCGATTGCAGGCGGGTGAAGCGATGTGGCTGCACCACGGCGATGATCTTTCCGTTGGTGGACTCGCGCGCCGCCCTGAGCACGGCGGCGATCTCGACCGGGTGGTGGCCATAGTCATCTATAATGGTGATGCCTTTCCACTCGCCGGTCCGGGTGAAGCGCCGCTTGACGCCGCCAAAGTCCGAAAGCGCCTTGCGGATCGCAGCGTCGGACAGCCCGAGTTCATGGGCGACCGCGATCGCCGCCGTGGCGTTGAGCGCGTTGTGCCGTCCCGGCATCGGCAGATGAATATCGCCGATCTCGTGCACGGCGTCGGTCTTGCGGTCGCGAAACGCGACCTTGAACGTCGAGCCCCCGCCCATCGGATTGAGATCGACGAGACGCGCATCGGCCTGCGGATTTTCGCCATAGGTGATGATGCGGCGGTCCTCGATCTTGCCGACGAGCGTTTGCACCACCGGATGGTCGATGCACATCACGGCGAACCCATAGAACGGCACGTTCTCGACGAAATTGCGGAACGCCTCCTGCACGGCCTCGAAGGTCTTGAAGTGATCGAGATGCTCGGGGTCGACATTGGTGACGATGGCGACATCCGCCGGCAGCTTCAAGAACGTGCCGTCGCTTTCGTCGGCCTCCACCACCATCCACTCGCCCGCGCCCAACCGCGCGTTGGTGCCATAGGCATTGATGATGCCGCCGTTGATCACGGTCGGATCGAGATCGCCGGCATCGAGCAGCGCTGCGACCATCGAGGTCGTGGTGGTCTTGCCATGGGTGCCGGCAATCGCGACGCAGCTTTTCAGCCGCATCAGTTCGGCGAGCATTTCGGCGCGCCGCACCACCGGGATGCGCTGGGCGCGCGCCGCCATCAGTTCGGGATTGTCGCGCTTGATCGCGGTCGACACCACAAGCACGTCGGCGCCGGCGACGTTGTCGGCGTCGTGGCCGACGCTGATCTTGATGCCCTTGTCGCGCAGGCGGGCGACATTGGCGCCTTCGGATGCATCTGACCCCTGCACGGTGTAGCCGAGATTGCTCAAGACCTCGGCGATGCCGCTCATCCCGATACCGCCGATCCCGACGAAGTGAATGGGTCCGATCTCGCGCGGCAGTCTCATGGTGGTTTTCCCGACGTCTAGGTTTTTCCGCCAAGCGAAGAAAAGCAAATCGGGCGGATTATACTGGATGCCCCGCTTTCGAAGGTGCTGACAAGTCCCAAAATGGGTTTGCCGGACGTCAGATTCCCGCCACTTTCATCACCAGATCAGCCATCCGCTGGGCGGCGTCGAGCCGGCCCACGGTGCGCGCGGCGTCCGCCATCGCGGAGAGCTTGGCGGGCTCGGCGGCGAGCGTGGAGATTTCGGAGGCCAGTCGGTCGGAGGTGAATTCGGCTTGCGGGATGCGCAAGGCCCCGCCGGCCCTGGAAAGCACGCCGGCATTGGCGAACTGGTCCTGATCGATCGAACCCGGCAACGGCACCAGGATCGAGGGACGGCCGATGGCGCCGAGTTCGGCGACGGTGCCGGCGCCGGAGCGCGAAACCACCAGATGATGCGATGCGAGTTTGGCCGGCAAATCGGTGAAGAACGGCGCCAGTTCCGCGTTGATCTTGAGGTGGTCGTACACCGCGCGCACGCGTGACAAATCTTCTTCGCGCACCTGCTGGGTCAGCACCAGCCTGTTCCACAATGAAGGCTCAAGGCGCTCGATCGCGCCGGGCACGATGTCGGCCATCACGCGCGCACCCTGGCTGCCGCCGATCACCAGCAGCCGGAACGGCCCGGCCACATCGGGCGCGGCGTATTTCACCGCCGCGGCGGCCAGGATCGCCGGGCGCATCGGCGTGCCGACGGTGGTGGTTTTCGCCGCCAGTTCCGGATCGCGATCGAGCACGCCCGGAAGCGAGGTCGCGATCGCGCTGACGCGGCTCGACAGGAAACGGTTGGCGCGCCCGAGCACCGCATTGGCGTCGTGAATGATGCCGGGGATGCCGACGATCTTCGCCGCCAACAACGGTGGCAGCGTCGGATAGCCGCCGAAGCCGACCACCGCGGCGGGTCTCAACTTGCGCAGCAGCCCGAGCGCCACGATCATGCCGGCCGCGAGCGTCAACCCTGTATAGGCCAGCGACCATGGCGCGCGGCTGCGCAAGGTTTCGCTCGGCACCACATCGATCATGTCCCTGGAGAACAATCCGGAGTAGCGCAGCGCGCGGGAGTCGGTGGCAAGACGGACGCGCAAGCCGCGCTTCATCAATTCGACGCCGAGCGCCTCGGCCGGAAACAGATGGCCGCCGGTGCCGCCCGCGGCCAGCAGGATCAAGGGTGAAGTGCTCATCGGTATGATAGTTGCAAATTTTGGCCGTCATTGCGAGCGCAGCGAAGCAATCCATCGCGGTATAATGTCAAGTGCGGATTGCTTCGCTGCGCTCGCAATGACGAGAAATAGGCTCACGCGTAGCCGTGCGCGGCGCTCGCGTTCATCGATTCCAGTTCCGTGCGCGGCCGCTGCCGCGTCAGCGCCAGCATCATGCCAACGCCATAGGCCAGCGAAACCATCGAGGAACCGCCATAGGAGATGAACGGTAAAGTCATGCCCTTGGCGGGGATCAGTTGCAGATTGACCGACATGTTGATCGCGGCCTGCACGCCAAACAGGATCGCAAGGCCCGAAGCGGCGAAGCGGGCGAAGATGTCTTCGGTCGCATAGGCGCGCGACAGCGCGCGGATCACCACGAAAGCGAACAGCGCGAGCAGCACCAGGCAAAGGATGATTCCAAACTCCTCCGCCGCCACCGCGAAAACGAAATCGGTGTGGCTGTCCGGCAGGCTGCGCTTGGCGATGCCTTCGCCGGGCCCGAGCCCGAACCAGCCACCATTCCAGAAAGCCTCCATCGCGGTATCGACCTGGAAAGTGTCGCCGGATGCGGGATTCATGAAGCGCTTGATGCGGCCGGCGACGTGCGGCACGAACAGATAGGCGCCGAACAACCCGGCGGCGGCGGCGCCCGCAAGTCCGAGCACCCAGATCATCCGCATGCCGGCGATGAAGAACAACGCGCCCCACACCATCAGAATCAGCATGGTCTGGCCGAAATCGGGCTCCATCACCAGAAGCGACACCAGCATCATCAACAGCACCAGCGCCATCGAGGTCGCGGGCATTTCAGGCCGCCGCGTCGATTCCGCAAACAGCCATGCGGCGAGCACCACGAAGGCGGGCTTGGCGGATTCGGAGGCCTGGATGTTCAACCCGATCAGTGTAATCCACCGCCGCGAACCCTTGACCTCGGGTCCGAACAGCAGCGTTGCCACGATCAGCGCCACGCTGACAAAGAACACGATCAGCGCGGTGCGCCTGATCTGCCGCGGCGACAGGAACGAGACGCCGATCAGCACGACGAAAGACGGCAACAGGAACAGGACGTGGCGGTTGAAGAAGTGGAACGGGTCGAGCCCAATTCGCGTCGCCACCGGCGGACTGGCCGCAAGCGACAGGATGATGCCGCCCAGGATCAGCGCGAAGATCGCCGCAAGCTGCAGGCGGTCGACCGTCCACCACCAATCGCTCAACGGGTTTCGCTGTTCACGGGAGAGCATGGGCATTTGCTGGCGCCTTCAGGGTCAGCCCATTGGTCGCCCATGATGGTTTCCAAGGGGTTAATGAATTGGGACTGTTTTGAGATGGTGCCCCATTCTCGCGCCCCGGATGCTGCGTAGCGCGAGTCGCGGTGCGCTGCTGATCCGGGGCCCAAGGTTACGCAATGTAAGGTGTGGGTCCCGGCTCTGCGTAGCGGCATTTGATGCCGCAACGCGTCCGGACACGGTTGCGGTGATAGCCCTCACACCACCGGCTTGACGCCGGGCAGCGCGGTGACGAGATCGCGGAAGACCGTGCCGCGAATTTCGAAATTGCGGTACTGGTCGAACGAGGCGCAGGCCGGCGACAGCAGCACGACGGGATCGGCAAGAGCGGATGCCTCGGCATCGCGCGCGGCATGCGCCACCGCGACATCGAGCGTCTGCGAAATTTCGTGGGGAACGCTCGCGCCGAGCGTCGCGGCGAATTCGCTCGCGGCCTCGCCGATCAGATACGCCTTTCGGATGCGCGGGAAAAATTCGCTCAAGCCGGCGATACCGCCGAGCTTGGGTTTTCCTCCGGCGATCCAGAAGATATCGGAGAATGACGACAGCGCATGCGCCGAGGCGTCCGCATTGGTGCCCTTGGAGTCGTTGACGAACAGCACATGGCCGCGGCGGCCGACCTGTTCCATGCGGTGGGCCAGTCCCGGAAAGCTGCGCAAGGCGCCTTGCAGGACATCGCCCGCGACACCGAGCGCGAGCGCGCAGGCCGATGCGCAGGCCGCATTCTGCGCATTGTGCAGGCCGCGCAGCGAGCCGATGCCGCCGATCCGCGCGATCTCGCTACGCGCGCCGCTAGATGCGCGCCAGATCGTTTCGTGATCGACATAGACGCCGTCGGGAAGCGGATTTTTCACCGAAACGCGAACCACGCGCTTGCCTGATTGCTCGATCCGGTCGGCGGTGTTGCGGCTCCATCCATCGTCGACGCCGACGATCGCGGTCCCCTGCGGCTGAACGCCGGCGACCAGGCGCTCCTTCACGGCGGCATAATGTTCGAGCGTGCCGTGGCGATCGATATGGTCTTCGCTGACATTGAGCAGGATGCCGACCGTCGGATCGAGGCTCGGGGTCAGGTCGATCTGGTACGACGACATCTCGATGACGTGGACGCGTCCCTTGCGCGGCGGCTCCAGCGACAGGATCGCGGTGCCGATATTGCCGCCCATCTGCGTGTCGTAACCGGCGACGCGCATCAGATGCGCGATCAGCGCGGTCGTGGTCGATTTGCCGTTGGTGCCGGTGATGGCGACAAAGGGCGCGTCCGGGGCGTAACGCTTCCGCTCCCGGCAAAACAGCTCGATATCGCCGATCACCTCGACGCCCGCGTCCCTTGCCGCGAGCACCGTCCAGTGCGGCGCCGGGTGGGTGAGCGGCGCGCCGGGTGTCAGCACCAGGGCGGCAAAGCGCGACCAGGATTCCTTTCGCAAATCCGCGGTGATGAAACCCGCTTTCGCGGCCTCCGCGAGCCTGTCGGCGCCGTCGTCGCCCGCGATCACCTCCGCCCCGCCCGCCTTGAGCGCGTGGCAGCTCGCAAGGCCCGATCCGCCGAGGCCGAACACCGCGACCGTCTTGCCCGCGAAGGAGGTGACGGGGATCAATTCATCACCGCAGCTTCAGCGTGGAGAGGCCGGCCAGCGCCAGCATCACCGAAATGATCCAGAACCGGATCACGATCTGCGGCTCGGTCCAGCCGAGTTGTTCGAAATGGTGATGGATCGGCGCCATCTTGAAGATGCGCTTTCCGGTGAGCTTGAACGATGTCACCTGCACGATCACCGAGACCGCCTCCAGCACGAATAGCCCGCCGATCACGGCGAGCACGATCTCGTGTTTGACCGCGACCGCGATCGAGCCGAGCATGCCGCCGAGCGCGAGCGAACCGGTATCGCCCATGAAGATCGAGGCCGGCGGCGCGTTGAACCACAGGAATCCAAGGCCCGCGCCCAACACCGCGCCGCAGAGAATCGCAAGCTCGCCGGTGCCGGCGACGTAATTGATCTGCAGATAGTCCGAGAACACCGCGTTGCCCGAGAGGTAGGAGATCATGCCGAAGCTCGCGGCCGCGATCATCACCGGCACGATCGCCAGACCGTCGAGGCCGTCGGTGAGATTGACCGCATTGCCGGCGCCGACAATGATGAAGGCGCCGAACACCACGAAGAACCCACCGAAGTTCAGCGCCACGTCCTTGAAGAACGGTATCACCAGCGAGGTCGAAAACGGCTCGCGCCCGAGCCGGACCAGCGCGTAGCACGCGAACAGCGCAATCAGCGCCTCGATCAGAAGCCGGATGTGCCCGGCAAAGCCGCTGTGGCTCTGCTTGGTCACCTTCAGATAATCGTCATAGAAGCCGACGAAGCCGAAGCCGAGCGTCACCGCCAGCACGATCCAGACATAAGGGTTGAGCGGATTGGCCCACAGCAAGGTTGAGACCACGAGCCCCGAAAGGATCATCAGCCCGCCCATCGTCGGCGTGCCCTTCTTGGTCATCAAATGGGACGGCGGGCCGTCGGAACGGATCGGCTGTCCCTTGCCTTGGCGAATCCGCAGGTGATCGATGATCCAGGGCCCGAACAGGAAAACGAACAGCGCCCCGGTCACCATCGCCCCGCCGGTGCGAAACGTGATGTAGCGAAACACGTTGAGAAAGCTATGCAACACGCCGAGGCCCGGAACGGTATTGGAGAGGTCGATCAGCCAGTAAAACATTCAATCCGCCCTATACCGCGGCTTCGCCGAGCGCGGCCCTGCCGGGAAAGCGCTTTTCCAGCGCGTTGACTATCGTCTTCATCTTCGAGCCGAGGGAACCCTTGATCATGATGGCGTCGCCGGCGCGAATGGCGGCCGTGACCTGCGCTTCGAGATTCGCCGCGCTATCGGCATAGCCGCCCCGCTTGCCCGTGGAAAGAGCGTCCCACAGGTTGCGCATCAGCGGACCACAACAATACACCAAATCGATATGATTGACCTTGATGGCCTCATTCAGGCCGCGATGCAACGCGGCACCGGTCGCGCCCAGTTCGAGCATGTCGCCGAGCACCGCGATACGCCGGCCATGCGGGCCGATCTTGGCCTGACCAAGCACGCTCAACGCGGCCGCCATCGACGCCGGATTGGCGTTATAGCTCTCGTCGATCAAAGTGGCCTCGCCGCCTCCAACCTCGAGAGCGCGCCGCACCCCGCGTCCCGCCGCCGGCTCGATCTGCGACAGCGACAGCGAGGCGAGCGCGAGGTCGGCGCCCACGAGCGAGGCGGCCGCAAGGACCGCCAGCGAGTTCATCGCCATGTGGCGGCCGGGCATGCCGACCTTGTAGGTGACTTCATGTCCGAGGATATCGGCGTGCACCGCCGAGCAGGCGGCATGCAGCGACACGTCGATGAGGCGGGCGTCGGATTTCGCATCGGTGCCGAACGAGACGATGCGCGAGATACCGAGTTTCCTGGCGCGCCGCTGCAGGTGAGCGAATTGCGAATTGTCGCGGTTGAGCACCACCGCGCCGCCCGGCTCCACGCCTTCGAAGATTTCCGCCTTGGCATCGGCAATCGCCTCGATGCCGGCAAAGAATTCCAGATGCACCGGTTCGACCGTGGTGATGATCGCCACATGCGGCCGCACCATTTTCACGAGCGGCTCGATTTCGCCGGCGTGATTCATGCCGATCTCGAACACCGCAAAGCGCGCGGCTGCCGGGCAGCGCGCCAGCGACAACGGCACGCCCCAATGGTTGTTGAACGACGCCGCCGAAGCATGAGTTTGCCCTTGCGCGGCGAGCACGCGCCGCAGCGCCTCCTTCGTCGAGGTCTTGCCGACCGAGCCGGTGACCGCGATCACCTGCGCTTCAAGCCGCGCGCGGGCGGCATGAGCGAGTTCGACCAGACCGCCAAGCACATCATCCACCACCAACAGCGGCGCATCGGCGGCGAATTTTTCGCGCTGGGCTTTCGCGACCACCGCAAGGGCCGCGCCCGCCTGCAAGGCGGCATCGACAAATTCGTGACCGTCATGGACCGCGCCCAAAATCGCGAAATAAGCCTCGCCCGGCTGAAGCGTGCGGCTGTCGATGGAAATGCCGGTCACAGCTTCCGGCAACGTGCCGTTGATCGTTGCGCGCATCGCCGCCGCCATCGCGCTGCGAAGTCCATAACGGCGCCGCGCTCATGCGACCCTCTGTGCCAGCGCGGTCGCAACCGCGTCGTGATCGCTGAACGGCAGGACGCGGTCGCCGACGATCTGCCCGGTCTCGTGGCCCTTGCCGGCGATCAGAAGCGCGTCTCCCGCCTCAAGGCCCGCAATCGCGTTCCGGATCGCCTCGCTGCGGTCACCGATTTCGGCGGCACCCTTGGCGGCGGCCAGGATCGCCGCGCGGATGATTTGCGGATTTTCGCTGCGCGGATTGTCGTCGGTGACAACGACACGATCGGCATTCTCGGCGGCGATCGCGCCCATCAAGGGCCGCTTGCCGGCGTCGCGGTCGCCGCCGGCGCCGAACACCACGACGAGCTTTCGTTTTGCGTAAGGCCGCAACGCCTGCAACGCCTTGGCCAGCGCATCCGGCTTGTGCGCGTAGTCGACGAAGATCGGCGCGCCATTATGCTCGCCGACGCGCTCGAGCCGGCCCTTGGCGCCCTCAAGATGTTCGAGCGCGGCGAAAACCTCGTCGGGCTCGCTGCCGGTGCCGATCGCAAGACCAGCCGCGACGATCGCGTTCTCGATCTGGAACTCGCCGACCAGCGGCAGGCGGATGAAATGGATTCGTCCGCGATGCTGGAGCTCGAGCTTCTGCGCGAAGCCGTCGATAGCCGACGCGATGAGGCGAATGCCCTCGCCTGCGCCATCTCCCTTCTGGCCGACCGTGATGAGGTGCAATTTTCTCGCGCGCGCGGCTTTGATCACCGTGTCCGAACAGTCATGATCGGCCGCGATCACCGCAGCACCCTCCGGGCGGGATCAGATCACGGAACAGCCGCAGCTTGGCGGCGAGATAATGCGCGACATCGGGATGGTAATCCATGTGGTCGCGCGACAGGTTGGTGAAGCCGCCGGCCGAAATGCGCACGCCATCGAGGCGATACTGATCGAGCCCGTGCGACGACGCCTCGAAGGCAAGATGGGTGACGCCTTCGCGCGCGATCTCGTCGAGCTGCCGATGCAGCGCGATCGGGTCAGGCGTGGTCAGCGATCCGTAGATCGTGCGCTTCGGCGAGACGAGCCCGATGGTCCCGATGCTGGCTGCGACTTCACCGAGCCTCAGCCAGATCTGCCGCGTGAAGGCGGCGACGGAGGTCTTGCCGCTGGTGCCGGTCACCGCCGCGATCGTCGAGGGTTGGTTGGAAAAGAACTTCGCCGCCGCCAGCGCCAGCGCGCGCCGCGGATTGGGCGTGGTGACGAAAGGCACGCCCAGCGCCCCGGACGGCTTGTGGTCACCCGCTACCGCAACGGCGCCGGCGGCAACCGCCGCATCAATGAAGCGCGCGCCGTCGGTCTTGACGCCGGCGAGCGCGAAGAACAGATCGCCCGGCTTCACCAGGCGGCTGTCCACGGCAAGGCCGGTGACCTCGGTCGCACCCGGACCTCGGTTGCAGCCGCAACCTCGGTCGCTTCGGCCTGCGGGTCCATTTTGGCGTCATCGCTGAAGAGGTCGCGGAGTCTCATGGTGGTCCAGTCCGGCCGGCGCGGGTGCCCCGTTATCGAAAAATCTGTCGTGCGGCACCGGGCTTTGAGGGTACGCCTTACTGGGTTCCCCTTGTTGCCGCAAGAATAAGGCGCTCGGACGGCGGCAGATCGAAACGCGGCTCGATGCCGAGCAGCGGCGCAATGCGGGCGATCACATTGCCGCCGGTCGGAACCGCGTTCCAGCCCGAGGTGATGAAACCGAAGGTTTCCTTCAACGGCTGTGGTTCGTCGAGCATGATCAGGATCTGGTAGCGCGGATTGTCGGCGGGCAGGATCGCGGTGAAGGCGTTGAGCACGCGCTTCTTGGCGTAATGGCCGTTGATGACCTTCTCGGCGGTGCCGGTCTTGCCGCCGATGTAATAGCCCTTGACGTCGGCCTTCTTCGCGGTGCCGACCTCGGCGTTCAGCCGCATCAGGAACCGCATCTTCTCCGACGTCTCGGGCTTGATCACGCGCCTCGCCACCGCCATGGCTTCGGCTTCCGTGCGCCTGAGGAAGGTCGGTGGGATCAAATAGCCGCCGTTCACAAGTGCGTCGATGCCCATCACCGCCTGCAGCGGCGCCACCGCCATGCCGTGCCCGAAGGCGATCGTCACGGTGTTCAATTCGCTCCAGTGTTTGGGCACCAGCGGCGAGGCACTTTCGGGCAATTCGGTGCGCAGCCGCTCGAGCTGTCCGAGCTTGCGCAGGAAAGCCTTGTGCGCCTCGACACCTTGCGACAGCGCAATCCGCGCCGCGCCGACATTGGACGAATAATAGAAGACCTCCTTCATGTTGATCATGCGCCCGAGCGCATGATCGTCATGGATGGTGAATTTGCCGTAGTGCAAGGGACCGCGCGCATCCCACATCGAGTTGAGATCGACCTTGCCGGAATCCAGCGCCATCGCCAGCGTGAAGGCCTTGAACGTCGAGCCCATTTCATAGACGCCGGTCGTGAGCCGATTGATGCGGTCGGGATCGTGCGCCTCTTTCGGATTATTGGGATCGAAGTCCGGCACCGACACCATCGCCACGATCTCGCCGGTCCTGACATTGGAGACGAGGCCGGAAGCCGCCTTGGCGCGGAATTTTTCCTTGGCCTTGAGCAATTCGTCGCGAAGCGCGTGTTCGACGCGCAGGTCGACCGACAATTCCACCGGACGCTGCAGACGATCGGTGGCAAAGCCGGCGCGATGCAGATCGGCAAGCCCATTGCTGTCGAGCCACTTCTCCATCCCGGCGATGCCCTGGTTGTCGATATTGACGAGGCCGATCAGATGCGCGACCTCGTTGCCGGTGGGATAGACGCGCTTGTTCTCGCGCAAAAAGCCGAGGCCGGGAATGCCGAGGCGATGGATCTCCTGCTGCTGCTGCGCCGTGATCTCGCGCTTGAGCCAGACAAAGCCCTTCCGTCCCGAAAGCCGCTCTCGCACTTCGCCGGTGTCGAGATCGGGCAAGGTCGCGGTCAAGAGCTCGATCGCCTCGTCCTTGTCGATGATGCGGCGCGGTTCGCCGAACAGGCTCGGCGCCTTGACGTCGGTGGCGAGGATCTCGCCGTTGCGGTCGACTATATCGGGGCGCGCGGTCGCGATCGCGTCCTGGCCCGCGGTGCGGCGCGCGCCGTGGCTGTCGCCTCCGGTCGCAAACATCACCAGCCGCCCGCCGATCACGGCATAGATCGCGACAAAGGCCAGGATCGCAAAGCCGACGCGGGCGCGCGCCTTCGCGGTGCGGTCGACATTGCGCCCGTAGAGCAGGCTGCGGACCAGCCGCTGTCGCCATGGTTCCTGCCGCTTTCTCCGGTCGGTCATCGCTGATCCTCCCGTGGAGGCAACGAGCCCGTCACCGTGGCGCGGTCGATGGTATGGATCATCGCGCCGATCGGATCTGCCTCGCCCGGCTTGACCAGGCTGGGCGGCCGCTCGGGCAGATTCTTCAAGGAATCATATTGCGTGGCGGCGAGCGGCCTCAATCGCAGATGGCGTTCGGCGAGACCCTGCAGCCGCAGCGGCGCGTCGAGCTTGGCCCATTCCGCGCGCAACACCGCAATGGCGTCGCGCTGCTCGCGGATTTCCGCACGCAGGCGCAACACACGCTCGGTGCGCTCGGTCGATTCCATCTTGATCCGGTAGACATAGGCGGCCGCGAACACCAGCATGCCGATCACGAGGAGATGGAGGAACCGCATGGTCAGCCTCCCCTCATCACGTCATCGAGGGTCGGCCATTCGGGCAAGGCAGCTTCGGCATGCGCGGGTGCCGCGGTGCGCATCGCCGCGCGCAGCTTGGCGGAGCGCGCGCGCGGGTTGGCCGAAACTTCCTCGTCTTCCGCCGTCACCGGCCGCTTGGTCAGGAGCTCGAAGCTCGGCTGCGATTGCGCGATCTCGGGCTGATGCCGCGATCCGCCGCCGGCCTTGGCGCGCTCGTTGAGGAAATTCTTGACGATGCGGTCTTCCAGCGAATGAAACGACACCACCACGAGCCGCCCGCCGGGCTTGAGCACACGTTCCGCCGCCGCGAGCGCCAGATGCAACTCGTCGAGCTCCTGGTTGACGAAGATCCGCAAGGCCTGGAACGTCCGCGTCGCCGGATGAATGTCGCCCGGCCTGCCCCGCACGACCTTGGCGACGATATCGGCGAGCGCGCGGGTGGTGGCAATGGCCGCTTCCTTGCGTGCGGCGACAATGGCGCGGGCGACGCTGCGCGAATGACGCTCTTCGCCGAAGATGTAGATGATATTGGCGAGATCGGCCTCCGACGCCATGGCGACGACGTCCGCCGCGGTCGGGCCGTCATGGCCCATCCGCATGTCGAGCGGGCCATCGAGGCGAAACGAGAAGCCGCGCCCGGCTTGGTCGAGCTGCATCGAGGACACCCCGACATCCATCACGACGCCGTCGACGGAGGAGAAGCCCTCGGCTGCGCAAATCTCGGCAAGATGGGAAAACCGGTCCTCGACCAGCGTCAGCCGGCCGGCCGATCGATCGACGAGGTCGAAACCGCCCGCGATCGCCGAACGATCGCGGTCGATGCCGATGACCCGGGTCGCCTTGGTCTCGAGGATGGCGCGGCTGTAACCGCCGGCGCCAAAGGTGGCGTCGACATAGATGCCGCCCTCGTGTGGGTCCAACAGCGCGACCGCCTGGCGGCCAAGCACGGGGATATGACGCGGCGATGGGCTGGAAGGAGTCATGCCGTCCCTCCCGGCGAAGTCGGGCGGAGAATGCGGAAATCGGACGCGAAGGGGCTCATTGCGCCTCAAAATCCTGCGTTTCGCACGCCTTTCCGGTGCGAGCCGGCGGCTCGCCGTCGGAATAAGCGCGTCCAACAGAAGAACCCGTGCCCCGAATCCGAACTTCGCCACACCTTGCGGCCCCCTTTGTCGCGAAGCTGGGATTCGAAAGGACAATGGAAACCCATGATTCTAGCGCCGCTCTTCGGACCGACGTTCGTGGTCCGACCTTAGGGACACCCCCGTGCGGGAACTTCGAATCGGCAGCGCTGGCCGTCCCCAACCCGGGCAGCTCTTCACCACTTAGTAACGTCAGGTAGCGTTAAGAAAGCGTTGACGGTCGGTGTCGGACTTTCCGCGTTTTGGTCCGACGGCCCCGGATCACGGGCGCGGGCAGTTATCCACAGGTGCGACCCAGTGAGGTGATACCTTCCGCACACACTTGGCCAAAATGCATCGCACCAGCCGGCAATCCGATTGCGCCGACGCCGTCACCGGGAAATAGTGAATCAATACATTTTGACAACTTAATATTGCCGTTGTCCTGCCCCGGTTGAGCAATTCATATGTCGCTCGGTTCGTTCGCATCTGCTGGTACTGATTCGAAGCGGCGCGCCGTCCGACTCCCCCGGCCACTCGCGGACATGAAGACCTTCTCACCCGATTCCTCGATCGCGTCCGACGTCATTCCCTCGCCAAACCATGGCGAGCGGAACAAGGGCCGCCTGCCCGACATGATCCTGCTGCACTACACCGGCATGCCCGACGTGGAGGGCGCGATCGCGCAACTCTGCACGCCGGGCACCGATGTCTCCGCGCATTACATCGTTCTGGAGGATGGCCGCATCGTGCAATGTGTGCCGGAAGCCAAACGCGCCTGGCACGCCGGGGTCGGTTCCTGGGCGGGTGAAGACGACATCAATTCCTGCTCGATCGGGGTCGAGATCGTCAACCGCGGCCATGACTGGGGTTATCCGGAATATCCGCTGCGCCAGATCGCCGCCGTGATCGCGCTGTGCCGTGGCATCATGCTTCGGCGCAACGTGCCGACTCATCGGGTGCTGGCGCATTCCGACGTCGCGCCCTCCCGCAAGAAGGACCCGGGCGAGAAATTTCCCTGGCACTCCCTTGCCAATTCAGGCGTCGGCCATTGGGTGCAACCGGCGCCGATCGGGCGCGGCGAGGGACTCAAATTGGGCACGATCGGCGACAGCGTTCGCGATCTGCAGCAGGCGCTCGCCAGGTATGGCTACGGCATCCCGGCCAGCGGAAAATACGACGGAACGACCATGGAAGTGGTGACCGCCTTCCAGCGCCACTTCCGCCCCGCCCGCGTCGACGGCATCGCCGACCATTCGACGCTGGTCACGCTGCAATCGCTGCTGGCGAGTTTGCCGACTGAAGCGAGGCCGTCGCGGCGAGATAAGCAAACTTTCGATCGCCGTCAGCGATCCATTTCCGCCAGTCGCCGCGCGTAAAGCCGTCGCAGCGGCTCGAGTTGCGTCGCAGCGCTCGCCGCGAGATAGGCCTCGCAGGCCGCATGATGCCGGCCGAGCCGGCGCAACAGATCGGCGCGCACCGCCGGCAACAACTCGTAGCCATCGAGCCCGCCGCGCGCCTGCAACGTATCGACGAGGTCGAGCGCGCGCGCAGGTCCGTCCACCATCGAAATCGCGGCCGCGTGGTTGAGCTCGATCACCGGCGACGGGCTGATCCGCAGCAGCACTTCATAAAGTCCGGCAATCTGTTTCCAGTCGGTGTCCTTGTAGCTGGGGGCGCGCGCATGAAGCGCGGCGATCGCCGCCTGTACCGCGTAGGCGCCGGGTGGGCCGGGCAGATGCAACGCGTCTTCGACGAGCCTCAAGCCTTCGGCAATCTGGCATTGATCCCACAGGCCGCGGTCCTGCTCTTCCAGAAGGACGATATCGCCGCCCGAGGTCTGGCGTCCGGCGCGGCGCGCATCGTGCAGCAGCATCAAGGCGAGCAAACCCTTGACCTCGCCGCGTCGCGGAATCAGCGCATCGAGCAGACGGCCGAGGCGGATCGCTTCGCGCGCGAGATCCGGCCGCATCAGCTCCTCGCCCGAGGTCGCCACATACCCTTCCGTGAAGACGAGATAGATCACCGCGAGCACCCCGCGCAGCCGGAGCACCAGCGCGTCGCGCTCGGGTACTTCATAGGGAATGCCGGCGAGCCGGATCTTTTGCTTGGCGCGAACCAGGCGCTGTCCCATCGCCTCTTCGCTGACCAGAAAGGCGCGTGCCACCTGGGCCGTCGTCAGCCCGCAGACCGTGCGCAGCGTCAGCGCGACCTGGACCTCGGTTGCGAACGAGGGATGGCAGCAGGTGAAAATCAGCCGCAACATGTCGTCGTCGAGCACGACGGCATCGTCGTCCTCATCCGAGGCTTCGGCATTGAGCAGCAGCTCGTGCGTCAGCTCGCCCTGTTTGCCGCGAAACGCGATTTGCCGGCGAACGCGGTCGATCGCCTTGTTGCGTCCGACATTGACCAGCCAGGCCCGCGGATTGGACGGCCGCTCGGCGGCCGGCCAGCGTTCCAGCGCGACCGCAAAGGCTTCCTGCAGCGCGTCTTCGGCCAGATCGAAATCGCCGACGAGGCGGATCAGCGTGGCGAGCGCGCGGCCCGCCTCGTCGCGGAAGATCCTGTCGATTTCGGCTGGAGTCATCGGGCGGATCGTTCTCTCATTGTCGTTCCGGGGCGTCCGAAGGACGAACCACGATGTGCAATTGCACATCGGAGAACCTCGATGTGAGGCGCGAGATTCCGGGTTCATCGCCGCGCGATGCCGGGATTGACGGCCTTGCCGTCACTTGTAGATCATCACCGGCCTGATCTCGATGGAACCTTCCCTGGCGCCGGGAATCCGCGCCGCAATCCCAATCGCCGTGTCGAGATCCTTGGCGTCGACCAGATAGTAGCCGCCAAGTTGCTCTCGCGTTTCTGCAAATGGACCGTCCGTCGTCAGTATCTTGCCGTCGCGCACGCGAACGGTGGTCGCGGTCGTTGTCGGTTGCAGTCCGTCGCCGGCCTTGAAATGGCCGCTCTGGATAATGGATTGGGTAAACGTGCCGTACTCTGCCGACATTTTCTGGCGCGCGGCCGCATCCATTTTGCCCAGTTCGGCTTCGCTTCGATAGATCATCAACAAATACTGCATCGTGTAACTCCCTTTGATCGGCTTGATCGCCGGTATCTGGTCGAACGGGCCAACCGCAAAACGACATCTTCAGGATAATTTATTTTAAGACCCCGCGCCGCCGTTATCGGCTTGACGCGGCTGCCCCGAAACCCCATGCCTTGGACGTCAGTCGGCCGGACGGCCGCTCCCGCTAGGGTCGAAAGGCCGCGGGGGAGGAAAGTCCGGGCTCCATCGACATACGGTGCCGGATAACATCCGGCGGGGGCAACCCCAGGGACAGTGCCACAGAGAACGAACCGCTTCCCCGCCCGAAAGGGAGGGGCAGCAAGGGTGAAAAGGTGCGGTAAGAGCGCACCGCGGGTCCGGCAACGGAACCGGCATGGCAAACCACACCGGGAGCAAGACCGAATAGGGACGGCAACGCGGGCTGTTCGCGAAAGCGATAACACCGCGGGAGCGATGTCAGGCTCGCCGTCCGGGTAGGTTGCTCGAGGCAACGTGCAAACGTTGTCCCAGAGGAATGGCCGTCACGTATCGTCCGCGCAGGCGGGCGATGCCCTCCAGAACCCGGCTTACAGGCTGGCTGATGCCCTAAAGCGTTTTCAAGCGAAGTGGACTTCCACTTCGTGTGAAGAAAACGCGATTTAGTAGACCAAAATGAGGGGTTCGGCGTAACGCGCCGGACCCCTCGCCATTTTGTACCCTCCCCGGCCACCCTGCCCGGCCGTCTTTGCCTTGCGAGCGCCATATCCTCGCTTTAATGCTTGCGAGATCGACCGGGTCGGTCTGAGGGGGTCATCTTGAACCACGCACTGCCTTGCATCCGTGTCACGACAGCGCTGGTCGCCATCGCGATCATCGTTTCCGGATGCGCGGGCGCGAACAACACCGCGTCGAGCCAAGGGACAAGCCAAGCGACGAACCAAGGCGAGCAGCCTTACAAGACCGCCTACGGTCTCTCGAGCGAGGGAACCACCACCGACCTTTACACCGAGCTGTTCGGCGCCCGTAAAACCGAAACCGCGCCGGCGACAGTGGCCGCCGCGCCGCCACCCGCTCCGCCTGTCACGACCGAGACGCCACTACAGCCGGTTCAACCCGCAACCGCCGTGACCCGGCAGACGCAGACCAAGCCCGCGACGACGGCGGCAAACCGTCAGGTTCAGCAAGCACCCGCCCCCGTTCAGGTCGCACAGCAGCCGACCGCGCAGCAGCCGGCCGCGCCGCAACCTCCGCCCGAGCCCGACACGCCCACCATGTACGGCATCTCATCCAACGGCACGACGACCGATCTCTTTACCGAATTGTTCGGACCCAGGCGCCGCGACGGCCAGTAATTTTGACAAGCCACGCTGAGCGCGGGCCGGGCGTACGGCAAATCTGAGCACGATCGCGTATGTGGTTCTCTTGTCTGGCGGGCGGCTTGGTGTCGGGCTCTGGAGCAGCGTCGGGATACATTGATTTCGCGCTGGCGCCGCTCAAAACTGAAAATACAGAAATTCCAGCCGCTGCCACATGCCGAACAGCGAGATCGCAAGCGCTGAGGCGGACCACAGCGCCCACGCCAAACCCGGCCGCCATCGCAACCAGCTCTTCGGTTCTGGGGCATGGCGATATTCGCGGTAGCCGAAGATTTGCGGAACGTTGGGCAGCCAAAGCGCAATTCCCAATCCCAACACCACCGCGCCGCCGCCAATCAACAGCAGCCGCTCCTCACCCACAAGTATGGGCAAGTCCATGAGCCGCAGGATGCCGGGGGATACGTAGGCCGAACTACCGCCCGCAAATCCGAACAGGCCGCTCAGCATCTGCCAGGCGCCGGCCGCCGTTCTGGCGCGGAAGAAGACCCAGGCGAACACGACCGCGAAAAACGTGATCGCCCATGAGGACGCCCTGGCCAATCCGAATCCGGCCGAGAGCTTCGCATGCGCGCCGCGCCACGCCTGCCAAAGATGATTGATGCAGAGATAGAGTCCGTGCAGGCCGCCCCAGATCAGAAAATTCCAGCCGGCACCGTGCCAGAGCCCGCCGAGCAACATCGTCACCATGAGATTGAGGTAGCGGCGCTGCTCGCCGAGCCGGTTGCCGCCGAGCGGAATATAGAGGTAGTCGCGCAGGAAACGCGACAGCGTGATATGCCAGCGCCGCCAGAACTCGATGATCGAGGCCGCCTGGTACGGCGAGCGGAAATTGACCGGCAGGCGGATGCCGAACAACAGCGCGAGCCCGACCGCCATGTCGGAATAGCCGGAGAAGTCGAAATAGATTTGCATTGTATAGGATGATGTCGCCAGCCACGCCCACGGCGTGGTGACGCCGCCGCCGGCATCGAGATGGGCGAAAACCGGCGAGACGAACTGCGCGAGATTGTCGGCGATGACCACCTTCTTGAACAGGCCGGCGGCAAAGATCGCCAGTCCCCGCGCTGCCAGCACCGCCGAACGTCCCGTGCGCCCGCGCTTGAATTGCGGGATCATCTCGGCATGGTGCACCAGCGGGCCCGCGATCAGATGCGGGAAGAACGACACGAAGAGCGTGTAGCTGACGATGTCACGCTCGACCCTGGCGCCTCGCATCACATCGACCAGATAGGCGATCTGCTGAAAAGTGAAGAACGAAATTCCGAGCGGCAACACGATATTGAAGAACGGCAGTGGCACGCCGGTCAGCATGTTGATGCCGTCGAAGAAGAAATTGGTGTATTTGAAATAGCACAGCAGCGCGAGATTGAGCGCGACGCCGAACAGACCGACGGCGCGGCGGCGAAGCGGATCCTCCATCAAAAGACCGAGCGAAAAATTCGCGGCGATCGAAGCGATCAGCAGCAGCAGATAAACCGGCCGCCAGGCGCCGTAGAAGAACAGCGACGCGGCCGCGAGCACGAGGATGCCGGCGCGCGGAGAATGCCGCCGCGCCGCGGCGAAGGCCAGCGCCACGGCGGGCAAGAACTGAAACAGGAAGGTGTAGGAGGAAAACAGCATCGGGCGTGGCTAACGCTTCAACCGCGACACGAGATAGCGGGTGTAGATCGGCACGCCGGAAGCGTTGACGTGCATTTCGTCGGCGTAGTTGGCCTGCCCCAGTCCTGGAATCGAGGCAATGTTCAGGACATCGAAGCCGCACGCGCGACCGGCCTCCGCGACGAGCCCCACATATTGATCGTCCTTGCCGCGCCATTCGGAATCGCGCGCACGGTCGTAACGCGGTGCCCAGGGCGGCACCACCACCGTCACCTTCCGCGCCAGCGCCACCATGTCGCACAACGCGCCGACCTCGAAGCGCGCCTTCGGCCCCGACAAATTCCAATTGGCGTAGTGCGCGTGCGAGCCGAGGTCGGAGGGCCAGCGGTCTTCGGATTGCGTGTGGTCGATGATCTTCACGCCGTGCGCGGCGGGCTGCGGGCCGGTATCGGCGACGTGTTGATCGGCCGCAAGCCGCGAGGCAAAGGCCTCGCGAATGAAACGGATCAAGGTGCCGACGCGGAGCGGCAGAAACGAAACCATCTGTTCGAAGACGCCGAGCCGGGCGAGGACATCCTGCGGATAGACGGCCGCCGACCGCACGCCTTCGTTGAACAGAAACGGCGCGACACTGACGACGACGTGCGCTTTCCGAAAGCGATCCGGCTCGCGCCGCATCGCGGCCAACAGCGCCAGCGGCTCGCCGGCATCATAGGCAATGTTGACCGCGGCCCCTTGCGGCTTGCCGATCAGTTGCGCGGCGAGATTTGGATCGACCTGATAGACCGTGCGGCTCTCGCCGGCGAAGATCAGTTCGGGGCGCGAGGAGAGAAGCGGCAGGCTCGTCGCCAGAAGAACCGGCACGTCGTCATGGACGCGATTGGCAATCGCGAGCAGGCCGGCCAACGCGCAGAGCCACACCGCGGCGGTCAACGCCAGCGCGGCGGCGATCCATCGCGCGGACGCCGCCTGCACACGCCGGAGAATTCCGGAATCCGAGATGGAAAGGCCGCGCATCATGCCGCCCATCAAGCATGAACGGAAGCGGCAGACAATATCAGCGGCTCCCACCGTTGCGCAGCGAGAACCATGAAGCCAACTAATGCGCGGGCTCCGAGGTGGGCGCGGCCGGCTTCTTGAGGAAGATGACCATCAGGCTTAGGCCGAGATAGAACAACGTCAGCATGAAGAAGGCGTCGCCATAGCCCATCACCACCGCCTGGCGATGAACCATCTGGGACAATTGCTTCATCGCCATCAGCGCGGCGTCGCCCATGCCCTGCAGGCGCTGGGTGAACTGGTTGAGCGTCTCGGTCGCGGTGGTGTTGCCCCAGGTGACACGGTCGTGCAAACGCGAAATGTGCAGGTCGGTGCGTTCGTTCAGCACCTGATTGATGAGCGCAAGCCCCACCGCGCCACCGAGGTTGCGCGTCAGGTTGAACAATCCCGAGGCGTTCTTGACCCGGTCCGGCGGCAAGGTGCCGAGCGCGATATTGTTGGTCGGCACCATCGCAAACATCATGCCGATGCCGCGCAAGATCTGCGGCACCAGGAGTTCGTAGAAATCGTATTCGCGGGTGATCCAGGTCATCTGGTAGGAGCCGAGCGCGAAGATCACGAGCCCCGCGGCGATGATCAGGCGCAGATCCACCTTGAGCATCAACCGCCCCACGAGCGGAGCGCACAGGAACATGGTGATGCCGGAGACGAACATGGTCTCGCCGATCATCAGCGCGCTGTAGCCGCGCACTTCCGACAGATAGCGCGGATACATGTAGGTCAAGCCGTAAAGACCGATGCCGACGCAGAACGAGATCAGGCAGCCGATGCCGAAATTGCGGTCGGTGAAGGCGCGGACGTCGACGATCGGCTCCTCCGCCGTCAGCACACGGTAGAAGAAGGCAATCGCCGAGATCGCGCAAATGGCGGCGAACACCGCGACGGAAGTGTCCTGCAGCCATTCATATTGCGGCCCCTCCTCGAGCACATATTCCAGCGAACCGAGAAATCCCGCCATCGCGATCAGGCCGAACCAGTCGAAGCGATCGAGCAGTGCAAAGTTCGGCTGGTCGAAATCGACCAGCATCAAGACGCCCACGGTGATGCCGATGCCAGGAACGACGTTGATGAAGAACAGCCAGTGCCACGACATCGCGTCGGTGATGAAGCCGCCCACCGTCGGACCGATGGTCGGCGCCAGCGTCGCGACGAGGCCAATGATCGGGCCGACGATATGGAATTTCGAACGCGGAAACACCGTATAGGCCGAGGCGAACACGGTCGGGATCATGCCGGCGCCGAGAAATCCCTGGATTGCGCGCCACAGAATCATCTGCTCGATCGAGGACGCCAGACCGCACAGGAAGCTCGCCAGCGTGAAGCCGGCGGCGGAAATCGCAAACAACAGCCGGGTACCGAGCGCGCGCGACAGAAATCCGGACAGCGGTATCGCGATCACTTCGGCGATCAGATAGGCGGTCTGGACCCACGATACTTCGGTGGAGCTTGCCGACAGGCCGGCCTGGATATCGGTGAGCGAAGCCGAGACGACCTGGATGTCCAGGATCGACATGAACATCCCGAACACCATGATGAGAAACGCCACCAGCCGCCGTGGCGCGATGCGCTCGGACGGCGCCGCGGCGGCGCCTGTCATTCCCAGGGGAGCGGTGGTGGCGTCAGCCATGATGTGCTCGGTTCACGACCAATCGAACCGGGCTGCGCCCGATCGAGGGATTATTGCGGATGGATCATCGTGGGCGCGTCGAGGTCTTCTTCACTGTCGGCATCCTTGGCGCCTTCGGTGGTGTCGACGGTGGCATAGACCGACATGCCGGCGCGCAGCAGGTTCTGTCGCGCGACATCCTTCGGCACGCGAATCCGGACTGGAAGCCGCTGCACGATCTTGGTGAAGTTGCCGGTGGCGTTGTCGGGCGGCAGCAGCGTGAACACCGAGCCCGCCGCGGGCGAGATGCTCTCGACTGTGCCTGCGAACTTGCGATGCCCATAGGCGTCGACCGAAATCGTCACCGGCTGGCCCGGGCGGATACGCTTGAGCTGGGTTTCCTTGAAATTGGCGTCGATGAAGACGTCGTCGAGCGGCACCACATTGCCGAGCCGCTGGCCGACCACGATGAAGTCGCCGGTGTTGACCATGCGGTTGGAGAAGGTGCCGTCAACCGGCGCGCGCACCGAGGCGAAGTCGAGATCGCGCTCGGCCTTGGCGAGCGTGGTCTGCAGTTCCAAGAGCTGAGAACGGGCTTCCGCCTGCTGCGCCTTGGTCACCTCGACATTGTCGCGCGCGGCTTCAAAGGCGGCGCGTGCCGATTTCACCCCGGCCATGCCTTGATCGCGCGCGGCTTCCGACACTTCAAACGTCGCACGCGAGGCAAAGCCCTTGGTGCTCAATTCCTGCTGACGGTCGAAATCGAGGCCGGCGCGCTTGAGGCCTGCTTCCGCCGAAGCCAGTTGCGCCTTGGCCTGTTCGACCGCGCTTTCCTGCGCGGTGATCTGCCGGCCGATCCGCTCGATGGTGGCCTGCTGGGTCTCGATTCTGCTGCGTGCGGCGTTCACCGCGATCCGATAATCGCCGTCGTCGATCTTGAAGATCACCTCGCCTGCGTGAACCAGCGCGTTGTCACGGGGGAAGATCGCCGCGATGTGTCCGGACACGCGCGCGCCGAGCGTGGTGTTGTTGGCGCGCACATAGGCGTCGTCGGTCGAAACATGAAACCGTCCGATCAGAACCCAATGCACGCCATAGGAAATCGCCGCAAGCGCGAGCAGCGCCACAACGCCCATGAAAACCATTTTGCGTCTGGCGGGCTTTGGCGCGGCCGACACGGCCGGAGCCTGCGGCGGCCCGGGCTTGGCGACGGCCGGTCGTTCCGGCATTTCGGCGGAACGGCGCGCGGTGGTCTCGTCGGAAAGTTGCGCTCGAATGGAGTCAGCGATCACGGACGCTTCGCGCGCGGTTTCGCCCTCAGCCGTATGAGGCTCGGTGCGAACGATACGCGCGGCCTGATCTCTCGCTGCGGCCATAAAGGCCTCCCCCCATTACAAAACGCGAGGCAGAAAAGGCCGACAAAGGCCGCTGCCAGTCATAAAACACAAATTAACATTGACCGAACGGTTCGGTCAAGATATATCCCTCGCCGATCATAGAGCGGCAGTTCCTTCCGAGGAGTTTCCGGCCGGTAAATTTTCCAGAGAACCTAAACCAATGGTTGCAGCTCCATCCACCAATCTGCGCGTCGTCGGCGACGAGGAGACCTCGAAGCGCCGGCAGATCATTGACGGTGCCCGTAAGGTCTTCATGGACTTGGGCTTTGACGGCGCCAGCATGGGCGAAATCGCCCGCGCCGCGGGAGTTTCCAAGGGCACGCTTTATGTGTACTTCGCCGACAAGAGCCGCCTGTTCGAAGCCATCGTCGAGGACGAAACGCTCGTGCAGGGCAAGATTTCGTTCAATTTTGACCCGGAACGGGACGTCATCACGACCCTGACCGAATTCGGACAGGCCTATATCGCGATGATCTGCCGGCCGGGCGGCGGATCGGCGATCCGCACCGTGATGGCGATTGCCGAGCGGATGCCGGATGTCGGCCGCCGCTACTACGAGAACGTGCTGGAGCAGACCATCAGCCGTCTCGCCGCCTATCTCGACGCCCGCGTGAAGCTGAAGGAATTGGCGATCGACGACTGCCAGCTCGCGGCCTCGCAATTCATGCTGATGTGCCAGGCGTCGCTGTTCCTGCCGTTCATCTTCCAGGCCGCCCCCGCCCCAACGCCAGAGCGCATCGCGCAAGTGATCGGCAGCGCGACGCGGATGTTTCTGGCGGGGTATGGCGCAAAGGACTGAGCGTAACGCGGGCTTGGCAGCGCAATTTCACTGCCCGCTCAATCGTCCTCGAACTCGTCTTCCTCGTTGACCTTGCCGTGTTTGCGCGGGCGCGAGGTCTTGGTGCCGCCGAGCGATCCCGTCACGTAGGATTCGCGCGCGGCGTAAGGGTTGTGCTGGGTGGCGCGTGCGGCGATTTCTTCGCCGGACATGGCGGCCGGCTGGCAGATCAGGCGCCGCGAGGCGCGGCGCATCAGGTCGACGTGGATGTGATCGTAGTGATAGGCATTCGAGCCCGGCGCCAGCACGGTGGTGAATTGCGCACAGGCGGCCGCTTCGATGTCGCGCAGAAAGCCCTGCTCTTCCGGCAGACCTCGCCAGCCATCCTTCACCGTCACCTGGCGTCCGTCGGCAAGCGTGAAGGCCGCGATATCGAGTGCGTTGCCGAAGGCGTGTTCGGAAATATGCGCGTGCGCATCGCCGTTCATGCCGCGGCAGGAATAGGCGGAGATCTGCTTGATCTCGACGACACGGGTGCCAAACCAGCGCTGCGCCGCCGGCTGCACCGACTCCGCAAGCCAGCGGTCGAGCACCGAGACGATCGGACAGGCGAGCGTCGCCGCCGGCCGCATTGCCACCGGTCCGAACGACGCGACGGAATTGTCCGGTCCCGGGCCGAGCCGCGGCGAACGATAACGATCGGCTGGCGGCAGCGTCGGCGCATCGACGCGCCCCGGATAGGGTGAGGCATAGAAGCGCGACGGATAGCTCGGTTGATAGGCGCCTTGCGGGGGCGGGTTCCGCCATGCCGGCGTGCCCTCGCTCGGCAGATTGATTTCGCCGCCCTCGCGCGCAACGCCGGGCGCGGCCAACGAAATCGGACCGCCTGATGGAGCGCCATAGCCGGGCGCGCGGGATGCGGCATCCGGATAATACGGCGCGGGCGGCGGAGGTGGCGGGGATTGGCCGATCGGCCAGCGCGGCTGATTGCCGATATTGGCGGGTGGCCGCAAATCATCATCGGCGAAACCGAAGGTTGCGCTGCCTTCGCCGAGTACGGCGACCTTGAGCGGGAATTCCGCGCCACAGACGCCGGGGCCGGAAATCGGGCTCATCCGCACCAGCTCCGCGCTCTCCTTGACGGCGCCGGACTTCAGGCACGCGATTTCGGCCTCGGTCCGCCATGGCTCGCGCTCTTCGGAGAAAAACCCGCGACCGCAAGCCGTTAGCGAGACAAGGACGAAGGAGCCGACGAGATACAAACGAACTCCGCGCGTCATGCGGAGAACTTCAACGAATTTATTTAAGGACTCATCAATGTCTTGATTTCACGACTTTTTAACCACGTCGCGAGCGATTGTGCGCCGCCGAGATGAAGCGGAGTGACAGCAGCACTGCCTTTTTTGGCGTCAAACGCGTTGTTAGCTTCGTGCTTAGGGCAAGCAGTGACGTGACCCTTGGGAGGTTTGAAGATGGCCTTTCGTCCTTTCGCAACTGGATTGGGCGTCCTTACGGCATATCTGGCCTTTGCCTTTGTTGGCGCCATCGTGCTTGGCGTGTTCTAGCAACACCCCGACCTGATCTTTTCCAAGCCCGGCGATCTGGAACATTCCAGCGGCCGGGCTTTTTCGTGGCGCAAGCCTTGTCACAGCTCAGGCGCGCGTTGCGGTTCAGATGAAGACGATCACAAATTGGAAATCTGTTTTGCGCAGCGCACCGTCATTCGACCGAATCGCCGGCGCAAATTGACGTCGCTACGACCGCGGCTCCGGCGCGGCCTGGCTCGACGTGATCAACTCCTGAGGCGTTGGGACGATCCGGCTCCAGAGATTGCCGGAGCAGAAGAAGCGGCAGAGCACGCAGGCTTCGACCCGGAGCGAATTTGCGCCCTTCATCGTGATGGTCCCGTAATAGGTGACGCCGGAGGCGCGGCTATAGACATTGTCTGACCACACGTCGGCGCTTTTCGGCTTCATGTTGATCAGCACGGACTCGCCGACCGCATGCGACTCCTGATCGAGCACATATCCGCACAGCGCTTTGCCGCACACCGCGATGCGCACCGTTCCCTTGTTGCCTTCGGTTCGCCAATCGCCGAGCGGGGAATCCGCGGGCGTCTCGTCGGCCTCGCGCTTGACCTTCACCACCGGCGGCGCAGCAGGGGCGGCCGGCCCAACGACGTCATTGACAGGGGCGAGTTTCGGCGGCGGCGCGGCCGGGCCCAGAGCGTTTTCAGGCGAAGCAGGTCGCGGTTCGCGTGAAGCAACGTGTCAAACAAAGCCTAGGGCACGGCTCGGGGGGTGAATGTGATTTCAGTCACCTTGGGAGATGGCCAACGGAAGGACGCTTGCAAAGACGTCTCCTGTGACGCGGATCACAGAATGCAGAACCGGCGGCGCCTAGGGTGCGCCCCATGTTCGCAACGCCGCACTCGCAACGCCGTTCACCTTTCGCTTAACTTTTGGAGACAGTCATGAAGAAGCTCACCATTCTCGCCGCGCTGCTGATGACCACGAGTTACGCCTATGCCGGCAACAATTCGGTCTCCTTCGAGATCGACGGACACAAGGTCCGCATCGAAGCGCCGAAGAACTGCGATCAGTTGTCGTGCCTCAAGATCACCGGCTTCGACTTCAAGGGCTTCAACTCCAAGCGCTTCGACGACGACGATGCCGCCGTGAAGTCCGACACGCCGGTGCAAGCGCCCGCAGTCCAGGCCACGGCGCCGCAAGCCCCTGCGGCACCGGCCGCCAATCCCGCGCCGGCCCCGATAGCGGCTGCGCCGGCACCGGCCGCGCCGACAGCGGTTAGCGCTCCTCCGGCACCATCAGCGGTTTCGAACGCAGCACCTGCCCCGATCGCCGCCGCGCCCGTTCAGGCGGCCACGACGCCGATCGGCGTTTGGAACACCGAAGACAACAAAGGCCAGGTCCGCATCGAGCCATGCGGCCAGAACCTCTGCGGCTACGCGGTGAAGACCGGCGAGAAAATCCTGATCAACATGAAGCCGCAGGACACGAAGTGGACAGGCATGATCCACGATCCCGACAGCGGCAGGAATTACGACTCCACGATCGCGATGAAGGGCACCAACACCTTGCGGGTTCAGGGCTGCGCCTTCGGCGGAATGTTCTGCGGCGGCCAGGTCTGGAATCGCGTGAGCTGACGCATCAAAACGGTAATTTCGTGGACAGGGCCCTTTCGGATTTCCCGAGAGGGCCCTCCTTCGTCACGCAAGGCCATCCACATTCATCCCGCATTCAGCCGAAGACAGTCTCAATCGCCCGCGGCCACCAATTCCATTCTTGCCGGAATTCGGACGATCGGCAAAAGTGGATTCTTGAATTTGGGCGCAACCGCGCTTTGCGAACAATTGAAGGTAGGCATGATCCTTTCATCAACCGGCTCACGCTCTGGCGGAGCAAGCGTGAGTGCAAAGTGGCGGCGTTTCTCGTTCATGGTTCTGACTTTTCTCGCACTGACCGGCCCGGCGATGGCCTACGCGGTGCCCTCCTTCGCGGACGACGAACCAGCGTCGTCGGCAACAAACGCGATCCCTGCGGCGATGAGGCTTGTGCAGACCCAGCCGCTGCCTTCGCCGGCGCCGGCACAGACGCGGCCGGCGGCGGCCCCGCCCGCGCCTTCTTCGGCCGCGCCCGCTCAGGGCGCCTCGACCGCGCAAGCGCCCGCCGACGAACCGATCGGCAACGTCGCGACCTTGACCGGCACGGCGACCGTAACCCGCAACAATGAATCGCTTCCGCTCAAGCTCAAGGACGACATCTACCTCAACGACGTCCTGCAAACATCGGCGAATTCCACCCTCGGCGTCACCTTCAACGACGCCACCACCTTCAACCTCACCGCCAACGCGAAGATCACCGTCGACAATTACGTCTATGAGGACGGCGGCAAGAACAACTCGGCGCTGTTCGACGTCACCAAGGGCACGGTCGCCTTTGTCGCTTCCGCCGTCGCCAAGACCGGCGACATGAAGATCACGACGCCTTCGGCCTCGCTCGGCATTCGCGGCACCAGCGGTCTGGTCGAAGTGCAAAGCGGGACGGCTGCGGGCGCCCACAACATCAAGCTTTATCCCGATCCCGACGGCAGGGTCGGGCATATCGACATCAGCGATCGCGCCAGCGGCGCGCGGCTTGGCTCGCTGACGCAGGGCTCGAGCGGCTTTACGGTCCGGCCCGGCCCCGGCGGCCGCGTGACCGCAACCCCGCTCGTGATCTCGCCGCAACAGGCTGCACGCGACCAGGGCATCGTGCGCCAGGTCCATGCGGCGCAAACGGTGGGACGTCGGGTCGTCACCGAGCAGCGCGCGCTGCGGCAGGCCAATCCGAACCGGACCAAACCGCGCGGCAATCAGCCCGGTCAGGGCGGACCGCAGCGGCAGAACAATCTCCAGCAACGGCCAGGCACGCAACAACCACGTACGCAACAACCGGGCGCGCCGAACCGCGCGGGACAGCCGGGGCAATCGCCACAGCCGGGTTCGCCAAACCGCGCCGGCCAGCAAGGTCAACCGCCGCAGCCGGCAACGGCGAACCGGCCAGGACAACAGGGACCGCAGCCGGGTCAACCGCCGGCAGCGCCGAACGCACCAAATGCGCCAGGTCGACAAGGGCAACAACAGCAGCAGCTACCGCCCGGTGCACAGCGGCAGCCCGATGCGCCCGGCCTGCGTCAACAGGGAGTGCCGAACAAGCCCGCGATGTTGCCGAAGCGGCCGCCCGCACCCAAGGGCAAACCGCCGAAGGAGAAGAAGCGGTAAGGCTGTCGCAACCGTGATCGATGATGGCCGGAAATTCTTGTGCAATTCGGAGCGAGAGTCGCTTCGCTCGAAGCAAGGGCAAAAAGTAAGAGCCGCAGCGTTGCTTTCGATCCGGCGAGCGGCAGCAGAATGCGGCCGATGGGCTAAGAGCAGACGAGCGTCATTGCAGCAATGACCGCACCTTGCGTCGCACCTCGAGGCTATTGCCGTCGATGGCGATCACTTTTTGACCGCTTGCATCCTCGTAATTGATCACGGTCAGTTTGAGCTCCGGGTTTGTCAGATCACTCAAGCTCTTGTCGGCCCACTCGCCGCTGGTTGGCTCGAATTTCATCTGCTTCTTTTCGCGCGGCTCCAGGCCACCCTTGAAGCTCAGAGTCAAACCCTGGTTGACCCAGGGAATGGACCGGTTGGGGCTGGTCAGAACACCGCCGAGAAAAACCCGCGAGATGGGGACCTTGCCTCCATTGTAGACCGTAAACTCGATCACGGGCTTGGTGTAATAGCCGCTCCTTCGCCAGTAATAGGTCGGCGAGCCAACCTCGACGGCGGCCAACACCCCATCGGCATTCCGCATCCTTGACTCGATCTGCGAAATCTCGTTGTCCAGCTTGATCGACAAATCCTGGATGATGGCAGCAGCACTTTTGCCGTTTATCTTCGGTCCGAGCCGGGCAAGAGTGACCTGCAGGGTTGGGAAGTTTTCCCTCGCGATCACGTTGTTGAGCATTTGCCCGTCAACTCTTTGCGCGCTTTCCAGCAGCAAATACTTCAGCGCGATCTCCAGGCGACGCAGATCGTCGTTGCCCAGCTTTGCTCTTACCGCTTCCGAGCTCTTCTGGAATGCGTCCCAACTCGACGTATCGAACGCCGGATCGAAGATGCAGCCCGCAAGCAGCAGGCAGCACATGATCGCCAAAATCGAACGTTTCATCATCATTTTCGAATTGCCAGCGCCTTGAGCCGCCGGCCCATAAAATATGAGCGAGGCTTCCCTACCTGCGAATGATCAACAAAAAGTTGTATTCGATCGACCTACCCGCGCAATTGCTTAACAAACCATGGATTGCGCGGGCGCGACTGGTTGCGTTTAATCCTGCCCCGCCACGGCCCTCGCAGAACCCCTTGGCGAATACCGAAATCCGCTTCCCGAGCGTCTGGAGCGAGATGACTCTTCTTCGAATTGTCATCACGCTCTATCTTTTTGTTTGAGCATGATCTCCGCGCAAACGCTTTCGCGTTTGTCGCGAGGGAAAACTGGTATCCACTTTTCCGGATCATGCTCTAGGCCGGCCGCGCCGGCGATCTGCGCATCAAGGGCTGACCGGCCAATATCCGCGCACCCTCGCGCACATTGTCGCAAAATTCGAAATGATCGGGCGTGAGCACGATGATGGTCGAACCGTGCTCGAACCAACCGAGTTCGTCACCCTTGTGCACGCTTGCATCGCAGGGAAAAACCGTCGGTCCGCGCGTCTGCGCGTTGAGCACGAGATCGAGAAAATGCAGCCGGATGCTCGCGACCAGGATCGCCGCGACCGGCACCAGCGTCAAGGATTCGCCGGAGACGAGCCGGGTCTCGATCACCGCGCGTTCGTTCTTGCAGAACAGCCGCTCGATCCGCTTCAGCGCGATCGGGTTGACGTTCCAGGTGTCGCCGCTGATGAAGGTGACCTTTTCGATCCGGCAGTCGGCGGCGGCGTGAAAGCGGTGATACATGCTCGAGGTCAGCCGCAGCGTGACGAAGCGTCCGTTGCGGTGGGCGTCGACGAGAGCGGGATCGCCGAGCAGATCGAGAAGCGAATATCCGGCGCCCTTGATCTGGAACAGCTCGGTGTCCTCGATCTTCCCATGCGCGCCGATGATGCCGTCGCTCGGACTGACGACGATCGCGGGGTCGGGATCGGGGGTGCGCAGGCCCGGCTTGAGCTCGCGGGTGAAACAGTCGTGCAGGCTCTTGAATTCGGTCTTTTTGGCCTCGGACAGATCGAGATCGGAAAACATCCGCCAGCACGCGATCGAGGCGTCGCGCACCAGCGGATTCTCGATTTGACTGAACCAGCCCATGAACCGCGTCAGCGCCGCCCGCGGGATACGGTTGGTGAGGAGGAAGTTCAGGTCCTCCTGCTGGGTCAGGGCCGCGATCAGGCCCTTCACTGTCATGATTCTGTTAGATGGACCGGCTAGCGCTGGTGGCATGGATTCGCCCCTCCCGATTCTCTCTCTGTCCGCCGCGGCGGTGGCCGGCGCCGCGGCCGTTTTCCCCAAGCTTAAGGCGCGGCTGGCGCTGTCGCGGGCCAAGCACCGCTCGCTCACCGGACATTCGAAAATGTCGCGGCGGGTGGCCCGCCTGATCCCGTTTTACGAATTTTCGATTCAAGACTTCTTCCGCTCCGACGGCGCGCCGCCGGCGATCGCCGCGCAGCGCAAGGATGCCTTCTTCGCGCTGGCGCGCCTCTACGAGCAACGCTACGCCAAGGGGCGGCAGATGACGGCGGAGGCGGCCGGCCGCATCTCCGACCTGCAATTCACCGAAACCTATCGTGTGCCGTTCCAGTACAGCCGCCTTGTGCGCGAGAATCTCGCGACCAGCACCTTCATGCAGTCCTCCTCCGGCGTCACCCTCACCGATGTCGACGGCAATGTGTTCTACGACCTGACCGGCTCCTACGGCGTCAATATCTTCGGCAACGACTTCTACAAGGAGTGCATCGCGCAAGGTGAGACGCGCGCGCATGCGCTCGGACCGGCGCTCGGGCCGTATCATCCCGTCATACTCGATAATGTGCGAAGGCTGTGCGAGATATCGGGGCTCGACGAGGTTTCGTTCCACATGTCGGGCACCGAAGCGGTGATGCAGGCGGTGCGGCTTGCCCGCTACCACACGCGGCGCACTCATCTGGTCCGTTTCGCCGGCGCCTATCACGGCTGGTGGGGCGACGTGCAGCCCGGCGTCGGCAACCCCATTGCGGCGCACGAGACCTATACGCTCGCCGAGATGTCCGAGCGGACGCTTCATGTGTTGCGGACGCGGCGCGACATCGCCTGCGTGCTGGTCAACCCGCTGCAGGCGCTGCACCCCAACGCCGGCGCGCCCGGCGATTCCGCCCTCGTCGACAGCTCCCGCTCCGGCCATTTCGATCGCGAGGCCTACGGCGTCTGGCTGAAGGCCTTGCGCGAGGTCTGCTCGATGCGCGGCATCGTCCTGATTTTCGACGAGGTATTCCTCGGCTTCCGCATCGCCGCGGGCGGCGCGCAGGAATATTTCGGCGTCCGCGCCGACATGGTGACCTACGGCAAGAGCCTCGCCGGCGGCCTTCCGATCGGTGTGGTGTGCGGCCGCAAGGAGCTGATGCGCCGCTTCCGCGACGATGCTCCCGCCGACATCTGCTTTGCCCGCGGCACCTTCAATTCGCACCCTTACGTCATGACGGCGATGGATGAATTCCTGAGCCGGCTTGCCAGTCCGAATTTCCGCGCCATCTATAACGGGCTCGACGAAACCTGGAACGGACGCGCCAAACAGCTCAACGATGCCCTTGCGGGCGCAAACCTTCCGGTCCGCGTCGCCAACCTGTCTTCGATCTGGACGGTGCATTATACCGAGCCGTCCCGTTACAATTGGATGTTGCAGTATTACCTGCGCGCCGAGAGGCTCGCGCTGAGTTGGGTCGGGACCGGCCGCCTGATCTTCAGCCTCAACTACACCGACGCCGATTTTGCCGAGGTCGAAAAGCGCATCATCGCCGCGGCCGAAAACATGAAACGGGACGGCTGGTGGTGGCACGAGGCTTCTCTCACCAACAAGAACATCCGCCGCCGGATCCTGAAAGAGATGCTGACGCGCGTCGTCAGGCGCTGAGCGGGCTTCACCTCTCCCGCTTGCGGGGGAGGTCGGCGCGCGAAGCGCGGCGGGTGGGGGAAATCTATCCGCACGACCGGCGCGGTTTGTGGAGGCACCCCCACCCCATCCCTCACCCGCAAGCGGGAGAGCACTTTCTCCGTTGCTAAAAACTCGATCCAATCTCACCACGCCCTAGTCTGGCTTTCCGGCCTCAAAACGTGGATGCCCGGGACAAGCCAGACAAGCCCGGGCATGACGAACGTTGGAAGCATCCGAAATCGACTCAGGCGTGCTGCTCTTCGAGATCGTGCTCGATGATGTCCAGACCCGGATCGATCAGCTCGCCCTTCAAGAGGAACAGCGGCGCCTTGTGATAGAGCTTCAAGTCATGGAACGGGTCGGTCAGGATTTTCGTCATCCAGACCAGGCCGGTCTCGACGTCGCGGATGAAGAACAGGTGGATGGTGCGGAACAACAGCCCGCCGATCCCGATCGCGAGCCAGATCTTGGCGACCTGCCGCATGAAATCGGCCGGCGAGACCCAGGGCGTGAAGATTCCAAACAAAGTCGGATCGAAGTAGATCACCACCGGCGACAGTGCCCAGATCGCCATCAGCACGATCTTGCGCTGCAGATTGTAGCCGACCTTGATCTCTTCCTTGTGCTCGTGGGTCGCGTGATTGACGTGGTCATATCCCTTGGGCTCGAAGAAGAAGTGCCCGGCCTGGCGTGAGGTCATCGACACCAGCCAGCCGATCAGGGCCGCGACGACGGGATCGAAGAAGATCATCACATAGGCGATCAGAAAGCTCGCCGCGCTGACGAAGTGCAGGCTCTGATTGATGCGGCTGTGGTGATAGTAGCGATGGTCGTCCCAACGTTGGGTTCGCAGTTGCTCCAGGAAATCCTTGATCATTTTCTTTCCCCCAGGAAGGTGGTCTGCGTTGTGTTTACAGCAATTCGATGTAGGGCATGTGACATCATCAAAATGACATATGACGTTCATGACGCCACGGTTACGGAAAAAGCGTCCGGTCAAGTCAGGCGGCGGCCCTCGCCCGTATCTTGACGGGTTATCGTGAGGCGAACCGGCGCTTCACACGCGGATCAAATCCGCAAGGCACGCTTCACTTGAAAACACCTCAGCTGCCGACTTTGCGGAAACGAACCAGCGAGAAGTGGCCGAGCGGCGGAATCAGGCGGCGCTCCACCAGTTCCACGCCCTTGGCGGTGGAGAGCCATCGCGTGTAGCGCGACCACGCGAATTCCGCGGTCCGGAACCCAAGCCGGCGCACCACCGGCTGCAATTGCTGCTCGATGAAGCGGCGCACGCCGGCATCCGCGCTGACGCGGGTCAGGATGATCAGCTCGCCGCCCGGGCGGAGCACGCGCGCGAACTCGTCAAGTGCGACTTCCGGATTCGGCACCGCGGTCACGACATATTGCGCCATCACCACGTCGAACGAGTCGTCGGGAAACTCGAGCTTCTCGGCATCCATCACCGCAAGCCCTTCGATGTTCTTCAGGCGCAGATCGGCGACGCGCCGCTTCGCCTTCTTGAGCATCGCCTCGGAAATGTCGGTCCCGAAGATGCGGACATGGGGCGCGTAGAGCGGCAGCGAAATGCCGGTGCCGACGCCGACTTCGAGCACGCGACCGCCGATCTTGTTGGTCGCCTGGATCGCGGCGTCACGGCCCTTGCTGAACACGCCGCCGAAGACGAGGTCATAAACCGGGGCCCAGCGGTCGTAGGCCTGCTCGACCATTTCCCGGTCGAAGTCCAACTGCGTCGCGCCGTCCAATTTGATGATTTCTGCCATGGTCCGTTTTGCCTCGTTGATCTCGTTGCTTGTTCCGCCGTGCGCCGATCAGCCGCGCACCGCGTGTTGTCCCACCACAATGGGGGCAGGCCGCAGCGAACGGCTCGGCTGCAGCGCAGTCAAATTGCCGACGAACTGCCGCGCGCTGTTTTCCCAGGAGCGCTCCAGCGCAAAATTCCGGCAGGCGTCGCGGGACATGTCGAGGGCGCGCAGGCAGGCGCTGCGCAGATCCTCATCCAGCGCGCCGACCGGGTGGTCGGCGATCACATCGAGCGGGCCCGTCACCGGGAAGGCGGCAACCGGCGTGCCGCAGGCCAGCGCCTCCAGTTGCACGACGCCGAAGGTGTCGGTCCTGCTCGGAAACACAAAGACGTCGGCGGCAGCCAGATGCGCGGTCAGATCCGCGCCGGTCTTTTCGCCGAGAAATTTCACCGCGGGGTATTTTTGCGCGAGCGCGGTCTTTTGCGGCCCATCGCCGACCACGACCTTCGACCCCGGCAGATCGAGCGCCAGGAACGCTTCGATGTTCTTTTCGACCGCGACGCGACCCATCGTCATGAAGATCGGCCGCGGCAGGTCGAGAGCAGTCGGGATGATCCGGATTGAAAAGCTCGGTATCGACGCCGCGTCCCCAGAAGCCGAGCTTGCGGAAGCCGCGCCCGGCGAGCTCATTATAAAGAGAGCCAGTCGCCACCATCGTCATGGCGGCGGCGGAATGGAAGTGCCGCAGCACCGCATAGCTGAGCGCGGCCGGGATGTTGGTGCGCACCGCGATATATTCGGGAAAGCGCGTCGTATAGGACGTCGTGAAGGCGAGCTTGTGGCGGCGGCAATAGGCCCGCGCCGACCAGCCGATCGGCCCCTCGGTCGCGATATGGATCGCCTCCGGCGCGACCGCCTCGATCCGTCTTGCGATCCCGCCCCGGTTCGGCAGGGCCACGCGCAGGCCCGGATAGGTCGGAACGCCAATCGAGCGAAATCCCTCGGGCGTCAGAAAATGAATATCGGCCCCGAGCGCAGACGCGCTCTTCTTGAGCGAGGTCAGGGTCCGCACCACGCCATTGACCTGCGGGTGCCAAGCGTCGGTCGCTATCAATATCCGCATCGGGGATGCCTTGCTGATTCTCAAGGCCCGACGTTCACTTACGGATATTTCAATCGTGTGACGTCACAGAGGTTAACGCCGCCTTTTTCGCGTCTCTTCGCGCTTTTTTGGCGTCCACGACACAAGAATGAAACAATTCATGAAGGCGGTGAAACCATTTTCGAGGTTCGGCGCAAACGTCCCGAAACGTTTCCTCGTTAAGGATTAGGCTCAACGACGCGACCCAAAACGGCGCGCGGGCGATCAAACAGGGGACGCCAAGATGTTCAATGTCGGGGCATTCATGCCAAATTCCTGCCGAGCCGCCGCCTTCGGGGCGCTGGCGATCGGTGCAGTCGCTTTTTCGGGCGCAGCTTTGGCCGCACCCTTGCAGCTTTTTCCCTTTGTCACGGAGCCGCAGGCGTTTCCGCCGCCGATGGTGCAGTCCGCGCCTGCGCCATCCGAGGACCAGGACATCACGGCCGAACTGCCGGCCCGGCTCAAGCGCCAGATCGTCAATTACCCGACCCGCGAGGCGGCAGGCACGATCATCATCGATACGCCCAACACCTATCTCTATTATGTGCTCGGCGGCGGCCAGGCGATCCGCTACGGCATCGGCGTGGGCCGCGACGGCTTCACCTGGTCCGGCGTGCAGTCGATCACCAAGAAGGCCGAGTGGCCGGATTGGGTTCCGCCACCGGAAATGATCGCGCGCCAGCCTTATCTGCCGCGTCACATGGCGGGCGGTCCCGGAAATCCGCTCGGCGCGCGTGCGATGTATCTGGGCGGCACCGTGTATCGTATTCACGGCACCAACGCGCCGCAGACCATCGGCACGCATGTTTCCTCCGGCTGCATTCGCCTCACCAATCACGACGTCACCGACCTTTATTCGCGGGTCAATGTCGGTACCAAGGTGATCGTGCTGCCGATGGACCGCCGCGCGGAGAACGTACCCGGCAAGCGGAGCCAGACCGTGCTGCGTGTCGCCTCCACACAGTGACGACTGAGCCGTAGGTAACTTTCGGAAATGGCGCGGTTTCCGCGCCATTTCTATTTCTGGCCGGCAACAATTCGACCACGCTCCTGCCCTCCCCTCGTGCGACATCGTGGCCTCGCGCCGCGGACGCCCCCGCAGGACCCCCGCTCTGGCGCCGCCCAAGCCGGCCCTGTAAACTCCGGGCGTTGAATCAGTCCGGGGAGACGATGCGCCTTAAGACCATTCTGATCGCCATCGCGGTGGTCGCGGCCACGTTCTTCGTCAGCCTGAAGGCCATGGACTGGCTTTCGCCGCGCGGCGCGGTCCCTCGGCCGGTCCTTGCCGATTTGCCGCCGCTGCCGCCCGCGCCCCGCAGTTCCGTCATCCTTGCCCAGGTCACCATTCCGCTCTCGGCCATTCGCGACGCCGCCGACCGCGGCGCGGGGCGCAATTTCGCCGGCAAGGCCGACAATCCGGTATCGCAGATCCTGCAAAACGCCGACATCGGCTGGACCGCATCGCGGGGGCCGATCGCGGCGATCGGGGGCCAGGACGTGCTGTCGCTGACCACGGTGCTGACCGGAAAGCTGAATGTGACGGGTTCGCTGTCGTCGAAGGCGACCGGCGCGGTCGGCGACGCCATCGGCGGCCTGCTCGGCGGCAATGTCGCCAAGCAGATCGGCAGTGTGAACATCAAGTCGCTCAATGCCACCGCCGCGATCAGGGGTGATGTCACGATCACCGCGCGGCCGAAGCTTGCGGCCGCCTGGCGGATCGAGCCCAATCTCGGCGCCGTGGTGACGCTCGGCGACACCAGCCTCATTGTCGCCGGCGCGCGCGTCAACGTCCCGGCGCAGATCAAGCCGATGATCGACAAGACCGTGGGCGAACAGATCGCCGCCGCCGGTGCGCGAATTCGCAACGATCCCGCGCTCGAGCGCAATGCGAGGATTCAATGGGCGAAAGCGTGCCGCTCGATTCCGCTGCAGGGCGCCGCCGCGTCGGTTCCGTCGCTTTGGCTCGAGCTGCGGCCGACCCGCGCGGTCGCGGTGCAGCCCTACGTCGATACGTCCGCGGTCATGATGACGCTCGGCATCGAGGCGGAGACGCGCATCACGCCGCAGCAGACCACCCCGAGCTGCCCGTTTCCCGAGAAGATCTCCATCGTGCCGCCGACGCCCGCGGTGGTCAGCATCGGCATTCCGGTTGACGTGCCCTTCACCGACATCAACAAGATCGTGGAGACGCAGCTTGCCGGCCGGACATTCCCGGAAGACGGCTCGGGCTCGGTGAGCGTCACCGTCAAACGCGCATCGGTCGCAGCCTCCGGCGATCGGCTGTTGATCTCGCTCCTGGTGAACGCAAAGGAGAAGACGAGCCTCCTCGGGTTCGGCGGCGAAGCCAATGTGCACATCTGGGGCCGGCCGGTGCTCGATTCCGCGCAGCAGACGTTGCGGCTCACCAATATGGAATTGGCCGTCGAATCCGAAGCCGCCTTCGGGCTGCTTGGCGCCGCGGCGCGCGCGGTGATGCCGCATCTGCAAAAGGCGCTGGCCGAAAAGACCGCCGTCGACCTCAAGCCGCTTCTCGGCAACGCGCAGAAAATGGTCGCCGCGGCGATATCGGATCTGCAGAAGAACGAGGACGGCATCCGCGTGGCAGCCGAAATCACCAGCCTCAACCTGACCGATATCGCCTATGATTCGAAAACGCTGCGGGTGATCGCGGAAGCCGCCGGCACGATTAATGTCGTGATCACGGCGCTGCCGGGGCTGTGAGGCGCGATGGTCGAGGCTCCCGCGACACCCAGCTCTTAGACGCCGTCATTCCGGGGCGGTGCGAAGCACCGAACCCGGAATCTCGAGAATCCGAGTCTGGTCCTTCGGACCATCCCGGAATGACGGAGAGAGAATCCCGGCTCGCTCTAATCCTCGAACTTGAACGAGACGTTGAGCTTGGCGCGATAGGCTTCGACCTTGCCCTTGGCGTCCAGTTGCAGGTCGAGCTTGACGACTTCGGCGACGCGAAGATCGCGGAGCGATTTTCCCGCCCGATCGACCGCCGCACTGGCCGCCTTCTCCCAGGACTCCTTGCTGGTTCCGATCAGCTCGATGACTTTGTAGACGCTCTCAGGCATGTCGTCCTCCCGTTCAATATTAGGCAGGACGCAGGTGCTCCTGCCACCGACAAGCCTAACACTGCCATCCCCTCGCTGAAAGGCAATCCGCAAGCGGCCGAGGCGCCCAATGCCTCAAAAGTCGGCTTTGCAGACGTTGCCCGGCCCGGATAGAACACAAGCCTCAATCTAAGCCCTCAACAAGAAGCCTGGGAGAAGAAACCATGAAGTCAGTTGCAGCCGCGGTCGCGGCCGGCCTCGCCTTTGCCGTATCCGGCGGAGTGGCGAGCGCGCAAATTTCCGACGACGTCGTCAAGATCGGCGTCTTGACCGACATGTCGAGCCTCTATGCGGACGCGACCGGCAAGGGCTCGCTCGCCGCCGTCCAGATGGCGGTCGCCGACTATGGTGGCAAGGTGAAGGGCAAGCCGGTCGAGGTGATCTCGGCCGACCACCAGAACAAGCCCGACGTTGGCGTCGGCGTCGCGCGCAACTGGTACGACAACGAGAAGGTCGACGCGATCTTCGACGTGCCGACCTCATCGGTCGCGCTGCCGGTCTCGGCGCTGACCCGCGAAAAGAACAAGATCCATATCAATTCCGGCGGCGGCAGCTCCGACATCACCGGCGTCGCCTGCTCGCCCAACACGGTGCACTGGACCTACGACACCTATGCGCTGTCCAACGTCGCCGGCCGCGCGATGGTCAAGCGCGGCGAGGACACCTGGTTCTTCGTCACCGCCGACTATGCCTTCGGCATGGCGCTGGAACGCGATGCCGCCAATGTGGTCAAGGAGACCGGCGGCAAGGTGCTCGGCAACGTCCGGCATCCTCTCAACTCGTCCGACTTCTCCTCGTTCCTGCTGCAGGCACAGGCCTCCAAGGCCAAGGTGATCGGGCTTGCGAACGCCGGCGGCGACACCACCAATGCGCTGAAGCAGGCTTCCGAATTCGGCATCACCAAGGGCGGCCAGAAACTGATTGCGCTCTTGATGGAAATCACCGATGCGCACGCGCTCGGCGCCAAGGAGACCCAGGGCCTGATCGTCACCGACGCCTTTTACTGGGACATGAACGATGAGACCCGCGCCTTCTCCAAACGCTTCAACGAGAAGGTCGGCCACATGCCCACCATGATCCAGGCCGGCCTGTACTCGGCCACGATGCATTATCTGAAGGCGATCGAAGCCATCGGCACCGACGAGGCACCGAAGGTGATGGCGCAGATGCGCTCGACGCCGATCAACGACTTCTTCGCCAAGGACGGCAAGATCCGGATCGACGGCCGCATGGTCCACGACATGTATCTGTTCGAGGTCAAGAAGCCCGAGGAGTCGAAAGGCGAGTGGGACCTCTACAAGCTGCTCGCAACCGTGCCCGGCGACGAAGCCTTCCGTCCGCTCGACAAGGGCGGCTGTTCGCTGGTGAAGACGAACTAAGCCGTCATTTCGAGCCAACGGGTCGCGCGAATGCGCGCCCGATGACAGGCTCCGCGAAGCAATCCAGATCTTTGATGGAAAAACATGGATTGCTTCGTCGCTTTGCTCCTCGCAATGACGAGAAAAGCCAGAACTGGAAAAAGCGCGCCCGGCGAAACCGGACGCGCCTTTTTACTCACTCACTCTTAGAGACCCGCTCTTACTCACTCACTTCCCTTCTCACTCACTTCAGATGCCTCAGGTCGAATATTTGAACTCGGGCATCGCCTTCAGCTCATCCTTGGTGGCGTTGAACACGGCGTGGTCCGGATACCACGGATTTGGTTTCGATGAATTCGATGGGTTTGTGGTGGCAGACCCCGTGGTCGTCGATGCCGGACGGCTGTGCGGTTCGCCCGCGGTTCCGACATAGGCGACCGGCTCGTTGACGAACTTGATCTTGTCGAGGGGAATCGCAACCAGGTGCTCGCCGACGCCGAGGAAACCACCGACGCCGAGCACCACGGCCTTGATGTTTCCGTTTCTGTCCATCAGCAGGTCGTTGATCGAGCCAAGGCTTTCATTCTTGTCGTTGTAGACGCTCAGACCGACGACCTTGGAGGCGCGCCAATCGCCCTGGAACGAGGACTCCGACACCACCGTCGAGGCCGTGTTGGCGCGGTCGGTGGTGGCCGTCGGGGTTTGCGCCGACGCGACCGTCGCAAGCAGCGCGGTGCCGGCCATTGCCGCAGTGACATATTTTGCGAACATGTTTCTCTCCCTGTGCAAGAATTGTCAGAAGAGAACATCTCGCCGTGTCGACCGTTCCCGGTGTCGCACATTTTCAACGGCGGGCTCTGCTTAAGGAACTTCGCGTATGCTTCTGAACTTCGCCGATACGTTTGCGCGAACGCAATCGATCCGAATCCGCGATCAGAACCCGCCCCAATATGGCGGGATGCCGTAATATCGGTGCAGCTCGATTTCCTTTGAGCGATCGCCCCAGTCGAAGTCCTTGTCGGCGCGGAACGACGGCGCGCGCCTGAGCTCCTCTTCGTCGATGTCGAGCTCATAGGCCTCGAACCGCATGTTGTAGGACAGCCGCGCCCAGGGCAGCGGCAGCAGACTGGCTCCGAGCCCAAGGAAGCCGCCGAAACTGAGGATCGCGTAGGATACCTTGCCCGTGACCTTGTCAATCATCAGCCGTTCGATGTGGCCGACGAGTTCGCCGTTCGGCCTTCGCACCGCGGTGCCCTCGACCCGGTCGCTGGCGATCAACTGGTGTGGCTTTTCCTTGACGTCGACCATCGTCACCCTCCCTTCGGGTTGGTGAGATAGATCAACGCGTCAGCGACGATCGGGTTCCATTGCGGCAACAATTTACCGCTTTCGCCGAGAGATTACGCCCCTTCTGCCATGTGCGTTTCCGCCGCCACCGGCGCAGACGATACGGCGCGAAACTCCACCCCGTGCAGGTTGATCGTCGGCGTCATTCCGAAATGATTGCTGCCGAATACCTTGATGCGCCGGTCCAGTTCGCTCTTGGTGATGTCGAGGGGGATCTCGCACATCGCGCGATAGGTTCCGCGGTAATATTTCCTGTTTCCCCATTGAAGCGGCAGAACCGGCGGCGATTGCGCCTCCGAGGCAAGCCAATGCGCCGTGCGCCAGAACAGAAACGCAAGGTGAGCATAAGCAAGCCCTTCGAGACCAAGGACCGAGATGTCGGCTGGAATGGGAAAGCGCGCGACATCGACGATGGGTCCGGCGTCCACCTGTTCGACCATCACATGCACCGTGGCGCCGAATTCTTTCGCGGAATCGTAAAGCGCAAAATGCGCGGGCGCCCATCCGGGATAGTCCGGCGGCCCCGGATGGAAATTGAAGGCGCCGTAGCCGAGCTGCGCGAGAACGGCCGGCGGCACGATCACCGACGTCACGAAGCTGACCAGCCGCGCCCGCCGCAACATTTCGGCGCCGAGCGCGCTGAGTTCGTCGGCGCGCTCGGCCACCAGCACGTTGAGACGCGGATTGTGCTCAAGCAAAACCGCCGGCAACGCCGTCCGTTCAGCGGGACCTGTGAGTAGAATGACTGTATCGAACATGATCAGGTCTGATAGTCGACCACAAATGCCGAAACCGAGGTCGTGCCGGCATTACCCGAGTCGGGACTGCCGCTGGCGCCGTAAGACGACGGTGAGCTTTGCGACAGTGACGCCTGCAACGATTTCAAGAACTGCTGCAGAATGTCGCTCGCGGAGTTCGGATCCGACGTCCCGCTCGCGCTGTCGGTCGCTGACGAGGTGTCTGTCGCGCTCGGGTCGCCACGATGGCCGTGATGGCCATGGTGCGCACCGCCGAGGGAAAGCGCGGCATTCGCGCCAAGCGAACCGCCGGGGCCGTTGGCGAACGCGGCCTTGAACACGCCCTGCAATTCGGCTGCCCTGGGCGCTCGTCAATTTGCCGCTCGACACCTCACCCGCAATCAGGCTGTCGATCTTCGTCTTCAGGTCGGCGGGAGGAGAATTTGCGCCACCGGCGCTTGCGCCTGCGCTCCGCAGCGAAGACGTGATGTCCGTCAGCGCGGAGGAAAGCGCGGCCTGGTCGGACGAGCCGATGGCGCCGGAGTTTACCTCCGCCTGCAGTTCGGCTTGCAATTGCTGTAGCGGCGAGAGGTAGTTGCTATTGGATGCGGCAGCGATCGCGGTCATGGTGGCTCCGAGGTTTCTTGCTCGACGCAAGGAGGCTAAGGTTAATCATCTTAACGAGATGTTTGCTTGCCCGACAAAGATGTTGCGCACTGTTTCGCCGGCAACGGTCAGAAACATTCAGAAACGAAAATCGTTGGTATGTTGTCCCAAATCTCAGGCAAAGGATTCCCATGGCCGCCGCGCCGCCCAACATTCTTGTCGTTGAAGACGACCGCGAGACGCGTTCGCTGATCGCGAAATACCTTCGCAACAACGCCTGCAACGTGACGACAGCCAATGACGGGCGCGAGATGGACCGCGCGATGGCCGACCAGCGCGTCGATCTTCTGATTCTGGACGTGATGCTGCCCGGCGAAGACGGCCTCAGCCTCTGCCGCAGGATCCGCGCGGAGTCGCTGGTGCCGATCATCATGCTCACCGCGCGTGGCGAGGACGTCGATCGCATCCTTGGCCTTGAAATGGGAGCGGACGATTACCTGGCAAAACCTTTCAATCCGCGCGAACTGCTCGCCCGCGTCAACGCGGTGCTGCGACGTCAGGCGGCCGCCCAGACCTTGAGCGCGAGCAACGGCGCGACCGCGCTGGGCTTTGCCGGCTGGCGGATCGATTTCAGGCTGCGGGAGTTGCGCAATCCGGCGGGGGCGCGGGTGTCGATGACGAGCGCCGAATTCGACCTGCTTCGCGTGTTTTGCGAACGGGCCGGCCGCGTGCTGTCGCGCGACAGCCTGCTCGACCTCACCCAGGGACGCAACGCCGGCTCATTTGAGCGCAGCATCGATGTGCTGGTCAGTCGCATCCGCCGCAAGATCGAAACCGATCCACAGGAAGCCACGCTGATCAAGACAGTGCGCTCGGGCGGTTATATGTTCACGCCCGCGGTGGAGGTGGTCACGGTCGCGATCAACAACCAGTCATGAAGTCGCCCGATTTTCTCAACTTACGGAATATCAGCGGACAGATCGCCGCGCTGGTGATCGCCTCGATCATCGCCATTCACCTGATCCTCTCCGCGATCTTTCTGGTCAGCCGGCCGGATCGGCCTGACCCGACCATCGACCGGGGCCACGCGCAATTTGCCGCCGCCGTCCTGCTGCTCGGCGCGGCGCCCGCCGCCGACCGGCCGCGGCTTTTCGCCGACATCGCCCGCGCCTTTCCGAAGCTTGAGGTCCAAAGCCTGCCGCCCGGTCCCGTGCCCGATGCGAGCGACCCCGAGGGGTTGGATCTGCGGAGCCTGCACCGAAGGCTCGCTTCGAGCTATCGCATCTTCCCGCTCGCGCACGAACAGGACCGACACAAGATCGGCATCGCGCTGCCCGACGGCGCGATGATCTCCGCAAAGGTCCTTCCCGATCAGCGGCCGCGTTCGTTCTGGACCGGGCCATGGGCGGTGCCATTGTTGTTTGCGGTCGTCAGCGTCACTCTGCTCGGCGTGTGGGCGGCGCGGGCCTTGACGGCGCCGCTATCGGCCTTCGCGAAGGCCGCCGAGGATTTCAGCCTGGACGGCGCCGCCGCGCCGCTGCCCGAACGCGGTCCTGAGGAAATTCGCTCGGTTGCCAAAGCGCTCAACCGGATGCGGGAGCGGATCACGACCCTGATCGACGACCGCACCAAGATGCTGGCCGCGATCAGTCACGACTTGCGGACCCCGATCACGCGAATGCGCCTGCGTTCGGAATTCATCGAGGACGACACGCATCGCAACCGCATGATGAGCGACCTTGACCAGATGCGATCGATGCTGGAATCCGTACTGTCCTTTTTGCGCAATGACCGCAACCTGGAGGTCATGACGCTGACCGACATCGCCACCACGTTGCAGCTCGTCGCCGACCAGTTTGCCGATATCGGCCACAGGGTCAGCTATGAGGGGCCGGAACACGCGATGGCGACGGTGCGGCCGGACGATCTCACCCGCGGCGTCACCAACCTCGTCGAGAACTCGGTCAGGTTCGGCGCGGTCGCCACCATCCGCCTCAAGGCCGCGCCGGACACCGTGACCATCGAGGTCGAGGACGACGGCCCCGGCATTTCCGATGCACGCAAAGAGGTGATGCTGGAACCGTTCGTGCGCGGCGACGAAGCCCGCAACATGGATGAGGCCGAGGGCTTTGGCCTTGGCCTCTCGATCGCGCGCACCATCGCGCTCGCGCATGGCGGCAAGCTTTCGCTTCACGATCGGCTGCCGAATGGATTGATCGCCTGCATTCAGTTGCCGGTCCGTCAGCCGAGCCGGCAGTCAGTCCGGTGAGCGCGAGGAATCTGGACTTGGTGCTTTTTTGACGCGTTTTCATCACGCGAACCGCAACCCACTTCGCTTGAAAACGCTATGGATCACGCGGCCAGCGCGTCCTCGTCCGGCTGTCCGTCGAAATAAGCCACCGCCTCGAAGCGGTAGTCGCAGGCCCGGCATCGCCACAGATAGAACGTGCGGCCCGGTTCAGTCTCAACCCATTCCGGAGCCGCGATCGGCTCGCCGCATTGAGCGCAGGGATTTTTCCGAGGCAGCGAAAAGAAATCCATTTTGGCCATGGCGGATCTCCCTTTTTCTTCTGTTTCTTCTGTGTCTATGAAGCGAAGTCAGTCAGGATGGCTGTCGGATGCGGGCGCGCCGAAGCGCCGTTTCATGGTCGAGCATTAGGGCAATTCAACGGCAGAGTCACTGCGACGCTCTGCAGCAGCAAAACATGTCGGCACAATCATTCTCATCGAAAGATTGGAACCGAGAGCGCCGGGATTCTCCGATGTGCAATTACGGATCGGAGTGCGATGCTCCACATCGCCACGGAATCACAAGTGAACTTACTTGGCTCCGGGTTCCACCACGGGCTCGGTCGTGTGCGTCGCGCCGGCTTTGCGCAGATGGATCGTGGCGACGTCGTCGCTGAACACCTTCTGCCAGCCGTCGAGATGATCGAGCAGTTTTGTCGCAGCACTTTGGGTGCGCAGCAACGTCGCCTCGATCTTGTAGGCCTCCAGTAGCCGGAACAGATTGTCGGGTTCCATCAACCCGGAGGCCGCGTTGTGGTCGACGAAGAATTTCTCACCGTAGAGTTCGGTACGGCCGTCGATGAAGGGTGACACGCCGCTCGCGATCAGATAGCCGCCGAAATCGTAATCGTTGAGCACGCGTTCCAGATTGAGTTTCTTCAGCGCGGCTACGGCTGCGACCGGCGAATTTCCGGTATAAGGCGCGAAGCGATGCACCGACGCAAAGACGAGCGTCCCTGTCACCAGCGCGACCGCCGCGCCAGCGAACAAGACGGCGCGGGCCATCGTCGCCTTGCCTGACGGCGCGACGTCGGCGCCGCCGACCTGCCGCGCCAACGGTGCCGCAAGGATGAGCGGCGCAAGCAGTGCCAGGATTTCGGCGGCGCGGCCCTGCGCAAGTGCCATGTGAATCAAACCGAGCAGCAAGAGGATACGCAGCGGCGGCAATTTGATGCCGCGGAACAGCGCCAGGCCAATGCCGCCAAGCAGGCAAATCTCGAACGGACGCAGATGGGTGAAATCCGCCGCGCGCCATTCGGTGATCAGCGGCAACGCGCTGCCGAGCGCGAGAATTTTCTGCGACGCCAGGAGCGCGTTCCAGCCATAGGGCGTGCAGCAGCTTGCGGCCAGCGCCAGGGCGGCAAACGCCGCCCATCGCAGCACCAGTGATTTTCGAGACGCGGCATCTGCGTTCACCACGGCGTCGAGCGCAATCGGCGCGATCATAAAGAGGCCGAAGACGAAGCCACCATGCAGATTGGCCCACAACGCCATCAGCGGCAGCATCCGCCATGACGGCGCGTCATGCCGGTCGGCAGCCGCGACCAAGCCGCCGATCCACATCACCATCAGCGGCAGGGCCAGCACATGCGGCCGCGCCAAAATATGCGGTGCGGTCAGTGCGAAAGCGACGGCGACGAAGACGAGCGTTGCGCTTTCGCTTAAATTCCGGCTCAAAAATCTTGCCAGCAGCGCGAAGGTTGCAGCACTCGCCGCGGCCGCCAGCGCGACCGGCCCGGGCCATCCGAACCACGCATAGATTTGCGCGTAGGCGACTTGCGCGAGCCATTGCGTCGAAATCCAGGGCTGGCCGCGCATGGTGAAGGAATAGACGTCGGTTTCGGGCACCGCGCGATGGTCGAGAATCCACTGGCCGACGGTGATCTGCCATTGGGTATCGGGATCGAGCAGCAACCGGTCGCCGGCCAGGAAAAGCAACGCATAGGAAAAGACGCCGACCCATAGCGGCAGCAGCCCACGCAACAGGCGCGTGTCCTCGGCGGAACTGGCGACGGTCATGCTCATGGGCGCAGGGGTCCGGAAATCCTCGCAATTTAGGACCGATCGAAGCACGCCAGGCATAATTCCAGGTAAACCCGCAATCCCTGTTGCTGGAAAGGCCCGAGAAAGCCGGCTTTTTGCCACATCCCTGCCGCGGCAAATGCAACAATGACCGCGCTTGAGGCATCCAATCGCGACCTTCCCCCGCCCGGAGACACTCCCATGAAGCGTCTGTTAACCCTCGCATCGCTTGCCGCTATCGCTGCGCTCTCGCTGCCGGACACAGCGCACGCCCAGCGCGCCCAGTACAACGAGATGGTCGCAAGACACGCCCAGGCCAACGGCGTCCCCGAAGCCCTGGTGCACCGGGTGATCGTGCGCGAGAGCCGCTATCAGCCTGGTCTCGTCGGGCGCGGCGGCACCATCGGCCTGATGCAGATCAAGCTCGCGACGGCGCGCGGCCTCGGCTACACCGGATCGGCCGAGGGACTGCGCGATCCCGACACCAATCTCACTTACGCGGTGAAATATCTCGCCGGCGCCTACCGCGCCGCAAACGGCGATCATCAGCGCGCCGTCCATTATTATGCGAGCGGCTACTACTACGCGGCCAAACGTCAGCGTCTGGAACATGGCAGGCATCCCGCGGAGGCGAGAGCCGAGCAGGTTCCGACGCGGTAGGGCGGTGCAAAGCGCCCCCGCGCGCGTTGACACGACCTGCCAAGAGCCTACATTAGGGACGTTCCGAGGGGAGCTCCGATGAGGAGCTGAGAGACCGCACGCTCAAATCCTTCTTCTGCGCATGAAGGATGCGAGACCGCGGTGACCCTTTGAACCTGATCCGGGTCATGCCGGCGAAGGGACAGGGATGTACCAGAGTTCGACCAATTCGCGGGGGGAATCCCCGATTTCCGTCATCGGCGCAGGCATTGCCGGGGCGTGGCAGGCGCTGTTGTTCGCGCAAGCCGGCCGCGCGGTCACGCTGCACGAGCGCAGCAACACCGCGATGACGCAGTCGACGAGCTACTGGGCCGGCGGCATGCTCGCGCCCTATTGCGAGGCCGAAGTCTCCGAGCCCCTGATCGTGCGGCTCGGCATCCGCTCGCTCCATTTGTGGCGCGAACATTTCCCACAAACCCCCTTCAACGGCTCGCTGGTGGTGGCGCATACGCGCGACCGCGCCGACTTCGAACGCTTTGCGCGGCTCACGTCAAACTACCGAAGGCTCGACGCGCAGGGCGTGAGCGAGATCGAACCCTCGCTCGAAGGCCGTTTCCGCGAGGGGCTGTTCTACGCCGACGAAGGTCATGTCGAGCCGCGGCGAATTTTGCCGGAACTGCACGCGCGCATTACGGCCGCCGGCGGCGAGATCAAATTCAACAGCGAGGCCGAGCCCGACGACATCGACGGCATCGTGATCGATTGCCGCGGGCTTGCCGCGCGTGACGCCGAGAGCGAGCTTCGCGGCGTCAAGGGCGAGATCATCCTGATCGAGACCGACGAGGTCGAATTGTCGCGCCCGGTGCGGCTAATCCATCCGCGCTGGCCGCTTTACGTGATTCCGCGAGGGCGCAACCGCTTCATGCTGGGCGCGACCTCGATCGAGGGCGAGGACAATGGCGTCAGCGTCCGCTCCGCGCTGGAACTTCTCGGCGCGGCCTATGCCGTGCATCCGGCCTTTGCCGAGGCGCGCATCGTCGAATTCGGCTCGGGGCTGCGTCCGGCCTACCCTGATAATTTGCCGCGCATCGCTGTGGACAACGACAAGATCGCGGTCAACGGGCTTTACCGCCACGGCTTCCTGCTGGCGCCGGCGCTGGCGGAGCTGACGCTCTCCTATGTCGAGCGCGGCGTGATCGACAACGAGGTGATGCGATGCGCGTGATCGTCAACGGCGAGCCGCGCGAGATCGCCTCGCGCAGCGTCGATGCGCTGCTCGGCGAGCTCGAATATGAGGGCACGCATTTCGCGATCGCGGTGAATTACGACGTGCTGCCGAAAAGCCGCTGGGCCGAGACCTCGCTCAAGAGCGGCGACGAGATCGAGATCATCACGCCGCGGCAGGGAGGGTGAGGATGGTCGTGTTCGTATCGCGCTAGCTTCTCCTAACCTCGCCCCGCTTGCGGGGAGCAGGTCGGATTTTGCGCGAAGCGAAAAATGCCCGGGTGACGGGGAATCTCTACCCGCGAGCTCCTGCGATGCCGAGCGTCCCCCTCACCCCACCCTCTCCCCGCAAGCGGGGCGAGGGAGCGCAATGGCGCTTGCGGAGACACTCATGCTGAAATTCTACGACCGTGAATTTTCCTCCCGCCTGCTCGTCGGCAGCGCGCTGTATCCCTCGCCCGCGATCATGCAAGGCGCGATCCGCGCCTCGGGCGCGCAGATCGTCACGGTGTCGCTGCGGCGGGAATCGGCGGGCGGCAAGACCGGCGATTCGTTCTGGTCGCTGATCCGCGAGCTCGATGTGACGGTGCTGCCGAACACCGCCGGATGCCGCAGCGTGCGCGAGGCGGTGACCACCGCAAAGCTCGCGCGCGAATTGTTCGCGACCTCCTGGATCAAGCTCGAAGTCATCGCCGACAACGACACGCTGCAGCCGGACGTGGTCGGCCTGGTCGAAGCAGCAAGCCTCCTGATCAAGGACGGCTTCGAGGTGTTCCCCTATTGCACGGAGGATCTTTCCGTCGCGATGCGGCTGGTCGATGCCGGCTGCAAGATGGTGATGCCGTGGGCGGCGCCGATCGGCAGCGCCAAGGGCATCATCAACCCGGACGCGCTCAAGCTCCTGCGCGACCGCCTGCCCGACATCACGCTCGTGGTCGATGCCGGGTTGGGGGCGCCGAGCCACGCGGCGCGCGCGCTCGAACTCGGTTACGACGCCGTGCTGCTCAACACCGCGATCGCGAAGGCCGCCGACCCGGTGTCGATGGCGAAAGCGTTTCGCGGCGGCGTCGAGGCCGGCCGCACCGCATACGAGGCCGGGCTGATGGAAGCCCGCGACTTCGCCTCCCCTTCAACCCCTGTCGTTGGGACACCGTTCTGGCATGCCGTATCCTGATCGCCACGCGCATCATGATCGCTCGCGCGTATCCGGATCGCTTTTATCCCGTCGTCGACAGCGTCGCCTGGGTCGCACGCCTTGCGCTGCTCGGCGTCGGCACGATTCAACTGCGCGCCAAGAACTTGAGCGAATCCGACGCGCTGCAAACCGTCATCGACGCGCTCGAGATCATCAAGGGCACAAAGGCGAAGCTCGTGGTGAACGACTACTGGCGCGCGGCGATCATCGCCAAAGCGAGCCATTTGCATCTCGGCCAGGAAGACCTCGCCGGCGCCGACCTCAGGGCGATCCGCGCCGCGGGGCTGACGCTCGGCATTTCCACCCATGACGACGACGAACTCGAAACCGCCTTGCGGGCCGCGCCCGATTACATCGCGCTCGGGCCGATCTTTCCGACCACGCTGAAATCGATGCGGTTCGCGCCGCAGGGCATTGCCAAGATCACCGAATGGAAGAAACGCATCGGCGAGATTCCGCTGGTCGCGATCGGTGGCATCAAGCTCGAGCAGGCCAATGCGATCTTCGCCGCCGGCGCCGATTCGATCGCGGTCGTCAGCGACATCACCCAGAACGACGATCCGGACGCGCGGGTGCGCGCCTGGCTCGATATGAACGCAGAGGCCGCGTGATGAAATTTGCAAAATTACTAACCGTCATTGCGAGGAGCGCGAGCGACGAAGCAATCCATACCCCCACCTGCTCGACTATGGATTGCTTCGCTGCGCTCGCAATGACGGAAAACCCGATCAGCGTTACCCGGAACGACCCATCCGGAACGACAGCAACAATTCAAAGGAGGACGCCATGAACATTCGCCCCGATCCGGACACCACGATTCCCGCCGTGACCACCGGCCCCCTGCCCTCGTCACGCAAGATCTTCGTGACGCCGGACGAAGCGCCGGACGTGCGCGTGCCCTTGCGCGAGATCATCCTTTCCGAAGGCGCCGGCGAGCCGAACCTGCCGGTCTACGACACCTCCGGTCCCTACACCGATCCGGACGTCGTGATCGACGTCAACAGCGTGCCTCAGCGCCATCGCATCGCCTGGGTGAAGGAGCGCGGTGGCGTCGAGCAGTACGAAGGGCGCCCGTGAAGCCGGTCGACAACGGCAACGTATCCGCCGACAAGGCCGCGAAGGCATTCTCCGCCTATCACAAGCCGCTGCGCGGCGTGGACGCCCCTCCCCCTTGCGGGGAGGGGTCGGGGGTGGGGGTTTCACGGGCAGTGTCGGCTGTGGCCACCCCCCTCCCCCAACCCTCCCCCGCAGGGGGGGAGGGAGCAAAGCCACCATGATCACCCAGCTCGAATTCGCCCGCGCCGGCATCATCACCAAAGAGATGATCTACGTCGCGGTGCGCGAAAATCTCGGCCGCAAGCAACAACTCGAACGCGCCGAAGCCGCCATCGCCGACGGCGAGAGCTTTGGCGCGGCGATCCCGCCCTTCATCACGCCGGAATTCGTACGCAGCGAGATCGCGCGGGGACGGGCCATCATCCCCTGCAACATCAACCACGGCGAACTCGAGCCGATGATCATCGGCCGCAATTTCCTGACCAAGATCAACGCCAATATCGGCAACTCCGCCGTGACCTCGTCGGTGGAAGAGGAAGTCGACAAGATGGTGTGGGCGATCCGCTGGGGCGCCGACACCGTGATGGACCTCTCGACAGGCCGCAACATCCACACCACCCGCGAATGGATCCTGCGCAACGCGCCGATCCCGATCGGCACGGTTCCGATTTACCAGGCGCTGGAGAAGGTCGACGGCGATCCCGTCAAACTCGACTGGGAAGTCTACAAGGACACGCTGATCGAACAGTGCGAACAGGGCGTCGATTACTTCACCATTCACGCCGGCGTGCGCCTGCCCTACATCCACCTAACCGCCAACCGCGTCACCGGCATCGTGTCGCGCGGCGGCTCGATCATGGCGAAGTGGTGCCTGGCGCATCACAAGGAAAGCTTCCTCTACACCCGCTTCGACGAGATCTGCGACCTCATGCGCAAATACGACGTGTCGTTTTCATTGGGCGACGGCCTGCGCCCCGGCTCGATCGCGGACGCCAACGACCGCGCACAATTCGCCGAACTCGAGACGCTCGGCGAACTCACCAAGATCGCGTGGGACAAGGGCTGCCAGGTGATGATCGAAGGCCCCGGCCACGTGCCGATGCACAAGATCAAGATCAACATGGACAAGCAGCTCAAGGAATGCGGCGAGGCGCCATTCTACACGCTTGGGCCGCTGACCACCGACATCGCGCCGGGCTACGACCACATTACCTCAGGCATTGGCGCCGCCATGATCGGCTGGTTCGGCTGCGCGATGCTTTGTTATGTCACGCCGAAGGAGCATCTTGGCCTTCCCGACCGCAACGACGTCAAGACCGGCGTCATCACCTACAAGATCGCGGCGCACGCCTCTGATTTGGGCAAGGGCCACCCGGCCGCGCAACTGCGCGACGACGCTTTGTCGCGCGCGCGGTTTGATTTCCGCTGGATGGACCAGTTCAACCTCGGACTCGACCCGGACACGGCAAAGGCGTTCCACGACGAGACCCTGCCGAAGGAAGCGCACAAGGTCGCCCATTTCTGCTCGATGTGCGGCCCGAAATTCTGCTCGATGAAGATCACCCAGGACGTGCGCGATTACGCGGCGACGCTGAACGATCCGGCGGCCGTGGGAATGTCGATGTCAGGCACCATCGAAGACGGCATGGCGCAGATGAGCGCCAAGTTCAAGGAAATGGGCGGACAGGTCTATCTCGACGCGGAGAAGGTGAAGCAGAGCAACGGGTGTTGTGAAATCGAACCTCATGGTGAAGGGCGCGGCACGCCGCGCATCTCGAATCTTGAGGCGGCCCTCTCCGCGTTATGCCCGGGCTTGACCCGGGCATCTTGGAAAGGCGAAAGCTCGGCTTCTCACACCCTGGATGAGAAAAACCAAGACACTCGAATAACTGCTATCGAATCATACGTTTCGAAAACGCAACGGACCCGCAGATGCTCACGCTATATTCCTATCCCACGCTATTCGGCGTCGCCGACAACAACGGCTACGGCCTGAAGGTGTTTGCGTTCCTGCGCCTTGCGGGTGTGCCGTTCCGGCATGAGCATATTTTCGACGCCTCGAAGGCGCCGCGCGGCCAGCTTCCCTATATCGTCGACGGCGACGACACGGTCGGCGACAGCGAGACCATTCTTGGCTTTGTCACCCAAAGATACCGGCTGACGATCGATGCGGCGCTGAATCCTTTGCAGCGAACCACGAACCTCTTGATCACGCGCATGCTCGACGACCTCTATTGGGTGATGTCGTATTCGCGCTGGCAGGACGAGCGCTTCTGGCCGGCGTTCCGCGCCGCGCTGTTGCGCGAGCATCCGAGCCTGACCGAAGACGGTCTCGCCAAGGCGCAGGCTTTCAACCACCAACGTTACTACTACCAGGGCATCGGCCGCTTCGATCCAGATGCCGCCATGGCGCGCGGCGTTGCCGATCTGGAGACGCTAGCAACCCTGATTCCCGCGCGGGGCTATCTGCATGGCGAGAAACCAACCAGCATCGATGCCGGCATCTACGGTTTCATCGCCAACATCTATTTCTACGACATCGATACGCCGCTGAAACAATTCGTCGTCGCGCACGAGAACATCGTCCGGCACTGTCGCGCCATTCATGAAGCGGTCAGTCGGGTGGAGTAGCCCGTAGGATGGGTTGAGCGCTTGCGAAACCCATCACCTCGCCGCCTGTGTCTAGGACCGCTCTCCAAAAGCCCCATCATCATTCGAGACATCGCCTGCCCAGTCCTCTGGATAGAGGCCGAGCTTCACCATGCGATGGAATGACGAATACGGCCAATCCCTGACCCGCTTCACAAGTCGATGCTTGACCGGGTTGATATGAATGTAGTCGACGTGACGGGCAAAATCGTTTTCGTCGCGAATGGTGTGCTCCCAGTAGCGCCGCTGCCAGATACCGCGTTCACCTTTAGCAGCACGGCTCCGCGAAATCGGCTCGTCGGCCGCAAGGCCGCGCGAGAACGCCGACTTGATGAGTCGCCAGCGGGTGGAAAATTCTGCGTCGCCCTCGGGAAGGTTCCAGATTGAGTGTAGGTGGTCAGGTGCCACAACCATTGCGGCGATTTCGAACGGATGACGCCGGCGCGTTTCGCGAAACGCTACCCGCAGCTTGTCGATGTTATCCGTCAACAACCGTAGACGCCGCTCTGCCAGATTGACGGTAAAGAAAAAGCTGCCTCCGGCAAGGAAGTTACGACGATAGTTGGTCATCTAGTAGTCTTAGCGTGGTTACACGATGGGTGTCGCTGCGCTCTACCCATCCTACGGATCACCCCTCACCTCAACGTAATCGCAAGCCCGCTCAGATCGGCGTTCGCCATCAGCCCGGTCTGGTAGCCGGACAATTCCAGCACCGCGCCCTTCTGGTTGGTGAGGACGATCGCGCGGGCGCCGCCGCCGATGGCCAATCCCGCGCCGGCCGCGGCGTAGACGCCGGCGACGTCCGACGGCCGCCAGATGTTGTGCACGCGGCCTTGCAGCACCGTCCTCGATCCGCCGAACACCAGGCCATAGTCGATTCCACCGGTGGACAAGGCATAGGCGCGGCCGCGGAAGTACAGCGTGCCGCCCCCGCCCGAGCCGCCGATGATCCAGCCGGCCTTGTAGATCACCAGCGACACGGTGCCGTCGTCGGCGCGAGCTGCGGACGAAAAGGTCGTGCCGGCGAAGACCGCAAGCGAAAGCAGCGCGACGCGAAGGGCGGATGAAAATGTCATGGGCAGTGTCCCCCGGGATGAGTGAGCCTGGTGTTGCGGCCCAGGCCGATTCGGATTTGACTGAGGCTAGCAAGCCGAGCCCAAATCGGTGAAGCGATATATCGCGCGGGCGAGAGCTCTCATCGCCCCAAAAATGACAAAGGTGACCGCATGGCCCCGATCAAGCATTTCCCGCCGCCCGCCGGCATCAAGGCCCCGCCGCTTTCGTTTGCCACACGCGTCGGCGATCTCCTGTTCATCTCCGGCATTCCCGGCTTCGACGAGGCGGGCGCGCTGCCCGAAAGCTTCGAGGCGCAATTCGGCTTTGTCGTGAAGAACATCAGGCGCGTGCTCGAGGAGGCAGGCGCGAGTTTTAGCGATCTCGCCAAGGTCAATGTGCTTTTGACGCGCGCCTCCGACGTCGCCGCGATGAATGCGCTTTATGCGGGCGCATTCGGCCCGCCGCCCTACCCCGCGCGCACCACCTGCGTGGTCCAGGCGTTGCCCGATCCGAAAATGCTGATCGAGATCGAGGCCGTCGCGTCGCTGGCACGGTGATCGCCGGCTTCGTTTCATTCGGTTCTGCAGGCAAACGATCACCGCCTTGCGATTTGCAAGCGGCGCGCTTTTGCCGCACCACTTGCACTGTTCTTGTGAAAGATGGGCGCCGCGGCGCATCACGCGCCGCGCGCAGGTGAACTATTTTCCGATCAGGAGATTCCTCATGCGTCGCGTTACCACTCTGTGTGCCGCCGCCGGCATCGCAGCCTCCAGCCTTGCTGTCATCAATCCCGCCCACGCCGGCTATTACGTGATGCGATGGGACAACACCGGCGTCTGCCAGATCTGGAATGAGGACCTGGCGTCCAAGCCCTTGCAGTGGCCGTCGAACTACAAGGTCGTCGGCAAGCCGGTTGCGACCTTCACCGCCGCCGCGGAGGTGCAGGAAAAGATGCGGCAGACGCGCCAATGCACGCTTTAGAACGCCGCGCATGTCCGCCATGAGGGGACGAACAGGAACGGACCTGGCTCACTCCTGAAATGACAGCCGGAGGCGCAGGTGGGAGATTGAGATGGATGATCGAACGGTGCGACTGGCTCTTGAGCGCCATTGGGATGCTTCGGACGCAAGCGATTTCACGGTCGAACATGAAATCTACCGCGAGGATGCCGTGCTTGATTATCCGCAATCAGGCGAGCGGATCCGCGGCCGGAACAACATTCAAGAGAGCCGATCCGTCCAGCCAAACAAGAAGCGTTTTACGGTCCGGCGAATTATCGGCAGCGACGATCTCTGGATCACCGAATTCGTACTTAGCTATGATGGCATACCATCCTACGCGGTGAGCATCATGGAATTCCGCGAAGGACTGGTGGCAAACGAAACGCAATATTTCGCCGACCGGTTTGACCCTGCACCCTCGCGTGCGCATCTTGTTGAACAACTGGGAGAAATCTCGTCAACTGGGAAATAAGCTCGTCCTCGAACCATAAAAAAGGGATCGGCCATGAAGCACAAAAACAAGCTCATGATTACGATTGCAACGGCGGTGTTCGCCGTTCTTGGTGGTATGGCGGTTTACGCGCAGGACAAATACTCGCTGAAATCGCCGAGCGGAATCGCGTTCTCCGACTTCAGGGGATACGAGGACTGGGCGGTGGTTTCTTCGGCCCGGACCGATGAAGTGCTCAAGGTGATCGTCGCCAATCCCACTATGATCGAGGCGTACAAGGCCGGCGTTCCAGGCAACGGCCAGCCGTTCCCGGATGGCTCCAAGATCGCGAAGCTTCAGTGGAAGCCGAAGAAGAGCACGGAGGCTCCCTTCGCCGTGGATGTGCCAGACGTGTTCGCGCAGGCTTTCGTCATGGAAAAGGACAGCACGAGATTTCCGAAAAGCGGCGGATGGGGATACGCGCTGTTCAATTACGAAGCCGCATCCGACGAGTTCACCGCCGATCCGAGCCCCGCCGATTGCGGACACGCGTGCCATGTGGCCGTGAAGGCAAAGGACCACATCTTCCATCCGTACCAGAAGCGTTGAACGGCGCCTGCCCAGACATGAGGTGCCCGCGCCTCCACCGCGCGGCCACAGCAATCTTCGACGGTGGTTCTGGAGTGAAACGGAGCTGTGCCAGCGCCGCGGCGCCGACAATTAAAATGCAGCCGTGAACCAAAGGGAGATTCACCATGAGCACAACCAAGAACGCAGAACGGGTAGATTGGCGCCGCCGTTATATCGTCGGCGCTGCCGCTGTGACCGCGGCCACTCGGCTCGGCATAATCGGGTCGGCTAACGCGCAATCGAGCAAGACAGGACAGGCACAACTGCCTCCGATCAAGCCTGGAACGAATACTTCGTTCGCCCCGCTCAAGCGGATCGATGCCGGTCTTCTGAACGTTGCATACGCCGAAGCAGGTGCGGCCGATGGCCCGCCAGTGATTCTCCTGCACGGTTGGCCATACGACATCCACAGCTTTGTCGACGTCGCGCCCCTGCTGGCTTCAGCGGGCTACCGCGTGATCGTTCCGTATCTTCGCGGTTATGGAGCGACGCGCTTTCTTTCGAACGACACAGTCCGCAACGGCCAGCCGGCGGCGATCGCAATGGACACGATCGCGTTGATGGACGCCCTCAAGATCGAGAAAGCGATTCTTGCCGGCTTCGACTGGGGAGCGCGAACCGTCAACATCGTCTCCGCGCTTTGGCCGGAGCGGTGCAAAGCAACCGTGTCCGTGAGCGGTTACCTGATCGGGAGCCAGGAAGCCGGCAAGATGCCATTGCCTCCGAGTGCTGAACTGCAGTGGTGGTACCAATATTATTTTGCCACGGAACGAGGCAAGGCCGGCTATGACAAATACCGGCACGACTTTTCAAAGCTCATTTGGAAGCTTGCCTCGCCGAAATGGGCCTTCGATGACGCCACGTTTGACCGCAGCGCAGCCTCCTTCGACAATGCCGATCATGTCGCCATCGTGATCCACAATTATCGCTGGCGACTGGGCCTCGCGGAAGGGGAGGCGAAATACGACGACCTGGAAAAGCGGCTTGCCGAAGCTCCAGTCATCACGGTGCCGACCATCACGCTTGAAGGCGATGCCAATGGCGCACCACATCCGGAGCCCAGTGCCTACGCGAAAAAATTCTCAGGCAGATATGAGCACCGGACCATCACCGGCGGCATTGGACATAACCTCCCGCAGGAAGCGCCGCGGGCGTTTGCTGAAGCGATCGTCGACGTCGCGAAGGCGTGAGCGGATTCCGAACCGCAGACATCAGTCCGAGCGATCTCGGCAACAAAAAGCCCCGGACGATGCCGGGGCTTGAGTTTGCTGGAGAAATGCTAAACGAGATCAGTATTTCGCGGCGACCGGCAGCCCGACCCCGTAGCCACCGAATTTGTAGTTAAAGCGGACCGTGACCATGTCGACGTCCTGGCTGATCCGATTGAGCGCGCCGGCAGCCAGCGGATTGGCCACCGAGAACGAATTGTTGGAATCGCCCATGAAGAGGTGATCGTATTCGATACCGACCGTCCAGTTCGGACTAAATCCGTACTCTCCTCCGATGCCCACCGTGCCACCCCAGCGGGTCGACGTTATCGAGGCCAAACCAATGCCTCCAATTGTGGAGGTTACGTCAAAGCGATTGCTCGTGACCGCCGCGCCGCCCTTGAAGTACAGCAGCGCCGTATTCCAGGCCCAGCCGATCTGGCCGGTGAAAAGCCCCAAGCCATCGACTTTGGTGCCAAGTGTGAAACGTTGATCCAAAAGGCTGATATGCGAGCTGCTCAGATTTGCCCAGTCGCCCTGAGCTTCCAAACCGAAAACCATCCCAGCGGTCTGCCAGCGGTAACCGATCTGGCCACCGAGAAGGCCCCCGGACTTGGAGAGGCAACCATCCGCGAGGATCGTGCCCGTTAGCGGAACGAGGTCCCAGCAATTGCGCGACTGTCCCCAGCCACCGTTGCCGCCGATGTAGAAGCCGGTCCAGTCGTACACCGGCATTACCATCGGAGGCGGTGCCTTTACCGGCCGCGCCGGAAGGTCGGCAGCGAGAGCCGGAGCTGCGAGTGCAACAAGACCAATGGTACCCAACAAAATCTTCTTCATCGAATTTCCTCCGCGGAGTCGCTTGAATCAATGCAGCAAAGCGAATCAATGCAGCAAAGCGACGATGGTATTGCGTGCATCATAAGCCCTTATGGCCTGAAACGTCGTGCCACAAAAGCAACACTCGGATTCTAAAGAATGGCCAGAAAGCGGCAGCTAGTGCCAAGGATTGATCACACTCTCCGGTAGGTCAGATATCTTTACCTTCCAACTCGGCTGTCAAAATGACGTATTGGAGCCGGCACCCCGTACCTCAATCGAGCTTTCGGTGCCCGATCCCGGCAAATCATCTGCCATGCATTTCAGCCGAAGCGACCTGAAGCCGGTGCGCTCTCCAGTTCATCGGCCAGTTGCAATTCGCGCGCTTTGGTAATGGCCCGATCCGTCAGCTCGGTGCATTTCCGTGCCCAGGCGATTTTGAATTTGGCCTTGCAATCCTCCAAATCAGTGCCCTGTCCGCAATCCTCTCTGTGTGGCGGCTGGCCATAGACGTGGCAGCCCCATGACCACTGATCGAGATGAGCAGGCAGGCCGGGATTTCTTCTGATCCGGCCAATCCGCAAGTCGCGCCAGGTAACGGTAAAATCGTCAGGATAGGTTTGCCCGTCGATCCTGGTGACGCCAAAGGTGATGGTTTCATTGTCGAGCATGGCTCGTGTACTCGCCTAACGCGACTCACAAAATGTCGTACGACATGTAACGGAGATTGCGAATTTGTCCGATTTGCGATGCGTGGAACCCGGCGGACCTTTTTTGTCTGTGCGTTGCACGGAGGGCACGCTTGGGCAGCTCCATCGGCGATGCCGAGGTGAAATGGCGGCCCGCGCGCAACGGTAACGGCGTCCCGCGCCCCGCGCATTATTTGGCTTTGCCGAGCTTTTTGCCGAAAAAATCGATGGCAATGAATGTTGCCAAGGCGACTGCAAGTATTACCGCCGCGCCGCGAATTTGTTGAGGGGTGAACCCCAAATCAAAGCGCGCCACGTACGCTATCATGATCGCAACATATCCTGCCACCCAGCTAGCTGCGGTCACGACGTCGAACTTGCGTTCCATATTGCACACCAACACGCACCCCAACCCTTCAATAGCAAGGTTGGGGGCGAGCTTGTGTGAGCGAGTTCACATTTCAGCAGTGAAACGACCACCCAGATGTCCGCTCCCCGAAACTGGCATGACGCTCTGTCCGACTTGAGTCCGCTTTCGGGTGATGGGCACGGGTTCTCCGCGCCGGAGCCGGATCTCGAGATTCTGGTGGCGTCGATGCGCCTTGGTCTAATCATTTCTTCCAGGGGGCTTTCCCCGCCGCAGCGGCCGCCGAAAAGATGTCCTGTTCGTAGTCGATGAACGCCCGAATCATGGCTCGGTAGGTGGCTTCCGCGACCTTTGGCGATAGTCCCTCCTGCTCGGCGGTGGCCATCGCCTTACGCACCACGGCTTCCGCACGCTCGGGCGCCTCGACTTGGGCGGGGTTTGCTTTGAACCGGGCAGCCTCATGAACATAGTGACTTCGTTCCGCAATCAGGCGAACGATCTCTCGATCGAGACGATCAATGTTGCTGCGAACTTCGCCCAACGTCTTGCAGCATGCGCCGTTGTCGACGGTAGGGCTTCCCCACAAGGCCGGGCTGTCGGTGGCTGGCTCCTCGGCATAAGCCGAACCGGCGAGCAAACACCCGACAAGGGCAGAGGTAATTTTGACCCGCATTGTCGTCTCCTCGTCTGAGCGAAGTCGGCGCATTGGTTGGAGCGCGCCTCTTCGGCCGGCCGAATGATTGGCCGATCGCTCTCAATTGGCAAGGTTCGTCTGGGCACGACTCGGTGGGCGAGCTTACCCACTCCGTCACCCTCCCCCGCCCTACTTCGCCCGCCTGTAAAAATTGCTGGCGCTGCCGCGGCCGCCGGCGACGTTCGGATTGGTGTTGACGAATTCCTCAGTGGTGAGCTTGTCGATGAGGCGCGTCTGCGCCTCGCCCTGCATGTTCGGGAATGAGGCGGCCACGACATTGTAGGTGACGGTCTTTTTGGCTTCGTCGACCGTGTAGGTGCCGAACAACGAGACGCTGCGCCGCATGATGTCGGCGTATTCCTCGGGCGTGCCGGTCAGGCGGTTGTTGGACGCGATCCTGGGAACGTCACTGGCGATATGGATGTTCGCAAAGCGGTCATCGGCGGTGAAGATCAAAATGCCCTTGGGTGTCTCGCCGAACGGAAACGTTTTCTTGCCGTCGGGCGCGGTGACCTCGGCGGTGACGAAATCCCAGGTGCCGACGATCTGCTCCTTCAGGCTCTTTGCGGGTTGCGCGGCCACGGTGCCGGCCGACAGCGCAAGCGCGAACAAGGCGGCGGCGATGGTTCGCAAATTCATGGTATCCCCCCGGTCATTGCTGGCGCGCGAGACTACGAAAAGCGCCTCACCCGTTCCCCGCCGCCTCCAATTTCGTGTACTCCGCCTTCACCAGCGTATGGAACGCCGCCTTGTCGAGTACGCCGGACTTGCGGAAGGGGGCTGCCGCAAGCGCGTTGATCACGGCATCATGAACCTCGATGCCACCTTCGCTGTGCTGGATCATGCCCCATTTGATCAGCTTCTTGTCGCTCACCACCTCGGTGAAACGCTGGAGCCGAAGGCTGAGGCTTTCGAATTCCTTCGCGTCGGGAAATTCCTTCTTCACCGCGAGCATCGCGCGGCTAATCGGTCCATCAGTCACCTTTGCGCCCGCCTCGCCTTGCGGCTCCGTGGCGAGAAGGGTTGCCTGATAGATGCCCAGGGCCTGGTGAAGCCGATCGGGATCGACGGGCTCTATCTTGTCTTCCACCTTCGCACTCATGTCCATCCTCACAACCGGGGGCTCTTGACCGCCGCCAGCAACCTTCTTCCCGGCAAGGCGCCTCGCCCGCCCTATGCTCTAACAGGAGCGGCTTTGCAACCTCCTCAATCGAACCGGATCGCGGGTCGCCGACACTTAAACGCCGAGGGGGACATCCCCCGCCGCGGAGGCTCATTCCCGCAAGCGAATTTTGGGAAGAGGCTCAATGCCGCGGCCCGGTTCGCCGTTCCTTCATCAACGCATCGTGCGCCGCAGACAGTTTCAGAAACGCCTCCACATTGCCGCCCGCATCCGGATGCGCCTGCTTGGCGCGAAGCTTGTAGGCGCGGTGGATCTCGGCTTCGGACAGCCCACGGCCGAGCGGCAATCCCAAAAGCTGCCGGTAACACTCCTCGGGCGTCGGGAGCCTCACCGGGCTCGCGCGCCTGCCAAATTGCGGGGTGGTCAGCGCGAGCAGGACGTCGCGAATGACACCGAGGCGTCGCCGCGCGGCATCGCGGGTGATCTGGTCGGCGTCCTCATGTGCGGCAGCGCGCAGGATCGGCAGCGCCTGCGAGGCCGCCTGCCGCAGAATCTCATCCTCGCTCGCGCTTGCGACGTGCTGGGCGAGGCGCACGGCCTCGCCATAGTCAGGCGCGTGAGCCGACCAGATGCGCTCGATCTCGACTTTCCACTCCGCGAAACGTCTTTCCATGATGCGACACCATCTGGAATCGTTACTACGCGGAGGTAACGCTTTTCATTTTCTGTCTTGTCTGTTTTGAATTAACTTGTACCGAAAGCCGAAACCAAAACCTCGAGGAAACCGCCATGGCCCTTCTTGAAAACCATATCGCCGTCGTCACTGGTGCGGCTTCCGGAATCGGGCGCGCGATTGCGGCAGGCTATGCCCGCGAGGGCGCGCAGGTGGCGCTGCTCGACATCGACGCAAAGGCCGCCGAAGCGGCCGCGCAGGACATCCGCGAGGCCGGCGGGCAGGCCGCAAGCTTCCAGCTCGATGTGACCAAGCGCGAGGATTGCGTTGCCGTGGCCAAACAGGTCGCTGCCCAAGTCGGGCAGGTCTCGATCCTCGTCAACAATGCCGGCATCAACCGCCGCAATCCCTTTACGGGCGAGGCCGCCGCCGTGATCAAGGACTGGCAGGACATCCTCGCGATCAATCTCAACGGCGTCTTCAACGTGACGCATGCCTTTCTCGAACCCTTGCGCGCGAGCAAGGGGCGCATCGTCAATATCGGCTCGATCCAGTCCTTCATGCATGTGCGCACGCCGAACTCTCCGGCCTACACCACCTCGAAGCACGGCGTGCTCGGCTTCACTCGGGCGCTTGCCGCCGAGCTTGGCAAGGATGGCGTGCGCGTCAATGCGATCGGGCCTGGCCTGATCGAAACGCCGTTGAATGCACAGGTGCGCGCCAACAGCCCCGATCTCGTGAAGATCTTCATGGATCACACCCCGCTCGGGCGCGCCGGCAAGCCGGAAGACATCGTGGGTCCCGCGATCTTCCTCGCCTCCGATCTCTCGGCCTATGTGACGGGATCGATCGTGATGGCGGACGGCGGCTATCGCGCGATCTGAAACGGGGCGCGCTACCGGGGTCAATCCGCGCCGTGGCCGGACAATTGCTTCGCCCACGCGCTGAGCGTCAGAACCAGCGCGATGATCGCCACGCCGCCCGACATCAGCTCGATCGCGCGCAACACGAAGGCGGTCTCGACCGACCACAGGGGTTGCGGCTCTTCGGCGAAGGCGACCGGCACCACGTAGGGAACGAACAGCCGCTCGGCGCCCAATGCCAATGCAAAGACTGCGGCGAACAGCAAGAATATCTTCCAGCCGGCTGCCATCGATCGCACCTCATCATCGCTCGCCGTCTCGATGACACGGCCGGTCCGCATAAGGATTGATGTTGATCAATTATGTCAAAGGACCGGGCGCAATTGCTGGCACTGCCGATCCTGGCTAAGAATCCTCCCGGAATCACCGGGAGCGCGTCAGGTGGCGAACGACACAGTCAGCCGACACGGACGAAGCGGGCCGCAAGGCGCCCGCGGGCGCCCCGGTGAGCCGGGACGGCCGGGACCACAGGGCCATCCCGGAAAAGCCGGACCCGAGGGTCCGCGCGGCAAGCTCGGCCCGCAAGGAAAGCCAGGCGCGCAAGGCAAACGCGGCGAGCCCGGTGCGCAAGGCAAACCCGGCGTGCGCGGCGAAGCCGGTCCGCGCGGCGAGCCAGGTCCGCCCGGCCAATTGCCGTCAATCGAACAGGTCGTTCCGTGGCTGCATCTCTTGTTCGACGCCTTCGAAGATTACAAGCGCCAGCGCGCGTACGAATCCCTCGAGACCGCTGAACGCGAGGCCATCACACATGCGGCGCTGGCCGAGAACGGGCACGATGATGTGTTCGAGGACGATGATGACGACGACAAAAAACGCCGCAAGAAGGAAAAGAAGAAGCACCGCAAGGACAAGCACAAGCACAAGAAGTGAGCCGCCCGGCGTGGCATTATCCAGCGCCCGAATTTCAGGCGTGTGGCCCTGTCGCCGCCCTCACCCGAACCTCAGCTTCGAGCGCTCCCTGGCTTTCTCGGCCTCGATTTCGCGGTCGCGCGTCGGGGCATGCGTGTGCAACGAGCTCAATAGCCGCCTGGCGGCGGCAGCAACCTCGACGACCGCGCGGTCGAAGGCTTCCGCGTTGGCGTGCGAGGGCTTGTTGAAGCCGGACAGCTTGCGCACGAATTGCAGCGCGGAGGCGTGAATCTCATCTTCCGTCGCGGGCGGCTCAAAATTGAACAGCGTCTTGATGTTGCGGCACATTTCTTTCTCCTCATGGTCCAGGCGCAGCCCCGATCGGAGAAGCCGCAAAATCCTGCATCGCGGCCGATTTTGTCATAGAATAGGCGTCACGTTCACCCCCTGTAAGCCAGCAAAACGCCAACAGCGAGCGAGTCCCCCCGATGAGCCACGTCACCTACAAGATCGTCGAGCATGACGGCGGATGGGCCTACACCGTCGATGGCGTGTTTTCGGAAAGCTTCCCGACGCATGCGATGGCGCTGGCCGCCGCCAAGCGCGCCGCCGCCGAGCAACGCGTACCGGGGCGCACCGAAGCGATCCAGTATGAGACCCCGGATGGAAAGTGGCACACCGAGACCGCCTCCGGCAGCGACCGTCCCGAAACCGACGTCGAGGACCAGCCGTAATCACGATGCTGGTTATGTCGGAAAATTGACTTCTCTCCGCCTTCGCCGGTCGCTTCGGTCGACTCGCGCGGCGTGATAAATGCATGCGTTGGAAGCGGCCCTGACAACGCGACCGCGCACCTGGGGCATGATCCGAAAAAGTGGGAACCGGTTTTTCGAAAAGATCATGTTCAAACAAAGAGATGAGATCATGATCCGATTTAATCCAATCGGATCATGATCTGGGGGAACGGCCATCATGAAACCTTCGCGCGTGGCGCTATCGGTGATCCTTGTAATGACTTCCTTTACCGCGCTCGCGGCGGATTATCCCGAGCCGAAGCAAGGCGACTTCATCGCGAAAGACTTCAAATTCCACACCGGCGAGGTGATGGGCGAGCTCAAGCTTCACTACACCACCGTCGGCGAGCCGACCGGCCGGCCGGTGCTGGTTTTGCACGGGTCCGGCGGCTCGGCCGCGAGCATGCTGACGCCGGCCTTTGCCGGTGAATTGTTCGGCCCGGGGCAACCGCTCGATGCTTCGAAATATTACATCATCATTCCCGACGCCATCGGCCACGGAAAATCCTCCAAGCCGTCGGACGGCCTGAAGACAACGTTTCCAAAATACAATTACGAAGACATGGTCGATGCGCAAGCTCGTCTGGTCAAGGAAGGCCTCGGAGTGAAGCATCTGCGGCTCGTGATCGGCAATTCCATGGGCGGCATGCACACCTGGATCTGGGCGCAAAAATATCCCGATCTGATGGATGCGCTGGTGCCGATGGCGGCGCAACCGACCGCGATGGCGGCGCGCAACTGGCTGCTGCGGCGGATGATGATCGAGACGATCCGCAACGATCCGGATTACAACGACGGCAACTACACCGCACAGCCCAGGATGATGAAATACGCCGTTAACGCTTATGGCATCGCCTCTGCCGGCGGCACGCTTGCCTATCAGATGATGGCGCCGACGGCAGAGAAGGCCGACAAGATGGTCGACGACCGGCTGGCAACACGGATTACGGCGGACGCCAACGATTTCATCTACCAGTGGCAGGCCTCGCACGACTACGATCCCTCCGCGGGACTGGAGCGGATCGACGCCATGCTGCTTGCGATCAACGCCGCGGACGACGAACGCAATCCGCCGGAAACCGGCGTCACCGAAGCCGCGATGAAAAGGGTCAAGAACGGTAAGCTCTACCTGATCCCCGCCAGCAACGAGACGCGCGGCCATCTGACCACGGGCAATGCGGCGTTCTACAAAGAGCCCATCAAGGAATTGCTGCAGGCAGCCCCACAGCGCGCGATGTGACGGTTTTCGAATTTCGCATCGCATCAATTTGCTGCGCCGCGCGGGCCGCATATTTTTTGAGCATGCATCCGACCGATAGCTCGGGCCTAATCGCGCTCATTGATTCGTAACTTGCTGCAACGGCGGCAAGCGACGATGATGCGACCAAAACGCTGTGGAGGATCGAATGCGGAGGTTCGCGCAGATCACCTTGCTGGCGTCTTGTTGCGCGCTGGCGAGCGCAGCGCTCGCCTTCGACAACGGCCAATATGAAAACGTCCCCGCCAACATCCGCGCCTGGTTCAAGGGCGTGATCGCGCCGAACGGCGTGCCCTGTTGCGATATCTCCGACGGTCACCGCACCGAATATGATTTTCGCGCCGGCGCCTATTGGGTCCCGATCGAGGGCCAGTGGATGCAGGTGCCCGCTCACGCCATCGTCCGCGACCGCGGCAATCCGGTCGGGGAAGCCGTGGTGTGGTATGTGCATCACCGCGGCAGCATCGTGATCTCCTGCTTCGTGCCTGCCGACGCCGTGTGAGCCTCGCCCTCTTTGTTGAATGGCGTTGGGTGTCGGCAAATGTTATTGGCGCGCATGTCATCCGGCGCCTGACAAATTGCTGGCGATCACCCCGTCATCTATTGACGCCGACATCGTCGACTGGCCATGGCGGCGAAGAGATTAGCGGTGGCTGCCGCGACGGCGCGATGATAGCGTCGCACATGCAACGTCTTGCCGGAGGCAGATTTTGAGCGACCTTGATTCCAGCGACCTCAAGACAATTTACCCGAGCCCCACGCCGCGCGTGATCGCCAAGGCGCGGCCGGAGATCGACGCTCACGCGAAGAAATTCATCGCGATGTCGCCGTTCTGCGTTTTGGCCACGTCGGGCTCCGACGGTAGCGTCGATGCATCGCCGCGCGGCGGCAATCCGGGCTTTGTCCACGTCGCAGGTCCCAACGAACTTCTGATGCCTGATCGCGCCGGCAACAACCGCATCGACAGTTTCAAGAACATCATCGAGGGGTCGGGCCTTGTGCAGCTCATCTTCTTCGTGCCGGGGATCGACGAGACGCTGCGCGTCGGCGGCAGGGGCAAGGTCTCGGCGGATCCGGAATTGCTCGCCGCGATGGAGGAGTTCGGCAAATTGCCGCGTGCGGTGCTGCGCGTCGAGGCGAGCGAAGCCTACTTTCATTGCGGCAAGGCCTTGATGCGCTCGCGCCTGTGGTCACGGGAAGCTCAGGTCGAGCGCGCGGCGTTTCCTTCGATCAGCCAGGTGATCCACGACCAGACCAAACTCGGCGCGGCGGAGTCTCAGGCCGAAGTCGAGGCGCGTTACCAGACGCAGTTGTGAGGGGATCACCTTCCTGTCGTCCCGGCCAAGCCAATGGGTCGCGCCAATGCGTGCCCGATGACAGACTCCGCGCGAGCCGGGACCCATAACCACGGCGAGAGTGGTTGAGCAGGCTGTGGCACCGGCCTCGCGTAACAACCAGCATCAGTAGTTCAGCAGGCGGCGCTGATGCTGGCCGGTATCCGCGAGCGGCTGATCGCCCGGCGCACGCAGTTGAGCAATGCGATCCGCGGCTATGCGGCGGAGTTTGGCCTCACGGCGGCCAAGGGCCTCGACAAGATCGAGCCGCTGTTGGCACAGATCGCACAAGACGAGAGCATGCCGGCGCTGGCGCGCGGGCTGTTTGCAATGCAGGGGCGCGAGTACGCGCAGTTGCAGGTGGAGTTGAAGGCGATCGAGTTCAAGCTGAGGGCGTGGCACCGCGCCAATGCCGATAGCCAGCGCCTGGCGCAGATTCCGGCGATTGGCCCGATCATTGCGGCTGCGCTAGTGATGAAGACCCCCGATCCGCGCGCGTTCCCCTCCGGTCGGCATTTTGCTGCCTGGCTCGGGCTAACCCCAAAAGATCATTCCACCGCCGGCAAGACCAGGCTCGGCAAGATCACCCGCGCCGGCGACGAGGCCTTGCGCAGCCTGCTAGTGCGCGACATGGGTCCCCGCTTTCGCGGGACGACGAAACCCAAGGCGTTCACATCGCCTCAATGCTCGCTCTCTAACCCGCCGACGTGCTTCTGGGTGTAAAGCTCAAGCCCGATCCGCCCGATCAAATCGAGTTGGGTTTCGAGGAAATCGATGTGGTGCTCCTCGTCCTTCATCAGGCTTTCGAACAGATCGCGGGACACGTAGTCCTTGACGCTGTGGCAGTAAGTCGCCGCTTCCTGATAGAGATTGCGCGCGCTGATCTCGGCCGCCAGATCGCACTCGATGATCTCCTTGACATTCTGGCCTATCCGCAAGGGATCGAGCACCTGCATGTTGGGGAAGCCGTCGAGAAACAGGATACGGTCGGTGAATTTGTCGGCGTGCTCCATCTCCTCGATGGATTCCTTGCGCCAGGTCTTGGCCATCTCTAAGAGGCCCCAATTGTTCAAAAGCCGATAATGCAGCCAATATTGGTTGATGGCGGTGAGCTCGTGCCGCAAACCCTTGTTGAGATAGTCGATGACCTTTGCGTCGCCCTGCATGATTTAACTCTCTCTGCCGCGGCCGTGCGAGATGGCCGATTACGCCCATGATAAGTTGGCGCGTGAAGGCTAGCAGATCATGCTTGACTTGTGTAAGCGGTTTGCGGTCGCAAGAATTTAGGCGAGCGCTTCGTCGGCGAAGACGTCATCGACTGTTTCGTATTCCCCTGCCTGAGTATGGGGGCAGCCGGCGCAGCAGGCCTTGGCGCAGGCCCCTAACGCCTCGTCGATGATGGTCTTGATGGTGCGCGCGCAACGGCCGCATTCGGCGCTGCAGCCGAGGCAGCCGTAAATCTGCTTGGCATTGCGGGGAAGGTCTTGCGCTGACTCGACGGCACTGCGGACATCGTGGTCGCTAAGGACGTTACAGGAACAGACGATCATTAATGCGGCAGGCCCATCGGTGATGCGGAGCCCTTCGATATTGAAGAGGCCGGCAGGTTGCAAAAGGAAAAACGGTCTTTTGAAGTGATTCCAAACTGATGCGGGATTCAGACTGGAATGAATTTAAGGAACCCCCATTGCGGTAGATCAAGAGCCGTGTTGTTTTTTGGCGGAAACAACCATCTCAATCTCCACCGCCGCCGTCACCACCGTCTCCGTCGCCGCCTCCCCCGCTGTCACCGCCTCCCCACCCGTCGCTTCCGCTCGAATGGCCCTCGCCATCGGAGGCAGAATGGCCGCTGCCCATCCAGCTCCAGAAAAAGCTTCCGGAATCGGTGCTGGCAAAAGTGCCACCATCTGATCCGGTGCCGTCCGACGAGGCCTTGCGCCGATTTCCACCTCGCGCGGCGCGCGTCATCAGAGCAAAGCAGATCAGCGAGACCCCGCAGACCGCGATGGCCAGTGCCGTAACCGCATTCCTCATGATTCCGAGTCGCCCCGCCAAGCTGATTGTGCGCCGCACAAAAAGCGCCAAAAATCGCCACCTTTCGTCGTCAAATAGCGCGACTTCGTTCATTGATCATTCAAGTGAGATATGGAACTTTTTCCGGGAAAGACCGCTTTATTCGTGGTCTCGCTCGATAAGAAAGGTAATGCCATGAGGAAAACTTTGGTGGCGCTTGCCACAGTCGCCACCCTGGCCGTTTCGGCCGCAGCGCCCGCCCATGCCCAGCGTGGTGTTGGCGCAGCCATTGCCGGCGGGCTGATCGGCGGCGCCATCGTCGGTGGCGCGATTGCGGCGAGTCCCTATGGATATGGACCCGGGTATGGATATGGACCGGGCTACTACGGTCCCGGCTACGGTTATTACGGCGGTCCCGCTTATGTCGCGGCCGACCCTTATGGCTGTTACTGGCAGCGGCAGCGCTTCTGGGACGGCTATGTCTGGCGGTTTCGCCGCGTGCGCGTTTGCGGCTGATTACCGTTCATCTTCATTAAAACCGACCGGTTATCCTCCGACCCCGGTCCGCCTTCGGAAATTGGTCTGAAAAAATCGTTTTTCAGGCCAATCCGTTGCGGGCGTTTACCTTGGATTGACCGTTGTGCGCTTTTCTAGCGACACGGTAAATTTCGAGTTCGGCGTGCGAGTCATCCCAAACCCGGCGCGCGACCTAAGCGCCACCATCTCCAGGAGAGTCCAAAACATGAAGAAGACATTTGTTGCCCTCCTCGCGGCTGCAACGATCGCCGGGTCGCTGACCGCGACGCCGGCGAGTGCTCAGCGCGGCCTTGGTGCCGCGATCGCGGGCGGGATCATCGGCGGTGCGATTGTCGGCGGAGCGGTTGCCGCCAGCCGGCCTGCCCCGGTGTATGTGGATCCAGGTCCAGCCTATGTGGAAGAGGCGCCTTGCCGCTGGGTCCGCGAGCGCTATTGGGATGGTTACGATTGGCGCTTCCGCCGCATCCAGATCTGCAACTGATCTGAGTTTGGCGACTGATCTCTAAAAACCCGGCCGAGCGATCGGCCGGGTTTTTTGTTGGGTGCAATGCAGAGCCCACGTTTTTCCATTGGTACCTCGCGGATCGAAGGTGCGCTCCCTCTCCCGGAGGGAGAGGTTGGAGAACTGCTGCACTTCGGAATCCTACCGCGTAGCGGCGATCGAACGCAGCACCGCTTCGCTCGGCCAGCAGTCGACTTTCAGCCCGGCCGATTTCTGGTAGGCGCCGAGCGCCGCGCGGGTCTTCATTCCCGCCTTGCCGTCGATCTTGTCGGCATAGAGACCGATGCGCGTCAGATGACGCTGCATGGCCTCGACGTCGGCAGTGCGCAACTGGGTCGATGCCGACCACGGCGTCGCAAAGGCGAGCGGGCTCATCATGCGGTCGGAGAGATGGCCGACGAACAACACATAGAGATCCGAGAAATTATATTCCTTGATCACGAAGTAATTTCCGGTGGTCAGGAACGCCGGACCGTAGATGCCTTCCGGCTGTAGCAGCGAAGCCGGCTGTGCTTGCTCCGCCGCGCTCAGCGTTTGTCCGCGCACGGGAACAAATCCTTCGCGCAGCCATTCGCGAATCGGTTTTGTCACCTCGGGCACGCCCACCGTGCAATCGACATTCGCGGGTGCGCGCACCTCGTAAGCCCAGCGCACGCCCGGCTGCCATCCCTTGTTCACGAGTTGCTGGGCTGCGGAGGCGAGCGCATCCGGCACCGAATGCCAGATGTCCTTGCGGCCGTTGCCGTCGAAATCCACTGCGTGCTTATAAAACTCCGAGGGGAGGAATTGCGTCAGCCCCGTCGCGCCGGCCCAGGACGAGCGCATGTCCTTGCGCGTCACCTCGCCGTCGCTGATGAGTTTCAGCGCCAGGATGAACTCGGTGCGATAGGTATCCTTGCGTCGGCCGACATAGGCCTGCGTCGCCAGCACGCGCAAGGCGTCGTAAGGCAACGTATAGCGGCCAAAATCAGTCTCGCGGCCCCAGATCGCGAGCACGATCGTGGCGGGTACGCCGAAGCGCGTCTCGATCCCGGTGAGCGCCGCGCGATACTTCGCCATCAGCCGTTGCCCCTCTTCGGCGAGCCTTGCGATGCTTGCTTCCTTCAAATAATCCGCCGGCACCTGCACGAACTCGGCTTGCGAGGGCGCGCCGGTCGCCGGCCGCCCCGGCAGAATGAGATCAGGCAATTTGTAATCCGGCTCGAGCCCGCGCGTCTCGTTATCGAAAGTGGCGCGCGAGACGCCTTCGGCCTGCGCCTCCGGCCAGAGCGCGGCGATGAATGCCGAAAAGCGGGCATCGGGCGCGGCGATCGCAAGCGGCGTTGCCATCGCGTGCAGGATAACCGCGGCCGCGATGATTCTTGCATTAAACGACATATCCATCTCCCGGCCCGCTGGTATATCGTCTCAATGGCGCGAAGGCCAATGCCTGGCTCATGGTGCAGCGGCGATCCATCGACCACCGCGATTTCAATTCGCCTGCCGCTGGGCTTGCTGGAGCAGATCAAGATCGCTGCGAACAAGCGCGATGTGCCGTATCAATCGCTGATCAAGATGTGGCTGGCGGAGAAGGTCGGGTAAGCAAACGATTAATGCTCAATCGCAACAAACCCAGCCTGAAGCCAGGTCACCAATTTCATTTCTTGGGACAGCTCGTGGGCCAAGGCGAATAAAGGCACCTACCTCGTCAGCTTCTTGTACTTCACCCGATGCGGGATGACGGAATCCTGACCGAGCCTGCGCATCTTGTCCTTCTCGTAATCCTGAAAATTGCCCTCGAACCACTCGACATGGCTGTCGCCTTCGAAGGCGAGCATGTGAGTGGCGATGCGGTCGAGGAACCAGCGGTCGTGGCTGATGATCACGGCGCAGCCGGCGAAATCCTCCAGCGCCTCTTCGAGCGCGCGCAGCGTGTCGACGTCGAGGTCGTTGGTGGGCTCGTCGAGCAGCAGCACGTTGGCGCCGGATTTGAGCATCTTGGCCAGATGCACGCGGTTGCGCTCACCGCCCGACAGCGCGCCGACCTTCTTCTGCTGATCGGCGCCCTTGAAGTTGAACGAGGAGCAATAACCGCGCGAATTGACCTCGCGCTTGCCGAGCAGAATGAGTTCGTTGCCGCCGGAAATCTCTTCCCACACAGTCTTCTTGCCGTCGAGACTGTCGCGCGACTGGTCGACATAGCCCAGATGCACGCTCTCGCCGATCGTGATCGTGCCCTTGTCGGGCTTCTCCTGCCCGGTGATCATACGGAACAGGGTGGTCTTGCCGGCGCCGTTCGGACCGATCACGCCGACGATGCCGCCCGGCGGCAACTTGAAGGTAAGATCGTCGATCAGAAGGCGGTCGCCATATCCCTTGGTCAGGCCCTCGAAGTCGATCACGTTCTGACCGAGCCGCTCGGCGACGGGGATCGTGATCTGCGCGGTCTGGGTCTGCTTTTCACTCGCCTGTTTCAGAAGTTCTTCGTAGCGCTGATAGCGCGCCTTGGATTTGGCCTGGCGCGCCTTGGGCGAGGCCGCGATCCACTCCTGCTCGCGGGCGAGCGTACGTTGATGGGCGGCCTCCTCGCGGCCCTCCTGCTCGAGCCGCTTCTGCTTCTGCACCAGCCAGGACGAGTAATTGCCCTCGTAGGGAATGCCCCGGCCGCGGTCGAGTTCGAGAATCCAGCCCGTCACGTTGTCGAGGAAGTAGCGGTCGTGGGTGACGATCAGGATGGCGCCGGGATAATTGCGCAAATGGCCTTCCAGCCACGACACCGATTCGGCGTCGAGATGGTTGGTCGGTTCGTCCAGCAGCAGGAGTTCCGGCTGATCGAGCAACAGCCGGCACAGCGCGACGCGACGGCGCTCGCCGCCCGAGAGTTTGGTCACATCGGCATCGTCGGGCGGGCAACGCAGTGCATCCATCGCCTGATCGACCTTGCTGTCGAGATCCCAGAGGCCCATGGCCTCGATCTCGTCCTGCAGTTTGGTCATCTCGTCGGCGGTTTCGTCGGAATAATTCATCGCCAGCTCATTATAGCGATCAAGGATCGCCTTCTGCTTGGCGACCCCCAACATGACGTTTTCGCGGACGGTCTTGGTGGAATCGAGCTGCGGTTCCTGCTCGAGGTAACCGACCCGCGCACCCTCGGCGACCCAGGCCTCCCCGGTATATTCCTTGTCGAGGCCGGCCATGATCCGCAGCAGGGTCGATTTGCCCGAGCCGTTGACGCCGAGCACGCCGATCTTGGCGTCCGGGTAGAACGACAGATGGATGTTATCGAGGACCTTCCGGTTGGGCGGGTAGGTCTTGGACAGGCCTTGCATGAAATAGACGAACTGACGGGCCATCGCGATCCCTGAAAACGAGAGGATTTAAGGAGATTTTGCTCGGGCTGATGTAGCGGCGCGGCCTCCAAAGGGCAACCGCCGCCGCCCGCGTTTTCCATCTGTTCACCAGTAAGAGCACGGATAGTGACAATTGAAACCTTCTTTTAAGGACTCGCGCCGGAAACTCCCCGTCAGCGCCCCAGAAAGCGCCCCCGCGCGGCAGAAGCCGCCGGAAGAAAGACAGGAATCGTCATGGCGACCATTACCTCAGGCCCCCTTGCTTCCCGGACCCGCAGCCGCGAGGGACGGACGGGCCACTTCGCCGAAATCCGCGCCTTCTGGCGCGAGTTCCTCGCCAAGGCTTTCGATCCCTACCGGCCGGAGCTGCACTACATGCGTGGACCAGGCCCGGCCTGCCGCGCCAAGCAGGCGGCGGCGGCGCGCCGGCGCGCCAACTGACGTCCGTGTGATTGATCCGTGGCCGCCCTCAGGCAGCCAGGTTGCGATCTGCCCAAATTTTTGATGGCCTGAGCGCTTGCGCGAGAAAGCGCGGCGCGCGACCATGGCATATTTACCGAAGGCGGCGCAGCTCAAGCGCCGTCACAATCGCCATGAACGGACACTCAATGACGCGGCTGCGCTGTGCAATTCTCGATGACTATTTCAACCTGGCTCTTTCGGTCGCGGACTGGTCGAAGATCAAGGACCGCGTCGACGTCACCGTCTTCAACCAGCCCTTTGCGTCGCCCGAGGAAGCTGCCGGCGCATGTAAGGATTTTGAGATCATCTGCGCGATGCGCGAGCGCACGGCGTTTCCCCGCGCGATGTTCGCCGCATTGCCCAAGCTGAAACTTCTGATCACCTCGGGCATGCGCAACGCCGCGATCGATATGGAGGCCGCCAAGGAGAAGCAGGTGGTGCTGTGCGGGACGCATTGGCCGCGCGATCCCACCGCGCCGCTGACCATGGGGCTGATCCTGGAATTGACCCGCAATATCGGCCGCGAGAGCGGGCGCATGCATGCCGGCGAACCCTGGCAGAAATTCGTTGGCCACGAGATCGAGGGCAAGACGCTGGGCGTCATCGGACTCGGCAAGCTCGGCGCCAAGGTTTCGGGGCTGGCAAAGGCCTTCGGGATGAACGTGATCGCCTGGAGCCCGAACCTGACGCCGGAACGATGCAAGGAAGTGGGCGTAACCTACGCCACCAAGGAAGAATTGTTCTCAACCGCCGATATCATCACGATCCATGTGGTGCTGAGCGACCGCTCGCGGGGCCTGGTCGGCGCCGCCGATCTCGCCCGCATGAAGCCTTCGAGTTATCTCGTCAACACCGCGCGTGGGCCGATCGTCGACGAAGCGGCGTTGTTGGAAACGCTGAAGGCACGCAAGATCGCGGGCGCCGCGGTGGACACGTTCTCGGTCGAGCCGCTGCCGGTCGATCATCCCTTCCGCAAGCTCGACAACCTCGTACTGACGCCGCATCTCGGTTACGCCACGCTGGAAACGTTCCCGCCCACTACAGCCAGATGATCGAAGGCATCGAGGCATGGTTCAAGGGCGAGCCGGCGCGAAGATTGGCGTAAGATAGATTCGGCCAACCTCAGATCTGTTCCAGCCGGAACATCGGCTCGTAGTCCGGCTCGATCGTGACGCGGCCGACCGGCATCACCTGCCGCTGGCTGATCGTAGTGATCCGGTACCGCGCAAGCAGGTGCGCCAGCACGATCTGCGCTTCCGACAAAGCAAAATGGAGTCCGATGCAGATGCGTGGCCCGACGCCGAACGGGATGAAGGCGGGCGTTTGCACCCACGGCGCGGATTTGCCGGCGAACCGGTCGGGCATGAAGGCCGTCGGGCTCTGCCAGAATTTGCGATGGCGATGCATGATCCAGGCGCTGGCCCATATCTGGTCATTGGCCGCCACGCTCGTGCCGCTGATCGTGTCGGGACCGTTGGCCTGCCGTATGATGTGCGGCAATGGCGGATAGAGCCGAAGTGCCTCGAGCAGCACGTTGCGCAGGCGTGGCCAGTTCGCGAGATCCTCGAGCGTGCGAGCACGGTCGGGCGGATAGGCCGCAATCTCACTACGGAGCCGCTGTTGCTCTTCCCTATCGAGGGTTAGCAGGTGGACCGCCCAGAACATCAACCGCGCCGTCGTCTCGGAACCGGCAAAGAACATGGTCGCGGACTGATCGCGAATTTCATCGTCCGAAAGCATCTCGCCGGTGTCGGCATCCTTCAGTTCAAGCAACAGATCGAGGAGATCGCGATGGCCCGCCGCCTTCGGTTCGGTCTTGCGTTCTGCGATGATCGCTGCGATTGCGGCGAACCATTTGGCTTGAAACCGCTTGCGTTTTCCGAGCATAAATCCAAATGAATCATCGCTTGGGGCAAAACCGTCGAACAGGCTGGGACGTCCGGCACCTTCCACATAGCTCCGTACCAACGCACTCAGCTCTTCACGCGCCTGATTGCCGGGCATCGAGAACAAAGCGCGCAGCACGGCTTCCAACGCGGTATCCTGGAATGCTTTGGAGAGATTGACACGCGGCTTACCTTCGACGCTGTGCAGCAGATGCCGCGCCGCCTCATGGAAATGCGGCACCAGAACGTTGATGCTCGACGGTGTAAATGTCGGCGCAAGCAATTTGCGCTGACGCCGCCATTCCGACCCCTCGGCGAGGAAAAGACCGGTGCCGCCGAGGGGAACGGCGATACGGCGGACCGACGACGGTCGTCGGTAATTCGCGGCGTTGACCGCCAGAAAGTACCGCACACCCTCAGGATCGTTCACGACGACGGATGTAATTCCCAGCGTCGTATGTTTGTTGATCAGAAAATCGAAGGCCCGGTCAGGCCAAAACGAGAGGCTGGAACGTGCGATGGCCGGAAGCAACCGCCACACCGGCAAATCAGCCTCATGCACCTTGGGTGCATTCGGAAAAACGGTCGCGGCACCGGCTGTCATCATGACATGACCCTCGACGCGAGGCTGGGCTTGCTCGATTTTCTCGATCGCAGTGGTCGACGTGCCTCGGTCGCAATCTACACTTTACACAAAGTGGACGAGGCGGCAGGTGAACTCGCGAAGTTTTGAGCGTAACAAAAAAGGCGCGCAACCTGCGCGCCTTTTTGAAATCCTGGTAGCTCGAAATCGTGGTCGTTCGATAGAAACTAGCGCACCGTCACCGGCGGGGGCAGCGGCGCGACCACGGTCGGCTGCGTTCCGGGAACGCTCGACGGTGGATGCGGCGCTGCGGCACTGGGTCCAGGCAGGGGCGCCGCTGAGGCGGTGGTGGTCGAACCCGGCGGCGGACCGCCGGGAAGCACGACCACGCGGGTGCCGACCTTGACGCGATCAAACAGGTCGGAGACGTCCTCGTTCAGCATGCCGATGCAGCCGGAGGACACGAACTTGCCGATCGTCGACGGCTGGTTGGTGCCGTGAATGCGATAGACGGTATTGCCGAGATACATCGCGCGCGCGCCGAGGGGATTGCCCGGTCCGCCCGCCATGAAGCGGGGCAGATAGGGCTGACGCTCGATCATCTCCGTCGGCGGATGCCAATCCGGCCACTCGGCCTTGCGGGAGATCTTCTGCACACCGGTCCAGGTGAAACCGTCGCGGCCGACACGGACGCCGTAGCGGACCGCGCGGCTGTTGCCCAAAACGTAATAGAGATACGTGTTCGGTGTATCGACGATCAACGTTCCCGGCGGCTCCTTGGTAACGAAGTGAACTTCTTGCCGGCGCAGGTTTGGCGGCAGGTTCACGGGCGCAGCGTCCGGCTGTTCCTCCGGCGGCAGCGCGGAGAGCACCATCGGCCGGCCGTCAGGCCCCTGCGGCTGGGCCCCCGGAACTCCGGGCGGCTGCTGTTGCACGCTTCCGGTGACGTTGCCGGGCGCCGGCCCAACGGAGCCAGGCGGACGAAGTCCGCGATTGTCTTCGTCCGGATAAACGATGCCTGATCCGGGAATGCGATTATCGCCATAGGCCTGCGGCGGCGGTCCGCCCGGCCGGTCGCCATAGATCACGGGCGGGGGGTCGCGGCGGCCATAGCGCGGGTCATCCGGCGACAGGATCGGACCGGTAGGGCCGGAATACGCCGGGGGCGCGCCCGCGGGTCGGCCGTAGCGGGGATCATCGGGCGAAAGCACCGGGCCACGGTCGGAATAAGCGGGAGGCGGCCCGGCGGGTCGGCCATAGCGCGGATCGTCGGGCGAAAGGATCGGGCCCCGGTCGGTATATACCGGCGGCGCCATCATGGGCCGGCCGTAGCGGGGGTCATCGGGCGAGAGCACCGGTCCAGGCGGCGGCAACGCCGCCGAACCTGGTCCGTTCGGCTCTTCGTCGTCATCCAACACGTCGAACTCCATTGGGCGCGGAGCCCGATAATCGGTCGGACGGCCGCCCGGAGGATAGGGCAGCGGACCAGGCGAATAGACTGAACCGGGCGGTAACGGATAGCCCTGCGCCGACGCAAGCGAGGTTCCCGCCGCGGCCGCCGCCAAGGCAGCAGAAACGGCAGCACAAATCATCAGGATGCGTTTGGTCATCATCACTCTTGTTATAGCCCCAAGCCGACACCGGATCGTTAACGGCAGTTGACGGAAGATAGCGGCGCATTCAAGACAAATCCGGCCGATCCGCGCCCGATTTAGCCATTTGTGATGAGAGGGAACTCCTGTTTCGGCGACTCAGCCGCTCTTGCGGGCGCTGGCGCGTCTTTTTTAATTTTCACGAGCGCCGGAAAACGGTTGCGGTATTCTCAGGTGAGCCTGATTCGCCGCGCTGCGTGCCCGCCGCGTCGTGAACGTGGGCCAGTCGAGTGGTCACCGCGTTCCCGATGGCTCCAGGGCTTTTTGCGAAAAGGGCCCTCGCAAAATCCTGCCAAGGCAGAACCCGCGTCAATGCTCCCCGGTTTTCGCTTTCTGTTCGCAGCGATTATTTTGTCGATGTCGCTCCTGGTTTTCGGACTTGGCGCGGCGGCGTTGTTGCGCGTGGCCCACGAGGAATTTGCCAGCAATCCCTCCTGGCGGGCACCTCCCGAAATGACGTTCGCGCAGCGCCCCGACGCTACCCGGCCGGTACTGGCGGCGCTGCGCGTCGACCTGGCGCCGAAAGCGCTGGATGAAGGGCCCGCGATCGCCGCGCCGGCGGAGCAAGCGGCGATCGCGCCGCAACCCTCGGCCGCCGAAGAGATCGCCGCGCTGAAAGCGGAGCCATCTTCGCCCGAGGTTATAAAGGCGGAGGCTGCAAACATGGAGACCGCGAAGCCGGAAGTGATCCCAGTCGCGGAAAGTCGCCCGGCGAACGACGCCGCGCCGGTTCAGCCGGAGAAGACCGAAGAATTGAACATCGCAGCGATCGCGCCAAGTATCGCGCCAAGCATCGCGACAGGTATCGCGCCAGGCGAAGTCTCGCCACCCGAAGATCGACAGGCCGACGCCTCGGCCGAACCAACCGGAGCGGAGGCTGTTGTGTCACCAGCCGACAATGCCGCAACCAGGATCGCGACGCTTGGCGGGCCGCCCGTCGAGATCGAGACGGCCCCGTCGGCCAAGTCCAGCGCGGCGAAGCCTGACCAGGCAAGGCCCGACGAAAGCGCGATCAAGAGACGCCAGCGGGCAAGGCGCGCAGCCCACCGCCGCCGGCTTGCGGCGCGCGCGCGACTGGCGGCACAGATCCAGCAGCTGCAGGCCAATCCGTTCTTTCAGCCGCCCACGCCCACCATCCCGCCTCTCCCACACGCGCGCTAGATCTGGGGCGTGATCAGGCCGGACCGGTCGCGACCGGCGGTCCGTCAGGCAGGCCCCATTCCGCCCACGAACCGTCGTAAAGCGCGGTGCCGCGCACGCCCAGCCTGTAAAGCGCGAGCGTCAACACCAGCGCGGAGACACCAGAGCCGCATGTCGTCACGATCGGCCTCGTCATGTCGACGCCGGCACCGGTGAAGGCCTTGCGCAATTCTTCAAGCGGCTTCATCGCGCCTGTCGTGGCGTCGAACAGTTCGGCATACGGCACGTTGCGGCTGCCCGGGATGTGGCCAGGACGGAGGCCCGGTCGCGGCTCGGCAACGGTACCTTCAAAGCGCGGGCGTGGGCGCGCGTCGATCAATTGCTCGGCGTGCGTTTTCAGATTGCCGATCAGTTGCTGCTGGCTGCGGATATTGCCCGGATCGAGCCCGGCCTGGAATTTTCCGGGCTTCGGCGCGACCTTGCCGGAATGCGTTGGACGACCTTCGCGCAGCCATTTCTTCAAGCCACCGTCCAACACCTTCACATTGGGATGACCGAACGACAGAAACATCCACCACGCCCTGGGCGCGGCGACCCAGCCACCAGCATCGTAGGCGACCACGGTATCGCCGGAGGAAATGCCGAGTTCGGCAACATCGCGCGCGAACTGCTCGGCGGTTGGAAACATATGCGGCCGCTGGTCGTTTGGATCGGCGATGTGATCGACGTCGAAGAAAACCGCGCCCGGAAGATGGGCGGCGAGATAATCCTCCACAGGCAGCGGCAATACACCGGGCAGCTTGAAGGTTGCATCGATAATTTTCACCTTCGGATCGTCGAGATGGGCGGAGAGCCAATCGGTGGAGACCAGCGGATCGTCGGCGGATGTCGTCATGGGTGTAAGGCCTCTCGTCATGCCGGGGCGCAGCGGAGCTGCGAACTAATAAGATGTGCAATTGCACACCGGAAAATCTCGCGATGTGGCTCAGCTTTTCTTTTTCGGTTCGTATTTCTCGGTCGGGCCGCCGGCGTCGCGCCAGGCGGCGAACCCTCCCGCGATATGCGCCACAGGCTTCAATCCCATGTCCTGCGCGGTCTTTGCGGCGAGCGCCGAGCGCATGCCGCCGGCGCAATGAAAGATGAACTTCTTGTCTTCCTGGAAGATCGGCTTGGCATAGGGACTCAAAGGATCGATCCAGAACTCCAGCATGCCGCGGGTGCAGGAGAACGCGCCGGGAATCCGTCCCTCGCGCTCGATCTCCCTGGGGTCGCGGATGTCCACGATCACGACATCGCTGTTCCGCGCGGCCTTGATGGCGTCGGCCGCGCTTAACGTTTCGATCTGCGCATTGGCTTCGTCGAGCAACGACTTGATGCCGCGATGGATGGCCTGGGGCATGGATGCTTCCTCTAAGCTCCGTCATTCCGGGATGGTCCGAAGGACCAGACCCGGAATCTCGAGATTCCGGGTTCGCAGCTCCCGCTGCGCCCCGGAATGACAACAATCACCGCACCAACTCCTTCATCGCGGCCTCAAGTCCCTCGATCGTGATCGGATACATGCGGTTGGAAAACAGCCGGCGAATGATGGTGGTCGATTCCGAATAATCCCAGTGCCGCTGCGATACCGGATTGAGCCACACCGCATGCGGATAGGTGCGGGTGATGCGCTCGAGCCAGACCGAGCCCGCCTCTTCATTGACGTGCTCGACCGAGCCGCCGGGGACCATGACCTCGTAAGGCGACATCGAGGCGTCGCCGACGAACACCACTTTGTAGTCGTGCGGATATTTGTGCAGCACGTCCCAGGTCGGCGTGCGGTCGGTGAAGCGGCGGCGATTCTGCTTCCACACGCCTTCATAGAGACAATTGTGGAAGTAGAAATATTCCATGTGCTTGAATTCGCTCTTCGCCGCCGAGAACAATTCCTCGACCTGCTCGATGTGCGAATCCATCGAACCGCCGATGTCGAAGAACACCAGAACCTTGACCGCGTTGCGCCGCTCGGGACGCATATGCACGTCGAGATAGCCGTGGTTGGCGGTCTCCTTGATCGTGGTGTCGAGATCGAGTTCGTCGGGCGCGCCGGTGCGCGCGAATTTGCGCAGCCGCCTCAGCGCGATCTTGATGTTGCGGATGCCGAGTTCGACATTGCCATCGAGATCCCTGAACTCGCGGCGATCCCAGACCTTCACCGCGCGGAAATTGCGGTTCTTCTCCTGGCCGATGCGCACACCTTCGGGGTTGTAGCCGTGCGCGCCGAACGGCGAAGTGCCGGCGGTACCGATCCATTTGTTGCCGCCCTGGTGACGGCCCTTCTGCTCCTCGAGGCGCTTGCGCAACGTCTCCATGAGCTTGTCCCAGCCCATCGCCTCGATCTGCTTTTTCTCTTCCTCGGTGAGATATTTTTCGGCGAGCTTCTTCAGCCACTCGGCAGGAATATCCGCCTTGTCCATGGCGTCGAGCAGGCTTTCGAGCCCCTTGAACACCGTGCCGAACACGCGATCGAACTTGTCGAGATTGCGCTCGTCCTTCACCAGCGCCGTGCGCGCCAGGTAATAGAAATTCTCCACCGACTGCCCCGCGAGGTCGGCGTCGATCGCCTCCATCAGCGTCAGATATTCGCGCAAGGTCACGGGGACCTGGGCCTCACGCAACGATGTGAAGAATTGCAGGAACATGGCTCACAGATTGCCCGGTGGCCAGGCTTCGTCAAGGGCTGTGAGCGCGGATCAGGGTATTCAAATGAGCCTCCCCGAGCCTAGACCTGACGTGTTTTTCAACTAGAGTTATACCGTCACTTCAAGAAAATGGGGTATGCATCCATGGGTATTTTAGGTGCGATCATCATCGGCGCAATCGCCGGCTGGCTCGCCGGGCTGATCGTACGCGGCACCGGCTTCGGGCTTATCGGGAACATCGTCGTCGGCATCATCGGCGCGCTGGTCGCCGGCTGGGTGCTGCCAAAAATCGGCGTCGTGCTCGCCGCGGGCCTGCTCGGCCAGATCCTCGACGCCACGGTCGGCGCGGTCATCGTGCTCGTCATTCTCTCGCTGATCAGACGCGCCTGACGCATCCCTCCATTCCCGCAACGAATGCTGTTTTGTCGAATATTTCCTGCTAAGGCAGAGATATTCTCCTGCGCTTTCCCGAGAATTTATCACCAAGGCAGTCACTCGATGAAATTTACCGGTACCAAGGATTACGTCGCAACCGATGACCTCAAGGTCGCGGTCAACGCCTCGATCGTGCTCGAGCGGCCGCTCTTGATCAAAGGAGAGCCCGGCACCGGCAAGACCGTGCTGGCGGAGGAAGTCGCCAAGGCGCTTCAAGCCCCGCTTCTGACCTGGCACATCAAGTCCACCACCAAGGCGCAGCAGGGGCTTTACGAATACGACGCGGTGTCCCGTCTGCGCGACAGCCAACTCGGCGACGCCCGCGTGTCGGACATCTCGAATTACATCAAGCGCGGAAAGTTGTGGGAGGCCTTCACCTCCGCGCAGCGGCCGGTGCTCCTGATCGACGAGATCGACAAGGCCGACATCGAATTTCCCAACGACCTCCTGCTGGAACTCGATCGCATGGAGTTCTTCGTCTACGAAACCGGCGAGAACATCAAGGCGAAGCTGCGCCCGATCGTGATGATCACCTCCAACAACGAGAAGGAGTTGCCGGACGCGTTCCTGCGCCGCTGCTTCTTCCATTACATCAAGTTTCCCGATGCCGACACCATGGGCCGGATCGTCGACGTGCATTTTCCGAGCATCAAGAAGCGCCTCGTCGAGGAGGCCTTGCGAATTTTCTTCGAGGTGCGCGAGGTGCCGGGCCTGAAGAAAAAGCCTTCGACGTCGGAGCTTCTCGATTGGCTCAAGCTCTTACTCAACGAAGACATCACGCCGGAAATGCTCAGGGAGCGCGACCCGCGCAAGCTGATCCCGCCGTTGCACGGCGCGCTCCTGAAGAACGAACAGGACGTGCACCTGTTCGAGCGGCTGGCATTCCTGAGCCGAAGGGAAGTGTGAGGGGCCGCAAAGCGCGCGTCCGCTAGCCGGTCCGCCCGCAAAGGGGCATCTCCGTGGCCAGATCCCGGCCCGGCGCAATCTCGCGCATGTCGACATCGCGAGCCAGCGGAACATAGTCGCCGGTCTCGGCGGTGCGCAGATAGGTCGTGAACAGCACCGCGCCGGGCGCCAGTTCGCCAACGCGGCAGCCTTCGGGCGCGATCGAAATCGTTATCGCTCCGCCGCGCCCACCGCTTTCGGCCTGCCGCTTCTTCAGGTCGTCACGAAACGCCGTGAGCCGCGCGGCTTCCGCCGGGTCGAGCCCAAAGGCAAATAGTTTCGTCCCGGCTTCGATCTCGCTGCGCAAAGATGAAAGCTCCGCCGGATCGGAAAGCTCGGTGAGACGGAAATCCTGGGTTTCCTCCTTGCCGGTGGCGAGCTTGACGGCGATCCGCAACCGCACCCGATCGCGCAGCGGTTTGATCGCGGCGGGAAGCCTCACCGCGGCACGAAATCCGACCGGGTCGGTCGACGTAAGATCGAGACGGGCAAGTCTGACCATCGACGTGACCGGCATATGCCCGCATCCGGTCAAGACCAATCCAAGGGCGCAGCAGGCAAAAGCATGGCGGAAGGCACGAAAAGCATTCATGTCGACGTCTCACTTGACTGTGATTTATTACTGTATTACGATAATTAAATCATATGTCAAATGATGAGGCCGACATGCCCAGCGCCCAATTGAGCCTGCCTTCCGCCTCCTTCGATCGTCTTGCCCGCTTGTCCCGCATCATGGAGATGGCGACTTGGCTCGGCATCGTCCTGATCGCGGTGCTGACGCTTGCGGCGCTGGTGATCCAGGATTGGACGCGCAACATCGCGCTCGCGAAACTGGGCCAGGCCGGCGAATCCTTGCCGATTACGCCGCTCGGCCAGCTCGTAGCCGGCGTCGTGCTCGCCATTCCCGTCGGGATCATGATCTACGGTCTGCTTGCCGCGCGGCGCATGTTTGCTGAATTCGCGCGCGGCGAGGTTTTCACCGAAAGCGCGGCGCGCCATTTGCGAACTTTCGCCGCAACCGTGCTGGCGCAGGCGCCGCTGGGCCCGCTCACCGCCGCGGGCTTCTCGGCGGCGCTCTCGCTCGGCAACCCGCCGGGGTTGCGCGCGATCGCGATCGCATTCTCGATCAACGATTATTTCGTGCTGATTGTTGGCGGCGTGCTGTTCGCCGCGGCCACCGTGATGCGGGAGGCCGCGCGGCTTGCCGACGAAAACCGCAGTTTTGTATGAGCGTATTGCCGGCTGATTCAACGTTGACCAGGACCGAGGTTTCCGTGCCTATCGTCGTCAATCTCGATGTGATGCTCGCCCGACGCAAAATGCGTTCGAAGGAGCTCGCCGAACGGATCGGCATCACCGAACAGAACGTCTCGCTGCTGAAGTCCGGCAAGGTCAGAGGCGTGCGCTTTGAGACTCTCGAAAAGATTTGCGAGGTCCTGAACTGCCAGCCGGCCGATATTCTGGAATATCGCCGCGAAGGCGCCGATGACCAGATGTCGGTACCAGCCACCGCCGGGCTCACGACTTCCGGTAAGTAAATGAGGCACCTAGAGCGGGATGACTTTTCTTCGAATCGTCATCGCGCTCTATCTTTTTGTTTGAGCATGATCTTTTTCGGAAAACCGGTATCCACTTTTCCGGATCATGCTCTAGCCGGGCCCGCTAATTCAATGGCACCAGCGTGTGCTTGAGCTGTTCCTTCGGGACCTGCATCAAGCCTGAGAACGGACGGCTCAAATCCGCAACCAGAAACAGCGCACTCGAAATCGACAGCGCAAAAACAAGTAATGCGATGAGGACGATTGGGCCGGGTTCGACGAACAGGCCGAAGCAGGCGAAGATCACCACCAGCCAGAAGATCAGGATCAACATAAACGGCGTCAGCACCGGCGTATCGCCGTCGGCAAACATCAACAGCCGCGTGCGCGCGATGTCGGCGATTGCCTGCTCGACGCGCGATTTGAGGGAGCGTTGCGCGTCGTTCTTCGGCGAGAGCGTCTCGGTCGCCGTATAGAGCTGTTCGGCGAGCGAGCGGGCCGTGAACGCGGTGTCTTGATGGGCGACCGCCTTCTCGTGCCAGATCCGGTCGATGGCGGCGGGCACCGCCTCGCGCATCAATTGGCGCACGCCGGCCGCCTCCGGCCCGTATTGCGCGAGCAATTGGTCGGCCTCGACGATATAGGCCGTCAGTTGCCGGAAGTGAGCGTCCTGCGTGTCGTAGGAAGATTTCGCGGACGCAATCGTCAGGCTGATCAGGACCGCAACCAGCGTCGCAAGCAGGCTCGCGCCACTGCGGATCATGTCCCGGGTCTCGGCGGTCAATTGAGCCTTGGGAAGCCGGACCCGAAGCCTCATGCCGAGCAAGCCGCCAGCGAGGACCGCGACGAACGAGACCAGAAAGATCCAAATTGAGGTCACTGCGCGCTCTTGCCGCGAATGAGATCGGAGGCCTTGTCGGCGATCATCAAGGTGGAAGCGTTGAGATTCGCCGAGATCATCCGCGGCATGATCGAAGCGTCGATCACGCGCAAGCCTTGCAACCCGTGGACCCGCAGTTGGTCGTCGACGACTGCCCATGTGCTATCCGCCGGGCCCATCCGGCAGGTGCAGCCGGGATGGAAGGTCGTGGTGCCGCGCTCGGTCGCAGCCGCGAGGAACTCGTCGTTGGTCTGCACGTCGGGTCCGGGGAAATCCTCATAGGCGTAATAGGGCGCAAGAGGATCAGACTTCAGCAACCGCCGTGCGAGCTTCATGCCCGCGACGACGACGCGCCGATCGAGTTCGGCGACAAGGTAATTGGTTTGAATGATCGGCGGCTCGAACGGATCGGCCGAACGGGCGCGGACATAACCGCGGCTCTCGGGCCGCTGCTGCCAGGAGGCAACCGTCATGCCGGGTTCATCCTCGAGCTGCCCCTGCACGCCCTCCTTGTAGCTTGCGGGCGTAAACGTCAGTTGCAGGTCGGAGCTCTCGGTGGTCTCGCCGGAATGCCAGAAGCAATAGACCATAGTCGGCGACAGCGAGAGCAGGCCGCGCCGAGTCGCGGCCCATTTGATCGCCTCTCCCACCAGGCTGAGGCCGCGCCTGCGCTCGTTGATGGTTTTGATGTTCTTGACACGGGCGACCGAACGCGGCGCGTAATGATCCTGCAATCCCTCGCCGACGCCGGGAAGCGCGTGGCGCACCTCGATGCCGAGCGAGCGCAGCAAATCCGGCGACCCGACGCCAGACAATTGCAGGAGTTGCGGCGAATTGTAGGAACCGCCGGAGAGGATCACTTCCTTTTTGGCGCGCACCTCGTGCGTGGTGCCGCGCTCTGCCGCCCCTCTTGTAGCGCACGCCAACCGCGCGCTTGTCTTCGAAGATAATCTCCGTCGCATGGGCGTGCGTCCGTATATGGACATTGCCGCGCTTCACCGCGGGGTGAAGAAAGGCGGTCGCAGCACTGACGCGCCGGCCGTTCTTGATGGTGCGTTGGGCGTAGGACACGCCCTCCTGGATCGCACCGTTGTAATCGGGGTTGCGCGGAATGCCGAGACTGATCGCACCCGCCATGAAAGCCTCGCAGAGCGGGTCCTTCCAGTCCATGGTGGTGACGGTGAGATTGCCCTCGCGTCCGCGATAGGCGTCGTCGCCCTCGCCGACGCGCCGCTCCAATCGCTTGAAATACGGCAGCACGTCCGGGTATCCCCAGCCGCGATTGCCGAGCTGCGCCCAGGTGTCGAAATCCTGGCGCTGGCCGCGATTGTAGATATGCCCGTTGATCGAGGACGAGCCGCCAAGAGTCTTGCCGCGCGGCGCGTAGATGCTCCGCCCGCCGGTCCAGGGACCCGGCTCCTGCTGGTAGGCCCAGTTGATGCTGCGCATGTGAAAGGTCTTGATGAAGCCGGCCGGCAGATGGATGTAGGGATGCCAATCGCGGGGTCCGGCTTCGAGGACGCAGATGCTCGTTGAAACATCTTCGCTCAGTCGGTTCGTCAGCACGCAGCCCGCCGAGCCCGCGCCCACGATCACATAATCGAACGTATCCATCGTCTCGCTTTCGTGCGTCTTTTATTTTGACGCGTTTTCTTCACGCCAACCAGTACCCGCTTCGTTTGAAAGAATTAACGCGGCTTCTCATTCAGTTGATAGGTCAAATGCGCTTTCACCGTCGGCCATTCGCAAGCAATGATGCTGTAGACAACCGTGTCGCGCAACGTGCCATTGGTCGCGATCTGATGGTTGCGCAAAATTCCGTCGAGCTTGGCACCCAGCCGCTCGATGCCGCGCCGGCTCTGGTGGTTGAAAAAATGAGTGCGGAACTCGACCGCGATGCAATCAAGCTCGTCGAAAGCGTGCGTCAGCAGCAGCAATTTGCACTGGGTATTGAGCGCGCTACGCTGCACACGCCTGGCATACCAGGTCGAGCCGATCTCGACGCGCCGGTTCACGGCATCGACATTCATATAGGTCGACATGCCGGCGATTTTGCCGTCGGCATCGAAAACGGTGAACGGCAGCATCGATCCCGCCGCCTGCAAACCGAGCCTTCGGTCGATCTCCTTGCCCATGTCCGCAGGGCTCGGAATTGAGGTGTACCAGAGCTTCCACAGCTCGCCGTCCTTCACGGCCTCCGTCAGCCCCTCGATGTGTTTGTGCGACAACGGCTCAAGCCGCGCATGCGGACCGCTCAGCGTCACCGGTTCAAGCCAGGGCATTGGAGTCTCTCTTTCCCTTGCCGTCATTGCTAGGAGCGCCGGCAATCCAAACTCCGTCATTCCGGGATGGTGCGCTAGCACCAGACCCGGAATCTCGAGATTCCGGGCTCGATGCTCCGCACCGCCCCGGAATGACGTTCCCTAAAACAATAGCGAAGGCTGCCATCACTTGTTCAAGAAATTCAGCGGCAGGCCTCCCCGCGCCCAGTCCATGGCGACGAGTTCGCCCTTGCCGGAGAGCGTGATGTAGGCGGTCTTCAATTCGGGCCCGCCAAAGGCGATGTTGGTGGTGACGCGGTCGCCGGTCGGCACCTGCTCGACGATTGCGCCATCCGGCGCGATCACGGTGATGCAGCCCGAGATCAGGGTTGCGACGCAGATGTTGCCGCTGGCCTCCACCGCAAGCGAATCGAACATCTGGTAGCCGCCGAGCCCCACGATCGGCTTGCCGCGCTCGCCGCGATAGATCACCTCACGCGGCTTCACTGTGCCCGGCTCAGGGATATCGTAAGCCCACAGCCGGGCCGTCGGCGTCTCTGCGATGTAAACGGTCTTCTCGTCCGGGGATAGCCCGATGCCGTTCGCTGGCAACACGCCGTGCACGCCTTCGACGATCTCCGTCATGCCGGGCTTGATGTAGTAGAACGCGCCGACATCCATGTCGCGCGCGCGGCGCTTGCCGAGATCGGAAAACCAAAGGCCGCCGTGCTTGTCGAACACGAGGTCATTCGGACCGCGCAGCGCGTGCTCGCCACATTTGGAAACAACGGTCTCAACATTGCCGCTCTGCAAATCAACGCGCTGGATCGAACCGCCGAGATAATCGTCGGGCTGCGGCCCCGGCATGACGGTGTTGCGCGTCGGAATCCAGGAAAAGCCGCCATTGTTGCAGACGTAGCATTTGCCGTCGGGACCGATCGCCGCGCCATTGGGGCCGCCGGGAATCTTTGCCACGATGTCCTTGCGGCCGTCCGGCCACACCCGCGTCAGCCGCTGGCCGCGGATCTCGACCAGCACCACCGATCCATCCGGCATCACCACCGGCCCTTCCGGAAATTCCAGACCGGTGGCGAGAACACGAATATCGGGCATGCAACTCCCCCCGGCTTTTTTCTTCGATGCATCTTTGGCGCAGGCGGATTTCGCGCGCACAACAATTTCATTGCGCAACGTTAGGGCAAAGTCACCTTTGCTTGCAAGCAATCACCGGGGGTATGCCGGCGCAGGGCAGCCCCGCGCGCGGAGGCGTTTTCGAGCAAAGTATTTGCAGGTTCACGCCAGGACGACGCGTCAGATTGGTAATTTACTCCCGCACCGGGATCCAGATTTCGAAGCCGCCATTGCCGGTGAGCGGATCGAAGTTCTCGTCATAGCGCTCGAAGTTTGGCGCGTCGGCGGCTTTCAGTCCGGAGGCCGGCAACCAGTGATTCCAGATCGTGTTGACGGTCCGGCGAATGGTCGAGATGTGGTCCCTGTGTGTGAACACCGCGTAGCGCTGTGCGGGAATCCGAACAGGAGAGAACTCGTGCGGCAGATCGGAAAAGTCGGGCACTTCCACACCCGCGATATAGTCGAAATTCCCGGCGTCATCGCCGTTGCAGCAGACGCCGTAAGCGACCTTGCCGATCCGGCCCGGAATTTCCGCAACCGATTGGTGGAAGCGCTGCCATTGGCCGGGAATGCCGGCGCAGTTTTCGTGATTGTAGCGCTCGGCAATGCCGGCGACGAGCAGCGGCTTTGCGATTTCGAAACGCGGCGCCTGCAGATTGTCCGTGACGGTTGAGTCCATTTGGATCGGCTCCTAAATCTTGATGTGATCGATACGCGCGAGGCTGCGGACAGCTTCAGGCGTGACCCCGAAATGGTCGCGGAACGCGCGGGTGAATGCCTCGTGAGAGCCGTAATCCGCATCCAGCGCCACGGTGAGAATGTCCGGCGCGCCGGCTGCAAGCGCACGTGCCGCCTCGCTGAGGCGGCGGGCGCGCACATAGCGCATGACCGAATGCCCCGTCGCGGCGGCAAACGCCCGCACCATATGAAAGCGCGAGACGCCGGCGATATCGGATATCTCCTCGAGAGTGAGCTCGCTGGCCAGGTGGCTTTCAATAAACCAGAGCGCCTTCTGAGCCGGATTCATGGATGACTTTGCCCTTCATCGAAGCGTCGGCATCATGGCAGCTTCAGGCGCGACGCGTTTGACAGTCCTTGCGGCTCTGGCCGCCAAGTCGGCCGTCACAAGATTCCTTCTGGCTTTATCTGGGCCGTATTTCGAGCCTTCAGGGCGTCGTCAGTGTCACTGGACCCGATTTGGCTGACCTTCGGAGCGCAGCCTCTCATCTTGGTCAACGTATTTGAGGCCTCTTCGCCCAGACGTGCAATCGCTTCGTCAGTGAGGAGCGTCCTGGAGTCCGTCAGGCGGTCGACGCTCGCATTCAGGGTAGTCAGCACTTCCCTCAGTTGCGTCATTTCGGTCCGAAGGACCGGGTTTTCTCCCAACTTGATGTCCCTGAGCGTGGTGCCGATTGTCCGGATGTCTTCCCTCAGGCCGCGGAGATTCGCCAGCACGTCCTTTGACGGCAGGTCGACTTTTGACAACACCGCTTCGGTCATTGTCGTAACGACGCGTCCGGCAAAATTGTCGATACGCACGATCGCGACAAGCACAAGGATGGCGGCGGCGATCACCAGGATCGACGTCGCGTTGACCAGCGCGAGTAGAAAATTCAGCGGAAGTCTTCGCAATCGTGCGGACAAGGTCGTGATTCGATCAGGTTCGGGCAAGAGCGCCTCCTGTCATTCTCGCTAACGCGGTCTTCCTCCCATCCGCATGGTGCGGGCCGGTCAACCCTGAAGGTCTCGAAGACATTGAGCACCGAAGTCATCGTTTGTCGCAGGGCGGCTCGATTTCCGGCAGGGTTTTTGGCTGGCCAGGACAACCAGCCCACCGTCCGGATCGACGGCTTTTGTTGCAAACTATTTCCCACCCTCCTTTGCCGCAGGCGGCGCATCCTTTGCCGGCGGCACATCGGCCTTCTTTTTCAATTCCTCGGCCTTCTTCAAATCCTCCGGCGCCTTCTTCTGCGCCGCCTGGAGATCGTCCACGACCTTCTGCAGCGAGGCGACGGCTGCCTTCAGGCCCTCGATCTGCCGATTCGCGGCATCCAGCTTCTGCGCATGGTCGGCGGCAAGCTTGTTCATCGTCTTCTGAAGGAAATCGATGTTGCTCTGCAGGCAACTGGTGCGCCGCTCCATGGTCTTTTCGACCGTGCAGATCTCGATACCGGGAACATCCTGCGCGCGGCCTGCGGCTGCGACCAGCATATACGGCGCCACAATTCCCAGCGTGAGAGCGATCCGGCTGTTCATCGAGAGGCCTCGTGGTAAGGTTGTGCAAGGCCGCGGTCAAATTGTTGCGAGCCAAGTGTGAACGACGGAAGGCTATCACACTGAAACCTCAATCGCGCGGTGTGCTTGCTGGCAATATCTGGGCCCGGATCGATCGAACCGTGTCGGGTGTGCAGTGCAAGCGAGGCGTTTGGCGCAACAGACGGAGTGGGGAACTGAAATGGCGAAGCGTGAAAAACGACTGGCTGAATTCGACGGCGAGGGAAACCCGCCGCCGCACCAGCCGGTTGAGGTGCTGTGCGAAGACAAAAGCGGCACGTATCAGCTTCCGTTTGCCTGCCGCTACATTGACGGTGCCTGGCGCAACGATGAGTCGGGCAGCATGGTCGAGGCCACCGTGGTCGGATGGCGTCTGCCTCCCGCGCTGTACCAAAATGCGACGGAGGCGAGCGTGGAGGTTAAGATTCGGAACGCGCGCGGAACGAACCGCGCCCGAATCAGTGAATAGGTTCTGTACGCTGATGTTCACGGCTAGATATCGCCCTCGAGCGCGCAAGGCGCACTAGATCAGGCCCGATCAGACCGTCGAGCTCACAGCGGTCGCTGCGAAAACATTAATGGTTCCGAAAGACCGGCCCGGCTGGGTGCGGCCCTGCAAAAAGGCAGCGCGAGGCCTGTGCTGCCTAATAATCCACCTCGAGTTCTTCGATGTCGGCGGGCTCGGCCTTGGCGGCCGCGATCCATTGCGCCATTTCGGGAAGCGCCATGATCATGCTGGCGTAGTCGTTCAGCCGCGCTTCCAGCTTCACGTCATAGGTCATGAAGCGGGTCACGACCGGCGCATACATGGCATCCGCCATGCTGCGTTCGCCGAACAGGAACGGGCCGCCCGATTGGGCGAGGCATTCGCGCCAGATCGTGCAGACCCGGTCGATGTCGGCCTGGGCGCGCGACCAAATCTTGAAGTTGGGAAAATGTCCCTTCAGATTGACCGGCAGCGACGCACGAAGCGTGGTGAATCCGGAATGGATTTCGCCACAGATCGACCGGCAATGCGCCCGCTGGACGCGATCGCTGGGGAGCAGCCCGGAATCGGGCATCACCTCGTTGAGGTATTCGGCTATCGCCAGCGTGTCCCAGACGGTGGCCCCCTCGTGCCGCAGGCAGGGCACCAGGATCGTCGGCGACAACAGCAGGATTTCGGCCCGCGCCGAGGCGTCATCCGGGGCGGTGACGATCTCCTCGAAGTCGAGCCCCGAAAACTTGGTCAATAGCCAGCCGCGCAACGACCACGAGGAGTAGTTCTTGCTGCTGATGGTCAGTGTCGCTTTCGCCATGTGGCTTTCCCCCTAAACGCCGTCCGGACCCTTCGCTGCGCTCCGCCGCAAATTGCCTAATTTCTGAGCGCGCAGCTCCGTTCCCTGGCCTTACTCTACCTTTGCTGCACCTTTGCTCCACCTTTTCAACAGCAAGCGACGTGCCAGTTTCTTGGGCGGTTTGACACTGCTTTGGCTTCGATATTGCATGGCAGCATGGGCGGGGGCGGATCCGGATGATGTCGATGCTATATCAGGCCTATCAGAACCACATGGACCTGACGGCGCCATGGCGGACGGGGGCAGCGCACGCACTGAAATATCTCAACCTTGTTCCGCAAGGCGTCTCCGACAGATTGTTCCGGCGGCTCGCCGCGGCGCTGGAGCTGATCTCGCGGACGTCCCTCACCTACACGCGCCCGGCCTACGGCATCGACAAGGTGCTGGTGGGCAATCAGGAGCTGGAGGTGACGGAGGAAGTCACCTTTGCCACGCCGTTCGGCTCGCTTCTGCATTTCAAGAAGGAGAATTCTCCGGAACAGCCGCGCCTGTTGCTGGTGGCGCCGATGTCCGGTCACTTCGCCACGCTGTTGCGCGGCACCGTGCAGACGTTGCTGCAGGACCACGACGTCTACATCACCGACTGGCACAATCCCCGCGACATCCCGCTCAGTCACGGCAAGTTCGGTCTCGACGACTACACCGACCACCTGATCGCGTTCCTCGACCAGATGGGTCCGCGCTCGCACATGGTCGCGATCTGCCAACCCTCGGTGTCGGCGCTCGCGGCCGCGGCGATCATGTCGGAGGACAATCATCCGGCGCGTCCGGCGACACTCACCTTGATGGCAGGCCCGATCGATACGCGCATCCAGCCGACGAAAGTCAATGAATTCGCCAAGAGCAAGCCGCTCAAATGGTTCGAGGACAATCTGATCAACTTCGTGCCCGTCCAGTGCAAGGGCGCGTTCCGCCAGGTCTATCCCGGCTTCGTGCAGCTCACCGCCTTCGTGTCGATGAACCTCGAACGCCACATCAAGCAGCACATCGACCTCGCCACCCATCTTGCGAAGGGCGAGAAGGAAAAAGCCGAAACCATCAAGACGTTCTATGACGAATATTTCGCGGTGATGGATTTGCCGGCGGAGTTTTATATCGAAACCATCCGCGACGTGTTTCAGGATCACCTCCTGCCGCAGGGCAAGATGACCCATCGCGGTCGCCCCGTGAATCCCGCCTCGATCAAACGCATGGGTCTTATGACGGTCGAGGGCGAGAAGGACGACATCTGCTCGATCGGCCAGACGCTCGCCGCGCAGGAGCTGTGTACCGGCGTGCGCGCCTATCGCAGGGTGCACCACATGCAGGCCGGCGTCGGACATTACGGCGTTTTCAGCGGAAGGCGCTGGAACAACGAGATCTATCCGCTGTTGCGGGACTTCGTCCACGTCAATTCGTGAGCACCCGTCATTCCGGGGCGCGCGCAGCCCGAACCCGGAAATCTTGTAGACCCGTGTCACATATCAGCTCGAGATTCCGGGTTCGATGCTTCGCATCGCCCCCGAATGACGGCTTCTGCGGATTGCTTCGGTTCGCCTGCTATGACGGACAGGCCGTCATTCTTCGCATTTGACCTCGACGATCGCCCCCGTGATAGTGCGGCCAACAAGAGCCGCTCCGGAGGAATTCTCATGAGATCGACGTGTGCAAATCTTCGAGCCCTCACGCTTGGCATTGCCGGCGTCCTCTGGCTCGCGGGCACCGCCGGCGCGGCCGAGGTGCGCGTGATGATCTCGGGCGGGTTGACGGCGGCCTATAACGCGCTGGTGCCGGAGTTCGAGCGCGCCACCGGCCACAAGGTCATCACCGCCTACGGGCCCTCGATGGGCACCACGCCGAACGCGATCCCGGTGCGGCTGGAGCGCGGCGAGCCCGCCGACGTTCTGGTCTTGGTCGGCTATGCGCTTGGCGACCTGATCAAGCAGGGCAAGGTCGTTCCCGACAGCCGCGTCGATCTCGTGAATTCGAAGATCGGCATCGCGGTAAAGGCCGGCGCGCCAAAGCCGGACATCAGTTCGCCCGAGGCGCTCAAGCGCGCGCTTCTCGCGGCCAAATCGATCGCCTATTCCGACAGCGCCAGCGGCGTCTATATCTCGACCGAAATGTTCGCCAAGCTCGGCATCACTGAGGAGATGAAGGACAAGGCGAAAAAGATTCCCGCAACCCCGGTCGCCGAAATCGTGGCCCACGGCGACGCCGAGATCGGCTTTCAGCAGTTCAGCGAATTGAAACCCGTGGCCGGCATCGACATTGTCGGCCCGCTGCCGGAGAGCTTGCAGAAGGTCACGGTGTTTTCCGCCGGCATCGCCAGCGTCTCGAAAGAGCCGGAAGCGGGCAAAGCGCTGATCAAATTCCTCGCCTCGCCCGCGGCAAGAGAGACGATCATCAGAAGCGGCCTCGAGCCGATCGCGGCAAGCGGAACGAATTAGAGGCATTTATTGCAAGAGGCGGCCTCATCATTCGAGACGCAGCCAGGGGCCGCTGCTCTGGATGAGGGTCTTAAACCCTCGTGGTGAGGAGCGCGGCGATACCGCGCGCCTCTGTTGCCGTCAAGCAAAGGCTCTCACTTCGCCCGCAGCGGGGTGTCCTTCAGCCCGTTATTGTCAAAGGCCTTGCGCAGCGTGCCGTTGGATTTGACCTCGGTCATGAACCTGGTCGCATAGTCAAGCGCAAGCTGATGACCCAGCGGCACCGCCACCGCGGTCACGGTCTGCTTGAAGGTTTCATCGAGCACGCGCGTGCCCGGAATCTTCTTCGACAAGGCGTTGAGCTGATCGCGCGAGAGCGCGAACGCATCGACCTCGCCATTCTTGAGCAGGTTGAAGATTTCGTCATAGGTCTGATAGCCGGTGACCTTGGCGTTCTTCAGATGCGCCTGCGCGCCGCGCATGGTGGTGGTGTTATTGACGGCAACGACCTTGACGCCTACCTGATCGAGCGTTGCAAAATTTGTGATCGCCGAACCTGCCTTGACGATGTAGGTGGCGTCGGTGACCTCATAAATCGGCCCGAACAGCATCTTGGTTTCCCGTTCCGGGTCTTGGGGCAGGAAGCTGACGTCCCAGGCGCCCGTCGACGCCGCATCCGTGATCTGCCCGGAATTCGGATAGGCGATGTATTCGACGGGAACGCCGAGCTGGTCGGCCATGACTTTGCCGAGATCGACCGGAACGCCGGCATAGCCAGCTTCCGTCTTGGTGGACCAATAGGCGCCGCCGGCCGGACTGATCCCGATCGCCACCCGCAGCTTGCCGGTCGGCGCGATTTCATCCTTCAAGGCATCGGCGCGCGCCGAACCGGCCAACATGATCGAGACTCCCAGAATAAGCCCTGCGAAACGCGACAATGACAGATCACGCATAGAAACTTGCTCCCATCGGCCCGTCATTGAGCGGTCGAGCCTTTGTCGGCCATTATGGTCGATCAGCGAAGATCGTGACACCGAAATCTGGATGAAAAATTGGTGAGGTGGTAGCGCGAACCGGCATGGATCCCTTCATCACGCGCAGGACGGGACTTTCGCCTGGAACCGCTCCGCTACGTCGTCAGCACCGGCGCAAAACCTTCACGGTTGGCGCGCCAGGCCCGCTGATATTCCATGATGCGCGCGGTCTCATCGGCGACGCGTTCGCCGAGCATGCTCGAAAGAAGATGAAGCGTGGTGTCGATACAGAGCGTCACCCCGCCGCCGGTCACCACCCCTTCCGGCCGCTGCACCAGCATCGCCTCGCGCACGTCGATTTGCGGATAGAGCGCGCGCATCACCTCAAGCGGCGATGTCTCCGGCGGTACCACTTCGCGCTTGGTGGTGGCGGGCCCGCCATCGAGCACGCCGCTCGCGGCCAGGATCATGCCGCCGGTGCAGACCGATGCAACGCGTCGCGATGCGTGGACCCGGCGAATGTAATCGAGCGTCGCGGGCGCCTTTGCCTGCGCGGCCCAGCCGGGACCGCCGGTGACGATGACGAGATCACAAACCGGCGCGTCGTCGATGCCGAAATCGGCTGACACCTTCAATCCGTTGGCGAGCGCCACCGGTCCTGCGCGCGGCGCGATCGTGCAGATCGCTATCTCGGGCGCGATCCGACGCGCCATCGACAGCACGCCGTAGGTGGCAAGATCGATCGGCTCGACGCCGTCATAGATGAAAATGCCGAACTGCACGACGCCTCCGGGTACGCTGGAGCATGATCCGAAAAAGTGGGAACCGGTTTTTCGAAAAGATCATGCTTAAACAAAGAGAAGAGATCATGATCCGATTCGATCCAATCGGATCATGATCTAGTCCGCCAGCGAGCCTCCCCGTGTCTCGCGCGCTGCAAGTGCTGCGGCAAGCGTAATCAGCGCGAGAATGATCATCATGACCGACACGCCTCCTGTGCCGCCGAAATATCCGGCCATTGCGGTCGCGATGAGCGGGGCGAAGCCGCCGCCGATCGCCGCCGATGCCTGAAAGCCGAAGGACGCGCCGCTGTAGCGAACGCGGGAGCCGAACAGTTCGGGGAAGTAGGCGGATTCGGGTCCGAACATCATGCCGTGGCCGAAATTCATCGCGATCATCACGGCGGCGAAGATCATAACCGTGCTCTTGCTCTCCACCATCCAGAACAGCGGAAACGCAAAGGCGATCGTGAACAGCGCGCCGAGAATGTAGAGCGGCCGCCGGCCGATCTTGTCGGAGAGCAAGCCGAACAGCGGCAGGCTCACCAGTTCGAGGAGCGCGGCATACATCACGGCGTCGAGCATCATCGGCTTCGGCAGGCCGAGCTTGCCGGTGGCGTAACCCACGACGAAAACCGTGAGCATGTAGACCCATGACACCTCGGAGAGCTTCAGGCCAACGGCGATCAGGAATGTCCGCGTGTTCTTGCCGACCGCTTCACCAACCGGATTTTTCGACAGGCCGTCGCGCTTCTTGAGCCGCTCGAACACCGGCGTCTCCGGCACCCGCGATCGAACGAAGGTGCCGACCCCGAGCAATACAATGCTGAGCAGGAACGGGATACGCCAGCCGTAACTCGCAAAATCGGCTTCGGGCAATTTGCTGACAAGCGCAAACATCAATGAGGCCAGCACAAGCCCGATCGGAAAACCGATCTGCACGAAGCTTGCGTAGAAGCCGCGCCGGTCGCTTGGAGCATGCTCGAGCACCATCAGCGAGGCGCCGCCCCATTCGCCGCCAAGTCCGATGCCCTGGATGATGCGCAGCACGATCAGGAGAATCGGCGCCAACACCCCGATCGAGGCATAGGTCGGCAACAAGCCGATGCAGAAGGTGGAAAGCCCCATGATGAACAGCGTCAGCACCAGCATGGATTTGCGGCCGAGCCGATCGCCGAAATGGCCGAACAATGCGCCACCGAGCGGGCGCGCCAGGAATCCGACGGCATAGGTGCCGAGCGCGGCCAGGTTACTCGCGAGCGGATCGAAGGTCGGAAAAAACGCCTTGTTGAAGACGAGCGTCGCGGCCGTGGCGTAGATCAGGAAGTCATACCATTCGATAATCGTTCCAAAACAGCTTGCAAACACGATGGAATTCATTTTCGAGCGCTCGATGCCGGCCATCGGCGCCGTGGTCGTGATCGTCATTTGGCCTCCGCTTGTGCGCTAACCCCCGGGAAACGGGGTGATAAGACCAAAAGAATGCAAGCAGCATGCCGGGCGGGCAGCCCTTCGTCCCTCCTTCGCCGGATCAATTGCCGCAGTGCCCGCTCGCCTCCCCGAGTCGGTCCGCGATACCGCCAGGGTGGCCGTTTCAGACTTCAACGCGGAACCCCACCTCGATAATGGCGTCCTGGGGTATCTTGAAGAAGTCGGGCGCTCTGCTCGCGATCCGATTGAGAAACGAGAAAATTGCAAAGGATATCGGATCCATCGCGGAGCCGGCTTCGCGGCGCACGATCGTCTCGTGCGCGATGTAATAGTTCTTGTGATCGAGGTCGGCTTCGAACCCGAGCCTGTTGCAGTTGATCAGGCTCAGCGGAATGTCCGGCGTTTGCATGAACCCCAGCCGAACCTGGATTCGGTAGAAGCCATGGCCTAGGCGGTGAACCGAGTGGCGCTCGTGAAACGGCACCCGCGGCCTTCGGTCAGAGAGAAACGTCAATAGTACCACGGTCTCATGCAGAACCCTGTTGTGCTCGATGTGACGCAGCAGCATCGGTGAGGCGCCGTGATCGACCTTGGTCAACCATACCCCCATTCCAGGCGCCCGGCCGATCACCGTCCTGTCGGCATAGTCGAGAAACGCCTTTAGCGGCATCGACATTTCCTGGAGGCGGTTTCTGACCTCCGATGAGCCTTTGCGCCAGCACACCATCAGCGCCGCGACAATCGTGCCGACGATAAGCGGAAACCATCCGCCTTCGACGATCTTGATTGAATTGGAAACCAGGAAGGTAGCGTCGATGGCGCCGAAGATTGCAATGACGGGAACAGCGACGATCGGCGGCCATTGCCATCGCAGAACCGCAACCCGGTAAAGCAGAATCGTAGTGATCAGCATGGTGCCGGACACGGCAATGCCATATGCGGCCGCCAGATTCTCGGACGACCTGAACAGGATCACGGTGAGCAGCGTACCCGTCATTAACAGCCAATTGGCGGCGGGGACGTAGATTTGGCCGGCCTCGTCGACCGAGGTCGGAATAATCCTCGCGCGCGGACAAAGCCCCATCTGCATGGCCTGCCGCGTCAACGAAAATACACCCGATACCAGCGCCTGCGACGCAATGATGGTGGCCACCGTCGCCAGCACCACCATCGGGATCAACGCCCAGCCTGGGGCGAGCTTGTAGAACGGGTTATCGGCCGCTGTGGGATCCGCAAGGATCAGCGCACCCTGTCCGAAATAATTGAAGAGCAAAGCCGGCAGCACCAACCCAAACCACGCCCGGCGGATCGCCGCGGCGCCGACATGCCCCATGTCCGCATACAACGCCTCGCCACCGGTGAGCGCCAGGAACACGGCGCCGATCACGACAAAGGCAACCTTGGGATCGTCGGCCAGAAAGCGCACGGCTTCGGCCGGGTTGACGGCGTTCAAAATCGCGGGTGCCATCCAGACATTCGCCGCGCCAAGTCCGCCGATGATGACGAACCATGCCACCATGATCGGACCAAACAATCTGCCGATGCTTTCGGTGCCATGCCGCTGGATAATGAACAGTCCGATCAGGACCACGATCGTGGCCGGTAGAATGAAATGCTCAAATGACGGCGCCACGAGTTTCAGGCCTTCCATGGCAGAGAGCACCGAGATCGCCGGCGTGATGACGCCATCGCCATAGAGCAGAGATGCGCCGATCACCCCAAGCAGGACAAACAAGGGAAGCTTGACGCCCCTGGCGACTTGATCAGCCGCGACCAGCGAGAGCAACGCGAGGATACCACCCTCGCCATCGTTGTCGGCGCGCAGAACAAAGATCACGTATTTCAGCGACACCATGAACATCAGTGCCCAAAGAATGAGCGAGACGATCCCAAGGACCTCGGCCGCGGTTGGCGCCGGATGGCCGAGGCCCGTCAACGCGACCTGGAACGCGTAGAGCGGACTTGTCCCGATATCGCCGAATACGACCCCAAGCGCGGTCAGCGCCAAAAACCATGGACTGCCCGCATGATGAAGGAATTTTGCCTGGTCGTGGGTTGATGCGGTTTGAGCGACATCGAGGCTTGCCACCGCGCGATCGATCAAGCCGCCGGCTGGGGCACTCGATGGCATATCCATGTGAACCTCACGACAAAGACTACGCTGTCTGAGCTCGCGGGATTGCTATTCAAGATTTAGGCCATGTGCAGCCGCTTCACGACGCGCCATCAGCCGCGCCGCAAAGAAAAAGCCCCGGATTGCCGCGGCGTGGCGCTGCAATCGCGGAGCTTCCTTTTGTCGTCGTGACCCGCGGCAAACCGGGCCGCGGGCGTTATTACGATGCGCGGTTACCTTCGGCCGTTATAGACCGGCCCGGTGCCCATACCTCCGCCACTCATGCCTCCGCCGCCCATGCCGCCGCTATGCATGCCGCCGCCGTGCATCCCCAAAAAGGCCGCGCCCATGCCGATGCTCTCGATGACGACGCCGGGCGGCGGACCGGGCGGACCTCGTTCCACGACTTCCTCGTTGTCGCCCTTGCGCTGCTTCTTGCCCTTCGGCGGCGGGATCGTATCAACCCGCTTGGGCGACGGCGGCGTCGGCTCAACCTTCTTGAGAAGCGGTTGCACCGGCGTCACCGGGCACGGACAAGTCGGACCCAGCGCAACAGTGGTCGGAGCAAACCGCGTACGGTTGAAGACGCGCAGTTGCAGCTTGCGTGCGGTGATCGCAAGATCGCTACTCGCGTAACTCGCAAGGAAGGCATCGAAGGAAGCGGATGTATTGGTCGCCACTGCGACTTCCCAGGCTTCCATTTCCTTGCGACGCTCCATCAGGGAGCGCGCACGCGGGGCGTACGACGATTGAGCGAACAGAGTGGTAAAAGCCTCGTAGGCCGCAACTGAGTCGTATTGGATGACTTCTGTGAAGGCAGCCTTCGGCTCTTTGTCCTTCAATTCCTTGCGCCAATCCTCAACGCTCCGCGCCACCGTTGCCTGCGGCTTCGGCGCGGCCGCGTCCTGCTGAGCAGGAGTGCCCGTGCCAGAGGAGAACAAAACGAACGGGGTCGTCAGTGATGAACTCTCCCAGGGAACCTGACGTCCATCGGTCGCCTGGTAAACCGCGACGCGAACCCGCTTGAGAACTTCTTCGATCTGCAGATTGGGCTCCTTGGCGACCGTGAGCACCGCGGCCGTGTAAGGACTGTCCTCGCCATTGCCGTCTTCCGCTTCGGCACCCGGCGAGGTCGAGAAGGAAATGAACGAGCCGGGCGCGCCGGCCTTGGTATTGACGACCGCAAGCCCGTGGCCCGCGGTCTGGACGAGTGCGGGGAACGGATTATTGCGGCAGGCATCGAGCATGAAGATCCGCATCCGCGTCGGCAACGCGCCCAACGTGTTCATGAGGTCATTGAGGCGGACCGCTTGCAGCGGAATATCGGCTTCACGTTTCGGATCGACGTCGACCGGCACCAGATAATTCTCGCCGTCGATTTGCAGGCCGTGGCCGGCATAAAACACCAGCGCGACGGTGTCTGGTCCGCTCGCCGCCACCTTGGCCGCGAAATCGCTGATGGCCTGGCGCATTTCGTTCTGCGCAAGATCAGGTGCCGCAGTAACCTGGAAACCGGCTTTGTCGAGCAGGTCGACCATGTTCTTGCCGTCGTTGGCCGCATTGGGCAACGCCGGCACCGCGCGATAGGCCGACTGGCCGATCACCAGCGCCACGCGGCTTTCCGCGGACGCGACTCGGGCGGCCGATATCTGGAAGGACAGCAAAAGGGTAAACAAAAGCAACAAATCGCGAAAGGCTGGACGGCGCATGACGACACCTCATCCTCAGGAAAGACCGCATGATGCCAGCTTTCTTAGAGGTCCGCCAACGCGTCATATGTGAGCCACCTCACAGCGAGCCGGCTTCGTGAGAAAAAATGCGAGCGCGGCCTGCCGCCCCGGATCAAGAGTGCGAGTGCGCTTGGTTCGCCGCTCAGCCAGCGCGCGCAGCCGGCACCTTGATTTCGGCCGGCAGGATGATGGCGGCCGCGATCACCAGCAAACACAGGCCAGCGAAGGCGTGCAGCATGGTGACGAATCCGCCCTGCTGATAGAGCCACGCCACGAGGCCCACCGAGACGCCCGCGGCGGTAAAGCCGACGAAATAACGTACCGCATAGGCACGCGAGCGCCACTCCTCGCTGGTGTACTTGCCGACCATGGCGTCGTTGACCGTGACCTGGCCGAACGCGCCCATCACGATGCCGATCGCGGCGACGATCAAAGGCAAATTCGACAGTTCGGCCGCCATATAGAGAAACGGCGCCAGCACGAACGACAATGGCAGGGAGACCGCCTTCAGCGAGTGGCGGTCGAGCAGCTTGCCGATGGTGTATTGCGTCATCGCGCCGAACACATAGACGCCGGCCGCGATCACACCCAACAGCGCCGGGCTTTGGGTAAGGCCGCTCAACCGCTCCGCGAACAATTTGGGCAGCGCCACCGTCACCGCGTTGAAGGTGGTGGAAATCGCGATCACCACGATCAGGAGCGCCACGATCACCCGCCACATGTCCTGCTTTGCAACCCGCGCCTGTGCCGCGGCCTGTTTGGCGCCCGTGCGATCCTCATGGACGACCGTCCACATGAAGGCGATGCCGAGCAGGATCGTGACGATCCCCGGGAAGATGAAGGCCCAACGCCAGCCGAGATACTGACCGACCACGCCGGTGACCAAGGCCGATGACGCCACGCCGAGATTACCCCAGACGCCGTTGATGCCCATCTCGCGGCCGAGCCGGTCGGCATAGGACACGATCATCGCGGTGCCGACCGGATGATAGATCGAGGCGAACAGGCCGATCGACAACAGCGCGGCGCCAAGCTCAAGCTTGGTGCTCACAAGGCCGACCGCGATCATCGAGGCGCCGATGCCGACAAAGAAAATCACCATCATGTGGCGGCGGCTCCAGCGATCGCCGAGCCAGCCGGTCAGGAGCGATCCGGCGCCGAAAGCGACGAAGCCCGGCGTGGCGTAAGGCAGAAGCTCCGAATAGGCCATGCCGAGCGCCGGTCCCATGACGATGACGGCGGCGGCAAAGATCAGCATCGAATAATGGTCGATGAAATGCGCAGCATTGACGAAGCCGATCACCCGGGCCGGGCTGTTCATGGGCCGAATCCCCCTCACGTTTTGGGAAAGATTACACGGTCTTGCGCCCCTCGGCTGCCCTGTAAGAACATGGATGCCCTGCGAAAGGCCTGTTGTCGGGCAACGCCCGCCGCTGGCGCCGCGTGCCGGCTTTCGCCTCATGCATGCCGCTTTTTTACGCTCTGCATTTTTCCCGCTTGATTGTGATCGGCATCGTCTTAAATCCATGTCACAATTCCGCGCCGTATGGATTCGACATGCCCGCCAGGAATAACGCCTTTTTCTCCGACCTTCTCGCCTCGATTTCCGAGCGCGGCCGCACCTTGCTTCGCCGCGCAGGACCATCGGAAGCCAGGCACGATGCATCCGACCTGATCGACTTGTGCGAGGCGTTGCTGTCGGGTCGGGGTGAGGCCTCGGGCACCGCGATGGCCCGCGAAGTTCTCGATCGCTACCAGGATCTCGACGAAGCCGGAAGGCGTTCGTTCTTCGAGAATCTCGCCCGCAGTTTCGGCCCCGACCGCGAGAGACTGGCGCAGGCCATCGAGAGCTGGCGCGCGCAGCCGAACGATACCGACGCCAGCGACCTGCACTTTGCCTCCGAGCCGCGACGGCAGGAGCTGATCCGCCGCCTCAACCGCGCGCCCTCCGGCACCGGCGATCTGGTGGCGATGCGCGCCGATCTGCTCGATCTCATGGACGGAGACAAGGATCTTTCCGCGCTCGACCGCGACGTCGTGCATCTCTTGGCCTCATGGTTCAACAGGGGGTTTCTCGTGCTGCGCAGGATAGACTGGTCGACGCCAGCCAACATTCTGGAGAAGATCATCCGCTATGAAGCGGTGCACGAGATCCGCGACTGGGACGATCTGCGCCGGCGCATCGATCCCGTCGACCGCCGCTGCTACGCGTTCTTTCATCCCGCGCTTGTCGACGAGCCTCTCATCTTCGTCGAAGTTGCACTGACGGAATCCATTCCCGGCGCGATCGCGCCGTTGCTCGCCGAGGACCGCCAGCCGGTGCCGATCGAGCGCGCGCGCACCGCCGTGTTCTATTCGATCTCCAACACCCAACGCGGCCTCGGCGGAATCTCGTTCGGCAATTTCCTGATCAAGCAGGTGGTCGAGGAGTTGCGCCGCGAATTGCCGAAACTGGAGAATTTCGTGACGCTGTCGCCGGTGCCCGGCTTCATGCAATGGCTGAAGCAGGCGGCCGATCTTCCCGTCACCGACGAGGAGCGCGCCGCTGTTGGCGCAGCTGGAGCAGCCTGACTGGATCGAGAAGGAGGATCTTGCGGGCCAACTGCGTTCGGTCGTCGAGCCGCTCGCGGCGTATTATTTCCTGAAAGCGCGCACGCCCAAGGGCCGCCTGATCGATTCGGTGGCGCGCTTCCATCTCGGCAATGGCGCGCGGCTGGAGCGGATCGACTGGCTCGGCGATCTCTCGCCAAAGGGCTTGCGCGAATCCGCCGGCATCATGGTCAACTATCTCTACCGGCTCGAGGACATCGAGAAGAACCACGAGGCCTACGCCAACGACGGCACGGTTGCGGCTTCCAGCGCGGTGAGGAAGTTGCTCAAGAACGAAGGCCGGCGGCTCCTGGATATGCGGCTGTCGTAGATCGAGCGTCCCTCCACACGGCGTCATTGCGGGACGGTCCATGGGACCGGACCAGGAATCTCGAGATTCCGAGTTCCTGCTTCGCAGGCCCCGGAATGACTGCTTCCCCTACACCGCCAGCGCCTTCATCTCCGCGTAAAGATCGGATTTGCCTTCAAAGCCGATGCCCGGCAAATCCGGCATCGTGATGTGACCGTTCTCGACGCGAACGCCGTCCGGGAAGCCGCCATAGGGCTGGAACAGATCCGGATAGCTCTCATTGCCGCCGAGGCCGAGGCCGGCCGCGATATTCAGCGACATCTGATGGCCGCCATGCGGGATGCATCGGCTCGCCGACCAGCCGTGCGTCTTGAGCACGTCCAGCGTGCGCTGGTATTCGCACAAACCATAGGACAGCGCGCAATCGAATTGCAGCCAGTCGCGATCGGGCCGCATCGCGCCGTAGCGGATCAAGTTGCGCGCGTCCTGATGGCTGAAGAGATTCTCGCCGGTCGCCATCGGCGGGGGATAGAATTCCGCAAGCGCTGCCTGAAGCTGAAAGTCGAGGGGGTCGCCGGCTTCCTCGTACCAGAACAGCGGATAGCGGCGCAGCATCTTGGCGTAGGCGATCGCGGTTTCCAGATCGAACCGGCCGTTGGCGTCGACGGCAAGTTGCGCGTCGTTGCCGATTTCCTCGAGCACGGCTTCGATCCGCATCTCGTCTTCGACGATCGGCGCGCCGCCGATCTTCATCTTGACGACGTTGTAACCGCGGTCGAGGTAGCTTCGCATCTCGCCGCGCAGCATCGAAAGGCCCTTGCCGGGGTAATAATAACCGCCGGCGGCATAGACGAACACCCGCGGATTGGCCTTGAGGTCGTGGCGATCGGCGAGCAATCGAAACAGAGGCTTTCCTTCGATCTTCGCAACCGCATCCCACACCGCCATGTCGATGGTGCCGACCGCGACCGAGCGCTCGCCATGGCCGCCGGGTTTCTCGTTCGACATTAAAGTGGACCAGACCTTGTCCGGATCGAGATTGTCGCCGGCCTCGTTGAGCAACGCCCTCGGATCGGCCTCCTTCAGCCGCGGCGCGAAGCGCTCGCGGATCAAACCGCCCTGCCCGTAGCGGCCGTTGGAATTGAAGCCGTAGCCGACCACCCGCCTGCCGTCACGAACCACGTCCGTGACGACGGCGACAAGGCTCGTCGTCATCTTGGTGAAGTCGATATAGGCGTTACGGATCGGCGAAGCGATCGGCTTTGTCACTTCCTGGATGTCGACGATGCGGACGGACATGGTTTTGGCTTTCGGAAGATTTTCAACATCGTCATGGCCGGGCATAGCCGTCTGAAGGACGGCTTCGCTTTCGCTCGTCTATGCCCGGCCATTCACGTTTTTCTTGCCGTTGCACTATAAGACGTGGATGCACGGCACAAGGCTGCACAAGGCCGGGCATGACGGATCACGGTTGCAGTTTCAATCGCCTCAAGACTGCGGCTTGTCGCGAAAATACGGCTCCACTGGGCCATGGACCTTGATGGTCAGCGGGTTGCCGTAGCGGTCCTTGGCGTTGCCAGCGGTCACACGAATCCATCCCTCGCTGACGCAATATTCCTCGACATTGGTCTTCTCGACGCCCTTGAAGCGAATGCCGACGTCACGCGCCAATACCGCTTCGTTGTAATAGGGACTTTTCGGATCGCACGACAACCGGTCCGGCAACTGGTCGGGCGTCGCGGCTTCGTTCTTCTCGTTCACAACAGCGCCTCGATTTCCCTTGTGATTGCTTCCGGGGTCGACGTCGGCGCATGCCGCGCCACCACCTTGCCCGAGCGGTCGACCAGGAATTTGGTGAAATTCCATTTGATCGAAGAGCCAAGCAACCCGGATTTTTCGCCTTTCAAATATTGATACAGCGGATGGGCTTTATCGCCGTTGACGTCGATCTTGTCGAACATCGGAAAGCTGACGGCGTAATTGCTGGCGCAAAATTGCTCGATCTGCGCCGCATCACCCGGCTCCTGGCGGCCGAATTGGTTGCAGGGAAAGCCGAGCACCGAGAAGCCACGCGAACCATAGGCCTTCTGCAGTGCCTCGAGCCCCTTGTATTGCGGCGTGAAACCGCAGGCGCTCGCGGTATTGACGATCAGCAGAACCTGCCCCTCGAACCGCCTCATTGGGACGTCTTCGCCGGCAAGCGACTTTGCCTGGAAATCGTAGATGCTAGCCATGTCCTTCCTTCGGCTTTCTCATTGGCCGACGGGATCGACCGGCGCCGATGGAACTCCGCCGGCTTCGATCGCCTCGCCCGCGAGCAGACACAGATCCTCCCGGAAGCGGCCGGAAACCACTTGAACGCCGACGGGCACGCGCCCGACCAGTCCCGTGGACACCGTTAGTCCGGGCAATCCCATGAAGGGAATCGCGATCTGCGTCAGTTGCGCCTGCCAGACCCGGGTGAAGGAGGCCTCGTCGCGCATGTCAAGCTGATCGGGGAATGGCAGTTCGGCCGATACCGGCATCAGGAGCACCGCGTAAGTCTCAAGGAACAGCGACCATTCGCGAACCAGCGTGGCCCGCCGCGTCAGCGCCTTGGAGAATGCGGCGGCATCGAACGGAAAGACCTTGGCGCGGTTGCCGCGCAGGCAGGCCAGCGCGCCGGGATCGCCTTCACGCTCGGCGGCCGCGAGCTGGCCTTCATAACCGTCACCAAGCCAAAGCTTGGTCTGAAGGTCGGCGGCCTCGCGCAGCGGCGGGGTGGTCGCAATCTCCTCGACAATCCAGCCCGCGCGCTCCAGGCGCTTGCCGGCATCTGCCACCGCCGCTTTCACCTCGGGCGCGGTCTCAAGTCCGTCCGGCTGAAGGCACAACGCGGCGCGCTTGGGCATCGCGGGTCCTTCCAGCGGCGCCGGCACCCACCAGGGATCGCGCACGTCCCTCGCCGACATCGCCGCAAGCGCAATCCTGAGATCGGCGATGGTGCGCGCGAGCGGGCCGGACACCGCGGAGATCTGCGGCCCGATCGAACGCTCGGGCAGCGCGGCATTGAATGCGGGAACACGGCCGACCGTTGGCCGAATGCCGTGAACGCCGCAGGCATAGGCGGGATAACGGATGGAGCCGGCGATATCGGTGCCATGCGCGATATGGCCAATGCCGGCGGCAACCGCCGCGCCCGCGCCACCGGATGAGCCTCCCGGCGTGATGGCTGGATCGCGCGGATTCCTGGTGTCGCCGTGAATGAGGTTGGTGGTGAACCAGCGGTAAGAGAACGCCGGACAGTTGGTGCGCCCGAGCATCACCGCGCCGGCCTTGCGCAGATTGTCCACAACGGGGCTGTTGGCGCGCGCGATGACGTCGCGCTGGAGCTTCAGGCCATTGGTGGTGGCGAAGCCTTCCTGGTCGATATTGGCCTTGATGGTCACGGGCACGCCCGCGAGCGGACCGGCATCCTCGCCGCGCGCGATTCTCCCATCGACCTGGGCGGCCTGCGCCAGCACATCTTCCGGCCGATGATCGACCACCGCGTTGATTTTCGGATTGACCATGTCCAATCGCGAAAGCGCGGCAGACGCGGCCTCGCTTGCCGAAACCTTCTTCGACCTGATCAGGCTTGCAAGTTCGCCAGCCGACAGCCGCCAGAGATCTTCCATAATCAACTCCCCTTCATCGGTGGAAGTTGTAGCGCCGCTGGGACGGCGGCGCCATACCGCTGCTTCCCAGCCTGGCGGACTTAGCGAACGCGCGCGATGTAATAGGCAAGATCGGCGATCTGGTCCTTGCTGATCGACCCCATCACGTCGGCCATGGTGCCGTCGTAGCCGTGGCGGCTGTTGTCCTTGTACTCGCCGAGCGTCTTGGCGAGATAGTCCTCGCGCTGGTTGGCGATGCGGGGAACGTTTTCCTTGCCAGAAAGATCGCCATTGTGGCAGTTGTTGCAGCGGTTCTGCTGCACGAGCGCCTGACCACGCTGCATTCGCGCAGGCTCCCCGGCATCGGGGGGCGGCGCAGGCTTCGGCAGCTTGGCGATGAAGTCGGAAAACTTCTGAAGATCGTCATCGGTGAACGACTTCGCCACCTCGTTCATCGGCTCGAAGTTCCGCAGCTTTTCGCGAAACATGAAGATCTGGATCAGCGCATAGGGCGCCTGCTGGCCGCCAAGCGAGGGGATAAAAGCGGTCTCGGATTGTCCGCGTTCGCCATGACAACCAAAACAGGCGACCGCGCGCTCTTCGATGGTTTCCGCGTTTGCCGAAAAGGCCAGCGATGCAAACGCCAGCGCCGTGATTATTCTCCGCATCGATTCATCCTGCGAACAGAGTCCAAAAAACGAAAAATCGGGGGCAGCCAGAGCTGCCCCCGATCATTGTTCGTCCTTTATTGTCCGGCGACCTTCTGCTTGCCGTAGGTGACGCGCCAGACCGCACCGTTCCAGTCGTCGGAGACGAGGAGCGAACCGTCCTTCATTTGCATCACATCGACCGGCCGGCCGACATACTTGTTGTCTTCCAGGAACCCGGTGATCAGCGGCTCGATGTTCTTGACCGTGCCGTCCTTGTTGAGATGAACGGCGACGACGTCACCACCGAACTTGTTGGTCTTGTTCCAGGAACCGTGACGCGCGACGATGGCGACATTCTTGTAGCTCTTCGGGAACATGCTGCCGGTATAGAACCGCATGCCAAGCGAGGCTGCGTGCGGCCCCATCAGGCCGACCGGCGGCGTGAACTCGCTGCAGGAATGGCCCCAGCCGAATTCGGGATCGGGGATATTGCCCTGCCAGCAGTATGGCGAGCCGAAGTGCTCACCGACCTTGGTGACACGATTGAGCTCGTCATTCGGAAGATCTTCCGACATCCAGTCGCGGCTGTTGTCGGTGAAATAGAGCTGCTTGGTTTCCGGATTCCAGTCGAAGCCTACGGTGTTGCGAACACCGCGTGCGACCACTTCGGCGCCGGTCCCATCGAGGTTGATGCGACGGATCTGGCCATGGTTCTCGTCATGCAGGACGTTGTTACCGGGCTGTCCGACCGGAACATACAGCTTGTTGTCCGGGCCGATGGCGATGAACTTCCAGCCATGGGCTTCGTCCTTCGGCAGGTTGTCATAGATGACGACAGGCTTCGGCGGATTGTCGAGATTGTCTTCGATCTTTTCGATCTTGGAGATCTTCGAGAGCTCGGCGATGTAGAGCGTGCCGTCCTTGAAAGCCACGCCGTTTGGCCGATAGAGGCCGGTGGCAATGACCTTGACCTCGCGTTTGCCGTCCTTGTTGACGATGGCATAGACCTTGTCGAGCAGGCGGCTGCCGACAAACACCGTGCCCTTGTCACCCAACGCCATGGAACGCGCGTTCGCCATGCCGGCCGCATAGACTTCGATGTTGAAGCCGGCCGGGACCTTCAGCTTGGCCAGCGGCAGTTTGTCGGGCGCGGCCGCAAGCGGAGGCGGCGCGACGGGAGCAAGCTTCTGTGCCGCTTCATTGTCCGGCCGACCGATCATCGGCGAACCCGGTGGAAGCGGCGCGGCGGCAGGCGGACTAGCCGGCTGCTGCGCGGCTGCGCCATACGTCAACAATCCTAGAAAGGCACCAGCCAGCAGCAAGCTGCGCGGCGCCGATGAGCAGTTCTTCATAGTATTCTCCCCTTGTGGAAGTCTTTTGATCCTCGCACGGCAAATGCCTGAGCCGTGCCGGTGGACTTCAGGTGCACAGTTTTGAATATTTTTTCGCCGGCGCGCAATCGGAAACATCCGAAGGGGCCCCTTCGGATATGGCGGGCGGCGCGGCCGGCATGGAGGCCCCGTGGCAGTGTAGCGTCCCAAACCGGCGCATGTTCCTATCAGTGCTTTGTGACGGGAATGTCGGGGGCGTCGAGAAGCGCCTCGGCAAAGGGAAACTCAAGCACGATTTCCCCTTCATCGTCGGTCACTTCGAGGACTGCCCTCACGAGACCCTCCGTGCCCTCGCTCTTCAGCAATTCCTGGATCATGGTGCGCGCGACTTCCCATGCGCGGTCGGGATCCGGCAGTTCCTCCCCTTCCGGGTCCGCGATCAATTCGTCGCCGATTCGCGCATTGAAGAAATATCGCGGCATGGTCAAAACCTGTCGTGGTGGCGTACGCCCCTCGGCGCCGCCTGTGTCTCACAAGTGCTTTATCTGGGATTCACCGCGGCGGACCCGATTTTGACCCCGGCCTTCGGATAATCGCTACAAGAACCTGTTGATCTGTCATCAGTTTAGCAGCTTCTCTACGCAATTTTATTGCGCTGCAACATGAAATGCACGGGTCCCGTTGGAAAATAAAGATTTCGCTGGCGAACTTTCCGTTACGTATTACCTTATGAGCCAGGGCGGAGTTCGTCCGGTTTCGCAAGGAGAGCCAAAATGGCCTGGAAGTCACCAAAGATCGTCGAAGTGCCGGTCGGCATGGAAATCAACATGTATGCGTGCGCCGCCCGCAAGTAAGCGGCTGCGACAGTTTCGTTCTTACCGAAGGTGGATCGCTGGGAGTGACACGTTCCTTTTCCGGAACGATGTTGATTCCTGCGTCCACCTTTGAAGGTTTTTCGAATACCCAAGCGCTGAGCATCAACGCCTGATTATCAAGGCGTGCGAATATCGAAGCTTGGAAATTCAAAGCTCAGAAAATTCCGGGAGACGGGTCATGCTTCGCGTCGTCGTCCTGGGCGCGGCGGCAGGTGGTGGCGTTCCGCAGTGGAATTGCGGCTGTCCGGTTTGTCAGGCTGCGCGCACCAAGCATCCCGAGCTTCAAAGCACCCAGGCATCGATCGCCATCAGCGCCGACGGCGATCACTGGTTTTTGATCAACGCCTCGCCCGATCTGCGCCAGCAAGTGATCGCGACGCCCCAGCTTCACCCCGCCTCCGGCAAGCTTCGTCACAGCCCGATTGCCGGCGTCATCCTGACCAATGGCGAGATCGATGCGGTTGCGGGGCTGTTGTCGATGCGCGAAGGCTGGCCGTTTACGATCTATGCACACGCGAAGGTGCTGGCGATCCTGAAGTCCAACAGCATCTTCAACGTGCTCAACGAAAAGAACGTACGCCGCCAGCCCATTGAAGTGGACAACAGCTTCGAGCCGGCGCTCCCCGACGGCTCGCCCTCGGGCATCGAGATCCTGCCGTTCGCGGTTGCGGGCAAAAGCGCCTGGTATCTGGAGGGTCAAGCTCACCCGGCCGGAGAAGGCGGCGCCGGCGATACGCTCGGCCTTCGTATCAGTGACAAGGCGACGGGCAAGTATTTCTATTTCCTCGCCGCCTGCGCCGAGGTGACCGACGACCTCAAATCGCGGCTTGCCGGCGCGCCGCTGGTCTTCTTCGATGGCACCGTGTGGCGCGACGACGAATTGATCCAGGCCGGCCTCGGCAGCAAGACCGGGCAAGGCATGGGTCACATCGCAATGTCGGGCGAGGCGGGCGCAATTGCCGCGCTTGACGGCCTTGGCATCGACAGAAAGATATTCTTGCATATCAACAATTCCAACCCGGCGCTGCTGCGCGATTCCGCAGAACGCAGGATGGCCGAGCGGGCGGGCTGGCAAATCCCTGAGGATGGAACGGAGATCATGCTTTGAACGCCACGACACTGGAGGGAATGACCGCGTTTTCGCTTGGCGGCAAAACCAGGCTGAACAGCGCCGAAGAGCTGGAAGCGGCGCTGCGCCAGATCGGCGCCACGCGCTACCACAACCTGCACCCCTTTCACCGTCTGCTGCACGGCGGCAAGCTGAACAAGGGACAGGTGCAGGCCTGGGCGCTGAACCGCTACTTCTACCAGAGCACGATTCCGATCAAGGATGCCGTGGTGATCTCGCGTTTCCGCGACCGCGGCATCCGTCTTGAGTGGCGGCACCGGATCGAGGACCACGACGGCGACATCGGAAGCGAAGGCGGCATCGAGCGCTGGCTGAAGCTGACCGAAGGACTGGGGCTCGACACCGCTTACGTCGAATCCACCGAGGGCATATTGCCGGCGACCCGCTTTGCGGTTGAGGCCTATGTCCACTTCGTGCGCGACAGGAGCCCGCTGGAAGCCATCGCCTCCTCGCTGACCGAGCTGTTCGCACCGAACCTGCATGAAGAACGCATCTCGGGAATGCTTGCGCATTATGACTTCGTCAACCCGGACATCATGAGCTACTTCAGCCGCCGCCTGACGCAGGCGCCGCGCGATGCCGGCTTCGCACTCGAATACGTCAAGACCCACGCCAAAACGCCGGCCGAACGCGAGGCCGTCTGCAACGCGCTGATCTTCAAGACCAACGTGCTATGGGTTCAGCTGGATGCGCTGTATCATGCCTATGTCGAGGGCCACATCCCGCCGGGCGCGTTTGTTCCGAGTTCAAGTTAGAGAGAAGCGATGGCATCCAGCCGCAACATCAGAGTCAGCGAGGCGAGCCGGCCGAAATTGCCGCGTCACACCAGGCTGAAATTCGATGAGACGCGGCAGGTCTGGGTGATCCTGGCACCGGAGCGCGTGCTCGCGCCCGACGAGATCGCGGTCGAAGTGCTGCAACTCTGCGACGGCGTCTGCAGCGTCGCCGAAATGGTCGATCAGCTCGCGGTAAAATACGCCGCTCCACGCGAAGCGATCGCGACCGACGTCATCACGATGCTGCAGGATCTGGCCGACAAGGGCTTCCTCACCGAAGCGCGTGAGAGCGCATCATGAGCATTCTCGCCGACGGCAAAACAACAGCTGCGCCCAATGACGGTCTCGCCGCTTTGGAATCACGGCGCTCGACGGCGGAAACCTTCGGCATTCCGCTCGCCGTGCTCGCCGAGCTGACGCATCGCTGCCCCCTGCAATGCCCGTATTGCTCGAATCCGGTCGAACTCGATCGCGCAGGCCAGGAACTTTCGACCGAGGAATGGAAAAAAGTCCTCACCGAACTCGCCGAGATCGGCGTCCTGCAAATTCATTTCTCCGGCGGCGAGCCGACCGCGCGCAGGGACCTTGTCGAACTGGTGCAGCATGCGAGCGACGTCGGGCTTTACTCGAACCTCATCACGTCGGCTGTCCTGCTTACACGCGAGAAACTCGCCGCGCTGGCGGAAGCCGGGCTCTGCCACGTGCAGATCAGTTTTCAGGGCAACGAGCCCGTGATCGCCGACCGCGTCGCCGGTTTCAAGGGCGCGCACGCCAAGAAGCTCGAAGTCGCGAAATGGACGCGCGAACTCGATATGCCGCTGACGGTGAATGCCGTCATGCATCGCCAGAACCTGTTCCAGTTGCCCGACATCATCCAGATGGCGGTCGATCTCGACGCCGACCGGCTGGAAGTCGCCAATGTGCAATACTACGGCTGGGCGCTGAAGAACCGCGCCGCCCTGATGCCGACGCTCGCGCAGATCGAAGAGACAAGCCGCATCGTCGAGGAAGCGCAGGCGCTTTTGAAAGGCACGCTTGCGATCGACTATGTGGTGCCGGACTATTACGCGCTGCGTCCGAAAAAATGCATGGGCGGCTGGGGCCGGCAGTTCTTCAACATTTCGCCCGCCGGCAAGATCCTGCCCTGCCATGCCGCGGAGACAATTACCGGGCTCGAATTCGAGTCGGTGCGGTCCAATCATTCGATCGCCTGGATCTGGCAGAACTCCGAAGCCTTCAACCGCTATCGCGGCACGGGCTGGATGCCCGAGCCGTGCCAGAGCTGCGAGTTCAAGGAAATCGATTTCGGCGGCTGCCGCTGCCAGGCGTTTGCGCTCACCGGCGATGCCGGCAATACCGACCCGGCCTGCACGCTCTCGCCGTTGCACGAGAAGATCTTCAAGCTGGCCGAGCAGGAAGCGGCCGGCGACAACAACCGTTTCATCTACCGCAATTTCGCGGGCGGCACGCCGGAGACGGACGACGGCCATGCCACCTGATGCGGGCGCCGGCGATCTCGCCAACAAGCGCGCCGACCCGTTCGCGCCGCTGACGTCAGAGCAGCTTGCCGTCGGCGACAGTCACGAAATCTACGTCGAAACGGTCGGCCGCGCCGACGGAATCCCCGCGGTCTATCTGCACGGCGGTCCCGGCAGTGGCTGCCAGCCCGATCATCGCAGGCTGTTCGATCCCGAGCGCTTCCATGCCGTCCTGTTCGATCAGCGCGGCGCCGGGAAGAGCCGTCCCAAGGGCGGTCGCGAGAACAACACGCTGCCGCATCTGATCGCGGACATGGAAATGATCCGCGAAAAATTCGGCTTTTCGCGCTGGATGATCGTCGGCGGCTCCTGGGGCGCGACGCTTGCATTGGCGTATGCGCAGGCACATCCGGATCGGGTCTCGGGCATTGTGCTGCGCGCAACCTTCCTCGGCACGCGCGAAGAGCTCGAAGGCGCGTTTCTTGACGCGTTGCCGCGTTTCTATCCCGGCCTCAGCGAGGATTTCATCGGTCTGTTGCCCGAGCCCGAACGAGCACAACCGCTCGATGCCTATTGGCGGCGTATTCTCGATCATGATCCCGCGGTGCATGGCCCGTTCGCCCGCGCCTGGCACGACACCGAACGAATCCTCTCCGAACATGTTCCCGGCCGCGTGCGTCTGGACCGCGACGCACTGACCTCGTCGCGGTCGCTTCCCGCCACGCCGTTCATGGAAGTGCATTATTTCCAGAACGACTGCTTCATGCGGCCGGGGCAATTGCTTGCGGAAGCCGGAAAACTTGCGGGCATTCCCGGCATCATCGTGCAAGGCCGCTACGATCTGCTCTGTCCGCCCGCCACATCGCACGCCCTGGCTGCGCTCTGGCGCGACGCCGAGATTCGTCTGGTCGAAAGCGCCGGCCACACGCTCTATGATCCCGGCGTCAGGGACGCAATGATGAAGGCGATCGCCGATATCGCGTCAAAGATGAGCTGACAGGGAAATCGATAAATGCCAATCGCCGGAAAAGGCATGTTGCTGACGTCGATGGACATCGACGCGGCCGATGAAGCCGAATTCAATCGCTGGTACGACCGCGAACATCTCGAAGAGCGCGTCGCGATCGAGGGCTTTCTCGAGGCGAGGCGTTATATCGCGCATGAGGGTTCACCAAAGTATCTCAGTCTCTACTCCACGAAAACCTTCGACGTGCTCGATAGCCCGGCCTATCGCACGGCCCTGGCCAACCAGACCGACTGGTCGAAGGCCAATATCGCGCGCTTCAAGAACATGATCCGCGCGGTGGCGCGCATCACCATCAGCCGAGGACAAGGCCGTGGCGCGGTGCTCGGCATCGTCCGCATCCGCCCTGTCGCTGGAAGCGAAGACGGATTGCGCGCGGCGCTTTGGCAAACGCTCGATCCGAAAAAACGCGACGGTATCATTTCGATGCACCTGATCGAGAGCGATCCCGCGCTTTCCAAGCCGCTCACCGACAAACCTTCGGCTGCCACGCCCGGCGCCGGCGATTGGTTCGTGCTGATCGACGCCACGGACGTGAATGCGGCTTCGAGCGCCACCGCGTTCTTTGCAGATGAAGCCTCTTTTGCAGATAAAGGCTCGGCCAGTTCTAGTGTGATTTCCAGCGGTATCTACCGCCTGATGTGGGATTTGGCGAAGAGCGACATCCCGACATAAGGCCGCCGTCGCAATTGCTGCACTGCCGCATAAATGCGTTTTTATTAACGTCGCCGACCGATCCACAAAAGCATGGAGATCGCGCAAAATTGCCTTTGTGGATCATGTTGATTGGCTTTAATACGATAAGCCGATGATGCAATTCAAAAACCGAAAAGAACGCCAGCCTGAGCGTTCGCAAGCAAGGTAAGGCCGCGCGAATCTCGAATTTGGCGCGGACAAGGTAGGAATGAAACCGACTGATATCTCGGCGCCCGACTATTTCCATAAAGTGGTCGATTGCCAATGGGCCTGCCCCGCACATACGCCCGTTCCAGAATACATACGATTGATCGCCGAGGGCCGCTATAGCGACGCCTATATGATCAATTGGAAGTCGAACGTGTTTCCGGGAATTCTCGGCCGCACCTGCGACCGCCCTTGCGAGCCGGCGTGCCGCCGTGGCCGCGTCGAGGACACGCCAGTCGCGATCTGCAGGCTCAAGCGCGTCGCCGCCGACTTCAAGGACGACGTCAAGGGCCGCATGCCGCGCCCCTCGCCGAAAAACGGCAAGCGCATCGCGATCGTCGGCGGCGGTCCCGCTTCGCTCACCGTGGCGCGCGATCTCGCGCCGCTCGGTTATCACTGCACCGTATTCGACCAGGACCCGAAGGCCGGCGGCATGATGCGGACGCAGATTCCGAAGTTTCGTCTGCCGGATTCGGTCATCGACGAGGAAACCGATTACATCCTTGATCTCGGCATCGAGTTTCGGGGCGGCCAGCGCATCGACAGCCTGAAGAAGCTGCTGTCCGAAAACTACGACGCGATCTTCATCGGCTCCGGCGCGCCGCGCGGCCGCGAGCTCGAGATCCCGGGCCGCAAGGAAGCCGCAAGCAACATCCACATCGGCATCGACTGGCTTTCGAGCGTGTCGTTCGGCCACACCGACAAGATCGGCAAACGCGTGATCGTGCTTGGCGGCGGCAACACCGCGATGGATTGCTGCCGCACCGCGCGCCGTCTCGGCGGCGAGGATGTCAGGGTGATCGTGCGGTCCGGCTTCGAGGAGATGAAGGCGAGCCCCTGGGAAAAAGAAGACGCTATGCATGAGGATATTCCGATCCTCAATTTCATGGTGCCGGTCGCCTTCACCCACGACAATGGCAAGCTCACCGGCGTCACCTTCCAGAAGGTGAAGGCCGAGTACGACGCGAAAGGCCGGCGCAATCTGGTGCCGACCGGCGAACGCGACCAGACCATTGATTGCGACGACGTGCTGGTCGCGGTCGGTCAGGAGAACGCATTCCCGTGGATCGAGCGCGATTGCGGCATCGAGTTCGACAAATGGAACATGCCCAAGGTCGACACCAAGACCATGGGGTCGACCCATCCGAAGGTGTTCTTCGGCGGCGACGCCGCGTTTGGCCCGAAGAACATCATCTGGGCGGTGGCACACGGCCACGACGCCGCGCTCTCGATCCACAGGCTCATCTCGGGCGAGGACATCAACGAGCGACCGCTTCCGCAAGTGCAAATCTCGTCGCAGAAGATGGGTATCCACGAATGGAGCTATGACAACGACGTCTCCGACGACAAGCGTTTCAAGGTCCCCCATCGCGACAAGGTCGTCGCGCTGAAGGATATCCGCGCGGAGGTCGAACTCGGCTATGACGTCAAGCTCGCGCTCGGCGAAGCGCGCCGCTGTCTCAACTGCGACGTACAGACCGTGTTCACGGCGCCGCTCTGCATCGAATGCGATGCCTGTGTCGATATCTGCCCGATGGATTGCATCACCTTCACCGAGAACGGCGAGGAAGCCGATCTGCGGGCGCGGCTGAAGGCGCCTTCGTTGCATACCGACCAGGACATCTATATCGCCGACGGCCTCAAGACCGGCCGGGTGATGGCCAAGGACGAAGACGTCTGCCTGCATTGCGGCCTGTGTGCCGAACGTTGTCCCACCGGCGCCTGGGACATGCAGAAATATCTCATCGACATGACCTACGCAGGAACATCATGCCCGTCCAAAGCCCGATCAGCAGCGTAAACGACTTCGTCGTTCGCTTCGCCAACGTCAACGGCTCGGGATCGGCGAGCGCCAACGAACTGTTCGCCCGATCGATCCTGCGCCACGGCGTACCGGTCAGCCCGCGCAACATTTTCCCGTCCAACATTCAGGGCCTGCCGACCTGGTACGAAGTGCGGGTGACCGAGGAGGGCCATCTCGGCGCGCGCGGCGGCGTCGACATGATGGTGGCGATGAACCCGCAGACCTGGGACAAGGACCTCGCCTCGATCGAGCCCGGCGGCTACCTGTTCTACGATTCGACCAAACCGATGCCGTCGTCGAAATTCCGCACCGACATCACCGTGATCGGCGTGCCGCTGACCGCGATCACCAATTCGACCTATACCGATCCGCGCCAGCGCCAGTTGTTCAAGAACATCATCTATCTCGGCGCGCTCTGTGCGCTGCTCGACATGGACCCGAAGCTGATCGAGCAATTGATCGGCGAGCAATACAAGGGCAAGGAAAAGCTGCTGTCGTCCAACGTCCACGCGCTGCATCTCGGCCGCGACTGGGCGCTCCAGAACCTCAACTGCCCGATCGGCCTGCGCGTGCGCAAGGCCGACAAGGTCGGCGACCGCATCTTCATCGAGGGCAACAGCGCGGCTGCGCTGGGCGCGGTTTATGGTGGTGCCACCGTTTGCGCCTGGTATCCGATCACGCCGTCGTCCTCACTTGCGGACGCCTTCGCGAGCCATTGCAAGAAGCTGCGGCACGATGGCGAAACCGGCAAGGCCAAATACGCGATCGTCCAGGGCGAGGACGAACTGGCCTCGATCGGCATCGTGATCGGCGCCTCCTGGAACGGCGCCCGGGCGTTCACCGCCACCTCCGGCCCCGGGATTTCCCTGATGCAGGAATTCATCGGGCTTTCATATTTCGCCGAGATCCCGGCCGTGATCATGAATGTGCAGCGCGCAGGCCCCTCGACCGGCATGCCGACCCGCACCCAACAATGCGACATCCTCGCCTGTGCCTACGCGTCCCACGGCGACACCAAGCACGTGCTGCTGTTCCCGGAAGACCCGGCCGAAGCGTTCGAATTTGCGGCGCAAGCCTTCGATCTCGCGGAGCGGCTTCAGACCACGATTTTCGTCATGCTCGACCTCGACATCGGCATGAACCACCGGCTCAGCCGCCCTCTGAAATGGGATGAATCCCGCCAATATGACCGCGGCAAGGTGATGACGGCGGAGATGCTGGAGGATGGCCGCGACTTCGGCCGCTATCTCGACGTCGACGGCGACGGCATTCCCTACCGCACCTATCCCGGCACCCACCCGACCAAGGGTTCGTATTTCACCCGCGGCACCTCGCGCGACCGCTACGCGCGCTACTCCGAGGAAGGTTCGGTCTACGCCGATAACATGCAGCGCCTGGTGCGCAAATTCGAGACCGCCCAGGACATGGTGCCGCGTCCGCTGCAGGCCAATGCCGCCAAGCCCACCAAATATGGCGTGATCTATTTCGGCTCGACCGCTCCCGCCATGGACGAGGCGATCAAGCTGCTCGAGGCGCGCGGACATCAGCTCGATCGTTTGCGCATCCGCGCCTTTCCGTTCCATTCCTCAGTCGCGAGCTTCATCGCCGATCACGATTTTGTTTACGTGGTCGAGCAGAACCGCGATGCCCAGCTTCGTTCCTTGATCGTCAACGAAAACGGCATCGATCCGGTGCGGCTGGTTCCGATCCGCCATTATGACGGCACGCCGATCACTGCCCGCTTCATCGCCGGTGCCATCGGCGATCACCAGGATCAGCTCAAACTGACCCCGCTGCGCAAGGTAAAGTCATGACCTACATCGCCAAGCCGAAATTCCACCATCCGGGTTTGCCCAAGAACAGTCTCGGCTACACGCACCGGGACTATGAGGGCAAGATTTCGACGCTGTGCGCCGGCTGCGGCCATGACTCGATCACGGCGTCGATCATCGAGGCCTGCTACGAGCTGTCGATCGAACCGCATCGCGTCGCCAAGATTTCCGGCATCGGCTGCTCCTCGAAGACCCCCGATTACTTCCTCGGCAATTCACACGGCTTCAATTCGGTGCACGGCCGCATGCCGTCGGTCCTGACCGGCGCCAATCTCGCCAACCGCGACCTGATCTATCTCGGCGTCTCCGGCGACGGCGATTCCGCCTCCATCGGCTTCGGCCAGTTCGCGCATTCGATCCGGCGCGGCGTCAACATGACCTATATCGTCGAGAACAACGGCGTTTACGGCCTGACCAAGGGCCAGTTCTCGGCCACCGCCGACCGCGGCTCGAAGTCGAAGAAGGGCGTGATGAACACCGACAACGCCGTCGATCTGGTGGCGATCGCGCTTCAACTCGGGGCAAGCTTCGTGGCGCGCAGCTTCTCCGGCGACAAGACCCAGCTCGTGCCGTTGATCGCGGCAGCGATCGAGCACAAGGGCGCGGCGTTCCTCGACGTGATCAGCCCCTGCATCGCCTTCAACAACCATGCAGGCTCGACCAAGAGCTTCGATTATGTGCGTGAGCACAACGATGCGGTGAATCGCCTCGACGTCCTCACCGGCCGCGACCCGATCTCCGTCGACTATGCGCCGGGCACGGTGCAGGTCGTCGAGCAGCACGACGGCAGCAAGATCGCGTTGCGCAAGATCGACGCGGATTACGATGCGCACGATCGGGTCGGCGCGATGTCGTTCCTGCAAAAGCACGCCGCCAAAGGTCAGATCGTCACCGGCCTGCTCTATGTCGATCCGGAGGCGGAAGACCTGCACAGTCATCTCAACACGGTGAACAGTCCGCTCAACACGCTCGACGCCGGCGATCTCTGTCCTGGTTCCGCAGCGCTCGAAAAGATCAACGCCAGCCTGCGGTAGTAGCAAAACGGCTGGGCCATCTGGCCCAGCCGCGATGTGCGTCTAATCGATCAGTTCGGCCAGCATCGTCTGCGCTCCGGCCCAAGGTGGTATCCCGGAGGGCAAGCCCTGCCGTCGAACATCGGGTGGCACGCGCCGCCCGGGCCGCGCCAGAAGCCCCGTCATTCCGCAACCTTGATCACCGGGCTGCTGGAAATGCCCACGGGCGCAGGGGTGACCGCGGCGCTGGCAGCGGTGGCAAGACCGAATGCCAATGCGGTGCCGACAAGGATTGTCCGAATCATTCTGTACCTCTTTTTTCTGCTTGAATTGAGCTGCAACGATTCACCGAACGGGCCGGAAAATCAGCCGAAACGTAACCTTCGGTTGATGAAAGCCAGATGAACGGTGCTTTCCCCCGGCGGGCTCAAACAATTCTCGCCTCGCGGAAATTTGTTTTGTGCACCAACCAGCGAGCACGCTCATGAAAGCGGCAGTGTTCGGTTCCAGTCGTGGCCATCACATGTTCGCGCCGTTGGACGCGGCTTGCGAACCTCGCCTGAAACGACCTCGCTTGGTGCCCAAGCGCGCGTCAAGTCGCGCGGCGAACGAAACTCGAATTGAGATCCTTCACTGTACGCGCGCCGCATTGCTGCATGGCCGCGCGCGTTTCGGTACGGACGAGTTCGAGCACCCGCTCCACACCCTCCTGGCCAAAGGCGCCGAGCCCCCAAAGATAGGGCCGGCCGATCCCGACCGCCTGCGCGCCCATCGCGAGCGCCTTGACGGCATCTGTGCCGCGGCGGAATCCGCTGTCGACCACGACAACCATTCGTCCCTTCACCGCCGCGATGATTTCCGGCAGCGCGTCGATCGTGGAGCGGCCGTTGTCTTCGCCGCGGCCGCCGTGATTGGAAACGAGAATTCCGTCGATTCCGTTCTGCGCCGCAAGCTCCGCATCCTCGGCCGTGACGATGCCCTTGAGCATGATCTTCATGCGCGTGACGTCACGCATGCGCTTGACGGTGTCCCAATCGAGATTGGACGACTCGCCGCTTCCCTTGATACCGCTGAGGTCGATGCCATCGTAATTGTGCCGTCGCAGCGCCCGCGTCGCAAAGCTGCTTCGATCGTGGCAATTCGAACATTCCCGCGTATCGGTCCGCCTCAGTCGAAACAATGTTTCCTGGTTGCGGCCCGCGAGACGGTCGACCGTCACCATCAGCACCGGACAGCCGGCGCCGTCGGCCCGCTTGATCAGCGCCTTTGCGACGTCCCAGCTCGGGGAGGCGTAGAGCTGAAACCAGACCGGCCCGCCGCGCGCCTTGGCGACATCATCAACGGAGAAATTCGAGGACGTCGACAGCATTTGCAGATGATTGCCGGCACGCGCGGCTCTTGCCACGGCAAGCTCGCCATCGGGGTGAAAGAACTGGTTGGCGCCGGTCGGGCACACGAAGATCGGCGAATCGTATTTCGTGCCAAATAGCTCGATCGAGGTGTCGATCTTGGAGACGTCGTTGAGGCGGTGCGGCATGAGCTGGAATTTGAGGAAATCCTCGCGGTTGGCGCGCAACGTGACCTCGTCGTCGATGCCGGAGGCCATATAACCGAAATGCGCCGGCGGCACGTTCTTGCGGGCCACTGGCTCGAATTCGAAAACGTTGATCGCGTCCTTTGGACTACTGATCAAATCCCCGCTGCCCGGTGGCGCCCAGATCATCGGATCGGGCAATTTGGACGGCGCTTCCATGCCGAAGGCCCCGGGCACACCGGAAGCCAGCAGCGGGCTTGCCGCGAGATATTGCAGAAAATGGCGGCGGCTGGTGGCGCGAACAATTCCTGACGTCATTGAAGCATCCTCCCCTGCGGCTGTTCTTTTTGTGGAAGGAACGATAGCAGCGAGAACGATTGCTCGGAAGGCCCGCGGCGGTGTCGGGCAGCCCAGCCATGCACATCCGCCGTTGGTCGCTCGCGCGACCGCCGCAATCCTGAAAATCGCATGGACGTGACCGGGCGAGCCATTCTTCAAGGGGATCGATATGTCGCCGATGGCGTTGTTTCGGCTGGGATACACATAATCCGGTCACCTGCGCAGCCTAAGGATTGTTGACAATCCGGCGTCCGGCCAGAGATGGTTGCGGCCAGCCGATTACGGACCCGCTTGAACAGAAACAGGGCATCATGAATCCCGTCAAAGCACTCGAAAACCGTGGCCAGGCGATCTGGCTGGATTTCCTTGCCCGCGGCTTTGTCGCCAAGGGCGAGCTGAAAAAACTGATCGAAACCGACGGCGTCAAGGGCGTCACGTCCAATCCGTCGATCTTCGAGAAGGCGATCGGCAGCTCGGACGAATATGACGGCGCGATCGGCAGTGCCTTGAAAAAGGGCGATCGCGCGGTCGCCGACCTGTTCGAGCACGTTGCGGTCGAAGACATCCAGCACGCCGCCGACGTGCTGCGCCCGGTCTATGACCAGTTGAAGGGAGAGGACGGCTTCGTCAGCCTCGAAGTTTCGCCGTATCTGGCGATGGACACCAAGGGCACGATCGTGGAGGCCGAACGGCTATGGAAGGACGTTCACCGCAGGAACCTGATGGTGAAGGTGCCAGCGACGCCGGAGGGCCTGCCCGCAATCGAGCACCTGATCGGCGAAGGCATCAGCATCAACATTACCCTCCTGTTCTCGCAAAAGGTCTATGTGGAGGTCGCCGAGGCCTATCTCGACGGCCTTGAAAAATACGTCGCCACCGGCGGCGATCCCTCTCACGTCGCGAGCGTGGCAAGCTTCTTCGTCAGCCGCATCGACAGCGCGGTCGACAAACAGCTCGACGACAAGATCGCGCGCGCCAACGATCCGAACGAAAAGGAGCGGCTCGCCGCGCTGAAAGGCAAGGTCGCGATCGCAAACGCCAAGCTCGCCTATCAGGAATACAAGCGCCTGTTCTCCGGCGCACGCTGGGAGAAGCTTGCGGCCAAGGGTGCCAGGCCGCAGCGGCTATTGTGGGCTTCGACCGGCACCAAGAACAAGGACTACAGCGACGTGCTCTATGTCGAGGAGTTGATCGGCCCGAACACGGTGAACACCGTGCCGCCGGCGACGCTCGATGCCTTCCGCGACCACGGCAAGCCGCGCGACAGCCTTGAGGAGAATGTCGAGGAAGCGAGAGACGTCCTCGTCGAGCTCGAAAAATCCGGCATCTCGCTCGATGCGATCACAGCCGAACTCGTCAAGGACGGCGTCAAACTGTTTGCCGATGCCGCCGACAAGCTTTACGGCGCGGTGGCGCACAAGCGCGCGGCCGTGCTGGGCGGCGCGATCGACGCGCAGAAGCTCGCGCTCGGCGCTGGCCTCGAGAAGGCGATCGAAAAGAGCGCCGAGGAATGGCGCGCATCGGCAAAGATCCGCAGGATATGGCACAAGGACAAATCGGTCTGGACCGGCGACGACGAGGATAAATGGCTCGGTTGGCTGAACAGCGCGGCCAAGGCCGATGTTGCCGACTATGAGGACTATGCGCAGCGCGTGAAGGGGCAGAATTTTTCCGACGCCGTCGTGCTTGGCATGGGCGGATCGAGCCTCGGTCCCGAAGTGCTGGCGGAAACCTTTCCCAGGAAATCCGGTTTCCCCAAATTGCACGTGCTCGATTCCACCGATCCCGCACAGGTCCGCGCGATGGAAAAGGCGGTCAATCTCTCAAAGACGCTGTTCATCGTCTCCAGCAAGTCGGGCGGCACCACCGAGCCGAACGTGATGAAGGATTATTTCTTCGCGCGCGTCGCCGAGACGATCGGCGCGGACCAGGCCGGGCATCGTTTCATCGCGGTGACCGATCCCGGCTCATCGTTGGAGAAGGTCGCGACCAAACAAGGATTTGCGCGCATTTTCCACGGCGACCCGTCGATCGGCGGTCGCTACTCCGTGCTGTCGCCGTTTGGTCTCGTGCCCGCGGCCACCGCCGGCATCGACGTCCGAAGTCTGATCAAGCACACGCTTGCGATGATGCGTTCCTGCGGGCCGGATGTGCCGCCACACGAAAATCCCGGCGCGCAGCTCGGCCTTGCCCTGGGGCTTGCGGGTCTTGAGGGCCGCGACAAGGTGACGATCACTTCCTCCAAAAAGGTTGCGGATTTCGGCGCCTGGGCCGAGCAGCTGATTGCCGAATCCACCGGCAAGGACGGCAAGGGCCTGATCCCGATCGACGGCGAGCCATTGGGCGATGTTGCGCTCTACGGCAACGACCGCTTCTTCATCGATCTGCGCACCGAAGGCGAAACCGACACGGCGCATGAGGAGAAACTTGCCGCACTGGAACAGGCCGGCCATCCGCTGGTGCGCATCGTGATGAAATCGATCGAGCATATCGGCCAGGAATTCTTCCGCTTCGAAATGGCGACGGCGGTTGCGGGTTCCGTACTCGGCATCAACCCGTTCAACCAACCCGACGTCGAGACCGCCAAGATCAAGACCCGGGAGTTGACCTCGGCGTTCGAGAAATCCGGCGCGCTGCCCGCGGAGGCGCCGGTCATGTCCACAGCCGAGGTCGATCTCTTTACCGACGAGAAGAATGCCGCCGACCTGCGCCAAGCCGGCGCCGATGGCGACCTCGGCTCGTGGCTGAAGGCCCATCTCTCCCGCACCCATGCGGACGATTACGTGGCGCTGCTCGCCTATATCGAGCGCAACGCCGCGCATATCGATGCGTTGCAGACCATGCGGATGGCAGTGCGCGACAAGCGTCAAGTTGCGACCTGCGCCGAATTCGGCCCGCGCTTCCTGCATTCGACCGGCCAGGCGTACAAAGGCGGCCCGGACAGCGGCGTCTTCCTGCAGATCACCTCCGACGACGCCGGGGACTTGCCGGTGCCCGGCCAGAAGGCGAGCTTCGGCGTGATCAAGGCGGCGCAGGCGCGCGGCGATTTCGACGTGCTGACCGAGCGCGGCCGGCGGGCGCTGCGCGTGCATCTCAAGGGCGATCTTGCGGCCGGCCTGAAGAAGCTTGATTCCGCGATCAAACATGCGCTGAACTAGGGCATGATCCTGACCCGAAGGGCCGCGTTAGCGCAAAGTGGACACCGGTTTTCGGATCAGATCATGCCGAAGAAATAAGGATCCAAAGATGCAGCTCGGCATGATCGGCTTGGGGCGAATGGGCGGCAATATCGTCCGCCGGTTGATGCGGCACGGGCATTCCGCTGTTGTCTATGACAAGGACGCCAGGGCCGTCGCCGCAATCGCCGTCGATGGTGCGCTCGGCTCCGACTCGCTTGAGCAATTCGTCAAGAAGCTCGGGAAACCACGCACCGCCTGGGTGATGCTTCCCGCCGGCAAGATCACCGAGAGCACCATCGATGCGCTGGCAAAACTGATGGACAAAGGCGACGTCATCATCGATGGCGGCAACACCTTCTGGCAGGACGACGTGCGCCGAGGCAAGGCCTTGAAGGAGCGCGGCATCCATTACATCGATGTCGGCACGTCCGGCGGCGTCTGGGGCATCGACCGCGGGTACTGCATGATGATCGGCGGCGACAAGGCAGTGATCGATCGGCTCGATCCGATCTTCGCGGCGCTGGCACCAGGCATTGGCGATATCCCGCGTACCGACGGGCGCGAGGGACGCGATCCGCGCATCGAACAGGGTTACATCCACGCCGGTCCGGTCGGCGCCGGTCACTTTGTCAAGATGGTCCATAACGGCATCGAATATGGCCTGATGCAGGCCTATGCTGAAGGATTTGACATTCTGAAGAACGCCAATATCGAAGCCCTGCCGGCAGAGCATCGCTTCGATCTCGACATCGCCGATATCGCCGAGGTATGGCGGCGCGGCAGCGTGATCCCGTCCTGGTTGCTCGATCTCACGGCATCCGCGCTTGCCAGCAATCCGACACTTGGGACCTATTCGGGTTTCGTGGAGGATTCCGGCGAGGGCCGCTGGACCGTCAATGCGGCAATCGACGAGGCGGTTCCGGCCGAAGTCCTGACGGCGGCACTATTCGCGCGCTTTCGCTCCCGCAAGGAACATACCTTTGCCGAAAAGATTCTCTCCGCGATGCGGGCGGGTTTCGGCGGCCACAAGGAGCCACAGCAACCGGATCCGGCGCGGCAGAGCGCGCCAGACGTCGTCAAGCCAAGGGCCGGACCTGCGTGACAGATATATCCGGAAAACAACGAAAGCCCGATCCCTGCTCTTTCGTCATCTTCGGCGTCACCGGCGATCTGACGCATCGGCTGGTGATTCCGGCGCTCTATAATCTTGCGGCTTCCGATCTCTTGCCCGACAAATTCTGCGTGGTCGGCATCGCCCGAAAAGGCGCCTCGGGCGACGAATTGCGCGACGGCTTGTTGAAGGGCCTGCACCAATTCGCCACCCGTCCCGTGGATAACGCGATCGCGCAACGTCTTTTGGAATGCGTCACCAGCATCGAGGCTGACCCGAAGGACCCGGCCTCGTTCGACGCGTTGCGTGCGCGGCTTGAACGACTGGAAGCGAACCGCTCGACCGGCGGCAACCGTCTGTTCTATCTGGCAACGCCGCCCGCGGCCTTTGCCCCGATCGCGCGAGAACTCGGCCGCACCGGTTTGCTGAAGGAAGAGGGCGGCGCGTGGCGGCGCCTGGTGATTGAAAAGCCGTTCGGAACTGATCTTGCATCCGCCAAGGCGCTCAATGACGAGTTGCTGAAGATCCTCACCGAACACCAGATCTACCGGATCGATCATTATCTCGGCAAAGAGACGGTGCAGAACATCCTGGTGCTGCGCTTTGCCAACGGCATGTTCGAGCCGATCTGGAACCGCAATCATATCGACCACGTGCAGATCACGGTCGACGAAAGAATCGGCGTCGGCCATCGCGGCAGTTTCTACGACACAACCGGCGCGCTGCGCGATATGGTGCCGAACCATCTGTTCCAGTTGCTGTCGCTGGTCGCGATGGAGCCGCCTGCGAAATTCGACGCGCATACGGTGCGCTCCGAAAAGGCCGAGGTGCTGGCGGCGATCCAGACCCAGAGCGAGGCCGAGGCACTGAAGAATTCCGTGCGCGGCCAATATCGGGGCGGCAAGATCGGCGACGTCGAGATATCGGACTATTGCAAGACCCCGGACGTTAAGCCCGGCAGCACCACTGAAACCTACGCAGCCTTGAAGCTCGCCATCGACAATTGGCGTTGGGCCGGCGTGCCCTTCTATTTGCGGACCGGCAAGGCGCTCGGTCTCAAACGCACGGAAGTGGCGATCAAGTTCAAGCAGGCGCCGTTCGCGATGTTCGCGAGCACGCCGGTGGAGTCGCTGGCCGAGAACTACCTGGTGATCGGCGTGGAACCGACCGAAGGCATCACGCTGCAATTCAACACCAAGGTGCCGGGCCCGACGATCGACATCAACGGCGTCGAGATGAAATTCCGCTACAAGGATTACTTCCACGTCGAACCGACGACAGGGTATGAAACCCTGATCTACGACTGCATGATCGGCGACAACATCCTGTTTCAGCGCGCCGACAGCGTCGAGGCCGGCTGGCAGGCGGTTGAGCCGTTCCTCGATGCCTGGAAGAAGGCGGGCGCGAGGGGCCTGGAAACCTACAAGGCCGGCAGCGAAGGTCCGGCCGCGTCCGAGGAGCTGCTGAGGCGGGACGGCCGTAGCTGGCGCAAGCTCGGATAGGCCGGGATGTCGCGGCCGAACCATTTTCAACCGATAGTGGTTGCCGATCCGGCCGCGCTCGCCAAAGCCGCCGCCGAGCGGTTGATGGCGAGAATCGATGCGAACGCGGGTCGCGTGGCGATTTGCCTGACCGGCGGATCGAACCCGAAACAGCTTTACCAATTGTTGGCGAGCAATTCCTGCTCCGGCCAAATTCCTTGGGAGCGCGTCCATTGGTTCATCGGTGACGAGCGGTTTGTCCCAGCCGGCGATCCAAGTAACAATATGGCCATGGCGCGGGAAATCTTTCTCAACCATTTCGCCCCGATCGCCAACGTCCACCCGATACCGACCGACGCTGCCAATACGGGCGAGTCCGCTCTCCGCTACGAACGCGCGCTGCAATCGTTCTACGGCGCGCACGAGCTAGATCCCGCACGACCGCTCTTCGACCTCGTGCTGATGGGCGTCGGCCCCGATGGCCATACCGCCTCGCTGTTTCCCGCCGATGCCGCGCTCGAAGAGACCAGGCGTTGGGTCGTCGGCGTGCCCAGCGCGCCTGTCGAGCCGTTCGTGGCAAGGGTGACGCTGACCCTGCCCGTCCTCGCCTCCTGCCGTGAAATGCTGTTTGAAGTCGCGGGTGTCGAGAAGCGCGCGATCTTGACCCGTCTTCTTGCGGGCGAGAACCTTCCCGCAAATCGGGCGCGCGCGATTGGCGAAACAATCCTGCTGGTGGATCAAGCCGCGTTTGGTGGAGAATCCGCGTGAGCGACGACGCCTCCAGGACGCCGTGCGCATTGATCGTGATGGGCGTGTCCGGCTCTGGCAAGAGCACGATTGCGGAAGGCCTCGCAAAGCGCCTTGGCTGGACGTTCGAGGACGGCGACCGCTTTCACCCCGCAAGCAACGTCGCCAAGATGAGCGCCGGCCACCCGCTCACCGACGAAGACCGCTGGCCCTGGCTGCGGGCGATTGCTGACGAGATCGATCGGGTCTGCCACGCGAGCGGGCATGTCGTGATCGCCTGCTCCGCGCTGAAGCGCGCCTATCGCGACCTGCTCGTGCACGGCCGCAGCGACGTACGGATCGTCTTTCTCAACGGCACGCGAGCGTTGATCGGTGACCGGCTCGCCCACCGCAAAGGCCATTTCATGCCGCCCGGACTCCTGGATAGCCAGTTCAAGACGCTCGAGCCGCCCGCGGCCGACGAAAATCCGATCGCCGTGTCGATCGACGCTTCGGTCGAGATGATTATCGAAGATATCGTCCGTCAACTCGGGCCGAGGCCCGCAGGCAGGAACCGCGCATGACCCGCATTGCCCTCGTCGTGTCGGATGTCGACGGCACCCTCCTGACAAAGAACAAGACGCTGACCGATGGCGCCAAGGCCGCCGTGCGGCGGCTGCACGAGGCGGGCATAGGCTTCACCATCACATCGAGCCGTCCGACAATCGGCATGCGGTTTCTGATTGAGCCGCTGCAAATCACGCTGCCGATCGGCGCGTTTAACGGCAGTTGCATCGTCGACTCCAAACTGAACCCGATCGAGCAGCACACGATCCCGCCGTGGGCGACGCAACGCGCTCTCGCGCTGCTGAACGAGTTCGGTACCGATATCTGGCTGTTCACCAGCGACCTCTGGCTCGCGCGCGACGATGGCGGCCAGTACGTGCCGTTCGAAAAGCGCGCCATAAGGGCCGACCCCACGATCGTTGCGGATTTTTCGCCCTACCTGGCTTCGGCTTGCAAGATCGTCGGCGCCAGCAGCGACGCGGCGCTGCTTCAAGCTTGCGAAATCGCCATGCAGCAGGCGCTGGGCACGCAGGCAACGGCGGTGCGGTCGCAAAGCTATTATCTCGATGTCACTTCGCCCGGCTGCAACAAGGGCACCTTCGTGCAGACGATGGCCCGGCGTCTGGCCATATCAACAGACGCGATTGCCACCATCGGCGACATGCAGAATGATCTGGCGATGTTCCGAACGAGCGGTCTCTCCTTCGCCATGGGCAACGCCACCGACGACGTCAAGAAGGCGGCGACACATGTCACGGCTTCGAATGAGGATGACGGTTTTGCAAGGGCGATCGAAATGATCTTGAAGGCGAAATGAATCAGACCGAGGACGCTGCGAACACAGGCCGCGTCATGGCCGGGTACAGCCGGTCGAAGAACGGCGTCGCTTCTGCTCGCCTATGCCCGGCCATCCACGTGTTTTCGGAGCAAAGGATGAGACGTGGATGCACGGCACAAGGCCGGCATGACGAAGAGGCATGGTCTCTCACTTCGACCGCTGCATCACAGGCTTTTCACTCGCCTTCTTCGCATCGCTGAGGTTGTGCGCCGTGTTGATCAGCGCGATATGGGTCAGCGCCTGCGGAAAATTGCCGGTCTGACGGCGTGCCGCGGAATCGAATTCTTCGGCAAGCAAGCCAAGATCGTTGGCCACCGCGACGACGCGGTCGAACAGAGCCTGCGCCTTGTCGAGCTCTCCCGCCAAGACGTAGGCATCGGCAAGCCACAGCGTGCAGGCCAAAAATGCGCCCTCGATCGGTTGCTGCTCGTTTGAAACCTCGCGGGGATCGTGCCGGAGCACGAATCCGTCCCGCATCAGGTGTCGTTCGACTGCGGCGAGCGTACCGCGGATACGCGGGTCCGAGGCCGGCAAGAAACCTACCGACGGCAGCTGCAGGACGCTGGCATCGAGCAGGCGCGAGTCGTAGGATTCGACAAACGTCTCTTGATCGACGTCAAAGCCCCTCTCGCAAACGTCGCGATGGATCGTCTGGCGCAAGCCTCGCCAACGATCGAGCGGCGCGTCATAGCCGAACCGCTCGGCGCCCTTGATCGCGCGATCGATCGCAACCCATGTCATCACCTTGGAAAACACGTAATGCTTTCGAGGACCACGCCGCTCCCAAATGCCGTGATCCGGCAGGTCCCACACTTCCTCGACATGCTCAACGATTGTCCGCGCCAGTGCCAAGGATCCCTGATCCAGTTGCAGCTCCGCGATGCGTGATTGGTAGAAGGCGTCGATCAACTCGCCATAGACGTCGAGCTGCAATTGGGCATGGGCTGCGTTGCCGACCCGAACGGGTTTTGCGCCTTCATAGCCGGGCAGCCAAGCTGCCTCCCACTCCAGCAAGCGCCGCTGGCCCATGATGCCGTACATGATCTGCATGTTGGCCGGCGATCCCGCCACCGCGCGCAACAGCCAGTTGTACCAGGCGGAGGCCTCTTCGGTGTAACCCGAGTTCATCAGCGCCAGCAACGTAAAGGTCGCATCGCGCAGCCAACAAAAGCGGTAGTCCCAGTTCCTGCTGCCGCCAAGCTTTTCCGGCAGCGACGTGGTAGGTGCGGCGACGATGCCGCCGGTCGGCGCATAGGTCAGCGCCTTCAGCGTGATCAGCGAGCGCATCACGAGATCACGGTTTTCGCCGTCGTAGCTGCAACGGCTGCACCAGTCGATCCAGAAAGCCTCGGTTTCCTGCAGCGCCCGCGCGGGATCGATCGGTGCCGGCACCGCCAGGTGCGAGGGCCCATAGGTAAGGACGAACGGCACGACTTCGCCTTCGCCCACCTCGAATTCGGCTACCGTCGTCATGTCCCTGCCGCGGGTCGCGACCGGCGTCCGCAGCACCACCATGTCCTGCCCGCAGATCGCGAGCAGCGCGCCCTCCTCGGTGCGCTTGACCCAGGGAATATCCGTGCCCATCCCGAACCGGATCACGAGTTCCATGCGCATTTTCACCCTGCCCGCGATGCCACGCACCAGGCGAACGACGTCGGACGCATTGCCGCGCGGCGGCATGAAATCGACCAAGGCGATGGTACCGCCAGCGGCCTCAAAGCGCGTCTCGAGGATCAGGGTACTGTCCCAGTAACGGCGCGAGCTGCCAGCGATCTCTTCGGCAGGCACGATCAGCCAACGGCCGTTCTTGCGCGTGCCGAGCAGGCCGGCGAAACACGCATCGGAGTCAAAGGCGGGCCAGCACAGCCAGTCGATCGAGCCGTCGCGGCCAACCAGTGCCGCGGTTTCGCAATCGCCGATCAGTCCATAATCCTCTATTCTATTGGACATGCTTCACCGGCAAAAAAAATGCGGCGTCTCACGCAATGGCGCGCGCCCTCTCGCGGGTCGCGCTTTTGAGCGCGGCAACATCGATCGCCTTGGCGATCTCGTCGATCGTAACCGGCAGTCGCTGCCGCCAGTTCGGATGCTCGTTCACTGTCCCGGGAATGTTGGGCTGGTCGACCACGCCCAACAGATCTTCCAACGAAATCGCGAGCAGGCGTGATCTGGTCTTGGCGAGAAACCCCGCGACCGCGTAGAGATCGTGACGATCGATGGCATGATGGCGCAACACATCGTCAAGCATCGCCAGCGCGTGCCAGCGCGCGTCGTCGCTCTCGCCGGGGTCGATCCCGATCGAGCGCTTCAGCTTGAGGTCGCTGAACGAGCGCCAGCCGGCATAGGTCGACAGATCATGGGTGTTGAAGGTGACGAGCGCATTCGCTGTATAATGTTCGACGCTGCGAAACGCGCCGCGGTCGTCGCGCTCAAACATCATCACCTGGTATGACCAGATGCCCCACTCGGCCATCTTCTCGCGAAAGCCTTCGGGCACGGTGCCGAGGTCCTCGCCGATCACGACGCAGCGATGCGCCGCGCTTTCCTGGGCTGTCGCCGCCAGCAGCGCCTCGAACGGCATCTGCACGTAGACGCCGTTGTTGGCGGCAAAGCCGTGCGGCACGAGATAGAGCCGCTTCAGGCCAAGCACGTGATCGAGCCTGATCGCGCCGGCATAGCGCATCGAAGCCCGCAGCATCTCCCGGTACGGCTCGAACGACTGCAATTCGAGGCCCGCGGCATTGAACCCGGCAAGTCCCCAGTTCTGGCCGGCAAGATTGAGCGGATCGGGCGGCGCGCCGACGCCAAGATGCCGGGAAATCGCGGTCTGCTCGTTCCAGGCATCGAAGCCGTCGGACTGAACGCCGACCGCGACGTCGAGATAGAGACCAACCTTCATGCCGAGTTCGCTGGCGAGATTCCGGCATGCGCGCAATTGCCGATCCGCCGTCCACTGCACGAATTCGACGAACTCGATCTCGGATGAGTCCGGCCCATCACGCAATTCGGCGCATTTGGCGTCATCTGGCCTTTGCCACGGCTTCGGCCATTCCCACCACGGCTTGTCGAATTTGTGCCGCAGCATTTCAAAACACGCAAAACGCGACAGGAGCGGCGCTCGTTCGGCACGAAACGCTTCGAAATCTTCCTTACGGCCGGTCGTCGCATGCGTTCTGAAATTCTCAAAGGCCGCGCGCAGCGCGCGCCATTTCAATTCGGCGACACCTCGATAATCAACGACAAGGCCTTCCCTCAGACGCGCGAGCGAGCCCGCACTCTCGGCGAATGCCTCACGCCTGAACTCGGGAATTTTCTCGACATCGACATAAAGCGCATTCAGAAACAGCCGGCTGTTCGGCGAATAGGGACTGCAATCGGCCGGCCGATCGTCGAACAGGGCGTGCAACGGATTGAGACCAATGCCATCGGCACCAAGATGGCCCGCCAATTCGATCAGCGCTTCGAGGTCCGTGAAGTCGCCGATGCCCCAATTGCGCGCCGAGCGAACTCCGTAGAGCTGGACCGCCAGCAGCCAGCCGCGGTCGAAATCGCCGTGATGGGCTTTGGCCGGCGAGACGATCAGGGGCACTTCCTCCGAAAATGAGGAAGCATCCGTCAAATTGAGCCGGTATGATCCCTCGGGCAAATCGTCAGGCCAGACGATGGCATGGTCATCGGCTTCGCCCTGTGCCATCACTCTTTGGCCCGCGACGATCATCCAGTGTACCGGCGCTGAGGCGGCCTCGTTCAGCACGATCCGCGACGGCTCACCGGACCGGATCACCACCGCCCCGTCGAGAAACCGGTTAGGGGTCCGAACCGGCAGGGCATCGAGGATGATTTTCAGCGCGGCGGCGTCTGTCACATGGCGGTGACCCTGGCCATCCACGAATTCGGTCTGGATACCCAGCTCTTTGGCTCTGGTGAAAAGGTCCATGCGGCACGCCATTTGCACGCGACGATGGGGGAGCGTCGCGAATTCTTCAGGTTTGGGAAGAGGATAGCTATGTTTAACGCCGAGCCGTCCCCGCCGTTCCCCGGGAACCAATGTGAAGGGAGCGGCTTTCTATATATGTCCCGAGCATCTCCTTTCGCGCAAACGAAATGGGACAAAACTTCCAGCCAATGGCATCACCGTGAACAAAGCACCTCAAACTGTCGAGAGCGCCGCACGCGGCGCTGTCCTCCGGCCTGAACATATCCATAATACCGCCCTGCTCTTTCGCTGTCTGGTGTGCAGGGATCCGCGATAAATCTGATGTCGTCAATCGATACCAAGGAAGTGCCGGCCGCCGCGCTGGACGGCGACGAGCTTTGGTACAAGGACGCCATCATCTATCAGCTTCACGTCAAGGCCTTTGCCGACAGCAACAATGACGGCATCGGCGATTTCGCTGGCCTCACCGAGAAGCTCGACTATCTGCAAGACCTCGGGGTGACCGCGCTCTGGCTGTTGCCGTTCTATCCCTCGCCCGGCCGCGACGACGGCTACGACATCGCCGACTATGGCGCCATCAATCCCGATTTCGGGACCATGAAGGATTTTCGTCGCTTCATCGTCGAAGCCAAGCGGCGCGGCTTGCGGGTCATCACCGAACTCGTGATCAATCATACCTCCGACCAGCACGACTGGTTCAAGCGCGCCCGCCGCAGCGAGCGGGGCTCAAGCGCGCGCAACTGGTATGTCTGGAGCGATACCGACCAGAAATATGCGGGCACCCGCATCATCTTTACCGACACCGAAAAGTCCAACTGGACCTGGGATCCCGAAGCCGGCCAGTTCTACTGGCACCGCTTCTTCTCGCACCAACCCGACCTCAATTTCGACAATCCGCGCGTGGTCAGCGCCATGATCCAGGTGATGAAGCGCTGGCTCGACACCGGCGTCGACGGATTCCGGCTCGACGCCATCCCTTATTTGTGCGAGCGCGACGGCACCAACAACGAGAACCTGCCGGAAACGCACACCGTCATCAAGCGGCTGCGCACCGAGCTCGACACCTATGCCAAGCGCAAGGTGCTGCTGGCGGAAGCCAACCAATGGCCGGAGGATGTGCAGGAGTATTTCGGCAACGGCGACGAATGCCATATGGCCTATCATTTCCCGCTGATGCCGCGGATCTACATGGCGATCGCTCAGGAAGACCGTTTCCCGATCACCGACATCCTGCGCCAGACGCCGGACATTCCGGCCAACTGCCAGTGGGCGCTTTTCCTGCGCAACCATGACGAACTGACCCTCGAGATGGTCACCGACGTCGAGCGCGACTATTTGTGGTCGACCTATGCCAACGATCCGCGGGCGCGCATCAATGTCGGCATTCGCAGGCGTCTCGCCCCTCTGATGGACAACGACCGGCGCAAAATCGAGCTGATGAACTCGCTGCTGTTGTCGTTTCCGGGCACGCCGATCATCTATTACGGCGACGAGATCGGCATGGGCGACAACATCTATCTCGGCGACCGCAACGGCGTGCGCACACCGATGCAATGGACGCCGGACCGCAATGGCGGTTTCTCCCGCGCCGATCCCGCGCGGCTTTATGCCCCCATCATCATGGATTCCGTTTACGGCTATGAGGCGGTCAATGTCGAGGCCCAGTCGCGCAGCCTTTCGTCCTTGCTCAGTGCGACCAAGCGGCTGATTTCGGTGCGCAAGTCGACCCTTGCCTTCGGCCGCGGCAGCATGACCTTCATCCGGCCGATCAACCGCGCGGTGCTCGCCTATGTCAGACAGCTCGGCGACGAGGTCATTCTCTGTGTCGCCAATCTCTCGCGCTCCGCGCAGGCCACCGAACTCGATCTTTCGGCTTTCAAGGACCGCGTTCCCCTGGAAATGCTCGGCCGCACGCATTTTCCGGCGATCGGCGAACTACCCTACATGATCACGCTGGCACCCTACGGCTTCTATTGGTTCCAGCTCCAGGAGCGCGACAAGACGCAACCTATTGCGCCCTCGGTGGTACCCGAATTCGAGACCCTGGTCGTGCCGGTGGGCGCGACCTGGGTGTCGCTTGCCCGCACCCGCAGCGTGTTCGAATGCGATGTCCTGCCCGGGCATCTGGCGAGAATCCGCTGGTACCCCGAACATACCGCCTCGACGATTCATCCGACGCTGACGTCGGCTATTCCGTTTTGCGACATCGGCGACAACCGGCCCTGGCTCGCTTTCTTCGCAACGACCGAGGCCAATACACGCTATGTGCTGCCGATGCAGATCGAGTGGGTGCGCTTCGATCGCGAACGCTATAACCCCCATGCGCTCGCGGCGGTACGTCAGGGCGCGCGGGAAGGCACGTTGCTGGATGTCGCCTCCGATCCGATTTTCATCGCGCTTCTGCTTCGCAACCTTCGCCAGGCCTTGACGATCGAAGAAAATGGCTTGAGCCTCGAGTTCAGGCCGACGAGCAAGTTTTCAGGCAAGCACATCAGGCAACCCGAACGCATCACCGCCGTCGACAGCGAACCACTCACCAGCACCGCGCTGGTGGATTTCGACTACGTCGTCAAGCTTTACCGAAAACTTGAAACCGGCATCAATCCCGAGATCGAGGTCGGCCGGTTTTTGACCGAGGTCGTGGGCTTCTCCAACACACCCGCAATGCTCGGCAGCGTGGAGCTGGCCGAGGGCGATGATCGAAACGCGATCGCTATCATTCTTGCCCAGGTCGGCAATCAGGGCGACGCGTGGACCGTGACGGCGGCTTATCTCGACCGCTTCGTCGAGGAACAGCGTCTCTTGCCGGCAAGCGAGCATCCGGGTGAGAGCGAAGAACAGATACCCTATCTGCGTTACATGTCGCAGATCGGACGGCGCACCGCCGAGATGCACCTTGCCTTTGCCACGGCAAGCGGCTTGACCGATTTTATGCCCGAACCGATCCTCCCTGCGGATGCGCGACGCTGGAGCGAAGGCCTCGCCGCGCGCGCCGAACGCGTTTTTGATTTCTTGAGACAACGTCGCGATACTCTTGGCGAGTCCGACCGCCCGCTGGCCGACCAAATTCTGGCACAACAGGCGACGTTCTGCGATCGCCTGGAGACATTGCTGCCATCAGCTGCGGGCGGTCTCAACATCCGTCATCACGGCGACTTCAAACTTGTCAAGATGCTGATCGTCAAGGACGATATCTTCATCACGGGGTTCGAGGGTGACCTTCGCCTGGGAATCGAGGAACGCCGACGCAAGGCACCTGCGGCGCGCGACGTCGCAAGCCTGATCCGGTCGATTGAATATTCGGCACATGCTGCGCTGGAACGTGCGCTTAAACTGGCGCCGGATGAGAACGGCAGGCTTGGCATGGCGTTGACCGAGTGGGTGAAGCGCTCCAGCACCGCCTTTCTTGCCGCCTATCGCGAATTCATGACAAATTCGTCTCTTTGGCCGGCGGACCGTCAGGCCGCTAACCATATGTTGGACTTCTTCTTGCTTGAAAAGATGTTCGACGAATTAGAATGCGAATTGGCGCAAGGGCACGAATGGGTACGGCTCCCGCTGACCGGCGTGCTTCGAGTTTTGTCTCAGCGTACCAACGAGGCCTCATGACCGAGCTTTCCGCCGAGGCCTATGCGATCCTGGAAGGCCGCCACTCCGATCCCTTTCACTATCTCGGACCGCACGCCGAGGGGGACAAGACCGTCGTGCGCGCGTTCCTGCCCGACGCCTCGAAGGTCGACGCCGTCGTCGAGCATGGCCAGGCGACGGCGCTGACGCGCATTCACGAGGATGGGCTATTTGCCGGCGTTCTGCCCAACGGCTCCAAATCGTACCAGTTGCGCGCCCGCTTCGGGGAAGACGTAGTCGATCTCGACGACCCCTACCGCTTTCCGCCGGTGCTGACGGACTACGACCTCTATCTCCTCGGCGAAGGCACCCATCAGCGGCTTTACGACAAGCTCGGGGCGCATCCGCTTGTGCTGGAAGGCGTCGCGGGCGTGGCGTTCGTCGTGCTCGCGCCCAATGCGCAAAGGGTCAGCGTCGTCGGGGATTTCAATTTCTGGAATCCAAGGCGCCATCCGATGCGCGTGCGCGGCCTCGGCTATTGGGAGCTTTTCATTCCCCACGCCATGCCGGGCGACCGCTACAAGTTCGACATCGTCAGCCGGCAGGGTGATCATTTGCCGCTGAAGTCGGATCCGCTGGCCTTTGCCACGGAAATGCGCCCAAGCACCGCCTCGATCGTATTCGACGAGGAAGGTCTGCCACGCCCTCACCCCGCCCCACCCGACGTCAACGCGCGTGAAGCCCCGATATCGATCTATGAAGTGCATCTCGGCTCGTGGCGGCGCAAGGGCAACAATGAGTGGCTGACTTATCGTGATCTCGCCGCGCAGCTGCCGCGTTATGCCCGCGATCTCGGCTTCACCCATATCGAATTCCTCCCCGTCAGCGAACATCCCTTCGATGGTTCATGGGGCTATCAGCCGACCGGCCTGTTCGCCCCCACCAGCCGGTTCGGTGGCCCTGCGGACTTTGCCGCCCTCGTCGATGCCTGCCATCGCGAAGGTCTCGGCGTGATGCTGGACTGGGTGCCCGGACACTTTCCCGATGACCCGCATGGGCTGGGCAATTTTGACGGCACCGCGCTTTATGAACACGCCAACCCGCTGCAGGGCCGGCATCTCGACTGGGGCACGCTGATCTATAATTTCGGCCGCACGGAAGTCGTCAATTTCCTGGTGTCGAACGCGCTGTTCTGGCTGGAGCGGTACGGCATCGACGGCTTGCGCGTCGATGCCGTGGCCTCAATGCTTTATCTCGACTATAGCCGGCCCGCCGGCGAATGGGTGCCGAACAGGTTTGGCGGCCGGGAGAATCTCGACGCCATCGAGTTCCTGCGCCGCATCAATACCGAGGTGTTTGCGCGCTTCCCGGAAGCAACGACCGCGGCGGAAGAATCGACCGCGTGGCCGCAGGTGTCGCAACCGGTCGAATATGGCGGGCTGGGCTTCGGCTATAAATGGAACATGGGCTGGATGCACGACACGCTGCAATATATCGGCAAGGATCCGATCCACCGGAAATATCATCACGGCGATATCCTGTTCGGCCTGCACTACGCCTTCTCGGAAAACTTCATCCTGCCGCTGTCGCATGATGAGGTCGTTCACGGCAAGCGCTCGATCCTGGGGCGAATGCCCGGCGACGACTGGCAGCGCTTTGCGAATTTGCGCGCGTATTATGCCTTCATGTTCGGACATCCCGGCAAGAAACTGTTGTTCATGGGCTGCGAATTCGGCCAGGAGCGTGAATGGAATCACGATCTCTCGCTCGACTGGCATCTGCTCGAGCAAAGCAAGCACGCGGGAATCCATTCGCTCGTCCGCGACCTCAACAAGCTCTATCGCGAATATCCCGCGCTGCATGAACTCGATTGCGACCCTTCCGGCTTCGAATGGGTCGTGACCGATGACGCCAATGGCAACGTGTTCGCCTGGATTCGCAAAGGCAGGGATGCGCGGGCGCGCTGCCTCGTCGCGGTGAATTTCTCGCCGAACGTCCATTACAACTATCGCGTCCATGTGCCGTACGCGGGCATTTGGCGCGAGATTCTCAATTCGGATTCCGCGCATTATGGCGGCAGCAATGTCGGGAACGTCGGTGAAGTCTGGACGCTGGACGGCCCCTCGCCTCAATTGAACCTCACCATCCCGCCTTTGGCCGCCATCTTTCTCGTACCGGAAGGCTGAGCATGCGACTGTCCGGCGGATCGTCCTCTCGCCTCGGTGCAAGCTGGGACGGCCGGGGTACCAATTTCGCGCTGTTCTCGGCCAATGCGCAAAAAGTCGAACTGTGCCTGTTCGACGGCCAGGGTCGCCGCGAACTCGAACGCATCGAGTTGCCTGAACGCAGCGAGGATGTCTGGCACGGTTATCTCAACGACGTCTCGCCGGGCCAGCTCTATGGCTATCGCGTTCACGGAGCTTACGCGCCCGAGCACGGCCACCGCTTCAATCCGAACAAGCTCCTGCTCGATCCCTATGCAAGGCGGCTTGCCGGACGGCTGGTGTGGAGCGACGCCCATTTCGGCTATCGCACCGGCAGCGCGCGCGAAGATCTGTCCTTTGACCGGCGTGACAATGCGCGCGGCATGCCGAAAGCCGTCGTGGTCGATGAGACCTTCAACTGGGGACGTCGCGAAATGCGGCCCAATATTCCCTGGGAAGACACCATCATCTATGAGGCCCACGTAAAGGGCCTGACGCAGAAGCGCGAGGACGTGCCGCCGAACCTGCGCGGCACCTATGGCGGCTTGTCCTCTCCCGCGATAATCGACCATCTCAAGCGTCTTGGCGTCACCACTATCGAGCTGTTGCCGATCCACGGGCTGGTGGACGACCGGACGCTGGTCGAAAGGAAGCTCTCGAACTACTGGGGTTACAACACCCTCTCCTTCTTCGCACCCGAGCCGCGCTATTCACAGGACAACCCGCTCGACGCCTTCCGCACGACGGTGGCGCGGTTGCACGATGCCGGCATCGAGGTAATGCTCGACGTGGTCTATAACCACACCGCCGAGGGCAATCATATGGGCCCGACGCTGTCGTTTCGCGGCATCGACAATGCCTCCTACTACTGGCTGAAGCCGCAAAACCCACGCTATTACGACGATTTCACCGGCTGCGGCAGTTCGGTCAATCTGACCCATCCGCGCGTATTGCAGATGGTGATGGATTCGCTTCGCTACTGGGTCGAGGTCTGTCATGTCGATGGCTTCCGGTTCGATCTGGCGACGACGCTGGCGCGCGGGCCGAACGGCTTTGACCGCAACACCGCCTTTCTCACCGCGATCCGCCAGGACCCGGTGCTCGCCTCCGTCAAGCTTGTGGCCGAACCCTGGGACCTCGGCATGGGCGGCTACCAGGTCGGCGCATTTCCTTCGCAATGGTCGGAGTGGAACGACCGCTACCGCAGCGCGATGCGTCGCTACTGGAGCGGCGAAGGCAGCCTGATCGGCGAAGTCTCCGGCCGCATGACCGGCTCATCCGACCTGTTCAACCATGATGGCCGCACGCCCCGCGCCAGCATCAACCACATCACCGTGCATGACGGCTTCACGCTCGCCGACCTGTTCAGCTACAACACCAAGCACAACGAGGCCAACGGCGAAGACAACCGGGACGGCGCCAACGATAATCACAGCAACAATTGCGGCCATGAAGGCCCGACCGACGATCCGGCCATCAACGCCCTTCGTCTTCAGTTGCGCAAGAACCAGATCGCCTGCCTCTTGCTCGCGCAAGGCGTGCCGCTGATTCTGGCCGGCGATGAGGTCGGCAACACCCAGAACGGCAACAACAACGCCTATTGCCAGGACAACGAGACCGGTTGGGTCGGCTGGGAGGGCCTTAACCGCGAAGGCAGCGACCTCACCGATTTCATCCACCGCCTGACCGAGATACGCCGGCGCTTCCCGCAAATCCGTGCCCGCCGCTGGCTCGATGGCCGGCGCGTGGACGGAACTTACGGCGTGCTGTGGCTCACGCCGGCCGCCGAGGAGATGAAGGAAGCGGACTGGAAATTTCCGGAAGGCCGCTTTCTCGCCTATGTATTGGGGCCGACCGAGCCCGGCCAGCTTCCGATCTTTGTCGTACTCAACGCTGCGCCCGAAGCGATCGCATTCAAGCTGCCGAAAATGCCGGAATACAGGGGTTGGCGGCAACTATTGAACACCGCCGAGGTTACGCAAACCGCTGCGGATTACGCACCGGGAAGCGAGGCCACCGCGCCTCCCCGCTCGGTGCTTGCCTTTTCAGGTTCGGCATGAATGAACGGCACTTCGGCGCAAGGCTGACGGCGGAAGGCACCTCGTTTCGCTTGTGGGCGCCGGCGGCCAGGCGCGTCGATCTCCTGCTGGACAAGTCTCACCCGCTCAAACGCGGCGAGGACGGCTGGTTTATCGCCGACATGCCAGGCGCTAAAGCCGGCGCGCGCTACAAATTCCGGATCAATGACGAAATCGACGTGCCCGACCCGGCTTCGGCGTTCCAGCCTGAGGACGTGTTCGGCCCGAGCGAGGTGATCGACCATTCGAGCTATCGCTGGCGTGCCTCGAACTGGCGCGGGCGGCCGTGGCACGAAACCGTGCTGCTGGAGGCCCATGTCGGCGCCTTCACGAATGACGGCACTTACCGCGCGATGATCGACAAGCTCGATCATCTGGCCGCAACGGGCATCACCGCGCTGGAATTGCTGCCGCTGGCGGATTTCGCAGGCTCGCGCAATTGGGGTTACGACGGCGTGCTGTGGTACGCGCCCGACAGTGCCTATGGCCGGCCCGACGATCTCAAAGCCCTGATCGATGAAGCGCATCTGCGCGGGTTGATGGTGTTTCTCGATGTCGTCTATAATCACTTCGGTCCCGAGGGGAATTATCTCGGCCGCTACGCGCCGCAATTTTTCACCGAGGCGCAAACGCCGTGGGGCAGCGTGATCGACTATCGCGTGCGCGAGGTGCGCGCCTTCGCCATCGAGAACGCGCTTCATTGGCTGCGCGATTATCGTTTCGACGGTCTGCGGCTCGATGCCGTGAATACCATCTTCGAACCTGGCGAAATTTCGGTTCTACACGATCTCAGTGTCGCGGTGGGGCAACTTGCCGCCGAAACCGGACGTCATGTCCATCTGGTACTCGAAAACGGCGATAACCGCGCGAGCCTGCTCGATCCCGCGCAGGACCCGCCGCGCGGCAAATGCCGCGCGCAGTGGAACGACGATTATCATCACGCCTGGCACGTGCTCCTCACCGGCGAAACCCAAGGCTACTATCGTGACCACCAACGCTCGCCATTGTCCGACATTGCCCGTGCTCTCGGCTCGGGCTTCGTCTATCAGGGCGAGGCTTCGGAGCATCGCGGCGGGGAGCCACGTGGCGAACCAAGCGGCACGCTGGTGCCCACCGCCTTCGTCAATTTTCTGCAGAACCACGACCAGATTGGAAACCGCGCGCTCGGCGACCGGCTCGAAAGCCTTGCGGCCCCCGAGGCCATCGAAGCGGCGCTTGCAATCACATTGCTCGCGCCTGCGATCCCGATGTTGTTCATGGGCGAAGAATGGGGTTCGAAAACACCATTTCTGTTCTTCTGCGATTTCAAAGGCGGTTTGGCGGACGCCGTCCGAAGGGGCCGACTCAGCGAATATGCCTGGGCGTACGCAGAACATGGCAATGAGGTTCCTGATCCTCTCGATGCGTCGACCTTTCGGTCAGCGGTGCTGGATTGGTCGTCGCTCGACCAAGGCGCCGGCCGCGAACGGCTGGCGCTGGTGCGCAAGCTTCTCGCGGTGCGCCGGCGAGAAATCGTCCCACGGCTCGCGCGCGCGGCCTTTGGCGAGGCGCGTGCCGCCGACAATGGATTATTGACCGCAAACTGGCATATGGGTGACGGCTCGAAGCTGACGCTGCGGGCGAACCTGTCCGCCCGCGAGATCATCGACAAGTCTTTCGAAACGGCAGGTATCGCGATTTGGGGTGACGTTCCCGTTGACGTCTTGACGCCGTGGTCGGTGTCTTGGCAGCTGAAACCACGCTGATGCGTTCAGCGCTTGGTCAGCAACAGGTTGCCTCGTTTCTTGATGGCGACCTGGGCAACGTCCGCAAAGCGCTGCAACAACCACGGTAGGGTCACTTCGAGCAGGACGTGATCATCGGCCACATCGAGGTGGCCCGACGCCGCTTGCCCCAGGGCGCGGACGCGGAAGATCATGCGATTGTCCTGCCACGTCTCCTCATCGACCTTCAGAACCGGAATGCTTGCCGCCGCGCGGGTTAGCCCTGCCTTGAGGCGGCGGGTCGCCTCGTCGCGACCGAGCCGATGCGGAATCGAAACGATGAGAGGCGCGGCCATATCGGATTCCTTTCGCGTAACGGAATGTAGTTCCACTTTCCCGATAAAAAAGAGCGCCTGACGGCCACCCATGAACACAGGAACTTTCCAAGTTCCGGTTTGTTTCCCCGCCTGCAGACAGAGCAGGAACCGAACACCGGCTGGAGGAAAAGTTTATGTCACTCGGAACAATCATTCTTATTATACTGATTATCGCTTTGCTTGGCGGCTTTAGCGGCATCGGAGGCGGCCCCTTCTACGGCACGGGATATTATGGCGGCGGCGGCCTCGGCCTCATCATCGTTATTCTTCTGATCCTGCTTTTGCTCGGACGGATCTGAGCCAATCATAAATCGTCGTCACCCGCTTACGTGGGTGATGACGACGTCTTCAACCTCGCGCACCAAGTTTCCTGATCGCGCCCCTTATCGGCGATGCCGCGTCATTGTAGCCTTCCCACGCCTTGCTGCGCGCAAGCAGCGACGGCACGGTGCGCACCGTATAGCGTTTCGGATCGAGGTCGCCGCGCACCTGCGCCCAGGTCAGCGGCATCGAGACGGTCGCACCTTGGCGCGCACGCGGGGAGAGCACCGCGACCGCGGTCGCCATGCGATCGTTGCGCAGATAGTCGAGGAAAATCTTGCCGCGGCGAAGCTTCTTCGACATGTTGAGCAAATAGTGCTCGGGGTTTTCCCTTGCCATCCACTGGCAAACCCCTTGCGCAAAGGCCTTGGCCTCCTTCCAGCTCACTCTCTCCTTGAGGCCATGGGCGAGCGGCACCACCACGTGAAGCCCCTTGCCGCCGGTGATCTTGCAAAAACTCTCAAGACCGAGTTCGTCGAGGTGTTGCTTCATATCCTTCGCGGCTTCGACGACATCGGCGAACGCGACCTCGGGCGCCGGATCGAGGTCGAACACCAGACGGCCGGGCACGTCGGGTGCATTTGGCGCGCAATTCCAGGGATGCAGTTCGAGGCCGCCGGACTGCGCCACGGCCGCAAGACCTTCGACACGATCGATCTGCAGATAGGGCTTGCGATCACCGGCGACTTTGACGAGCTCCAGCAAATTCGACTGTCCCGGCATCGCATGGCGCTGGAAGAATTTTTCGCCGTTGATGCCGTCGGGCGCGCGGACGACGGAACACGGCCGCCCCTTCAGATGTCCGATCATCCAGTCGCCAACAGCCTCGAAATAGCGGGCGAGGTCAAGCTTGGTCACGCCCCTGCCGTCACCGGCATCGGGCCACAATTCCTTGTCGGGCTTTGAAATCACGACGCTCATCACCTCGGCGGATCGGTTCGCCGCAGACATGGCGGTGGCGCTATGCAACTTCAGCTTTCCGGATGTGGCGTCGGTCTTTCGGCTGGGCTTGGCAAGCTTGGTCATGACGGGTGCCTCCGCGATGATCTCGTCGGCCGGCTTGTCCTGGCGCAGTCCCTTGAACGCAGCCTGGCGTATGTTGCCGGCGTCGGTGAAGCCCGCGAATTCGATTTCGGCGACAAGTTCGGGTTTCAGCCAATGGACATCGCGGGTCTTGCGCGGCACATCCGTGCCGCCGAACGGATTTTTGTCGGACGCAGCCGCCTTCAACGCGGGCATGAGGCGCCTGATCGTATCCTGCCCAAAGCCGGTGCCGACCATCCCGACGAAGGCAAGATGATCGTCTCGGTGAACGCCGGCCATCAGCGAGCGGAACTTGCCGTTGGTGGTCTTCCACCCGCCGAGCACGACTTCCTGGCCAGCGCGGGATTTGGCCTTGGTCCAGCTTTCGGAGCGACCGGAGCGATAGGGCGAGGCAAGCTTTTTCGAAACGATGCCTTCCAGTCCAAGCTTGGATGCCGATTGCAGGACTTCCTCTCCGTCGCCTTCGAAATGTTCGACATAGCGGATCGATTTGGCCTTTGCCTTGGGCCGCGCGTCCAACAAATCCTTGAGCCGCGCCTTGCGATCGCTGAGCGGCAGGCGGCGAAGATCTTCGCCTTCGGAAAACAAAAGATCAAAGACAAAGAAGATCAGATTGTCGGTCTTGCCGTCGGAGATGGCCGCTTGCAACGTGGAGAAATTCGGCACGCCGTGCTGATCGAGCGCGACGATCTCGCCATCGATGAGCGCGTCCGGCAGTGCACTCCCCTCTCTCGCGATTGCGCCGAATTTGTCCGTCCAGTCGAGGCCTTTTCGGGTTCGCAGCCGTGCCTTACCGTCCTCCACGCGCAACTGGACGCGATATCCGTCGAATTTGATCTCGTGGCACCACGCTTCCCCGCTCGGCGGCCGCTCGACCGGCGTGCAAAGTTCGGGCGCGACAAAATCCGGCATCGCCGCAACCTTGCGCGTTGCGGGCGTGCCACGTGCCGTTACCTTTCCGCTCTGGAGCCGCGCCTCGACGGCTTCACCCTGATTCGAATGCCAAACCGCGTCGGCCCGCCCGTGGCCCGATTTCGCCGTCATGAACGGCTTTGGGGCCTTGCCCTTGCCGTCGGCGATCTGGTCCATGGTACGACCCGAGGCGACCGACCGATCATCCTCCAGGACATTGTTGGCCTTGCCCTCCCGCGCATATTCGTCGCGATGCTTGATCAGCAGCCAGTTGGTGCGCTTTCCCCCGTCGCGGTCGTGGCGCATGCGCACCAGCACCCAGCTGCCGTGCAGCTTGTCGCCATGCAGCGTGAATTTCAGATCGCCCTTCTTGAATCCCTTTTCGGGATCCTCGGATTCCCAGTAGCCGCGATCCCAGAGCTGCACCGTGCCGCCGCCATACTCGCCCTTCGGAATGGTGCCTTCGAAATCGCCATAGTCGAGCGGATGGTCTTCCACTTCCACCGCAAGCCGCTTGTCATGCGGATCAAGCGAGGGCCCCCTCGTGACCGCCCAGGATTTGAAGACGTCGCCAAATTCCAGCCTGAGATCGTAATGCAGGCGCGTCGCGGCGTGCTTCTGGATCACGAACCGCCACCGCTTCGAAGGCCGGATCGGCGTGTCGCCGCTCGGCTCCGCGGTCTTCTTGAAATCCCGCTTTTTCCGGTAGGTGGAGAGGTTTCTCAAGGACACGGTCGATCCCAGGCAAGCGAAACGCCGGGTTTACACCCCGAGCATGGTGCGGATTGTAGTGCGCGCCCATCGGAAAGGCACGCCGAACCTCGACCCGCGCCACGCCGCCGTCGAGCTATGATCTGGATTTACGCCCGGCCTTCCTGCCAGAACGCTTGCCAGCGGTCTTCTTCGGGACCTTCGCGCCCGCGGCCCTCGCCTCGGACAGACCGATCGCGATCGCCTGCTTGCGGCTCGTGACCTTCCGCCCCGAGCGGCCGCTCTTCAGTGTCCCGGCGTTGCGCTTCTTCATCGCGCGTTCGACCTTGGCGGATGCCTTCTTTGAATATTTTCGGGCCATGATTGTTCTCCTTCTGGCGCGAAATCAATTTGCGCGGACGGAGATGGTTCCCGTTTTTTCCCTCGCTATCGCATGATGCGGGTATGGCTCCGCATTCTCGCGGCGCGATTTGGGAAGATCCCTCTCGACCTCCGATCATGCTGGCCTTTGCCTCCCAGAACGCGCTTCCCTCAGACTTCCGGCACGACCGTGACCGAGCATTCTCGAGATTTGTTCTGCTGCCGCCTTCAATGCGGAAATGCTCTCCTCGCCGAGCTCGGCAGGCAGGAACTGGATCGAGCCGACCAAAGCGAGCGCTCCGGCGCAGGAATCCTTATCATCAAAGATCGGTGCCGCGACGGCATTGATGCCGAGCATCGCCTCTTCTGGTGCGGTTGCGAACCCGAGTTTGGCGACGCGCGACAGCTCCTCTTCGACCCGCTTTGGATCGACGACGGTGTGTGGCGTAAAGGATTGCAGCGGCCTCGCAAGAACGCGCTGCTGTTGCGGGCGAGGCGCGAATGCCAACAGGACTTTGCCCTGAGCGGAAGAATGGAATGGCAACTCGCTGCCTGGCCGAACGCCAATTTCGATGGCGGCGGAGGTACCCCGGACCATGCTGAGAACCAGTGCTCCGCGCGGCGTCGACTCCGAGAGTACAACGGAATGGCCGAGCTGATCGCGTAGCTCGCGCATCGGACCAGCGGCAAGTTGAATTAGATCGGCGTCAGGAGCGTGGTGCGCCAATAACCGGCTTCGGGGACCAAGGGCGTATCGAGTGGTGACAGGGTTCTGCACCAGGTAACCGCGCTCGACCAAAGTGAGCAGGTGGCGATGGACCGACCCCTTGGTCAGTTTGAGACGTTCGGCAAGCTGGGTGACGCCGAGCTCCTCGCTTGAAAAGGCGACTGTCTCCAGCACGTCGAGCGCGAGCTGGACCGAGCGCACGCCACCGTTTGAATGATCCTCAAGCATTAAGGGCCGTCTCCGCATGTTTCATATTACAGAACACTGTATCGAATTCATCTTGTCTAACAACCTAAAATTATAGAGAAAATGGTATTATAGTGTAGTTGACGGTAATTTTCTTGTCAATTATACGAAACACAGTATCTCTCTCGCGAACAACTAACCGCACTCTATTTCACACCCTGCCGGATGTGACGGCAGACAAAGGCACAAAGGACATGAAATCTAACCCCTTTGAATTTCGTCGGCGGCTGACGGCCGGCGAAAAGCTGAGCGGCAGCTTCATCAAGACGCCGAGCGGCCACGCCACCGAGATATTCGGTGACCTGGGCTACGACTTCGTCGTGATCGATGAGGAGCATGCGCCCTTCGATCGCCTGGCGATCGACCAGGCGCTCGTGTCGGCGCGCGCTGGACATATCGCCGCCCTGGTGCGGGTCGCCTCGGCGTCGCCCTCCAATCTTCTTTCGGTGCTTGATGCCGGCGCGGTAGGCGTGCTGGTGCCACACGTCTCAAGCGCGCAAAAGGCGACCGACGTCGCAGCTGCCTGCCGTTACAAGGCCGGCGAGCGCGGATTCTCAAATTCCCCGCGCGCCGGACGATACGGTGGTCTTTCGTTGCGGCAGCACGTTGAGCATGCCGATGCGATAACGACCGTGGTGGCGCAGATCGAGGATCCCCAAGCCTTAGACCAAATAGACGCGATCGCCGCAGTTGATGGAATCGATGCCCTGTTCATCGGGCGCGGCGATCTCGCAGTCGCGCTGGGAGCCGAATTCGCCGGAGGCGCCAGAAATTCGCGCCGCGGCCGAGCGGATCAGCGCAGCCGCACGGCGGGTGGGAAAGCCCGTGATGGTTTTCGTCGGCAGCAACAGGGATGCACTTGCGATGAGAGAAATCGGTGCGAGCGCATTCATCTATTCATCCGATCAGGGATTGATGCGGCAGGCGGCAGGACGGGCCCTTGCCGAATTCGAAGCGTTGGTTTGAACGGGTATTCCAGCCCAACAATCACATGGAGGACTGAAAGTGAGTGAAGCCCTACGTGCTGCGACCCACGCGCGGCATTACGCCGAACCGCCGCAAAAGGTCGATACCGATGGAACGCGCCACTGGATAACGCGCGCTGCCAATTTCGTGACCGTGATTAGTGAGGCGCCGGCGGGAGCCGTTCTCGCCCGCAATAATCCGGACGAATATATGGTTCTGCTGCCTCCAGGAACTGAGGCGATTGCCGAAGCCGGCGGCTCGCGGGTCGAGACAAAGGGTAACAGTCTGATCATCGCACCGCCGGGCGAGAGCCAGATTCGAATTCAAAAATCAGGCATCGTGGTGCGGGTATTCTCGAAAAAGGCAGAGGACCTGACAGCGACAGCCGCAAACGCTGCAACCTATGCCGATGGCGCGCCTGAAGTGGCCCCTCTGACGCCCTGGCCCAACCCGACCGGCGGTTTCCGTCTCCGCCATTACGATCTGAGCAACGCCATAAGTGCAGACCCAAGCCCTCTGAAAATGCGCGTGTTCCGGTCGACAAATCTCATGATCAACATCTTCATGCCTTGGACCAGCAGGCGCGATGAGAAAAAACTTAGTCCCCACTCGCACGAGGATTTTGAACAAATCTCGATTAGCCTGAAGGGCGCGTTCGTTCATCATCTCCGATACCCATGGTCACCAGACAAGACAGGCTGGCGCGAGGACGAGCATGAACGATACGACAACAGCCCGTCGGTCCTTGTTATTCCCGCTCGGGTGATTCACACGAGTCAGGACGTAGGTCAGGGTACGACCTGGCTCGTCGACGTCTTTGGGCCGCCGCGAATGGATTTGTCGGCAAAGCCCGGTTTTGTGCTCAACGCCTCCGATTATCCTCAGCCGGGCACGCAGTAATCACAGACAGTAACAAGCAGGTGCATCGCGATTTCGCCTCTGCACCCAGGGAGACCAAGGATGGCCAATTTTTTCTCTCGTGCGTCGTTCGGTTCGAATGACGAAGCCGCAACTTATAATCGGGCGGCATGGAAGCTCATTCCGTTTCTACTCGTTCTCTACATCATTTCTTTTCTTGATCGGGTGAATGTAGGCTTTGCAAAGCTCCAGATGAGCGCTGACATCGGATTGTCCGATGCCGTGTTCGGACTAGGTGCCGGGATATTCTTCATCGGGTACGCGGCATGCGAGATACCGAGCAACCTGCTGCTGCAGCGTTTCGGCGCCCGATTTTGGATCGCGCGAATTTTGGTTGTGTGGGGGATCATTTCAGTTTCCTTCATGTTCGTGACCACACCGGCACAGTTTCTAACATTACGATTCCTGCTCGGTATCGCGGAAGCCGGCTTCTACCCCGGCATCGTTCTGTACCTCACATACTGGTTTCCGGCGAAGCTACGCTCTCAAGTCTGTGCGCTATTTTTCATCGGCATACCAATTGCCGGGTTCATCGGCGGGCCCTTGAGCGGATTCATTATGAAATCCATGGCAGGCGTGTCCGGCTTTTCAGGTTGGCAATGGCTGTTCCTGCTCGAAGGAGCTCCTGCAATCATCGGCGGCATTGCGACATACTTCTATCTCAGCAACGGTCCCAACGACGCGAAATGGCTGACTTTAAGCGAGCGTAACATCATTGTGCCGGCACTTCAGGCCGAAGAAGCCGCACATCGTGCCATGGGTCACGGACACCGACTGGTCGACGCGCTTGCAAGCCCGAGGGTATGGGTATTGGCAATAACCAACTTCACACTCCTCGGCGGAATTTACGGCATCTCGTTCTGGTTGCCTCAAATCGTCAAAGATTTGGGCGTGCAGGACGTGTTTCTGAACGGCATCGTCACCAGCATTCCCTTTGCCGTCGCTTGCGCGGCGATGATCATCGTAGGCCGGAGTTCTGACCGCACGCGCGAGCGCAAGTGGCACATCGTTGTTTGTGCAACGATCGGCGCCCTCGGGCTGATCGGAGGAGCAACGCTAACCAGCGTGCCTGCATTGGCGCTCGTCAGCCTTTCGCTTGCGCTGGCCGGAGCCTTGGCGTCGATTACAGTTCTTTGGGTTCTTCCCAGCGCCCTTTTGACCGGCGCTGCGGCGGCGGGCGGCATAGCACTTATGGCAACCATCGGCAATTTGGGCGGGTACGTCGCGCCCTATGTGCTGGGCCTGGCGAAAGAAGCGACAGGGCGTCTGGACTATGGCCTCTACTTAATGGCGGCAGCGATGGTTGTCGGAGCACTGCTGGTCCATTTGTTGCCACGCAACGTTTCAATCGACGAGGCCCCCGTGCCGCAAGGAGCACCGGCGTGAGGGGCCAGCAAGCTGGTCGCGGGCCTGAGTTTTTCCCTAACGAAGAAACGAGATGACGATGACTACTTTGAACGCGAACGACATCGAAGCCCGGATCGACGCTATCCTCGTCGGCGCCATCGATCCTCATGTCCACTCCGGCCCCTCGATCGCACCGCGCGCGATCGATCATCTGGAACTCGCGCGGGAAATGTCGAAGGCCGGCTTCGCGGCCGTGATCACCAAGGACCACGACTATAGCGGCGTCATGACTGCCGCCCTCATCGCGCGTCATCATCCGGAGCTGCGCACGAAGGTCTATTCGAGCATCGTCCTCAACAACGTCATCGGTGGTTTTAATCCCTATGCGGTCGAACATACTGCCGCCATGGGCGGCAAGATCGTGTTCATGCCGACGCTCGCTGCGGAAAACCACCTGCGCTGGGAGAAGACGTCGGGCTGGGTTCATCCTGCTTCGACGCAGAAGATACGCCCCGCATCCCCTATTCCTGTCCTCGATGCCAACAAGCAGGTGCGGGACGAGGTGAAGGAGGTGCTCGATATCATCGCGAAGAACGATTTGGCTCTGGCCAGCGGCCACCTCCATATCAGCGAGACATGGCGTGTCTTCGAGGAGGCCCAGAAACGGGGCGTGAAGCGAATGGTATTGACCCATCCGGAGGAGATCGTTGGGGCCAGTTTAAACGATGTTCGCGGTATCGCTGCGATGGGCGCTTTCGTCGAGCACTCACTCTGCATGTTCCTGGACGGCTCAAAGTTCAAGGTCTGCGAAGGCGAAGACCTCAAGAAACATATCGACGCTGCGGGTGTTTCGCAGACTATCCTTTGCTCGGATCTCGGCCAGACAGGTACGCTCAGTCCTCTTGAAGGATTTAGACGCGGTGTGAAGCTGTGCATCGATCTCGGCTACGGCGATGACGATATTCACGCCATGGTTTCAACGAATGCCGCGAAAGCATTCAATCTGCAGGATGACGTGAAACGTACCCGATCCAGGGAAAACGTGTCATGAGTGGATTTGACCGACGGCGTGATCAGGCTTGATGTCGCATTGGGGTTATTCGCGACCGGGCCGCGACGGCGCGAGATTCGACCGTGTCCGCCATACATCGACACGCGGAATCAGGTTCATTAGCGTCCTCGAGGGTTGATGTCGCCGCCGACGGCTCAATTAGGGCTTCGTCGGTCGGACGGGATCACACCCTAATCCTGCGCCCTCAGCCGATAGCCGATGCCGGTTTCGGTCAGCACGAATTGCGGACGCTCCGGATCGGTTTCGATCTTCTGCCTGAGCTGCCGTACATAGACCCGTAAATATTGCGCGTCGGTCATTTCGTCCCACAGCTCCTTGAGGAGAAATCGGTGCGTCAGCACCTTGCCGGCGTGCTGCACCAGCACGCGCAGCAGTTCGTATTCTTTGGGCGACAGCTTGACCTCCCGGTCGCCGACCTTGACGATGCGGCGCACCAGATCGACGGACAGATCGCCGGATCGAAACACCGGCCGTTCGCCGTGGACCTGCAATTGGTGCCGCAGCGCCGCCCGCATGCGGGCGAGCAATTCGTCCATGCCGAAGGGTTTGGTGAGATAATCGTCGGCGCCGAGATCGAGCGCCTGGACCTTGCCCGCCTCGTCACCGCGGCTCGACAGCACGACGATCGGAACGCTGTCGTTGCGGCCGCGGATCATCCGCAGCAATTCATGGCCTTGAATGTCGGGCAATCCGAGATCGAGAATGATGAGCGCCGGCCCCTCGGCCAACAATTCGAGCGCGGCCTTGCCGTTGGGGGCTTCGAGTATCTCGTAGCCCTGCGTGGTCAGCCCCATCCGCAGCAATTTGCGAATCGGTGGCTCATCGTCGATGATCAGGACCTTGATAGGCGCAGCGCTCATGCGGCCGTATCCAATGCAGTTGATGCCGTCGGGATCGGCAGTCTGATGGTAAGCACCGCGCCGCTCCGGTCGGCGCGGTTGTCGGCGGAAATCGTTCCGTGCATCGCCTCGACAAAGCCGCGGCAAATCGCGAGCCCAAGTCCGGTGCCGGGGCGAACGTGATCGCCCTTCTGCGCGCGGTAGAACTTGTCGAACACGCTCTCCAGTTCGGACCGCGGAATGCCTTCGCCTTCGTCGATGATTTGCAAGGTGACAAAATCCTTGTCACGCCAGCCCCTGATGGCGATCATGGTATCCGCGGGCGCATATTTGGCGGCGTTGTCGAGCAGGTTGAAGAGCACCTGCTCGAACAGCACCGCGTCGAGTTCAAGCATCGGCAATTCGGCATCGAGCGAAAGCGACACCCTGTGGTGCACGAGAATCTTGCTGGCGCGCCGCAACGCGCTGCCGACGATTTCGCCGACATCGTGCGGCGCGGTGTTCGGCTTGATGGCGCCCGATTCCAGCTTGGTCATGTCGAGCAAATTGGCGATGAAGCGGTTGAGCCGCTCGGACTCGTCGATCACGGTTGCGAGCAGGTCGCGCTTTTCGGTGTCGCTCAGGCCTCCCGAGAGATCGCGCATCGTGGACGCGGCCCCGAGCACCGAAGCCAGCGGCGTCTTGAGATCGTGCGAGATCGAGGTCAGGAGCGCTGAACGCAGGCGATCCGATTCAACGGTGCGTTTGACGCGGTCCATGTCTTCCACCAGCAGCACCCGCTCGATCGCGAGCGCGCCTTGATCGACGAGAGCGTCGAGCAGACGGCGCTGATCTGGCGTCAGCAGCGGGCCGGTCTTATCGTCGTCGATGCCGATGACGCCGATCGGTCCGCGCCCGGTTCGCATCGGCAAAAACAGGCGCTTGGCTCCCGGCAGCGTATCGGAGCCGCGCCCGGCCGCGCGGTCGTTGCTCCAGGCCCAATTGGCGGCGGCAAGATCGGCCTTGTCGAGCTGATCCTCGGGCGGGTAACCCGCTTTCACGGTCAGCACGCCGCTTTCCGGCAACAGCAGCACGACCCGCACTTTCAGCATCAACGCCGCCTGGTAAGCGGTCGCCCACAATACGTCGTCGAGGGTTGCGGTGCCTGCGAGCTTGCGGCTGAATGCATAGAGCAGTTCCGTCGTCCGCACCCTGCCGATCGCGGTGTCGGCCTGCGTGCGCACCCGCGCGGCGACGTTGGAAACAAGGATCGCGATCAGCATGAAGAAGAAGAAGGCCGCGACGTTGGTCGGATCGGTGATCGTGAAGGTGTAGATCGGCGGCAGAAAGAAAAAATTATAGCAAAGCGACGCCGCGACGCTCGCCAGCAACGATGGCCACAGGCCGTAGCGAACCGCCACCCCCACCACCGCCGTGAGGAACACCAGATCGACGTTCTCGATGCCGAACAATGGCTGGATCAATTCGGCGAAGCCAAGGCCGACCACCACGATCACCAGCGCCATCAGATATGGCCAGGGGTGGAACGGCTCGGGCCGTTCGGCCGCGCGCACAGTCTTCCTCGGAACCGGATCGGCGGCAAGCTCCTCGCCGGCGATCACGTTGACGCTGATATTGCCCGCGCGCCGGACCAGGTCATGCACCACCGAGCCGCGCCTGAGTTCGAACCACCAGCTGCGCTGCGACTTGCCGATAATGATCTGGGTGACATTATTGGCTTGCGCGAAGCCCAGGATGTCGTCGGCGATGCGGCGTCCGACCCCGGGAATGGTAAGTGCCTCCGCACCCAGCGCCTCGGCCAGACGCAGCGTATCGGCAAGCCGGTCCCGCTCCTCGTCGCTCAATTGCAGGCTGCGCCGCGTCTCGATGCTCAGCGCCGTCCAGGGTGCGTGCAGCCGATCCGCCAGCCGCTTGGTGTAGCGCACGAGCCCTGCCGCCCGCGGGTCCTCGCTGATGCAAACCAGGATGCGCTCGCCGGCGGCCCAGGGGCCGGCGATGGCGTTGGCCTGCATGTGGGTCAGAAGCTGTTCGTCGACGCGCTCGGCGGTGCGCCGCAGCGCCAGTTCGCGCAGCGCGGTCAGGTTTCCCGGCGAAAAATAATGCTCAAGCGCGCGCTCGGCCTGTTTCGGGACGTAGACCTTGCCCTCCTTGAGCCGCTGGATCAGGTCGTCGGGGGTCAGATCGATCAGTTCGATGCCGTCGGCGCGGTCGAATATTGAATCCGGCACTGTCTCGCGCACCCGCACATGCGTGATCTGCGCGACCACGTCGTTGAGACTCTCAATATGCTGAATGTTGACCGCGGTGTAGACATCGATGCCGCGCGACAACAGCTCCTCGACGTCGAGATAGCGTTTCGGATGGCGGCTGCCGGGCGCGTTGGTATGGGCGAGTTCATCGACCAGCGCGAGCTGCGGACGACGCGCGATCAGGGCGTCGAGGTCCATCTCCTCGATCGTCTGATCCCGATACACGATGCGTTTGCGTGGGATGACTTCAAGCCCGTGCAGCAGCGCTTCGGTTTCCGCCCGTCCGTGGGTCTCGACGACGCCGACGACCACATCGACGCCGGCCTTGCGCCTTGCATGAGCGCTTTGCAGCATCTCGTAGGTTTTGCCGACGCCGGGCGCGGCGCCGACGAAGATCTTCAGACGCCCAGCATCGCTGGTCTCGCGCCGTGCGGTCTCCAGCAGGGCTTCTGGCGAGGGACGTTGTTCGGGATCGCGGCGCTGCTGCTGAGCCATAAGGGCAATATAGTCCTCGCGCCGCGCCGGGCCTAGGGCTTCGCCCGAAGGCGCGGCATCCAGCCTATCGTTTGGCGGCCGCGTCCAGCGCCAGATTGAGCGCCAATACGTTGACCCTGGGTTCGCCGAGCAGTCCCGCAACGCGGCCCATGGTGTTCTCCACCACCAGCCGGCGCACACGATCTTCCGGCATATTCCGCGCCTTCGCGACACGCGGCACCTGGAACAGCGCACCCTCCGGCGAGATGTCGGGGTCGAGGCCACTGCCTGACGTCGTGACGAGATCGATCGGCACGGGGCTCGTTGCATTCTCCGCCTTCAACTTGTCGATGTCTTCCTTGACCCGGTCGTTAAGGACCTTGCTGGTCGGGCCGAGATTTGATCCGCCCGAATTGGCTGCGTTGTAGGGCGCCGGCACCGTCTTGGTGGAATCGGCAGGGTCCGGCGCCGTCGTCGCCGACGGCCGGCCATGGAAATATTTGTCGTCCTTGAACTCCTGCCCGATCAGGGCGGAGCCTATGACCTTGCCGTCGCGTTCGATCAGGCTTCCCTGCGCCTGCTTCGGAAAGATGCCTCCCGCGATGCCCGTCATCGCAAGCGGATAGCCAAGGCCCGTGATCAGCGTCAGCAGGACGAGGACCAGGATGGCGGGGCGAATTTCTCTAAGCATAGTTGTGTCTCCTGTATTTTCGTCATTGCGAGCGAGCGAAGCAATTCATGGCACCAATCTGGAAAGAGTGCGATTCTTCGTCGCTCCGCTCCTCGCCATGACGATCAAGCCAGATGCAGGGCGGTGACGATGAGGTCGATCGCCTTGATGCCGATAAAGGGAATGATGATGCCGCCGACGCCGTAGATCATCAGGTTGCGGCGCAGAAGCGCGCCGGCGCCGATGGCACGGTAGGCGACACCCTTCAGGGCCAGCGGAATCAGCGCGATGATGATCAGCGCGTTGAAGATGATCGCCGAAAGGATCGCGCTTTGCGGGCTCGCCAGATGCATGACGTTGAGCACCGCCAGTTGCGGATAGAAGGCGAGGAACATCGCCGGAATGATCGCGAAATATTTGGCGACGTCGTTGGCGATCGAGAACGTGGTCAGCGCGCCACGGGTCATCAGAAGCTGCTTGCCGATTTCGACCACCTCGATCAGCTTGGTCGGATTGGAGTCGAGATCGACCATGTTGCCGGCCTCGCGCGCCGCCTGGGTGCCGGTGTTCATGGCGACGCCGACGTCGGCCTGCGCCAGCGCCGGCGCGTCGTTGGTGCCGTCGCCGCACATCGCGACCAGCTTGCCCTTGGCCTGCTCGTCGCGGATCAGCTTCAACTTGTCCTCAGGCGTCGCCTGGGCGAGGAAATCATCGACGCCGGCTTCCGCCGCAATGGCGGCCGCCGTCATCGGATTGTCGCCGGTGATCATCACGGTGCGGATGCCCATGCGGCGCAGCTCGGCAAAGCGCTCACGGATGCCGCCCTTGACGATGTCCTTCAGATGGACGACGCCGAGCAGGCGGCCATCTTTGGCGACCGCAAGCGGCGTGCCGCCGGCCTTGGCGATTTCGTCCGAGATCGCCCTGATCTCGCGTGCGGCGTCGGAATTGATGCGACGGCTGCAGCGCCCGCACCGTGCTTCCCGCCGCCACGGATTGAGACGTGCTGCCGCCGACATAGTCGAGAATCGCGTCGACCGCACCCTTGCGGACCGACGATCCGCCGGCATCGACGCCGCTCATGCGGGTCTGGGCCGTGAACGGAATGAAGGTCGCGGCCAACTCGCCCATGTCGCGGCCGCGGATGCCGTATTTTTCCTTGGCGAGCACCACGATCGACCGTCCCTCGGGGGTTTCGTCGGCCAGTGAAGCGAGCTGGGCGGCGTCCGCCAGCTCCTGCTCGTTCGCGCCGCGGATGGGACGAAACGCCGTCGCCTGGCGGTTGCCGAGCGTGATGGTACCGGTCTTGTCGAGCAGCAGCGTATCGACGTCGCCGGCGGCTTCCACCGCGCGGCCGGACATCGCCAGCACGTTGAAACGCACCAGCCGGTCCATGCCGGCGATACCGATCGCAGACAACAACGCGCCGATCGTGGTCGGAATCAGCGTGACAAACAGCGCCACCAGGATGACGACCGAGATCTGGCCGCCGGCATAGGCGGCATAGCTCGGAATGGTCACGGTCGCGAACACGAAGATGATGGTCAGGCCGGCGAGCAGGATGTTGAGTGCGATCTCGTTCGGCGTCTTCTGCCGTTCGGCGCCCTCGACCAGCTTGATCATGCGATCGATGAAGGTCGAGCCCTGCGCCGCGGTGATGCGGACGCGGATCCAGTCCGACAGCACCTGGGTGCCGCCGGTGACCGCCGAGCGGTCGCCGCCGGATTCGCGGATCACGGGAGCGGATTCACCGGTTATCGCGGCCTCGTTGACGGAAGCCACGCCTTCGATCACCTCGCCATCGCTGGGAATGTTGTCGCCGGCCTCGACCAGCACGATGTCGCCGACCTTCAGGCTGGTGCCGGGCACCAGGCGAAAGGTCTTGTCCGAACCGGACAACAGCTTGGCCTGGCTCTCGGTACGGGTCTTCCGCAGCGATTCGGCCTGCGCCTTGCCGCGGCCCTCGGCGACGGCCTCGGCGAAGTTGGCGAAAAGCACCGTGAACCAAAGCCACACGATGATCTGAAAGGTGAAGCCGAGGCCCGCTCCGCCGGTCGCGAAGTCGCGCAGGAAGATAACGGTCGTCAGCGCGGCAACAACCTCGACCACGAACATCACCGGGCTCTTGATCATGACCCGCGGATCGAGCTTGCGGAAGGACGAGCCGATCGCGGGCAAAACGATCTTCGGATCGAGCATCGCCGAAACCGGCATCCGCTTATTCATCTTTTGGACGACTTCCATGGACGTAACTCCGAATGATCGATCAGAACAGGTTGCTGGCGTTGTCAGCCAGATGCTCGACGATCGGGCCGAGCGCGAGTGCCGGGAAGAAGGTGAGGCCGCCGATGATCAGGATCACGCCAACGACCAGGCCGACGAACAGACCGCCCGTCGTCGGCAAGGTGCCGGCCGACGGCGGAATGGATTTCTTGCTGGCGAGCGAACCGGCCATCGCCATCGCCGGCACGATCATGAAGAACCGGCCGACAAACATCGCACTTGCCAGCGTCAGATTGTAGAAGAACGTGTTGCCGGAAAGTCCCGCAAAGGCCGAGCCATTGTTGCCGGTTGCCGAAGTGTAGGCATAAAGCACCTCGGTAAAGCCGTGCGGACCGGCATTGTTCATCGCGGCGGCCGTCGACTGCATCGCCACCGCGACCGCGGTCCAGCCGAGATACATCAGCGGCAGCACGAGAATTGCGAGCATCGCCATCTTGACTTCGCGCGCCTCGATCTTCTTGCCGACATATTCCGGCGTGCGGCCAACCATCAGGCCCGCGACGAAGATCGCGAGCACGACGAACAGCAGCATGCCGTAGAGGCCGGCGCCGACGCCGCCGACGATGATTTCGCCGAGCTGCATGTTGATCAACGGGATCATGCCGCCAAGCGCTGTGAAACTGTCGTGCATGGCGTTGACCGCGCCGCAGGACGCCGCCGTGGTGATGACCGCGAACAGGCTGGACGCGACGATACCGAAGCGGACTTCCTTGCCTTCCATGTTGCCGCCGGAGAGCCCAAGCGCGTCGAACGCGGCGGTGCCGTTGGCCTCGGCCCAGTAGGTGACGGCGACGCCCGACACGAACAACACGCCCATGATGGCGAGGATCGCCCAGCCCTGGCGCTGGTTGCCGACCATGCGGCCGAACACGTTGGTCAGGGACGCCCCGATCACGAAGATCGAGAGCATCTGGACGAAATTCGACAGCGCCGTCGGGTTTTCGAACGGATGGGCGGCATTGGCATTGAAGAAGCCGCCGCCATTGGTGCCGAGCATCTTGATGGCGACCTGGGAGGCCACGGGACCGACCGCAATCGTCTGCTTTGCGCCCTCAAGCGTGGTGGCTTCGACGTAGGCGCCGAGCGTCTGCGGCATGCCCTGCCAGACCAGAAACAGCGTGTAGACCACGCAGATCGGCAGCAGCACGTAGAGCGTCGTGCGCGTCACGTCGACCCAGAAATTGCCGACGGTGCGCATCGAGGAACGGGAGAAGCCGCGGATCAGCGCCACCGCGAGCGCGATTCCGGTGGCGGCCGACAGGAAATTCTGGTGCGTCAGGCCCAGCATCTGCACGAGATAGGACATCGTGCTTTCGCCACCGTAATTCTGCCAGTTGGTGTTGGTGATGAAGCTGATCGCGGTGTTGAAGGAAAGGTCTTCGGCGACCGCCGATTGCTCGGCCGGGTTGAACGGCAGCACGGCCTGCAGCCGCATCAACGCATAAAGGATGAGGAAGCCGCCGACATGAAACAGCAGCATCGCGACCGTGTAGGTCAGCCAATGTTGTTCTCGTTTCTCATCGACCCCGCCGATCCAGTAAATCGCGACCTCGACGGGGCGCAGAAGCGGAGAGAGGAAAGTGCGCTCGCCGTTGAACACGCGCGTCATGTACCAGCCGAGCGGTTTGACCAGCACGACGATGATCGCACAGTAGAGAAGAATTTGAATCCAGCCGATGGCAGTCATGGTGGCATGCCTTGAAGTTGGCGCGACAGTTGGGATTGGGTTTGCTCAAGGTGAGAACCGATTGCCCGAAGGCGGCCAATCGGGAGCTTAAGGCCTCCTGCGGTCAGAACCGCTCGGGCCGCAGCAGCGCGTAGGTCAAATAAAACAGCAGACCTGCGGAAACGAGGCCGGCGAGTGAGTAGTCGAAGATCATGGCTCTTGCTCCTCCAAAGCCGTTTCCCACGGCCCCGCGTCAGGAAAACGCGTTAGAATTCAAAGTCGCTCGCAGGCGTAGGTGTAGCCGATCGCGGCCACGAAGAAGCCGAGGCCAAGGGCCAGAATGATGATGTCCAACATGGCGTTCTCCTGATCACGCTCGCTTTGCGCGATTGGTCTTGCGCGCACAGCGAAAAGCGGATTGCGATGGATCAATCGGGGGCGGCGTCGGGGTCTCAGCCCCTGGCTCCATCAGTCGCCCTGAAGTGCCACCTCGCGCATATTTTTTCGAGGCGACCGTGGCGGCGACGTTATAGGAATTTCATAAAGACGGACCGTGTTCCTGAGGTCGTCGCTCTCGTCCGTCGGCGCACGCCCACAGAATCCCTATAACAAAGCATCTTGCTCGATCCTGAAATTCTATTCCACCGTCGATATATTGGCTACGTGGGCAAGGCTGTCGCTGCGCAGAGCTCCGTAGCCCCACGACCGCTTGCGACGCCAGTCGATATGAATCTTGCTCGATGTAAAATCGCCGGCAGTGCTTCGACGCAAAGCTATTATTTCCTAATTCCACGAAAGACGGACATGTGGATCTCGTCCGCCAACGCCCTTTGCTTTTCGGTCCAAGGGGCCGCGGAACAGGCGTGCCTGGTCGGAAAACCACCGATTCGAAACCCGCTGGTTCGAAAATTCCTGGTTCGAAAACTTGCGCTCGCGAGCTCGGCGATCGTGCTTGCGGGATTGGGGCTCGTTCCGGCGAACGCTTCTCGAGCCGACGCACGCCGTTATTTCTGCTTCGGCTTATCGCTTGTCTTTGCTGACTCGGACGCGTGCACCTGCCCCCAGGGATCGTATCCCTGTTTGGGCGTCGGAATTCGGTCCAGCGCCGCCTTGTAGGCTTTTTCATCCACCTTGGGATGATTTTCGGCCGGAGGGGCCGCCCTTCCGCCCTTCTTGCTCATCCCTTGCGAGTAGGAAGCAGAAGCAAGCATCGACGAGATCGCCGCGACCGCGAGCGCCATTCCGACCATCTTCGCTTTGCCGGCCATGTTCCTCTCCCCGTCCCGAGGGCGCCATTGAACTCCAAAGTCTGGAGCCGCGACAGCCCTTCAATTGGCCGGAGGGCATGGTCGCCGGCTGGGCGATCCTCTCAGGATTGCCCAGGACTGCCCTTGGCATGGCTGCCATTCTCATCATTGCACGTATAAAAAGAATAACTACTTGCCGGTGCAGCGCGATCAAAGATATCGTTTTAGGCAAGCTGCTTCGGGAATGTGCGATGAGCGCCGACACGAAACTGCAAGCAAATCAATCTGTTACGGCAAAAAAGGCCGAATCAAAACCATCAGCCCTTGTCTGGTTTGGAGGCGTTGCGGTTCGCTCGCTTTTTCTGATCGTGCTGACGATCATGACGGCGCGCGTAGCCCGCCCCCAGATTGAACATCTCACCTCGGTCCATGAAACACCCGGCGATCTCATCCGCGTGTTGATGGGGGTCGGCGTCTGCGGCTGGCTTATCGTCAATCTTTTCATCCTGCCGAAGGATGCCGGCGCCTACCGGACCTGGATGTATCTCGGGATTGCGGTTCTGCCGCTTTCGGTGCTCTGCGCCTTCGTGGTCTGGTGAATATTTTCAGCGCTGCAATCGCCCTCTTGCCAGACTGACAGACATTGGCCACGTCGCGCTCGTCGATCAGCATGATCCACAACACGAGGCGCCGCCGCCACGAGCGCTATTTCTTCTTCCGCAGGAAAAAATTCTGAAATGCGGCGATGGCTTCCGGCGACCGCATCCGCTCTCCGAAAAAATGATCCTCCTGATCGATTCTGCGGACGAGATCTTCGGTCGGCAGCTTGAGCAGCTTGCGCGAGATCGCGACCGCATCGGCGGGCAGCGCACAAATATCGCGCGCGACCTTTCGCGCCTCGACGATGGCATGACCGGGCGGAACGATGGTGTTGACGATGCCGGCCGCACGCGCATCTTGAGCACTCATGGACCGACCCATCACCAGCATGGAGAACGCACGCTGGTGGCCCACCATGCGCGGAAGCAGGAGACTGGAGGCGCCCTCCGGCACGAGACCGTAGTGAATAAAGGGCGATTGAAACATCGCGGTGGTGCTGGCGATGACGTAATCGCAGTGAAACACCATCGTGGTGCCGATACCGATGGCGATGCCGTCGACCGCGGCAATGATCGGCTTTTTGTTGTTCACGAGCGACTGCAGGAAGATGACGGCGTTTTTCGGCCGCGTTCCGTCGTCCTTTGCCGTCGCGGCCTGCAGGAAATCCGAGATATCGTTGCCGGCGGTGAAAACCCCCGAGCGCCCGGTCAGAACCAGGCAGCGGATCGCGGGATTTGATTGCGCCGACTCGATCGCATCGCTCATCGCAAGGTACATTTCCTGCGTCAGCGTGTTCTTCTTTTCCGGCCGCCGCATGACGATCGTGCGCGTGGATTCTTCGTCGGTTACAATGATGTGCTCGGTCATATTTGTTCCAGATCAGGCAAGGATAACGCTTTCGGCGGCGGAATCTCCCGAGCATCAGACATTGAAACCCGTCACGCTGTATTGATCGGGATCATTCCGCTTAGCTCTTGTTCGAACTTGAACGCATCAGGCGTACAAACGCGCACGGGACCTATTGGCCAGACGGGGTACGAACGCCGTGCCAGGCATCTCGTACCTGATGGTAATGAACTTCCGGCAGATAGTCCGGCGTGTCGAGTTTGAGCACACTGACATCGAGACGCCCGATGGCGCTCAGCAACGTGTAGGAGGCGATGATCCGGTCGCGCTGGCTCACAATCAACCTCGCGCGCGCGCTCGTCAGATCCTGCTGCGCGTTGAGAACATCGATGGTGGTCCGCTGTCCTCCCGCCGCTTCGCGCCGCACTCCCTGAAGCGCGACGTTGGCAGCGCGCACCTCGGCCTCCGCGGCCGTGAGTGCGACCTTGGTCCCCTCGTTGCTCACCCAAGCGCTGGCGACGGCGGTTCGCGCCTGGTTTCTGACCTGTTCCAGAACCAGACGGCTCTGCGTCGTCAACTCCTTGGCCTGCCGGGTTTGCGAGGCCGCGGTGCCGCCGTCATAGATCGGCACGTTGAGCTGACCCAGCACCGAGGCCTGATCGGTGACGGTTGTGGTCAGCGTCTGATCGGTCTGAACGGCCTTGCTGGCGCTCGCCTGCACCGACACGGTCGGCAGCAGGCTGCTTTCGGCGACCTTGATGGTGGTTTGAGCGACGTCGACATCGTAGGCGGCGCCGAGAACCGCCGGGTGCTCGTGTCTTGCCGCTTCCTTTGCCGCGGCGAGCCCATTCGGCGACAAGCCGTCGACCGTCGAGGCCGGCATCAATTGAGCCGGAGGTTCGCCAATCACCTGCGCATAGGTTTCCTTGCTGATCGCCAGCGCCACCTCAGCGGCGTTGAGATCGGCCAAGCCCCGACTGACCCGTGCCTCGGCTTGCGCCGTGTCGGTCGGCGTGACGTCGCCGGCGTCCAGGCGTCGTTTGGTGGTCGCCTGGATCTCGCGCAGCACCGCAACGTTGGCGCGCTGCGATTCCACCATCGCCTGGTTGGCGAGCACATTCGTATAGGCCGTCACGGCATCCAGAAGGACACCCTGGCCGACATTGCGGAGGGCTTCCCGCCCGGACTTGACCTGAAACTCGGCGACGCGAACGCTGTTTGCAGTCTTGTTGCCATTGTACAGGATCTGGCTCACGGTCACACCGATGGTCCACGGCCGCAAGGTCGCGCTCGACACGGTATTGTCCGGCAACAGGTTGCGGACCGCCTGCAGCCCTGCGCTCAGACTGGCAATGATCTGCGGCCGGTAACCCGCCAGGGCCTGCGGCACGTTTTCGTCGGTGCCGCGTTGCCGGGCCCGCTCGGCGTTGAGCTGCGGATTGGTCTGATAAGCCTTCACCAGCGCTTCGGGGAGAGTTTCCGCCGCGGACGGACCGATCGCCGCCAGAACGGCAATCGCAATGACGCAAGCCATCGGCCAAGCGAGTTGGAATCCCGTCTTGCGGGCAACCGGAGCGCATCTGGTAACGACGTCACTCACAACCTACCTACCTCGACCGTCACGATGTCCTGTCATTCCGCTGGCGCCAGATGGCCTTCCGCGGCCTCGTTCGACCGGCTCCGGCGCGAGAACATCGAAATCAGCGCCGGCAAAGTAATGAGGATGACAACAGGCGCCAGCATCATGCCCGCCACCACCACGACCGCAAGGGGCTTCTGGACTTGCGAACCGATTCCTGACGACACCGCCGCCGGCAGCAATCCGATGCCGGCCACCACGCACGTCATCAATACCGGCCGCAGCTGAAGTTCTCCGGTGCGCAAGATCGCCCTGCCGCGCTCCATGCCCTCGTCGATGAGCTGATTATACTGCGAGAGGATGATGATGCCGTCCATCACCGAGATGCCGAACAACGCGATGAACCCGATCGCGGCCGAGACGCTGAACGGAATGCCGGTCAGCAACAATCCGAGAATGCCGCCGAAGACGGCCATCGGTATCACGCTCATGGTCAGGATCGTGTCGACCACAGAGCCGAAATTGAACCAGATCAGCATGGCAATCAGCGCCAGGCTGATCGGCACCACGATCGACAGCCGCCTGATGGCATCCTGCAGGTTACCGAACTCGCCGACCCACTCGATGCGCGAGCCGGCGGGCAATTGCACCTGTGCGGCAATCTTTTCCTGCGCTTCCCGGATGGCGCCGCCTAGGTCGCGTTCGCGCACCGAGAACTTGATCGGCAGATAACGCTCCTGCTGTTCCCGATAGATGTAGGCCGCACCCGATACCAATTTGATGGTCGCGACCTCGCTCAGCGGCACTTGCGTGATGCCGTTCGGTCCCTGCGCACCGATCCGCAAATTCTGAATTGCCTCGGCGCTCCTGCGGTACTGCGGCGCCAGGCGCACGATAATCGGGAAGTGGCGGTCGCTGCCGGGCTCGTAGAGATCGCCGGCGCTGTCGCCGCCGATCGCGGTACGGATGGTGGTATTGATGTCGCCGGGCGAAAGGCCGTAACGCGCGGCGCGGGCACGGTCGATGTCGATCTGGATCGTCGGCTGGCCGAGCGAGGTGAAAACCGCAAGATCGGTAATTCCCTGCACCGTGGACAGTACGGATTTGATCTTGTTGGCGGTGTCGGTGAGCGCTTGCAGGTCGTTGCCGTACAGCTTGATGGAGTTCTCTCCCTTCACGCCGGACACAGCCTCGGACACATTGTCCTGGAGATATTGCGAGAAGTTGAACTCGACGCCGGGGAATTTCTCCTGCAATTCAGCAAGCAGCTTGACCGTCAATGTGTCCTTGTCTTCCCTTTCCGGCCAGTCCTTGGCCGGTTTGAGCGGAGCAAAAAACTCCGCGTTGAAGAACCCCGCAGCATCGGTGCCGTCGTCGGGCCGGCCGTGCTGGGAAACCACCGAAACAACTTCGGGCCGGGAAGCGATGATCTTGCGCATCCCGTTGACGTAGGAATTGCCCTCCTGGAGCGAGATCGTTGGCGGCAGCGTCGCGCGGATCCAGAGATTGCCTTCCTCAAGCTTCGGCAGAAATTCCAGGCCCAGCATGCGCACGGCAATAACGGTCATGACGATCAGCACCGCGCCACCCAGCAGGACCAGCCGACGGTTCGCCAGCGAGCGCGCCAGCACCGGCATGTAAAGCCGATGCACCAAACGCATGATGAACGTTTCGGTCTCCTCGACATGCGCCGGCAGGATGATCGCGCTCAGCGCGGGCGTGATCGTGAAGGTCGCGAGCAGGCCGCCGGCCAGCGCATAGGCGTAGGTGCGCGCCATCGGACCGAAGATGTTGCCCTCGACACCGCTCAAGGTGAACAGCGGCAGGAACGCCGCGATGATGATTGCGGCGGCGAAAAAGATCGAGCGCGACACGTCAGCCGCGGCGGTGAGGATGGCGTGCTCCTTCATGTCCATGATGGTCTTGGCCGAGCTCGCCGCCTCCTCGTCCGCCGAGAGGAAATTGGTGTGCGCCAGCCGCCGGAAGATCGCCTCGACCATGATCACCGTGGCATCGACGATCAGCCCGAAATCGATCGCGCCGACGGACAACAGGTTGGCGGATTCGCCGCGCAACACGAGAATGATGACTGCGAAAAACAACGCGAATGGAATCGTCGCGCCGACGATCAGCGCGGTGCGCAAATCGCCCAGGAACAGCCACTGCAAAATGACGATCAGCACAATGCCAAGCACCATGTTTTCCAGCACCGTCTTCGTCGTGGTTTCGATCAGATCCTTTCGATCGTAAATGCGCTCGATCCGCACGCCGGGCGGAAGAATCGTGGAATTGTTGATGGTCGCCACGAGCTCCTCGACCCTGGTGATGGTCGGCGAACTTTGCTCGCCGCGTCGCATCAGCACGATACCCTGGACGATGTCGTCGTCCTGATCTTGGCCGGCGATGCCGAGCCGCGGCTGCTCGCCGACCGTGACGTTGGCGACGTCCTTGACCAGCACCGCCGTTCCACCGTTCGATGCGACCATGGTGTTGGCAAGACTGTCGATGGAACGGATCAGCCCGACGCCGCGCACCACCGCCGACTGCGCGCCGATGTTGACGGTGTTGCCGCCGACGTTGATGTTGGAATTGCTCACCGCCTGCAGCAACTGCGGCAATGTCAGCCCATTCGCCACCAGCTTGTTGAAATCGACCTGGAGCTCATAGACTTTTGTCCGGCCGCCCCAGCTCGTGACGTCAATAACGCCGGGCACGACCTTGAATCGGCGCACCAAGACCCAGTCCTGCAGCGTCTTGAGGTCGAGCACCGAATAATTCGGTGGCCCGACCAGACGATATCGGTAGATTTCGCCGATCGGACTGAGCGGGGAAATCTGCGGCTGGGCATTGTTCAACAATGGCGCCAGCTGGGACAACCGGTTCAGCACCTGCTGCAGCGCCTGATCGTAGGTATAATCGAACGAGAACTGCAATTTGACGTCGGACAGGCCGTAGAGCGAGATCGTGCGAATGACCTTCAGGTTCTTGATGCCGGCAACCTGCGTCTCCAGCGGAATCGTGATGTAACGCTCGATTTCTTCGGCCGATAACCCCGGACTCTGGGTCACGATATCGACCATGGGAGGCGTCGGATCCGGATAGGCCTCGATGTTCAATTGCTGAAACGCAACGAGTCCACCGATGATAACGACTGCGAACAGCGCTACCATCATGTACCGGCGACTAACAGCGATGGCGACGAGACGATCCATTCGATTCGGAACTGCTTAAGAGATGTGTTGAGACGGATTAGCTGCCTGAAGCCGCCCGATCGATGAACAGACTGCCCCTGGTGACGATTTTTTCTCCAGCCTTCAGGTTGGTTCTGACTTCGACGAGATCGCCGTTTGTCAGGCCGGTTTGGATGTCGCGAAGCTCGATCGATTTGTCGTCATGGGCGACCCAGAGGCGCACGCGTTCGCCTTCATAGATCAGCGCCTGCTTCGGTACCCCGACCGAGGGGCGATCCCCACCGGTATAGATGGTCACATTGGCGAACATTTCGGGTTTGAGCAGACCATCCTTGTTATCGATGGTCGCGCGAACCAGAAGCCGGCGGGTCGCCGGGTCAATCGCGGCCGCCACATAGTCGATGCGCGCCTTGAACTGGCTCCCCGGCAGCGCGAGCAGTGAGAAAGTGAGTTCCTGGCCCACGGCCACGCCGGATGCTTCGGTCTCCCGCACAAAGGCCAACAGCCACACCGTCGAGAGATTGCCGATCACGAATACCGGATCGCTGGCGCCGCTGCTGATGAACTGACCGGGGCCGACCTTGCGCTGGACGACCGTCCCGTCGATCGGGGAATAGATCGGGGTGTCAGCGCTGATTTGCCGGGTCTCCTGAAATGACGAAATCTGCTCTTCCGAGCGGCCGAGGATTCGCAGCCGGTTGTGGGCGGCTTCCAGCGCCGTCTCGGCCGAGCGCACGTCGTTCTGCGCGGTCGTCAAATCGTTCTGTGACTGCTGCCAATCCTTGAGCGGAACGGCCTTGCCCAGATAGAGATCGTTGGCACGCCGCTCGACAATCTGCGCCAGATTGAGCTTGGAGCGTGCACTGTTCAGGGTACTCATGGCCGTGATGAAATCGTTTAATCCCTGCACCGTGTCGGTGGCCTCGACGATAAACAGCGGTTGCCCACGCTCGACCTTGTCGCTCGGCTTGACCAGAAGCTTGGTCACGCGGCCCGCGAAGGGAGAGAATATTGGTGTCGAACTGTCCTCGTTGACCGCGATCTTGCCCTCGGTGGCATGCTCGGCCCGAAACACCCGCTCGGTGACCGGCTCGACGGTGAGGCTGGCCCACTCGGTTGCGCTCGGCACGTAGCGCGGAAGCCGGGATTTGCCGGGGCCCGTGGTTTCGACGGATTTGGCGTGCGGAATCAGCACCTGCACGGCGCCAAACAGGCCCATGCCGATCGCTGCCGCTATCGCGAGAACGACAGCCAGCCGTCGCAAATTCCCGTTATTGGCGGCTGTCATATTCGAATGCGCTCATCGACTTCATCGCGACCCTGATTGCCCCGTCAAGGCAATGCGTTACGGTATTGCGCTTACACTAACCTTACGTGCCTCACGCCGGTAACATTTGGTTTTCGGCTAAACCCCTATCAACAATTGTTTTCGGATGATTCGGCTTCGGAAAAACAGCCGAAACCGACCAAAAACCCCTGATTTGCTTCGATATTCTTCGGTTTCTCTCGCCCTCGGCAAGAAGAGGAAAATATTGTCGACATGTTTGATGACCGGCCTGCGATTCCAGTCTCGGAGATCGGAGATTTTCATATCCAAATACTTGAAGCCGCCTGGCGCAGCCGCGACGAATCCGTCGGCCAGAAACGAAGGGTCATCTCGGCCCCCGGTGATCGCGAAATCTGGCGCGAGATCCCGGGTCGGCAATGCCGCATTCTGCGGAGATGGCCATCTATTCCGCCGGACCGCGCCACATCGACGATTTCGGTCCCCCGTAATACCGGATCGATCCGAGGCCGGCCTGATGCTGCGAAAGTGGCAAGCTTTTCGCGGAAAGTTCCGCGCGGGCATTGGAAGCCGAGCCGCGCGCGTGCCAACGTCCCTTCCCGGCCTTCGCGATAGCGTCCCCACAGATCCCCGAGATCAGGATCGCAGCCAGGACCGCGGAACATCCGATCTGCACCTTTCTGGAAGTCACACCCAAATCATCCCCCCGCCTCGATAATCTACTGACCCGACCACATTGGGGATTTCGGTCCACCGAAATAGCGCAACTGACCACTGCCCTTTGATTTGTTGGCCGCGGCTTCCATATCGCCGACACACCCCGCCGTAGCGGCAGAAAGCGCCACTGCGGCGATGATGATCCCGATTCTTCGCACCCATGTAGAAGCAGTCATAGCTTCCCTCCTCAGACGAATCGCACTGACCTCGCGCGAAGCGCGTTTGTGGGAATCGCCGATCGCCCCAGACGAGCCCTCAATATTTTGCGACGACGGGGCCATCCCAGTGGAATTTGTAGTTGACGCCGATCAGCGCGGTTTGCGCGGTCTGCTTGACGCTGAGAACCTCGCCAGGCGGCAACAGACCCGGGGCCGCAGTGAAGTGCTGGCCGGAAGTGTCCTCGATCCACATATAGTTGTACTCGACGAACACTGACCAGTTGCGCGTAAACATCCATTCGCCGCCGACGCCGACGGTCATGCCGGGCAACGTGAAGCTTGCGGACTTCAGAAAGTGCGCCGCCCGGCCGTAGCACCTGGTTCTTGTTTTGCATCCACGACATGCCGGTCTTCACGTAGCCGAGAAAAGATGGCGTCCACAGATATCCGATCCTGCCGGTCGCCGAATAAATGGCCTTGAGATTGTTCGTCTCCGAGAAAGTCGGGAAATCAGTGAGCGCGTGAGAGCCCCTGATGTTGCCGAAGTCGAACGTGCCCTGCACGCCAAACACGACATTACTGGTCTGGAAGTCGCAGCCGGCCTGACCGCCGCCAATAAAGCCGCTGTCATTCTCACGGCCGTAGACCGCAAACGCGGGGATGGCGATATCTTGCGATACCCGGGACGTATCCATCCGGGTCCAGCCGCCGCCGACATTGCCGCCGAGATAGCAACCGAAATATATATTTTATATTTTATTTTTATTTTTTTATTTTTTATTATTTTTTTTTTATTATTGGCGGCCATCCGGGGTTCGGCGAGTGTACTGGATTCGATGCGCCTGGTTCAGAACGATGATCAGGCCAGCTCGCTGGTCGAGGTCATATCCGACGAGGTCGCAGAACTCGATGGTTTTATCCAAAACCTTCTCAATGCGACGCGCGTCACCGCCGGCGGCGTCAATCCGCACCTCGAATGGAGCGATCCGAGGGACATCGTTGACGCTGCGATCAAAAGAAGAGCCCGGCGATTGGCGTCACACAAGCTTGAGATAAAATTCGCCGAGGACTTGCCGCTGGTCAATGTCAATTCCGGACTGATCGAGGAGTCCTGCGGGCAACTTCTCGAAAACGCCGCCAAATATTCTCCGTCCGGCTCGACAATCTCCGTCAACGCGAGAAGGGAGAAAGACGACGTCGTCATCTCGATTTCGGATCAAGGTGTCGGAATAACTCCGGACGAACGGCGGAACCTTGGCCGGAAATCATTCCGAAGCCAGCGCCATCAGGCAACCATTCCAGGGTCCGGCCTCGGCTATTGGATCGCATCCGTTTTTGTCGGAGCAAACGGCGGAGCCATTGACATATCGAGCCCTGGGCAGGGGCTGGGAACAACAGCTTCGATTACCCTGCCCGGCTCTCTCATCAAGCCCTCGGAACTGGCGGCCATGACCAATGAATAAACCTGCCAACGTCGTGCTCCTGATCGAAGACGAATCGAAAATAAGACGATTTCTTCGTGCGGGCTTCGAACTTCAGGGTTTCTCGGTAATCGAGGCCGAGAATGCCGCGGAGGGATTGAAGGCCGCAACTTTCAATGCACCGGATCTCATCGTCCTTGATCTCGCACTCCCCGACCTCCATGGATCGGAGGTTCTCGAGCGGATCCGATCATGGTCGAATGTGCCCGTCATCATTCTCTCAGTCGTGTCGAACGAAGACGAAAAAGTCCGACTTCTTCAGGCAGGCGCCGACGATTATGTGGTCAAACCGTTCGGCATGGCCGAGCTGCTGGCGCGCAGCGAAGCCGCGTTGCGACGATATTTCAAGAGCGCGACCGAAAATCCGGTTGTCATTACCGGCCCGCTCTCGGTCGATCTCGTCACGCGAACCGTGTCGCTCAACAACAAGCCGATCCGATTGACCAGGAAGGAGTATCGCCTGCTCCATATGCTGGCGACGCATGTCGGTCTCGTGGTGACGCACGACCAGCTATTGAAGGATATCTGGAGCGGCAACCAACGGGACAATATCCAGTACCTGCGAATTCTCGTGCGCAAGCTGCGGCAGAAGATCGAAGCCGATCCCAATCGCCCGCAGCATCTGGTGACCGAATCCGGCGTCGGCTATCGGCTTCAAACCCGCCTCGAGGACATGGCGGCAGACTAGCGCATTTGCTTCGCCGGGCTCTCGACCTGCGGCCTTTATGAAATCCTTATATCTCAGGCTTCAACCCCACCTCGTTTTCAAACGGCGTTTTGAGCACATTGGGGGACACGGTCGCAAGGCGCGACCTTGCCCAATATGAGCTCGCACCATGCAGCTACCTTCTGAACTTCGCGATTCCCGCGAACTCGTGGACAGGCTCCGAGACGCGCACGCCGTAACCGCGGAGCTGATGTCGGACGTCATCGGCGAAGCGTGCTGGCGCTTTCCGCCCATTCGCCGGACGGAGAAAGCCGCGCGGATCGAACGGCTGATTCACTCGGGCGCCTGGACCGATGCCGCGCTTGCGTTGATCGAACTGGAGCTGCCGTTATGGCAGATTCGACGCATCGTCTATGATGGCGGCGAATGGCATTGCGCATTGTCACGCCAGCGCGAGCTTCCAGACTGGATCGATCAGTCCATTGAAGCCCACCACGCGAATCTGCCACTTGCAATCCTGATGACGTTCGTCGATGCGCAACGTGCCAGCAGGCCGTCGGTCAGGACGAGCGTTCCCACCGTGCCCTGCACGGCGAGTTCGCTCGACGAGCCGGTCTGCAGCGACAATTTCGCGTAAGAGGATGCCAATGCTCGACGCGGCTTCCAGATCTGGTGCGAGAGCTGAAATCCTGAAATCGACCCAGGTGATCGTTCGCTTCTTTCTGCGAATGATCGTTCTGGTGATTTTCGCCGCGTTCGGCAGCGTCGGCTTTGACCGAAGCCTCACCGTGCTGTTGTGGATGTCCACCATCCTGAGCGCGGTGCTGGCGACCCTTGAACAAGAGGAGCCGCTCGACACCACTCTCAACCACTGGGACGAGACGATGGCATACGCGGCACTGTGCTGCCTGGTCAGCGGGTTCGATCACTCCGTCCCGATGTGAAACTGGCTGGCGCCGCTTTATGCGGTTCCTATGAGATTGCCGGCTTGCCGCTCTCGAATTCATATCCGCTGCGGGAGATATTGGGAGCATGAGTGAAGCAATCTCCCTGCCGTCGGTCCCCATCCGAACATTTGCAACTTGAATAGTGGCAACCGAAAGGATCCGGCGCTTCGGGAGCGAACTTTGCTCGTCACAACAAGGATAACCAACGTGAAACTCGTCGAACCTCCGTCGTGTAGCTCTACATCGACAATCACTTTTATCGGCAGGAACAGCCGCGGCCATTGGGTGGCCCAGGAGCAAAATGGCCTTTATGGCGGACTATTCATCAACCGCGCGCAAGCCTTCAAATACGCGCTCTTTGAAAATGGGCACCATCCCGAGACGATCGTCGAGCTGTCGCGAGAAATCGAGCTCGACCTGAACGGTACGCTTCGCCCCTCCAATCCCCTGCCCGTGCGGAAGGTCGCCTGACCCGCCGACATGGCCATCGCTCGGGAGTACAAGATGGTTCAGCCTTCCTCCACCGCAGCCCAAGACCAGATCATCGACACCATGATCGGGCTCACGCGCCTCTCCAACATGCAACGCGCGATTCTCGCCGGCGGCAAGAGGATGGAGCTGTATCTTGCGCTCCGACGGCGCGGCTTCGTTCGAGTGGCGACCTCCTCGACCTGTCGAATTCCGAAGGCACAGCACGCAATCGGTCTGATCGCGGGCCATGATTCGCCGGAAACAATCGAGGGCGCGCTCGCCGAGATATCGCCGTTTCTCTGCACCAATGCGGCCATCGCCGTCCTGATCAACTCGCACGAAAGCGGCTCCAGCCTCAGGATTCGCACGAAGCTGCAGCAGATGGGCTTCCAGATCGAGGCCGGGGTCAGGTGCCGAGATGGGCTTGTGCTTTCCGCCCACCGACAGGGCTTTGGCCAAATGGAAAAAGCCGCGTGAAATGCGATGACGTTCCCTGCAAACTCCACCACCTGGCTGACGGGCTACATCCCGGATCTTCCGACGCCATTCGATGAAGCCGGCGCGATCGATCTGGCAGCCTTCGCCAGACTTTGCGAGCGCCAGATACGGGCGGGCGTCTCGGCGATCGTTGCCGGCGAGACGAACGGCGAGGCCTCGACCCTGACACCGGCCGAGCACGACGCGATCATCCGCTCCGCCGTCAAGACCGCGCGTGGCCGCGTCCGTGTCATTGCAGGAGCGGGATCGAATTCAACCAGCCAGGCCATCGAGCTGACCCGCCGCGCCGAGCTGGCCGGCGCCGACGCCGTGCTCTCGGTCGTGCCCTACTACAACAAGCCGATGCAGGCCGGTATCGAGGCGCACTTTCGCGCGATAGCCAATTCGACCGCACTGCCTATCATCCTCCACGACGTTCCCACGCGGACGATCCGGGAATTGTCCGACCACACTCTCGCGCGGCTGGCGCAATCCCGACGTTTTATCGGGTTGAGAGATGCAACGGGCGATCTTGCGCGCCCGATGCGCCTGCGGTCGACGGTGCCTTCGGGGTTTCGACTGCTATCCGGCGGCGACGCAACCGCGCTCGCCTTCTTCGCCAATGGCGGGGATGGATGCATCTCGGCGGTTTCGAATGTCGCGCCGGACCTGTGCCGGGTGATTTTTTCGAGCTGCAGACAGGGACGGCTGCAGTCCGCCCGGTATCTGCAGAACCGGCTTGTGCCTCTGGCGGCGCTGCTTGCAAGCGAAGATCCGGCCGCGCTCAAATATGCGCTGTGCCTGCTCGGCTTCATGCGCCCCGACACCCGCCTGCCGATCGTCGAGTTGGCGGATACGGCGAAAGCCGAGGTTGCCAATGCGATCGCAGCAATCGGCGAGGACGACCTGGCCTGCGAGACTGGCGAAGAAAACGGTCTTGAGAGATTGCAGATCTAAATCTGCCGGTCACGATCCAAAGCGCTTCGCCGGCTCAGCCGCGCGCCGACGACGACTGCTGGGAAAAATTCTTCTCGCGCCACTTTGGTCCGGGGCCGCGCATGTAGTGGCGCTCAGGACGATACTTTCGGACGTCCCGGAACGGATTCAGAAAAATCGCCAGTACGCCAGCAATCAGGTGGAAGCGGGAGACCAGAACGGATGCGAAAGGCTGTCGCATGTGACACTCCACGGCGTTAACGCTCGTCGCGCGTCGGAATGCCGAGAAGCTCGAGTTCGCGCTCCATCCGCCGCAGTTTCGAATTGGCCATCGCCGCGATCAAGTTCCTGAAATGGCCGGTGATACGGTGCAGCGGGCCGTGGGCGGATCTGCCGCGCGCCCTGCCGAAGCGGTAATCGCCCAGTGACTGACCGCGGCCAACGCGATGCGTCCGGCGGTCGCCGTCGTAAACCAGGTCGCGATACTGGTCATCGCTGACGAGAAATTGAGCCATCCTGATCTCCAATATCGGCTCACGCACGAGCCGTTGATCGGAACATGCATCCGAACGCATAGGAATTCGAGACGGCGTGCGGCCCCCTCTCATAAGCGCTTCATAAGCACCTCCAAAGATTGGAAGAGGCGGCCTTTCGCCGCGCCGGCTTTTTATATTTTTCCTATGAGATGCGGTCTCCTTCCCTCTCGCATTCCTACGGCCTTATCGGCACATGATGCGCGCGGGTTCGCGATCTGGGGATTCGCGAAGAGGACGCCATGACCGCAGTCAGGTCCGTAAACCTGCAAGCCGTACTGCGCCGAACTCTCGACGCGTTCGTCGGCGCCTGGATACGGCGGAGCGCGGCCGAGGCCGAACGGGCCCGTCCCCGCAATACAAGCCACCGATAGACACCATGATCGCCATGCCGCTCACATATCCAAATTTTTCGGAACCGCCGGCACCGAAATCCTCGACGACTGCGAGCAGCCTGTTTCAGCCGCTCGATCCCGGTGTGCTCAATGCGTCGATCCCGGCGTTTTTCATCGGCCGCAACAAGGACGGCTTTTGGCTGGCCCGCGACGTCAAGGGACAGATCGGCGGAATTTTCCTGCTCGAAAGCTCGGCGGTGGCGTTCGCGCGAAGGCATGCCTTTCCCCTGGGATGCGCGACAATATTTCCGGCCGAGCGGTTCGAGCTCGACGCGGAAAATCAGGGTAATCCGTTGATCGGATATCTTGGGCCGTTGCTGCGCCTTGCGACACGCGGCTTACACCGAATGTGTGCCCTGACCGCCAGAATAGCGGCCGCGGTCGAACGCCGGTTGGGGTATTTCACCTGAAGTCGTGCGGACGCGCTATCCCGCGCGGCCCCAGAGGCCTGCCAAACTCCGAATTCAGTCACTCCGCGGCGGTGCGCATCTCGATGCGCTCGGCCCTGACCGCGCAGAACTTGAATTCCGGAATCTTGCCGAACGGATCGAGCGCCGGATTGGTCAGGAGATTCGCGGCCGCTTCCGCGTAGCAGAACGGCATGAACACCATGTTCTCCGGCACGTCGCGATCGGAGCGCACCTTGATCTCGACCGCGCCGCGCCGGGTTTCCAGCCGGACGAAATCGCCCGGACGCAGGTTCATCCGCCGCATGTCCTTTGGCGACATGAACGCCACCGCCTCCGGCTCGATCTCGTCGAGCACATGCGAGCGGCGCGTCATTGAGCCGGTGTGCCAATGTTCGAGCACGCGGCCGGTCGACAACACCATCGGATATTCTGCATCGGGCAATTCGTCCGGAGGAATGACCTTGGCCGGCACGATCTTGCCGCGGCCGCTTTCGGTCGGAAAACCCGTGGTGAAGATGATCTCGTTGCCGGGCTTGTGCGGATCGTCGACCGGATAGGTTACCGCGCCCTCGCGCACCAGCCGCTCCCAGGTGATGTTCTTCAGTGACGGCATCACCTCGGTCATCTCGGTGAAGACATCGGCCGGGCCGCTGTAGTTCCAGGGCAAGCCCATGCGCTTGCCGATCTCCTGGATGATCCAGAGATCCTGCCGCGCGTCGCCCGGCGGCTTGATCACTTCGCGCGCAAGCTGTACGCGGCGGTCGGTATTGGTGAAGGTACCGGATTTCTCCGCGAATGCCGAGGCCGGCAGGATGACGTCGGCATGGAACGCAGTCTCGGTGACGAACAGATCCTGCACCACCAGATGCTCGAGTTTGGCGAGCGCCTCGCGCGCATGCTGCAAATCGGGATCCGACATCGCCGGATTCTCGCCCTCGATATACATGCCGGTGATCTCGCCGGCATGGATCGCGTTCATGATCTCGACCACGGTGAGACCGCGCACCGGATCGAGGTTCTGATGCCAGAGCTTTTCAAACGGCTCGCGCAGATCGGTACGGCCGACCGGCTGATAGTCCGGCAGGAACATCGGGATCAGGCCAGCGTCGGAGGCGCCCTGCACGTTGTTCTGGCCGCGCAGCGGATGCAAGCCGGTGCCGGGACGGCCGACCTGGCCGGTGATCAGCGCGAGCGCGATCAGGCAGCGCGCATTGTCGGTGCCGTGCACATGCTGGCTGATGCCCATGCCCCAGAAAATGATCGAGGCCTTGGCGCGCGCGTACATCCGCGCCACCTCGCGCAAGGTCTCGGCCGGAATGCCGCAGATCGGCGCCATCTTCTCCGGCGTGAACTCCTTGATCTTGGCCTTCAGATCGTCAAAGCCCTCGGTATAGCCGGCGATGTATTGCTCGTCGGTGAGGCCCTCGGTGATGATGGTGTTGATCATCGCGTTCAGCATTGCCACGTCACTGCCCGGCTTGAACGCCAGGTGCTTGTAGGCATGGCGCGACAGCGATCTGCCTGCGCGGATCCATCACGATCAGCTTGGCGCCGCGCTTGGCCGCGTTCTTGATGAAGGTCGCCGCGACCGGATGATTGACCGTCGGATTGGCGCCGATCACGATGATCACCTCGGCGTCCATCGCCGCCGCAAACGGCGCCGACACCGCGCCCGAGGCCAGGCCTTCGAACAGAGCCGCGACCGAGGAAGCGTGGCACAACCGCGTGCAATGGTCGACATTGTTGGAGCCGAAGCCGGTGCGCACCAGCTTCTGGAACAGGTAGGCCTCTTCATTGGAGCCCTTGGCGGAGCCGAAACCGGCGAGCGCCTTGACGCCCTTTTCGTCGCGGATTCTCTTCAGGCCGCCCGCCGCAATGTCGAGCGCCTCTTCCCACGACGCCTCGCGGAAATGCGTGAACGGATTGGCCGGATCGACCTGGTCGTTGGCGTCCTTCTTTGCGTTCGGCAACCGCACCAGCGGCTTTTTCAGGCGATGCGGGTGATGGATGTAATCAAATCCGAAGCGGCCCTTGACACAGAGCCGGTTGTGATTGGCCGGGCCGTCGCGACCTTCCGCGTAGATCACCTTCTCGTCCTTGACCTGATAGGTGACCTGACAGCCGACGCCGCAGAACGGGCAGAGTGAATCGACTTTTCGGTCGGCATAGGTGACGCGGGTCTGCTTGTCGTCCAGCATCACCGCCGGCATCAGCGCGCCGGTCGGGCAGGCCTGCACGCATTCGCCGCAGGCGACACATGTCGATTCCCCCATCGGATCGTCGAAGTCGAACACGATCTTTGAACCGTGGCTGCGATAGGCCATGCCGATGACATCGTTGACCTGCACCTCGCGACAGGCGCGCACGCACAAGCCGCACTGGATGCAGGCATCGAGATTGACGCGCATCGCCGGATGGCTGCCATCGCCTTGCCAGCGCTCGGCCGCCGGGAAGCGGCTTTCGGTGACGCCGGTCTTCTCGGCCCAGTGCCAGAATTTTGAATCCGGATCGTGCGAGGTCTCGCGCGCCGGCTGATCGGCGACCAGAAGTTCCATCACCATCTTCTGTGCCGCGACCGCGCGGGCGCTTGCAGACTTCACCTTCATGCCGACGCTTGGCGTGCGCTTGCAGGAGGCCGCCAGAACCCGTTCGCCCTCGATCTCAACCATGCAGGCGCGGCAATTGCCGTCCGGCCGATAGTCCGGCTCGGGCGAATAGCACAAATGCGGAATTTCGCGGCCCTGACGTTTTGCAACCTGCCAAATGGTCTCGCCGGCGTCGGCCTCGACCTGTTGGCCGTCGAGTTCGAACTGGATTTTTGTCATTCGGCAGCTTCCTTCGGCAGGAATTCTTCCGGGAAATATTTAATAACCGATGTCAGCGGATTCGAGGCCGCCTGGCCCAACCCGCAGATCGAGGCGTCGCGCATCGCCTGACTCAATTCGTCGAGCAATTCGCGGTTCCAGACCGGCTTCTCCATCAGGATGGCTGCCTTCTGGGTGCCGACCCGGCAGGGCGTGCACTGGCCGCAACTCTCGTCCTCGAAGAAGCGCATCAGGTTGAGCGCGGCACCCTTCACGCTGTCCTGATCGGACAGGATGACGATCGCGGCCGAACCGATGAAGCACCCGTATTTCTCCAGCGTGCCGAAATCGAGCGGGATGTTGTCCATCGAGGCCGGCAGGATGCCGCCGGATGCGCCGCCCGGCAGATAGGCGTGGAATGTGTGGCCCGTCCGCCATGCCGCCGCAGAACTCATCGATCAATTCGCGCACGGTGAGCCCGGCCGGTGCCAGCTTCACGCCGGGATTCTTGACCCGTCCCGAAACCGAATAGCTGCGCAGACCGTGTCGTCCGTTGCGGCCGAATGAATTCCACCAGCTCGGGCCCTTTTCCACTATGTCGCGAACCCAGAACAGCGTCTCGAGATTGTTGATCAGCGTCGGCAATCCGAACAGCCCGACCTGGAACGGATATGGCGGCTTGTGGCGCGGCAGGCCGCGTTTGCCTTCGATGCTTTCGAGCAGCGAAGATTCCTCGCCGCAGATATAGGCGCCGGCGCCGCGCCTCAGATGCATCGTCGGACCGCCCGGTGGCAACTTTTTGATTTCGAGCGGCAGCAGCTTGCGTGCGGCGGGATATTCGTCGCGCAGGTAGATGTAAACATCGGAGGCGTCGATGATATGGGCGGCGATCAGCGTACCCTCGAGAAAGCGGTGCACGTCGCGAAGCAGATAAAAGCGATCCTTGAAGGTCCCCGGCTCTCCCTCATCGGCATTGACGGCCATCATCCGCGGCCCGGGCTCGCCGAGCACCGCGCGCCATTTGCGTCCCGTCGGGAAACCGGCGCCGCCAAGTCCGCGCAGGGATGAATCGTCGAGCGCCTTGAGGATGTCTTCCTTGTTGACGCGTCCGGCACGCAGATCGTTCAAGAGCTTGTAGCCGCCATCCTTCACATAGGCGTCGTAGTCGACATAGCTCGGGATGATCGGATCGGTCTCGCCGCGCGAAACGGTCGCGAGAACTTCAGATGTGGTTGCATTGAGAACGTAGCGGTGACCGACCTCGGCGACCGGCGCACTGTCGCAGAAACCGACACAGGGCGCGCGCACCACGCGAATCCCGGGACCTGCGCTGCTCTGCAATTCATGCAGCAGATTTTCCGCGCCCATCATCGCGCAAGTGAGCGAGTCGCAGACGCGAATGGTCAAGGGCGCGATGTCAGGCTCGCCTTCCTTCACCACATCGAAATGGGCGTAGAAGGTCGCGGTCTCGAACACTTCCGCGAAGGAAAGATTCATCTCGTCGGCAAGCGCGGCGAGGTGGGCCGCGGAGATCTGATGATATTTGTCCTGGATGAGATGCAGATGCTCGATCAGGAGATCGCGCCGCCGCGGCCGGTCGCCGAGCAGGGCTTCGACCTCTTGCGCGGCGATCGGATCGATCTGGCGTCCCTTGGGCGTGGATTTGGCCCGCCGGCGCCCCTCGCCAGGATGTTCGAACGAGCGGACTTTTTGAACGTCATGACTTATCGAAACGTCTCGTTCCTGCCGTTGTTATTGTTCTGGAGCAATCCTAATGTGTGGCATGCCAGATGCCAAGCGCAATTACGCAACTCCCATAAGCATTTAAGGGGCACGCAGCCCTCGCTGTCATGCCCCTTTTTCCTGGTCGCCGTCGCCAAACCGCATCAGGTCTTGTCCATGCAATCCTCGATATAGAACCAGCGGTCGTCGCCGGCCAGTCCCTTTTGCTTCACCTCTTTGCGACAGGCCCTGAGCTTGCCCTTGTTCGCAAGCCACTTGGCCTTCATCTCCTTCAGCCTTTCGGCGGTTAGTTTCATTCGCGAAGGCTTGGCGGATGACGCGGGACTCCCTGTCGTTGCAGCTGGCGCCGGGTTTGACGACTGCGCCCAAGCGCCATCGAGGCTGCCCGCGGCCAGGAGCAAGGCAGCGAGAAGAGCAAAAGTACGAAGCATGGGAATCCTCTCTGGGTAATTTCTTTGATTGATTGTTTTGATTGATTATGGAGGCAACTCTCGCCGGGCGCGCGCGCGATTTTTGCTGGCGCGCACCCTCCGCGGTGATTGGTGCCACGATCAGAGGATCTTGGCCGCGCTTTCCAATGTCTTCCACACGCCCCAGGCGAGCGGAATGCCGACAAAGGCCCAGAACGCCGCAGCCCTGATGTCCAGACCGCCTTTGCCGATGCCGAACGAACCGTGCTGTATTGCGGCGTCGCTTTTCGCGCTTGCGGCCTGCAGTTTTGCGACCTCCTCGGAACTCATGTTCCATTTCGGGTCGACCGGCTTGATCAAATAGTTGCAGATCAATCCGGCGATCAGCATCGCGCACAGGATATACATGGTGGTGTTGTAGAGCTGATCGCGCGGCACGCCGGCGGCGAGCTGAAATTCGCGGATATAGTTCACCACGACCGGCCCGATAATGCCGGCGGTCGACCAAGCCGTCAGCAGCCGCCCGTGAATCGCGCCCACGAACTGGGTGCCGAACATGTCGGCGAGATAGGCCGGCACGGTGGCGAAGCCGCCGCCATACATCGAGAGGATCACGCAGAACGCCGCGACGAACAGCATCTTCGAGCCCATTGCCGCAAAGGTCGGCGCCAACGCATAGAGCGCGATACCGAGCAGAAAGAAGCAGTAATAGGTGTTCTTGCGGCCGATGAAGTCCGACAGCGACGCCCAGAACACCCGGCCACCGATGTTGAACAGCGACAGCAAGCCGGCAAAGCCCGCCGCGATCGCGGCGATCGCCACCCTCTGATCGGGGGTCAGTGCGTTGAACTTCACGCCGGGCTGGCCGATCAGGTTGCCGGCGAAGATTTCCTGCAACATCGGCGAAGCCATGCCGATCACGCCGATGCCGGCCGACACGTTCAAGCACAGCACCCACCAGATCAGCCAGAATTGCGGCGTCTTGTGCGCATTGTTGAGATGCACATGATGCTCCGAGATCATCGACTTCTTTTCGCTCGGCGGCGTCCAGCCGTCCGGCTGCCAGCCGGCCGGCGTCACGCGATAGGCGAAGGCGCCGATCATCATGAACACGAAATAGATCACGCCCATGGTGGCGAAAGTCTCCCAGACACCGACCGAAGTCGGCGTCTTGAAGTAGTTGATCAAAAGATTCGCCAGCGGCGCGCCGATCATGGCGCCGCCGCCGAATCCGGCAATGGCGAATCCAGTTGCCATGCCGCGATGATCGGGGAACCATTTGATCAGCGTAGAGACCGGGGAAATGTAACCGAGGCCAAGACCGACGCCTCCAATGACGCCGGCGCCAAGCCACATCATCCAGAGCTGATGCACATAAACGCCCACGGCTCCGATCATCAGCCCGCCGGCCCAGCAACATGCCGCGACAACACCGGCCTTCCGCGGGCCGACGCGTTCAAGCCAGCCGCCCCAGATCGCGGCGGACACGCCAAGCAGCACGAAGAACAGCGTGTACATCCACCCCAGGCTCGCGACTTTCCAGTCGCAGGTGGTGGTGAAGAGCTCCTGCAAAAGCGTCATGTCCGGGCACGCCTTGGGCGCGGTCAGGCCGATTGCGCGCGACAGCGGCAGCCAGAACACGCTGAAGCCATAGGCCATGCCGATACACAGATGAATACAAAGCGCGGCCGGTGGCACCAGCCAGCGATTGAAGCCGGCCTTCGCGATGGTGTGCTCGCGATCGAGGATTCCCATCCCGCCGCCGGACATCGTTCCCGCGCTGCTAACTGTCGTCATCAATTCCTCCCCTACAGCCACCCTTGCCGGGCATGTCTGTCGTGCAAAGTCCTGTTGCCCTATACCCTAAATTGCATGCGGCGCGCCAACTCCAGTATTGCTACTCCGCACAATTCAGGCGTTAACCAACGCATCGCCCATTTCCCGCAGGCGCGACTCTACCGCCGGCACCACGCGGAGAAATTGAATTGGGGCAGAAGCCTGCGCTGGTGTCGATAGGCAAAAGGTAGCGATAGCCACCGGTCAATCTCGTTCCAGACCCCCCGGGGGGTGCGTCTAACTGTCACGATTCGATGCCGTCCCCGCAGGTGACGATCAATTCGGATTCTTAATCGGGGCATTTGCTTTTTCGATCAAGAATACGATCCGGTGATCGGCGCGCTCCGTGATCTCAACCTTGTCGCCGGTCTCCTGAATCAGGGCCGGGATGTCGATGACCGACAGCGGATCGGTGCAATGGACCTCCAGACGATCCCCCGGCGACAATGCCTTCAGCGCCTTGCGCGTCTTCAATGCCGGCAATGGACATTTGAGGCCGGTGAGATCGAGTTTGCTCTGGGTCATGGCCCATCCATGGCGAAGCCATCCGCCATCGTCAACGGACGAGACCGCGAGCCGGTCTCACACCAGGCTCGCATAGCTGAGAAATCCGACCGTCTGACCCACGGCGACCTGCGTGATTTCCTCGCCGAGTTCCACCAGACCGTCGGTGTCGACCAGCGAAGACAACAGCCCGGCGCCCTCGCGCGGAAACTTTATCGCCTCGAGCCTGTCGTCGTCCGTCTTGCGCAGATTGACCCGCACATATTCGCGGCGGCCGATTTTCTTCCTGTAGGTGAAAGCCGCACGGACCGGCATCGGCATCAAGGGTTGAGGCTTGGCGCCCGACAATGCCAGCACGGTCGGCCGCGCCACATGGACGAAGGTGACAAAACTCGCCACCGGATTTCCCGGCAAGCCGATCAACGGCGTGCCGCCGACAACGCCCATGGCGACAGGGCGGCCGGGCTTGATCGCCATCCGCCACAGCACGAGCTTGCCGACGTCTTCGACCGCCGCCTTGACGTGGTCCTCCTCGCCGGTCGAGACCCCGCCGCTGGTGAGAATCAAATCATGGGTGCTGGCGACCTTCTTCAGACCCTGCGCCATAGCGGCGCGGTCGTCGCGCAAGATACCGAGATCGCTGACCTCACAGCCAAGGCGGCCCAGCATGGCCATCAGCATGAAACGGTTGGAGTTCGAACAATTGCGCAGATTTGCGCGTCCCTCCCGGCGAGACCAATTCGTTGCCGGTCGAGAAAACCGCGACCCTGATGCGCCGGCGCACCTCCAGTTGCGTCAGGCCGAAGGCGGCTGCGAGCGCAACATCCTGCGGCCGCAGCCTGAGACCTTTTTCGAGCGCCGCAGCACCTAACGGAATGTCTTCGCCGACGGGGCGCACATTGGCCCCGGGCCTCAGACCTGCCGGCAGAACGACGTTGCCGGTCTCATCCACGCGCACGTCTTCCTGCATGAACACGGTGCCGGCCCCTTCCGGCATCGGCGCGCCGGTAAAGATCCGCACCGCCTGACCCGGCTTGACGGCCTCTTGCGCCGAAGCGCCCGCCTGAACGCGCCCCGAGACCGGAAACGAAGCGTCCTCTCGCGACGGAAGATCATCGCTCCGCACCGCATAGCCATCGACGGCGGAATTCGTGAAGGGCGGCAGGGCCAAGGACGCAACGATGGCACCGGCGAGAATACGCCCATCCGCTTTCTCGAGCGGCACGGTCTCGATTTCGCTTACAGCGCTTACGCGTGCAGCGATGATCGCGACCGCTTCATCGACCGACATCATCGGTCCGCCAAAGGCAAAGCAATCGTCGGACAGTTGCGCCATGCTGTCTCTTCAGGCCTCGCTGACGCTTCCCGCCAGCACGTCTTCCACGGAAATCGCGTACGTCCTCATCATGGCCGCGACCGCCGGGATATCATCGAGATGGGCAACCGGCAGCGTCGTTTCAACGGTCGCGTCGCTCGCAATACCGGCAATCGCGGGATCGTCGGGGAACAGCGGCGCCTTGCCGTTGGCTTTGCGATACACCTCGATCTTGCGGTGCGGTTCGGACTTGAAGCCTTCGACGACGACGAGATCGACCGGCGACATTTTCTTCAGCAATTCCGGCAACCGCGGCTCAGGCGCACCGCGCAGTTCGTGCATCAGCGCCCATCGGTTGACCGAAGACACCAGCACCTCCTCGGCGCCCGACTGCCGATGCACCCAGGAATCCTTGCCCGGCACGTCGACGTCGAAGCTGTGATGGGCATGCTTGATCACGGAGACGCGAAGCCCTTGTGCGCGAAAATGCGGGATGACGCGCGCCAACAGCGTCGTCTTGCCCGCGCCGCTCCAGCCTGCCAGGCCAATCACTTTCATTACTTTCTCCGCAACCAGCCACGAACCGGGCTAGGTTTAGTCCAGAGGTGCTTTATATCGGGCTTGAGGAAAATGTCATGCTAACCTGCGCATATGACTAAGATCGACGAAACCCCGGTCCCTCTGATCCTGCCCGATCCAGCCGATCCGCGGCTGACCGAACGCGTCGCGGGAACCGACCAGACCGGTGCTGCCGTCGAGATCAACGTGCCGGTGGAGCGGCCGCTGACGCTTTATCTGAACGCGCAGGAGATCGTCACCATGATGACGATCGGCGACTACCCGGAATATCTCGCGCTCGGCTATCTGCTCAATCAGAACATGCTGAGATACGACGATGTCGTTACCGGGGTCGAATATTACGACGATCTGCAGGTCGTGGTGGTACGCACCGAGCACCACACCAATTTCGAACAGAAATTGAAGAAGCGCACGCAGACTTCGGGCTGCGCGCAGGGCACGGCGTTCGGCGATCTGCTCGAAGCCGTGGAAAACGTCGCGTTGCCCAAGGCCGAGCTGCGCACGTCCTGGCTTTATCAGCTCACGCACGCGATCAACACCATGCCGTCGCTTTATCTTGAGGCCGGCGCCATTCACGGCTGCGTGCTGTGCAAGCAAGGCACGCCCGTCTGCTACACCGAAGACGTCGGCCGCCACAACGCGGTCGACAAGATCGCCGGCTGGATCTATCGCCATGGCGTCGATCCCGCCGACAAGATCCTCTACACCACGGGACGGCTGACGTCCGAAATGGTCATCAAGACCGTGCGAATGGGAATTCCGATCCTCGTCTCGCGGTCTGGCTTCACCGCCTGGGGCGTCGATCTGGCACGGCAGGTCGGACTGACGCTGATCGGCCGCGCTCGCGGAAAGCGGTTTATCGCGCTCTCCGGCCAAGAGCGCATCGTCTACGATCAGAATCTTGCTTTCGTCGCGGAAGAATCCGCGCGGCACAAGCGCAAGGGCGCCGAGCGTGACGAGTGAATTTCAGGCGACGTCAAGTAACGCGCCGGCGACGCCGGGCGTGCTGCTGGCCGGCGGCCTGGCGCGGCGGATGGGCGGCGGCGACAAGCCGATGCGACAGATTGGCGGCCACACGATCCTGGAGCGCGTCATCGCGCGGCTGAAGCCGCAATGCGACGGGCTCATCCTCAACGCCAACGGCGATCCGGCGCGGTTTGCAAGTTTCGGCTTGCCGGTCGTTTCCGATTCAGTGGCGAATTTTCCAGGTCCGCTGGCCGGCATTCTCGCAGGCCTCGACTGGGCGGCGGAGCACCGGCCCGAGGTTGCCTGGGTGCTGAGTGCGGCGGCGGATTGCCCGTTCCTGCCACGCGATCTCGTCACCCGCCTGCACCGTGCCCGTATCGAGCAGAACGCGCAGCTTGCGGTCGCCGCCTCCGGCGGACAGTCGCATCCGGTGATCGGATTATGGAGCGTTGCCTTACGCGAAGAACTTCGCCACGCGCTCGTGGTCGAAGACATCCGCAAAATTGACCGCTGGACCGCACGCTATCCTCTCGCCACCGTGACATGGCCGGCCAAGCCGCTCGATCCGTTCTTCAACGCCAACACGATGGACGATATCGCGGAGGCGGAGCGGCTGGCGGTGTTGGATGGAGGGTAGCGGCCCCTCGCCGTCGTCCGGGCCAAGCGAGCGTAGCGAGCGCGAGCCGGGACCCATAACCACAGGCGTGCGTATTGGAAAAGGCTGGGGCCGCTGCCTGGCGTAACAACTTTGGCCGGTGGTTATCGGTCCCTGCTTTCGCAGGGACGACTCCCGGAAATCGCGTTCGAAATCCCGAATAGCTACGCCGCCAACGGCGTCGTCCAGGCGTCATAGGCATAGACCCAGTCGGTGTCGGTTTTCCCGTTGAGCCAGGTATTGGCTCGCGACGTCTGCTGGATGCGCGCGGTGCGGTCGCGCCGCGTCGCCTCAAACCGGCGAAATGCATTCGCGACCCCGTCCCGCTCGACGCCTTCGAGGCAACGTGAAAGCACGGCGGCATCTTCGATCGCCATCGCCGCACCTTGTGCCATGTAGGGCGTCATCGGATGGCAGGCATCGCCGAGCAGCGTGACGTTTCGGTCCGCCCAGCGCGACAGCGAATCGCGATCGACGATTGCCCATTTGTGCACATCCGGGCAGGCGGCCAGCACGTTCTCGACCTGACGGTCGAAGCCCGCGAACGTGATGCGCAATTGCCCGACGTCGCCCTTCGCCGACCAGGATTCGATCCGGAAATCGGGCTCCGGCTGGCTGGTGACGAAGTAGATTTCGCTGCGGTCGGGCTTGACGTAGTAGATCACGATGTGGCGGTCCTCGCCCCACCATTTGGTGCAATCATCGATCTTTTGCCCGCCGAGAAGAGCGGCGGGATAGGTCGTCCGGTAAGCGATGCGCCCGGTAAAATTCACCGGCGAGACGCCGAATAAAATCTCCCGCACCAGCGAATGAACGCCGTCCGCGCCAATCACCGCATCGGCGACCGCGATCGCCCCATTGGCGAAGGTCAACCGGACGCCGTCGCTGGTCTCATCCAGTCCGACCAGTCTATGGCTCAGCCTGACATATTCGTCGGGCACCGCACTTGCGAGCGCGGCGTGCAAATCGCCGCGATGAGCCAACAGATAGGGCGCGCCGAACTTGCGCTCGGCGCTTTCGCCGAAAATCATGTCGAATTTGACTTCGCCGGTTCGCCAGTCCCGGTTGTTCCAGGAGCGCGGATAGAAGGACTGGGCGCGCAATCGCTGCTCGAGCCCAAGCTCGCGCAAAACCTTCATGGCGTTGCAGCCGATCTGAATGCCGGCGCCAATCCTGGCGAATTGCGCCGCCTGCTCGTACACCGTGACGTCGATGCGCAGGCGCCGGAGCGCGGCAGCAGCCGCAAGCCCGCCCATGCCGGCGCCGATGATCGCAATTGAGAGAGGTCTTGCCATCGATTCCCGTCCGCCGCTTAGGCCTTGCTAAATCCCGCTTGCTCGAGCGCGACGCGGCTCTCATCCGACGCCAGCGCATCGAGGAACGCCCGCACCGCGGGGCGCTGTTTGCGCGCGGTCACCAGCGCGAAATCGTAATGCTCCTCGGCGAGCGGAATGAAGCCCAAGCCCGCGGCGTGGGCAACGGGCGCAATCGTCATGCCCCAATCGGCGCGGGCTTGCGCGATGGCGGCTGCGACCGCGTTGTGCGAGCGCGGCTGATTCCAGTAGCCATCGGGGCGCGCTCCTCCAAGAAGCCGGTCGATCAGGATCCGGGTGCCCGCGCCCTGATTGCGGTTGACCATGATGCAGGCGGGATCGGCGAGCGCCGCGCGGACTGCGGTTTCCGCGCTCAATCCCTCGAAACGCCTGTCGCCTTTTCGAAACACGATGCCCTGCATCCGCCGCCAGCCCGGCACCAGTTCGAGCCCTTCACCGAGAAACGGCGTGTTGTAGGTTTCGGATTTTTCGTCGAACAGATGGATCGGCGCAAGGTCACACTCACCGCGCTTGGCTGCCGCGAGACCGCCGAGGCTGCCGACCGCGATCGAACGGACCACGAGACCTGCGCGCGCCAACGGCGCGGTGACGAGATCAAGCCCGGTACAATGGCTGCCGACGATCACGAGATCAGGCACCCGCACATGGGGCGTGAACAGCGTCACCTCGGTTTGGCTGCCTGCCGGCATCTGATCGGCCAGCGCGTCGATCTTCAGAAAGCCGTCGGCTTGCGCGAACGAGGTGATGGCGCCTGATCCCTTGCCGGAAGGGTAAGCGATCAATCCGCCGGCGCCTTCGACCAGCGACACCATGACGAATTCGGTGCGGCCGAGTTCCGAGGCAATTCGCACCGGGACTTTGGCCGCGACCTTCATATCCGATCGCGGCGGCAGTCCCGCCATCCGCCGCAACACCGGCACGATCATGTCGTGAAAGGTGAACATCGCCGAGGTCGGGAATCCCGGCAGGATCACGACGGGCTTGCCGTCGCAGACCGCAAGACACAGCGGCTTGCCCGGCTTTAGCGCGACGCCGTGGGCGATGATGCCGGGCTTTCCGAGCCGGGCGATGATGCGGTGGGAGACATCGCCCGCCCCCTTCGAGGTGCCGCCGGAAAGCACCAGCATGTCGGAGGACGCAAGCGCGCCGCGCATCGCGGCCTCGAGCAGCGCCTCGTCGTCGGCAATCGCGCCGAGAAACGTCACCTGGCCGCCGTTCTCGCTGATTGCCGCGCTGACGATCGCGCCATTGGTGTCGTAGATCGCGGCCGGACGCAGCGGCTCGCCGGGCTGTACCAATTCGTCGCCGGTGGAGATCACCGCCACGCGCGGCGGGCGCACGAGAGACACTTTCGCAATCCCGCAGGCCGCGCACATGCCGATCTCGCGCGAACCGATCACAGTCCCGGCGCGCAGCACCGCCTCGCCGCGCGCGATGTCGGAACCCGCATAGGACACGAATTGACCGGGCGAAGCGGCGCGGCGAATTTCGATCGCGCGGTGACCTGCGGGCTGGGTATGCTCGACCATGACGATGGCGTCAGCGCCGCGCGGCAACGGGCCGCCGGTCGCAATCGAGGTGGCGGTGCCCGACAGCACCGGCCGGGTCGGCGCGGTGCCGCAAGCGATGATGTCGTCGTTGAGCACGAGGCGCACGGGTGTCGCCTCGCTTGCCGAAGCGAGATCGGCCGAGCGCACCGCAAAGCCGTCGACATTGGAGCGATCGAATGGCGGTACGTCGATCGCGGCAACAATATCGTGCGCCAGCGGAAAGCCGAGCGCATCCGCCAACGGCCGCTCCTCGGCGTGCGTCGCGCGCGGAAACAAGGCGGCCTCGAAACGCGCAAGCGCGTCCTCGCGCGACAGAATGGTCAGGAACTGATCCTGATCCACATTGTTTTTCGGCGACGGCGCATTGGTCATGTCAGAAGTCCGAATTACACCCGCAGCATATAAGCACCCACCGGCGTGCCTGCAGCAAAGCCCTCGACCGCACCCGGCACGGCGAGCCATGCGTCGGCCCGCGCAATGGCCTCGAGCGAGAGCTCGCCGACGGCGAGCGGCATCCAGGCGTCTTCGATCTGTTCGAGCAGGACCAGCTCGGTGACGCCCACGGTTGAGGCGATCTTGCGCTCGAGCGGCAGGGTCAAGCGTCGCCGTGGCCAAAGCCAGGACAATCGGTCCAGCACCGCCAGCCCCAGGGTCCACCACGCCGCGAGTGCCCCATCGGGTGCGCCCGGCAGCGCGATCACCGGAATGTCGCCGATACGGCCCACAGCGGCGGTGCGGCCCGGCTGCAATGCGAAACCATGCGCAATGACTTCGCCGCGCTTTGCGAGGGCCATGATGGTTGCATCGTTGCGCCCGACCCCGGTGCCGCCGATCGTCACCAACAGATCGCAGGCGTCGAAGCTAAATGCGCTCGCGACAGATGCCGCATCGCGCCCTTTGGCCGTGGTGCAGATCACTTCGGCGCCGGCCCCGCGCGCGCTCTCCGAAATCAGTTGCGCGGTTATGGCGTCGCCCGAGTTGGCGGGAATATCGACGACGCAGAGCCGCGGCCGGCGCACATTGAACTTGCCGAGCCCCTGCGCCCGCGCGATCAACAGATCGAGTGGCCGAAGCTGCCGCCCGCGTGCGACATAGGTGCTTGCCCCGGCGACGTCCCCGCCCGTCCGGCGAACTCCCTGCCCCGGGGCTGCTTCCGCCAGCGCTTGAACAAAAGGACCGGTTTGATCGACGCAGTCGGCATCGATCACGCAGTCGCATTCCGCCGGCATCGGGTCGCCGGCATCGACCCAGACCGGCGAGGTCGAGAGCGACAGCGGCGAATAGGACGAGGCGCCGACAAGGTCTCGCGCGCGCAACGCCCAGCCGTCGCTGACGGCGATATCGCGCGGCGGTAGCGGCTTTGACGGCGGCATGTCCGCGGCTACGCAGCCCAGGGCGTCCGCGAGCGGACGCTCGACAGGCGCGACCGGTTCGAGGCGCTGCAAGAGCGCCGCGAGCCCCGCGTCAAGCGGGGTAAGCGAGGCCGGCAGGCGCTGGGTCGGAACCATGTCCGCCTGTGTACTGAATAAGGCTGCAAATATACAGCCAAATGCTGCGACGCATTTTCCGAAGGTGGGCTTGCTTCGCGTTGACGGCACCGATCGAATGATTGCAGAAAGATGGGCCGGCCGGGTTAAGTTCGTAGCCCGCACGACGACCGATGCGCCAACGGTATTGGGAGGAATGGGATGTTCGCCAAAAAATTGACCCTGGCTTTGGCCCTCTCGCGCTGCGCTGTTGTCGTCCGCTCCGGCCCTCGCTCAGATATCGGACGATGTGGTCAAGATCGGCGTTCTCACCGACATGAACGGGCCCGCGGCCACCCCCACCGGCCAGGGCTCGGTGACATCAGCGCAAATGGCGGTCGATGATTTCGGCGGCCAGGTTCTCGGCAAACCGATCCGCCTGATCGTCGGCGATCATCAGGACAAGCCCGACATCGGCGCCGGCATCGCGCGGCGCTGGTACGACACCGAGCAAGTGGATTTGATCGTCGACGTACCGGTGTCGGCGGTGGGTCTTGCGGTGCAGAACATCGCCAACGAGAAAAAGCGGCTGTTCATTGCGCATTCGACCGGCACGGCCGACTTCCACGGCAAGTTCTGCTCACCCTATGCCATCCAGTGGGTGTTCGACACCCGCGCGCTCGCAGTCGGCACCGCGCGGGAAGTGGTCAAGCGCGGTGGCGACAGCTGGTTCTTCGTGACCGACGATTATGCGTTTGGTCACTCGCTGGAGAAGGACGCATCCGCCGTGATCGTCAAGAACGGCGGCAAGGTGCTTGGTTCGGTTCGCCTGCCGTTTGCGACGCCCGACGTGTCATCGTTCATCCTGCAGGCCCAGGCATCGAAGGCGAAAATCATCGGCATCGCCGGCGGGCCGCCCAACAACATGAACGAAATCAAGACCGCCGGCGAATTCGGCCTTCTCAAGGGCGGCCAGCAAATGGCCGGCCTGCTCGCGCTGATCACCGATATCGACGCGCTCGGTCTTCCCGTGGCGCAGGGGCTGTTGCTGACGACCTCGTTCTACTGGGACATGGACGAGAAGACCCGCGACTGGTCGGTCCGCTATTTCGCCAAGATGAAGCGAATGCCCACGATGTGGCAGGCCGGCGTCTATTCTTCCGTGATCAATTATCTCAACGCCGTCAAGGAGAGCGGAACCGACGATCCGCTCAAGGTCGCAGCGAAGATGCGCGAGAAACCGATCGAGGATTTCTTCGCCCGCAACGGCCGACTACGCGAGGACAATCTGATGGTCCATGACCTGATGCTGGTGCAGGTCAAGAAGCCGGAAGAATCACGGTATCCGTGGGACTATTACAATATCCTGGCGAAGATTTCCGGCGAAGACGCGTTCGGCCCACCGGACCCGGCGTGCCCGATGGTGAAGAAGTGATGGCGTAGCAGTCATTCCGGGATGGAAGCCAGACCTCAGATGCGCAATTGCGCATCGGGGAATCTCGAGATTCCGGTTTCGATGCTTCGCATCGCCCTGGAATGACGCTGGTGACACGTTATTTCACCACGCCGATCTCGCGGAAATACTTCAAGACGCCGGGATGGATCAGCTCAACGCTGGGTACCGCCGCCACCGTATTGGCAGCAGTGGTTTCACAGGCCTGCGCCAGTTTCTTGCAGAACGCGCCCTCGGCGCCATGCAGCGTGCGCGCCAACCGATAGGCAACGCCATCATCGAGATCGACCCGAGCCAGAATGAAACTCCACGATCCCATCGAATTGATCGGCGCATCCTGGTTCGGATAGCTTCCGGCCGGGATCGTCATCGGCTTGAGAAAGGCGTGCTTGGCACTCATCCGCGCGATTTCATCGGCGGTCGGCGCGATGAACCTGACGCCTGCCGGACTCTTCGCGAGCGTCGTGAATCCGGGATAGCCGATGCCGGCGCCCCACAGCGCTGCGACCCGCCCATCGAGCACCATGTCCGGCGCATCGCCGGCGCGATCCAGATAGATGGATTTAAAATCCTCATCCTGCTTCAGTCCGATCCCGTCCAGCATATAACGCGACAGGATCGGAATGCCGGAACCCTTGGCGCCGAATGCGATCGGCTTGCCGACGAGATCCTGAATGGTTCGGTACGGACTGTCCCCGCGCACCGCGAACATTCCGGCGCTGGAATAGATCGCCGTCAAAACCCTCAAATTTACGCGCGGCCGCCCGATGCCTTCCAATGCCTGATAGAAGGATTCTCCGGCGACCAGCCCGAGATCGAGCTGGCCGGCTTCCAGCATCGGAATGTTCTCGCTGCTGCCTTTGGTGTTGCGCGGCTGAATCGACAAGGTCGGATCAGCATCCGCCATGACTTCCGCGAAGGCGTTGCCATAAAGCGGAAATCCGCCGCCGGGTGTCGCCGTTCCCAGGCTGATGGTTGTCTTTTGGATGGGCTTGCCTCCATCTTGCGCCGCAGCACCGCCTGCCAGCAGCAGCACGCCGGCACAGATCACACGTGCGATATACATTTACGATCCTCTCGCATCTTTCGAAGCGTATCGTAGACCCATGCTGGAAAGTGGGACAAAAGGCAATGTAGGCAAATTCCGGTTTGTATGAAAGCATTGCCGGACGGTGGTTTCGACGGAGCGGCTTTTCATGGCTATTTTGCGTGCGGCTGTCATCGGCATGATCTGCCTTTTGGGGCTTGTGGGCGTTGCGGCGCCGGCGTCCGCGGCCGACTACCCGAACCGCCCGGTACGCTGGCTGATCGGGTTTTCCGCCGGCGGCCCCGTCGATGTCGTGGCGCGCATCATGAGCCAGTGGCTATCGGAGCATTTCGGCCAGCAATTCGTGGTGGAGAATCGAACCGGCTCCGGCGGCAATATCGCCGCCGCCACCGCGATCAACTCGGCGCCGGACGGCTACACGCTGTTGTTCGTCGCACCCAACAACGCGATCTCGGCCTCGCTCTACAAGCATTTGTCCTACGATTTCATTCGCGACACCGTGCCGGTCGCAAGCATCATCCAACTGACCAACATGCTGGTGGTCTCGAACGCCATGCCGGTCAAGAACGTTCAGGAGTTCATCGACTACTGCAAGGCCAACCCGGGCAAGGTCTCCTACGCGTCGTCGGGCAACGGCACCTCGGTGCATATGTCGGCGGAACTGTTCAAGGCGATGACCGGGGTCAACATGGTGCATGTGCCCTATCGCGGCTCGGCCATCGCCTTTCCCGACATCATTTCCAACAAGGTGCAGCTGATTTTCGACAATCTGCCCTCCGGGCTTGAACAGTCGCGCGCCGGCACCGTGCGCGCGCTCGGCGTCACCTCGCCGCAACGCTGGCCCGGATTGCCCGATGTTCCCGCGATCGCCGAAACCGTGCCGGGATTCGAGTCGATCGGCTTCTACGGCATCTCCGCGCCGAAGGGGACGCCGCCGGAGATCGTCGAAATTCTCAACAAGGCGGTCGGCGAAGCGCTGAAAGATCCCAAGGTGATCGAGCGGCTCTCCACCATGGGCGGAATCCCAAAGCCGATGACGCCGGCCGAATTCGGCAACCTGATTGCCGTTGAGACCGAGAAATGGCGCAAGGTGGTCGAATTCGCCGGCGTCTCGGTGGATTGAGGGAGGCGCGGCGATGTGGTGCCTCTGAGCGGCATTGCCGGAACGCCAACCGCATTGTAAGGGGTCTCTCGCACCGTTGCCTGCCGCCAGAAGCGGCAGTTCGCGGCGGGGCCTGTAGCTCAATGGTTAGAGCCGGCCGCTCATAACGGTCTGGTTGCTGGTTCGAGTCCTGCCAGGCCCACCAATGATATCAATCGCTTATCGGATTTTCATTTCGCCGGCCGTTCGTCACCGCACCAGAAACGGCTCGTTTTGTCACTCACTGCTCTACCTCGATCAAACTACCGCTCCACGTTCACCGTGACCATGGTTTCCCGTTCTTGATCGTGGATTTGGCGGCTCGCTCGAACGAAAGGGCCGAGCGGCAGTCTGCGCTTCCTCCGTCGAACGGCTTGCCGACGGTCGATGTATCGCAACGATCCCAGCTACCCAGCTCAAGTTCACGCCTTCTCTCCAAATTCAATGCATCGTCGTAACATCATGGTCGCCGCGCATCACCCAATCAAGTGATGGCGGCACTGCCAGATAGGATTTCGCCTGTCTGAATTTTGATGTATTCTGGCTTCGCACAATCTAAAAGGGTAAGCTGTCCACATTGGTCCCCGGCAACTCTCCGCATTATCGGAGGCATCATGGCAATCGACCCGACCAGCGTAGGTGATGTCGTCATCGTCGTTCCGGGCATCATGGGCAGCGAACTCGTTGACGCAAATGGCCATCGGATTTGGTCCGTCAGCGCAGGAGCGCTGGCCAACGCGGTTCGAACTCTTGGCAAGTCGCTACGCCGACTACAGCTTCCTGCTGATATTGGGGACAATCCGCCGGACGACGGTGTCCGCGCAACAGCTTTGCTCACGAGCCTGCACGTCATCCCGGGATTGTGGAGTCCGATCACCGGCTACGACGGGCTTCTCGATTTTCTTCGCGGCCCTAGATTTCGCCTTGTCGAGGCCGATCCCGGCGACCGTGGTGTGATTCCGAATCTCATTCCTTTCCCGTACGATTGGCGCCTGTCGAACCGGTTCAATGGTCGGCTGCTTGCGCGGGTCGCTGTCGATGCCCTGGAGCGCTGGCGAGCGCAGCCCGGCATGGGCGAGGCAAAGCTGGTCTTGATCTGTCATTCCATGGGAGGACTCATCGCCCGATGGTTCGCCGAGCAGGAAGGCGGCGCTGAGCTGATCCGTGCGCTGATCACGATCGGAACGCCACATCGAGGGTCACTTAAAGCACTCACGACCCTGGTCAACGGTCTCGACCCTGGGATCGGGCCGTTGCGGATACCGCTCACCGAATTCGCGCGCAGTCTGCCCTCACTCTACCAATTGCTGCCGCAGTACGATTGTCTCATTGTTGAAAACGCTCGCGCCGGCCTGCACGGGCAGCAATCCCTGGGACTCGACGCAGAAATGCTTGCAGACGCCACTGCGTTCCACGGGTCGATCGCGGGCGCCGAGACGTTGCCCTACACATTGCACAAGATCGTTGGCATCCGTCAGCCGACACCGACAACTGCGCGGCTCGACGGGACGAAGATCGTGCCATCGGCCGAGATTGACGGCAAGAATCAGGGTGGTGACGGGACGGTGCCTGTCCTCGCAGCGCAGCCGGTCGCCGGGCGTGGTCGAGAGGTGCATGAGATCGCGAACCAGCATGGCGAGCTACAAGGCACCCGCTCGCTTCTTGACCTTGTGGACGGCATCCTTTCGCGCGAGAAGATCGTTTGGCAAGCAGCGCTTCCGGACGGATTTGGCGTGGAAATGGCGGACGTATGGTCGACCCAGCAGGAGCCGAGCTTACAGGTCACCGGTCAACAGAACCGACGACTCCTAGTCACGTTGAGGGATGAGAAGGATCAGCGGGTGTTTGGGCCCGTGCCAGTGCCGCCCGACGGGATCAGCTTCGGTCGCTTGGCCGAAGGAGGCTACCGGGCGATCGTTGCGAGCGGTAGTCCTGGCGGCCCTCCGCCAGTGGCCAAGCCTTTTCTCGTGATCGAGCCAGTCGAGTAAACGCAAGAGGTCGCAAGGAGGCCCGTATGATAGAGGGGAAACCTCGATGCGTCGTCATCGCCAACGGCATCTACGTCACGCTTCCAAAGCTGGATCGGGCGGTGCCGGACGCAGAGGACCTTGCGAAGGCTCTCGAGTTCACGCATCATTATCCGACGGAGGTTCTCCCAAATTTTGAGCGCGGCGCGCTGCTCGATTGGATCGACAAGCATCTTGGCAAGGATGCGTTGGTCGACGGGTCGCTGATCCTGGTCTGGATTGGACACGGGGCCGTCGGAGCCGATCATACGCTCCGAATGCTCGTCCGTTCAGGACAAGACGATGTCCAGGCGGCAACGGCCGGCAACCTCGGTGAATGGGCGGCGCGTACGGGCGCGCGTCAGAGTTCTGGTTGTGATCGACACTTGTTTCTCGGGCGCAGGAGTTGTCGAAGCGGCGCGACTGGCCGATGCTGTCAACAGCGGCAGGGCGTCCCCGGAGAAAGCATGGTTTGGCGTGGTTGCGGCCAGCCTCGGCGACGAACCCGCCCGAAGTGGCGCGCTCGTCCGTGAGTTGGTTCTCCTCCTTCGAGACGGGCCGCGTCAGGCCGATTTTCGTTGGGATAGGACGCGGCCGTATATTTGCGGAGACGATTTCCTAAACGCCCTGCTCGCAGGCTGGAGCGAGCAGCGACAGCGGCCACACAAGCTCACGGCTGGCCTCAATTGGGATTTCATTCGCAACCCCAGGTTCGAACGCGGGATTCCCGACCAACCGATCGAGCACCTGTTGCAGGCGGCTCGCGGTGGTTCAGGGGACGAGAGCTACTTCACGGGCAGGGAGCATGCGCTGGCCCAGATCGTGACGTGGGTCGGTCGGCGCACGCCGAGCTTGCTCGTGCTTACGGGTCCGCCCGGCTGCGGCAAGTCGGCGGTCACCGGGCGCATAGTCAGCGTGTCATCATCGATCGAGCGCGCGAAATTGCTTGCGGCTGCGCCAGTTCCAGCGGAACTCGATCCGGGAGCGGGCTGTGTGGATGGGCAATTGCAGGCGCGCGGCCTCACAGTCGAGTTGGCGTCCGAACAGCTCGCGCGGCAACTCGATCTCGACGTCCGTAAGGGGTTGTACGGGATCCTCGCTGAAGCGCGTCGGCGTCGGCAGGAGAAGGATCCGCTCGTCCTGGTCGTGGACGGCCTTGATGAAGCTGGAACTTATAGCAGCAGCTTGGCGGTCGAATTCATCGCTCCATTGGCACGCGAAGCTCTCGTCCTCGTCGCGACACGCGATGTTCCCTCTGGTGACAAAACCCTGATCTCGCAACTGGGGCCCGCAGCGGTGGTTCTGGATCTCGGACAGGACGTCGAGGGAACACGGCGGGACATTGCGAACTATGTGAAGCGACGCCTCGCTGGTGTCGCAACCGCCATGAATCCAGACCTGGTCGCCGAAGAACTCGCCGCCGGAGGTGGCGCGAACGCGCCACAATTCCTGCTGGCGCGTCTCGTGACCTCACAACTGCGCGAGCGTCCTGTAGACACCTCCGCTGACGGGTGGCGGCTGGCGCTGGCGACCACGGTCGAGAGCGCGCTCGAGCGTGATCTGCAGAGCGTCGTGTTGACGATCGCGGACAAACCCCACCCCACGGCCGCGCGTGAGATGATCTGCGCATTGTCGCTGGCCCACGGTGGTGGATTTCCGGCCGATGAGCTTTGGCCCGCCGTGGCTACCGCGATCTCCCCAACCAGCGCGTCCTATACCCGAGAAGATGTTTATGAGGTGCTCACGAAATTTGGCCGCCATCTCATCGCGGGGTCTGATGGGGACCAACCGGTGTACCGAATTGCCCACCAGAGCCTGGTGGACTATGTGCGCGGCAACGCGACGCTTATGGCGGGGAACGAGTTAAAAACGGCGGCTCAGGTAGCTCCCGCAATCCTCGCCCAATACGACCGGTTGCTCGATGCGGGATTTAGGCCGCGCGATCATTCTTACCTGTGGCGCCATGCGTGGCGCCATTTGGCGGAAGCCGGTTCGAGCGGTCTTGCCGGTCTGCGTCATCTCGTAGAGCGCGACCGCGAGGCCTTTCTTCCCGATCTGGCCTCAGGTCTTGAACTGGCGAGTGGAAAGAGCTTCACTGCCGGCAATATCCCACAGGCTTTAGAGCTTATTCAAGAGGCTGTTGGTATCCGACGCCAACTTGGGGATAATCTTGCGCTTGCGATGGCACTTTTCAATCTGACATTCATTCAGACAGCCACAGGAAATCAGGCCAAAGCAGATGACACAGCCGCCGAGGCCGCAAAACTCGCGCGCGCAGCGGGCGACCGCCCCGAAGGTCGCGCCGCCTTAGGCGTAGCGCTCTTTGCTCGCTCTCACTCGCTCCTATTGAACGGCCATTTCAAGAGCGCATTGGTCCTGGCCCAAGAAGCAGTCGAACTGATCGAGGCCGGGGACGCGGGCGATCTATACGCAAGAGCAGCGGCGTATAGCGTCAAGGGGCGGGCGGCCTTCACTCTGGAGGACTTCGAGACGGCAGCGACAGCGTGCCAGCGCGCGGTGGATCTTATTGACGAGCAGCGCAACCCGGACGCGGAAAGGGATCTCCGGGCTGAGCCTCTCGCCATTCTGGCAAATATCGAGGTTATCAATTCAGCCTTGGGTCTTCCAGACGCGTCCGGGAAATACAGCCCCACCGTCATGCCGGCAGCTCGCAGGATGCTATCGGATTACCGAAGAAAAGGTAGCCAGGGGACCATCGACGATATTGCAGTTTCCAGCGGTATTCAGGCCTATGTCCGGGGAAGCATCATGGACCGCCTCCGAGGAATCGAGGCGCCCGACCCCGATGAGTTGCGCTCGATCTTGAAGGAGGCGATTGGGTTAGTACGGCCGTTTGCCGGTCAGATTCTTGCCGCGGCACTAACCTTGGCTGAGAGCGCGACCCTGTTTCTGAAGGTGGACGCCGTCGGCGCTGCCTCGGATTGTGCATATGCGGAAGAATGTCTACGGCGTATGGCCGACTTAAACGATCTCGCCGCCTACTTTTTGGGTCAATTGCTCGACGCGGCCAACGCGCTTCCGATAGCCCAATTGACACTGGGAGCGGACGGCGATGCGTCCACGATCCTCGCTCGGCAACGCGAGGCGGTGACGTTGCTCCGCAGATCGAGCATGTGGGCGGCTCGCGTCGCACTCGCGCGGGCTCTCTCCAATCTCAGCTCCCTGCTGACGCTACCTGCGCTAAGAGACGATGAGCTGGCGAGTGCAGTCCGATCGGACGGCATCGAGGCGTGGCGCGGACTCCTGGGAAAGGTTCCTGACGCCCGTGTCCAACTCGTGGCGCTTCTGTGCGATCAGGCCGCAAGCCTGTACGAGACGCGTACCGGAGAGGCGATCGATCTGGCACGTGAGGCAGTCTCAGTGGCCGAAGAGTTTCCCCAACCTCTGTACGCCGGCCTGGCCGGAATGGCCGAGACGAATCTCGCCGGCGCACTGCTCGATAGGGGGCCAGCCAAAGCGGGGCATCGCTCCGGAGGTTCGCGACCTCTTGCAGCGAGCTGTCAAACACCTCGAACCTTTGGTACCGCATCCGCTTTTTTCCGGCATTTCTCGCCGCCGCTTGCATGAACCTCGTGCAGACGAAGCTGCTCGACAGGCGCTACTCCGATGCGCTCGCGTTCGCCGAGCGCGCAGTCGCGCTACTTGATTCTCCGGACATCCTCCCGATTTTCTTACCGCAGCGACCAAGGGCGCTTCTCAACCTTGGTCAGGCGCAGCGGGAGAGTGGCCAGGTGGGAGTCGGAACCCAAACCCTGCGGAAGGAGATCGACAGGCTTCGCGCTACGGCGGAGGACAGTGAAAGCGGCGTGTTCGCCCTCGCGGGAGCGCTCAATCTTGCTGCGCCCGATTTTTGGGATGAGGTCCTCGAAGGTTTCGCTGATCGGCCCGATCTTCAGCGCACGCTCAACATCCTGCGATGGCGGCCGCCCAGCGATATGGCGGCGACCGTCGGCGCGCTAGTCGATGCTTTAGCCACTAACCCTGACACGAAGCATCGCTTCTCGCGGCAGCTCGCGAGAGCGCAACGCGCGCGAGCGCCCGAGGAATTTGATGCGACCTGGCGTGACGAGACCGGCGTGATTCCTCCCGCTGAAGCTCGACCTGGCGCGCGAATGGCTGGTCATCGCCTGGTGGAATACACAGAACTGGAAGCTGTCGCGAGAATAT
>CAVUHE010000032.1:0-253271 GCA_963741185.1 uncultured Alphaproteobacteria bacterium | reverse complement strand
ACACACCGAACACGACCGGTACGGCTAACGCGGCTGCGATCGGCGAGCCCAAAAGCAATATTCCGACCAAGAACATTGATCGCGCCGAGAATGAACGGTCCGATACCGCCGCCCTTAAAATCCGGATGATCTGGAGCGCACCAGCGACGCACTTCATCACACCGTTCGCGACGGGCTCTGCCCAGTAGTAAACGCCGCGCGGCCCGCGGCGTAGGATTGCTGGCCGTAGTAATCGGTGAAGATGGCGCCATCGTTGGCGATGCGATCGATGTTGGCTGTGTGGTATCCCATCATGCCGCGGTTGTAGGCACTGATGTTCCAGTAGCCGATGTCGTCGGCCATGATTACGAGGATTTGGGCTCTTGCGGCTGCCGCGCGCAAATTGGCGTAATCGCGCAAGCGAGCAACGCCAGCACACCGAAATAAATCGTTTTGATCGTGTTCATTGTTGCCCTCCCGGGAACCGAACTGAGACCCGCGTCATTCGATCGCCTCTGTATTTGTTTTCGCCCTTTAGCTCCTAAAACCGGGTCATGTTCGCAGCAGCAGGATTCACTTTTCACGAGGCTTGCCTTGTATTCTCCCACGATCCTCAGCAAGGGCCCCAGACCCCATGTACATCTCTCCGATGTTGTGTTCCTCGCGCGGGTCAGCCTCGACATTGAACATCCTGGGATAGCCATTCATCGGCGCTGCGCTGCGCCAATTCCACCCATCAGCGTCGCGCCACCGTCACCGCTCCGGCCGGGCGCCACGTCGGCAAAGTACGTACGAAATTGTTTCCAGCGCGCTGCGACCAGGTCGGGTCCCACGAAGGTCAGCAAATGCTCTCGCGATCCGCGGTCGTTCCGGCCGAAAAGCAGGTCGCTCTGGTCGACGCCGTCGATCGGACGGTCGGCCGGCATCTTTCCGCCCGCGAGCCGTGCGAAAGTTGGGAAGAAATCCATAATCGAAAACATCGCGTAGGACACTCCGGGCCGTACGTGATCCGGCCAGCGAATGATGGCGGCGGTGCGGATCGCGCCTTCACTCACGTCGCCGAGCGCGCCGCGGTATGGTCCTGACGATCCGATGTCCTGCATATCCATGCCGAATGTGCGCGCTCCGGGTCCGTCGGGCCCATTGTCGGAAGCGAAGACCACGATAGTGTCCTTCTCCAAACCGAGCTCCCGCAATAAATCGAGCATTTTGCCGACGATGGCATCGCCTTCCATGAGCAGAATCCCCGAACTGGCCGATGCGCGATGCCCCCTCGAAGCGCTTGGACGGAAGGTTCGGAAAGTGCGTCCTGGAGATAGGCAGATAGAGGAAAAATGGTCTGCCCGCTGCCTTTTGCCGCTTCATGAAATCGACGCTGTGATCCACCAGCTCCCAGTCGATTTCCCGCCGCACCTCCTCGGTGTAGGGCTTTACGACCTTCAGCGGCTCGCCGCGTTTGGCTTCGACGATTTGTGGTCCCTTTTCGAGCGGGATGTCGAGGGCTTTGGTCTGGCGGCCCTGACGAATCATGCCGAAGGCATCCCAGGTGTCCGCTGGGGGAATTCCGTAGAATTCGTCAAAGCCCTTGTTCTGCGGCTGGCTGTAGATTTGCCCGCCGAGATGCCACTTGCCGAAAATCGCGGTCGCATAGCCGACGTCGTGCAACATCTCGGCCATAGTGATTTCTGTCGCCGGAAGCGAGAAGGTGGTTCCCTCGACCGCAACCAGCGACAACCCGGAGCGGATCGAGTAGCGCGCAGTCATCAAGGCTGCGCGCGAGGGTGTGCAGGCTGGCTCGACCAGGAACTGCGTCAGTCGCAGACCTTCGGTGGCGAACTGGTCGATGCGCGGCGTCGGAGCCCCGCGCAGTTCTCCGCCTCCATAGGCCCCGATATCGCCGTAGCCGATGTTGTCGGCGAGAATGAAGAGAATATTCGGCTTCTGTGATTGCTGCGCAGATGCAGGCGCGGCCATCGCGCAGGCGAGCGAGACCAAGAGAGCGAGCCAAGCGGTGCTGCTCGTATGCATGGCTCGTACAGTCCTCAATCGCAGCGCGGATAGGGATAATGCAGGAGGGTGATGCTTATGCAGCCAGTTCGATTCTTCGTGGTCATGAGCGACTTCTTTGCTTTCGCTAGCTGAGCGCATGGGTCGGGCTGACGGTCTCTTAAAGGGTACACGGGAAGCGCTATCATCCCTTCACCTGTCGCGGGCGGACGCCCCGTGAGGCGTCCGCCGGGTCACATCATGCTCGTCTTGCGCGCTAGTCGCTCGGGTGGTTTTTCGCCGCTTGAATTGCCTTCAGGATTCCACTCAAGTTGTAGGTCTCCGGGGCTTGCAGCGGCGGGAACTCCGAATACGACATCAGCTCCTTTTCCCAAAGCAGTTGGCCCATGGGCAGCAAGTTCCAGTCGAACAGGTAAGACGTGCTTGGAGAGGCCATTTGACCGGTCAAATAGGCGTTCGATTTGGTGTCGCCGAAGCCGACCGCCTGCTCGAAAGGATCGCGTTTGACGTTCGCGACGAGGGTCCAGTGGAAGGTTACGGGAGGTTGGAACCAACCGGCCCCTCCTGCCTGAGCCATCGTGTAATAGAACTTCCAGTTCTTATAGCGTACCGCCGATGGCGTCGCGCCCGCGTAGTAGAAGAAGTAATCCCGCGCCGAATTCTCCGACTTGCCTTCGAGATAAGCGAGCTGGTTGACGCCGTCGAGCGTGGTCTTGACGATACCGGGGTACGAGCCCTTCTCAATCTGCGCCTTCAGGTCGTTGCCCTTGGCACCGCCGGCGATCTCCACAAGCGTGGGCAGCCAGTCGAGCGACGCAAAGATCTGGTCCTTGACCGTGCCCGGCCTGATGTGCCCAGGCCAGCGTACGACCATCGGCGCGCGGTAGCCGCCTTCCCAGGTCTCGCCCTTCTGCCCCTTGAACGGGGTGACGCCGCCGTCGGGGAAGGTGACCGTCTCGGCGCCGTTGTCGGTCGTGAAGACGATGAGGGTGTTGTCGAGCTGGCCCATGTCCTCCAGCTTCTTCAGCACGTAGCCGATGTTGTCATCCATCTGCTTCATGCCGGCTTCGTTGGCGCCCCAATCCTTGCCGCCCTTCGTACCTATCATGTCCAAATACTTCTGCGGCAGCACAGTGGTGACGTGCATACGCGCAGGATTGTACCAGACGAAGAATGGCTTGTTGGTTTTCTTCGGGTCGTTGCGGTCGAGGAAATCGATGACCTTGGTCGAGATCTCCTCGTCAACCGTCTTCGAGCGGTCCAGCGTCAGCGGGCCTTCGTCCTTGCAGCTCTGATTCTTCGACGTGCCATCGGAGGACTTGCACCAGAGCACGGGACGTGGTGGGGTCAGACAATTCGTCGTTCTCGGATCCACGGCACCCGGGACTTCCGGAACACCCGGGATCGGCGTGTTCTTGCACGGTGGCGCGAAACCTTGCACGGTTGGGGAACTGTTGATGTCCGGAAAACTCACCTGCTGCATCGCATCCAGGTGGTATAGGTAACCCCAGAATTCCTGGAAGCCGTGTGCGGTCGGCAGCGCATCGGTGTGATCGCCCAAATGGTTTTTGCCGAACTCACCGGTGGTGTAGCCGAGGTCGATAAGGAACTTCGCCACCGCTGGTGTCCCGGGCTGAAGGTACGACGGGCTGCCGGGCAGTTGCGGAGGAATCATACCGGTGCGCAGCGGATACATGCCGGTGAAAAAGGCATTGCGTCCGGAGGTGCAACTCTGCATGGCGAGGTAGTCCATGAAGATTGCGCCGTCGTTTCCGATGCGATCGATGTTCGGCGTTTCGCCGACCATCAGGCCGCGATGGTAGATTCTCGGCTGCATCCAGCCGATATCGTCACCCATGATGAACAAGATATTGGGCTTGCCGGCTGATCCCTGCGCGAATGCGGACAAACTCATCGCCGCCAAGGCAACCGCTGAAACCAGCATGTTTGCTATTATTCGCTTACTGATTTTCATGACTCCAGATCCTCCTTTGCGAGTTGTTGTCTCGGTCTTGCCTTAGTGGCCATCCCACTGTCGCCTTTGAATTTTCCCGGCGATGGCGCTTCCGGGATCGCGCCCTGGGTTGAAATCAGGATTGATCCCGTCAGAATAGGTTGGGGATCGAAAGCGATGCTAGAATGATGATATGGCCCCGACCATCACGGAGAATACGTGTATGGCTAGGTGGAAACACCTGCAGGCAGAGGACAGCTCGAGCAGTTGCCGTCTTGCGATTTCGGGCGGTGACAAATATCCTGACGTCCGCATTGGATCCCGAATTCAATCGCAAATGTGACAGGCTCAGGCGCAGCCGCCAATCGCGTGGCGCACGACCGACCGCAGATGACTATCCGAAAAGGGATGTTCGAGGAAATCGAAGGCGCCGTCGCGCACCAGCCTGACAGCAATCGCAAGCTCCGAATCGCGACCGAGCACCACGACCGCCAGCGGAAGATGCCGGCGCTTGATCTCGTCCATCAGTGTTCGTAATCCCATTCCCGGCAGATCGAGCGGAACGAGAACGCATCCTGAGGCTGTCGTCGTAACCTCGATCGAGAAACTCCTCTGCATTATCGTAAGCTCTTTACAACGACAGGCTCGCCCGTGAGCGCGTCGACGATACGAAGGCGTTCATCCGAGAAGCGGATCGACGACATAAACGGTTTCGGCCATGTGCCCTCAAGGCTTGTCCTACGCTCGTATCGCAGTCCTCCAAACAAATTCCCTCCGTCGATTTGTGCCCTAGAGAAGCACACATCGGCGATAAGCGGGAGCATAGACATAGCCATAAGGGCATACACGCGGTGCAACCATGACAGGTGGCGCGACGACTGCGGGTGCTACGACGACCGGCGCTACATATCCGTAAGGCACGCCATTGCGCACACAATAACCATAGGGGCTACGGTGAAAGCCAAGACCACAAAAGTCCCTCACCTGCATGAGCTCAGGCGTCGTCACCTGAGCCGTAGCTGTGATCGGGAAGGCCTGAAGGTCGCACGAACAAAACATCACCACGGTGGCACCGATCAAGATCGAGAGTGCTCTTAACATTTCAAACTTCCTTTCACGTTACTGGAAAGCACTTATTCGGTGATATATCCGCTATCGGGCCCGAAACGGGGACGACAGCAAGTCCAACAGCATTGTTGCGACGAGCGATTTGAACGTGGCTGGCTTCCCACTGTTCAAGTCAGGTTCGTCCTCGCCCTCAGGTAGCGGCTAGACGCCGCTCGATTCCTCATCCCGCTCTTCATTGAAAACCGAACCGACAGTAGGACCACGCGCAATTCCGTTCATGGCACCCACTCCGCCTCAGATATGCAATCTTGGTGCTCTGGTGCTCTTGGTGCTCAGAATTGGCCTTAAGCCGAATGTGACGCTAAAAGGAGGAGGTGGGGCAATCGCAGGGAATACGTGTCCGAATAAGTGGAAACACGTGCAGACGGACGCTTGCTGGCGGTCTACGCGCGACCTTTCGTTACCGAAGTGGCCACATCCCCTTGCGGGTACCAACCGACTGTCATCCGATCAATGATGTTGGACGCGCAACGTTCGTCCGCTTGAGCTCAGCATACCCAACGCCACTTATATCCGTTTAATGTCTTAACTTTGCGATGCCTAGGGTTCGGGCATGTTGCATTCATTGGATCAGTAAAAACCTGAGAATAAGCATAAGCGTCACGGGTAGCTGCAACGTTAGTATTTCTACTCTGAGCAAATGCGTAGGTCGAGATAACCCCAAGAACGAGGGAAGCTCCAACAAGAAATGCGATGCTGCGGTTTCTTGACATAGGGTTCCTCCATTTCGTTTTTTTATGCCGTAGGAGCCTTCAGCCTCATATGAGCCCCGCTCACGAGGGGATGCGGCGCCACTCACCCGTCTGACCTCGCCAGCGTCAGGGGACACGTGTTCAGGATGATCCAGGTTGGGGCGGCGAACAATATGAGGAACTACATACGGCCCCTATGGTAACCGGTCGTTCGTCGGAGCTTCAGGCATTACGCCGCTCGATGACCAGCTTGATCAGCTCCGCGACCGAACGCACCCGCAGCTTTTCCATGATGTGACTGCGATGCAGCTCCACGGTTCGGTAACTGATATCCAGCACCTTGGCGATTGACTTGCTGGACAGTCCCTGCGCGACATGCTCCAGGACGTCGCGCTCCCGTTCGGTCAATGTTGCGAGACGTTCGGTGAAGCCATCGCCACTGCCGGTAACCTGTCGGGTCTCGGCATCGCGCCGGAGCGCTTCATTGATGCTGTCGAGCAATTGCTGCTCATGATAGGGCTTTTGAACAAAATCGACCGCGCCGGCCTTGATCGTCTTTATGGCAACCGAGATGTCCCCATGACCGCTGATGAACACGATCGGGATGCGCGCACCGATCGTGTTTAGCTCCGCCTGGAGCGCAAGACCGCTCGTATGCGCCATGCGAACGTCAAGCACAAGGCAACCTGGCTGTTCCGGGTCAAAGCTATCACGAAATTGCTGCGCGGAAAGGAATGTGGCCGCGCGAAGACCCACCGACATTACCAGTTCGGCAATCGAATCGAGCACCGCGTCGTCGTCGTCGACAATGTATACTGTGGGGTCCAACACGTCGCTCAGCTTCCTGCGATCGCGACTGGAAGCGTGAACTGGAACACGCAGCCGCCGCCATGATTGGGAGCCATCGACATCCGACCACCGTGAGCTTCAACGATGGCGCGGGAGATGGAAAGCCCTACTCCCAATCCCCCGCGCTTGGTTGAATGGAACGGATCGAAAATATGGTTGGCGTCGTCGGGCGCGATTCCCGGTCCGGAGTCTGAAACGCTCACGGCGACTTCGTTTCTTTCCGCGCCAATGACCGCTACCTTAATGACGCCACCGGCAATCCCCGCTTCCTCGATTGCTTCGACGGCGTTGCGGGCCAAATTCAGCACCACTTGCTGGATCTGAATTCTGTCCGCGATCACAGGTGGAAGGTCGGGTGAGATTGCCGGTTCGATGCGGATGTTCGTGTTGCGGCTTTCCATTTCCATCAGCTTCAAGGTAACAGCGACCAGTTCGCCGAGGTCGGTCTCGGCCGTCTCGGGCTCATGCTTTTTCACCATGGCCCGCAGTGACTGCATGATATCGCCGGCACGTGAGGCTTGCTCCTCGATCTTGTCCAACAGCTCCTGTACCTTTACCAAACCGGAAGTTCCGGTGCGTATGAGCCTTCCGCGCGCGGCAACCGCGTAGTTCTTGATTGCCACGAGCGGCTGATTGACCTCATGCGCAATTGCAGTCGACATCTCGCCGACGGTATGGACACGGGCCAGGTGCGCGAGATTTTCACGGTACAAATCAGTTTCCAATTTCGCCTTGCCCGCCAGCGCGGCGGCTCGCCGGCGGGCCAGGCGCTCGAACAATAATCCGGCGATCAACGCGGCCTGGAAAAACACGACGGCCAGCGCCGCGATGATTTCAAAACGATGGCGCTCCCAAATAGTGCCTTGGCGAAATTGCACAATACTACCGACGGGCAACCGGGCCTCACTGATGTTCCACCTTTGAAGCTCTCGCCAATCAAACATCGGTGCTCCAAAGATTACAGCGGGCGGGTCGATACTGTCGTCCCGCCATTCACCTTTTAGGATACGAAGACCTGCCTGTGCCGCCTCGCGACCCAAAACGCTTGTTTGCATTAAAGGGCCTCCGACAATGCCTCGGCCCAGTTCAAAGTCGCCCATTCCGAAAATGGGTACAGTGGCCACTTCGCGGATTGCTTCCAATGCACGGTCCTGTGAATAAGGAACGCCGGCCGCGTCCTCCGAGAGCAGAAACCAAAAGATTGCGGAACGCGGTGGCATCGAAGCAACGCGTTCCAGCATCTGCTCAAACGTCATATCATTGAACCACACGATATTTACCCGATCGGCGAACGCTTGAAAATCTCGTCGAAGCTCCGAGGTCCAATATCGCTCCACGGGAGAATTGCCGACCACCACGGCAATATCAGTCGTGTCAGGGCGAAGTTGCAGGATGTTTTGAAGGTAGGCAGGCAGATCCAGATCCAACAAAACGGCGGTGTCACTAACGATGTGTTTGGTTTTGGAAATGCGGCGCACATCCGCGCCAAGGATCAGAATCGGCGTGGTCGGAAATGTCGTCTGGCGATGACGCTGAATGAAGTACGCTGCGGGAGCACCCACCGGCACGATCAAATCGAACTTGCGGCCCGATTGGACCGCGCGAATGTATTCGACGAACGGCCCCTCATCCTGAGGGTCGCGGACCCTGGCGGTGTCGAGCGAGACCTCATAGAGGTCGATGGGCTCCCGTGACTTCTTAACCAGTTCTTCGCGAAAGCTTGCGGCCATATCACTCCACGGTGAATAGGCGTGACCGAAAGCGTGCACTAGCAGGACACGCCGTGGTTCCGCGGCGGTTACAGTTACCATTGTAGCGAACATAAAAAGCGCTACGCTCAAACAGGTCGTGCCCGTCCTCGTCATCGTCATCGTCATCGTCATCGTCTAGAAGACCCGGTTAGAGTTTCGGTCCGCGACGACCAGCCGTGGGATTGAGGCACGGTGACCGCCGGCGAACCGACGAGGCTTGTGAGAACAATAACGAAGCAACTTCCAGTCGAACTATCGCAATTATTATAAGATCGTTCGAGGTCGCTCTTCACGTCGAAGTTTAGCAGCGAATTGCTAGCCGAGGTTACGCCTGAGTTCCCTATGACCCTCAAATAGTTGGTCGTAGAATTTGTGATTGTGTTCACAGAAAATACGGTGGGCCAGAGTTTGCGGGAGTGCGACGAGCGAAAGCACCGAGATACCTCTAGCGTCTCCACTTGGCTTACGGTGTACTGGTAAGGTGCCGGGTCAATCTCAAGCGGCAAGTCACCTTTCTTGAGAGGCTGATTTGGCTGGGCGTAGATCGTCTTGACCTGTGCTTTCACATAGGGGACGAACTGAACCACGTATGGCTCGTCACCATTTTGTCCGTGATTGGTGCCGACTGGGTCCAAACCACCACGACGCGCCGCAACGGTTGACCAGATGCGCGCGCACCGACTAGGGCAACTTGCTTCCTTCGGAGGCTGGTCTGAACCCTGTTAGGGCGGGAAGGTGAATGAGCTGCAGTGAAAGTGGTCGCGGGGACGGGATTCGAACTCCTGCTCACCCGGCTGCCCCCGCCCTGCCCCTCGATTTGTCCCTCGGACCAAACTTCAACAAACAACTATTGATATATGAATACGTTAGTAGAGCAGTTCGAAATCTCTCCGAGCGCGCCAACAAAATCAGATACTTAGCTGGAATCGACGCCCCCATGCGGGCTACCAACTGGTTCGGGCTACCAGTCGGCTACCAACCACCTGGTGCCGGAAGGCCGATTGCCGGGGCTGGCGTGGCGCGGGGTGCGTTTTCCAGCCCTGCCCCACCCTCCCCAAGCACCCCAGCCATACTGGCGCCCGCCTAACAGGCCGATCGAGTCGGGGGCGCCGTCTTTGGTGGCAAAGGTTCATGGGGTGACTATCTTGGCCTCATGTCCTTCGATTTCTGCCTCCCCACCAAGGCCACCACCGTCCCCGACACCCCGGATTGGCTGCACGAAGTGAAGTATGACGGCTACCGGCTGCGGCTGGAGCGCGACGGCGACCGCGTGCGCCTGATCACCAGGGGCGGCTACAACTGGGCCGACCGTTATCCGTGGATCGTCGAGGCGGCGCTGAAGAACCGATTCAAGCAGTTCGTGATCGACGGCGAGGCAGTGGTGCTCGGCGTCGACGGCGTTTCCGATTTCAACGCGCTGCACTCGCGCAAGCATGACGCACGAAGTGCAACTCTATGCCTTCGATATCCTGGCGCTCGACGGTGAGGATTTGCGTGGCCTGCCGTTGTCGATGCGCAAGACCAATCTCGCCCGCCTGTTGGCGCGTCGACCGGACGGCATCTTTGTCGCGCCCACGGAACAGGGCGAGATCGGTCCCGACCTGTTTCGCGCCGCCTGCCGCATGGGACTAGAGGGTTTGGTGTCGAAACGCCGCGACCGTCCCTATCAGGCTGGCCGGTCGAAGCATTGGGTGAAGGTGAAGAACCGAAAGCACCCGGCGATGACCCGGGTGATGGATGCGCTCGGCAGGACGACCCGGTCGTCATCCTAAACCCTTAAGGTCGGGCTGGCAGGCTTCTTGCGAAGGCCCATGCGCGACACGAGCAACGACCCCTCGTGTGCCAGATCAGATCATCTAAGGTGTGCGCAATGAAACATCAGCGTCACTTCGGGACATCCGCCGCCCGAGAAGCGGTACAAACGAGGACTTTGATTGCCGACCTTGATCGCATCGTCCAAATCCTTAACGGTGCAATCGCTGCTGAGGAGCAACTGGCCGGAGTGACTGATCGTTTTCAAGCTGGATATCCAATGCATGCCAGGGAGCTAGCGGCGCGTCGAGACAATCTGAGGGATACCATCGCTGCGCTTGAGCGCACCCTTGGCAATTAGAAATGATTGATGCCACAAGATAAAGATCAGCGCGGCCCTGGTGTCCGATTGAACCTCGCGGTTTGGCTGGTCCTTGTGATCTGGTTGTTAAAGAATTTCGTTACGGTGCTTCTCGCCCCCACAGGGCAGACTTCTACAATTGGGCCTCATTTGACCGATCAAAACACGCGCTTTCTATCAGATGAGCACGCGACTTTTTCGTCGCTGAAATCTAGACTCGTGCGGGCGGTTTATCTTGTGACCGTCACGGTGACCACTTTTGGATGGCTTTGGCTCTTCTCACGGATCGCGCTCTGGCTGATCGAATTAGTCTCGGGTCTGGGCAGCAATAGATAGCTCGGACGGCATCTTTGTAGCGCCCACGGAACAGGGCGAAATCGGTCCCGACCTGTTTCGAACGGCGTGCCGGATGGACCTTGAAGGCTTTGGTGTCTACCCCACTTGCACGTTTGGTCACACCTGATCACGTAATCGCAATGATCGAGCATGATCCAGTGCTTCGGCGCAGGTCAAAGTCGATTGAGCCCGGAGCCACAATCGCGGCTGATGACCATCTCGATATAGCGGAGCAGCGTCCTATCAGGCGGCAGGACCCTCAGGTCGTATATTCGATCGACTTGAAGCTGAGATGCTTCACGCCTTCCGGAGCATCGGCGATCTTGCGGATATTGCCCCAGGTCTGCTTGTAGTTCGGGATGATGAACTCGTTCACGCCCGCTGATACGACGTTGCCCTGGACGCCGGTCGGATAGGCGAACAACATGAAGGTCTGCTTCCGCTTTGCGGTCGGCGTCGGATAGACCATCGCCTGGGTTGAGCCATTGTCGTTATAGACTTCGACGAGATCGCCCTGCTTGAGCTTTAGCTCCGCCATGTCGTCGGGGTTCATCTGGATGAACGGATACGGCATGTGGTCCATGACGAACTCGTTGTCCTGATCGAGATAGGCGCTCTGCCAGACAACATTGGTGCGGCCATTGTTGACGAGGAACGGCCACTTCTTGCGTTCCTCTTCCTTGCCGGGCGCCTGAAGACCGCGCCATTGCGTCTCCATGAACGTCGCCTTGCCGTCCTTGGCGCCGAATTTGCCGTCAGCAAACAGCCGCTTGGTGCCGATGATCTTGCCGTCCGTGAAAGCGGTCGCGGGCTCCTGAAAACCATTGGTCCCCATGGCCCGCAGACGCTCGTAGGTGACGAACTCGCCACCCTTTTCATGGTCGTTATAGCCGTCCATGAATGCGTCTTCTTCGGTCTTCCAGTCGAAGCCCTTGAACTGGTCGGCGTATTGTCCCTTGCCCTGCTCGCGCAGCACACGCTCCATGTTGTTGGCGATACGCGCCGCGATCAGGCTGTCGGGCATCGCCTGGCCCGGCGGGTCCATGTATTTTTCGGTCAAACGCATGCGGCGTTCGCCGTTCATCGAGGTGAGATTGGCTTCGCCTGAGGTCGCGGCCGGCAGCCAGACATGGCAAGCCTCGCCGATCTTGGTCGGCACGATATCGACGTCGACCGCGAACAACCCGCCCTTCTTGATCGCGCCCGACGATGGCATTCACCATCGCGGTGCGGTCGCCATAAGGCACCGACATCATAGCTTCTTTCACCATGTCGGTGCGCTTCTTGTAGACTTGCTTGAACTTGAAGGCGTTCAGCGTCGTCTTGTAGTGATCGCATCCCCAGATGTGGTGAACGCCGCCCTTGCCCTCGATCAGGAGCTTATCGACATATGCCGCAGGTCGTCCGACGTGAGCATCGGATGGCCGTGAGTATCCTTCCTGATGGCCGCCCATGCGGACGCAGCCGCCGCCGGGTCTCCCGATATTGCCGGTGGCCAACGCCACGTTCACAAGCGCCGCGTTGGTGCGGTAATTATCATTGCCCCAAATGAGGCCCTTCTCATAGGCGAACATCGTCCGTCGTCGCGCATTGCCTTCCTTCGGCTGGGCGATCCATTCCGCCGATTTCCGGATCTGGTCGACCGTCAGGCCGGTGATTCGGGCGGCATCGTCGAGACTAATCTTGTTGGCGGCGAGGGCCTTGTCGAAGTTCTTTGTCGACGCATCGATGAAGGCTTTATCGATCCAGCCCTTGCTCGCGATGTAAGTCAGCCACGCGTTGAACAACACCAGATCTGATCCGGAGTTGATCGCGAGATGCATCACGTTCTCTTTGCCGGCCTCGACTTCGCAGGCGTTGGCGGTCACGGTACGGCGCGGATCGACGATCACGACGTGCCCGCGCGCAACCGGCTCCGAGCCGAACTCGGCTTTTTTCTTGTCCATCGAACTGCCGCGCAAATTCGGCACCCAATGGTTCAGGAAATAGTTGGTATGGGTTTCGAGCGCGTTGGTGCCGACCGCGACGATGGTATCCGCCAGCTCGGCGTCCTCGTAGCAGTTGTTGAGTTCGCCCACGCCCATGTCGCGCGTGGCATGAACCTCGGAATTGTAGGCGGGTCGGTTATGAATGCGGATGTTCTTGACCTTCATCGCCCCGAAATAGAGCTTGCCCGTGCCCCAGGTATTCTCGTAACCGCCGCCCGCGCCGCCATGATCGAAGGCGGATACGAATAGGCCGTCCTCGCCCTTGTCATTGATGACCGCAACGGTCACGCGCGCGACAAGATCGAGCGCATCGTCCCAGCTGGTCGGCTGCATCTGCCCGTAACGCCACACCATCGGATCGGTCAGGCGCTGCAGCTGCGTGTTGCGCTGCTGCGAATAGCTCATCTCGGCCATGCGCGCGCCCCGCACCGAGCCGAGTCCGGAATTCACAACGCAGTCCTTGTCGGGCTTGATGACGATATGAACATCGCTGCCGTTCTGCCGCACGATGTTGTACATCGAGGGCGAATACCACGCGGCCGTCTCTGCGCCTTGCTGCTTGCCGAGGTCAACGCCAAACTTGTTCTGGTCCGGCGCCGTGCCGCCCTGCTTGTTGGTCGGCCAAGTGTATGCCTTGTAGCCGCAGCCAACGATGCAGTAGTGGCAGGTGACGTTGAATTCCTTCGCGTCCTTCGGGACGATCGGGAGACGGTCGATCTGACGCTTGTAAGCCATGATCTTTTCTCCTCACAACACGTTGGACAGGCGGCCATACAGAAGCTCGTCCACGCCTTCGGCGTAGATGTCGCCCTTGTCGTCGACGCGCAGTGCATATTGCGGAAGATTTTGTGTGGCCTGCCCCCAGACCTGCTGCCCACCGGACTCACAGTCGAACCGCGAGTAGTGCCCCGGGCAGTTCATGGTCTTGTCCGCGCGCATTGTAGTTGAGCGGAAAACCCTTGTGCGGACAGGTGGTCGAAAATCCGACGATGTCGCCATCGGCGCCGACGCCGCCCGGAACGCGCTTGCCGAGCTTGAGCAAAACGCCTGGCGCATCTGCGTCCGGATATGCGACGGTGAGGGGTTCGTTCGATTTGAGATCGGAGACATTGGCAAGACGATTGGACGGGATAATCGACCCGCGCCGCTCCCGGTGCCGCCTTCGCCTGGGCCGGCACCATCGTTGCGACCGCCGCTCCTGCGGCGGCAAAACCCGCACCGCCCAAAAATTGGCGGCGGCCGGCATCGACCATCTTATCGCAATGACTCATGGAACGTTCTCCTCGGACGCGCCGGTACGCCTACCGGCGGGGTTTCCTCAAGGATTGGACCGGTACGCCTACCGGCCGGGCGTCTCGTTCAAAAGTCGCTACAAGGCTCCTGAAGCCCGAACGACATGTCGAGATGTCTCGACATATTCAATAATAGAAACGATCTGGCTTGTCACCTAGGCGTCGAGTTAAAAAGAAACTCGAATTGTGGAATCACGAGGATCAGTGCAATGCGAAAAACGATGCTGGCGGTCGCAAGTCACGCCAGCCCTATCTCGTCGGGAGATCAGCTCACCGACGCCCACGCGATTTCCGCGCTTGCTGCCTTGGCGCAACCGACGCGGCTCGCGATCTTCCGTCTCCTGATCAAGCACGAACCTGTCGGCATCACCGCAGGAGTGATCGCCGATACGATCGGTGCGCCGCACAATACCCTGTCGTCTCACCTTGCCATTTTGGTTCGAGCCGGCCTGCTGCGAAGCTCGCGTGAAGGACGTACGATTATTTATCGCTCTGACGTGGAGGGAATGCAGTCTTTGTTGTCGTTTCTCGTCAACGACTGCTGCGACGGGCATCCTGAACTATGCAATCTCGTGGCTGCGGCTGCCGGTTGTGGTGCGCCCGCTCCAGTCAAGTCAAGACCGCCTCGCGAAGAAAGCCGCGCGTCCGCTCGCGGCTGCAAAAAGCGCTCCCGCTAGCGGTGAACATCGCGCCTCTTCGCATTCCAACCCCCCCTGGTCACGGGCTCAGACTGTCATGCCGTGTCACCAAACGCGTGATGCTGACTTCTGAACAGACCGTCACCCTGGTCGAAAAAACTTTCCCAAAACACCGTCCCAGTCTAATATCTCTATATGTCGAGACTTATAGACGAATGTGAAGCGGTTGCGCGGTTTGGCTCACTTGGGCAGCCAACCCGGCTCGCGGTTCTTCGCAGCCTCCTGAAAGTTCATCCCGACGGTCTCAACGCCGGCGACATCGCCCGAATGTACGAGGTGCCGCACAACACCATGTCGGCGCATCTCGCGGTGCTCAGTCGTGCCGGGCCTGGTGCTGGTTGAACGGCAGGGCCGAGTGATGAACTACCGCGCCGATCTCGCGAGGTTTTCGCGAACTGGTCGAGTTCATGGCCCGCGATTGTTGTGGGGGCCGACCAGAACTCTGCGCGCGACATTTTGGATCGCTACCCCGCCATAGCCGATGTGACGCGAAGCAACGGAGAGTTTCATGACACCCGCGTTCAATGTTCTGTTTCTCTGCACGCACAATTCCGCTCGGTCGATCATGGCGGAAGCGCTTGCTCGAAAAGATCGGCCGAGGTCGCTTCCGCGCCTATTCCGCCGGCGCTGAGCCCGCGAGGGCGCCCCTTCCGGAAGTGATCGATCGTCTCAAGGTTCTCGGCCACGACATCTCCCGCTTGCGATGCAAGTCCTGGGACGAGTTCAAACGGCCCGGATGCTCCCCGGATGGATTTCATCATCGCACTCTGCGACGCACCGAACGGCCAGTTCTGTCCGGACCTCTCCGGCCAGTTCGTCACAGCCGCATGGCCCCTACCCGACCCCGCGCAATTTCGAGGGTTCGGCGACCGAGCGCACGACGCTTGCTGAACGAGCTTTACGCCATGATCCGGCGACGGCTCGAGATATTCACGAGCCTTCCGTTCGCGTCACTTGACCGGATGGCGCTCAAGGCGCGGCTGGATGAGATCGGCGATACGGTGCGCTGTAGCACCCTGATAAGGACAGGAACCAATGAAGAGTCGGCATCAACGGAATGGGTCGTATCGGCAGGCTCGCGCTCCGCTCTGCCATGGGTGGCATCTATCGGCCGGAGACCGATCCGCGCGCGCAGAACCGGCTCGATATCGTTCACATCAACGAAGTCAAGGGAGGGATCGCGGCGACCGCGCACCTGCTTGAGTTCGACAGCATTCACGGAAGGTGGAATACGTCGATCGGCGTTGAAGACGGCAGCGCCATCATAGTCGACAATCAGCGTATCGGCTTCAGCGAACACGGTGATCCCGGCGAGGTCGCCTGGGGCGATCTCGGCTGCGACATTGTGCTCGAATGCACCGGCAAGTTTCTTAAGCCGAACAGCTTCAGGCGTATTTCGAGCGCGGCGTAAAGCGAGTGATTGTCGCAGCGCCGGTCAAGGATGCCGCCGCACTGAACATCGTCGTCGGAGTAAACGATCAAGCTCTATGATCCGCCAAGGCACCGCCTGCTGACTGCCGCCTCATGTACGACGAACTGCCTCGCGCCAGTCGTCAAGGTGATCCATGAGGCTATCGGCATACGCCATGGCCAGATCACGACCATCCACGATCCCACCAATACGAACGTTGTCGTTGACGCACCGCATAAGGATTTGCGACGTGCACGGTCGGCCATGCTCTCGCTACAGCCAACCACTACCGGCAGCGCCACCGCCATTTCTCTGATTTATCCGGAACTCAAGGGCAAGCTGAATGGGCACGCCGTGCGCGCCCCCGTTCTCAATGCCAGCCTGACGGACTGCGTGTTTGAACTTGCACGTCCGACAACGGTCGAAGAGGTCAACGCGCTGTTCAAATCAGCCTCAGAGAGCGTGCTGGCGGGAATCCTGGGATACGAGACGCGTCCCCTGGTCTCCGCGGACTACACCAATGACTCCCGCAGTTCGATCGTGGACGCTTTGAGTACAATGGTTACGGACGAGACTTTGTTGAAGGTCTACGCCTGGTATGACAACGAGGTTGGCTATGCCTGCCGAATGGTCGACCTTGCGAACATCGTTCAGGAGAGCGGCTCATGATGGCAACGGCGCGCAATTATCTCATCGTCACCGCATCCTATTGGGGCTTCACACTGGTCGACGGCGCCCTGCGTATGCTCGTCCTCTTCCACTTTTTCAGGTTGGGCTATACGCCATTTACGCTCGCATTCCTCTTCCTCCTATATGAGGCGGCCGGAATCGGTGCCAACCTCGCGGGCGGCTACCTCGCATCGCGCTTCGGGATTCCCCGTATGCTTGCGATCGGTCAGATGCTCCAGATTGCCGGCTTGCTGATGCTATCTGCGCTAAACCCGGGATGGGGTGCGGCGGCATCAGTTGCGTGGGTCGTGATTGCCCAGGGTATCGCCGGTGTTGCCAAAGATCTGACCAAGACAGCATCGAAGTCAGCGATCAAGGCAACCTCAGCCGAAGGCAGCGGGCAGTTGTTTCGATGGGTCGCGTGGTTCACCGGTTCGAAGAACGCGATGAAGGGCATCGGGTTTTTCGTCGGTGGCCTTTTGCTGGACCTAGTCGGATTCACGCACGCACTATGGTTGATGGCTGCGCTCCTCGGTGTGATCTTCGCCGCGGGTCTGCTGCTTCTCCCGTCCCAGCTTGGCAAAGCGAAATCGTCGAAGACCATCCGTGAGTTGTTCGGCAAGTCGCGGGGCGTCAATCTTTTGGCCGCCGCACGCATCTTCATGTTCGGCGCGAGAGATGTCTGGTTCGTCGTCGGATTGCCCGTGTTTCTCTACGCACACGGTTGGAAATTCTTGCAAGTCGGCGGCTTTTTAGCGGCTTGGACCATCGCCTACGGCGGAGTGCAGGCAATTGCACCTTCGCTTGTGAGTCGCAGCGCGGACGGCTTGAGTCGAGAGGTGCCGGCCGCGAGAGCTTGGGCGGCCGTCCTCGCAGCCGTACCCATTGCACTAGCAATGATCATGAACTCAACCGACGTCGCACGAACTGATCTCATTTTGGTGGTCGGACTGGCGCTCTTCGGACTGCCATTTGCGGTAAACTCATCCCTGCACTCGTATCTTATTCTGGCCTATGCAGGATCGGAAAAAGCAGCTGAAGACGTCGGCTTCTACTACGCTGCAAATGCGGCTGGCCGCCTTCTCGGCATTACTCTGTCCGGGGTGCTGTATCAGATCGCTGGTATCACCGGCTGCCTGATCGGCTCCGCCGTCATGCTGCTGCTTTGCTGCCTCATTACGTTCTTGCTTCCGTTATCGGCTCCGTCGCTCAAAGCTGAACGGCAGATGGCATGATCTGCAAGTTTTCATTATCGGAGACGGATAGCCTTCGTTTGGGAGAGGCGCGGCGTTTGGGACTCTCGAATGCATAGCCCATTTTGCGAACCGTCCGGATCGGCAAATCACGTTTCCGCCCTCCGATCGCACGACGCAGTCGCACTATCTCTGCGTCCACGGTAGCTTCTTCGATCGTCGATTCGGGACCCCACACAAGCTCTTTCAGAAGCTTGCGCGAAAGAGGCTCGCTCGGATGTCGCATAAAGACATCAAGCAATCGAAATTGCCGCAGCGAAAGCTTAAGTGGCTTACTGCCTCGCCACACCCGAATTGTTTCTCGATCAAGTAGAAATTCGCCGACAACGGTCAGATGTTGCACGTGCTTCGGTGTGTCTGTGAGCTCATCCATAACGTCGTCGGATTATGTGTCCACCTTCGCAAAGCGATCGTCGAGCGCGTAACCGGCCCCGCGCACGGTGCGGATCGGATCCTGTTCACGACCGGGATTAAGTAGTTTGCGCAGACGACCGATATGCACGTCGACGGTGCGCTCGTCGATATAGATGTCGCGGCCCCAGACGCTATCGAGCAGTTGCTCGCGGCTGAACACCCGTCCCGGATGCTCGAGGAAGAACTCCAGCAGCCGGTATTCCGTCGGCCCGAGATCGACCGGGCGGCCGGAGCGCGCGACGCGGCGCTTCTCGCGGTCGAGTTCGATGTCGCCATAGGTGAGCACGGTGGCAAGCCGTTCCGGGCTTGCCCGGCGCAACAGACCCTTCACCCGCGCCAGCAATTCCGGCACCGAGAAAGGCTTGACGATGTAATCGTCGGCGCCGGTCGCAAGGCCCCTGACCCGCTCGCTCTCCTCGCCGCGCGCGGTCAGCATGATGATCGGCAATTGCCTCGTCTCCGGCCGCGCCCGCAGGCGGCGGCACAGTTCGATGCCGGACAGACCCGGCAGCATCCAGTCCAGCACGATCAGGTCGGGAATCCGTTCCTTCAAACGGGTGTCAGCGTCGTCGCCGCGTCCGACCGTTTCGACGTCATAGCCTTCGGAGTCGAGGTTGTAGCGCAACAGCGTCGTCAGCGCCTCCTCGTCTTCCACCACCAGAATGCGTGCGCTCATATGCGTAGCCTTCTCTCATGTTTAGGACACGTTTTCTTTATGCGATACGCCCTACCCTTCGCTCGAAAACGGTCGTCAGTTTCCGGGTACAGTCGTTGCAAAGGTCGTCATGTCACCCTTCGGGCGCTTGTCGAGCATTTGCTGGCCCTCGATAATGTAAAAAACGGTTTCCGCGATATTGGTGGCGTGATCGCCGATCCGCTCGATGTTCTTGGCGCAGAACATCAGATGAATGCAAAAACTGATATTGCGCGGATCTTCCATCATGTAGGTCAGAAGCTCGCGGAACAGCGACGTGCAGATGGCGTCGACTTCCTCGTCGCCCTTCCAGACCGTCATCGCCGCCGGCAGGTCGTGCGCCGCGTAGGCGTCGAGCACGGATTTGACCTGCGATTGCACGAGGTCGGTCATGTGCTCCAGTCCGCGGATCAGCTTCAGCGGCTGAAAATCGCTTTCCAGCGCCGCCACGCGCTTGCCCATGTTCTTGGCGAGGTCGCCGATCCGCTCGAGATCGGTTGCGACCCGCATGGCGCCGACGATTTCGCGCAAGTCCACCGCCATCGGCTGCCGCCGCGCGATGGTCAGCACCGCGCGCTCCTCGATCAGGCGTTGCAGATTGTCGATTTCGGCATCGGCTTGGACCACGCGATTGCCGAGCGCGACGTCGCGGCGGATCAGCGCATCGACGGACTCGACGATCATGCGTTCGGCGAGACCGCCCATTTCCGCAACCAGCCGGGTCAGCTCCTGCAGATCGTTGTCGAACGCCTTGGCGGTATGGTCTGATTGCATTAAAATTCTCCCGCGATTTGCGCGTCAGCCGAACCGGCCAGTGATGTAGTCCTGGGTGCGTCGATCGTTCGGCGAGGTAAAGATCTTGTTGGTATCATCGAACTCGATCAGTTCACCAAGGTACATGAACGCGGTCTTGTCCGATACGCGCGCGGCCTGCTGCATATTGTGGGTGACGATCACTATGGTGTAGTCATCCTTCAACTCGTCGATCAGCTCTTCGATCTTGGCCGTTGAAATTGGATCAAGCGCGGAGCACGGCTCGTCGAACAGGATCACCTCCGGCCGCACTGCGACGGTACGGGCGATACAAAGCCGCTGCTGCTGACCGCCGGAGAGGCTGAGGCCATTCGCATTGAGCTTATCCTTGACCTCACTCCACAAGGCACCTCGCTGCAGAGCCTGTTCAACGCGACCGTCTATTTCCGATTTGGGTAGTTTCTCGTAAAGACGGATTCCAAAGGCGATATTTTCGTAGATCGACATCGGGAACGGAGTCGGCTTTTGGAAGACCATTCCTATCCTGGCCCTCAGCAAATTGAGATCCAGCCTGGGGTCGAGAATGTCTTTGCCTTCGAGGAACACCTGACCTTCGGCGCGCTGACCGGGATAAAGATCATACATGCGGTTAAGAACGCGAAGGAGCGTTGACTTGCCGCAGCCCGACGGGCCGATAAAGGCCGTTGCCATGTTGGCATACAGCGGAAGGCTGACACCCTTGAGTGCCTCTGTCTCCCCATAATAAAAATTGAGATTTCGGATCGCGATCTTCTCTTTAAGCATGGAGCTGTCCACCAACTGAGGCCCAGCGATAGGTGCGGCCTTTGCGGTTACCATGTTCATGATGCTTTCCTCGTTCCCGCCAGCGAACGGGCCATAATGCTCATTGCCAGCACCGCGAGCGTAATAATAAGCGCTCCAGTCCAAGCTAGATCCTGCCAGTCCTTGTATGGGCTAAGCGCGAATTGAAAAATGACAGATGGCAAACTCGCCATCGGCGCATTTAGGTTCGTGCTGTAAAATTGGTTGTTGAGAGCGGTAAACAGGAGCGGCGCGGTTTCTCCGCTGATGCGGGCAATGGCGAGCAGCAGCCCTGTGATAATTCCGGCTCGCGCTGCGCGGTAGGCAATCTGCCGGATCATCAGCGACCGCGGCAAGCCGATCGAAGCCGCCGCTTCCCGTAACGTATCGGGGACCAGCGTCAGCATGTCCTCCGTGGTCCGAACCATGACCGGGACCACAAGCACCGAGAGGACAACGGCGCCGGCTATTCCCGAAAAATGACCCATGGGACGAACCATGACGTAGTAGATGAATAGGCCGACCACAATCGACGGCGCACTGAGCAGGATATCGTTGATGAAACGAACCAGGCTGGTGAGGTGAGAATGGCGGCCGTATTCGGCCATATAAGTTCCAGCGAGGATGCCTATCGGAGCGCCGATCAGAAGAGCCAATCCCGTCATGATCAAGCTGCCGACGATGGCGTTGAGAAGTCCGCCAACCGCTCCGGGTGGAGGCGTCATTTCAGTGAAGACGCGAAGCGAGAGTCCGCCAAACCCATGCCAGAATAACACGCCGAGGATAAGCGCCAACCAGGTCAAGCCAACGAACGTCGCACTATACGATGCGACTGCGGCGAGTGCATTGCGGCGGCGACGCTTAGCGTAAAGAGAGGCATCCATCAGGCGATCCTCCGATTGATCCGGAGCAGCAAGTACCGCGCGATAGCGAGAACAATAAATGTAATGACAAAAAGAATGAGACCGAGAGCGATTAGAGACGACGTATAGAGATCGCCCACGGCCTCCGTGAATTCGTTCGCGATCGTTGCCGATATCGTGGTGCCGGGCGCAAACAAGGACGCCGAAATTCTGTGGGCGTTTCCGATCACGAAAGTGACCGCCATGGTTTCGCCGAGCGCACGACCCAGCCCCAACATCACGCCACCAATGACTCCAATGCGGGTAAACGGCAGCACAACATAGCGCCAAACTTCCCACTGGGTCCAACCCAGCCCATAAGCGGCTTCCTTAAGAACCGGCGGAACGGCGTCGAATACGTCACGCGAGATCGACGTGATAAAGGGCAACACCATGATCGCGAGGATCAGGCTCGCCGTCAGAATTCCGATACCAAAGGGTGGCCCCGCGAATAGGGTGGAAAGTACCGGAACATTTTCGAAAGCTGCAATCACGGGCGGCTGCAGATATTGCTGTATGAAAGGCGCAAATACGAACAGACCCCAAATTCCGTAGATAATGCTGGGAATGCCCGCGAGCAATTCGATGGCAATACCGATCGGACGACGCAACCACATTGGACAAAGCTCGGTAAGAAACATGGCGATCATCAGCCCAAATGGCACCGCAATCAGCATTGCGATCAGGGACGTAATAACCGTGCCGTAGATCGGCGCGAGAGCTCCGAATTTTTCGGTAACGGGATTCCAGCTTTGGGTGGTGAGGAAACCAAATCCAAACTCCTGGAACGCCGGTAACGCGCCCAGAAACAGCGACACAATCACGCCGCCAAGGACCACCAGCACAAATACGGCTGCAGTCATCGTAATGCGGTGGAAGACGATGTCGCCGATCCGGAGCCTATTCAGTACCTTGGCCCGCTCAGCCACATCCTGCATGCTCACCCCGGTCTCCTGCAAAGCCACATCGACCACGCTGCACCTCCCAATGCATTCACTGAAGTCAGAAACCCGTCGGCCGAACTCAACCAGCTCTCCGAATGTGAGAGCGGGGACGCGTTGCCTCCCCGCTCCCGTTGACTTCAGTTCGACGCGGAAAACAGCGGCTTGCCGCTGCCGTCCTTGATTTCGGCGGTCCACATCTTTTGGATGGCAGTCACGACCTGGTCCGGCATTGGTACGTAGTCCAGTTCCTCGGCCATCTTGGAGCCCTTCTTGTAGGCCCAAGCGAAGAACTTCAGTGCCTCGGTCGCCGCGGCAGGATCTTGCGGCTGGGTGTGGATCAGAATGAACGTGGCGCCAGCGATGGGCCAGGAAGCTGCACCCGGCTGATCCGTCAGAATCACGTAGTAATGGTCGGCCTTTTCCCAATCAGCATTCGCTGCCGCTGCCTGGAACGCCGCTGCACTGGGCTCAACGGCCTTTCCGTCCTTGTTGATCATGCTGACCGCGGTCATCTTGTTTTGTTTGGCGTAGGCATATTCGACGTAGCCGATGGCGCCCTTGGTATTGGCCACGTTGTTCGCCACGCCCTCATTGCCCTTGGCACCAATGCCGGCCGGCCATTCAACCGAAGTGTTCGCACCGACCTTCGACTTCCAGTCGGCACTCACCTTCGAGAGGTAGTCGGTCCAGATGAAAGTGGTGCCGGAGCCGTCAGAGCGATGGACGACGACGATCGCTTGCTTGGGAAGCTTCGCCGAAGGATTTCAGCTTGGCGATCGCCTCATCGTCCCATGACTTGATGTCGCCTAGGAAGATTTTCGCCAGAGTTGCGCCGTCGAGCTTGAGGTCGCCCGACTTCACGCCGTCGAGATTAACCACCGGCACGTCGCCACCAACGACCGTGGGGAACTGAACGAGTCCTGATTTGGTCAGGTCAGCCGGCTTCAGCGGCATGTCTGAAGCGCCGAAGGTCACGGTCTTGGACTGGATTTGCTTGATTCCACCGCCCGAGCCGATCGACTGGTAGTTCATGCCGTTGCCGGTTTCCTTCTTATAGGCATCGGCCCATTTGGCGTAGATGGGGTACGGAAACGTGGCGCCCGCGCCGGAGATGTCCAAGGCGCAAACAGGCACGGTCGAAGCGGCCACAATGCTGGCAGCCATAAGGGTTTTCAGGAAATTCACGGGCTTTCTCCATGATGAGCGGGGCGCATGTGGGACTAAATGCGCTCCGAGGCCGCTTCTATAGAGTGGCGTCGTAGACCTAATATTGCAGTTACATGACACTCATGTGACAACCGCGGGACGTACTCACGTACCCCTGCCAGGAGCTTAGCTACCACGCATGGGCGGTCCGACTCCCCTCCATTCATACCGGTGTCATCAATCCGCAATATTGGTCAGGTTGCCCGCACAAACCAAGAAATGGCTCGGAAACTCCATGGGTTGGATGACAGGTTTGATCGTGCAGATCGTCGCGGGCTTCGTTGAAGCCCACTTTGCTGCAACTGCGTTGTACGAGCACCGCTTTGGTTAGGAACACAACCTCGTTGGACTGATCGCCGGCGCCCTAAGCGGCTGGTTGCTCCAGACGATCGTGCTCATGGTCGTTACCGGTGCGCATGAACTCAGATTGACCGAAGCTGCTGTGATCGAGGCGATGAACGTCGCAGTCGTGGGCGCCATCGCGATGGCCGGCGTCGGCCTGACTGTTCACACTGCAAAAACCTCACCGCATAGGCAGGCCATCACAAAGGGTGAGACGGGAATCATATGCTTCGCATCGTTATTGTTTCGGCAGTCGCTGTTATCTCGGTTGGCGCATCGTCAGCGAACGCGGAGTCATTGGCTCTGGCATCTTCAAAATCTCCTGGGGAGATCGCTGCCGCCAGCAGGCTACTCGCAGAGAAACAAGAGAACTGCCGACTTGAGGCCAAGCGGCAGAAGTTGACGTTTTTCAAGCGCCTGAGTTTTGTGCATAAATGTATAAAAAAATAGGACTTAGCTGCTTTGGGCGCGGTCAGGAGCCTGAAAGGCTCACGCTTAATTGGCGAAGAGGCCGGAAAAATTGGAAATGAACATGAGACTAGAGATCAATGAAAGGGCCATCCCAACCTGATCCCGAAAGAGGCCGGAGCAAATGGGCCGCTCTCGCGCCGCTGCATAAATTATCCATACCAACGCCAGCGCGCCGCTTGCTACCAAAATATCGAATTTTGTTGCCAAACTCATGTCCGACTCTCGCCAACAATCAATTTGCGAGGTTTGAAAGTCCCAACCTTTTCAATTCACTTTCCCGCAGTTCATTGGTGATCGGATAGAACCCACCCTTCTCGACCAAGGCCTGTCCGTCCCTCGATAGAATGTACTTGATAAACTCGCCGCGCAGCGGGTCGATCTGCTCTTTGGGCTTCTTGTTGAAATAGATGTAGAGGTATCGTGCGATAGGATATTTGCCCGAATAGGTCGCCTCGGGGGAAGTATCGTAGCATTCTCGGCCGGACGTTATGGCCAACGGAACTACGCGGACACCGTCCGTTTTGTAGCCGATGCCGGAATATCCAATTGCAAATTTGTCGCTTGCAACATTGCTAACGACAGCCTCCGAACCAGGTTGCTGCTTGACCTCCCGCTTATAGTCCCCGCTATAGAGAGCAATTTCTCTGAAAAACTCGTACGTCCCCGAAACGTCGTTACGGCCGTAAATCGAGATCGGCTTTGTCGCCCATTCGCCAGTCAGGCCGACGTCGCCCCAGGTATCGATGCTCCTGCCGCCACTGCCTTTGCGTGTCGAAGAGAAAATCCTGTCCACTTGCTCCGTCGTTAAACACCGGATCGGATTGTCCTTGCTCACATAGACCGCAAGCGCATCAACCGCGACGGCCAAACTCGAGACCTTGTAGCCAAATTTCTTCTCAAAGGCTTCGGACTCGGCGGCCGTGATCAGTCGCGACATCGGTCCGAACTGAGAGGTTCCATCGAGGAGCGCAGGCGGGGCCGTGGCGGAGCCCTGGCCCTCAATTATGATCTTCACGTCGGTATAGCGTTCGCCGAACGCTTTTGCCCATAACTCCATTTCATTATTGAGCGTGTCGGACCCCACCGATTTGATTTGGCCCGTAATTCCGCCGACGGTTTGATAGAGTGGAAGGGTTTGATCCAGCGCAACGGCAGCGGGCATCGCCGACAGGTGCGCGATAAACATTACGCTTACGATTCTCGATTTCATAAAACCCCGTGTCGAACGCCATGGGATTTGGAGCGTCGACTCCATATGTCCAGACCTATCGACACATGTCCAGAATTTCAGATATTGATGACGCTTTTGCGACAGAGGGCGCCCCTCGCAGACCCTTCGCAGCTCGTTCAGAAAGAACGTGGCTGGGCGTTGGTGCACCGCGCAAAAGTTAGACAATCAGTGCATCGTTCACGTCGCTGAGATCATCACCGCGGCAATTACCGCCGCTGTGCAGCGATGAGGACGAGGCGAAAGACCAGAATATGATGCTGGCTAACCTGCGCCAGACTCAGGAAGCCACCAACGTGAATATCGCCATCATCGGCCACACCGCCGGCCCCAAAAGCTCCGCTGTTAGCCGGACTTTTCGACGGCTTGCGCTGCCGCACTATCGCTTTCATACCACCGCTTTGACCTGTTCACGATCCAAACGACTGTGAGCATGACCGGGACTTCGATGAGAACGCCAACGACCGTCGCGAGAGCGGCGCCGGATTGAAATCCGAACAGACTGATGGCAGCTGCGACTGCCAGTTCGAAGAAGTTGGAGGCACCGATAAGCGCGGAAGGGCCGGCGACGCAATGCTGCTCGCCCAAGAGCCGGTTCAGGAGATAGGCCAGCCCCGCGTTGAAGTAGACCTGGATCAGAATGGGCACGGCAAGGAGCACGATGATCAGCGGCTGCGTCAGAATCTGCTCACCCTGGAAACCAAACAGCAGCACAAGCGTGGCCAGCAGCGCAACGAGTGACAAGGGCTGCAGCCGGCCAAGGAGCCTGTTCAGGGCTTCCTGGCCCCCGGTCGCGAGCAGCCGACGGCGCAGGATCTGCGCAAGAATCACCGGCACCACAATGTACAGCACGACGGACAGGATCAGCGTGTTCCAAGGTACGGTAATCGACGACAGCCCCAGCAGCAGGCCGACAATCGGCGCGAAGGCGAACACCATGATGGTGTCGTTGAGCGCCACCTGGCTCAGGGTGAAGTGCGGCTCTCCCTTGGTCAGGTTGGACCAGACAAAGACCATTGCGGTACAAGGCGCTGCGGCGAGGATGATCAATCCGGCGATGTAGCTATCGATCTGCCCGGTCGGTAGATATGGCCGGAATACGTAGCCGATGAAGAACCAGCCTAGCGCGGCCATCGAAAACGGCTTCACAGCCCAGTTGATGAAGAGCGTCACGCCGATCCCGCGCCAATGTTCCTTGACCTGGCCCAAGGCGGCGAAATCGATCTTGATCAGCATCGGCACGATCATCAACCAGATCAACGCTGCAACCGGAAGGTTGACCTTGGCAATTTCGGCTGCACCGATCGCGTGGAAGACGCCGGGCAAGAGATGGCCGAGCGCAATTCCGACGACGATGCAGAGCGTCACCCACATGGTCAGCCAGCGTTCGAAGATAGACATGTCGGTTCTTTCTCAGGCAGTCGCTGCACGTTTGCCGCTGGCATCCACAACGAGCTCGCCGTCTTCCTTGCGGAATTCGCCGTGCTGGGTCGGTGGCAAGATATCGAGCACGACCTCGGACGGCCTGCAGAGCTTGACACCAAGCGGACTTACGACGATCGGGCGATTGATCAGAATCGGATGCTCCATCATCGCGTCGACGAGTTGGTCATCGGTCAGACGGGAGACGCCAAGCCCAGTCTCGGCATACGGCGTCCCTTTCTCGCGCAGCAATGAACGGACGGGCACGCCCATTCGCGCTATCAGATCTTTCAACATCACCCGCGAAGGCGGCGTCTTCAGATACTCGACGACGTGCGGTTCGATGCCGGCGTTCCGGATCAGGCCGAGAACGTTGCGCGACGTTCCGCAATCCGGATTGTGGTAGATAACGATATCCATGGGGGCCTCACGCCACGTTTGAGCGTTGCGACGTGGCGCCTTCACCGCGGCCGTCCTTGCGCAACAGTGACCCGGCAATAATCGAGCGGGCAGAATTTCCGGTGCAGAGGAAAAGAACGTTATACACGCGTTCGGACATTGGCTTTTCCCTTCTTCGGCGGACAGCAAGGCGAAAGGCTTTCGATCAGCGGCGCGCAGATTTCGGGGCGGCCGTCACAACAGTCCTTGAGCAGAAAAAGTGCCACGCTTTGAAAGCGGTCCAGATTGACGCGATAAACGATGGAGCGGCTGTGGCGCTGCGAGGAGACTAGGCCAGCGCGTGTCAAAATCGACAGATGAGCGGACATCGTGTTTTGAGGCACCGCCAGGGCGCGCGCGATGTCGCCGGCCGCCAAGCCGTCGGGCTCGTGCTTGGCCAAGAGCCGAAACACCTCAAGCCGCGTCGACTGAGCGAGCGCCGCTAACGCGAGAATCACTTCTTCTGTTTCCATATATCGAGAATTCCAGATATATAGGCACGAGTCAAGCCCACCAAGGGTTCACCCTTTAATTCGATGCTTTCTAGAAATAGCGTTTGACAATCGCTGGATCACATGAGAGCTTTTCTCAATGAAGATCGATGATGTCGCCAAACGCCTTGAAGCGCTCGGCAACCCGACAAGGCTCAAGATCTACCGGACGCTGGTGCGCGCCGGCGAGGCGGGCTTGTCGGTCGGACGCTTGCAAGAGAAGCTGAAGATTGCGCCTTCGACACTCTCGCATCACGTGAAGACTTTGGTGTCCGCCGGCCTCATTAGCCAGTTGCGCGAGGCAACCACGCTAATTTGTCACGCCAACTATGACGTCATGAGGGGCCTGGTGGAATTCATGGTGGCGGAGTGCTGTGCCGACGCTGTCGAGTGCAAGGACACAAAGACAGCAGCGTGAGCTTTTTGGCTACCGAATTTCGATATTTCTAGGTTGATAGGAGGACGCATTGGGTGAAGTAAGGACAGTCGCCACCGAAGCCGGATGTTGCGGAGGGCCAGCACCGAACGAAACGGGCGCGTGCTGCGCCGCTGATCTTGATGCCAAGAAAGCAGGACGATCGAGTTGCGGCTGTTCCACAACCGCTAAAGTCGTACCCGACGAACAGGAGAGTCTCATGGAAAAGACCGATATCACCGAAGCCGTACGTGAGAAGTACGCCCAGGCAGCGCTCCGTGCGGGCGGTTCATGTTGCGGGGGTGCAATGGCCAACGTCAGTCCCATTACATCCAACCTCTACGACCAGACCCAAACTGACACCCTTCCGGAGGCGGCGTTGCTTGCCTCCTTGGGCTGCGGCAATCCGACAGCGCTGGCTGAACTCAGGCCGGGAGAGACGGTGCTCGATCTCGGTTCCGGCGGCGGCATCGACGTCCTTCTTTCGGCTCGCCGGGTTGGTCCTGAAGGAAAAGCCTATGGCCTTGATATGACGGACGAAATGCTTGCGCTTGCGCGTGAAAATCAGCGCAAAGTGAATGCCCACAACGTCGAGTTTCTCAAGGGCCAGATCGAGCACATCCCGCTCCCCGACAGCTCCGTCGACGTGATCATATCTAATTGCGTGATCAATCTGTCCGCGGACAAGGACCGAGTTTTGCGGGAGGCCTTCCGCGTATTGAGGCCGGGCGGTCGGACGACCGCGCCATGATGACGTCGATGAGGGGGGCGGTCGGTTTGGGACCGAGCTCGTAGAACGCACAGCCGATGACACCGCTTGGATCGACGACGATCTGCGGTTGGAACTGCTGAAAGCCGGCGGGTAGTGCCGTCGTCAAAAGCGGCTGGCCCGAAGAAGGCGTGGTCCAGCTGGCGCCGCCGTCGTTCGAAAGCGCAAAAAAGATGCGAGCGACGCTGTCGGCGGCATCGGTCCACGCCGCCCACGCCACGACCACTGTTTTGCCGGACACGCAAGCAGTCGGGATCGTCCCGACCCGGAAGCTTGCGCCCTGAAAGTGCGGCGAGTCGGGGTCGCCAATGAGACCTTATGGTGGTTGCCGGATTTGCTGCGGCGTGGAAGCTGTCGCCGCCGTCGGTGGATACGAGCATCTCGATCGTATCTCCCGCGACGCTTTTCATGAAAACGATGTAGACCGTGCCGTCGGCAGCGACATTGATTTCCGGCGAGAAGCAGCCATTGGTGACCAGAGCGGCACCGGCGGCTTTGCTTCCGGCGCCGATCCACGTGGTCCCATGATCCTTCGTCCGAGCAAAATGCAAGGTTGAACCGGACTCGTCGTGCCACGCGACATAAATGCGGCCGTGAAAGGGACTCGATGGATTGCTGTCGCCGGCAGCCCACTCCTTGTCATCAGTCGAGCCGCTGTGAACGCGCGTTGGACCCGACCAGCTCTGGCCGCCGTCAGTGGATTTGTATGCGTCCACGCCGAAGATATTTTGCGGATTGTTGGCGGAGATGCCGAACAAGAAGACATCCCCCGCGTCATCCCAAGCGAGCGTGGGGTCCGAAAGAATTGCTGCATTAATCGCGAGATCGGGTGAATCGTGCCACGAGAATCCACCATCGGTGGAAAAGGCGGTCGCAAGGGTGAATATGTAGTTCTGGATGTCGCTGAACTTCTTCGACGCGCACACGATTTGCATCGGATTGTTGGGATTGATTGCGATACAGGATTCGCTGCGTGCGTTGCTTGGACTTGAATCGTGAGTGACTTGGATATTCGACATGGTCATCCCTCTTCTCTGGAGACGGGATACAGCCGCGTACGTCCTCTTTGGTCACACTCCTTGCCAAAACAACGGTAGATGGAGTTATTTCATCGTGTCTGTGCGCTACTTCACATTGCGGACAATGCCTCCCGCGACCGTTTGTCACCCCACTTGCGGCGAGGTCATGCAGTTCGCTCTGGTGTTGAGGAGGCGGCGCTTTAGAAGACGCCTGTGCGCCATTACGCGAGCAAATCCGTGTCCAGCTTCCAGCTCTGCGGAGTCTTGTTGCGGCGCAACCTGGACACCAAGGGGGCGTGTACTCATAACCCGCAATGTCCGCCTTGGCTCCAAAGGCGACCTGACTGACCCGAAGTCCGACTTCCGCTTCACTCCCGGTAACGGACATCCGCTGGCCACCCTCAAGATCGAGGGTCGAACCGCTGCGCCGCTTCAGCATTCTGCCGTGCCTCCTGGTTCTCGGTCGCCTGCTGGTAAAACTCCGCAAGCTGCCTCTGCAAGCGTTCTATCTCGCGCCGCCGCTCCGCTTGGATTTCCGGCTCGCCCCAGCGACCACCCGCAGTAGGCATGATCGTCGACTGCGCGAACGCGGCGGCCAGGGATCCGAAGTGGCGTTGAGGCCAAAGCGTGCGGCCTGAATTGTCCCAATCTCTCAACTCGACAGTTGCGGCAAGCGATGGACGATCGCGACTGAATTCGACATTGCGCGCTTCATTTTCGACATGCCGAAGACGTTGATGCACACCATTGGGTGCGTTCGCATTGACATGATCAACTTCACGGTCGATCTCGGCAGCGAGGGAGAATTGATGTAGAATCTCTAGAGAAAATTCACGATAGCGTCGGAATGTCGCTGCAGCCTCGTCGCGCTTCTGCTTCACACGATTAAATTCGACTTGCCAGCGCCCTTGCGTTTCCGCCGCCAGCGCTTCATTAAGTTTCATGCACAACTTCGCTAACGAGGCCCGTAGGCGTTCGCGAGCCAGTACGGCCTCCGCGACTGCCCGGTGGGCGGCCTCAACATTCGGACTCCGAACAACATCCATGGCCTTTGCTCGTTCCGCTTCGACGGCTTGATCGGCGGCCTGTGCTGCGCTCTCAGCCTCGCGGACAATTTCCGCGATCTCGGCGGCGCTGGCGTTGCCGGTGCCGGTCAGGATTGCGGCAACGCGCTGCTCAAGTGACAGCGGCGCGGGTGTAGTGTTGAGCTTATTCATTGGACTCCTCCTCCACTCTGAGACGGGTTTAGCCTTTCAGGTACGCGGTTGCGATTTCCTGCGAGTAGGCATCATAGATTTTGGTCATGTTCTGCGCGTGGTCACGCATCATCTGGTCGAATGAGCGGCTGTCGCTGCTTCCGCCCTTGTAGCCGCCCTCGTTGCCGCTTCCATACCCACCACCTTTGCCCTTCGACGGACGCTCGCGCTCATCAGGCAGCACGCCAGAACCATTACACATCGGACATTCCTCGCCGTCCTCGTCGACACCCTCGCCGAAGCATGCGGTGCATTGTGCCTGCTGGAGATCTCCGACTTTCCATCGATTCCTTGCGAGCATACCCGCGCGGAAATACGAATCGCGTACCACGGCGCGTCTGTCATTCATCACTTTGTCATTCACCGGGACTCGAAAACCTGGTTTGTTGCCTGCGCCAAGATCAAGCGGATTGCCAGAGCCGTCGACGAAGCTGGCGCGGCGGGCGGAGTCGCGCATGATCACACGCATCGTGAATCCATCCCGAAGCGTCCCATCGCGAAGCGCATCACTGGGCGAAACCTCGACGCCGTCTCGGTAGTATCTGGCTTTGTTCGTCGGAATATCCTTTCTGGTTTGCTGGTTCGGTTTTCAGATTCCTCCTCCCACGATTATGAGCAGCAGTACGATCAGCGCCAGCGTGATGCCGACGGAAGCGAGGCCACGTGCGAAGATGTCAATGACAGTCTTGTTGCGCATCAGAGTCTTCCCCACGGTGGCCCGAATCCAAAAGCACCATGCTGCGCGAGGTAGTTTTGCAATCGCGCGGCGTAGAAATCGTCCGCCTCTTTCTTGGCCTTGGCCTTGCGTTGTTCGACGGCGTCGGTGCCGCCGACCGGCACACCGTCCACCCACTGCCAACTTTGGTCGAACGAGCTTTCGCCCTGCGCCCGCACGGCGGCAAAACAGGCCATCGCCAATGCCACCACGACGTCGATCTTGTGCGACGCTTTTTCCTTGCAGGCATCTGGTGAGAAGGCCGATGCCTCGGAGAACGGGAAGGGGGTGCCGCCGAACATATTGATGATCATGACCTTCACGGGTCGCGCGTCATCGTCGGCGAATGACGGACCGGCGAAGAGTGCAGCAACGAGGACGCTTGCGCCGACTAGCAGGCATCTGGTGATCGACTGAAAAGTTTCAGACATTCTGTGGCTATGCATGGAAGGTCCTCCTTCTAGGCGTCGATGTTTGCGCGGTAGATGGTTGCGAAGCGAAGTGCCGCTCGTTAAGCATTTTCTATGCCAACGAACTGTCAAATCATCGCGCCTTGCGCCCAAGGGGTGGTGTTATGGATAGTGAATTTCTAAAGCAGCGTGTCGCGCATTGCCGCTTCCTCGCCGAGAAGGCTGACCCGTTCATCAAGCGGCGATTGTTGGACTTGGCCGCGAGATATGAAGCAAACCTTCCGAAGCAGCCTTCTCAAGCCTCGATAATCTTGACGGCACAGGTGGTGCCACTGGCCCAATCGACATCGTCAACCGCGTCCCAGCGCCGCCGCTGAGGCTCGTTTCGGGCTATCCCGGAACGCGTATCACGTTCTGCTGCATTACCGACGTGGCGTCCCCGACCGGCACTCGCTCCCCCGAATCCCGTCTATGGCCTCAGTTCTGCCCCGCTGGGGCCGTTCGTTTTTGGGTTGCCCGACATGGCATCCGTCTCAAAATACCCTCACCGCCCAAAACCCAAATCCCGCAATCGCCCAACGCCATGGAGGCACAGGTTGCTGTTGGCGCCACGCTCCAGCGGGGTTTTTGTCGCAACCCTTGGCCCATTTTTGCCAATTAGTAGCCCCATTTGGAACCGAAAGGCGCGCCTATTGTTAGGCAACAACAATGGAGCGATGCCATGCAAGACTATCGCGCCTATATCCTCGGTATTGACGGCCATCGTTTTATCCGGGTCGACGGTTTTTTGAGCAATCACTCAGACGATACCGCCGCTCTTAATGCAGCCAGGCAGCTCACTGATAAACACGATGTTGAGGTTTGGGACGGCGGCAGATTGGTCGCTCGATTGTCACCCAACGGAGAAGTATGGTCGCCTGATTTAGCGCCATCCTTGGTTTGTGCCCCGTCAGCCGATACTGAAAGGAATTCCACTAGACCCGAACCGATCTCTCTGAGCAGGGTTTCGGAATTGGCTTCAACTCCTTCATCGCAAGCAGTCCAGCGCGCATTCTCCGCGATTAGTTCAGAACTCCCTATCATAACCCGCGCAGACTCGCTCGTGCATTCCATCGAAAACCTCGATGCGGAGAACACTTTGCAGCCGACGATCAGCCAGGGCGCTTCCCATGCGCTCGATCTCGCCCTCGCCATCTGCTCTCGCGACAGCTCCAAGTTTCCATAGAGACTTTCTTCATCTTCACCCGCTGCCACCCTTTAATGATGGCTGGCTATCCATCGCGTCGGAGCTCGCCACCGGCGTGGCAGTGACTCGAGCAAGCTCTAGAGACACAGAAATTCCATGACTGACATGCAAGTGCACTTGAAAAAAATCCGCTCAGACGCTGCGGAGTGTCTTATGTTAAGCAGTCTCGCCACCACCGAAAAAAGGGAGATCTTCGTCAAGATCGCCGAACACCTGAACAGGCTCGCTTCGGAAGTTGAGAGGACGATGGCTATAGATAGCGCTAACGTGACTCGCGCTGAGCATCGCCCAGAAGCAGTTGTCACTGATCAGATGGCCACTGAAAACATTGCCACTGATAGCGCTGCTGCTCGTCACCAACGGGCGGCGCGACGGCGCCGATTGCTGTTGTGGTTGTTGGTTGTTGTCTTGGGGGGAATTGTCGGCGCATTGTTTTGGGCAAATAACCCAACTAAAGAGTACTGGTTTTCATCTACCTTCCAGTCAAAACACGAGACGTCACCAGCACCGAAGGACGAAATACAAAAGGCTTTGGCTACTTTTCTATCCGACGAGCAAGCGGAGCGGAAAGTGTTGAGGGAGCAGCTGAGCGCGCTTGCCGCACGTGTAGATGATCTCGTGACAGCGCTGAACGATCTCAGGACAGCACGTGCTGACGTTGGGAGGCCGTCGAACAAAGAAGCCGTTGGCGCAGAGGGAAAACCCCCTACCGCGGAGATCAAACCCTCAACTCCAGAAGAAAGCCCTGTTCGTACAGAGGAGAATCGAAATTCCACGCCGGAGAATCCGGCAGCTGCAAAGCCATCAGACGGCGCGCCACGCGCGACCGACAGCCCGCTTATCGAACCAGTTCAATCAATTCCAATTCTTCCAAGGCGAGCTGATTTTGATCCGCGCAGACCCATCGTCGGTCCCCACGGCTGCACGCAGTTCCGCTCTTTCGATCCGGTATCCGGTACGTATACGACCTTCGACGGTCGGCGGCGCCAGTGCCAGTAGTCGAGATGTGGCATTGTGATTTTCGGATGTCTGCTTTTTGGAGGAGCTGAGCGGAATCGATGCTCAACAGGTTGCGGAGCGGAGTGACCCAAGACTGGTCTTACTCTCGGCGGCGGCGGCACCTGGCGATCCAACCGCAGCGGCACCGGCAAGCCCGTCAATTGAAGAAACCATGTCGCAGCAAGTCGGCGCCCGCGGCAATGACCGCGATCAACACCAGCTTCTTGAACGTCTCAGGTGCAATTTTATCGCGCATATGCTGTCCGACGTACATGCCGAGCACGACTGGCAACATCGCAGCCATCGAGACTAAAACGTCAAGCCAATTGAACTGGCGGCTGGCCGTCAGAAGAATTGCCAGCAAACCGGCGGAAACGACGAGATACAGCGACGCTTCCTTTGTGAACGCCTTTCCGCTCAGTCCCTTTGCAAGCAGAAATATGAAAACAAGCGGTCCCGGCATCGCTGCGATGCCTCCCAGAATCCCGCCGAAAAATCCGAATGTGATGCCGGTTGGTAAAACCAAGCGAGACTGAAGCTGCAGCTTCGGCGCGAGCAGCGTGACGCCGCCGACACCCATAAGCACTAGGCCTGCGATGATCTTTGCAGCGTTCGCATCGAGCGCCAACAGGACTCGAACTCCAAGGAAGAGGCCGGGAATCATGCCGAGAATCACCGGCATCAGTTGCATGAGGCATTGTCCAGTCTTACCGCCCTCCAGCGCCTGCGGCACGTTGCTGAAGATCAAAGGCATGCTCAGTAGCATGGCCGCTGATTTGATGTCGATGAACAGCGACAGCAGCGGCAGCGCGACGACTGGCATACCGACCCCGATTATCCCCTTCAGGAGGCCGGCGACGATCAGGCTGCAAACCACGGCAGCAATGATACTCGCTTGCTCGAAATAAAGAGTGTGGATCAACATGACGTCTAACTCCCGGAGGATCAGATTCCCTGCTCAGGCTTTCGCGCCGGTCTCCGGATCGAACGGAGGCAATGCCGATACGTAAATGGTTTCGCCAACCACAATCACTGGATAGATTGGACCCTTGCGGCGCCGTTCGGGATAAGTCGAAATCTGCTCGACGCGTATGGCGGTGCGCTTCATTCTAGCCTCCAAGTTGCCGCGCATTCTTGGCTGCGAGGTTCGCACTTGTCTCGCGCGAACAGTTCGGTCCATGCCGAACTGTTTTCGATTGATATGCATCCGGTATCAGCGATAGGGTCAAGGATGGTCGCGGCGGCAAATTTGGTGGAAGTGGCCGCTCTCGTAGGTGACACTGCGCGGGCGACGATGCTTAACGCCCTTATGGGCGGCCAGTCGCTGACGGCCACCGAGCTTGCTTACTGCGCCAATGTCTCTCGCTCGACGGCGAGCGGCCACCTGAGCAAGCTGGTTGCCGCGCGGCTTTTGACTGTCACTCACAAGCGCCGCTTCAGCTATTATCGGATCGCGTCCCCGCTGGTCGCGACAATGCTGGAGAGCATCAAGGTCGTCGCCGCCATAGAGGTGCCACCCCGCCGTCGGCCGCGGTCAGCAAACGACGATGCACTCCGTTTTGCCCGAAGTTGCTACGATCACCTGGCTGGCCAGGTGGGAGTCGCTGTTACCGATGCACTTGTGGCCATGGGGCACATCGTACTCACCGATGAAGGCGGTGAGGTCACATCTTCGGGGGAGCGCTTCCTTTCCGCGTTCGGCGCTGATCTGAGGCCGCGGACTCGGCGGATTTTCTGCCAGCCCTGTCTCGACTGGAGCGAGCGTCGTTATCACCTCAAGGGACTCGTCGGAGCTCGGATTCTGGATCGTCTATTGGAGCTCGGATGGCTCAAATGTGAGTTGGGCAGCCGTGCACTCCAACTAACGTCGTCTGGAAGGGCGGGCTTGTCCGAAACCTTCCAGATCGAGATCAACAACGGGGGTGCGCCAACCGGTCGATTAAGCGACCCGCGACGGCTGACGGCTTAGGCTGAGCGAAGCCTCTCGCGCAAATGCTGCAAGTCACCGTTTCCGCGTTTCGATGATTCTGGCTCGGCCGTCGTGTCTGCGATTCGCCCAGCGGCGCGGTGGCTTGCGGCGGCTGACGGTCGCTTTCGGTCGCGGGCGGCTGATGCATGCGCGGATCGGAATGCTGCGGGCACTAACCGGTACGCCGAGCGCGTGTTCGATCCCTCACGGGCGGCTTTCGCGCGTAACTTACTGATTTCCCGAATCAACGGAAGGTGGCATGTATCCTGCGGGGTGGGTCAAAGCGAGTAACCGCAATGATCCGCAAAGTGTTCACTTTGGAATTCATCGTTCCGACGCTGTTAGCCCTTGCGCTGGGGATCGTGGTCCCGCTCGGCACCGTTTATTTGACAGACAAACTTGCTGATTTGATAGTTCCCCGCCCTGGGGAAAACCGAACACAGTCGTAGAAGCGCCTTGTGGGCCCAGCGGGCGATGGCCCAATATCCAGCGGATTTATTCTGAACGCCGGCCGCGCTCTAATAGCGGCGCCGCATGAATGGCGGCCGAGTGCCTGACACGACACAGACGACCAAGTTCAAATGCCCGTCCTGCGAGACGGAATAAGGTGGTCTGCGCGCAACAGGTTGCTCACTCAGCTTTCGTCGGTGACTTATTGCCAGAATTCGCCTTGCCTAATTCGAGGTAAGCCAACCGCCTCTTACAAGTTTCCCAGTGACCAAGTTGGCACTCTGAATTTTCACATTCAAATTCGCAAAAAGCATCTTCGGGCGGCACATCACCGATAAATTGGTCTTTCAGCCAAACTCGCCAATTTTGCAAAATCGGGTTGTGTAGGGTTAGATACTTGAACATTGGATCACCCACGCACACCAACAGACGCACCAGCGTAGCAAAAACCCCGCCCTTTGTCTCCATCGGGCGGGGGCACTTCCGGTCGAAAGCTACGCCTCTGAGAACGGCGCGTGTCCACATATACGAGGCAGCTTACTGGCGCCTGAAGAGCGGGACCTATGTGAAGTTCACGCCCACCCGTGCCGAGATGTTTGCCTGATGGCCACCAAGGGTTGGCAACGCTGCTTCGAGGACCCCATCCCGCTGCCGCGCGTTCGTCAGCTCGTCACGCTGCTGGACGCAGCAACCTACATCATGAAACTCCCGAAGGCAGAGCAGCGCCATACCGAATGGCAGACCGCCCTCGAGGCGCCGATCATGGCAGCTGAGGGTCGCGGGCCACTGATTCACGCGTGCACAAGCGCAGCCTACGGCCTTTTCGAAGTAGAGCCGGTTTTTGAGGCCTTTCCGATTGGCGGACTTTGGCTGGCCTTTCCTCCGGCGCTCTTGGATTGCGCGTAAACCGGCGCGGACAGCGATGCGAATGTCAGTGAAAGGAACGCGGCGGCAATCCATAGGGTGAGCAGTTTCACTAGAAATTCCTCCCTGAAATTGGAGGAACAGTATCAATCCGCGCAACACCTGCAACCAAATAAGCCAAAAAAGTTCCACTGTGCTCTTGGCATCTGTGCTCTTACTCCGCCTCCCGCCGCTCTCCCTCTGCTTCGTTGGCGCAGGAAGCGGAAGGCTGCATCATCAACTTGATGTTCTGACCTCTGTGTCAATTTGACTTATCGCGAAGGAGTAATGCCCATCTTCATCGGTCGTGGCGCGCCAGCCTCACCTTCACCAACCTTCTTCCATGATCGCATGCCCTCACTGCGACATCAAAGAAACCCGCGACGGATAAGGCTTTCTTGCATCATCGGCGGCCGCGGAGAATCCTAAGATTTTGTCTCATTCGGCTCTCCCGCTTGTTCCGAAGTGGAGCGCAAGATCAGACCCTCGAAATTGCGCAACGAATAGAGGTGCAGGTAAATTAGCTCCAACAAGTCATTTGCAAAAATCTGCTGCAATTTTTCTGGGTCGAGTTGCTTAAGCTTCTCACGCGAGACGCAATAAAAGCCCCTAAGCGCGTGCTCTTTGCCGTCGTTGAAGGCAAATTTTGCTTCGGAGGCCTGCAGGATATCCAGCTCACCCAGGATCTTGCCATAAGCAACCGTTCTCTGGTGCTCGCCTTGATACTCGTTAACGAAGCCCAAGATATGCTCAAGATAGGGCGTACGAGCGCCATCATCGGCAAACAAACGTTGTCCGTCCTTTTTGTCCCGATCGAGGCCTTCGTAAGCCTCGTCAATACACAGAGTGAGCGTCTGCCCGTCGTCCGAGGCCGAGAAAATAAAGGGATAGCGACGGATGAACGCCGGTACATACTTGGCATCCCAACTTCCATCGGGCTTCACGTATAAGCTTCTGTCAACATCAAACCCGAGAACGACCAAAGGCATTGCGATCTTGTCGTCGTCAAGCGTGAATACGATCGGATACTCGTGCGCAGCAGCGACAAATTCGACCGCCATGAGAGGTACCGAATTTGCTTTGGAAGCAAAGGAGAACTTGTGAAAAGGCTTGACTGACCAAGTCCGATGGCGAGTGCTGGAAACTGGCGTTATCAAGTCATAGAATAGCAGTTGCTTGACCATCGCGTGGTCCTCTTCCTGGTTTGTGTCAGCGCTGGGCTCTTCAATGTGTTCGACGCAATTACGCCTTGCAGATCTTCTTGCTTGACTTTCAGCTCATGTCCACGTGGCTTCCGCGTCCGGCAAAAGCAAGAGCACGTTGTGTTTTCGCTTCATGGAGTGCAAGGGCGCGCCGAAGCTGCGCGCTCTGACGCGTGGTTCGCCATTGGGCAAAACGCAACAACAGCTTCTCAAGTCGCAAGCGCTTGGCAAAAGCTATCTGCCAAGGGGGCAGATCGACGATCAATTTGTCCTCGAAAGAGACGATTTCTTCGTAGGTGCCAGGATCGCCTTGCCGGGCCGTACGCCCGAAGAGCTGCCGATCGATGCGGCGGGAACTCGTGGCGCTCCGAGGCGATAACGTGGAGACCTCCCGCCGCAAGCGCCCTCGCCTCGACGCGGATATCCGTCCCCCGCCCAGCCATGTTGGTGGCTACCGTGACAACGCCGGCGCGACCTGCGCCGGCAATAATTTCGGCTTCATGGGCATCATGCCTAGCGTTGAGCAACGTGTGGACAATGCGTTGCCGCGTCAGCTCCTCCGAGAGCTGCTCCGAATCCGCGACTGTTCGGGTCCCTATGAGCACGGGCTGTGACTTTTGCATGCAAGCCTTTACCTGTTCGGCGATGACCATGCGCTTTTCGTTAGACGTCCTGCAAATTGTTACGCCGAGGCCCTGCCGTCGCGACGGCCGATGTGTGGAAACACGTACAACGCTTAGCCCGTAAGTCTTCTTGATCTCGGGCGCGACCTCGCTAACCGTACCCGACATGCCGGCCAAGAACAGATAGCGACTAAAGAAATCCTGGTGGCTGATCCTGGCGATCGATTCATTGGGTGCGGTTACAGTGAGGCCCTCCTTGGCCTGTATCATTTGCTGCAAGCCGCGCTCCCAGGAGCGATCGGGCATCGTGCGCCCGGTGCCAATATCAACAATTTGCACGCTTTCGTCACGGATAATGTACTCGTGATCGCGTCGAAAAAGGTGAAGAGCCATCAACGCCTGCAAAACATATTGTTCGCGCCACATGCGGCTGGCGAACACGCCGCCGATCGCTTTTGACAGGTGCGCGACGCGCTTGGCTCCGCCACCCGTCAGGACGATGTTCCGATTGTCGGATGAAATCGAAAAGTCCTGATCCTGGTTGAGCTTGCTAGCGAGCTGAATGGCCTGTTTGGCAATGAAGGCCTGGTCTGCCGCGGGCTCCTGCTTGGAGAGGATGAGAGGAACGACGGCTTCATCGATCAAGATGCTGTCTGCTTCGTCGACAATGGCGGCCTGCAGACCATGCAGGTAGAATACGCGATCGCTTCCCGCGCTGCTTCTCACCTTGCCGATTTCGAGTTCAGTGCGCAGCCGATAGCCGGATTTCGATCCAAGTTCGATCTGGTCTCGCAAGTAATCGAACATGAGCTGCTTCGGTGTCACGTAAGTCACCGAGCAGCCATAGGCGGCTTGTCGTTCCTTAGTGCCCATGGCTTCCTTGACACAGCCCACCGATAGCCCCAATCGGGCAAAGATAGGCCCCATCTGGCTTGCATCCCGATCGGCGAGGTAATCGTTCGTGGTGACGATGTGGACCCTGGAGCCGCGCATCGCGAGCGCTGCCGCAGCAAACACCGCGGCAAGGGTCTTGCCTTCACCGGTCTCCATCTCCACAAGCCGGCCGTTGAGCATGTGCCATGCACCAAGCATCTGCTCATCGTAGGCGTGAAAGCCAACAACAGCATGAACGACCTTCTGGGTCAGGGCGAAGCAGCGTACGGCAGCCCCATAGCTCTTTTGGGGCGAACGAAGCCGAAACGCTATATCGCGAAGGTAGCCTCGGAGTTCGTCGTCAGACAGAGATAGGATTTCGCCACGCGCTTCTCTGACCGCGGCCACAAATTCTGCAGCCTCCAGAGCCGCGCTCCGATTCATCTTCCAAAGATGGGCTACAGGCGTCCGGGTCCCTTGGGCCCCGATTTGGCTGCGCTCCGGATAAGCGCCGTAAGATCCGGCCAGGGCTAGCGATGCGATCATGGCTTATATTCCAAAACGCTGCAGCACGGCCTGACGTGCGATGTCATAGAACTGCAAGCCCAGGGGGCGCGGCTCATGCTCGAAACGCACGTAGTAGCGCTTGCCTACGAAGTTCGCCGGGGTGCTCCGCTCCGTAGCCAGATCGATCTGGAACAGGTTGGTCGTCGTCCGCAGTTTTTCGGGCGTGCGCGGATCAAGAGTGATCGTCCCACCGCCTTCGACCGCCAAGGCTTTGTTCGGCAGCTCGTTACCCCCACCGGGTGCAATCCGCTTAATGATACCGGGACTCGGCAGCGTCCCGTATCCTGCTTCCCAGAGTGTTACGTCTTTCAAGCCGCGCTGGATGGCGCCCATTCCCGCCTGTTCGACTACGGCACGGATGATTACATCAGAGGGATCGTGCACATAGCCAATAATGGCGCCGCGCTGAAAAAAGCGCCCCGTCAGGTCGGAGGCCATCGGAACAAGGAAGCGCCCATCTGCACCAGCCAACACGGTCTGTTCGACCATACGCTCAGACATGCGTGCCAGTTCATCTTTCGCGGCCTTCATTTGGGCCCTGATGAGGTTGGCCTCGACACGGTTTGTAAATTGAACCGCGGCAAGACGAGATCCCAATGCGGCGACCTGCGCCTTCAGCACCTTGACCTCGGCCTCGACGGTAGGATCGACAATGATCGCGAGCCTCGCTCCGGCGGCAACATGGGCACCCGGTTCGGCCGTCAGGCTCACCAGAAAGCCCTCCGCTGTCGCGCGCACCTGTCTGTTCTCGGGTACCACCGCCACAGCCTCGGCAATCGAAGCATAGGGTGCCGGCATGATAAAGAGCAGCACGAGCAAAACGCCGGCGAGCGCCGCCATCGACCATGACAGACGCCAGCGGCGTTCGTGGAGCTCGGGATCAGTCGCCAGCGAGTTGATCAGCCGCGCTGTGGGAACGATGCCGAGGGCAATCAGGCACCAGATCGCCAGCAGAATGCCCACAGCAGCGTATTCGCTTGCGAGAAATAAGGCGATAGAAAGGGTGATGAAGACGCGGTACATCGCTGCACACGGACCATAGAGCAGGAACCAGAAGGCCTCCCCCTTTGCCGTAACTGGCGAAACCGCACTGGATACGCCCCACAGGTAACGCTTGAAGAGATAGCCGAGATATCTCTGAGATCTTTGCGCCAGATTGGGTATCTCAAGAATATCCGAGAGGATGTAGTAGCCGTCGAACCTCACGAGAGGATTGCCGTTGAACAGGACAGTCGAGACTGTCCCGATCAGCATGAGATTGAACAGCACGCTTCGAAAGATGGGCTGCTGTGTCTGAAGCCACAGCATCAATGCGAGCGAGGCGATCAGCAATTCGGTGAGGATACCGGCCGCATCGACGAGCGCGCGTCGCCATTTGGACTGGAAGCCCGAGGCTGCCGATGCATCGACGTAAGGGATCGGCATGAACAGGATGAACATCACACCGACGTCGTGAACGCGCCCACCCCAGACCTTCACAGCCAACGCATGCCCAAGCTCGTGCAGTACCTTGATGAATGGATAGGCGATTGCCAGCGAAAGGAGATTCCAAGGATCAAGAACGCGCTCGCCGACCCGGTCGGTGATCGCGCTCCAGTTCAGGGCGGTCAGGACCGCCCCCGTGCCAACGGCCAGGAGCCAAACCCAAAGGCCCCACCAACTAAAGATCCGGCGCGCCGCCGGCGTGAGCCAGTCGAGCGCGGCGTCGGGATCAAACAGCGGTACCTTCAAGGCAAAGGGGCTGGCGAGCCGAGCAATCCAGCGTCGACGCTCGCGCACGCGCAGCAATTGAAAAAGCTGGTGAGCCTCCGGAGTAGCGTCAGTCTTCAACAGATCCGCAAAATGTAGTTGCGCCAGCAGGTCGATCATGTCGTCCTGGCTCGGCGCGTCGTCGCCCAGCCGGTCAAGCGCCCCCCGCCAGATTGCGTTCACGGTGCGCGTTCCGTCCATCAGCCCGATTATGAAATAGGTGGCGGGCGGAAACCGGTAATGCTGCTCGTTCGCCCGCTCCTCGATCACATACCAAGGCTTGTCGCGATAGTTGTGCCGATGAATGATCACCTGTTTGCGCAGCGTCGGACGCAGCTGCGCGACACGATACCAGGAGGGGCTGAACAGGGTGCGTGTCACATCGGCCTCAGAACCACCAGCGCCACCACGTCATGCGCACCCACTGGAAAAGGTGCGCGGTCGCAATATAGGTCAGCTTGCGCCCGCCGACCGAGATCTTGCCGTAACCCTGCATGCCGGGCCGCACCGCCGGATTGTCGTCAACGAGCTGCGCCTCGACATGGAAATTGTTGCGCCCTTCCTCGGCGACCGAAAGCGGTGTCAGTTTGGTGACACGAAAGCCAAGCGGCATCGCTGGAAGAGAGGACAGGATCAGCGTCCCCGATTGTCCGACCGCGACCTCGTTGATATCGCGCTCATCGACCCGCAGCTGAATGCGATATTCATCGAGCGGTGCGACCTCGAACAGCACGTCACCCCGTTGCACGGGCGCCCCCAGCATTTGGCTCAGATCGCCACGCACCACGATCCCTTCGAACGGCGCGCGGATTTCGGTCCGCGCCAATTGCTCTTCAATAAGATCGATCCGCGCCTGCGACTGTTCCATCTCGGCGTGCAGGACTTGGACGCGCGACCGTTCGCTTTCGGCAATGGCCCGCTGATACTCTTTCGACTTCTGCTCCAGCTCCGATTGCCAACGCGTGCGTTCAACTCTGAGCGCCCGATCATCGAGGCGCGCCAGAAGCCCGTCTTTTACAACGCGGTCGCCTGGACGGGCCTTGGCTTCGGCGATGTAACCCTGAATTGGGGCGGTTACCGCACGCATCACGGCCCCTTCGAGCGTTGCGGGCGCCATAACGCGATAATCCGTCGTTACGACGGAGAGCAACCCGGCCACAACCACTGAAGCCACTGCGGCGGTTTTGAGCCACGTGTGGCCCGGGCCTACAAGCCGCGCGAAGACATCATGCAATTCGTCCAGCACCCTGGCGCCGATCCATCGATCATCGCGACGCTTGGATTCGAGTAAGGGACCAAGAACCGCGCCCGCAAACCGGCAGAACTCGCAGTCGCGGGCCAGCACGGTGTGGCCGGGCGGAAATTTGAGGGTCATGACTCCCGTGATCGTGCCATTGTTGGAGAACGGCACACTCAAAAGGGCGCCGAGCCCGTGCTCGGCAAGCTCCTCGTGCGCCCGTGTCACGATGAGCGGAGCTGCATCAATCTCCGGCAAGGCAATGATTTCGCGCTGGTCGGCGCACTCCTGCATCGCGCCTGCCAGCACGCGCACGAAATCCGCCCGCGCTGAAATCGTCATGCCATGCGAAATAGCCTTGACATCCACGAGCGAAGACGGCGCGACGATGCCACAGGCGGCCCAATCACAGCGCAACATGCGGCTCAACTCGTTGGCGAGCCCCTGAAGCGAGAGCTCATAGCTCGGCGCTTCCATCGTCATCGCCACGAGATCCAGAATCTCGACTGTTTGCCGGTCTGGCAGGAAAGAGCCGCGCCGCACCTGATTCTCGACCCAGGCTTTGCCCCATTGCAGGCGCCGTCCGATCTCGGCCAGAGATTCCCGCGCCCATGGCACCACTTCGACGGCGATCACGCCGTGCAATTGTCCCTCGATAAGCAACGGAACTGCAACGCACCTGGTCCCTTCGTCTCGCTCAGAAGGCGGGCGTTCGCGCGAAACCCCCTTGCGTCCCCCAAGTGCCGTCTCCGCCGCGATCGAAAGATCGGCGCTGATGGAGGCATGAGCCGGATGGACGCCCACAGGCGCAAATGGCCCTGCCTCCGGTTCCCCAAGGATCAGGACGCTGGTCCGCAGAGGCGGCAAATAGGTTGCCTGCACGGCCAGCCACGCCGATGCAAATTCGGCGAAGTTGGCCGCGCCGAGCAGACGTGACCAAGCTGCATCTTCTGTCGCCGCTTGACCTGTCAAGCTCGCCGGCTTGGGCGAGCGCGTATCCAGCTTCAAATCAACTCCACAAGATCTTCGGGTTCGTGAAATCGGCCGTTGGCAACAAACTAGGCTCCAATGCCAGGAGGTCCTCCTCCAGCAGGTTGCTGCTCGGCCGTTGCGCGGCCGCTGCCGCCAGCGTGGCAATGTCTGAATCAGTCACCCCGAAGAAAGTGGTCTGGGCGAGACCCAGGATTTGATCGAGGGGTGTCTCGATTCCCGTGGCGACGGTCGGCGTTGACAGCGTAGTGCCCGTTGTCGTCACAGAGTTCGATGACAGTGGGACGATAATCGCTGAGGCAGAAAGGCTCGGAACGAACACCGAGGCAAACGGTGCCGGCCCGGCCAGCCTGTTGATGGTCACGGCGGGTTCGGCCTCGATCAAGATTCCCTGGATGCTATTGCCGAAGGCGATGTTGTAGGTCGCGGGCGCGGTGAATATCCCGAAACCTGATCCAAATGCCGCCAGGACGTCCGTGGAATACGTACCGAACGGAGCGTCAGGGTAGTAGAAGGTGCGGTAGTACGGATCCTGGTTGACGTTCGATATATTGGCGGCGTCGTTCGCCTTGCTGTTCTCCGCCACGACAACAATCCCGGCTGGCACGCTCGGCGGCACAAAGAAGTCATTGGACGCCTGGTGGAAGGTGACCAGGATAAAGCCGGCTGACAGCTCCCGGATATTGGCAGTGGCAGTTGCAGCACTAGGATCGCGCAGCCGGGTCGTAATATCGAGCGCGAGGCTCTGCTCCGCTGAGAAGCTCGCGCTGGGCACGTGACCCGCACTCTGCACCAGTTCGATCTTGATGGGGTTTCCGCGTACCCCGATGCTGCCATTGGCCGACATCTCGAGATTCTGGGTGCGCACGACCCCGCCGGCGTTCTCCTGGATGATCGAGCCGCCGCCGGCGTCAATGAAAGTGCTGCCCAGCGGGTTGTCGATGACCCCATTTAAGAGAATGTTGCCTCCACCCTGGAACGTATGGTTCGAAATCTGAACGCTGGGAGTCCCGTAGAACGGCCTGATCGCGAAATTGAAGGGCGAATAGTCCTGATTATTGATGATCTCGTGGAGCCCCGCCGCGTCACGCACGTTGATGGTGACGTTCTGGGTCAACGTGCTCGTGCTTTGCGGGATCGTCTCGATATTGTTGATCTCGAGCGAGTTATCGGAGTTGTTGACGATCGAGATCAGGCTCGCGCCCTCGCCGACAAACCAGGTGCCCGCCGTTCCCGTGATAACGTTGCGATCGCTGTGATTGGCGTCTTCAACCTGGGACGATCCGTCCGGGAATTTTGTAATATTGGTTTGTGTCGCGTCGAATTCCGCGAAGTTGGCGGTGTTCTCCGAAGTGATATCCCCGACATGGATCACGGACCCGGTCTGGTGTCCCACGGCCGGGATGAAAATAAATCCAATCCCGGGAAGGAAGAAGCTGAATGGCAGGCCATCGACCGAGATGCCGTTGGCTACCGTAACTACGCCGTTCGAAATCGATGACCAGATCCTTTTCGGTGAAGACCTTGTCGAGAACAACGTCGGCGTTCCAGTTGATGATCGCGAGCGAATTATCGCCAACGCTGTTACCGTCCTGGCCGTGCAGATCGGACTTGTTCTGTCCGTTGAAGTAGTCGTTGACGAGCGGACCGCCGCCATCGCTCACGCCGAATTGTGAACGGATCACGTTGAGGTTTGTCGTCACATGCAGGGCTAAACCGGGGGTCTGGCCTTGCAGGCCGGCTTCGACCCGCGCGCCCGCCTGGGCATCGATGTCGATGTTCACATTTGCGTAGTTGGTGTTTGTCGACGTCGCGGGCTCGTCGCTGACGCTGTCATGCGCCTGGGCGCTCGTATTGACATTGTAGTTGTTGACGCCAGCGTTGATGACCACGCCGTTCTGTCCGATGATGTTCGAACCGGTAGCCAGGGTGATCCTGACCTGGTCATCGCCGATGGCGGTCGCCGTCGCTTCAGTATCGCCGCCGGCCACCCGGGCATCACTGGTCGAGCTCGCCGTCAGGCTCGAATTCGATATCTGGGCAACCAGAGCGATCGAGCCGGGCGTCTGTACAGTCGTATCGCCGCCGACAATGATGCCCGAAACGCTGCCTGGTTTGGCAAAGCTGCCAGAGTTCGACGTCCCCGCCTTCGAGAAGCCGAAACCGCCGGTCGCCGTATTGTCGATGGTCGTGGTCTCGTTGTGCGTGGTGTTGACGAGGACGGCGACGTTTTGAGCGAAGGACTGAACGCCTTCGCCAAAGCCCGCGAGCGTCGTGTAGGTGCTGCTGGCTTCGCCATCGCTTTCGGCGCCGGAGAAGAACCCGCCACCACTGTCCTTGCTGTTTGCGTCAGCCTTCAAATTCGCCGTAGCTAAGACGATCGTCGCAAGTGATAAATCCGTCAGCAGGCTGCTTGGTCCGGCGTCCTGCGTGGTGAGGCCGATCAAGGCTTCCGTCGTCGCGGTGATCAGCGCGTCCGCCGTGGTGGTCGTCAAATCGCCGAGCCCGCCGCTGCTATCATCGGTCTTGGCGGCCGCTTGAGCGGTCGCGGCGGCCGATACAAACAGCACGCCTCCGCTGTCGACTTCGGTTGGCGTCTGAGGATTGCCGTTCTGGATTTGGGCAATCACGGTCGAGGTCAGATTGGCGATAGCCTGTGCGTTCGAGTCGGCAAGGATGCCGATCGAGAATCCACCGCCGGTCACCGTGGACACGCCGTCATAGTTGGCGGGCTTGAGAGCAGGATCGCCACCCGTGGCAGTGATCGTGACACCGCCGCCGGTCGCGATTGTGGCTCCGCCGAAGACGATCGCCTCGGCGTCCTGCAACACGGTGTGATCGAGCTCCATCGAGCCGAAGTCGATCGCGGACACCGTTCGCCCCGAGAGCGAACCGTCGCCCTCGGCGTAATTGGATGCCGTGACCATCACCGGACCGGTGGCATAGATGCCGGCGTTGTTCTCGACGTAGGCGTGTGCATACGGCGTGACCGAAATCGAGCCTTTGATGATCGGAACGGTCACGATCCCCGCAGCCGCACCGGTTACGCTGACCGAGCCAGTGCCGACACTGGTCGCGCTGACTTCCACGGATTGCACCCTGCTCCCGTTGAAATCGCCCTGCGAAGCTGTGCCGATTTGTACGCCGGCCCCGATCCGGGCCTCCGTTCCAAGATTGTTGACAACGGTGGCCTCGGTGCTGCCGACGCCGACGATGCCAAAGCCGGCACCGGCGGAGTTGGCCTGCGCGTCGCTGGCCGAGTCCGCATGAATGCGGACCTGATTGGCGGGATTGCCGACCACGGTTGCATTCTGCAACACGGCGAAGGTATGGCCGAGCGTCTGTGCGGTGGCCGAGTTCAGATCGACTCCGGCCAGCAGGCCGGCTCCGGTCGCGATAGCGGTCGCGTCGGTGTTGGCCTGGCGGGTCGAGGCCAGCACGCCCAGGGCATTGAGCACGTTGATCGTGCTGCCCTCCACCGTGGCATCGACCGGCACGTTGAACGTGGCCGAGGCTTGCGAAGCGGCACCGGCGAGTTCGCCCGAGATGGCAAGCCCCTTTGATCGGGCATGCGAGCCGCCTGTTTCGCCGGCGTTGACGGTCAGGCTGCGGGCAAAGATCTGAGCCCCTTGCCCGAATTCGGCCTGCACGCTGGTCTCGACATCGGCACTGGCCAGGTTGACGGCGAAGCCCGCGAAGATTCCGCCGCTGGTAGCGATGGTTTCGGCCGAGGCATTGTCCGCCGAGCGCGCATCAACGGTGACATCGCCAACGCGGTTGTTCGTTCCGGTGCCTAGGCGCAAGGCCGCGCCCGTCGCGATCGCCGAATTGGAGCCGCCGACATTGGCGATGCTGACGCTGGCCCCCAAACCCGCCGCGAGCCCGACCCCGACCCCCTGTGCGGAAGCAATGGCGTCCGACCCCGACAGGGACCGCACCACCACATTGGCGGCTGAGACCGATGAAAATGGCGCCACGGTCGCTCCGTCATCCAGCTCCGCAAGCACGTTCGGGCGGGTATTGCTGATGGAGACGGCACCGGCGAGACCCGCGACCAGCGCCGCGCCGACGCTGAAGGCTTCGGAGACCGCGCCGCGGCCGCCAAGCTTGTTGCCGGCGGCGTCTGTGTTGAAGTCGGCGAGCGTCGTCAATGTACCGCCGACAGTTATGCTGCCGCCGGCGTTCGCCGTCACCGAAGGATCCACTTCCGCATCGGCAACCGCAATGCCGAGGCCGACGCCGCCGGCAATGCTGATGGCATAAGAGGATAGGTTGACCCCGGCCAGGTCCACGGCGGCGACGGTGACGTCGCCGAGCGCCGTCGTCGTCGTCCCATCGCTGATGCGGGCCTGCGCCGATTTGGATACTTCGGAAAATGCGATCGCGCCCGACAGACCGCCGACCGAGGCGATACCGACGCCGAAGGTCTGAAGATCGACCTGCGTGTCCGCCATGGCCGCGACGGACACCGAGCCCAGCGCCAGGACGAAATTTGCATCCATCTGGGCTTGCACGGCACCGCCAACATTGACGATCGCGACCGAGGCTCCGGCTCCCACTTCCGACAGCGTTGCACCGAACGCGCCGCCCGCGTAGTTCTGTTGGGCCGTCGCATTGACATCAATGTTGCCCTCGGCGATCAGGCTCGAGCCGACCTGTACCGCTGCAACCGCGTCGGTGTTGTCGTTGACAATCAGAATCTGGGCGCCCAGGGCGCCAAGACCCGCCTGCCCTGCGAAAACGTAACCGCCAAAGGCCTTGGTCTGGCCGGCTTCCACAATGATGTCGCCAACGGCGAAGATGTTCGAATTGAAGCCGACCAGTGCGGTCACGCCGCCATTGAAGGTCGTGATCGAGATCGGCACGCCCACGGAGATGGCCCCGCCCGAGAAGCTGCCGGCCGTCTGCGTGAACGTCGTTGCGTCCTTGGCACGAACCACGACATTGCCTAGCGAAGTAATGGACACGCCAGGACCGACACGCGCGATGGTGTCGCCGGCCTCCCCGTTGAGCTGGGCAGTGACGCTGGTCTTGGGCTTGGCCGCTGCAACCAGCGGCTGCGCATTGGCATTCGCCGCCGCGATGCGACTGGTGTTGCCGCCGCCACCGCCTTGACCGGACAGAATCGAGCCATAGCTGCCGCTCGGCGCGGCGCTGCCGGATGCCGCAGCATCGAAGTTGTTGTTCCAACCGGAAGCACCGTGGCCCAAGGCATCGTCGCTCTTGGCGCCGGCCGAATTCCCCTGGCCGTCACGATCGTTGTAGGAATAGGAACCCGACACGGCGCCGCCGAAGGTCCAGATGCCGATGGAGCCGGCCAGGGCAATGCCTCCCGCGCTTCCGGCGATGTCGAAAGAATCGACATTCTTGCGCGACAGCGCGATGACTTCGGTATCGCCGCCACTGAAGATACTTGCGCCGTTGCCGATCGAGGCTTCGACACCATTGTGGACGATGCCAACCGTTACCGCACCGCCCGCCGCGCCGACGCCGACGCCGACCGCGCCTGCGAGCGCGAATACATCGAAGGTGTTGGCTGCGCCGGTAATGACGGCGCCGCCACTGGTGATGGTGGTGTTGGCCCCGATATGGGCGAGGGTGTCGGAATTCACCACGATGATATCGCCGGTGATCCCAAGCCCGACCGCGCCTGCTGCAACGGCCCCGGCCAAATCCGTCATGGTCTCGCTCGACGTCGCCTGCACGACAACGCCGCCCACCGTGCCCACCCGATCCTGCACGGCGTAGTTCTGTGCACTCGAACCCAGATTATCCAGAACGTTGCCGATCTGGCCGCCCGCAGCGTTCGCCGTGATCGACGAACCGTCGGTGATGAGCGCCTGGGTGATCTTGGTCACCAGCACGACATCGCCGCCGAGCGATAGGCCGGCAAAGCCGGCGCCGAACGAGGCCGCGATGTTGATGAACTGGCTTTGGTCATCGGCCAGCACGCCGACGCTGCCACCCGCGCTCACAGTCGCCTGGCCGGAGCCGCCGATCGTGGCCACAGTCTGGCTGTCGAGCACCATCACGTTCGGCGACACGCTCACCCCGGCGAAGGCCGCAGCCGAGGCCGACGCAGCAACTTCCGTCACGTCTTCGTTGGCATGCGCTGTCACGAGCACGCTGTCGCCCGCGTCCACTGTGGCGCCATTGTCGACGATCGCGCTGGTGTTCAACGAGACAATCTGCACCGCCGCAACCGGCGTGACCGCGGCCGCACCTGCTATCGCGGCGCCGCCAGCGATGTTGAGACTGCGGAAGTCCTCTCCGGCCGCAACCAGGACGGATTGAGTCGGGCCCGTTCCCAACGTGTTGATGTTGGTGTTCTGGCCGACGCGAGCCTGCACGGTGTCGTTCACCACCTGCACCGCGCCCGTCAGGCTGACGGCGGCGGTCCCGGCGGCGCCGATCGAAATCCCGGTCGAGCCGATCTTGTCGGTGTTGGTCGCGGTTACCGCGACGCCGTAGAAGCCGCTTCGAACGTTCGGGGTCGCAGTCTCGTGTCCGGCCTGCGAATCGCCCGAATAATTCTGATTGGCGTTGTAGTTCTGCCGCTTGTTGGAGCTCGCGTCGTTGCCGGCGTTGTCGTAGGAGGGCGAACCGAGCCCGGCATTGCCACCCTGCGCCTGATCCGTGGACACGTCCATCGGCGAGGTACTCACCGACTGGCCAAAGCTGCCATCGGCCACTGAGGTGCCGTTACGCAGGCCGCGCCCGGTGACGGTTGCGCCATCGCCTATCTGAGCCAGTACGTTCTTGGTGATGACGGGCACGGCGGCCGCGCCGCTCGCCGCCACGGTCCCGGACAGGCTCGCGGCGATGCCCCACAGATTGTAATCGCTGGTCGCCACGGCCTCGACGACGACGTTGCCGTCGGCGTTGATGGTCGTGCTGGGCGATGCCGCCACAAAGGCCTGGGTCGTGATGTTGGCGACCACGACGCTCGCCGAAAGGGACACTGCCGCGTTGTTCGACGCCTGACCGATCGCGGCGACGGAAACGACATCGTCGCTCGTCTTGGCTCGCAGTTCGACCGAACCCTGGGTCGCGATCTGGTCATTCGTGCCGATCGTCGCGAGCGTCGTCTTCGACAGCACGATGACATCGGCCCCGACGCCAATCGCAGCGGCACCGCCAAACCCGATCGCACCGGCGACATCGACCACCGACGTGGCATCATTGGCCAGGACTTTCACGTCGGGATAGGCGCCGGCCGCAGTAATAAAGCCCGTGACCTGCTCGTTGTTGCCAAGCGTTGCCTTGGTTGTTTCATTGAGGATGGTGACGGTTCCGGATCCGCTGATGGACGTACCGCCGGCAACGCCCGCCCCCGCCGCGATTTGCAACACGTTCTGGCTCGAGCTCGCGTTGACGTTGAGCCCGATGCCGCCAACGGCGATCGTGTCGCCGTCAGCCACTTGCGCGAGCACGGTCTCGTTGTCGACGAGGGTCGAGAACGCCCCGCCGATACCGGTGCCACCGCTGAGCGAAACCTGTCCAGTGACCTGGACGAAGGTCAGACCGTTGCTAGCACGAACGTTCATGCCTCCGCCGGCAGAGAAGGTCGAGCCGGTGCCGACCAGAGCGACGGTCCCGCTGGGCACACCTGTCGCGCTCAGGGAGTTGGACAACTGGGCCGCGGGGGCCCCGGCCGTAAGATCGCTGCGCGCGGTGTTCAGACCAGCGTCGGAACGTGCGTTGTCCGCAAGCTCAAACGCGCCACCATTCGTCGCGCCGACCGAGATCGCGATTCCGGCGTCGGCATTCGCAAGGCTCGAGGCCAGCAGGTAGGTCGTCGGCCCGGTCTTGACGAGATAGTAGGTCTGGCCATCGGTGAGACTGCCGGTCGCATGGCCGTTGGCATGATAGATGACCGCATCGCCTGTCTGCAGCGTCGCCGTATGGAGATTGATCGAGTTGCCGCCAACGTCAGCCGCGCCATAGGCAATCGGCTGATAGCCACTGAGCACGCCCTGGAATCCGCCGAGAGCGCCGCCCGTCGCCGTGCTTTGGTAGGTGCCGGCCCACGAGCTTTCGCTCGACGATCCGCCGCCTGAATTATAGTCGCTGTTCAGGACCCAGGTCCCGAACGACATCGCTCCGCCGAAGCCGCCGGCCAGACCACCGCTGACATCGACCGCCGTGATCGCCTGATGGCTGTCGGCTTCAACCGAAATCAGGTTCTGCGCCGTAACGGCGACATTGTTGCCGATCAGTGCCTGCGTTCCGTTGTGGACGATTCCGATGCCGAGGGCGCCCGCCAGCCCCACGCCGCCGGCTCCGAGCGCGCCGGTCATGGCGACAGCCAACACGTCGTTGCTCGCCGCGACCACGACGTCCTGCGACGCCGAACCCGGAAGGATCTGATTGATCCGCGAATTGTCGCCGATCGTGGCGACCGTGTTGGAGGAAATCAGGTTCAGGTTGACGGCGCCTGAGCCGCCAACGATGCCACCTGCCCCCGCGATAACGGTCGAGCCGATCCATTCCCGGGTACCGGCAACGACGATCAGGCCGGCATCGCTCTGGGCCGGATCGAACCGCTCGTCGACGCCGCCAAGGCCCGCCACGCCGGACGCACCGGTCGACGCCGCCGCATCGACGATCGAGCCGGCGGCAATCCGCGCCGAGGTGTCTTTCGAAATCACATTGATCGCGACGCCCGCACCAAGTCCGGCGTCGCCGCCAATACCGAGGGAGCCATCGTCATCAAGCACCGAGGTGTCGTCGAGCGCCTGAACAACAACACTGCCGCCCGCCTGGACGGTGGCAGCCACATCGGGCGTCTTGCCACCGACATCGCCGATATGCGCAGCGACGTGATCGTTAAGGACGAGGATCGAGGGTGAGCCTGCAATCGCAGCCGTACCGCTGCCGCCGATGCCGACCACCACGGTCTGGATGTCTTCGGCCGAGCGCGCCTTGACCCCGACGCTGCCGGCAGCCGAAACCGCAACGGTCCCGGCGATGATCGCCGTCGCCGTGAGATTGAGGTTGTTGACGCCGACCGAGGGTGCCACGCCGACATCGCCGCCGACGCTCGCCGCCCCGGACACGGTCAGGTTGCGATAGTCGTTGCTGCCGACAACGAGCACGTCCTGGCCAGCGCCCGCGCCAGCCGCCTGATTTATTCTGGCGCCTTTGTCGATATGGCCTGATGTCGTGATGTTGGAAACATTCACCACGCCCGCGACGTTGACGGCGACGGAGCCGCTGACGCCGCCGGTCAGCGACAACTGGCCTATGTTGTCATAGTTGGTGGCTGACACGGCAACGCCCGCCAGATCCACTGTGGTGGCTGTGACCTGCCGCTGCTTGCCGGCGTTGGGATCCCCGACGGTCGGGCTCACACCCTGGCTAACACCTTGAGTACTGGTCACCCCGCCATTGAGCTGGAAGGTGAAGTCGCTGGTCAGGTTGGTCGTGACCGGCGGCGCATTCGAGGGCGCCGGGTCGACGTAGTTGACCGTGAAGCCGCCAGTGCGCACGCTGCTGGCGCCGTCAAGGCCGAGACCAACGACCACCGCGTTCTGGCCAATAAAGGCTTCGGTTATCTTGTTGATCACGGGGATCGGCGCAGATGCGCCAACCGCGACATCGCCGGCAAGGGACAATCCGCCCGCGAACAGGTTCATGTCGTCTTCGGCGGCGGCCTGCACGATCACATTGCCGGCCGCCGTAACGGTGGTCGCAGCACCTGACGTCGTGCCCTCGATGAATGCGCGCGTCGTGATGGTGTCGACCTGAACGCCAATCGAGCCGGCAACCGCGGCTTCGGAGCCGCCCGCGCCGGACGCTGCATAAGCGTTGACCTTCTCCTTGGAGAAGGCGCGGACTTCAACCGAGCCCTGGGTGTTGACCTGGCTGTGGGCACCGATGCTGGCGATCGTGTTCTTGGTCAGCACGCCCACGTCGAGGCCCGCGCCGACACCGACGTCGGCGCCGAAGCCGATCGCGCCCGCAACCTTGACGATGCGTGTATCGTCCTCGGCCGTGATCGAGACATTGGCCGTCGCGGTGGTCCCGACGACGCTCACATTCTGCCCAATCGTCGCCTGGGCGGTTTCATCGAGCGTGCTGACGGTGAGCGATCCGGCCGCTGCGTCCTCGAGCCCTCCAGCACCGGCCGCCGCAAACAGGGACAGATCGAGAGCGCCCGCGGCCGCAACCTGGAGGCCGCCGCCGGTCGTCACTTGCGCGCGATCGCCGACGCTTGCGTAGAACCAGTCGTGGCGAAGGGCATTGGCATCGGCGATCCCGACGCCGGTGCCGCCGGCACCCGCGATCGATCCTGCGATGATGGTCAGGCGGTCGGGGATCAGCGCACCGGTCCCGTCTCGGGGATTGGTGGCGACGACCGACACCGCGCCACCCGCCTGTACGATTGTGTTCGCGCCCAGAATTGCCCGCGTTCCGGCCAACGGATCACTACCAAGATTGAACAGATTGACAACGATCGAACCGGCGCCGCCGTTCTTCGAGGTCGCACCGAAGGAACCCGCAACCGAGGTCTGCTGGTCTGACGAGATCGCCTCGATGGCAACGTTACCAGCCGTTGAGACGCGGACCTTGTCCGCGGCCATCGCCAGTGTCTTCTGGTTGACGATGGTTACATCGACGCCAACACCGATGCCGACATTACCCAAGGCAACACCGACGCCACCGGCGCCGCCAAACAGCGAGACGGTGCTCTGCGCATCGACCACGACATCGCCCGTCGCCGCCGCGCGCTGATTGACAGCCACGTTGGTGTCCAGTCGCGCTTCGGTATCGAAATTCAGGACGTTAACGGCGACCGAGCCGCCGAAGGCAGCGCCATTGTCGGAGCCTGCGCCGCCGAACGCGCCCGATGTCAAGGCAAAGCCGAAACCCTTGAAATTGTCCGGCTCCGGCACGTAGGACATTTCGGAATTCACGCTGAGGCCGCCCGCACCGTCGACCCGCGCATTCTGATGCACGACCGCGTTGGTGCTAATGGTCGCGCTTTGGACGACAACGGCCGCGCCCACGCCGTCGGTCGAGCCGAAAGCGCCGGCGCCGGCAAGGTTCTGCACCCGGTTATCGGACTGCGCGGCCACCGTCACCGCTCCGGCTCCCGCCCGAACATTGTCCGCTTGCCCAAGTTCAGCGCGGGTGTCGAGCGTGATCGCGTCGATACTGACGGCGCCCGCGATACCATATTCCTGGGCGCCGCTGGCGGCGGCGCTCTGGACGATGAAGTCGTTGATGCTGTCGCCCAGATGCGGCGCCATCGTCGCGGTGACGCTCACGCCATTAGCCGCGGTGATGGTCGCGTTGTCGCCGATCGTCGCCGCATTCGTCGCCGTGATGATGTTGACGGCAACACCCGCGCCGACAGATGTGTTCTTTTGCGGATCGGCGATCGCCGTACCAATCGCTTTCGCCGTCCCGTCAACCTGCAGTGCAGAATCGACCACGACCTGTCCTGCGCGCGAGCGGACGGAAAGGCCATCCGGAATGCTGGCTGTCGCCCCTGTCGTCACCACGTTGATGCCGACGGCGGCGCCGACGCCCACTTGGCCCGTACCGCGCCCCGACGCCTGTGCCGAGGCGATCTGCGATGCAGCACTGTCGGAATCCGCCGCCTTGGGAAGCGTAATGTGGCCTCCGGGCTGTGCCGTGACCGTGCTGTCGTTGGCGACATTGGAGTTGTTATCCAGCGTGGACTGCGCCTCCTGGTCGGAGCTGCCAGCACCGGTGCTGTTGCCCTTGGCCCCTCCAGTGGCCGCAGCACCGCTCGCCATCGCATTGATCGCCTCGATGCGCACGTCTCCGGCCGCGTTGATGCTGCGCAGTGTCGTCGCGCTCGCCGACTCGAAGGTCAGGCCGAGCGCGATCGCGGCACCGACGGCGACGTCGCTGCCGCCCGCCTGCGCGTCGGCCTTGGTCTGGTAGTTCCCGGCATGGTTGGCACTGACGACGACCGCGCCCGTGCCCAAGGTAGTCAGCTGAGGTCCCTCACCAAGCCGCGCTGTGGTGTCGCTTCCGGCAACGGTAATCGCAACCGCGGGGCTGACGGCGACGTCGCTCGCCGAACCGGCTTCCGCCGTGGTCGTGGCAGAATGATCCCCCGCGGCCGTGATGCTGAGACCGCCGGCGCCCGTCACCGTCACATTGTCAGGCAATTCGGCCGATGTCGGCAGATTGAGCAGCGAAAGGGCAAACGAGGCCCCGACACCGACGCCGGAATTCCCGGATGCCTGCCCCTGCGCCGTCACCTTCGAACTGGCAATCGTTGTTGCCGCCGACTTGTTGGCGGCGGCGATCGTCACCGTTCCGCCGCTTCCGCCGGCGAGCGACGTCAGAATCTGAGCCTTGGTCGGCAGATTGAGGATGTTGAGCGCAGCGGCACCCGCAACGCCCACTTGCGACGAGCCCGCCCCGGAATTCGCTTGCGCCAGGAATGTATCGGTGCCGTCTCCATTCGCAGACATCGTCGCACTGACCGTCACATTGCGGTGTGCCGAGGTCGGCGCGATGATCAGCGCGGTGTTGTCGGCGTTGACCACATTGAGCGCCACGGCTGCGCCGATTCCCGTCTGCTGCTTCACCGTCGAGGCATCGGCGCTGGCGAGGCCGTCGACATCCATCGTCGAAGTCACACTCACATCGCGTCCGCTGGTCACGCTGATCGAGCCAGGCAGGGTGGCGTGCGCATGGGTATTGATGAGGTCGAGAGCGAGCGCGGCTGCAACGCCGACGCTGCTTTCGCCGCCGGTCCCGCCATTGGCCTTCGCGACCTGCGGGGCCGTGGCGGAAGCACCCGACTCCTGGTTGGCAAACTTGGTCGTATCCGCGACCTGACCGTCGGTCGTGTTGGGGCCACTCTGGCCGCTGACGCCGCTGGCAGACGCAACCGCCTTTGCCGACACGTCGGCCACCAGATCGGCCGCCACGCTGACATCAAGTCCCGCCGCGACGGCGCGTGACGGTGACGCGTCGGCAACATCCTCCAGTATGTTGAGCGCGATGGCGGCGCCAATTCCGACGCTGGAAAATTTCCCGGCGCTTGCATCGGCGCGCGTATCGCCTGTCACGTCGTCGATCACGGAGAGAGAGAAACTGCCGGAGATCGACAGCGGATCTCCAGTGCCGAGCGTGGCCGTGGTCTTGTTCTCCGCGACCAGCAAAGCCAGGTCTGGGGTGATACCGACCCCACCCCCGTCTGACCCCGAAACCGCCCACGTCTTCGCCTGCATCACGTCGCTCGCTGCGATCGTGAGATTGCCGGCGCCCGTCACCGTCACGGCATCAGGCAGCGCTGCGGAACTCTGGTTCTCCAAGATATTGAGCGCGACGGACACGCCGACACCGACGGCATCGCCGCCGCCCGAAGAGCCGCTGGCGGAAGCGCTGACCGAAGATGTTGCAACGGCCTGTGGGTTCTCGAACAGCTGCGCCCTGATCTCGACATTGCCATGCGTCGTCTCGGCAGCCGACGTCGTGAGCAGCGCAGTGCTCTTGAGATTCGCAAAGTTCGCGGCGAACGCGCTGGCTACACCGACATTTGAGCTGCCGGAGCCGGAGATGGCCGTCGCAACGGTGTTGCTGACCTGCTGTCCCGGAGCCGTCGGCGCCAGTGCGCGAATGGCAAGGCCCGCGCTCGTAACAGTGCCGTCGACCTCGGCTGATGTGTTGGCATTGGCCATGTTGAGCGCAACGGCCACACCGACACCCACCTGCGGCAGGGTCTTGTCGACCTTTGATGCGTCCGCCTTCACATTCTGGCTCGCAGCGCCAGTCGCCTGGACGGTGACCGTTCCCGGCGTGACGATGGTCACTTCCGCCGGAATGCGCGCCAGCGACTGACTGTTCAGGATGGCCAGCGAGATCGCACCGGCAATCCCGACTTCATGCGCGTTGCCATTCGGATCCGAGACCTCGGCGTTGTGCGCGGATGCTGGCGCGCCGCCCTTCTGGCTATTGGCAAAATTGAGCTGTTGAGTGATCTGGCCGTCGGAGGTCGAGGCGCCACTGCCGGTGCCACCGGCCGGCGAGGCGGTGGCCGTCAGGGCAACGTTGACGATATTCGAGGCCAGAGCCGACACATTGGCGCCGGCGCCTGTCAACGTCAAAGATCGAGACAGCAGCGCCTCGGCCTGATCTTCGACGATCCCAAGCGTGAACGAGACGCCAATCCCGGCCTGTGAGCCGCTACCGGCGGCGCCCGCTGTGCCGTCGACGTTGAGGGTGTGGGTCGCATTGAGCGAGACCGGCCCAACCAGCGAAAGACCGCCGCCAGACGCCAATTCCGCAATCGCCCCATTTTTCGAAATCAAGATGAAAGTTGAGGGCGCAACGCCGACTTCGCCGGACACGCTGCCGGCACTTGCGCTGCCATGAACGGCGTCGGAGCTAGTGGCCGCCAGAACCAGACCACCCGCTCCCGTCGAGATCGCCGCCTGACCGTCGATACGGGCCGTCACATTGTTGTTTGCAATTGTGAGAGCGACGCCCGCGCCCACCCCGACGCCGGACCCCTGCCCCGTGCTGCCGTCGGCGGTTCCGATCGTCGTCGTGTCGGTGTTCTGCAAAGCGCTGACGTTGAGCGCCTGGGTTCCGCTGGTCACGCTTGCCCCCGCAACGATAAGGGCGCGGGAGGAGAGATTATCCAGGTTCAACCCGAGCGCGCCGGAAACCGCAACCGATCCGGCTCCTGCGCCCGAAATCGCATCGGCAAGGATCGTGTTCACGCCAGGCGAGGCTGTGTTGGTCGACTGACCGGTCTGAACGGTAACACCGCGGCTTGCCACAACGCCGCCGTCGATCTCGGCTGTCGTTGTCGGCGATAGGCTATTGACGGCAAGGGCGGCCCCGATGCCGACGTCGCCGCCCTTGACGACGCTCGCGTCGGCAGTCGCAGCTTCATCGTGATCGCTGAGCGCCTGAACGGTAACACCGAGCGAACTGGTCACGCTGGCGTTCGCCGCGATATCCGCCCGCAACTTGCTGTTGACGCTGTTCAGTGCGAGCGCCGCCGACAAGCCGAAGGCACCCGATGACGTCTGGGGATCCGGCGCCGAGGCGGAATTGCCGGTGCGGTTGTCGACGAACCCGGTCTCGTGGTCCATCTGGCCTTTGGAATTGCCGCGCGTGTTGTTGGCCGCGACGCCTCGCGCACTCGCTGTCGCTCTGGTCGTGTCGCTGGTGCCGGCGCTGCTCAAGATGGAAACGCCACGCGCACTGAGCGTGCGCTCGATCTGCGCCAGCGCGTCCTGGAAACCGAACGAAAGCGCCAGCGCCGCGCCCACGCCTGCCTGGGCTGCGCCGGTCGAGGCATCCGCCGTGGTCGTATTGGTCTGTCGCCGGTCGAGGACGAGTTGCACCGCTCCTGTGGTCGTCATCGCGGGGCCGTTGGCAAGATCGACTGTGGTCTTGTTCGACGCGGACGAAATCGCCACCACGGGCGTGACCGCCGTGCCCCCGGCAACCCCACCAGTCGCCACCGTCGCGAGGCTGTCCTGACCCGTCCCGCTCAGCGTAACCTGGTTCGCGCCGCTGACCTGGCCCGAGATCACGGCATCCACATTGTTGTTCGTGAAATTCAAGGCGACGGATGCGCCCACACCGACTGCGGAATTGCCGCCATTGACGGCCGCAGTCGCAGACGCAGCCGCAGCGCTGGCAATCTCGGCGGAAACCGTCAGGCTCGCGCCGTTGAGGACGAGCGAGGCATTCTGTCCCACCGAGGCGGTCGGACGCGCGCTGACATTGTTGATTGCGAGGGCGCCCGCAAGCCCGGTGGCATCCGCAGATCCGACGCCGGAGACGGCCGAGGCCGTGACAGTCGAGCTTTCGCTGGCATCGACCTTGACCTGATTGCCGGTGAAGGTCAGCGCTCCGAACAGCGCGGAATCGGCGGTCGCGGTCACGTTGTTGATGGCCACGGCGGCGGCAAGTCCTGTGGACGTCGAGGTTGCACTCGAATCGGCGGTCGCCTGGATCTTATGGGTGTCGGCGGAAGCAAGTGTGAGTCCGGTTGGCGCCACGACCGTTGTCGTGCCGGCAAGGCTGACTGAATCGGCGCTCTGCAGAACGTTCAGTGCAACCGCCGCCGCTGCGCTCACGGCTCCTTCAGATGTTGATGCGTTGCCATCCGACAGCAGCGTTCCAGTGCGTGGCGTCGCGCCCGAGACTCCCCCTTGCGAGGCGAGCGCTTTCGTCGTGATGGTCGTGTTCGACGTTGTGGTCACGCCGACCGAGGCACCCGCACCCGCGGCCAACTGGCTGTTGCCGGCGATAGTCACCGTGTCGGCAAGATTGCCGATGGTGTTGGCGGCCGCTCCGCCCGCGCTCGATGCGGTCGCGTCGGCGATGGTGGTCACCGAAACCGTGCTGGTGGCGCTCAGACTGATCGACTTGCCGGACGTGATACTCGTGTCGGTAATAGAAACCGTCGGGGTGACGTTAAAGGCCGTCACCGCCACGGCGACGTCGTTGCTGGCCGATCCAGACGTACTGCCCGTTGCGGTGTCGGACAGATCCGCGATCGTAGCCGCTCCGATCTGCACTGTATTCGGCGTGATCAGCGACGAGCCGCTCAGAGTTATGGTGGCAAGCTCCAGCAGACCCTGGGCGGCGATAGCCTGCGCCGTCACGGCATTGGTATAGTTGTCCTGCGCCAGCAGCGTCACGGCGCCGCCCGCATTCAGGGTCGAATTTGCGATCGTGATCAGGGCCGCGGCTCCACCGAGCGCACCCCCGGCTACGCCATCGACTGAACCCGACAGAGTCGTATCCAGGCCCTGAGAGAGCAAGGTGATCGAACCGTTAGCACCGCCTGAAGTGTCGACCGTGTGGCCGACAACGGTGATTGTTTCGCCGGTCAGCTTGAGCGCGACATGCGGCAGGCTCAGGTCGCTGATCACGGCGAGGGAATCGGGGCCGCCGGCGCCATTCACGGTCAGTGACACGGTCGGCTGCGTGAAGGTGATCGGATCCATCGTCGGCGCCGAAACGGTGACGCGCGTACCCGCCTGTGAGATCGTCATGATGTCGGCGCCGTCGGTGCCGTTGACGACACGATTGGCCGCCGACATCTCGTCGTCGATGGTCTCGATTCCGCCAAACGCGATCTGGCGATTGTCGAGCTGGTAGAGACCGCTTTGGGGGCCGGTTGCCGTGTAGGTCGCAGTGTTGACGGTGCCGAACAGTCTCAGAATGTCGTTGCTGTCGGCACCGCCCTGGAGGCCGCCGGACAGCGAGCCCGCCGGATTGATAACAAAAGTGTCAGAAGCATTGTCCGCGCCGAACAGCCGACCGACATTGCGGAATGCGGTCGCACTGGCTGCCCCCGTCTCCTGGATGGTGCCGCGGTCGGTGTTTGTCAACGTGAAGGTCGCGCCGGTCGATGGACCAAACAGCGAATTGCTGTCGCCGGCACCGCCATCGATTCCGGTCGTGAGCGACCCCGTCGGCATGATGAGGAAAATATCGGGTGCATTGTCAGCACCGCGCAGGCTGCCGACATTCGCAAAGGACACGCCAGGCACAAAGCCCGTGTTGCGGCCGGTGATCGTGAAGGTGGTTCCCGTGGAAGGACCGATCAGGGTGTTGAGGCCCGCCCCGACCCCGTCGATGCCGACCGACAATGACGCTCCCGCTGCAACCACAAAGGTGTCGGCAGCACCGCTGGTGCCGAGCAGCTTGCCGATATGCGAGAATAGCGTTGCGTTGAGCGTCCCCGTATCGGCGCCCGTCACCGTGTAGGTGGCGCCCGCAGGTCCATGCAATGTGTTGACGCCGCCGCCGCCGTCGATACCGGTCGAAAGGCCGCCAGCGGCTGTCAGCAGGAAGCTGTCAGCACCGGATCCGCCTCGAAGCTGGCCGACATTCTTGAACACCGTCGAGACGGCCGCTCCAGTTTCCTGAATGCGCCCGCCATCGAGGCTTGAGACCGTAAAGGTGGCTCCGGTATCGGGACCAACGAGCTGGTTGCCACCGCCCGCACCGCCATCAAGACCGGTGCTGAGCGAAGCACCCGGGTCAACTATGAAGACATCAGGCGCGTTGTCAGCGCCGACCACCTGGCCGACATGCGTGAACGACACGCCGCCGACGCGACCGCTGTCGCGCCCTGTGATCTCGAAGGTCGCGCCGGGGCCGGGCCCGGAAAGCGTATTGACAGCCCCCGTGCCGCCATCGATACCGACCGACAGCGCGGCGATGCTCGACAGGATGTTGAACTGGTCCGAAACGCCGTTGGCGCCCTGCAGCTTGCCGATATGCGTGAAACTGATGCCCGCAACCGTGCCCGCATCGCTTCCGCTCACGGTGAATGTGGTGCTGACCGCGGGGCCAGTTATCGCGTTGACGCCACCACCGCCATCAACGCCCGTCGAGAGACTGCCGGCCGCTGTCAGCACAAAGTTGTCTGCACCGGCCCCCCCTTGAAGCTGGCCGACATTCTTGAACACCGTCGAGACGGCCGCCCCGGCTTCCTGGATGCGCCCGCCATCGAGGCTTGAGACCGTAAAGGCGGCTCCGGTATCGGGACCGACGAGCTGGTTACCACCGCCAGCGCCGCCATCAAGACCGGTGCTGAGCGAAGCGCCGGCATCAACCACGAAGGTGTCGGCCGCACTGTCCGCGCCGATCAGTTGGCCGACATGGCTGAAGGACACGCTGCCGACATGACCGCTGTCACGGCCGGTAATCTCGAAGGTCGCGCCGGTGCCCGGCCCGGTGAGTGTATTGACGGCCCCTGTGCCACCATCGATGCCGACCGACAGCGCGGCGCTGTTCGACAGGATGGTGAACTGATCCGAAACGCCGTTGACGCCTTGCAGCTTGCCGACATGTGAGAAATTGATGCCCGCGACCGTGCCCGCATCACTGCCGCTCACCGTATATGTGGTGCTGATGGCCGGGCCAATGATCGTGTTCGCGCCGCCGCCGCCATCAAGTCCAACGGACAGCGATGCGCCGGTCTTGAACTGGAAGGTGTCGGCGCTGCCGCCGCCCTGCAGGAAACTGATATTGGAGAACGCGGTCGATGCCGCGGCGCCAGTCTCCTTGACTGTTCCGGCGTCTGCGGCGGTGAGCGTGAAGGTCGCTCCCGTCGACGGCCCGATTAGCGTGTTCTGTCCGCCCACGCCGCCATTTATGCCTGCGGACAAGGCGCCCCCGGAATTGAGGATGAATGAATTGACGCTGCCGCCAGCGCCCTGGACCGCACTGATATGGGAAAAGGTGACGCCCGCGACTGATCCGGCGTTGACGCCCGTGATGGTGTAGGTTGCGCCGGAAGCCAAGGAGGGGCCGACCAGCGTGTCCGTGCCAGCCAGGCCATCGACGGTCACCGGCACGACGGCGGCAAAGTCGTTTTTGACACGGATCGTATCGGCCTGTTTGGAGAGCGTGATATCGACCGACGACGTCGCTGACTTGGCCTGCTGAGCAAGAACAACGGATGACGCCGTGTCCATGATTTGGATTGTGGGAATCCCGGCTTTGTCCACCAGACTCAGTGTCAGGTCCTGCGCAATGTTGGGCGCGGCGATAAAATGTAGAGGGTCCGCCGACATCAGAATGCGGTTCTCGAGCCGCTCGATGGTATGGCGGTGGACGCCGCGGTCAGGATTGGCAGGCGCTTCGACGTGAGCGGATCTTTGGTGCCGACCGGCCCGTTTGCGATCGAACCAGCCTCGTTTGGCGCGCCCCAAGGTCATGCCTGCTCTCCGTCATTCAGGTCGGCAGTTCTGTCGTGATTCACGCGAAACGACCGGGCGATCGAGATTTCTTACCTAACGCCTTCGTGCTGCGAAAATGCCGTACATAACTGCCGCGAGATTATTCATAACTTCCGCAAGATTGTTCGTCGCTGGAGAGCTTCATTCGACCGTTGATAGCTCCAACCAGATTCGAACACGGCTCGAAAAAAATAGGGTTGGCGTCACGCAATACATTACTGGTTCTCCGTCGCAACTTGTGCAAGGCAACGAAATCCAGGCACGATGGAATATTCCGGATTTGCGATGGCGATGCGCACGCGGAACGTTTCAGACGCGCCATCAACGTAAGGATCAATGACAGAAACCTCGCCGACGACCTCAATCGCATTCGGCTGCGATAAGTTGACTTTGATTTTCTGTCCTTTCGTGAATTGGGTAAACATCGCTGCTGGCGCGATGACATCCGCATAGACGGGATCTATCTGTGCAACTGTGATCGCCCGGCGGTTCTCGACGTATTCACCCGGCGCGACATGGCGCTCAACAACAACGCCTTTGAACGGACTTGGTATCGAGCGAAGCGCCAAAGCTGCTTCCGCGCGACGAACTTCCAATTGCTTGAGTTGCTGCGCCTCTTCCTGTTCGACAACCCTCATTCGAGCAATCTCATTTTCAAGTTCAGCTTCTTCGAACTTTGCGGCAGTGACGATATCTTTATCGCGCAGCGCCTCATTGCGTTGAAATTTAATCTTTGTCGCTCGCAGTTGTGCCCGCGCAGATTGAAGCGCGGCAACTTCTGAGAGTCGCTCTCTAGCAATCGCTAGATTTGCCGATTCGATCGAAACATCCAGTCGCCCCAGGAGCTCCCCCTTCTTCACCCGATCGCCGCGGTCAACTAGGACCTCCTCCACAATGCCGCTGGTACCGAAGGCAACGTCGGCTGTGCGCTGCGGGACGACGAGGCAATCAAGTGATTTAGCTTCGATGCCGTTTTGCAGAGCAACCAGAAGCGCGAGACTCAACACTCCTTCAATCACCATCCCTTGGGAGGCTCGGCCAGATCGTGCACCCATGCCCAGTTTGCAAGTGGCCCAAAGCATGTCTTTAGCCCCGAGGAAAAGGTCTCTGTTCCAACAAGACAATCTTTGGTTTATCGGCCAAGACATCGGTTTCGACGCTAGCTCGCACTTGCCAAATTACGTCGGCTATCTCGCTCTAAGCCGACCAGGAAATTAATATATTGGAAACTAAAGAAGCGATGGACGACTGTCACCCCTACGATCAGAGGGGAAATCCAAGATGGTTTTGCGACACCGCAATGGATGCGGCCCGCGACAGCAACCATAGATTGAATCTTTTTTTACGGATACTGCCGCGGACCGCCCTTGCCTAAAGTCGGAATAGAACGGAAGATGCCGCAACTTAACGCGGTATTTGCTGAATATTCGAGGAAATATTGGACGCGTCAGAATCCGAATATTTTTCCAATTTGGTTGGTATTTTTTATGACGCTGCTCTCAACCCGGATCGGTGGATTGACGCGCTCGAAGGCGCGCGCGACTACGTAGGCGGACAAGTCGCCAGTCTCTACTGGCACGACTCGGTCCGCGCAATCGGCAATAATTATTTTCAAGTTGGGCTCACACCGGAGTGGGAGCGAGCCTATTTCGAGAAATACCTGCCACTCAATCCTCTTCAACCTTTCCAGGTATTTTGTCCAATCGAAGAGGTGCACGCGGGCTCCGAATTCATGTCATTCGACGAGTTCAGCGGGACCAGATTTTACCAAGAATGGGCGGCTCCCCAAGGTCTGGTCGATGCTGCATTCGCAAATCTTGAGAGGCTACCGACGAGCTCGGTCGCCTTCTCGATTATGCGAGCCGAGAGACACGGCCTCGTTGACGACGAAGTGCGTTTGCGCATGAAGCTAATTGTGCCCCATATCCGCCGCGCAGCCCTTATCAGCAAGGCGATCGATCTGGCACAAGTGCAAGCGGCAACGTTCGGCACAGCGATGGATGCGCTTGCCGCCGGAATGTTTCTTCTCGACGTCGCGGGACGGATTGTTCACACAAATGCCGCCGGAGCGCAGATGGTCGACGTGCATGGACCGGTTAACCTCGTCAACGGGCAGTTTAAGCTTCTGGCTCGCGAGCCAGATCGGCTGCTTCAGGAGGCCTTGGCCGCTGCCGCGGGAGGTCCCATGGCGCTTCGCGGCAAAGGGGTCTCCCTTCCGATTACCGATGCGGATGAGCGGGATTTCATCCTGCACATGATGCCGCTCGACAGCAAGCAACGCGCCACGCTCGGCGCAGACCGCGCGACAACCTTTCTTGTATTTATCAGACGCCTGGATGGCGCCGGAGCTGCTGCAATTGCTGCCTTTGCGGAGCGTTTCGCGTTGACGAAGCAGGAAAGCCGTGTACTGCGCGCCGTCATTGACACAGGCTCTGTACCGATGGCGGCTGACATACTGGGTATCTCACCGACCACGACGCGCTTTCACGTCACCAGCATTTTTGACAAGACAGGTGTGCGTACGCAGCCCGGTCTCATTCGTCTCTTCATCGAAAGCGTATCGCCTTTCAAGGTCGGTTAGTTAGACGTCGTGGCCTCACGGCTCCGCGCGCGCCACTTTCTCCACCGCCACCATGTTCCACCATCCAACATCCCTTGCCGACGACGCAAGAAGCCCCTGTCCCCCAGCGGTTTCTAGATCGCTGCGGACCGCCTCCGTCTGCCCTTGTCCACTTTTACCCGCTCAGAGGGACATCGCCGCGACATCGCCCGTCGGCAGCTGTTAGCAAATTACCACCAGTGGAAGTGTATACCCAAATTCAGAGCGAAGTTGCCGAATGTGCCCAACGCGGCAAATGCGGAAACAACTATCGGAAACCAGCCGAGGTCGTAGGTTGTTTCTTGACCGCCAGCGACGGCGGCGTGGGTTACGCGTGTGAATAGTCGCATCGACGTTCCTCGCTTCCGGTTTAAGTGCTTCCCTTCCGACTTTGTCGATATTGCCGCACAGTTTTCTTGACCCGCTCCAGGGCGTGCCCGTCGGAATGCAGAATTCGAACGCTCTGGTCGTGTGCCCAAGATAGGCGATTTGCGACGAAATGCGACCTTCCATGCCGGAACCACTTGGCTCAACGGCGTTGTCATAGCGGGTCGCGTGCTCGCAACATCGCGCGGCCTGCACGGTCGCCGCCCTTGGTCCGGATTGTCCCCCAAAGGGTGGCGCCGTGCTTGGGGCGCTAAGCCGACAATAGGATTGACGTCGATGCCGAAGCTGCTGCTCGCCCTCATTGCCGCTGGCGTCGCCGTCTTGATCGCGGCCTTGGTCCTTGCCGCGTTTTGGCTGTAGGTGACTGGGAGATTAGCGCGCTCGATCTCTTTTCCGGAACCGTGGGCCGTTAACCTAACCGATCAAGGTTACTGCGCACATCGACTCGCGGGAGGCGGCATGCGAGCGCTAGTATCAAGCCGGGACCTCAGGATATTCAGGCAAGACCCGATGACCAAGGAACTCAGAACCGCCGATCAACTATCCGACCTGATCGTTTCTTCTCTTGGTGTAAGAGAGATAGAAATCCAAATTCGCCAAGACCACGCTTACGGATGGCAGCCCACAGTCGTAGCGTCTCCAGGCGATATCATCGGATATCAAAGGCGAGTTGAAGAAATAGCACATAGATTGCGCCTTCAGTTCGCCCTCCGGGGATAACATCCGGCGCGTCCAGCCCTCACGCTGCCGCCCGATCTTCGTGGTCGACGCCAGCCGTCATTTCGCAGGGACCGTCATCGGCTTGCCTTTGTCTACGATATGTACAGTCAGCAACTTTAGCGGCTTGTCTCCGACCACCTTGTAGCCAGCATGCGGCACATCGCGGACGTTAATCCCTGCTTGTCCGCTCGGACGCGCGACCTCTTTGCCGTCTGGAAATTGCAAGGTCGCACCCTCCAATACATAAACCGCTTCCTCGCCGGGGTGTGTATGTTGGTCGATGCTGCTGCCTGGCGGCACCTCAAGAACGGCGATTATGATCTCCATGTTGGTGCCCGTAAGATCGCCCCGCTTCAGCTCGGTTCGATTGGTTTGAGCAAACGCCGTGGACGCCATCCATATGAAGAGGATGGCTGCTAAACGTAACATCGATAATCTCCCGTTGCTTCGCATCGCCGGATCGCCGCTAGAGGCAACACATTTCGCCTGCTGTCTCGGAATTTTTGTCGATGCGATCGTCGGTCATGCCCGCATCCCGGTACTTCTTCCGGGCCCCTCGCCGACAATGACAGGCCCATACAGGGCCACTTCGGCCAAAAATTGCTCCTCGTCAGCGCTGTGTGCGACGCGCCAAGCGCTCAAAGAAAACTGCACTAAAAATCAAATACTTAATCGAAATTCCTGCGCGGCCTGTTGATGACCTCGACCGTCGAACCGACCGCAGCCCCGAAAACCCCAGCGGAATGCGCACGCTTAGCAACCACTCCTCAACCATCGCGCACTATTCTGGCGCCATGGAGATTCGGCCTGACCAGGGCGAAAAGGCAATGCGCGCACTTCGGCGCCGCAACCCTCTGCTCGACGCGTGGCTAGAGGCGCTGAATTGGCTCGACGGTCCAACCTGTCGGAGTGCAACCTGCCGGTACGCCAGTTCGCAGCGGCGGCCTCTCCTGCCGTCGGTTGAGCGCCACCGGACCGGTCGCCCCGCGCCGCACCTGGTGATCGTACACCCCCAATCCCTCTGACGACGAAATCGCGGCCCGGACCGCAGCAAGCGCAGGCGACTGCACGCACAAGCACATCCGGCCAGCTCCTGGAGTGCGATTGATGGTTTTTGCCTAGGAGACGCTGGCCTCGACCGCCGTCAGTCGTTCCATGAGAGTGAGGGGCAGGCCGTTGTATTCGATCCGCTCGAAGGTCCTGAACCCTATCCGCGCATATAGCGTCTCATTGTTCGGCGTGAACAAGTAAAGCCGGTCAAACCCCAGCCTTGCTGCCTCGGCAATTGCACGCTGGCTTAATGCCGAAGCAATTCCCCGCCCCCTGAAGTCTTCTGGAACGTACACGGACGAAAGCCACGGCGTCAGGTGCTTGTGGGTGATGGTCGCCGGAAGAATACCAGCCGATCCGAGCAGCGTTCCGCTTGCGGATAGCGCGATGAAAGCCATCGGCAGCGCTTCCTTCCGGAGCGATCGGCGAAGCCTCTCGGCGCGATCTTCGAGCGTGGCTGTCGGGGTGAGATACCCGAATTGCGCTTGCTGCCATACTGCGATCGTTGGCAGGTGCAGAGGATAATCGGCCAGATACTCGATTTTCATTTTTGGCATTGCCGGCAAGGCTTGGAGGCGAAACACATTGGTAGGTTTATCGGCAGGCCAATACCAGAGCAGCGCCGTCACTTCGCGGGGTTTTGATTGGCGGGCGGGCTCGCCATTTCACCAGATGTTGTTGCCGAACAAGCCGAGACGCGGTTGCTGCGCGACCAAAATCGCCGACGGCCTCATATAGGTCATTGCCACGGATTTCCGCTTCGGCTTCGGCTTCGGCTCGGGCTTTCCGGGATCGGCGGGCCCGAGCTGACTTGAATTGGACGGCAATTGTGCGAAGGCCTCACGCACGCGGACCTTCGCCGGCACATCGGCAACGCCTGTGGGCTCTCGAGCTTGCACCTTGGTAACCGCAGTGGCCGCGGGAGTAACCGTGGGAAGGGTGGTGTCAAAGACGACGCGCTCGGGCCATTTGCGATCGGAATGAATCCGTATCATGGAAAGATCGGCCGCCGCATTGGAGCGTTCAGTGGCCGGCAATTTCGGCAAGGTGGCATCGACAACGAAAAGCAGAGCCAGCAACACTCCGCCAACGTAGAAAAAATATCGCACCAGTGGCATTTCGAATGGCTCCCATCCACGTGAAAACGCGGATCGCTGGCTCAATGGATCATAGCGAGATTTGTTCCTGGCGGTGACGGCAAAAGGCAACGAAGTTGGCGCCTGGTTGCGCCGTTTTCGACGAATTGCCTCGATCTAGATATGGTTCGCCGCAAGCAGCGCGCACTTCGCTTTGGTTGCGTAGACGTTGACGAAGCCGACGTGCAGCCGGACGAAGGTCTTTCGGCTTTTCGTATTGATGGTGTCATGAATCAATCGCGTGCGGTCGGTGAGACGGCTGCCGTCCGGACGGGCGAAAGCGCAGGAAATCTCGATATCCTTCACCGCGTACTCGTTGGTATTGCGCAGCGTCATCGTGACGAAAGCATTGGACCCCAGCCCGCCCCTGCGCCACGATTGCGAGGTAATCTTCAGCCCGTCAACGGGTGCGGGTTGCTCCGGCGCGATCGCCTCGGAAGTTAGAGGATCAAATGAGGTCCCTTTGGCCAGACCGACCGTCGCCGGCGGCGGCGCATGGATTGCGGCCGCAGTCGCCGAGTGCCGCGGCTGGGCGATGTCCCGTTTGCGGGTGTGGTCCGACAGCAGCAACCAAACTGCCGCCGCGAGGATTACGACGATCGGCAGCCAGCCGACGGCGACCCTGAGCTGACTTGCAATCGTCGTCTCGGCGGAATCCGAGAACTGGCCGCTGGCAAGGCCAGCATTCCTGCCAAGGCCGGTCGATTCGATGTGGAGAAAACTGTCCGTCATGATCGTGCCATCGCTGCCGCCAACGGACCGGCTATTGCATCGCACAGCAAAAAGCCGCGCGAGCCGCGCGGCACCCAATACGACTGCCGATTGCGCGGTTCCGTCGCCGAGAGCCCAATTCACGAACGCGACAAAGGTTCCATCGAAACGGGGATGTGAGATCCTGGCCTATCTGGTGGCCCAAGAGGGTATAGCCACGCCCGGGCCTCGCGGTTAAAATCGGCAAATCCGAGTCATTCATCGTCAATCTTCGCCGCGGGCGACACCGAAACAAGCAATTGGAGACAAGAGATGCCGGTAGTGACCTGGGACCACGTTCATCTGCGCAGTCCCGATCCGGAGGCGACGGCAGCTTGGCTCGAAGACATTCTCGGCGGTGAGATCATCCGTAGCCCCGGGCGTATCGACGTCAAGCTCGGTGGCGCGATGGTCTTCATCGCGCCGGTTGCGGCAGGCGACGGCGTCAACGCGCCACCCGTGACTCCATATCAGGGACTGGATCACTTCGGGCTGACGGTGAAGGACATCGACAAAGTCGCCGCCGAGATCAAGGCCAAGGGCGTCGAGTTCACCAAGGAGCCGGTAAACATTCGGCCGGGCGTCCGCATCTGCTTCCTTCGCGGGCCACAGGGTATCTCGATCGAACTCCTCGAGCGCGACAGGAAATATGCCTAGCCGGCACCTCCGGAAAACCCCAACCCGGATCGCGCCTCCATTGGCCGCGACCAGCCTGCCGCGTTGACGCTGCATGCCCCACTTTGGCATAACAACTCTCCGCCTCCGCGGTGAAAGGGCGTCCTAATCGGCCATATCATGAAGAATGGGTTGTATTCGATCCATGTCAGTCTCCAGGACGGGCGCTCCGGCAAGGGCAGCGGCGTGGTCATGTTCCGGAACGGCAAAATCCTCGGGGGAGACGCCTTTCTGTTCTATACCGGCAGCTACACCGTGAGGGGTAATACCTTCAAGGGCGAGGTTCTCGTTCAACGCCACACCTCCAGCCCCGACGCCAATCCGCTGTTCGGCGGGCCGAGCCCGGTCGGCATTGGGGTTTCCGGCACATTCACCGACACCGCGGCCGAGATGAGCGGCACGGCACTGGTCGGCAAGGCCAGCCAGATCTTCAAAGCCACGTTGCGAAAGCTTGCCGAGACCGACTAGAACACGTCCTCCCGCACGATGCAGCCTACTCCGCGGCCTGCTCCAACGGTGCGACCCGCGGCAGGACGATCTGGATTCGCGTGCCCCTGCCCGGTTCGGAATCAAGCTCAAGCCGGCCGCCCAGACGGTTGGTGACGATACTGTAGACGATGTGCAGCCCAAGCCCGGTGCCTCCCTGGTCGCGGCGCGTCGTGAAGAACGGATCGAACGCCCGTCGCCGAACGTCCAGGCTCATCCCGCAGCCATCGTCGGAAAAGATGATTTCAGCGTGATCCTTGCCGGCCTCGCGCACCTTGATATCGACCGTCCCCGGCCTGCCGTCCGGAAAAGCATGTGCCACCGAGTTGAGGAACAGGTTGGTAAGCACCTGACCATACGGACCGGGGTAAGAGTTCATGGAGAGGTTTGGCTGGCAATCAACAGCGAGCGTCAAATGGTGTTTGCGCAAGCCGGGCCGCAAGCTCATGACGACCTGCTCGGTCAGATCGCCGAGGTCGAAGGTCCGCTGATCGGAGTAATTGCGGTCGGCGGCGACCTGCTTGAACGAGGTGATCAGTTCGGCCGCGCGGTTGAGGTTGGCTACCAGCTGCGATGACGCATCGCGGCTGGTCTCGAGGAACTCATTGAGGCTGGAACGCCTGATATGTCCGCGCGCCACCTCATCGGCGAACAACGCGGTCTTTCGCTCCAGCGACGAGGCGACCGTCAGACTTATGCCAACCGGATTGTTGATTTCGTGGGCGACACCCGCCACGAGGCGACCAAGGGCGGCAAGCTTCTCCGCCTCGATCAGCGAATTCTGGGTTTCCCGCAAATTGCGCAAAGCGGCTTCGGCGGCATCCTTTGCCTTGCGCATTTCCTGTTCGCCACGCTTGCGTTCGCCGATGTCGAGCGCAACGGTGACGATACTTTCAACCTCGCCTTCGGCGTCGACCAGCGGAAGTTTGTTCACCAGCCATTGCCGCAGATTGCCGGAAGAATCGCGATACTCCTCCTCATAGAAGCCGAGCTCCTTGCCCAACGCCAGCACTCGCCGGTCGTTTTCGTCGGTCTTTTGCGCGCCATAGCGCGACATCAGGTCGGATGTGGTATGGCCAATCGCGTCCGCGGGTTCGACTCCGAAAATGCCGGCCATGTAGCGATTCATCAGAACATAGCGGAGCTGTTTGTCCTTGACGTTGATGACGGCCGGAACGGTATCGATGACCAGTTGCAACAATCGCCGGCCTTCGGCAATCGCCTCCTCGGCGCGCCGCTGGTCGGTAATGTCGCGAACCGTCCCTTCATAGCGGATGATCTCGCCGGTCTCGTCGCGGATCGCCGTGGCGCTGTCGGAGAGCCAGAGAATTGCTCCGCCGCGCCGATGCACCTGATATTCGAATTCACGCACCATGCCGTCGCGCAGCATCAGACGCTGGTATTCGGTGCGCGCCTCGGGGTGGACATAGATGACGCTGGCGATGTCGCCGATCCCGCGGATCAGGTCCTGTGGCGAGTCGTATCCCATCATCCGTGCCAGCGCGGGGTTGGCATTGAGAAGCTCGCCGGCCGGCGTCGTCACGTAGATTCCGTCAACCGATCCCTCGAACAGCTTGCGATAACTCTCCTCGGCGAGACGCTGCTCTGCCAGCGCGTGGATCGCCGCCTCGCGCGCGGCGTCAACGTCGACAAGCGAGCGACGGAACACTTCTGCGGCGCGCGCGATGTCGCCGATCTCGTTGCTCACACCTGTTGCCGGGATCGAGGTTTCCTTCTCGCCCGCGGCAAGCGCGCGGATGGCGCCGGCAATCGCCTTGAGCGGGCGAACGGTCTTGCGCACCACGATAAGGGCAGCGGCAAGACCGATCAGGACGCCAGCGAGCCCGAGAAAGATACTCTGCCACTTGTCATGGTTCAGGCTTCTGGCGAAATCGCTCGCCAGCACACGCCCTCTCCGGTCGCCGAGGTCGCGCAGCAAATCGGTCACGCGACTGATCATCTGTCCTTCGGTGCCCAGCACTTCCTTGTCGAGCTGGGCGATCTGGCCTTCGGTCCCCGAGATCGAAATAATTGTATCGGCATAGGCATCGGTCGCGGCGCGAAGGGCGGGATCATCGATCGGAAGTGTCTTCATGCTTCGCGCCGACTGCTCGGCGGAGGGCGGATCATGCGCCAGCAGCGCCGCGGCAACCTGGTTTTGCGCCCGGAACAGGGCCCGCGCGGTGGCGCGGTCAGGGATGTCGGCGATCGCCTGCTCGAAAAGCCCCCGGATCGGCGGCAGCGTGGCGATTAATTCCGCACGGCGGGCGATCAAGGCGGTGACGCGCTCCATTCCGCCGCGGTAGTTGGCAAGCCGCTGCGTGACGCCGTCGATCATCTCCTGCTGCTCGGGGGCGAGCTGCAACCGCGTTTTCTTCAACAGCGCGCTCAACGTCGATGCAGCCTCCCAGACCTGGCCGGAGGACGCCGCCGGATCGGTCACGTAGTCGCGAGCCGCCAGCCGCAGCTCGTTGGTACGGCGGTCGATCTCCTCGACGACATCGCCAAGGCTTTGCAGGTGCTGAAGCTCGGCAAAGGTCGCCCCGATGTGACGGATCGAGACAACGCTGGCGACGCTGGTCATCACGATCATCGCCAGCAGGACCAGAAAGCTGCCAAAGGTAAGCTGACCGATCGAAAGCGTGAACGACCGTATCCGTTTGATGATTGCGGCAAGGGTCATCGGCATTGGAACCCGGTCGAGGCAGTCGCCTATTTATACGACGGAATTCGCCCTTGAGGGAACTTGGCCGGTCGAAACGCCGCCGCTTTCCCTTGCACGGTTAACGATTGGACCGCAGGTAGCGCACGCAAAAAGTTCAATCCGCCGGGATACCTGCATCCTTCACGACTTTTGCCCAGAGCGCGATGTCGGATTTGATGATGTCGGCGAACTCCGCAAGTGGCGCGCTTTTTGCGGTGCATCCGGCAAGGTCGAGACGATCGCGCACTTCCGTCGTGGCGAGTGCGGCTTCCAGCGCCCTGCTGATGCGATCGACAATCGGCTTTGGCGTTCCGGCCGGTACCACGATGCCGAACCACGGCGTCACCTGAGCCTCGGCAAAGCCCTGCTCCGCCATGGTCGGCACATCCGGAAAATATTTCGTTCGGCCATCGTTGATGGTCGCAACGATTCGGATGGAACCCGTCTGCACCTGTGCCAATGCCTGGTTGGCGGAAAGAAAGGTCGAGTTGATCAGACCGCTGGCGATATCCGCCACCATCTGCGGATAGCCGCGATAGCCGATCGGGCTGACGTCGATCCCGGCCAGGCGCTTGAACAGCTCGAAGCCGAGATGTCCTGTCGAACCCTTGCCGGGATGGCTGTAATTCAGCGTGCCCGGCTTTGCCTTGGCGAGTGCCACATACTCGGCGACATTCTTCACGGGCAGCGCGGTGGGAACGATGAAGAAATTCGGAGCCTTGCATATTTGTCCAATGGGGATGAAATCGCGCACCGGATCCCATCGCAGGGTGATGTTGAGCGAAGGACTGGTCGTGAAGAAGGTCGTGACCAAGAGCCACGTGTATCCGTCCGGCGCGGCGCGCGCGACATCCTCGGCCGCGAGCGAGCCGTTGGCGCCTGATTTGGATTCGAGAATGATCGACGCATTCCATTGCCCGGCCATGTTCTGCGTAACGATGCGGCCGAAAACATCGGCGACGCTTCCCGCCGAATAGGGATTGACGACGCGCACCGGGCGGTTGGGGAAGCTTTCCTGCGCCGACACGGCGCCGGACAATGCAAGCGCAACCAGCCATACAACCGTCAACGTACCAAGGCGTCTCGTCGTCACGCTGCGTGCCCTGCCCTGATCGTCCCTGCAGCGCTTTTGCAGCGCCGCTTGCGGTCAGGATGCCGGGATTTGCCGCGGCCGGCAAGGGTGACGCTAACCTCGCAGCGAAGCGTTGATCGCAAGCCGCCTTCGTGCGGGTAGCGTCATCGCGGCCACACCGACGACCACGCAGCCGAGGCCGATCCAGGCGGTCGGAGACAGGCTCTCGCCGAGCAGCAGCACGCCAAGCGCGACCCCGATCGGTACGCGCAAATAGGCCTGAGCGGTTGTGCCCACCGAACCCAGCGTTTGAATGAGACGGAAGTAGATCACGAAGGCGAATGCCGTCGAGAACACCGCAAGGCCGAGCAACGCCAGCAGCGACGTCGTGGACGGCGCCAACGTCCAGGGCCGCTCGATCACGACACTGACCGGCAAAAGGATTGCCGCCCCGCAAAGCAGCGAGCCCGCTGCGGGCGCGATTGGATCGAGACCTTTGAATCCACGGCTGAACACCGCAGCGCCGGCGTAGCAGATCGTCGCCACCACAATGGCCATTTGCGCGGCAAGCTGTTCGCCCACACCGCTGAACGCCTGCACGCCGACGATCAGGCAAATGCCGGCCATTCCCGCGGCGACACCGAACAGCTTCCGCAACGACGGCGCTTCCTGGTCGAGGACGGCGAGGGTCAGGAAGAACGTGAAAATCGGCGAAGTCGAATTGAGAATGGTCGCAAGTCCAGCATCGACCGAGCGCTCGGCCCACGCAATCAGCGTCCACGGAATGACGCTGTTGAGGCACGCCTGAAACAGGAAGCGGCCCCAGGTCCCAGCATCGTTTGGGAGGCGTATCCCGCGCCAATACATGATGAGAAGCAGCAACGCGCCCGCGATCGATGTTCGCCCGGCGATCAGCGTTATCGGCGGGATCGTCGCGATGCCAAGCTTGATGAGCGTGTACGAGCCGCCCCAAAGCGTCGCCAGCAGGACGAGCAACAGCAGTTCGACGCCGATGGCGGGATTTCGCGAAGGTGTTGCGTCCATGGTGCGCTGCTCTCGATTTGCTGCGAGACCAAAGCACTACATGGCGACAACGCTCCGATGCTTCGTTATACGTCGAACTGTGAAATCGTCGCAGGGAATTCACGCGCTGCCCACTTCAAACAACTCGCCGTCGTAACCTGCCTCGATCGGGATTCGAAGCTGCCGGCCGCCGTTCAGCCTTGTCATGACCGGCATCACGGTGACGATCGCCCTCCCCCTGGAGTCATCGAGCGCCACTTTCACGTTGGGCTGCTTGCCGAGCTTGATCAGGTTGCGCGTGGTCGGAAACGGCAGCTTGAACCGCCCGCTCTCGCCGCCCGCCAGCGCCTCGCGCGGCGACAGCCAGATCGAATCGGTGGATTCCTTGCCGTCATGCGCGCCGACTTGTTCCGGGGGCGCGGCGGCAAGAAAGAACCAGGTGTCGAACCGCTTCGGCATGCCTTCCGGCGTGATCCAGTGCGCATAGGGCACGAGTTCATCGAGCGCGAGCACCACGCCGCTGTCGGCGACCACCTTCAGGAAACTGGTCTTGCCCTCCGACAACGCCGCGCGGCCTTTAGCCTCGATCTCGGCGGCGCGTTTCGCCTCGACGAGAGTCTTCGACCCGCGCGGACGCGCGAGCAGAATGCCGCTTTCCTCGAACGTTTCGCGGATCGCAGCGATCCGAAAGCTCAAAGCGCCGGCATCAAGCCCCTCGCCGCCGGAATAAAGTGCCGGATCCGCGATGATGTCCTGATCGCCCTTGTCGACGCTGCCGCCCGGAAACACCAGCGCGCCGGAGTTAAAATCGATCTCATAATGGCGTACCATCATGAACACTTCGATTTCCTCGCGACCCTTGTCGTCGAGCGCAGCGCTGTCGCGCAATAGGAGGATGGTCGACGCGGGACGCGGGACGACGGGCGCTTCGGCGGCCATCCGATCAGCCGGCGGCGCTGGATTGCGGCTGCAGGTTTGCTCGATGATCGACACGCGCGACGCGGGACAGCAGGTAATCGACTTCGACCTTGGCGGTCGCGGTGATGCTCGAGCCCGGCTTGCGCTGCGCGCTTGAGGCGATGACCCCCCGCTTTTGCAGCACATATTTTCGCACGGCCAGACCGATGCCCGGCTGCTGCTCGTAGCGGATCAGCGGCAGATGGGCATCGAACAGATCGTGCGCGGCATCACGGCGGGCTTCCTTCGACAGGCGAACGACGTCGATCAGCATTTCCGGAAACGCGTAGCCGGTCATCGCGCCGTCGGCGCCGCGTTCCATCTCGAAGTCCAGGAACAACGCGCCATTACCGGTCAGAATCGACAGCGGTCGCAGCGAGCCGTCCTTCTGGAAACCGCGCAGCGCCGAAATCTTCTCAAGTCCCGGCCAATCCTCGTGCTTGAGCATCACGCAGGAGGGATTGTCCATCACGATCTTTCGGATCACCGAGGGCGTAAACACGACCGTCAAGGTCAGCGGATAGTCCTGCAGTGCCCATGGGATATCGCTGCCGATCGCCTCAACCGCCTGCCTGAAATAGCCTGTTATCTGGTCGTCGGTCCGCAAGGTCGGGGGCGGCGCGATCATCACGCCCGCGGCGCCCGCGTCCATGGAAGCGCGTGCAAGCGAGCGCATGGCGGCAAATCCCGGCGCGGAAACGCCGACGATGACCTGCATGTTCCTGGCGCGCTTCACAAAGCGCTTGGCCACTTCCTCGGCCTCCGCACCGTCGAGCTTGGGCGCTTCGCCCATGATACCGAGCACGGTCACGCCCTCGCAGCCGATCTCGGCGTAGAAGTCGGTCAGCCGGTCGATCGATTTCTCGTCGATGCGGCCGTCGTCATGAAACGGCGTCGGCGCGATCGCGAAGGTGCCTGCGGCCTTGTGGGTGAGCTTTGTCATATGTGCCTCTTGTTCATCTTGCGTTCGTTCATCCGAAACAGTGCGGAGTGAGGGCGTCTTGGAGGATGCACTCCCCTGCCCTTGGGAGAGGTGACTTCAAAACCTTCGCGCGCCCATCTTGACCTCTTCCTCCGAGAAGAAGATCTCGCCGGCGTGTTCGACAATGTCCCGGGCCTTCCATCCGGTATGCGGGGGCGTCCAGCCCGGTTTCTCCATCATCCGCATCTCGCGCACGCCGCGCGGTCCGGATACGCCGAGCACCTTGCCGGTCTGATCCCCGGAGAGATCGCTGACCATGTATAGCACGGCCGGTGCGATGCCATCAGGGCCAAGCGCCATGCCCGGATTTTCGATGTAGCGCGGCAGATCGGCGGTCATGCGGGTCAGCGCGCCCGGCGCCAAAGTCCAGACCCGGATGTTGTATTTGCGGCCCTCGACCGCCAGCACATTCGACAGACCCCAGATACCGCCCTTGGCGGCGCCGTAATTGGACTGGCCGAAATTGCCGATCAGGCCCGAGGTCGAAGAGGTGTTGACGATGACGCCACCGCCATTCTCGCGCATCCAGCGAAACACGGGTTGCGTGCAGCAGAAGGTGCCCTTCAAATGCACCTTCAACACCTTGTCCCAGCCGGCTTCGGTGGCCTTGGCAAAGGTCTGGTCGAGCAGGATGCCGGCGTTGTTGACGAGAATGTCGGCGCGGCCGAAATGTTTGATTGCGTCGTCGAACACGGACTGGCCGCCCGCCATGGTCGAAATATCCGCGCCATTGGCAACGGCACGACCGCCCTCCGCCAGAATCGCATCGACGACCTTTTGCGCCATGGCAACATCGGAACCAGAGCCGTCGCGGGGCCCGCCAAGGTCATTGACCACGACTGCCGCACCTTCGCGCGCGAACAGTTTTGCGTAGGCTTCGCCGAGCCCGCCGCCTGCGCCGGTGATCAGCGCCACCTTGCCATCGAGTAATCCCATGGTGTCGTCTCCTGTTTATTGCACCGTCATTCCGGGTCAGATCCGAAGGACCAGACCCGGAATCCCAAATTGTTGGCGCGAGGATTCGCCCATGTGCGATTCCCACATCCGAGGTTCCCGCAGCGGAGCGCTGTGCCCCGGCCATCGACAGCTCAGGCCAGCACCGCCTTGCCGCTCCTGATCACGACGGCGTTGCGCGCCTTGACCCGTGCCTCGAACGAAATCACGTTGCCGTCCTTCCACAAATCAAGCGTCACGGTCTCGCCGGGATAGACCGGCGCGGAGAACCGCGCGGCGTGCTGCCTGAAGGCTGAGGGATCGTAGTCCGCATAAGTCTGCAGGATGCCACGGCAGGTGATGCCGAACGTGCACATGCCGTGCAGAATCGGACGCGGGAAACCTGCGCGTTTTGCAAATTCGGGATCGGAGTGCAGCGGGTTGCGGTCGCCGCAGAGCCGATAGATCAAGGCCTGATCCGGTCGCGTCGAAATATCGATGGATTTGTCGGGGCCGCGGCTCGGAACCTGGTGCGGTTCGGGTTGGCCCTCGGAAGGCCCGCCGAAGCCGCCATCGCCGCGCGCGAAGCGCGAAGCGACCAGCGTCGCCAATTCCTCGCCGTTCTCGTTCTTGAGCACGGTCTGATGCCGGATCACCGCGCCCTTGTCCTTGCCCTTGTCGAACACAGCCAGCACGCTGGAATCGACGATGAGATGGGCGGCCACCGCGAGCGGCCGGTGGAAGGTGATGTCGCGTTCGCCATCGACCACCATCACCCGGTTGAGATTCATCTCGCCGGGACTGGCGCCCCACGCCGCGACGGAGGCAAATGTCGGGACCACCTTCAAGGCGCGCGGCGTCGCGCTGGCCTCGTTGACGAAGGCCAGTTCCTGTTCATCCATGGGGTCCGCGCCCATCCCGATGCCGTAAGCATAAAGCATCACCTCGCGATCGCCGTAGGCGTATTTCTGGCCGAGGTTTTTCAACGCCATCAGCTCATCGTACTTGATCGGCATCGTCGTGCTTTCTCCTCGAATTTCCGATCCTCATGGTGAGGAACTATATTGGCGTGAAGAATGGCAGCGGTGCCTCATCGGTGCTCTTGAACACCACCTTGACCTTCTGACCGATCTTTAGGGTTTTCATGTCGCAGTCGACGAAATTGGTCAGAAGCGAGGGACCTTCCTTCAGCGTTACATAACCGATCGCGTAGGGTCCGCTGGCAGATTTGCGCATCAGGCTGAAGGTATAGATCTCGCCCTCGCCCGAGCTTTCTTCCCACACCGTCTTGTCAGAGAAGCAGAACGGGCAAATCGAGCGCGGAAAATAATGCGCCTCGCCGCAGGCGGTGCAGCGCTTGATCAGGAGCTTGCCTTCAACCGTCTGCTCCCAGAATTTTTTCGTCTCCGGATTGCCTTGAGGGGTCGGGTATTTTACGGCGCTGTCCATCACACACGCTCCAGAATGCAGGTTGAGGCGGCGTGGCGAACGCCGAGAAGTCCGCCGGTGCCGTGGGCGATGGCGAGGTCGCAGTTTTGAACCTGAACCTTGGGATGAGCTTGTCCCCGCAACTGCCGCACCGCTTCGATGATTTTTGTCATGCCGCCGCGATTGACCGGATGATTGCTGCATAGTCCCCCGCCATCGGTGTTGAACGGAAGTTTGCCGACGCCGGAAATCAGATTGCCATCAGCAACGAACTTGCCACCCTCGCCTTTTTTGCAAAAACCGAGGTCCTCGAGCTGCATCAAGACCGTGATGGTAAAGCTGTCGTAGATCGAAGCGTATTTGATATCCTTCGGCGTCACCCCGGCTTCTTCGAACGCGCGCGGACCCGACCACACGCCCGCCGAATAGGTGAGATTGAGATCCTTGCCGCCGCGCGGCCCCTTGAGCGCCTCGCCATGGCCGATCATGCGCACCAGGGGTTTCTTCAGGCTGCGGGCGATCGCTTCCGTCGTCACGATCAGCGCGCCGCCGCCGTCGGTGACGACGCAGCAATCCAGCCGGTGCAGCGGATCGGAAATCATCGGCGAGTTGAGAACGTCTTCGACCGTGACGACGTCGCGAAGCATCGCGTGCGGATTGTATTGCGCGTGATGGGAGGCCGCGACCTTGATCCAGGCCAGTTGCTCGCTGGTGGTGCCGAACTCATGCATGTGACGCATGGCGCACATGCCATAAACGTTGTGGGTGGTGGCGCCGTAGGCGGCCTCGAAATCGACCTCGGCGCCAGCCGGACGCGCCGGCATCGGCCCGGTGCGTGGCTTTCCCGCCAGCGTGATCAGCGCGATCGAACATTTACCGGCGGCGATCGCCTCGGCGGCATGACCAAGATGCACCAGATAGGAACAGCCCCCGGTGTCGGTTGAATCGAAATGACGGACCTTAAGGCCCAGATAATCGGCCATCGCCATGACCCCGCCCGGAGCGTCGCCGGCGCAGAAATAGCCGTCGATATCGCCTTTCGTCAGGCCCGCATCCTCCAGCGCGCCCTTGGCGACTTCGGCGTGAAGCTGGGCGGTGGATTTGTCGGGCGCGTGCCGGGTCGGATGCTCAAAGATTCCGGCTATGTACGCCTTGCCCTTGATACTCACGTCCTTCTCCCGCGCGTTTGCTATTGTCTGGTCAATTTCTTGGCCTGCCGAAGCCGCCTTGGCAAGCGGCAGCAACGCCTAAATCGCGCAGGGCCATCCCGCATCACGGAATGTCCACCCCTCATCCCGGCGTAACGGCTTCGCCGTTATGCTGGAGGAACGGCCATTGGGCTGCGTCTCGAAGGATGAGGCCATTCCGGGGGCCTCTTGTGCCAAGCATCCGCATTCTCGCGACGCCGATCGCGCCCGAGCTATTGCGCAAGCCACCCCCGAGAATAAGAGGGTGCAGGGAATGCCGGGTGCGCGGTCCGCACCCATAGCCTCGCGTGCAAAATGAAAAGAGCACACGAGCATAGTCACTACAGGTCCGCCGCAATCAACCGGCATTCCCTGCGCAATGGTTTTAACGGTTTCCTTCGAGCTCTCCTCGGTGACCGGGCTTTGTTGTCACCGTCGCCTGCGGGATACCTCCCGCACGCTTGACGCCAGCGTCGGGGCGTCGGGACCACACGACTTCGCCGTCCGCGCGTCTTTCGCAAAAGCCGCTCGATGGTCCTGGTACCAGTTCCGCCGAAGCTTTAGCGAAGACGGATCAGCGCCGTTCGTCTTGCGCGCGCCGCCGCGTCCATCGCATCCCGCGCCCAACGTCCGTGACGATCGCGATACGCCCCTCTTGACCAGGGCGGGACAGCCGGAATCACTAAAGCTGTTTCTACCAAACCGCGAAGCGAATTATTTTTGCAAATGAGGCTGGACAATGAATTTGCAAAACAGCCCGGCGGGCAAATCAGTTGCGATCGCTGCATGCACTGCAGGCCAGAGCCGAAGACCGCAACGATGTTCGCTTTTGATTGCATAACGGACGATCTCGATGTCCGCTCTGCCTGGAGGAGTCCTTCAAGCGCCGAGACTGATCCCGGTGGCAGCTCGTAATGCAAGTGCCGTTGCTAAGTGGTGAACGTATAGAGGGTCCCGACGTTTGACTGGAACACCTTCCCCGGCATCTCTTGGCGGACCATGTCGTAGAAAGGCTCGCCCGTACAGTGCGCCGGCATCAGGTAGTCGGGATTTATTTCCTTTAGCGCCGCAATGGTCCGCCGAAAATAATCGTCGGCCAGCGGCGGGACGAGATGGAAGCCGCCAATGACGGCATGCACCTTTTCTACGCCAGATGCGACTTGTGCCTGTCTGATTGTGTTTATAACGCCGCGATGGCTGCAGGATGTTAGAACGACCAAGCCTTTGCCCTTCACCAAGAAATTGGTGCCGATCTCGTGCTCGAAATCGTCTGGGACAAAGTTCCCGGTGTTCTTCGCAGCTTCGACCTTGTCAGGGAAGCAACCAAACCCGTCGACAATACCGACTTTTTCAAGTGTCGATCGCAGCGGCTTCTCAAACCCGCTTTCCGCGATCTTCCCCGTGGTGAAGGCGTGATCCGCGACGACGGCCGGACCTTCTGCCATCATGAGCAATAGGTTCGCGTCGATGATCGCCTTGCGATCGAGCGCTCCGAACTGCCCACCATTCGTCGCTGTTCGAGTGCAGAAACAATCTTCGCCGCCGACGAAGAAAGGCAGGTTGCTCTTGAGCCTACCCTTTGTTGCCGAGAGGAAACCTACCAATCCGCCGAAATGATCAAAATGACCGTGACTGAGAACGAGGGCATCGAGTTCTCGCGGGTCGAACTTCAGGACATCCATATTATTGAGGAGCGTAACGGGATTGTAGCCGAAATCCACAAGGATATTGCGGACCTCGTTGCCGCGCTGCGATTCGGCATGCATCGAGAGGCCCCACTCGCCGACCAACGTGGCACGCGGCGGAGCGTTCGGAGTCTCATTGCCTTGCATTCGCTCGACCGTCAGGCCGTCAAGCTTTTGCGATATGCCAAATCGGCGAGTGATGATGTCGTCGATAATGCGAATCTTCAGGCGATCGACTTCCGGGATTGCCCCGCTTAGCGTCTTTGCTTGCGCTGTCCGTCCACTCCCCATCATTGTGCTGACCAGTGCCGAGACAAAACCCGCGCCTCCGGCACAAAGTAGGTTGCGTCTCGAGATGGATGCAGGTTGGGAAATGCAATTGCAGGGGCCGAAGAGCATATCAACCTCCTTGCTGAAAGATATTCTCTTACGCTGGTATCGAGGCCGCTGCCGGCAAAAGCCGCACGTCGCTCCGATCAGAACTTCCATTTCAAAATAGCGCAAGCGTGCAAACACCCATTGATGTGGGTCAACGCCCCAAGATCGGATGCGACAGTAACAATTATCTAAACTCGCAGCTTGGAAGACGTTGGGACCGATTGGAATGAAATGCCTTGTGTCCCGAATCCGAAGTTCGCACTCCCTTGCAGCACCCACTTTTGCGAACTTCGGATTCGAAAGGACACTAGAAAATCTATGATTCTAGTGTGGTTTTGGTTCAGAAGTTCTCATGACGGATTCGCCGCACTGACGATGAGAACTTCTGAACCACCACACTAGAGCGAGATGACTTCTCTTCGAATCGTCATCGCGCTCTGGCCCCATTTCCCGCGCGATGATCGCGGCGATCTCGGAGCCGAGGATCATTCGACGCTCGACCAGAGCATCGGCAACCGCCAACACATACCGGGTAATCAGCCAGCAAGGCCTTGGCGTAGCACGCAACGGTTCTCGAATTACCCGGCGATTTCCTACCTATTTTGCACATCGACCCCTAAAAAAACCGGGGTTGCCTGCCAAAAATCGCCAAAAACCCCTAGAAAACCTGTGCAGAAAGCCCTTGGCGCCCGCTGGGCAGTCTAATATCGCTGCGGTGCGAATCAGAAGGAGACACAATGGCCACCCAAATGTCGAAATCGCAGTTGATCGAGAAAATCGCGACAACCACCGAACTCTCGAAGCGTGACGTCAAGACCGTCATGGAAACATTGACCGACGTCGGTCACAAGGAACTGAAGAAATCCGGGGTATTTCTGTTACCCGGCTGGGCCAAGTTCGTTGTGATCAAGAAGCCGGCGACCAAGGCGAGAAAAGGCACCAACCCCTTTACGGGAGAGGAAATGATGTTCAAGGCCAAGCCAGCACGGAAAATCGTGCGAGCAAGGCCGGTCAAGGCCGCCAAGGACGCCGTCTAGAAGCGATCGGTTCTGATTGAATCAGAACCGAGGCTCTGGATTTCTGTTTGACGCGTTTTCTAATGCAGATAAGTCTACGCAATCTGCGTAAACTTGATTGCTTATGCGAACCGGTATCCGCTTCGCTCGAAAACGCTCTTGAAGAAAAGGCCCCCAGATTGGGGGCCTTTGTTTGGTGTCCCAAGCCGTCTTGCCGTCCCAAGGTCACGGAAACGCGGCGGCCCTACTCCGCAGCGATCTGGCGCGGCGCCGGCGGTGGGCTGGCGAGATCGGCGGCAAGCTGCGCGTAGCGCGCCTTGGCGTCCGTCACCGCCTTCTCCTTCACCGGGCCAAAACCCCGGATGCGGTCCGGCAGGGAAAGAAGCTCGATTGCCGTGTCCAGCGTCAGCGGCGAGAGCACCGACAGGATGTGAGCGACGTCCTTTTCATACCCTGCGATCAGGTCGCGCTCGAGCCGGCGGTCGGCGCTGTAGCCGAAAATGTCCAATATTGTGCCGCGCAAGAAGCGCATTCTGGCGAGCAACCGGAACACCCCCATCATCCAGGCACCGAAGACGCGCTTGCGGGGCCGCCCCGACACGTCCCTCGTGCCACCGAGCATCGGCGGCGCCAGATTGAAGCTGATCTTGAAATCGCCGTCGAACTGATCGCGGAGCTGCCTTTCGAACCGGCCGTCGGTATAAAGCCGCGCCACTTCGTACTCGTCCTTGTAGGCGAGCAGCTTGGCATAGTTGATGGCGACAGCGCGCGGCAGTTCGTCACCGAAACCGCCATTGAGCGCGGCATCGCGCACCCTCGTCACCAGGTTACGGTAGCGGGCGGCGAGCTTCTCGTTCTGGTAATCCGTGAGCAAGGCGCTGCGGTGGGCGATGATCTCGTCGAGCGACATCGCATCGAGCGTCTTCACTGCCGCTGTCTCGCCCTGCCCCTTCATCATCGCAACAATCCGCGCCGGATCGGCCGCCGCAAGGCGGCCAAGACGGAAGGCCTGCGTGTTCATCTTGATCGCAACCCCGTTGACCTCGATCGCCTGCTCGATCGCGGCGGCCGACAGCGGCAACAATCCCCTCTGATAGGCGTAACCCATCATCATCATGTTGGTGGCGATGGAATCGCCGAGCAGGGTTTCGGCGGGCTTGGTGAAATCGAGGAAGGAGGAATCCTTGCGCAAGGCGGTTTCCAACACGTGATTGACCTTGCGGGCCTGGAAATTGAAGTCGCGGTTGAGGATGAAGTCGGCGGTCGGGATGACGTGGCTGTTGATGACGCCAACGGTGCGGCTGGATTCGCAAAGCGTCATGGTCTCCTTGGCGGCGGCCACCACCTCGTCGGCGGCGAGCACGAGATCGGCCGTGCCGGTGACGATGCGCGAACAGGTGACGTCGGCGGTATGCTCCGACAATCGGACATGGCTGAGCACCGCGCCGCCCTTTTGCGCCAGTCCCGACATGTCCAGAATCATGCTGGCCTTGCCCTCGATGTGGGCGGCCATGCCGAGCAGCGCGCCGATGGTCAGGACGCCGGTGCCGCCGACGCCACCGACGGCGACGTTATAGGGCCGCTCCAGCGACGGCCGTGACGCGGGCTCCGGCAGATCGCCGATGTCGCCGAGGTCGGCCGGCGCCCGGCGGCGCAACTGGCCGCCATCGACGGTGACGAAGGACGGGCAAAAGCCCTTCAGGCAGGAATAATCCTTGTTGCAGGTCGATTGATTGATGGTGCGCTTGCGCCCGAGCTCGGTCTCCAGCGGCTCCACCGAGATGCAGTTCGACTGCACCGAGCAATCGCCGCAGCCTTCGCAGATGGAAGGGTTGATGAGGACGCGGCGCGGCGGGTCCTCCATGAGTTCGCGTTTGCGGCGACGGCGCTTCTCGGCGGCGCAGGTCTGCACGAAGACGATTGCCGAGGCACCCTTCACCTGGCGCAGGGTCTTCATGACCGCGTCGAGTTCATCGCGATGGGCAGTCCTGGTGCCCGGCGCAATGTCGGACGCCGGATAGGCGTCGGGGTTTTCCGACACCAGATAGATGTCGCGAATGCCTTCGGAGTGGAGCTGGAAGGTGATCTGCTGCGGCGAGAGCTCGCCGTCGACATGCTGGCCGCCGGTCATCGCGGTCGCGTCGTTATAGAGGATCTTGTAGGTGATGTTGGCTTTCGAGGCGACCGCCTGACGGATCGCAAGGCTGCCGGAGTGGAAGTAGGTGCCGTCGCCCAGATTGGCGAAGACGTGCTCTTCGTTGGTGAACGGTGCGACCCCTACCCATGGCACGCCCTCCCCGCCCATATGGGTGAAGGTTTCGGTGTTGCGATCCATCCACAGCGCCATGAAGTGGCAGCCGATGCCGGCAAAGGCGCGGCTTCCCTCCGGGACCTTGGTCGAGGTGTTGTGTGGACAGCCCGAGCAGAAATACGGCGTACGGGTGATCGGCGCCACCGCCTGCATCTGGGTGGCCTGCCGACCGTTGAACCAGTCGGCCTTGGCGCGCAGCATGGCTGCGATTTCAGGGTTCAGGTTCAGCCGCAACAGCCGCTCGGTCAGCGAGCTTGCCAATGACGCAACGCTCAATTCCTCGGCGAAAGGCAGGAAGCGCCGGTCGTGCTCGTCCATCTTGCCGACGATGCGCGGGCGGACGTCGTCGCGCCAGTTGAACAGTTCCTGCTTGACTTGATTTTCGACGATCTCGCGACGCTCCTCGATGATCATGATCTCGTCGAGTCCGACGGCGAATTCGCGAACACCCTGCGGCTCCAGCGGCCAGGGCATGCCGATCTTGTAAAGTCGCAAGCCGATTTTGGCGGCGACTTCGGGCGTGACGCCGAGTTCGCGCAACGCCTGGCGGATGTCTTCATAGCTCTTGCCGGAAGCCATGATGCCGAAGCGGGCGTTCGGCGAATCCATGGTGATGCGATTGACCTTGTTGGCGCGGGCAAAGGCGATCGCGGCAAACCCCTTGTAGTCCTGCAAGCGCCGGTCCTGGTCGTAGCGATCGTCGGGCCAGCGCAGATTGAGGCCGCCCGGCGGCATCTCGAAATCAGCGGGGATGATGAAGGGCTTCATCTCGTCGGTGAGGTCGATCTCGGCGGTGGTCTCGACCGTCTCGGTGATCACCTTCATGCCGACCCAGCAGCCGGAGTAACGCGACATCGCTATCCCCAGAAGCCCCATCTCGATCATTTCGTGGATGCTGGAGGGGTAGAGATAGGGCATCAGCGCGGAAATGAAGGCATGGTCCGACTGATGCGGGACGGTCGAGGATTTCGCGCCGTGATCATCGCCCGCAAGGCACAGCACGCCGCCGTTTTTCGCCGATCCCGCGGCATTGCCGTGGCGGAACACGTCGCCGCAGCGGTCGACGCCTGGGCCCTTGCCGTACCAGATGCCGACGACGCCATCATGGCGGGCGCCCTTGGAAAGATTGAGCTGCTGCGAACCCCAGATCGCGGTGGCGGCGAGGTCTTCGTTCACGCCGGGCTGGAACTTGATATTGTATTTTTCGAGATGCTTTCGCGCGGCGAAAAGCTGCTGGTCATAACCGCCAAGCGGTGAGCCACGGTAGCCGCTAATGAAACCGGCGGTGTTCAGCCCACTGGCGCGGTCGCGACGGATCTGCGCCATCGGCAGGCGGACCAGCGCCTGAATCCCGGTCAGGAAGACGTGGCCGGACCCTTGGGTGTATTTCTGATCGAGACTGATCGGACCTTGGTTGATTCCCATTACACCCTCTTAAGCCTTGGCTCGGTCGGCTCTTTTTAGCTAGTGGCACGCCTTTGCTAGCGCCAGTCTATGTCGCTTTTCACGACCAGGGCACCACAAATCTGGGGTGGAAAGACCCGCATCCGTAAAACGCAATTTCGTGCTGGGGCGGGCCAGTTCGGATTTCGGTTGTGTCGCGCCCCAATCCCGTCGCGAAACGACGTAACGCTTGGCCGGCGGTTTCGCGTATAGTGCAGCCAAGGGAAGATCATCCGATGCAGCGACGGCGATGGAGAAGGCGCGCGATTCTCGCTACCGTGGTTTTGTGCACTGCATTCAGTGCCGACTGCGGCCGGGCCGAGCCGTCAAAGGAGACGATCGCGCGCGGCAAGGCGCTGACGGAGGCCTCCGATTGCGGAAGCTGCCATACGGCCAACCCCTCAAAACCCTTCGCCGGCGGCAAGCGCATCAATACCCCGTTCGGCGGCGTCTATTCTGCCAACCTCACCCCGGACCGCGATACCGGTCTTGGCGCCTGGAGCGATGATGAGTTTGTTCGCGCTGTCCGCTTCGGCGTCGACCGCGACGGCTCGCGCTATTATCCCGCCTTCCCCTACCCGCATTTCACCAAAATGATCCGGCCCGACGTGCTTGCGATCCGGGCCTATCTCGACACGCTTGCGCCGATCAAAAACACGCCCCCGCCCCCACAATTGCGCTGGCCCCTGAACCATCGCGTGCTGATGCGCCTCTGGAATTTCGCGTTTTTCCGGCCGGGCATCTTCGAGCCCGACCAGAACAAGAGCGCGGAATGGAATCGCGGCGGCTATCTGGTCGAAGGCGCGGCCCATTGCGGGGCCTGTCACACGCCCAAGAATTTCCTCGGCGCGGAAAAGCGTGGCCAAAAATTCGCCGGCGGCGCGGTCGACGGCTGGTTTGCGCCGCGGCTGGACGGCGCCGACCGCAGCGGGCTGAAATCGTGGAGCGTCGATGACATCGTCGAATATCTCCAGAGCGGCCGCAACGCCAGGAGCCATGCCGACGGGCCGATGGCCGATGTCGTGATGAATTCGACGTCGCAAATGAGCGGTGCCGACATTCGCGCAATCGCGGTCTATCTGAAGGATCTTTCGCCCGGGGTCGCGGAAGCCACGGCATCCCCGCCGCCGCCGGCGCAAATGGCGGAAGGCGAGAAATTATACAAGGGTGCCTGCGTCGCCTGCCATGAGGCCGACGGGAGCGGCGCGCCACGCATCTATCCGCCGCTGCCGGGGAACGCAAATTTGCAGTCCGCCGATCCCTCGAGCGCGCTTCGCGTCATCCTTGACGGGGCCGAAACCGTCACCACGCCGCGCGCGCCCAACAAGGGATCGATGCCGGCTTACGCCAGGAAGATGTCGGATCAGGAGATCGCCGATGTCACCACCTACATCCGCAACGCCTGGGGCAATGTCGCCCCCGCGGTGACCGCGGAGCAAGTGGCCAAGGCGCGGCGATAGTTATCTGCGCTCCTCGTCGAACACGAATTTCGGCATTTCCCATTTGAAGCGGATCGCCAGCAGGCGAAAGGCAAGACCGAACACGAACGTCAGGGCGGTCCAGACCTCGTCGTTCAGCTTGAGGCCGAACGCGGTCGCGTAAAAAAGTCCGGTGACGACGGAGACGCTGGCGTAGAGCTCGGAGCGGAACAACAGCGGCACGTCGTTGCAGAGAATGTCGCGCAGCACGCCGCCGGCGCAGCCGGTGATCATGCCCGCGATGATCACGATCGGCAGCGGCTCGTTCATCTGCCAGGCGACGTCGCAACCGGCCATGGTGAAGACCACAAGGCCGATCGCATCGAGAACGAGAAACACGCGATTGAGCCGGTGCACGCTGCGGGCGATCAGTACGGTCGCGAACGCCGCGCCCGCGGTCAGCGCCAGAAAAGACGGGTTTTCGACCCATGGCAGCGGATAGTGTCCGAGCACGACGTCCCGGATCGTGCCGCCGCCGAGCGCGGTGATGCAGCCGAGCATGCACACGCCGACCCAGTCCATGCTGCGCCGTCCCGCTGCGAGCGCCGCCGTCATCGCTTGCGCCGTCAGTGCCACCAGCGACAGCACGTGCAAAACAGTATTGCTCGCCAGCAGATCCCACATCTCGTCGACCTCGCGGAACGAATGGAACTTACTTCGCGGGTTCCATTCTGAACAGACCGAACCCTTGGAACTGAACCCTTTGGAGAAGTGGAGCCTGTTCCGGGAACCCCCTCAGTCACTGGCCGTTGTCGCGGGACAATCGAGGAGGAACCCCGCCATGGCCAACGAACGCAATCCGAACCAGCCCTATCGCGCCGACGATCCCTATCGCACCAGTGATCCCTATCGCGCCAGCGATCTCGATCGCGCCACCGATTCCACGCGCGCCGAATTCGATACCGATGCACCTTATCGTCATCGTCGCGATCAACTCGAAAATGAATTGCAGGCCGATCCCGAACTCGCCGAGGGTCCCTCCAACGGCGGCAAGATCGCACTTTTCGCGCTCGGGATCGCCGTGCTGCTCGGTGCCGTCTTCTACGGGTTGAACAATTCGTCGATGCGCCAATCCGCAACCTCTTCGACGGCGCCGACGGCAGCACCTACAACGGCCCAGAACACCGCGGCGCCGACATCGCCGCCCGCGGCGCCTCCGGGTATGCGTGACGTGACCCCGCGCACCAATTCAGGTTCGGGCGTAACCACGGGTGCGGCGCCTTCGCCGGCGCCGCCGCCGGCTTCCGCCGATCCCGCCAACAACATGCCGGCGCGCAAGTAACCGCGTTGAACGCACTGGCCGCGCGGCGGACGTGGCTAAGCCCGCCATGCGGCCAAATACCGAGAGCGTGCTTGCCCCGATTAATTGAACATCTTGTTCAGCTCGCCGGCGGGATAGCCCTTGCCCATTTCGGCAAACGTGCCCTGCTCGGCGATCTCCCGTGCCGCGCGCATGAAGCCGGCCCATGCCGCGCGTGCCAGCGAGCCGCCGACGCTGATGCGGCGAACGCCGAGTTCGGCAGCCTGCGCCACCGACAGGCCCGACGGTCCGATCAGGAGATTGACGGGCTTGGGAGCAACCGCTTTGACCACCGCCGAAATCTGTTCCCTGGTCTTGATGCCCGGCGCATAGAGGCAGTCGGCCCCTGCCTCCGAATAGGCGCATAACCGGTCGATCACCATGTTCAGATCGGCCTGGCCGACCAGAAAGCCCTCGCAACGGCCGGTCAGCAAGACCCCGCTTTTGTCGGCGTCGATCGCGGCGCGCGCCGCCTTGATGCGCTCGATCGCATGCGCGCGGTCGTAAAGCGGTTTTGCGGCATCGCCCGTGGAATCTTCGATCGACAGGCCGGCAACGCCGGTCTTGACGCCGCGGGCGACATTGACGGCAACCTTCTCGGCCTCGTGCGCAAAGCCGCCCTCGAAATCGGCGTTGACGGGCAGATCGACCGCGGCGCAGAGCGCGGTAAGATGCGTGCAGACATCGTCGACCGTCACGTGGTTGTCGGCCTTGCCGATCGTCCAGGCAAAACCCGCGCTCGTCGAGGCCAGCGCCTTGAAGCCCAGTTGCGCAAGCGCCTTTGCCGACCCGACATCGAACGGATTTGGCAGCACGAAGCAGCCCGCCTCGTGCAGCTTGCGGAACGTCGCGCGCTTGTCGGCTGGTGTGATCGGCATGATCTCTCTCCCTCTTTGCGGCTTCTTGGGCCGCAACCTTAGCCGCACGCGCCGGGCCATACCAGCGCGCGTGACTCATGCTAGGCCATCACCTTGCGCAGGAACGTCCGCTCCTCGGCGAGGATGAATTTACTCTCCTCGGCGAAGCCGAAATTGGCCATCGCTTCGGCGTCAGCGCGCAGCCGAGCGCGGTAACTTTCGTAAGCCGCCAGATTTTCAAAGGAAATCAGTGCGAACGCGATGTTGTTGGTGCCCTCATGCGGCATCCAGTAGCCGACGAGATCGCCGCCGCATTTCGGAATGATGGCAAGCCAGCGCCTGGCGTAGTCCTCGAACATCGCGCGCTTGAACGGATCGAGCTGGTAGCGGATGAAAACGGTGACGGTCATGTGGACCTCCTCAAATTGCCAGTCCTTTCGAGCCGCTTGATCGACACGAATGCTTCGTCTATCATCGAACAATGAAAGCAGGACCCGACATCGCCATGGTCGCCTCACTGGTCGGCGACCCCGCCCGCGCCAACATGCTGACGGCGTTGATGACCGGTCGCGCGCTGACCGCGAGCGAACTGGCGCACCAGGCCGGCATCACGCCGCAGACCGCGAGTTCGCATCTGGCCAAACTCGAGACCGGCGGCCTGATCGAACAGGAAAAGCAGGGCCGCCACCGCTATTACCACCTCGCCGATCCCGACGTTGCCGGCGTGCTCGAGGGGCTCGCGGGGCTCGCCGCCCGCGCCGGCCACATGCGCGTGCGCACGGGCCCCAAGGATCCGGCGCTGCGCCGGGCGCGGGTCTGCTACGATCATCTGGCCGGCGACCTCGGCGTGCAGATGCTCGACAGCATGAAACGGCAAAAGCTGGTGCGCCAGCACAAGCACGACATCGAATTGACGGCAGAGGGCCAGCGCTTCATCGCCAAAGCCTTGCAGATCGACTTTGGAATGCTTACCCATCCGCGCCGCCCGGTATGCAAGGCCTGCCTTGACTGGAGCGAACGGCGCCATCACCTCGCCGGCACGCTCGGCGCCGCGCTGATGACGCGCTTCACGGAGTTGAAATGGGCCGCGCGCGATCCCACCCCGGGCAGCCGCGTCGTCCAATTCACCCGCAATGGCGAAAAGCGGTTTGCGGCGCTGTTCGGCGATGTCGGAGGCTAATCACCATCCTGTCATTTTGATTTCGTCATTGCCCGGCCTAGTGCCGGACATCCAAGTCTTCAGATCTAGCCGGCAAAAAGACGTGGATGGCCGGGTCAAGCCCGGCCACGACGAATCCCTTTGGAGACTTCAATGAACCGCTTTTTTTCGCACCTGACCCTCACTGCCCTCTTCCTCACCCTCTCGTTCATGTCCGCCCAGGCCGCGGAGCCGCGCGAACCCTATGGCATCGGACTTGAGGGATATGCTTATCCCTACCCCGTGAACATGTTGCCGCTTGTCAATGACGGCGAGCAGCTTCGGATGGCCTATATGGACATAGCTCCGGCGCAGCCGAACGGCCGCGTCGTGGTGCTGCTGCACGGCCGCAATTTCCCCGCAAGCTACTGGGCGCCAGTCATCAAGACGCTTGGTGAGGCGGGCTATCGTGTGGTGGTGCCGGACCAGATCGGGTTCGGCAAATCCTCAAAGCCCACCGGCGAACTCCACTTCGACACGCTGGCGCGTAATACGATGGTGCTGCTCGACCACCTCGGAATTGCAAAAGCCGACATCGTCGCGCATTCGCTCGGCGGCATGTTGGGCGTACGCATCGCGCGCGCCTATCCGGACCGGGTCAACCATCTCCTGCTCGCGGCCCCGATCGGTCTTGAAGACTACCGGATGTATGTGCCACCGACCCCCACCGAGAAGATCCTGGAGAACGAGGACAAGCTCACCGCCGAAGGCTACCGCAAGCAGCTCGAGAACAATTATTCGCCCAAAATACCGCCGGACCAGGTCACGCCCTTCATCGATGCCCGTTTCAACATCAAGGGATCGGCCGAATATCCGCGCTGGCTGCGCGCCTTCGTCAGTTCCGCGCAAATGATCTACCGCGAACCCGTGGTGCACGAGATTCCACTGGTTACGGAACCGACGTTGTTCATCATGGGTGCCGACGACCACAACGCGCCGGGCAAGCCGAATGCGCCCGAGGCCCTGCGGCCAAAAATGGGCCAGAATGCCGATCTTGCCAAGGCGCTCGCCGCCAAAATGCCCAATGCCGGCGCCGAGGTGATCGCCAATGCCGGGCATCTGGTGTTCCTGGACGCGCCCGCGAAATTCAACGAGCTGATGCTGGCTTTTCTGACGAAATGATTTTGCTCGTTTCCGTTCATGAGGTATTCAGACGGTCGCCAATAGGCTTTTGCGGCATTCGAAAGACTGCCGATCATTAATGTGTTGAATTCGATCAACAACATCAGGCGCCGTATCGCGGCCCTGGGAGGAAGAGAACATGAAATATCTTTTCGCGGCCGCACTGGTGGCCGCTCACAGTCGCAGGCTTTAGCAGCGCGAACGCCGCAGGCGGCTGCGGTGTCGGTTTTCATCGCGGCCCCTATGGCGGATGCCAGCCCAATGCAGCGGTCGTGGTCGGGGCGCCGGTCGTGGTCGCGCCCGCTGCGGTCGTGGTCGTGCCTGCGGCTCGCGTCTGCCCGGTCGGTACCGTCTGGCGCGCCGGACGCTGCCGTGTGATTTGAGAGCGAGTATCAACCGATCACGGCAAAAACCCCGCTTCAGGCGGGGTTTTTTGTTTGGCGGCATGCAACACCCGCAAAAACAAAACGAGGACGGGAACGCCCGCCCTCTCCGGCGGCCTCACCAGTGGTGACGGTGCCAGTGGTGGTGGCCCCAATGCCGGCGGTGCCAACGGTGACGGTGCCAGCCCCAATGGCGGCGATGCCAGTGCCGGTGCCAATGGCCACGCCTGCCACGTGCCCGTGGTGGCCCCAGCGCACTTCTTCCGGCTTGAGGCGATCGACCTCTTGCTGACCAACGACGGCGGGTTCCACGTCCTTGCCGGCAGAGGGTTGCGGCGCTGCAATCGGCGGCAACATCGCGGCTTGCGCGCTCGCCGCCAGCGCGACGCTGCCGGCAATGAATCCAACGCTGAGTTTGAGAAAGTGCCGGCGCTCCATGGCATTCATCCTTTGCATCCGGTGAAAGACCAAAGGAGTTTTGCAGATTCGGAATGAATGCCCGCTGAACTCGACGTTCAGGCAGCTCTCGCTCACTCACGTTCGTCGTCCCTGCGCGTTCGCGGGGACGACGAGGCGATCAATGCGCGCCGAATTCTTCCGCCAGCACCAACAGCTCGCGCGTGCGCATGACGTCGGGCCAATCGCGATTGAAGTCCGCGACCAGCCGCTTGAGATCCTCGCCGCCCATCGCAACGATCCAACGCGTCCTTGTCGGCGAATTGATAGATCGCCTGATGCAGGCTCGGATCGGTGAGGCTCCAGAACCGCCACGCTTTCTCCGCGCCGAACGACTTCACCGCGTCCGGCAAATGTTCGCGGCTATACCACGCATCAAATGCCGGGCGCTTGGCGGGATCGGTCACGGTCGCGCGGACGACGAAATAGGCTAAGGGCATTGGCGTTTCTCCCGGTGCGTTCTCTCTCATCATTCCAAGGCGCGCGCCAGGCGCCCCGAAAATCACGTACTGGACTAAATCCACCCGCCGCGCGCCATGATCGCGGCGCAAAGCAGAATGACGACGATGGCTGCAAGTTCGGCGTGGATGACGGCGGTGACGCGTTTGCGTCGGCTCGGCTCCATCACCGGCACTTGCCCGGCCCTGATCGCGCCGCGCCACGACAGGAATTCCATGGTCGGAATGATCGACAACAATCCGACAATGATGAACAGCGAAAGTTTGGCGAGGAAAGCGTGGCTGTGGAAATAATAGGCCGCGCCCTTCTCGAAGAAGAACACCCGTAGCAGCCCAACCACGAGCAGCGCGCCCGCCGCGATGCCGTAGCACCAGATCCGTCGACCTGCAGCCGGCGCGCCGAGGCAAGCGTCAGCTCGGAGCGGATCAGCGCAAACTCGATCGCGATCGCCGCGACAAGCGTGAACGCGCAGAGATGGTGGAGGAAGGCGAACAGCGTGGTCATGGCGGGGGCTCCCGTTTTGGTCGCGCGCTTTATCCGGCATCGTCTTCCCTACAACGGCAAATTGTCGTGCTTCTTCGTCGGCATTTCGACATGCTTGTTGCGCAGCATGGCGAGCGCGCGCGCGATCCGGCGTCGCGTCGAATGCGGCATGATGACGTCGTCGATATAGCCGCGCTCGGCGGCGACGAACGGCGACAGGAATCGATCTTCGTATTCCTTGGTGCGCGCGGCGATTTTTTCGGGGTTCGCCATGTCGGCGCGGAAGATGATTTCGACCGCGCCCTTGGCGCCCATCACCGCGATCTGCGCGGTCGGCCAGGCGTAGTTCATGTCGGCGCCGATTTCCTTGGACGCCATGACGTCGAACGCGCCGCCATAGGCCTTGCGCGTGATAATGGTCACGAGCGGCACCGTGCATTGCGAATAGGCGAACAACAGTTTCGCGCCGTGCTTGATCAGCCCGCCATATTCCTGGGCGGTGCCCGGCAAAAATCCCGGCACGTCCACAAATGTGACGATCGGGATGTTGAAGGCGTCGCAAAAACGCACGAACCGCGCCGCTTTGCGCGAGGCGTCGCTGTCGAGCACGCCGGCCAGCACCATCGGCTGGTTGGCGACGAAACCCGACCGTGCGCCCTGCGATCCGGCCAAATCCAGTGACGATGTTCTTTGCGAACATCTCCGAGATTTCGAAGAAGTCACCCTCGTCCGCGACCTTGAGGATCAACTCCTTCATGTCGTAGGGCTTGTTCGGATTGTCGGGGATCAGCCTGTCGAGCGACATGTCGACGCGTTCGATGTCGTCAAAGCTCGGCCATTCCGGCACGCCGTCGGTGTTGTTGGCGGGCAGGAAGTCGATCAGCCGGCGCATCTGCAACAGCGCCTCGACGTCGTTTTCGAAGGCGCCATCCGCAATCGAGGAGCGCGTGGCGTGCACGGAGGCGCCGCCGAGTTCCTCAGCGGTGACGACCTCGTTGGTGACGGTTTTGACCACATCGGGCCCGGTGACAAACATGTAGCTGGTGTTTTTCACCATGAAGATGAAGTCGGTCATCGCCGGCGAATAGACGTCGCCGCCGGCGCACGGGCCCATGATCACGGAGATCTGCGGGATCACGCCCGAGGCGACCACGTTGCGGCGGAACACATAGGAATAGCCCGCGAGCGCCGCGACGCCCTCCTGGATGCGCGCGCCGCCGGCGTCGTAGAGCCCGATGATCGGCGCCCTCGCCTTCATCGCCATGTCCTGGAGTTTTGTGATCTTCAACGCATGCGTCTCCGAGAGCGAGCCGCCGAACACGGTGAAATCCTTGGCGAACACAAACGTTTTGCGGCCGTTGACGGTGCCCCAGCCGGTGACGACGCCGTCACCCGGAACCTTGGTCTTCTCCATGCCGAATTCGGTCGAGCGGTGTTCGACGAACATGTCGAATTCCTCAAAACTGCCCTTGTCGAGCAGGAGTTCGATGCGTTCCCGCGCCGTCAGCTTGCCGCGGGCGTGCTGCGCCTCGATGCGCTTCTCGCCGCCCCCTAACCTTGCGCCGGCGCGCCGTGCCTCAAGGGTACCCAGGATATCTTTCATGTCGTTCATTCCCGCCCGATTTGGCCGGGGTTCTAACACGCCCCAAAGCCTGCGGGAAACGCCCTTCGGAGCATTTGGCAGCGCCCGGCGCACGTAATATCCTTGGCCTCGAAGTGGGGGGCAAAACCGATGTCCGATACCGCAAGCCAAGAGAGAGGCCAACTGACCGCAGGCACCGTATCAGGGGGCGTGCGAATTCTCCTCCGCCTGGAAGGGCTGACGCTGTTTGCCGCAATGACGCTGTTATACGGGTTCTGGGGCGGACCCTGGTGGCTCTATGCCGTCCTGTTCCTGGCGCCCGATCTGGGCTTCCTGGGTTATCTCGCGGGCCCGAAGGTCGGCGCGATCGTCTACAACGCCGCGCACAGCTACATGGTGCCGATGGCGATGATGACGGCAGGCTTTGGCTTTGCCCCGCCGCTTGTGCTGTCTGTTGCGATGATCTGGCTTGCGCATATCGGGTTCGATCGCGCGCTCGGGTACGGGCTGAAATACGCGGCAGGCTTTGGCTTCACCCATCTCGGGCGGATCGGAAGGACGGCGAAAGCAGGCGGGGTTTGACAGCCGGCGCCCTGGGCCGTCGTCCGCTGGCCCTCGTGGTGAGGAGCGTGACGAGCCGCGCGCTCCGGACGATGCGGAGCCTGTCATCGGCCCCGCGCGTTCGCGCGACCCGTTGGCATCTCCACGAGTACCACAAGGCCAATGGATCACGGGGCCATTGGAGCACAAGGCCATTGAACCAGTAGCCTGCCCTCTACTTATCCCCGATCTTGAACGGCGGCTCGCCCTTGCTGGCCGGCACCGTTTCCTCCGCCATCGCAAGCACCATCGCGACCATCACGTAATTTCCGGCCACTGCCGTCAGGTCGACGATCTGCTGGTCCTTGAACACTTTCTTCGCCCGCGCATAGGTTTCGTCGGAGACCACATGCGTGGTGGTGAGTTCGGTGACGAAATCGTATACCACTGCCTCATCCTCGGCCATGTTTGACGGCCGCTTGCCGGCCTTGAGTTCGGCGATGATATCGGCGCTGAGGCCCGCTTTCGCCGCGAGCGGCGCGTGCGCGTACCATTCGACCTGCGACCGCCACTGCCGTCCGATGATCAGAATCGCAAACTCGTTGAGCTTGATCGGGACTGACGTCTCCCAGCGCAGATAATGGAACAGATCGAACAGGCGCTGCCCCAGCACAGGGCTGCGCATCAGCGGATTATAAGGTCCGCCGAGACCGACGCTCGAGATTTTCATGACCTGCTCGCCGAGCGGTTTTTGCGCCTCGCTGAGCTGGTCCATGGTGAGTTGCGGAAAGCGCGGCTCCTCCTTGCCGATCGCGGGCGGTGCGAACATGGTGGCGGCAAACCAGCCGCCGGCGGCGGCAATTGCGAGCGACGACGTGAAGATGGCAGATTTCATGAGTTCCTCCGGGCGTTTCTTAAGGCTTGTCCGGAGATGCTAATCCACCCACGCCGGCCGCGCCAGCGGGCGTAGCAGCAAGGCCTCCGCGACTAGAGCGCGATGACTTTTCTTCGAATCGTCATCACGCTCTATCTTTTTGTTTGAGCATGATCTTTTTCGGAAAACCGGTATCCACTTTTCCGGATCATGCTCTAGCGAATCCGGCCCGACAGCCGCAGCACGAAGATCAGGACTTCCGCGACCGCCTTGTAGAGCTCCGCCGGAATTTCATCGCCTAGCTCGACTTTGGAAAGCGCGCCCGCCAGCACTTCGTTTTCTTCGATCGGGATGTTGTTGGCCTTGGCGACCTCGATGATCTTGTCGCCGATGCTTCCTTTGCCCTTGGCGACGACGCGCGGCGCCCCCGTCCTGTCATAATGCAACGCGACCGCAAGCTGGCTTTTTGATTTCACACTCACAGCGCGCGATCCAGAAAATGGCCTGCCGGCGCGGAAACCGGCTGCACCGGCGCGCCGTCGCGCACCACGATATCGCCGGGCTGCAACTCGGCCCGGCTCAAGGCCTGGCTGAGCTGCGAAATGCCCGCACGCAATTGCGACGCGGTCGCGGGCCGCTCCGCCCACATCCGCACCGACGTTCGCTCGCCGTTGAGCGAGACCAACGCATGGATCGGGCCGGCAGGTTCGACGTCCAGCGAGAAGCGCGCGCGCCAGACCTGCTTGGCCGGCGCGACGGCGTTGCCACCCTCGTCCCGCGAAATTTCGAATTGCGCCATCGCCGTGCCCTGCGGCGTCGCGAACGGAATTTCGAAATTCCAGCGCGGCACGGAAGCGTCGACGCGTCCAGCGGCCGGATCAGTCTGGCCGGGCAATGACGCCACCTGCAGCAGCGTCTGCCGCGCGATCGCGCCGTCGGTGTCAGTAAGCAAATGCTGCAAGGTCGCCTCCACCGGCGCATGCGCGTTGAGTGTCGCGGGTGCGATGGGCTGGGCGGCAGGCAATGCGCCGTTGATTGGCGGTGGCGGCAAATTGGTGCGGGCAAATTCGGCATCATCGATCGCCGGCGTCCGCGCAGCCGTCACCGCCGGGATCAGCGACAGCACCTGACCGTTCTCGAGAACGAGCCTTGATGGATTGCCCGCCGCAAGCGGGCCCGCCTGAAGCGCTTCCTGTAACAAATTGAGGGCCGCGCTGCTGGCGGCGGCGCGTGCCGCGGCCTCCGACGGCGTCGATGCAGGCGGGAGAATCTGGTTCGCGGCCGCCGCAGTAAGAATGTCCTGCGCGATCACAGGCGCGGTTTGCGCCGAAGTCGCAGGTGAAACCGTCGCGGCGGCAAGCTGTGGCGCGATCGCGGGCGATGTGGTCACAGGCGTTTCCAGCCCGGCAATGATGGTGACGGATTGCAACGAAGGTTGAAGCAAGGCCTGTGTGGCCTGCGCCAGCAACGCGGTCCCCGGGTTCGCCACCTGCTGGGTGAGGCCCGCGGCGATAGCCCCCTGTGGCGTCGTCCCTGCCTGGAGCGTCGCATCGAGCGACGTCGAAGCTTGCTGGAGGGCGGCCTGTGTCGTGGCCTGCTGTATCGCCAATGCCGCCACCGGTGTGCCTTGCGTCCCCACCGCCGCCGTCGCGCCGGCAAGCGAGGTCCCCAGCGCCTGGCGCAGCACGATCAGGGCCGCCTTGAGATCGGGCGTGGCATTCGATGCCGAGACTGAGCCGGAGGCCAGCGATGCCTCAAGAAACAGCCCGGAAGCCTGGAACGCCTGTTTGATGTCGCCTCCTGTGAGGTTCTGATCGAGATTGGTCCGCTGCGCCAGCACTTGCGCCACCGCCTGCTGGACCTGCGGTGGCAGGCCCGAAAGTCCCGTGGCCACGCCAAGATTGGCAAAGAGCGGCGCCAGCGAGGTCTGTTGGGTGGCCGCTGTCTGCGCCGCAAGCGACACCGCGAGCGTTTCGAGCGGGCTGAGCTGGGTGTTCGTCGTGGCTGTGGCGGGCGTCGCAAGCGCAGCAACGCTGGCGGCCGCGGCCGGCGCCAAAGTGACGGAATCAAAGGTGGTCGCGGCCGCGCCGGCAAGGTTTTGGCTCGCGGCTGCGCTGGCCTGCTGGTTGACGACGGCAAGACCGATTCCGCTGGCGGTCTGGGACACCTGGAGCTGCAACGTCTGGCCTGCCTGCAAGGGCACCTGAGAAACCACGTCGATGGGTTGGCCCCCGATAGCGATACGGACGTGGTCGTTGCCGAGGATCTGCAACACCTGGGCGGTGATCACGCTGCCGGGCTGCAGGACGATATCGGCAGCCGTCGTTGCGCCTTGCGCGGCGAGCGGCGGTATATTTTGTGCAATAACGATCGGCATGAGCGCTTCACCGGATCAGACCCGGCTCAAGCTACCGAGGTGTCGTAAACCTGTCGTTAACCGGCGAGCGCGATCTGCAAAGTGGGAACCGTTTTTGCGTCCGATCGCGCTCAAATTGCGAATTGGCGCGTGATCTTGCCGCCAACCGGGTCAAGCCCGAGGGCATGCTTTGGTGGATCATGCGCCTTTGTTCAGGGCTTCCAGAACGCCCAAGGCGGCCTTGAAGTCGACCAGCCGCGCCGCGCGCCGCGCCGCGACCTCATCATCCACGCCCCATTTTTCCGCGTTCCAATCCTCTTCGACATGGGTGGCGGCCCAGGCCTGTTCCTGGTCGATCACGCCATGGAACAGCGCCAACGTCAGCAAGGCCGAACCGGTCAACGTCGTGATCACGTGCAGTGCCGCGAGCTGCCAGGGATCGGAGGGCAGCGTCGCGCGTGCCGCGGCGACGGCCGCGTCGGGTTGCCGGACATGGACGATGCCTTGGGCGAGAATGAAATGCGCGCCGAGCGCATCGGCCGCCCAGAACAGGATCGGGTCCCAATGCGCAGCCTCGCGAGCGACCAGCGCCTCCGGATGGCCGGCCCGGTAAAACAAGAGGTCGGAGCCAAGATATTTCGCGATGTCGTCGGCGACCGCGTCGACCTTGTCGACGACACCCTGGACGACACTGTTGGCAAAGCGCGTCAGCGGCATGGTCAGAGGATCGATGATCTCGGCTTGCGCATTCCATTCGGCGGCGATGGCCTCGGCGATCGCCCGCGCCGGCACGAGCACCTGACGGCCGGACGGCGTCTTGATCGGCTTGCCGTCGAGCATGATGGCGTAGCCGCCATCGACCTCGCTGACATCAGCGCTTGTATAGAAACGCTTGCGTTGCGGCGCGCGCGTCGAGCGCCGAGCGGATTCCAAGGGATCGAGCGGTGATTTTCCAGCCACTTCGTCGAATAGCTCGCGCATGTCTCGTTTACGGCTTTCTTTCAGCTTTGTCGCCTCGGTGGTATCTGTGCGCACGGTACGACATGGGCGGCTGCAAATAAAGCGAACAGGCGCAACGATGGCGAAGGTCTGGTCGGCGACGCTGGTTCCCCTCCTTGGCTTGGTCTTGTTCGCGGCCGCGGGAATCTCGCCCGCCGAAGCGGGTTTCCGTTCGCCGGAATCGCTGGTCCGGAATGTCTATGCTTATTACGGCGATCGCACATCCGAGCTCTCGAGCGGACTGCCGCGCGATGCCGACACGGCGCGCCAATTCTTCGATCCGAGCCTGCGCGAAGCATGGCGCGCGTCACGCAAGGCGCCTTACGATTTTCTGGTGCAGAGCCCAACATGGAGGCTCGGCGCGGTCTCGGTTTCGATCCTGCGCAAACAATTCGACCGGACCTATGTCGCGGTGGCCTTCGACAACCGGGGACGTGCCGTCACCATGAACTTCATCCTGGTGAACGGGCCCGACGGCTGGGTGATCTACGACGTCGAAAGCCCGCACGACTCGCTGCGTGCGTATCTCGCGCAATACAGAGATTAGGTCACGACTACCTGCTGTTGGCGCAGGCGCGCGAATATTCCGCGCGCTCGCTCGGGCCAAGTCCGGCCGCGGCGCCCTCCTGCAGGCACGTCGTGATCTTGTCGCTGAACGACGGACGCGGCACCGCCTGATAATTTTGACGTGGCGGCGCGTCCATCTGCGGCACCACCGGAACCTCGATCTTGGGTGACGGCGGGGGCGGCGGCAGCGGCGGATTGAATTTCGATGCGCCAAACGGAATTCCGGGCGGATTGATTTGGGCGAACGCGGCACCCGCGGCGATGAGCGCTGCGATGGCCACACAGGCAATGATCGATAGCTGCTTCATGGAAACGTATGTCGTGACGCCTCACCAAAAGCGCAAGTCGCTTATTCCTCAGGCGCGTTTTCGATCGGGTCGAACCTGTCGGCCTCGAGGCCAAGCAGGTTCCACGATTGCAACATGTGCGGCGGCAGCGGCGCGGTCACGTCGATCACACCGCCGCGAGGATGCGGGATCACGATCCGGCGGGCCAGAAGATGAAGCCGTTTCTGCAAACCGCCCGGGAACTCCCAGTTTTCCTTATTGAAATATTTGGGGTCGCCGACGATGGCGTGGTCGATATGCGCCATATGTGCGCGCAACTGGTGGGTCCGCCCGGTGACCGGCTTCAGCGAAACCCAGGCGAGTTTCTGCGCCGAGGTCTCCACCACGGCATAATAAGTGACCGCGTGGCTCGCACCCTCATCGCCATGGGCGGCGATGCGCATGATGGTGTCTTCCTCGCCCTCGTCCTTGGCGAGGAAAGTCGAGATGCGGCCCTGCTTCGGCTTCGGCACGCCGGCCACCAATGCCCAATAGATCTTGCGCGCCGAGCGATGGCGGAATGATCCGGTGAGCGCGGTAGCGGCGAAACGCGTTTTCGCCACCAGAAGACAGCCCGCGGTGTCCTTATCGAGCCGGTGCACCAGACGTGGCTTTTGTCCCTTGGCGTCGCGCATCACTTCCAACATCTGGTCGATATGCCGCGTGGTGCCGGAACCGCCCTGCACCGCAAGCCCCGCCGGCTTGTTCAACACCATGACGTCGGCGTCCTCAAACAGGATCATGTCCTTGAGGGTGGATAATGTCTTGGCTGCGGCTTCGGAGAGTTCGCCTCCGCCTTTTGGCGCGTCCAGCCTGAGCGGCGGAATGCGAACGCTCTGTCCCTCTTCCAGCCGGTCCTTGCTGTCGGCGCGCTTGCGGTTGACGCGCAACTCGCCTTTGCGAACGATGCGCTGGATATGGGAAAACGACAGTCCAGGAAATCGCGCTTCGAGAAAGCGATCGACGCGCATGTTGTTCTCGTCCGCCGTCACGACCACGGTTTGAACCTTTGTCGGCAGCGGCGCTGGCTCGGCGACGATCTTCTCAGGTTTGGCGATGAATGAAGCCGACTTCTCGGCGCGCGGCGCGGAAAAGCGCGCCGGCTTGCCGCCGGGACGATAGCCCTGCGGACGCTCGGATTGCGAACCCCGATAGGGCCGAGCGCCCTTCGGGCGATCGCCCGATGCGCGCTTCGCCAGGGGTCTTTTGGTGCGACGGCTCATGACGTGCTGCCTAGCGCAAAAGCAGCAGGCCGTCACCGCGAAATCGCTAAAATTTCGCTGCAGGACTGCTCATGAACCCAGCCCCGACCACTTGCACCTGCGCAACCACGATGCGCAAGGCCTTGCCGGGGCCGCGCCAACGCCACGCCAGCGGTGCCGGCGTCTCCAGCCGTTCGGCGAATACCTGCAGCGTCATTGCGATCATCGCGAGGAATTGCCCCTCCCCCGCAACCAGCATCAATAACATCAGCGCCCAGCAGGCGCCCGCGCATGAGGCGCCGTTGGTCAGCCCGAAATTGAACGCATCACGATCTGCAGCCACGCCGAATGCGGCGAGTTGCGGCAGGCGATGGCAACGGTTCAGGCACCATTGCTTGGCTGGCGAAGCCTGCCACAGAACCGCAATCGCAAGACCGGGCCCGGCCAGCGGCAAGGGCGTAATCGTCAGCGCGGCGAGCGCGACCGCCTGCAGAACCGCGCCCGCGGCCATCCACACCGCGAAATAGCCAAGGGCAAAAAGCAGCATCGCGCGGGCGCGCCGCCTTGCGAAACTGCGGTACCGAACGTACCGCAGCGGTGCTGCGACCAGCGGGAGCATCATGGCGGCAAGCATTACCGCCCAGCGGAAGGCGAGGCTCGCCGGCGAAGTGAACGGGAACGCGAGATCGAATGAGGCCGGCGGAGGGATCGCCCAGCCGGCGCCGGAGGTGCAGAGCGCCGATAGCGCCGGCGTGCTGCCGCCGAACGCCAGCAATAGCCAGGCGGCAAGGCTGATCAATCCGAGCCCGACGAGCCATGGTTCGAGCCCGCGTCCTGCACGCGCCATCGCTTTGCCTCCGTCAGGGCGATTGCCGGAACACGCTGATCCGGCCAATGCTGACCTGTGCCTCATCCGGCACCGGCTGCCGCGGCACCAGCCTCACCTTGAGCTGATTGGCGTTCAGGGCACCGGCGAGGTGCAGCCTGTCGATGACATCGGTGATTTCGAGCACGAAGGTCAGTCCGTTGCCCGCGTGCTGGGCATCGGCCATGGTCGCCTTGCGGACGCCGAACAGTGCGACGCTGCCCGCCTTGAGCTCGGGATGGCTTGCGGGGTCGTCCCCGTCGGGCACATTGATGTAAACGTTAAAGGCGGTGGCGTCATTGAGGCCGCGCACGTTTTCAAGATTGAGGAAAACGCGGTCGGGCGCAGGCTTCGACGCGGACGCGGCCGCCTGCAGGCTCGCGGCCACCCTGCCTTGTACTGCGGCGTCGAGCCTGACCGAGGTCCTGGCCTCGGTGCCGCTCACACGAAGGCTTTCGCTTGCCCCCAACAATTCAACGGATTTCGGCCCGGCCATGACGTTGCTCCTGACGAGGGAATGCGCGGCGGCTGCCGCCACTCCGAAACGCTGCAATCGGGCGACCATTTGCGGCACCACCGACGGCCGTGAAACGTCGTCGTAATTATAGCCGAGCGCCGCCAGATTTTTCATGTCGCCGGGCGTGTAGGTCAAATTCTGTCCGGGCATCGGCAAGACGAACGCGCGATCACCGATACTGGCAGGACCGTTGACCCAGTTCGGATCGGCAGGTTCGCCGGTCGAAGTCGGCGTTTCGTCCCAGACCTCCCACAACCGGTCGATATTGGAATGGTGCAGCCAGAAGATCGGGTCGAGGCCCGCGGTGTCAGGATCGGACATCAATCCAGGCAACCCGGTGTCGGGATCGCCGCCGCCGATCAGAACGTGCACCATGTCATGCGGCTGGCTTTCGACGCCGCCATGGATGCTGCCGCCGTGGCTAAAGCCGGTATTGACGCCCCCGAATCCCTGGCTGCCGCCATCGGCTGCGCCGACGAACTGGGGATCGCCGAGCGCGTCCAGGCTGACCTGGTCCGTCGGGATGAAGACGTTGCCGTCGCTGTTCGGGCCAAAGCGCTGCGGGACAAAAAGCGGATTGTCGCCCCGCCCGTCCGGCCAGTCGGCGGAAGCGAAAGCGGGAGGCAGCTGGTTCTGGTTCGGCTTGAAATAGTTCCAATAGGGCAACGCCCAATCGGCAGGCCCGCCGAGCTTGGCCACCGCGTCGCGCACGACCGCCTCGAAAGCCAGCACATAGCCGCGGTGCCAGGGCAGGAAGTACCAACTGCCGTGCTGGCACTGCGCCCAGAAGGTCCGGATGCTGTCCTTGGCCGGCATCTGATCGCCGGAGGAAAGAAAGCCGAGCTGGGTCCATAGCTGCCGGTCGAAGCCGTGGATCGCGCCGTAGAAGCGCCATGCCGTCGGATCGCCCAACTTTCGCGACTTCATCGCCTTGACGCCTCGCGCATACCAAAGGATCGGATCGGCCCAATCGGCCCCCAGCTCCCAAACGTTTTTCCGTGTGAAAACCATGATGGCAGCCTCCCTTTTTTAGAGTTGCAACGCCGTTTTCAGAGAACGTCTTTCAGAAAATGGCAGGGCGCCCACTTGCCGGGCCTTTGTCGTCTTGCGCGACGATCTCGGATTTCTACTTATAGTTGAAATTCGGCAGATGCGCACCGACGCATCGCTGCCATCAACGTCCGACCGAGTGGTAAACGAGTATCAAGGCGAGCTTAGGGAGCGACACCTGGCGACGTCAATGAACCAGATCACACTTCGCTCCCCGGTCTTCGTCACTGAAAAGGATCGCGCCAACCAAAAGATCGAGGCTATGTTCAACCGCGCTCCCTGCGAAGCTTCGCCCAATAATCCAGCCGCCTGCGGATTTCGCGCTCGAAGCCGCGGTCGGGCGGATCGTAAAAGGTCTGGCGTCCCAGCGCCTCCGGAAAATAGTCCTGGCCGGAAAACCCGTCCGGCGTGTCGTGGTCGTACGCATACCCCTCGCCGTAACCTTCCGACTTCATGAGCCTGGTCGGCGAATTCAGGATATGCTTGGGCGGCAGCAGCGAGCCGCCCTCTTTGGCCGCGCGCATCGCAGCTCCGAACGCCTTGTAGGCCGCGTTCGATTTCGGCGCGGTGGCGAGGTAGATGACGGCCTGCGCGATCGCGAGCTCACCCTCGGGATGGCCCAGAAAATCGAACGCGTCCTTGGCGGCGTTGGCGATCACCAGCGCCTGCGGATCGGCAAGCCCGATGTCCTCGACCGCCATGCGAACCACCCGCCGCGCCAGAAACAGCGGGTCCTCGCCGGCATCCATCATGCGTGCGAGGTAATACAGCGCCGCATCCGGATCGGAGCCGCGCACCGATTTATGCAGCGCCGAGATCAGGTTGTAGTGACCGTCGGCGGACTTGTCGTAGATCGGAGCGCGGCGCTGCAGGATGTCCTGCAATTGCGCGGCATCGAAGACCTCGCTTTCGCGTGCCGCGCGCCAGACCTCTTCGGCCAGCGTCAGTGCGGCACGGCCGTCGCCGTCGGCCATCCGCACCAGCACGCTGCGGGCTTCCGCGTCGAGCGGCAGCTTCCTGCCCTCGACCTTCTCGGCATGAGCGAACAGCTTTTCGATTGCGGGTGCGTCGAGCGAATGAAACACCAGCACGCGCGCCCGCGACAACAGCGCCGCGTTGAGTTCGAATGAGGGATTTTCGGTGGTGGCCCCGACCAGAACCACGGTGCCGTCTTCCATCACCGGCAGAAACGAGTCCTGCTGGGCACGGTTGAAGCGATGCACCTCGTCGACGAAGAGCAGCGTCCCCTTGCCCATCTCCCGCCGTGCGCGGGCGGCGTCGAACGCCTTCTTCAGATCGGCGACGCCGGAAAATACCGCCGAGAGCTGCTCGAAATGCAGTTCGGTCGCATCCGCCAACAGCCGCGCCACCGTGGTCTTGCCGGTTCCCGGCGGACCCCAGAAGATCAGCGAGCCGAGCGTACGGGTCTCGAGCATCCGGGTGAGCGCGCCGTCCGGTCCCAGGATGTGATCCTGGCCAACGACATCCGACAATTTTTGCGGACGCAGCCGGTCGGGGAGCGGATGCGGCGCATCCTGCTCCATCCCCGCGGCGGCGAACAGGCTGGCACCTTCGCGTGGTCGTTTCGGGCTCATCCGCCCAGCGTGACGTTGATCTGCTGGCCGCCGCGCACCAGTATGATGCGCCAGAGTCGTGACGATTCCCGGGTCGCTTTTTCGAGATCGCTGGTCTTGAGGATCTTCTGATTGTTGACCGCGACGATGACGTCGCCCTTCTGGAAGCCGACATTGGCGGCCGTTCCACCATCGGTCAGGTCGGTCACCACGACCCCTTCGGTGTCGACATCAAGATGCAGTTCGTCGGCGACGGCCGGCGAGATATTCGCAACCTTCGCGCCCTGGAAAGGCGAGCGTCCGCTCAAGGTGATTTCGTTCCGGCCGGTGTCGGGCGCGGTCTCGAGTGGGAGCGCCAGCTTGACGGTCTTGCCGCCGCGCTGCACGTCGATCTGCGAGGTACCACCGAGCGGACGGGTCGCAAAACGGTAATCAAACGCGTTGGGGTCGTCGATGGTCTGCCCGTCAATCGCGACGATAAGGTCGGACGACTTCAACCCGCCCCGCGCCGCCGGACTGTTCGGCGCGACGCTGGCGACAAGCGCGCCGGTCGGAAGCTTGAGCCCGAGGGTTTCGGCGATCTCGGGTGTCACCGCCTGCAATCGTGCGCCAAGCCACGGCCGTTTGACGGCCTTGCCACCGCTTTTCGCCGAAGCCACCACGACACGCACCATGTTGGCGGGGATCGCAAAGCCGATACCCTGAGAACCGCCGGAGCGCGAGAAGATCGCGGTATTGATCCCGGCGAGCTTGCCGGTCATGTCGACCAATGCGCCGCCCGAATTGCCCGGATTGATCGCAGCGTCGGTCTGAATGAAGAACTGGTAGTCGGTGATGCCGACCTGGGTGCGCGCTAAGGCCGAGATGATGCCGTGGGTGACGGTCTGTCCGACGCCAAAGGGATTGCCGATCGCGATCACGACGTCGCCGACCTGCAATTCATCGGAGTTGGCGAAATCAAGCGTCGGAAATTTCTCGCGGGTATCCTTCAACCGCAGCACGGCCAGATCCGTGCGGCTGTCCTTGAGAACGATCTCCGCCTCGAATTCGCGCTTGTCGGCGAGCGATACCTTGACCTGATCGGCACCCTCGATGACGTGATTGTTGGTCACGACCAGACCGGATGGATCGACCATCACCCCCGATCCGAGCGATCGCTGCATCTGCTCGGGCTGCTGGCCGGGTACGCCGAAGAAGCGGCGAAAGATCGGGTCATCCAGCAACGGATTGCGGTTCTGCACCATCTTGGCGGCGTAGACGTTGACCACGGCCGGCTGCACGCGCTGCACGATGGGCGCGTAGGAGAGCCTTATCTCCGCCGACGAGGCCGGCACGCGCCGGTCCTGCGACATGGCCGGGCTTGCGGCCAACAGGACGAACAATGCCGTGAAAGAACGAACAGCGATCATGAAGGGATTTCCCAGTGGTCCAATTCTAACATTCGCTTCCCGTTGCAGCGGACACCTTTGCGAATGTTGGAATCAAAGGACCACCTGCAAATACGAGATTCTAGTGGGGTTTGGGATTTGACATTCGCTTCTCGAGCTTGCGGCTGGGTGGGTAGCGAATGTCAAATCACGCCACTAGGAGGGTTGAACCGCAAATATAGGCTCTCAGGCCCGCGATTAGAAGCGATTGGGGCCGTCCGTAACCGCATTGTGGGCCGATTCGGCGTCACAAAAAGCGGCAGGTGACCTTCGCAAATGCTTGCAATTCGGCGAGCAGAACCGCAGGTAATACGGAAGCGCAAGCTTTCCTGCCGCATTTGACTTTAAGGAGAACCGCCAGATGAAGGCCGTCGGATACAAGAAGTCCCTCCCCATCGACGCCGCCGATGCCCTGATCGATTTCGAGGCCGCAACACCGGAACCGAAGGGCCGCGACATCCGCGTCGCCGTCAAGGCGATCTCGGCCAATCCGGTCGATTACAAGGTGCGCAAGCGCGCCGCCCCTCCTGAGGGCGAAACGAAGATTCTGGGCTTTGATGCCACCGGGATCGTCGATTCCGTCGGTCCCGACGTGACGCTGTTCAAGCCGGGCGATGAGGTCTTCTATGCCGGCTCGATCTTAAGGCAAGGCACCAATTCGGAATTTCATCTGGTCGACGAGCGCATCGTGGGGCGCAAACCAAAGACGCTGTCGTTCGCGCAAGCCGCCGCCCTTCCCCTCACCTCGATCACCGCCTGGGAATTGCTGTTCGATCGCCTCGGCGCGGTCCCGGGAAAGAGCGTCGATCCACGCACGCTTCTCATCATCGGCGGCGCCGGAGGGGTCGGCTCGATCCTGATCCAGCTCGCGCGTCGCCTCACCGGCCTCACGGTGGTGGCGACGGCATCGCGAGCGGATTCGCAAAAATGGTGCCTCGAACTCGGCGCCCACGCCGTCGTCGATCACGCCAGGCCGTTGAAGGAACAGATCGAAAGCCTGAAGGTCCCGCCGGTGGCATTGGTCGCAAGCCTCACCAATACCGACCAGCATTACAAGGCGATTGCCGAACTGATGGCGCCCCAGGGCAAGTTTGGATTGATCGACGATCCCGGCGAATTCAACGTCGGCGTCTTCAAGGGCAAGGCGATCTCGATCCACTGGGAATCGATGTTTACCCGCTCATCGTTCCAGACGTCCGACATGATCGGCCAGCATGAGCTGCTCAACGACGTCGCCGATCTCATCGACAAGGGCGTGCTGCGCACCACGCTCGACCAGAGCTTTGGCACGATCAACGCCGCCAACCTCAAGCGCGCGCATGCGCTGCTGGAGTCCGGCAAGTCGCGCGGCAAGATCGTGCTGGAGGGGTGGTAGCAACCTATACCACTCCCGTCATTGCGCGGAGCGAGGCGACGAAGTGATCCAGCTTGGTTGTTGAGAAGCGCTGTATTGCTTCGCCTCGCTTGCAGCGACCGGTTTGGGAATTTTCCTGGTCAAACAAAAAAGCGGCGCCCGGGCGCCGCTTTTGAAATAGATATCGAGAGAAGCTTACGCCGCTTCCGCGGCCTTCTCCTGCACCGGACCGGAATCGAGGCCCTTGGCGTCGACGTCACGATCGACGAACTCGATCACCGCCATCGGCGCGTTGTCGCCGTAGCGGAAGCCGGCCTTGATGATGCGGGTATAGCCGCCGTGGCGGTCCTTGTAGCGGGGCGCGAGAACATCGAACAGCTTCTTGACCTGATCGAGATCGCGCATCTCGGAGATCGCCTGACGGCGCATCGCAAGGCCGCCTTTCTTGCCGAGCGTCACGAGCTTCTCCACGATCGGACGCAATTCCTTGGCCTTCGGCAGCGTGGTGACGATCTGCTCGTGCTTGATCAGCGCCGCGCACATATTGGCAAACATCGCGCGCCGATGTTCGGCGGTGCGGTTGAGCTTGCGGTGAACCTTGCCGTGACGCATTTTATATTCCTCGATACTTGTTCTGTCGCGACAGCTCGTCGGACGCTTTGCTCAGGTGGGCCGCCTGCGTTCGCCCGGTCATTCCGGACGTCGCGAAGCGGCGATCCGGAATCTCGAGGTTCCGGGTTCGATGCTGGCGCATCGTCCCGGAACGACGAAAACTCAGTAATGATCCTCGAAGCGCTTGGCGAGCTCGTCGATGTTCTCCGGCGGCCAGCCCGGCACTTCCATGCCGAGGTGCAGACCCATCTGGGCCAGCACTTCCTTGATTTCGTTGAGCGACTTGCGGCCGAAATTCGGCGTGCGGAGCATTTCCGCTTCCGACTTCTGCACGAGATCGCCGATGTAGACGATGTTGTCGTTCTTCAGGCAGTTGGCCGAGCGCACCGACAATTCGAGTTCGTCGACCTTCTTGAGGAAGGCGGGATTGAAGGCGAGATCGGGAATGATCTCCTGCGCGACTTCCTTGCGGGGCTCTTCGAAGTTGACGAACACGTTGAGCTGGTCCTGCAGGATACGCGCGGCATAGGCCACCGCGTCATCCGGCGAGATCGCGCCGTTGGTCTCGATCGTCATGGTCAGCTTGTCGTAGTCGAGGATCTGGCCCTCGCGGGTGTTCTCGACCTTGTAGGAAACCTTGCGCACCGGGGAGAAGAGGCTGTCGACCGGGATCAGGCCGATCGGCGCATCCTCGGGCCGATTGCGCTCGGCGGCGACGTAGCCCTTGCCGGAGGACACCGTGAATTCCATACGGATCTCCGCGCCCTCGTCGAGGGTGCAGATCTGAAGATCCGGGTTAAGCACGGTGATGTCGCCGACGGTCTGGATGTCGCCGGCGGTCACAACGCCCGGGCCCTGCTTCTTCACGACCATGCGCTTGGGGCCTTCGCCCTGCATCTTGATCGAGATGTCCTTGATGTTCAGCACGATGTCGGTGACGTCCTCGCGAACGCCCGCGATCGAGGAGAACTCATGCAGCACGCCGTCGATGTGCACCGACTGAACCGCAGCGCCCTGAAGTGAGGAAAGAAGGATGCGGCGCAGCGCGTTGCCCAATGTCTGACCGAAGCCGCGCTCGAGCGGTTCGGCGACGAGCGTCGCGAAACGGGTCGGGTCGGTGCCCGGAGCTACCTGCAGTTTGTTCGGCCGGATAAGTTCTTGCCAATTTTTCTGGATCGTCACTGTTTTCACCCATGGGCCAGTTGATTTGCCAACCAAATCACTGGCGTTGGAGACCTGCGGATCAGTCCGCAGCTTACAATTCTAAAAACCCATCGCAGGCGGCAAAGCCGTCCGCGGTCGATGCATCAAACCCGCCGGCGCTTGCGCGGACGGCAACCATTGTGCGGGATCGTCGTCACGTCGCGGATCGATGTAACGGTGAAGCCCGCAGCCTGCAGCGCGCGAAGCGCCGATTCACGGCCCGAACCAGGGCCTGCAACTTCAACCTCCAGCGTGCGCATTCCGTGTTCCTGCGCCTTCTTGGAGACGTCTTCGGCCGCAACCTGCGCGGCATAGGGGGTCGATTTGCGCGAACCCTTGAAACCCATCGTGCCCGCCGACGACCAGGCAATGGTGTTGCCCTGCGCGTCGGTGATGGTGATGGTCGTGTTATTGAACGACGAGTTCACGTGCGCCACACCGGAAGCGATGTTCTTGCGCTCACGGCGGCGTACGCGGGTTGCTTCCTTGCCCATTCCGAAAACCTTTCCTAACGATCTCAACGCCGCCGTAATGCCAGCGGCTACACCTGGTAGCGAGTCGTGAACGGCGAGCGGCGAATGGTAAGGATGGCCCTACTCGCTATTCGCTGCTCCCATTCGCCAAATTACTTCTTCTTGCCAGCGATCGACTTGGCCGGCCCCTTGCGCGTGCGCGCGTTGGTATGGGTGCGCTGACCACGCACCGGCAGTCCGCGGCGATGGCGAAGGCCGCGATAGCAGCCAAGATCCATCAGACGCTTGATGTTCATGCCGACCTCGCGACGAAGATCGCCTTCGACCATGTAGTCGCGGTCGATCACTTCGCGGATCTGCAGCACTTCCTGGTCGGTCAATTGATTGACGCGACGATCTGCGGGAATCTTGACCTTCTCCATGATCTCGGCAGCGTTCCTCTGACCGATGCCATGGATGTACTGGAGCGCGATCAGCACGCGCTTGTTGGTCGGGATATTCACACCGGCAATACGGGCCACGGACTTCTCTCCTGTCGCCGATCCCTCATGGGACGCGGCCATTTCTTGCTATCTAGCTATCTCGGGCAGGTGTTCACAAACGCGAACACGACGCCCTTCCCCTTGAGTGTCTCGGGGCCCGGCATCGTCTTAAAACTATCCGACTGGATGCGGGCTTATTAAAGGATTCAACTCGGTTTCGTCAACCGTCTCTAAGCCTTAGCTCGCCTTTTCGTGACCTTTTTCGCAGCTTTCTTGGGGGCCTTCCGGGGGGCTTTCCGGACCCTCCCGGCGGGAGGCTTCCTGGAACCGGCTGAGGCCTTCCGGGGCGCCTGTTTCGCCCCCTTGGAGGCCGTTTTCCCGGCCTTTCGGGCGATCTTTGAGGCCTTCCTGCCGGGCGCTTTGGAGGCACCGCCGGCTTTCCCAGCGGATTTGGCAGCGTTGCGGACGGCCGGTTTGGCGGCCTTTTTCGCGAGCCGGACAGCCTTTTTGGGCGCCTTCGCCTCCGCGGCTGCGATGGCAGCGAGGATCCGGTTAATTTCCTCGGTGACCTGCTCGATGCTCATCATGCCATCGACCGTCAGCAATTTGCGGCGGTCCGAATAGTAGTGAATCAGAGGCTCGGTCTGGGCGCGGTAGTTCGCCAGCCGCTTGGTCAGCACTTCCGAGGTGTCATCGGCGCGCACCTCTTCGCCGCGCGAGAGCATCTCCGCAACCCGTCTCTCGACCCGCTCCAACAACGCGCTTTCGTTGACGCGCAGTTCGATCACGGCGTCGAGCTTGATGCGCTTCTTCTTCAGCAGATCGTCCAGCGCCTCGGCCTGCGGCACCGTGCGCGGAAAGCCGTCAAGGATGAAGCCTTTCGCCGCGTCCGGCTGGTCGAGCCGATCGGAAATGATCCCGATCACGATGTCGTCCGGCACCAGGGCACCGCTTGCCATGATGTCCTTGGCCTTGAGGCCAATCGGCGTCTGGGCCGCGACCGCGGCGCGCAGCATGTCGCCGGTGGAAAGCTGGACGATGCCGTAGCGCTGAATCAGCCTTTGGGCTTGGGTTCCCTTGCCCGACCCCGGAGGGCCCAGAAGAATGAGTCTCATATGTGTTAGCCCCCCGGCTCGGTGAGCGATTGACCGCACACCCACGATTTAAAATCAACTGCAGCGCCGCCGACAACAAGCGCCGGGCGGAATTGCGAATGTGACGCAATACAAATTCGCAGCGTCAGCGGCGACGCCCCCGCAACTTCGATTTCCTGATCAGCCCCTCATACTGATGGGCGAGCAGATATCCCTGAACCTGCGCCACCGTGTCCATGGTCACGCTGACGACGATCAACAGCGACGTTCCGCCAAAATAAAACGGCACGGAAGCATAGGAAATCAGGATTTCGGGGATCAGGCAGACCACCGCGAGATAAACGGCGCCCAGCACCGTGATCCGCGACAGCACGTAATCGATGTATTCGGCGGTGCGCTCACCCGGCCGAATGCCCGGTATGAAGCCGCCGTGCTTTTTGAGGTTGTCGGCGGTCTCGGTCGGGTTGAACACGATCGCGGTATAGAAGAAGGCAAAGAACACGATCAGCGCCAGATAGAGGATCAAGAACAGCGGCCGGCCATGGCCGAGCTGGGTTGTGATCCACTGAAACCATTCCGGACCCCGGCCCGCATTGAAATTGGCAACCGTGGTCGGCAGCAAGAGCAGCGAGGAGGCGAAGATCGGGGGAATCACGCCCGACGTGTTCAGCTTGAGCGGCAGATGCGAGGACTGGCCCTCGAACATCTTGTTGCCGACCTGGCGCTTCGGATACTGAATCAAGAGCCGCCGCTGCGCGCGCTCCATGAACACGATGAACGCGATCACGGCGACCGCCATCACGATCACGATCAGAATGAGGCCGGTGGACAGCGCGCCCTGACGGCCGAGTTCCAGCATGTTGGCGAGCGCCGAGGGCAATTCGGCGACGATGCCGGAGAGAATGATCAGCGAGATGCCGTTGCCGATGCCGCGTGAGGTGATCTGCTCGCCAAGCCACATCAGGAACATGGTGCCGCCGGTCAGCGTGATCGTGGTCGACAGGCGGAAGAAAAGGCCGGGTTCGCTGACGACGTTGCCCGCGCCCTCGAGCCCGACCGCGATGCCGTAGGACTGGAATGCGGCCAGCAGCACCGTGAGATATCGGGTGTACTGGTTCAGCGTCTTGCGGCCCGCCTCGCCTTCCTTCTTCAGCGCCTCGAGCTGCGGCGAAACCGTGGTCAAGAGCTGAATGATGATGGATGCCGAGATATACGGCATGATGTTGAGCGCAAAGATCGCCATGCGGTGGATGCCGCCGCCGGCGAACATGTTGAACATGCCGAGAATGCCGCCGGCCTGGGACTTGAAGACCTGCTCCCAGATGTTGGGATCGATGCCGGGCAGCGGGATGTAGGTGCCGAGCCGGTAAACGAGCAGCGCACCCAGCGTGAACCAGATCCGCTTCTTCAGTTCGTCGGCCTTGGCCAGCGCGCCGAAATTGAGGTTTGCCGCCAGTTGTTCCGCTGCTGAGACCATGTTTGGCTTTCTCCCGCGCGCTCCCCGCTGCAAGGCCCCGAATACGATGGGACATTCAGCAAACGCCGGACATTATTTGGTGCTCGGCTTCGATAAGTCCATCGTCCCGCGGGCGATGACGCAGATGTTACGCCGCCTTGCCCTCGTCCTTCTTTGCCGGGGCAAGGATTTTCACCGTGCCGCCCGCCTTCTCGACCGCCGCGATGGCGGATTTCGAAGCGCCGTGCACCTCGATATTCAGCTTGGCCTTGAGTTCACCGCGGCCAAGCAGACGAACGCCGTCCTTGGCGCGCCGCAACACGCGGGATTTCACCAGCGATTCGGCGTTGACGGTGCTCTTGGTATCGATCAGCTTGGCATCGATCGCCTGCTGAAGGCGGTCGAGATTGATTTCGACGAGTTCAAGCCGGAAGATGTTGTTGAAGCCCCGCTTTGGTAGGCGCCGATGCAGCGGCATCTGACCGCCCTCAAAGCCCTTGATGCGCACGCCGGAACGCGCGGTCTGGCCCTTGCCGCCGCGGCCTGAGGTCTTGCCCTTGCCCGAACCGATGCCACGGCCGACGCGCATCCGCTTTTTGCGCGAGCCGGCATTGTCGGCGATATCGCTGAGCTTCATCGTTCGCTTCCTTTATCTCTGGAGCCCGATCTTGACCGAAAACCGGTTCCCGCTTTGCGCGGGCGCGGTCCTTCGGGGCGGGATCACGCTCCGACCTTGATTACTTCTCGCCGACGACGCGGACGAGATGCTGAACCTTGGCGATCATGCCGCGAACCTCGGGTGTATCCTTCAGCTCGGTGACGCGGCCGATCTTGTTGAGCTTCAGCCCGATCAGCGTCGCGCGCTGCGAGTGGTGGCGGCGGATCGCGCTATGGGTCTGTTCGACCTTGATCGTCTTTGCGGCCTTGGCCATCGTCATTGACTCCGTGACGCGCAATAAGCGCGGTGTTGTTATTCGGCAACCGCTTCGGCGTCGCCGCCGACCCGGCGCGACTGCAACGTCGACACCTTGATGTTGCGGCGAGCCGCAACCGAACGCGGCGAATCCTGATGCTTCAGCGCGTTGAAGGTCGCGCGAACCATGTTGTAGGGATTCGACGAGCCGATCGACTTGGCCACCACGTCCTGGATGCCGAGCGTCTCGAACACCGCACGCATCGGGCCGCCCGCGATGATGCCGGTACCCGCCGGCGCCGCACGCAGGTACACCCTGCCCGCGCCATGCCGGCCGGCGATATCGTGATGCAGCGTGCGACCTTCGCGCAACGCCACGCGCGTCAGGTTGCGTTTTGCCGCATCGGTCGCCTTGCGGATCGCCTCCGGAACCTCGCGCGCCTTGCCGTGGCCGAAACCGACCCGGCCCTTCTGGTCGCCGATCACGACAAGGGCCGCAAAGCCGAAGCGCTTGCCGCCCTTGACGACCTTCGCCACACGATTGATGTGGACGAGCTTGTCGACGAACTCGCTGTCGCGCTCTTCCCGGCCGCCCCGTTGACCGCCACCGCGTTCGCGTTCACCTGCCATGGTGTTTTCCGATCCTTAAAAACTTGCCTTGAGGGGATAAAGCCCCCGCCCTAATCGTCCGTTCAATCCAGTTAGAAACTCAACCCGCTTTCGCGCGCGGCATCCGCGAGCGCCTTGACGCGACCGTGATAGAGATAGCCGCCGCGATCGAACACGACCTCGGTGACCCCGTTCTTCACGGCGCGCTCCGCCAAGAGCTTGCCGACGGCTTTGGCCGCGTCGATATTTGCCCCGGTCTTGCCGCCGTCGCGCATCGCCTTCTCCAGCGAGGAAGCAGACGCCAGCGTCTCGCCCTTCAGGTCGTCGATGACCTGGGCGTAGATGTGCTTCGACGAGCGGAACACCGACAAACGCGGGCGACCGCCGGCCGAACGGCGCAACGACAGCCTCACGCGTTGCTTGCGCCGGGCATTCGTAACCTTGATTCTCGACATGGCCGGCTCCGTTACTTCTTCTTGCCTTCCTTGCGGAAGATGAATTCGTCGACGTATTTCACGCCCTTGCCCTTGTAGGGCTCCGGCGGACGGTAGCTGCGGATTTCGGCAGCGACCTGGCCGACGCGCTGGCTGTCATTGCCGACGATCACGATCTCGGTCGGCTTCGGCACCGTGATCGCGATGCCTTCCGGGATCGGATAGACGACGTCATGGCTGTAGCCGAGTGCGAGCTGCAGGTTCTTGCCCTGCAACGCGGCACGATAGCCGACGCCGTTGATTTCAAGCCGCTTCTCGAACCCCTTGGTCACGCCGGCGACCAGGTTCGCGACCTGAGCGCGTGCCGTGCCGTACATCGCCTGGGCGCGGTTGGTCTTGACCCTGGGCGCAACCTTGACCACGCCGTTTTCGAACTTCACCTCGACGTCGTCATGAACGACGAACGAAAGCTGGCCCTTGGGGCCCTTCATCTTGACGGTCTGTCCCTCGACGGTCGCGGTGACTCCCGACGGGATCGTCACAGGCCGCTTGCCAATACGTGACATGACTGATTTCTCCTCAGAACACCGTGAAGAGAATCTCGCCGCCCACATTCGCGTCGCGCGCGTCGTGGTCGGCCATAATTCCCTTCGGCGTCGATAAAACCGAAATGCCGAGACCGTTGTTCACGCGCGGCAGGTTCTTAACCGAGGCATAAACCCGCCGCCCCGGCTTCGACACCCGTTCGATCTCGCGGATCACTGGCTCGCCGTCGAAATATTTCAGCTCGATCTCGAGCTCGCTGCGCCCCGAGGCATGCTCGACGCTGGCATAGCCGCGGATATAGCCTTCCGCCTTCAGCACCTCGAGCACGTTGGCGCGCATCTTCGAGCCCGGGCTCGAAACCTTCGGCTTGGCGCGCATCTGCGCATTGCGGATGCGGGTGATGAGATCGCTGATCGGATCGTGCGTTGACATATGTCCGACCCTCCTTACCAGCTTGACTTGACGAGGCCGGGAACCAGGCCCTTGGAGCCGAGTTCCCGCAGCGCGATGCGGGAAAGCTTGTTCTTGCGATAGATCGAGCGCGGACGTCCGGTCATCTCGCAGCGATTGCGAATGCGCGTCGCCGACGAATTGCGCGGCATCTCGGCGAGCTTCAGCGTCGCCGCGAACCGCTCTTCCATCGGCTTGGTCTTGTCGGCGATGATGGCCTTCAGCTTCGCGCGCCGGGGGGCGGCGTTCTTGGTCATCCGCTTGCGCCGGTTGTTCTTCTCGATCGAACTCTTCTTTGCCATGCTTGGCTCCTGGGTTTCCGCGTTTGAGAGGCTTTTCTTGAGCGTCTCACTGCCGGAACGGGAAATTGAATGCGGTCAACAATGCTCTTGCTTCGTCGTCGGTATTCGCGGTGGTGCACACCGTGACGTCCATGCCCCACGTTTCGCCCATCTTGTCGAAGTCGATTTCGGGGAAAATGATGTGTTCCTTGATGCCGAGCGAATAGTTGCCGCGGCCGTCGAAGCTCTTCGGATTGAGGCCACGGAAGTCGCGCACACGTGGCAGCGCAACGTTCACGAGGCGGTCGATGAACTCATACATCTTGGCCTTGCGCAGCGTGACCTTGCAGCCGATTGGCTGGTTTTCACGCAGCTTGAAGGTCGAGATCGCGATGCGCGAGTAAGTCACGACGGCCTTTTGGCCTGCGATCAGCGACAGATCGGCCGCCGCCAGCTCCGCCTTCTTGCGGTCGTTGACGGCCTCGCCGACGCCCATATTGAGCACGACCTTGTCCAGGCGCGGCACCTGCATCAAATTGGCATAGCCGAACTGTTCAGTCAGCTTGCCGCGAATGCTTCTGTCGTATTCCGCGCGCAGGCGCGGGACGTATGCGGTCTCAGCCATCGATCTCTGCTCCCGAGCGTTTGGCGATGCGTACCTTGGTGCCATCCGCCTGAATCTTGAAACCTACGCGGGTCGGCTTGCCGTCCTTGCCGACGATCGCGATGTTGGACAGGTGGATCGGCGCCTCTTTCGAGATGATGCCGCCCTCCTGCGCCTGGGTCTGCTTCTGGTGGCGCTTGACGAGGTTGACACCGCGCACGAACGCCTTGCTTTCGGCGGGACGCACCTCGAACACCTCGCCGGTGCGGCCCTTGTCGCGTCCCGACAACACGATGACCTTGTCACCCTTCCGGATCTTGGCAGCCATCACAGCACCTCCGGGGCGAGCGAGATGATCTTCATGTGGTTCTTGGCGCGCAGCTCGCGCGGCACGGGCCCGAAGATACGGGTACCGACCGGCTCCGACTGGTTGTTGATCAGAACGGCCGCGTTGCGGTCGAAGCGGATGACGGAACCGTCGGGACGGCGAATGTCCTTGCGGACCCGCACCACGACGGCCTTCATCACGTCGCCCTTCTTCACCTTGCCGCGCGGAATCGCTTCCTTGATCGACACGACAATAACGTCGCCCACGGTAGCATAGCGGCGCTTGGAGCCCCCAAGCACCTTGATGCACATGACACGGCGTGCGCCTGAATTATCGGCCACGTCGAGGTTGGTCTGCATCTGAATCATTGATGCACCTCGTCCTCTTTCTGTTGCGCAAGGTTGCGCCTTAAAAATCCCCAAAAATCCGCCCGGCCGAAGCCGAGCCGACCTCAGGCCGTTTTTTGATGCTCGCCCCGGACCACGGTCCAGCGCTTCAATTTCGAGATCGGCTTGCTCTCCTCGATCCATACCGTGTCGCCCGGCTTGAACTGATTGTTCTCGTCGTGCGCGTGATAGTTTTTCGAGCGGCGAATCGTCTTCTTGTAGATCGGATGGGTGAAGCGGCGATCGACGCGCACCACAACCGTCTTGGCTTGCTTGTCGCTGACGACCACGCCTTGAAGCGTACGTTTCGGCATTGTCTGCCCCCTACTTCTTCTTCGCGCGCTGCTGCGCGGCAATGGTCTTGATGCGGGCGATGTCACGGCGTGCTTCACGCAGCCGCGAGGTATTCTCCAGTTGCCCGGTGGCGCGCTGGAAGCGCAGGTTGAAACGCTCCTTCTTCAGATTGAGGACGGCGTCGTCCATCTGATCGGGGCTCATCGCGCGGATATCGGAAACTTTCATCTGGGCCATGACCACTTCCCTATTCCGCAATGCGCGCCACGAAGCGCGTCTTGATCGGCAGTTTGGCGGCGGCGAGCGAAAGCGCTTCTTTCGCGGTCTGCACCGTGACGCCGTCGATTTCGAAGATAACGCGGCCGGGCTTCACCCGCGCCACCCACAATTCGGGCGTACCTTTGCCGGAGCCCATGCGCACTTCGGCAGGCTTCTTCGACACCGGCACATCCGGGAAAACGCGGATCCAGACCCGGCCGGCGCGCTTCATGTGGCGGGTCAGCGCGCGGCGGGCGGCCTCGATCTGACGCGCGGTGATGCGCTCGGGCGCCATCGCCTTCAAGCCGAACTGACCGAACGACAACGTCGCGCCCGAAGTCGCGGTGCCGTGGATCCGGCCCTTATGCGCCTTCCGGAACTTCGTTTTCTTTGGTTGCATCATGGCTTTAAGCCCTCAAACCTTCTCTAATTCGCTCAAGCCGCGTCGCGGCGGGGCCGCGCAGTGTCGCCCTCGGCCATCTTCTTGTCCTGGGCCATCGGATCGTGTTCAAGAATTTCGCCCTTGAAGATCCAGACCTTGACGCCGCAGGTGCCAAACGTCGTGAACGCGGTCGCGACCCCGTAATCGATGTCGGCGCGCAGCGTGTGCAACGGCACGCGACCTTCGCGGTACCACTCCATGCGCGCGATTTCGGCACCGCCCAGGCGGCCCGAGCAGTTGATGCGGATGCCCTCGGCGCCCAGACGCATCGCCGATTGCACCGCGCGCTTCATCGCGCGGCGGAACGCAACGCGGCGCTCGAGCTGCTGGGCGATCGATTCGGCGACCAGCGTAGCGTCCAGCTCGGGCTTGCGGATCTCGACGATGTTGATCACGACGTCGGAAGCCGTGATGTCGGCAACGCGCTTGCGAAGCTTGTCGATATCGGCGCCCTTCTTGCCGATCACGACGCCCGGACGCGCCGAGTGGATCGTCACCCGACACTTCTTGTGCGGGCGCTCGATCACGATTCGCGCGACCGCCGCCTGCTTGAGCTCCTTGTGCAGGATCTCGCGGATCTTGACGTCTTCGTGCAGCAGCTTGCCGTATTCGTTCTTGCCGGCGAACCAACGGGAATCCCACGTCCGGTTGATGCCAAGGCGCAGTCCGATTGGATTGATCTTCTGACCCATCGTATTCTCCCGCGCCCTTTAAGCGCTCGCCTCGACCTGACGAACGACGATCGTCAGCTGCGAGAACGGTTTAAAAACCCGACCCGAACGGCCACGGCCGCGCGGCGCAAAACGCTTCATCACGATGCCGTTGCCGACATGTGCCTCGGCGACAACCAGATCGTCGACATCGAGGTCATGATTGTTCTCGGCGTTGGCGATTGCCGATTCCAGACACTTCTTGACATCGACCGCGATCCGCTTGCGCGAAAACTGCAGATCCGCGAGCGCAGCCGAAGCCTTCCTGCCGCGGATCAATTGCGCGACAAGATTAAGCTTCTGCGGGCTCACCCGCAGCATCCGGGCGATCGCCTTGGCCTCGTTATCGGCGAGGCTCCGTTCGCGCTTTGGTTTGCTCATCGCTTAAGTCCTCAAGCCTTCTTGGCTTTCTTGTCGCCCGAATGGCCGTGGAAGGTCCGCGTCGGCGAGAACTCGCCGAACTTGTGACCGACCATTTCCTCGTTGACCGATACCGGCACGTGCTTCTGGCCGTTGTAGACGCCGAACACCAGGCCGACGAACTGCGGCAGGATGGTCGAACGGCGGCTCCATATCTTGATCACGTCATGACGGCCGGACGAACGCGCGGCGTCTGCCTTCTTGAGCAGCGAGCCTTCGACGAACGGGCCTTTCCAGACTGAACGAACCATGTCCGGCGTTCCTTACTTCTTCCGCTTGTGGCGGCTGATGAGAATGAATCTGTTGGTCGACTTGTTTGAACGTGTCTTCTTGCCTTTGGTCGGCTTGCCCCACGGGGTCACCGGGTGGCGACCGCCCGAGGTGCGGCCTTCGCCGCCGCCGTGCGGATGATCGACCGGGTTCATCGAGACGCCGCGGTTATGCGGCTTGCGGCCGAGCCAGCGGTTGCGGCCAGCCTTGCCGATCGAGATGTTCATGTGATCGGGGTTCGAAACCGCGCCGATGGTGGCGGTGCAACGGCCGTGAACCAGGCGCTGTTCGCCGGAGTTCAAACGGATGATCACATAGTCCTGGTCGCGTCCGACGATCTGCGCATAGGTGCCGGCGGATCGCGCGAGCTGACCACCCTTGCCGATCTTGAGTTCGACATTGTGGACGATGGTGCCGATCGGCATGTTGCCGAGCGGCATCACGTTGCCCGGCTTCACGTCGACGTGGTTGCCTGCGATCACGGTATCGCCGACCGAAAGCCGCTGCGGCGCCAGGATATAGGCCTGGGTGCCGTCGGTGTATTTCACCAGCGCGATAAAGGCGGTGCGGTTCGGATCGTATTCCAGCCGCTCGACGGTTGCCGGCATGTCGAGCTTGGTGCGCTTGAAGTCGACGATGCGGTACGCCTTCTTGTGACCGCCGCCGCGAAAGCGCACGACCAGGCGGCCGAGATTGTTGCGCCCGCCCGTGGACATCTTGCCCTCGGTCAACGCCTTGACCGGCTTGCCCTTGTAGAGCGCCGAACGATCAACCATCACCAGCTGACGCTGGCCCGGTGTCGTGGGGTTGTATGTTTTCAATGCCATCGCTGTGCCGCCTTATAGCCCGGTGGTGACGTCGATGCGGTGGCCCTCTTCGAGGGTCACGACCGCCCGCTTCACGTCCGACTGCGAACCGAAAGTACCGCGGAACACCTTGGTCTTGCCCTTGCGCACCAGGGTGTTCACGCTCTTGACCTTGACGTCGAACAGCTTCTCGACGGCTTCCTTGATCTGCGGCTTGGTGGCCTTGCTGGCGACCTTGAACACAACCTTGTTGTGCTCGGAGGCCATCGTCGCCTTTTCGGTGACGACGGGAGCAACGATGACGTCGTAATGGCGCGGATCGATAGTCTTCATTTGAAGCGCGCCTCCAACGCATCGACCGCCGCCTTGGTCAGCACCAGCTTCTGGCGGCGCAGAATGTCGTAAACGTTGATGCCCTGAACCGGCAGAACATCGATGTTGGGAATGTTGCGGGCGGCAATGGCAAACCCGTTGTTGAGCTCGGCGCCGTCGATGATCAGCGCATTGGTCACGCCAAGACCGGAGAAGTGTCCGACCAGCGCCTTGGTCTTGGCGGCATCGAGCGCGGCCTTGTCGATCACGATCAGACCGCCATCCTTGGCCTTGGCCGACAGCGCGTGGCGCAGCGCCAGCGCGCGAATCTTCTTCGGCAGATCGGTCGCGTGCGAACGCACGACCGGACCGAAGGCACGGCCACCGCCGCGGAACTGCGGCACACGAGCCGAGCCGTGGCGTGCACCGCCGGTGCCCTTCTGCTTGTACATCTTCTTGCCGGTGCGCCAGACATCGGCGCGCCCCTGCGTCTTGTGGGTTCCAGCCTGACGCTTGGCGAGCTGCCACTGCACGCAGCGCAGGATGATATCCTTGCGCGGCTCGAGGCCGAAGATCTCGTCCGACAGCTGAACCGAACCAGCCGCCTTACCTTCGAGGGTCGTGACTTTCAGTTCCATCTCACGCGCCCTCCTGCTGGGCCGGCGCTTCAGCCGCCTGCTCGCCGCCGGCGGCGACCTTGAACTTGCCGGGCTTCGGAGCCTCCTTCGGCAAGGGCTTCTTCACCGCATCGCGCACCGCGATCCATCCGCCCTTGGAGCCGGGAACGGCACCTTCGACCAGGATCAGGCCGCGCTCGACGTCGGTCTGGACCACGCGAAGATTGAGCGTGGTGATGCGATCGACGCCCATATGGCCGGGCATTTTCTTGTTCTTGAAGGTCTTGCCGGGATCCTGACGTCCGCCGGTCGAACCGATCGAACGATGCGAAATCGAGACACCGTGGGTGGCGCGAAGTCCGCCGAAATTCCAGCGCTTCATGCCGCCCGCGAAACCCTTACCGACCGAGGTGCCGGTGACGTCGACGAACTGGCCGACCACGAAATGATCGGCCTGAATTTCGGCGCCGACCGGGATCAGCGCATCTGCCGACACGCGGAACTCGGTGACCTTGCGCTTGGGTTCGACCTTGGCAACCGCGAACTGGCCGCGTTCGGCCTTCGGCATATAAACGGTCTTGCGGCCGCCCGATCCGAGTTGCAGCGCGACGTAACCGTTCTTCTCGGTGGTGCGATGACCCACGACCTGGCAATTGCCCAGCTTCAGCACGGTCACAGGGATATGTTCGCCGGTCTCCGTAAAGACCCGCGTCATCCCGACCTTTTGTGCGATCACTCCGGAGCGCATCGGCGTGCTTCCTGTTCTTTCTGTCCGCTGACTTACGGACGGGAGCTAAAGGTTAGAGCTTGATTTCGACGTCGACGCCGGCAGCAAGATCGAGCTTCATCAGCGCGTCCACGGTCTGCGGCGTCGGATCGACAATGTCGAGAAGGCGCTTGTGCGTGCGCATCTCGAATTGCTCGCGGCTCTTCTTGTCGACATGCGGCGAACGGTTGACGGTAAACTTCTCGATGCGGGTCGGCAGCGGAATGGGTCCGCGAACCTGAGCACCGGTCCGTTTCGCCGTGTTCACGATCTCACGCGTCGACGAATCGAGAATCCGATGGTCGAACGCCTTGAGACGTATGCGAATATTCTGGCCGTTCATTGCCGTTGTCTTTCTGTTCCGTCATGGTCGGGCAAAAGCGCGAAGCGCGTCTTCCCACTTATTTCCCGGTCATCCACGTCTAAAAAAGGAAGTCGAGGATGCCCGGCACGAGGCCGGGCATGACGACGGATAGTCTCGTTACTCGATGATGCTTGCGACCACGCCGGCGCCGACAGTGCGGCCACCTTCACGGATCGCGAATCGCAGCTTTTCTTCCATCGCGATCGGCACGATCAGGTGCACTTCCATCGCGATGTTGTCGCCCGGCATCACCATTTCGGTGCCTTCGGGAAGGTGGACGACACCGGTCACGTCGGTGGTGCGGAAGTAGAACTGTGGCCGGTAGTTGGTGAAGAACGGGGTGTGACGTCCGCCCTCTTCCTTGGTGAGGATGTAGGCCTCGGCCTTGAACTTGGTGTGCGGCTTGACCGAACCCGGCTTGCACAGCACCTGGCCGCGCTCGACTTCCTCGCGCTTGGTGCCGCGGAGCAGCGCACCGATGTTGTCGCCCGCCTGACCCTGATCGAGCAGCTTGCGGAACATCTCAACGCCGGTGACGATGGTCTTCTGCGTGGCGCGCAGGCCGACAATTTCGATTTCCTCACCGACCTTGATCACACCGCGCTCGACGCGACCGGTAACCACGGTGCCGCGGCCGGAGATCGAGAACACGTCTTCAACGGGCATCAGGAACGGCTGGTCGATCGGACGCTCCGGCTGCGGAATATAGCTGTCCACCGCCGCCATCAGTTCCAGCACCGCGTCATGGCCAAGCTTCTTGTCCTTGTCCTCGAGGGCGGCGAGCGCCGAGCCCTTGACGATCGGGATCTTGTCGCCCGGGAAATCGTACTTCGACAACAGTTCGCGAACTTCCAGCTCGACGAGCTCAAGCAGTTCCGGATCGTCGACCATGTCGCACTTGTTCAGGAACACGACCATCGCGGGAACGCCGACCTGCTTTGCCAGCAGGATGTGCTCGCGGGTCTGCGGCATCGGGCCATCGGCCGCCGACACCACCAGGATCGCGCCATCCATCTGCGCGGCGCCGGTGATCATGTTCTTCACATAGTCGGCGTGGCCCGGGCAATCGACGTGGGCGTAATGGCGATTCTTCGTCTCGTATTCGACGTGCGCGGTCGAAATCGTGATGCCGCGCGCCTTCTCTTCCGGCGCCTTGTCGATCTGGTCGTACGCCGTGAACGTCGCACCGCCGGTTTCCGCCAGCACCTTGGTGATGGCCGCCGTCAGCGAGGTCTTGCCGTGGTCGACGTGACCGATCGTTCCGATGTTGCAGTGCGGTTTAGTGCGTTCAAACTTTGCTTTGGCCATTTGACTCTCCGTTCAGTCGTTAGCTGCCACCAACGACAATCAGGCAAACTTCTTTTGGACTTCCGCCGACACGTTCGCCGGCGCTTCCGCGTAGTGGTCGAACTGCATCGTAAAGGTTGCGCGACCCTGGCTCATCGAACGCAGGTTATTCACGTAACCGAACATATTCATGAGCGGCACCATCGCGTTGATGACGTTGGCGTTGCCGCGCATGTCTTGACCCTGAATCTGGCCGCGCCGCGAATTCAGGTCGCCGATGACGGAGCCGGTGTAATCTTCCGGCGTCACCACTTCGACCTTCATGATCGGCTCGAGCAGGACCGACTTGCCCTTCTGCAGCGCTTCGCGGAAGCAGGCGCGCGTTGCGATTTCGAAGGCCAGCGCCGATGAGTCGACGTCGTGATACTTGCCGTCGATCAACTGCACTTTGACGTCGACGACCGGGAAGCCGGCGACCACGCCCGAGGAAAGGACGCTCTCAAGGCCCTTTTCGACGCCCGGGATGTATTCCTTCGGCACCGCGCCGCCGACGATCTTGGATTCGAACTCATAGCCTTTGCCGGGCTCGTTGGGCTCGACCACGATGGTTATCGCCGCGAACTGGCCAGTACCGCCGGTCTGCTTCTTGTGGGTGTAGCTGTGCTCGACCCGCTTGGTGATGCGCTCACGGAACGCAACCTGCGGCGCGCCAATATTGGCGTCGACCTTGTAGGTGCGCTTGAGAATATCGACCTTGATGTCGAGATGGAGTTCGCCCATGCCCTTGAGGATGGTCTGGCCGGACTCCTGATCGGTCGACACCCGGAACGACGGATCTTCCGCGGCGAGCTTCGCCAAGGCGACGCCGAGCTTTTCCTGGTCGGCCTTCGACTTCGGCTCGATCGCAATCTCGATGACCGGCTCCGGGAATTCCATCTTTTCCAGGATCACAGGCTTGTTCGAATCGCACAGCGTGTCGCCGGTGCGGGCCTCCTTCAAGCCCGCAAGCGCGACGATATCGCCGGCATAGGCTTCCTTGATGTCTTCGCGGTTGTTGGCATGCATCAGCAACATTCGCCCAATGCGCTCCTTGCGGTCGCGGGTCGAATTGATGACGCCGGTGCCACTCGCCAGCACACCCGAATAGATGCGGCAGAAGGTGATGGTGCCGACAAACGGGTCGTCCATGATCTTGAACGCGAGCAGCGCCAAGGGCTCCTTGTCGTCGGCCTTGCGCACCACCTCGTTGCCGTCCTCGTCGGTGCCCTTGATCGCGGGCACGTCGACCGGCGACGGCAGATAGTCGACGACCGCGTCGAGCAGTGGCTGCACGCCCTTGTTCTTGAACGCCGAGCCGCACAGCACGGGATAGAACGCGCCGGTCAGCACCGCCTTGCGGATCAGCCGCTTCAGCGTCGCCTCATCCGGCTCCTTGCCGTCGAGGAAGGCGGCCAAGGCGTCATCGTCGAGCTCGACGGCCGCTTCCACCATCTTCTCGCGATATTCCTTGGCCTGATCGACCAGATCGGCGGGAATATCGACATAATCGAATTTCGCGCCGAGCAATTCGTCGTTCCAGATGATGCCCTTCATCTTCACGAGATCGACGAGACCCTTGAAGTTGTTCTCGGCACCGATCGGAAGCTGGATGGCGATCGGCTTTGCGCCGAGGCGGTCCACGATGTCGGCGAGGCACTTGAAGAAGTCGGCGCCGGTCTTGTCCATCTTGTTGGCGAAGACGATGCGCGGAACCTTGTATTTGTCGCCCTGACGCCAGACGGTTTCGGTCTGCGGCTCTACGCCCTGGTTCGAATCGAGCACGCACACGGCGCCGTCAAGCACGCGAAGCGAGCGCTCGACCTCGATCGTGAAGTCGACGTGGCCGGGAGTATCGATGATGTTCAGCCGCTTGCCGTTCCAGAACGCGGTGGTCGCAGCCGAAGTAATGGTGATGCCGCGCTCCTGCTCCTGCTCCATCCAGTCCATCGTCGCGGCACCTTCGTGCACTTCGCCGATCTTGTGGCTCTTGCCGGTGTAATAGAGGATGCGCTCGGTGGTCGTGGTCTTGCCGGCGTCGATATGCGCCATGATACCGAAGTTACGGTAGTCCTCGATGGCATGTTGGCGGGGCATGGGCTGTTCCTTAAAGTCCTTAGGTGTCGCCGTTACCAGCGATAATGCGAGAAGGCGCGGTTGGCTTCCGCCATCCGGTGCACGTCTTCACGCTTCTTGACGGCGTTCCCCCTGCCGTTCGACGCGTCGAGCAGCTCGGCCGAGAGCCGCTCCGTCATGGTTTTTTCATTGCGCTCGCGCGCTGCCGCGATCAGCCAGCGGATTCCCAACGCCTGCCGGCGAACCGTCCGGACTTCCACCGGCACCTGATAGGTGGCGCCGCCGACGCGCCGCGAACGGACTTCGATCGTCGGCATCACGTTTTCCAGCGCCTGCTCGAAAACCGTCAGCGGGCTCTGCTTGGTCTTGGCCTCGATCATGCCGAGCGCGCCGTAGACGATGCCTTCGGCAACCGACTTTTTCCCGGCGTACATCACCGAGTTCATGAACTTCGTAATGACGATGTTTCCGAACTTCGGATCCGGAAGCACTTCACGTTTTTCAGCGGAATGGCGGCGCGACATCTAATCTGTTCCCGATTATTTCGGACGCTTCGCGCCATATTTCGAACGGCGCTGCTTACGGTTCTTGACGCCCTGGGTATCGAGGACGCCGCGGAGAATGTGGTAGCGCACGCCGGGCAAGTCCTTGACGCGGCCGCCACGGATCATGACCACGGAGTGCTCCTGAAGATTGTGACCTTCACCGGGAATGTAACCGATGACTTCAAACCCGTTGGTCAGGCGCACCTTGGCGACCTTGCGGAGCGCCGAGTTCGGCTTCTTCGGGGTCGTGGTGTAGACGCGCGTGCACACGCCGCGCTTCTGCGGCGACTGCTGCAGCGCCGGCACCTTCTTGCGCGACTTCTGTACGACGCGTGGACTTGCGATCAGTTGGTTGATCGTCGGCATGTCAGCCTTCACCCTTTAGTTCGCGCGAAACCAAAACGGTTCCGCAAAATTCGTTCGGGACCAAAAGCCCCATTCGGCCGCCTCGCGCGAAAAGCACCGCACAAAGCGAAATCGCGCCAACCGCTCATCGCTGAGCAGAAAGCGCTTCGACGCCACAGAGGACCGCAGTCACGATCAATCAGCGTGGGCCAATCGACGAGATACCGAGGTCATGCACCCGATCAATCCCGAGGGAACTTGCCCACGAAAACCAAGATCGTCCTGGCATTGCCTAGCAATAATCGACAGCGTTTGAGCGACATTCGTCGAGGGTGGTGCCCGTCCCGAACCCCACAAATAAGAGAGGGTCGAAAGGGTGATCCGTTCCGACGCAAGCGAAGCTCACCGCCTGTCGTTGAGTGCGCGGGTTCTATCGGCGGAGCACCGCCAAGTCAAGCAAAACAACAAGACGTGAAGCGCCTCTGCCGCTTGCGGAATCGGTATTTCGCCAGTCCCCATTGCCGTCGCCGGAGAGGCGCTCAGCCGGGCCCAAACGCGCCAAATGCACTATTTTACCCGGATATTATTTGGGTTCTTCCGCTGTCAGAAATTGAACAATATCACCAAAGCACTCTTTAGGTTGAATGTTCCTGCCCGCCTGCCCCTGTGGAAACAATGGCGGCGCCGTCAATCTTCGTCATCGTCATCATCATCATCATCCGACTGGTCGGCGGCTTCATGCGGCTTGCGGCTCTGATCATCCCAGAGCTTCCGATACATGCCGTTGGCAGCAAGCAGCTTTGCATGCGAGCCGCGCTCGATGGCCTTGCCGCCCGAAATCACGATGATCTCATCCATCTCGACCACTGAGGTCAGGCGGTGGGTCGACCAGATCATGGTTCGGCCCTTGGCGAGTTTCAGCAGGGTCTTGTTGATCGCCGCCTCCGTGGTCTGGTCGAGCGCCGAGGTCGCCTCGTCGAGCAACAGCACGGACGGATTGCGGACGATGGCGCGCGCGATAGCGATGCGCTGGCGCTGCCCGCCCGACAAGGTATCGCCGCGCTCACCGACCGGGGTGTCGTATTTCTGCGGAAGGCTCATGATGTAGCGATGGATTTCGGCCCTGCGAGCCGCCTCCTCCACTTCCTTGTCGGTCGCGCCTTCCTTGCCCAGGCGAATATTTTCCCGGATCGACATGTTGAAGAGCATGTTTTCCTGGAACACGACGGCCATGCTTCGGCGCAAGGACTGACGCGTCACCTTGCGGATATCGACGCCATCGATGGTCACCCGCCCCTCGTCCGGAACATAGAGGCGCAAAATCAGATTGAGCAGCGTGCTCTTGCCGGCACCGCTGGGGCCGACGATCGCAATCGTTTTTCCGACATTGAGCTTAAGGCTGAGATTGTCGAGAACCGGCTCCTGGCTGCCCTCATATTGGAACGTCACGCGGTCGAAGGTGATGTCGTGGCTGATGCGCGGCAGGTCGGGCGCACCAGGACGATCCGCGCCGCGGGTCGGCTCATCGAGCAAATCCTGAATGTGACGCACCGCGGCGGCCGACTGAATCGAGACCGGGATGAAATGCATGATGTGGGCGATGTTGTAGGACACCTCCCAGAACGCGCTTTCGAAGGTGACGAAGGTGCCGATCGTGATCTGGCCCTTGGTGGCGAGATAGGCGCCGATCGCGAGAACCACGAGGTGCAGCAACAATACCGAGATCGTCACCGTGCGCTCGACCATGGTCGACAGGAAAGCGGCGGACGCGATCTTTCGGCGCGCATCGTCATTGCGCAGCGTGAACCAGCCGAGCGTCTTGCGCTGCAGCATGAAAGCCTTGATCACCGCCTGGGTTGCGATGTTCTCCTGCACCATGCCGAGCAGGGCGGATTCGTTGAGCTTCTGCTCGTAGTTCGCCTGCACCGCCTTCGGGGTCAGGATCCGCGGGCCGATCAGCGTGATCGGGAATACCAGCAGCGAAATGACGGCGAGCTGCCAGTTCAGGAACAGCATCAGAATGATGCCCGCGATCAATTCAAAAAACGGCAGCGCCGCACTGTTGGCAAAGCCCTTGATCGAGCCTTCAAAGGCCGACATGTCGACTGAAAACCGAGACAGGATTTCACCGCGCTTGGTGCGCGCGAAGAAGGCGGCGGGCAGATTCTGGACGTGTTCGAACAGCCGCGTCCGCACATCCGAAATCAGCGATGCCGCCAGCATGGCGTCCCACCGTTCGTACCAGACCGCGACAATCGAGGTAAAAATTCCGGCGGCCGCGAGCACCGAGAAAATCTTGATCAGCGCTTCGAAGTCCTCTTCGCCCAGCGCATCGTCGATCAGAAACTTCAAGCTCAGCGGCATGATGACATTGAACAGCGTCTCGACCAGGACGCCGAGGCTGACGAATGCAAGCATCTTCTTGTAGTTCTTCAGGGAGGGTTTGACGAACGCATAGATCGTCGCCAGCGCCCCGGCGGCTTCCTTCGCGGTATAGACAACGAGATCCTCATCATCCTCGTCGTCGTCGAGTTCAAGCGCGTCTTCTTCATCATCGTCGTCATCGTCGTCGGACGGCGGCGCCGTGTCGCCGGGCGGCGCGGCCGGGGACTTCGGCATTCGCCAACCGCGCTTTGTCGGCCTCCAAACCCGCGGGATCGTCCGCGGAAGCGGTCATATCGTCATCCGGTGATGGAGGCTTGGACGCCATGAAACCAACCGATGTTGCACGGCCGGCTTGACCGCAAATTCGACCGAGGTGGCCGAACGCGCCACCCTGCTGATCCTATGCGATTGATGCGCATTCAGCAAAATAAATGGAACAGCCGGCGGTGCCGCTCAATCGTCGGCTGCGACCTTGTCGAAGAATGAGTAACGGAGACTGTCGGAGTCCGCGTACCACTGGCCCGGACCCTTGTTGGCGGCAAGGGTCGCCGCCCAAAGCGCATCGGTGCAGTCGCGGCGATGCATCGACAGATCAAAGCCGTTGCCGAAAAACAGCTCCGACCATTCCCACCAGGTGCCGAGCTTCTTGACCCCGCGCAACAGATCGTAGCGGTCGATCAGCGCCGGAGACATGTCCGATGTCACCGAGCCAAACACCACGCCGGTCTTGACGACGCGGTTCAGTTCGCGAACCGCCTTGACGACGCGGTTCTCGGCCACGTGGCACAGGCTCGTCTCGAACACGAAATCGAACTCGCCGTCCTTGAACGGCATGTCAATGATCGATCCGAGCTTGTTGAACCTCTTCAGTTCCTTCGGCGTCTTGGCGTGGATGGCACGGTTGTTTTCGATACCCCAGGCATCGATTCCGCGCGCGCGAAGCGCTCCCACGAGTTCACCGCTTGCGGATCCGGCCACCAGAAGCTTGTAGCCCCGCGCCCTGTTCCAGACGATCTTGATGAGATCGGTCAAGTAGACGGGATCGGTAAACTGGCTCCAGACCTGGCGATAAGGCCCGAGCCCACGGTAGTTCTCGAAATATTCGCGATCGATCTTGTCGGACGACAACTCTTTGCCCTGCCCGCGCGCGCGGCGCAACCGTATCATTTCAGTGAGGATGATGTCGGTGGCGGCATCGGAGGAATCGAGCAAGCCATTCAGCGTCGAGTTCGAACAGATAGTCGCCGACCACAACCAGGCCCGGATGCTGTTTCGGGTCGGGCCGGTGATTGGTCATGACGTCGCGCGCCGGCAAACCGCCAGGAATCGCATTCACCGACGACAGCCAGCGATGAGTCTTTCCCTCCAGGAAATGGGCGCGCGCATCGCCAAACGAGATCGGCAGCGACTTCAGCGCCGCATCGATCAGTTCCTCGTCGCTGAGATTGGCGAAGGCGAGCGCGTCTGAGCCTGCGATCAACCAGTTCAGCACGCCGTGCTTGCCGACATCGTGGCGCGAGCCTTCGTTATAGACGCAGCAACCGCCAAACGCCTCCGACATGAACCAGGATCCGGGAATCTTGTCCCCCCAGAACGGCGAATCGAACAGGACCGAAACCCGCAAATAATGCGCGGGCCGGTCGAAATAGGCGATGTGCTTGACCATCGACTTGCGCAGCTGCTCGCCGTCCCAGGCCATGGTGGCGAGCCATGAGTGCGGCAGGCACACCAGCACGAGATCGAAGTCCCGTGTTTCCGGCCCCTTGCCGTTCATCATGTTGAGCTGATAGCGACCGCTCGACGTCTTGCCGACTTTGAGCACCCGATGATTGAGCTGGATATCGGCGTCGACTTCGGACTGCAGGCACTCGATCAGCTGCTCGTTGCCGTTCTGGATCGAATAAAGGCCGATATAGCCGTCCACATCCATTACGAAGTTCTTCAGCGCATTCAGCCCGTTCGTGTTGTGGCTCTCGGTCGCGATATCGGAGCGCGCCATCACCTTGAAGAAGCGCTTGGCGGTTGCGTCGTCAACTTCCCGATCGAGCAATTCCTCGGCCGTGATATAGGCCCAGGGGTGCTCGTTGTCGTGGGCGCCGACGCCTTCGTAATATTCGACCGGCGATACCATCTCCGTGCAGCGCTTGCGGAATGCTTCGATGGCGTCCGCCGTCTTCGCCCCGTATTTGCGGCGCATACCCGCCACATCGTTCAAGAGTTGGCCGTCGAGCTGGACCTGCTCGGCGTCCATCGGAATCGTCTGCAGCCCGAAATGCTGAATCAGCTCGCGCAGCGGGTCGGGACCCGTCATCGAGTAGTCGTAGATCTCGGCGACGCCGGCCTCGTAGATCGCGGGCGCGGAATTGAATTTGCGGGTGACAATCTTCCCGCCGACACGGTCGGTCGCCTCGAAAATGGTGATGCGGCAAAGCTCGCCCAGTTTTCTCTTGAGATACCAAGCACTCATCAGGCCGCCGGGCCCGCCGCCAACAATTGCTAAATCCAACATATTTCTTGTTTCCGGCCCCCGCCGCGGCCCATGGGCCCCGCAAAAGGGCCGGCCTAAGTAGTTTTAGATGAAGCGCTTTTTTCCCTGAAGGAAAGATGAACGAAATGCCGTCAGTGAAGCAGAATAGCCAAAAAATAGCAAAAAAGGCCGGCTTTCGCCGGCCTTTTCATAACTTCCTGAATTCGCCCGATTTTATTCCGCCGGCGGTAGGGCGAGCGGCTCGATTTCAGGCGCGGCAGGCACGATCGCCGCCTGTTTTTCGCGCTCGTCGAGGATCAGCTTGTCGCGCTTCATGGCGACTTCGCGAATCTTGGCCATCGAGGCACCGGTACCGGCCGGAATCAGGCGGCCGACGATGACGTTCTCCTTGAGGCCTTCGAGCGGGTCCACCTTGCCGTTGACGGCGGCTTCGGTGAGCACGCGGGTGGTCTCCTGGAACGAGGCCGCCGAGAAGAACGAGCGCGTCTGCAAGCTCGCCTTGGTAATGCCGAGCAACACCGGCGTTCCCGTGGCAGGCTTCTTGCCCTCTTCCTTGGCCTTGGCGTTGAGCTGATCGAACTCGATCTTGTCGATCTGCTCGCCCGAGATCATGTCGGTTTCGCCCTGATCGGTGATCTCGACCTTCTGCAGCATCTGACGAACAATCACTTCGATGTGCTTGTCGTTGATCAGCACGCCCTGCAACCGGTAGACCTCCTGGATTTCGTTGACCAGATAGGCAGCGAGTTCCTCGATGCCCTTGATCGCCAGGATGTCGTGCGGCGCCGGATTGCCCTCGACGATGAAATCGCCCTTTTCGACGATGTCGCCGTCCTGCAGATGGATATGCTTGCCCTTCGGGATCAGATACTCGCGGGGCTCCTCGTTCTTGTCCATCGGCTCGATCGAGATGCGGCGCTTGTTCTTGTAGTCGCGGCCAAAACGGATGGTGCCGGCGATTTCCGCGATGATCGCCGCGTCCTTCGGCTTGCGGGCCTCGAACAGTTCGGCAACCCGCGGCAGACCACCGGTGATGTCACGGGTCTTGGCGCTCTCGGTGGAGATACGCGCAAGGATATCGCCCGGCTTGACCTTGGCGCCGACGTCGACCGACAGAATGGCGTCGACCGAAAGCATGTAACGGGCCTCACCGCCACGCGCGAGCTTGAGGATCTTGCCATCCTTGCCCTTGACGACGATCGCCGGGCGCAGATCGGCCCCGCCCCGCGACGAGCGCCAGTCAATGACGACGCGCTTGGCGATACCGGTGGATTCGTCGAGCGTTTCCGAGATCGACTGTCCCTCGACCAGGTCCTCGAAGGCGATGGTGCCTTCGACTTCGGTCAGAACCGGCCGGGTGTAGGGATCCCACTCGGCGATACGCTGGCCGCGCTTGACCATGTCGCCATCGTCGACATGCATGCGCGCACCGTACTGAATACGGTGGGTCGCACGCTCCGTTCCGTCGGCATCCGAGATCGCAACGACCATGTTGCGGACCATCGCGACCAGATGACCTTCGCTGTTCTTGGCGATCGCCTTGTTCTTGATCGTCACCTTGCCGTCGAAATTCGACTCGACGAAAGATTGCTCGTTGATCTGGGCGGCGCCACCGATGTGGAACGTACGCATCGTCAGCTGGGTACCGGGTTCGCCGATCGACTGGGCGGCGATAACGCCGACCGCTTCGCCGTGGTTGACCGGCGTGCCGCGGGCAAGGTCGCGGCCGTAGCATTTGCCGCAGATGCCGTTGACGAGTTCGCAGGTCAGAGCCGAGCGAATCTTCACCTCCTGGATGCCAGCCTGCTGGATGGCGTCCACGTGGCTCTCTTCCATCAGCGTGCCGCGCTTGACGACGACCTTGTTGGTCGCGGGGTCGCGCAGATCCTCGCCCGCAGTGCGGCCGAGGATGCGGGAGCCGAGCGAAGCCACCACGGTGCCGGCATCGATGATAGCGCGCATCTTGATGCCAAGCTTGGTGCCGCAATCATCCTGCGTGATGATGCAGTCCTGCGCCACGTCGACCAGACGACGTGTCAGGTAACCCGAGTTGGCAGTCTTCAACGCGGTATCCGCCAGGCCCTTGCGGGCACCGTGGGTCGAGTTGAAGTATTCGAGCACCGACAAGCCTTCCTTGAAGTTGGAAATGATCGGCGTCTCGATGATCTCGCCCGACGGCTTCGCCATCAGCCCACGCATGCCGGCAAGCTGACGCATCTGCGCCGGCGAACCGCGCGCACCCGAATGAGCCATCATGTAGATCGAGTTGATGTCGGCCTCGACGCCCTTGCTGTTCTTCTTGGTCGAGGAGATTTCCTTCATCATCTCCTTGGCGATTTCTTCGGTCGCCTTCGACCAGGCGTCGACCACCTTGTTGTACTTCTCGCCATGGGTAATCAGGCCGTCATTGTACTGCTGCTCGAAATCCTTCGCGAGCGTACGCGTGGTATCGACGATCTTCCACTTGCCGTGCGGCACCACCATGTCGTCCTTGCCAAACGAAATGCCGGCCTTGAACGCATTATAGAAGCCGAGCGCCATAATCCGGTCGCAGAAGATCACCGTCTCCTTCTGACCGCAGTGGCGATAGACCTGATCGATCACGCCGGAAATTTCGCGCTTGGTCATCAGCTTGTTGATGATGTCGAACGAAATCTTGGGCGATTTCGGCAACACGTTGCCGAGCATCACGCGGCCGGCCGTGGTCTCGATCCAGCGCTTGACCGGCTTGCCGCTCTCGTCGATGCCCTCCCAGCGGTACTTGATCTTGGTGTGAAGGTGAATGACCTTCGAATGCAGGGCGTGCTCGATCTCGGCCATCTCGCCGTAGAGCTTGCCTTCACCAGGCAACCCCTCGCGCATGATCGAGAGATAGTACAGGCCGAGCACGATGTCCTGCGACGGCACGATGATCGGCTGACCGTTGGCCGGGTGCAGGATGTTGTTGGTCGACATCATCAGCACGCGCGCCTCGAGCTGCGCTTCGAGCGACAGCGGAACGTGCACGGCCATCTGGTCGCCGTCGAAGTCGGCATTGAACGCCGCGCAAACCAGCGGATGCAGCTGGATCGCCTTGCCCTCGATCAGGACCGGCTCGAACGCCTGGATGCCGAGCCGATGCAGCGTCGGGGCGCGATTCAAGAGAACGGGATGCTCGCGGATCACCTCGTCGAGAATATCCCAGACCTCCGGACGCTCCTTTTCCACGAGCTTCTTGGCCTGCTTCACGGTGGTGGAGAGGCCCTTGGCGTCGAGCCGCGAATAGATGAACGGCTTGAACAGTTCGAGCGCCATCTTCTTCGGCAGGCCGCACTGATGCAGGCGCAGTTCGGGACCGACCACGATCACCGAACGGCCCGAATAGTCGACGCGCTTGCCGAGCAGGTTCTGCCGGAAGCGGCCCTGCTTGCCCTTGAGCATGTCCGCCAGCGACTTCAGCGGGCGCTTGTTGGCGCCGGTGATGACGCGGCCGCGGCGGCCGTTGTCGAACAAGGCGTCGACCGCCTCCTGTAGCATGCGCTTTTCGTTGCGGATGATGATGTCGGGCGCGCGCAGCTCCATCAGCCGCTTCAGGCGGTTGTTGCGGTTGATGACGCGGCGGTAGAGGTCGTTGAGATCGGAGGTCGCGAAACGACCGCCATCGAGCGGCACCAGCGGCCGCAGGTCCGGCGGAATCACCGGCACCACGGTGAGGATCATCCACTCCGGCTTGTTGCCGGAATAACGGAAGGCCTCGACGATCTTCAAGCGCTTGGCGAGCTTCTTGTGCTTGATGTCGGACTCGGTCTCCTGCATCTCGGCGCGCAAGGAGGCCTCGAGCTTTTCGAGATCAAGCCCCTTCAATAGCTCGCGGATCGCCTCGGCGCCGATCATGGCGGTGAAGCTGTCCTGGCCGTATTCGTCCTGCGCCTTCAGATACTCGTCTTCCGACAGCAACTGGCGATCCTTGAGTGCGGTCAGACCTGGCTCAAGAACGACGTAATATTCAAAATAAAGAATCCGCTCGAGATCCTTCAGCGTCATGTCGAGCAGAAGGCCGATGCGGGACGGCAGCGACTTCAGGAACCAGATATGCGCAACGGGTGCGGCGAGTTCGATATGGCCCATGCGCTCGCGCCGGACGCGCGACAGCGTAACCTCGACCGAGCACTTCTCGCAGATGATGCCCTTGTACTTCATCCGCTTGTACTTGCCGCACAGGCACTCATAGTCCTTGATCGGCCCGAAGATGCGCGCGCAGAACAGGCCGTCACGTTCCGGCTTGAAGGTGCGGTAATTGATGGTCTCCGGCTTCTTGATTTCGCCGTAGGACCAGGACAGAATCTTTTCAGGAGACGCGATCGAAATCCGGATCTGGTCGAAGACCTGAGCCGGCGTCGTCGGGTTGAACAGATTCATAATCTCTTGATTCATGGTCTTCTCCTCGCGTGCCGGCCGTCACCGGCAGCAAATTCGAAATTCTTTTTCAGCCCGCGCGCCCCGCTCGATCGCCGAGCAAGAGCCGCGGATGCCCGGCGCGAACCGCGCCGGGCATGACGCTTATCCCTACTCGGCGGCCTCCGATGTCGGCGCGCCGCCTATCTTCGAGTTGTGCAGATCGACGTTGAGGCCGAGCGAACGCATTTCCTTGACCAGCACGTTGAACGATTCCGGGATACCGGCTTCGAACGTGTCGTCGCCGCGGACGATCGCCTCGTACACCTTGGTACGGCCGGCGACGTCGTCCGACTTCACGGTCAGCATTTCCTGGAGCGTGTACGCCGCGCCATAGGCTTCCAGCGCCCACACTTCCATTTCGCCGAAGCGCTGGCCACCGAACTGCGCCTTGCCTCCCAGCGGCTGCTGGGTCACGAGCGAGTACGGTCCGATCGAACGCGCATGGATCTTGTCGTCCACGAGGTGATGCAGCTTGAGCATATAGATGTAGCCGACCGTCACCTTGCGGTCGAACGGATCGCCGGTCCGCCCGTCATAGACGGTCGACTGGCCGGAAGCATCCAGACCGGCAAGCTTCAGCATCTCCTCGATGTCGGTTTCCTTGGCGCCATCGAACACCGGCGTTGCGATCGGCACGCCGTGGCTCAAATTGCGGCCAAGCTCGATCAGCTCGCTGTCGTTCAGCGATTTGATCGTTTCCTCGTCGCCGTAGATCTTCTTCAAGGTCTCCTTCAGCGGCTTGACGTCCTGCTTGCTGTAATAGGCGTCGATGGTCTGACCGATGCGCTTGCCGAGGCCGGCGCACGCCCAGCCAAGATGCGTTTCAAGAATCTGCCCGACGTTCATGCGCGAAGGCACGCCGAGCGGATTGAGCACGATGTCGGCGTGGGTGCCGTCCTCGAGGAACGGCATGTCCTCGATCGGAACGATCTTGGAGACCACGCCCTTGTTGCCGTGACGGCCCGCCATCTTGTCGCCGGGCTGAATCTTGCGCTTCACCGCGACGAAGACCTTGACCATCTTCATCACGCCGGGCGGCAATTCATCGCCACGCTGCAGTTTCTCGACCTTGTCGAGGAAGCGCTGCTCAAGGCCCTTCTTCAATTCGTCGTACTGCTTCCGCATCGCCTCGATTTCAGCCATCAGCTTGTCGTTGGGCGAGGCAAACATCCACCATTGCGAACGCGGATGCTCATCGAGCACCGCGCGCGTGATCTTGGTGTCCTTCTTGAAGCCCTTCGGACCGGCGATGCCCTGGCGGTTTTCCAAAAGCTCGGCGAGGCGGCTATAGACGTTGCGGTCGAGGATCGCCTGTTCGTCGTCGCGGTCCTTTGCGAGACGCTCGATCTCTTCCCGCTCGATCGCGAGCGCACGCTCGTCCTTGTCGACGCCGTGCCGGTTGAAGACCCGGACTTCGACGATCGTGCCCTGCACGCCCGGAGGCACGCGGAGCGAGGTATCGCGGACGTCGGAGGCCTTTTCACCGAAGATGGCGCGCAACAGCTTCTCTTCCGGCGTCATCGGGCTTTCGCCCTTCGGCGTGATCTTGCCGACCAGGATGTCGCCGGCACGCACTTCCGCGCCGATATAGACGATGCCGGCCTCGTCGAGGTTCTTCAGCGCTTCTTCCGAGACGTTCGGAATGTCGCGGGTGATTTCCTCGGGACCAAGCTTGGTATCGCGGGCCATCACCTCGAATTCCTCGATATGGATCGAGGTGAAGACGTCGTCCTTCACGATCCGCTCGGAGAGCAGGATCGAGTCTTCGAAGTTGTAGCCGTTCCACGGCATGAACGCGACCAGCACGTTGCGACCGAGCGCGAGTTCGCCGAGATCGGTCGAGGGACCGTCAGCGATGATGTCGCCCTTCTTGACGACGTCGCCGACCTTCACCAGCGGACGCTGGTTGATGCAGGTCGACTGGTTGGAGCGCTGGTACTTCATCAGCCGGTAGATATCGACGCCCGACTTGGTGGGATCGAGATCCTCGGTGGCGCGGATAACGATACGGGTGGCGTCGATCTGGTCGATCACGCCGGTCCGGCGCGCCGCGATCGCCGCACCGGAGTCGCGCGCGACCACGCCTTCCATGCCGGTGCCGACGAACGGCGCTTCGGCCCGCACCAGCGGCACGGCCTGACGCTGCATGTTCGAACCCATCAACGCGCGGTTGGCGTCGTCGTTCTCCAGGAACGGAATCAACGCGGCTGCGACCGAGACGAGCTGCTTCGGCGACACGTCCATGTAGTCGACCTTGTCGGGCGTGATCATCAACACGTCGCCGGAGTGACGGCAGACCACGAGGTCGTCGGTAAAGCGGCCGCGATTGTCGAGCGCGACGTTGGCCTGGGCGACGTGATAGCGGCCCTCCTCCATCGCCGAGAGATAGACCACCTCGTCGGTGACGCGCCCGTCCTTGACCTTGCGATAAGGTGTTTCGACGAAGCCGTATTTATTGACGCGCGCAAAGGTCGCGAGCGAATTGATCAGGCCGATGTTCGGGCCTTCCGGTGTCTCGATCGGGCAGATGCGGCCGTAATGGGTCGGATGCACGTCGCGCACCTCGAAGCCGGCGCGCTCGCGGGTCAGACCGCCCGGGCCAAGCGCCGAGAGACGTCGCTTGTGGGTAATCTCCGACAGCGGATTGGTCTGGTCCATGAACTGCGACAGCTGCGAGGAGCCGAAGAACTCGCGCACCGCGGCGGCCGCAGGCTTGGCGTTGATCAAATCCTGCGGCATCACGGTGTCGATATCGACACTGGACATGCGCTCCTTGATCGCGCGCTCCATGCGCAGGAGACCGATGCGGTACTGGTTTTCCATCAACTCGCCGACCGAGCGCACACGGCGGTTGCCGAGGTGATCGATGTCGTCGATCTCGCCCTTGCCGTCGCGCAGATCAACCAGCGTCTTGATCACGGCGAGGATGTCTTCCTTGCGCAGCGTGCGATGGGTATCGGGCGCATCGAGTTCGAGGCGCATGTTCATCTTCACCCGGCCGACCGCGGAAAGGTCGTAGCGCTCGGCGTCGAAGAACAGCGACTGAAACATGGCCTGTGCCGAATCCAGCGTCGGCGGCTCGCCCGGACGCATCACGCGATAGATGTCGAACAGCGCGTCTTCGCGCGTCATGTTCTTGTCGGCGTGCAGCGTGTTGCGGATATAGCCGCCGACATTGACGTGGTCGATGTCGAGCAGCGGCAGTTCCTTGTAGCCCTGCTCGTTCAGCGCCTTCAGGAGCTTTTCGGTGATTTCCTCGCCGGCCTCCGAATAGATCTCGCCGGTCTTCGGGTTGACGAGGTCCTCGGCAACATAGTTGCCGACCAGTTCCTCATCAGACATGCGAAGCGCCTTCAATCCCTTTTCCTGGAGCTGGCGCGCAGCACGCACGGTGAGTTTCTTGCCGGCTTCAAGCACCACCTTGCCGGTGTCGGCATCGATCAGGTCGTTGATCGTCGAATAGCCGCGGAAACGGGTCGCGTCGAACGGCACGCGCCAGCCATCCTTGGCCCGCTTGTAATTGATCTTCTTGTAGAAGGTCGACAGGATGGTCTCGCCGTCGAGCCCGAGCGCGAACATCAGCGACGTCACCGGAATCTTGCGGCGGCGGTCGATGCGCGCAAACACGATATCCTTGGCGTCGAATTCGATATCGAGCCATGAACCGCGATAGGGGATCACGCGCGCGGCAAACAGCAGCTTGCCGGACGAATGGGTCTTGCCCTTGTCGTGATCGAAGAACACGCCGGGCGAACGATGCATCTGAGAAACGATGACGCGCTCGGTGCCATTGACGACGAAGGTGCCGTTCATGGTCATGAGCGGGATGTCGCCCATGTAGACGTCCTGCTCCTTGATGTCCTTCACCGATTTTGCGCCGGTTTCCTCGTCGATATCGAACACAATCAGGCGCAGCGTCACCTTCAGCGGCGCCGCGTAGGTCATCCCGCGTTGACGACATTCGTCGACGTCATATTTCGGCGGCTCGAATTCGTAGCGGACGAACTCAAGCATCGAGGTGCCCGAGAAATCCGAAATCGGAAATACCGACCGGAACACCGCCTGAAGGCCTTCGTCGAGCCGGCCGCCGGGCGGTTCGTCAACCATCAGGAACTGGTCATAGGACGCCTTCTGAACCTCGATGAGGTTCGGCATCTCTGCGACTTCCTTGATGTGTCCGAAAAACTTGCGAACGCGTTTGCGACCGGTGAACGTCTGCTGCGCCATCGTGGCCTCTCATTTCGTCACCCGTTGAGGGCGAACCTTCCGAAGCGCGATTGGCATCGCCCCCGGGTTGAATTTCGAATCGTTCCTTAAGTCTGGGAGCCCAATATCAGGACTTAAATCCTGAACCGAAGTATCAGACCTGAAGAACGCAAAACGACGCGCGGGGCGCTTGACCGCACCCGCCCGTCCAAACCTGCCTCGTCACGGACTGAAAAAGCCCGAAATTGCCTGTCTCCCAACGGCTTGCGCAGAAACCTTGCGGTTCCTCACGCCGACCGTGTTTTCCTGCTGCCGCCCCGATATGGGATGGCAATCGTGAAGATTCGAGGGGTAATCCCACCAATCCCCACACATTGTTGTGTACAACGTGCCCCAAGGCTGCCCGCGAAGGCTGCCCCGCGGCACGTCGTATCGCAGATATCCCGGCTTTCGCGTCAATTCCCCGGGAATTTGTCCCTGCAAGGCGGGCTTACTTGAGCTCAACCTTGGCGCCAGCCTTTTCGAGCTGAGCCTTGATCTTGTCGGCCTCTTCCTTGTTGACGCCTTCCTTGACCGGCTTGGGCGCGCCTTCGACGAGGTCCTTGGCTTCCTTGAGGCCAAGACCGGTGATGGCACGGACTTCCTTGATGACTTCGATCTTCTTTTCGCCGGCAGCGGCGAGAACGACCGTGAACTCGGTCTTTTCCTCGGCAGGAGCGGCGGCGGCGCCACCACCGGCGGGACCGGCAACTGCCACGGCGGCTGCGGCGGACACGCCCCACTTCTCTTCGAGGAGCTTTGCGAGTTCGGCAGCTTCGAGCACGGTGAGGCTCGAAAGGTCGTCAACAATCTTCTGTAGGTCAGCCATTGATCTGTTTCCTTAAGCGTATCGGTTCGAACCAGGTTTACGTTTTGCGAAGGGCGTCAGGCCGCTTCGCTCTTTGAGGCATAGGCCTGAATGACGCGCGCGAGCTTGGCCGCGGGCGCGTTTGAGAGCTGAGCGAGCTTGGTCGCCGGCGCCACCAGGAGGCCGACGATCTTTCCGCGCAACTCGTCAAGCGACGGCAAGGCGGCAAGCGCCTTTACGCCATCGACATTCAGGACGGTTTTGCCCATCGATCCGCCGAGAATGACGAACTGTTCGTTCGTCTTGGCGAATTCGATGGCAACCTTCGGCGCCGCCACCGGATCTTTGGAAGTCGCGATCACGGTCGGTCCCTTCAACAAGGGGCCGATGGCAACGACGTCTGTGCCTTCAAGAGCAATTTTGGCGAGACGGTTTTTCGAGACCTTCACCGACGCGCCCGCCTGCTTCATCTGCATGCGCAGCTTCTGCATCTGGGCCACGGTGAGGCCGGAATAATGAGCGACGATCGCAACGCTGGTGGTCTTGAACAGACCATTCAGCTCCTCGACCGCGTCCTTTTTTGCCGCTCTTTCCACAGCAAGCTCTCTCCGGTTGGCGGTCTTTAAGCCCAAGGGCAGGACCGCCGGGTTGCACCCACCGTCCCGCCCAAAACCTGACCTTGCGACACTCACGTCTTAAGGACACGCCGGGCAGAACGACATTTGACAAGCCTGCCCTCCCGAGCCTTGTGGGCCGCGGGGTGTCGAGGTTCGAACCCTATCCGCTCACCGCGACAGGCGCGGTGTAAAGCGAAATCCGGTCTTCACCCGTCTATGCAGGCCATGAAATTAAGCCATTGAAGAAACTTGCGTTTCATCTCGGGCGCCTGCAGTCTTGGACAGGATCGAGGCAAGCCGGCAAGCCGACCCACCCCTGCCCGCATCCTTCAAAACGACGGTTTCCTTTCCTTTCGAGCAATCCAAGCGGACGTCCTGAAAGGAATGATCTCCTATCGTATCGGGTTTTCGGAATGCGAGCACGGACCTGCCAGCAACAGCCAGCACGCCCGGAAGGCGCTCTTTAACGAGTCTTTCCGACCTTGCCAAGCGCTAATTTCCGGCAATTTGACGGGCCAAAACGACCCAAGAATTCCTGGCCGGTGCTGTCACATCGAGCCCCCGTCCCTCGTCTAGGGCGGGAGGAGGCTCCGATGCGACGATCGATTGCGGCAATTCTGGCGGTACCCACCGCCCTCAATGGACTTACGATGCTTCTCGCCGGTCCCTCATGGAAAACGAGCGTGCCGGGGGCGGCCGAGACCGGCCCCTATAACCCGCACTTCGTCCAGGATATTGGCGCGGCATTCCTCGTCGCCGGCCTTGCGCTGGCCGCGCGGGCATGGCGGCCGGCATATTGGCCTGCGGCGGTGGCCGGCGCGAGCTTCCTCGCCGCCCACGCCCTGATCCATCTCGCGATCATCGTGACCGGGCACGATCACAACACGGCCTTCGATCTTATGGCCGTCGTACTTCCGTCGGCCCTCGCCCTCTATTCCGCCTTTCCCAACAAAGGAGAACATCATGCGTAGTTGGATCGCGCGCCGAATGCTGCGCGCAGCGAGCAAGCGTTATGGTTACGACACGAGCTATCTTCAAATGATGCTCAAGGAATCGCCATCGGCGTTCTTCAAATTCGCAGCCTGGCTGCCTTCCTGCTTCACGATGTGTTCGACATGCCGTTCGCCGAGGTCGCGAGAATGATCGACCGCACCGAGGCAGCCTGCCGGCAACTGGCAACACGGGCGCGGCGCGCCGTGCGTTGCGCTCATCCCGCGCCTGCTGTTCCACCGGACAGTCACTCACGGCTGCTGATTGCCTTCGGCGAAGCGGTTGCCAGCGGTGACGTAACGCGCCTGGCCGGGCTTCTGCGCGAAGACGCGATCGCCATCACCGATGGCGGCGGCCGCAAGCAGGCAGCACTGAATCCAATCATGGGCGGCGAGAAAATCGCGCGCTTCTTCATTGGTTTGGCCGGCAAGAACGTCGGCCGCGACATTCGCATCGAACCCGCCACCATCAACGGAACGGTTGGCGCGCTGATCTATTTCGACGGCGAGGTCGATCACACGCTGACCATGGCCGTCGACGGCAACCTGATCGCAGCCGTCTACATCGTGCGCAACCCCGACAAGCTGCGTTACGCACCGGCCCCGACGGCTCACTGAGCCTCGGACAGCCGTCGCGAGACGCGCCGACCGATCTTTCACCTCACCGGATAGACGAGCGGCTTGCCGGCAAAAAACGCCTCGAGATTGGCGATCACGCAATCCTGCATCGCGATGTGGGACTCGATGGTATGGCCGCCAACATGCGGGGTCAGCACCACGTTCGGAAATGCGGTCAGCGCGTCCGGCGCATGCGGCTCCTTCTCGAACACGTCGAGCCCGGCGCCGGCGACCGTGTTGGCCGCGAGTGCCGCCACCAGCGCGGTCTCGTCGATCACCGAGCCGCGGGAGATGTTGATCACATATCCGTCCTTGCCGAGCTTTTGCAGGATTTCCGCATTGACGGCATGGTGGGTTTCGGCGCTGGCGCGGACCGCGATCATCAGAACGCTGCACCATTCCGTCAACGCCGCGAGACTGGGGAAATACTGGTAAGCAACGTCATGCCTGCTGCGGCTGAAATAGCCGACTTCGGTCTCGAAGGCGGCCATCCGCGCGGCGATCTTGCGGCCGATTTCGCCCATGCCATAGACGCCAACGCGGCGACCGGGATTGCCCGGCTGGGGTCGCAACAGCGGCGAAGGTTTTGCAGCGGCCCAACTGCCGTCACGCACAAAAGCGTCGGCCGGAATGAGGCGACGCGTCACCGCCAGCATCAATGTGACGGCGAGGTCGGCTACGGCGGCCGCATTCGCCGCCGGGCTGTGGCCGAGCGCTATGTTTCGCCTGACAACAGCCGCAAGATCGACGCCGTCATAGCCGGTGCCGTAACAGACGATCGCGCGCAACGACGGCAGCATATCGAGCGTGGCCGCCCCCAGCGGCGTGCCGCCGGCCGTAATCATTGCCCGGACGTCGGAAAGCTCGTCCTTTGTGAACATTTCGGCCGGCGATTTTCCAGCGGCGTCCATCAGTTCGAAGCGCTGCCCGATTCGCGCCATCAGCGCTTTCGGAAAGCGCGAATAGATCAGGACCTTCTCAGGCATGCCTTCCCCCTTCCCGTCATCCCATCCATCACAAACAAAGAGCGGAACCGGTTGCCCAATTCCGCTCTCTGATAATCTTGTTCCGTTCCGGCAGCGCCCTAGTCGTGCAGGCTTCCCGGCTCGACCTTGACGCCCGGGCCCATGGTGGAGGAAACCGCCACGCGCTGGATGTAGGTGCCCTTCGACCCGGAAGGCTTTGCCTTCGCCACCGCGTCCGCCAGTGCCTTGACGTTCTGCACCAGCTTGTCTTCGGAGAACGAGGCTTTGCCGATTCCGGCCTGCACGATGCCTGCCTTCTCGACGCGGAATTCAACCGACCCGCCTTTGGCGCCCTTGACGGCGGTGGCGACATCCATCGTCACCGTACCGATCTTCGGGTTTGGCATCATGCCGCGCGGTCCGAGCACCTTACCGAGGCGGCCGACCAGCGGCATCATGTCGGGGGTGGCGATGCAGCGGTCGAAGTCGATCTGACCGCCCTGCACTTTCTCGACCAGATCCTCCGCACCGACAATGTCGGCGCCCGCGGCCTTGGCTTCCTCGGCCTTGGCGCCGCGCGCAAAGACGCCGACGCGCAAGGTGCGGCCGGTGCCGTTGGGCAGTGTCACCACGCCGCGAACCATCTGGTCGGCATGGCGCGGATCGACGCCGAGATTGATCGCGATCTCGACCGTCTCGTCGAATTTCGCCTTGGCGCGTTCCTTGACCATCTTGATGGCGTCGGCGAGCGGGTAAAGCTTCTCGCGGTCGACACCCTCGCGGGCCTTCTTCGTACGTTTTCCGATTGCCATGACCCGTTACCCCGCAACTTCAAGACCCATCGAGCGGGCGGAGCCCTCGACCATCTTCATGGCCGATTCGATGGTGTCGCAATTGAGATCCTTCATCTTCTTCTGGGCGATCTCGCGCACTTGCTCGCGTGTCACCTTGCCGGCCTTGTCGCGACCCGGGGCTTTCGACCCGGACTGGATTTTCGCGGCCTGCTTGAGGAAGTAGGACATCGGCGGCGTCCTCATTTCAAAGGTGAAGGAACGGTCCGCGTAGATGGTGATGATCACCGGGATCGGGGTGTTCTTTTCTTCCTTCTGCGTCTGGGCGTTGAACGCCTTGCAGAATTCCATGATGTTGAGGCCGCGCTGACCAAGCGCGGGGCCGATCGGGGGCGACGGATTCGCAGCACCCGCCGGCACCTGCAATTTCAGGTATCCGGTCACTTTCTTTGCCATATGTCACTCCTGTTGTGCCGGGCAAAACCCGGCGGGTTCAGGTTTCGTGGTTCGGCAGAGAGACGGCTGGCGACCGCCCTCACCTCCCACGACCTCATTTTGCGTGAAGCAGAACTTCACGCTCCTAGACGCGAAGACATGCTCCGCGCTTGACCCGATCAGACCTTTTCGACCTGACCGAATTCCAGTTCAACCGGCGTCGCGCGTCCGAAGATCGAGACCGCGACCTTCACGCGCGAACGTGCCTCGTCGATTTCCTCGATGACGCCGGAGAACGACGCGAACGGCCCATCGGCCACCCGCACATTCTCGCCGATCTCGAACGACACCGACGCCTTCGGCCGCTCCACGCCTTCCTGCACCTGGTGCAGAATGCGCATGGCTTCGGTTTCCGAGATCGGCATCGGCTTGTTTTCCGCGCCGAGGAAACCCGTCACCTTCGGGGTATTCTTGATCAGATGAAAGGCCTCGTCGGTCAGCTTCATCTTGACCAGGACGTAGCCTGGGAAAAACTTGCGCTCGGCATCGATCTTGCGGCCGCGCCGCACTTCGGTGACCTTTTCGGTCGGCACCAGCACCTGCTCGAACAATTCCTCGAGCCCGCGCTGCTTCGCCTGCTCGCGGATCGATTCCGCCACCTTCTTCTCGAAGTTGGAATAGGCGTGGACGATGTACCAGCGCTTGTCCATGGTTTGCGTTGCGGTGCTTGCCATTAGTGAATGCCCAATACCAAGGTGACCAAATAGCGGATGATCTGATCGGAAGCGAAGAAGAACACCGAGGCGAGCGCAACCATCACGAACACCATGATCGTGGTGATCGTGGTCTCGCGGCGGGTCGGCCAGGTGACCTTGGCCGTTTCCGAGCGCACTTCCTGCAGGAATTTGAACGGGCTGAAAGCCATCGTTGAGGGTCCGCGTCCGTCGTCAGACGAATTGGTTTGTTTAAGGAATCCGAACAGCCATCTTTCGCCCAGCCCTCTCTTGAAGGATGAGCCGGCAAGCGGGCTCGATTGTTCGGGGGATTTCAAAAGCCGCGCCGGATATCCGCTATACACGGGCCGGCTGCAGGTGGCGGCTATGTACTGCGCAAGGCGCCAAAGGTCAAGGTGCGTGGTTTCGGGGTCCGCGGCCGGTCGCTTGGGCAGGCGTTGCGGAAACCTCTGTTTTCACCGGCTTATTCGGGCCCGAAAGGGCCTGTTTGTGATATTCGCCACAAGGGTCAGGTGATAGAACCAAAATGCAGCCTACGGAAGACTTTCTGGTGCATGTGCCCGTCAGCCAAATTTCGATCAAGCCGTGGTTGCCAGTTATGGCGGCGCTTGGCGTCTTTCTCGCGATCGAACCGCTCAGGCCTTTATTCTTCGAACTGGCAGGGCAAACGGTTGGCTTTTATCTGTTCCTGACGGTTCGGGCACTGGCCCTGCTCACTGCCCTGGTCATCGCCGCGCGATCTGGTCTGCGGTTCAATTGGCTGCCTCGCGTGGTGCCCACGGCGTTGAATGGTGCGGATCCATTACTGACCCTGCGCGGCTTCGCCTGCCTGATCGTGCTGATCGGTCATGGCACGTTGGTCGTATTCCTACCCTCGAATATCGACACCATCGTGCGGACGCTCAACCCATACCGGCTTTTGACGGCCTCTCCATGGGTCGGGGTCTGGATCTTCTTCGTTCTATCCGGCTACCTCATGGGGAAAGGTTTTTTCGGCGGTCGCTACGCGCTCGACAGGAAGGGCATTTTTCGATTCTACGGCAACCGCATTCTCCGGATTGCACCGATCTATTGGAGCGCCATTCTCATCGTCGCAGCCATCCAGGCAAGAGGCGTTTTTCAGCCGGATAATTTGCCCGGTTTCGTGTCGTCACTTCTCTTTTTCCAGTCGATCGACTTGCCCTTCGTCGTGATCGGCGCGCTCTGGAGCGTGCAGACCGAAATGGGATTTTATCTGGCGGCGCCATACCTTTTTATCGGGCTTTCCCGCCTCACCGAAAGATTCCGACCCTTGAACATATTCATCGCGCTTGTCGCAACCGGAGTGCTTTTTCGTGTCGCGATGCTTCAATTCGGCGGCTATCTCGGACAACATATCTGGACCGTTTCAATTTTTTCGCCAACGATCTCAAATCTTGATTTGTTCTGCGGCGGAATGCTCACGAACTGGCTCGTGGAAGAGAGGCCCGCGCGACCGTGGGACCGCAGCCTCATCATCATCGGATTTATGGTTCTGTTTTTTGGCGGAGCCTGGATTCATTCAGAGGTTATGACTGAGCATCTGATCAGGACCTTCATCAATTTCGGCCCCTGCATCACCGCGTTGACGGTATCGGCCATGATCATTGGACTCGAGACGACGAAACCACATGGCCGGCTGGTCAGGGGAACGCAGTGGTTCGGCATTCTCACCTATGCGGTATATGTCGTTCATGAGCCGGTCCTCCTAGCCATCAGTCAGCGAGTTCCACTGGATCTGTCGGAGGTTCAATCGATCGGATTGACGGCTATCGCCATCGCAAGCTCGATCATCGTCGCCACGATCGCCTATTGGCTGATCGAGCGGCCGTTCGATCTCATGAGGCGAAGGGGACGGACCGACGGTTTGGTCGCCGCGACACCAAAGGGCTGATTGGGCTGAGTAGCGCCGATCCGCTTGGAGCAAGGTGGGACCGAAGATTGCCACCACGTCGCGCCGGGTGTTGTCCCACCGGCCAACTTTCATTTCACCACCACCAGCGCCCGCGCCATCTTCTGACCAGTTTGACTCCGGTGACATCCGAGTACACCCCGACCGACGGCACACTAGGCGCTAACACTGCCATCGACGGCATCCTCGGTCATCTGTTCCGGTGCAAGTACTCAAGCTCCGGGGTCTACGGCGGCACCACCTCGCTGGCGGTCGAAGCGGTCTCCGGCAACCGGCTGGAGGCGTGGTGATGAGAAACGAATTCGCAGGCCGCGTTTCATGGTTGCGGCATCGCGGCCTGCGTTCCCGGAAGGCTGCTCCGTGCCCTCCGGCGCGCGCAAGACGGCAAGTGCGCGTAACAAGTCCAACACCGTCAGCGGGGGCGAGCAGCTAGTGCCCTCGATGCCCCGGCACCTCCCCGACGCGAGGCGTGCTCCAGCTCCATTGATGTTGATCAATGACTCACTGCTCCGTTTAAGTCATGTTGGTGGTCATGTGGAATACAGTCACCGTCAAGCGTCTCAGGGAACTGTGGGCCTCAGGCCAGAGCGCTGGGCAGATCGCACAGCGGCTCGGCTGCTCTCGGTCCGCCGCCGCTGCCAAGTTACAGCGTGAAGGGCTCCATCGCGGCCACAAGCCGCCGACCGCCAAGCCAGTGATCGTGAGTATGCCAAAGCGCGTCCATCCGGTGCCCGGCGATCCACCAGCTCGGCAACGCTTCGTGCGCAGGCAGCTGCGCGACCCGGTGAAAAACACCAAATCCGAACTGCGAGCCATGCTGGCGGAGGCGGTTAAGAATACGGGCTAGCGGGCGTTCTGGGCTGACGACAATAAGAGCAGTACCGATTTGTCCCAGATCAATGCGAACGAGCGCATCTGCCTAATAGTGAAAACTCACCGTCTCCTTGGCGGTGGCGGCACGGTCCTGCCCGCCCCCAAAAGGCCAACTACCTAGGTGGACCGTGCTCTGACTCCTTTTCCTTTAGGGAAAGATGGAGGTGGCGATGTCACACTGGCGAAGATCGCATGAGCCAGCACCTCAGCACTCCTACCTCGCAGATTGGATAATCGCAGCAACAGTGGTGCTGGCGCTCGTGCTAATTGCGCATGGGGCGCGTTGATTTCAAATGGGGAGCCGTGCACGAATGGCGTTGGTTTAGACCCAACGCTGCACCGCGTCGGCCGTATCCGCAGGGTTTGTGTTGAAGCATAGCTTCGTCGAAGCGGGGGCGTGCCGGTGGATCACGTTGATTAGTTTCTCGAACAACAGGAAATAGGGAGGAACAATACGCAGGCCAGCACCAATCATGATGCAATCGTATTCGCCAGTTGCGAGTGCATTTGCAAGCGCCACTTCTGCGGTCTTGCCGTCGTCAACATACAACGACTTCACACTGTAGCCGAGCGATTCCAGCTTGGCGCTGTCGGCCTCCACAGCAGCGCGAACCCTTGCCGCCGTGAGCCCGGGCACCGGGGATTTAGTGTAATCAACTATGTCTGGTTCCAAGCCAACCAGCAGGACGCGCGCTTCCGTTACCATCATTCCCTCCGCACCGTCGCCGCAGCGTGGCAAATTATCCTGAGACGCCGACCTTCATCAAAAGTCTCGCAGACAGCACCGCGATCCGAGCGTATAGTACCCGTGGGCGTTAGGGGACTCACTCCCATGGACGTTGTAGAGCGATGTTACATCGCTGCTGCAGCTTTGGGCTTATTGCTCATCGCCGCGATGGCCTTGCTCTGATGAGCTAGGTCGGCCGGCAGCATCCGATCTTAGTTTGCGTGACCGAACACCGGCCCAGCGCCAGGTTGGATTGTGCCACCGACCCAAATTTGCCCATGCTCGATTTTCGTTTGTGCCGCAGATTGACGGACCCCCGCGCGAGGCGTAGATAACCGGTCAAGAAGTCAAAACGATAGAACTGTTTCATCGATCGCGATTGCTCGCATCTACTGCCTCCCTCCACGCGTATGGGACGCCCTGCCTTGATGCTACGGACGGCTCCTCCATCGGCACGCCAATGGGATGGGCAGGCACGTTTTTCTTATCGATATTTGTGCGGTGCATAAGTCTCTTCGTGGGCACTTCGCGGACCGCGGCGTCCTATTTGAGTCCGTTTTTCCCTCGCAGAAGCGGAAATACAGGCGGGGGTTTAATTCTCGCTCCCGCATCCCCACATACTGGTCATGAACACATGGCAACCACCCAAGCGCGAACCCGCAAAGACTAAGGCTGAGCTACGCGAGATGCTGGCTGAAGCCGTCCGCAATTCGCAGGCTGAGAACGAGCGCCTTCAGCAGGCCAAGCGGGGCAAAAAGGCTGCCTAACTCATCTCTGGGTGCAAGGACTTCTGCTGGTCCGGCTTGTCCCCCTTAGCCACCCCGGCCGGAAGTTCTACACGAGCGGCCTCGGCGCGTCGCCCGCTGCCGGGGCCGTTTCTGTGCCGTCAGGTAACGAAATCTACACTACCTGCTTTGGCCGCAGCCGCCTCGACCTCCAGGACAGCTTCGATGCTGTTTTGATCTGATTTGATCGCGGCAGGCGTTGAACGAGGTCGTCGTGGATCGTCGCTTCTTGGTCCGCAAGTCCATCACGCCGCTGGAAGTGGCGGAGCATATCCTTGAGCAGGCGGCCTCGGGCGAGCGTGACCTCAACCGGCTGAAAAGTGCGGCATTTGACAAACTGAGTACCGCTGCCTGAGGCGGCACACTACGCGAGGCAATCACGAACCTGATCGTCGTAGCAGCCAGAGGCGCCAGGCCAGTCCGGCCACAGCCGCAATGGCGAAGATGATCCAGACGACCATGTGGAATTGCCCGTAGCCGCCGTAGCCCCATGGCTCCATCGTTCCGAACATGATCAGTCCTCCGGTTCCTTGGCGTGACCTCGCCACCCACGCAAAAGCCGCCAAGGTTTCCCTCGACGGCCTGTGCCGTTGCGTTGCGTTTGCCTAGAGGTTTGCCGCGCCGAGCAGTGCTCGAAAACGTAGCCTGAGCCTACTAGCCACTGGCGCACGGCCTTAAGAGGCGCAAGTGCGTTGCCAATGTGTCGGGCCAACGATCCCCGATGCTCACCATGTGCGATTGGCGCTGATGCTAATCAAGCCAGCGCTGCTGTCCTAACGATGTTGAAAACGGAAATTGTTTGATTTCGCTCACAGCAACCTGTCACTGGCCGCGCTGAGTGGCGTCCGTTGTCGGAGGTAAAGCGAACATCGCAGACCAGCGGTCCTCAAAATCCGCAGGCTTGTTCGCTTCAACCATGAGGCCAGTCGTGTCGTGGGTCCAAGGCGAGTGCGACCGCATGTTGGTGGCGGTTGCGGCGACAGCGAGCAGAGCGACAGCCACGAACCCGGTAATCCTTCGATGCTTCGTCATCAGAACCTCCTCCGGTCCCTAAAGTCCACTCAGTGTGGGTCGCGAGAACTTTGCGTAAGGTTCAACAGTGATGCGATAAGCAAGGACCGCGCGAATGCACGGATCGGACAACGAGGCTGTCCCTATTTTGCATTGGGCAAGTGTATGGCCTGCTGCGCTATGGTGCTGACGGCAAGACAAAAGCACGGCCCGCTGATGAAACTGTCGATCAGCGGGGCCGTGGAGAAAGAAGCGCGACCCAAGAAGAGGAGCAACTGGGTCGAGCACATAACACCGTGAACAACGCCTTTGGGACCGCCGCTCGGCAATATGATGATCGAAATCTATCGGCTCGACGGCGAAGCGACTTGATCTCCCTCAAACGATGTGAATGGTGGGGAGAATTCAGCGGTATGACGCAATTCGGTCGCGATTTCGCCCACTCCATCGCAAACCATATTCAACAGGGCGCAGAAAATGCCGTACGGGAGACGACCATGAAGAGCAAGGACCTCGCGATGATGTCCGTCGACGAACTCTGGGGTCTGCACGAAGAGGTCCGGAGGACCTTATCGACGAAGTTGGACGCCGAGAAGCGGGAGCTGGAGCGTCGCCTGGCTCTACTCAACGGGCGCGATGCCAACAGGCCGAAGGCGCGTCGACCCTACCCGAAGGTTCATCCAAAATATCGCAACCCGGAGAGGCCCTCCGAGACTTGGTCTGGACGAGGCAAGCAACCGCACTGGGTGGGTGCGCAGCTAAGGTCGGGAAAGAGAGTCGACGACCTGCTGATCGCTCGCACGCACTGAAGAAGCCCTCAACTGCGAGACTGCTTCCGATTCCGAGGCCGGTTCGACCTTTGCGGCGGGCAACGTGCCTCTGCCTTTCGAACTTCATCGCGAAGTCTTTGCAGATCGAGATAACGAATAGCTAACGAGGTATCGGAAGCCTTCCGCGTTTGGTCCGACGATGCGTGCCTCGGACTCTTCATGACGATCGCGCCCTCTTTAAGTAACCATCAATTCGATAAACACCGCTTGAGTCGGTCCGTTCCGGCTAGGCCGGTAGGTGCGGGGTCGTGTTCGGCTCCAGAGCCTCTTCCGCTTCGGCCTGTTCTGGCAGGATCTCGCCGTGGACCAGAAGGGGCTCGCCGATCCAGATGGGGTCGACGAGGTGGTCCTGGCGCGGGTTGGTCGTGTTGGGGTGAATCAAGATGCTCAAGCCGCGATGATTGAGCATCAGCCAAGGCACTAGCAACGAGAAGACGTCCTTGGCAAAGGAGACCTGAAACATGGCGCGGTCGTGAGGGCCGACCTTCGCGTCGTGCCAGCTGCCGAGCCGGACGACGAAACGCTCGCCGATCCAGTGGCGCAGTTCTTCCGCGACCTGTCGCGTGACGGCCGGGTCGTAGTAGACGTGGGCATGATAGCTGGCGATCTCCGTGACGGATCGCGGTGCGGGTGCCGACTCGAACTCAGCCATTTCTCTCCAACTCTCAGCGCCGGTTGGTCGCTTCCAAGAACTTGAGAACCGATTCCGGAACCTTATCGAACTCAACGTAGCGTCGGCGGAGTTCATCCGCGATGTCCACGGTCACGTCACGCGACCAGCCTTCGGCGGTGTTGAAGGCGACGATGCGGACCGGATTTTCATATTGCCCTTCGAGTAAACTTCGCACCATCCAAACGCGGTTAGTTCCCGCTTCGTCGGTCTCACGCCATGCCCTACCGAGAGAGCCGAAGTCATCCAGCACGAGATAGACGTCGCGGTTTGTGTCCTCTGGTACGATGGAAGGTGAACGAGGCATGACACAACTCCAACTAACTAATCTGCCCACCCCCTCTAACTGCTTGAACGAAAGCCCCATCATAGCGGCACAATGGCTGCAGCGGTAGTTTGCGGGGGTCAGGACGGCCCCGCAGGGCTCCCAATCACGCGGTGAGGGTGTCCCTGATCGATTGGCGCGGGAAGATGGGAGTCCAGACGGCCCCTCGCCTGCTTACCCTGGGACTTGCCTTTTTGGATCGGGAGAGGGTCTGAAAAACCCGCCTAAGTCGTTGATCTTATTGGCAGGAGTGGCAGGGCTCGAACCTGCGACCCCCGGTTTTGGAGACCGGTGCTCTACCAATTGAGCTACACTCCTGTGAGGACCCGCGTCGCCGCCGATCCGCGCCGTTTCAAGCATAGGCCATGCCCGGATTGCAAGGACGAAGCGGCCGATGCCCTGTTCAACCCGCCTCTTCTGCGCCAGACTTGGACCTTCCCGAACGATACCGAACCCACCGGACATAATAAGAGCAAAGGGAGAGAAAATGACCGCCCAAACCGCCGCCAGACACCCCGCCGCGCCGCAAACCCTGTCCCTCCCCCAGGCGAAACCGGAATCGCTCGGGCTTTCGCAGCAACGCCTGCAACGCATGTCGGACACGCTCAGCCGCGAGATCGACAAGGGAACCATTCCCGGTGCCACGGTGATGGTGGCGCGCCGCGGCCAGATCGGTTGGTTCGACGCGCTCGGAAAGCAAAATCCCGCCGGCTCCGCGGCGATGACACAGAACTCGATCTTCCGCATCTTCTCCATGACCAAGCCGATCGTCTCCGTCGGCGTCATGATGCTGGTCGAGGAAGGCCATTTCCTGCTCGACGACGCCATCGCCAAATTCATTCCGGAATTTGCCGACCAGAAGGTCGGCGTCGAGAACAACGGCCGGCTTGATCTCGTCGCCCTGCGGCGGCCGATCACGATCCAGGATCTGCTCCGGCACACGTCCGGCATCACTTACGAACACACCGGCAACGGTCTGGTGCAACAGCTCTATCAGCAGTCGCGGTTGCGCAGCCGCAAGATCAGCAATGCCGAGCATGCCACCCTGGTCGCGGGCCTGCCCCTGACGTGTCAGCCGGGCACGGAATGGAATTACAGCCGCTCCACCGACATTCTCGGCCGTCTCATCGAAATCGTCAGCGGCCAGACGCTCGGCGCCTTCCTTGCGATCCGCATTCTCGCGCCCCTGCAAATGACCGAGACCGGTTTTCACACCCCTGCCGCGAACGCCAACCGTCTTGCCGAGCCGTTCGCGAGCGATCCCTGGACCGGTGAAAAGGTGCAGCTCTTCAACATGCTCGAAAAGCCTGTCATGGAATCCGGCGGCGGCGGGCTTGTCTCGACCACCATGGATTATGCGCGGTTCTGCCAGATGCTCCTCAACCGCGGAACCCTCGATGGCGTCAGGATCATCGGCCGCAAGACGCTGGAACTGATGGCGTCCGATCACCTCGGCAGCGGTGTCGAGATCAAGGGCACGCTGGTGCAACCCGGCCACAGTTTCGGTCTCGGCTTTGGCGTGCGCACGCAAGAAGGCATCGCCTCCTTCATGGGCTCGCCCGGCCAATTCTTCTGGAGCGGCATGGGCGGGACCTTCTTCTGGATCGACCCGAAGGAGGACTTGTTCGCGATCTTCATGTCGCAAGGCCCGGGCCAGCGCGTCTATACCCGCACGCTTGTTCGGAATCTGGTGTACGCGGCAGTGGAGTGAGGGAGCGCTTCTGTCGTGTCGCACGACGTCATCAAACTGACGTCGAAAATCGACTAATCCGACGACAGTGGAGCCGCGGAAGCCGGGCGATGAAAACACGAGCAGCGATATGGCTGGCCCTTGCGGTGGCGTCGGCCGCTTTTTCGGGTAACGCGCAATCCCAGCCGGCGCCCTCCCTCAGGACTGCCACGTCCGAGGTTTACATTCAGCAATCGCACGGCCTGGTCGCGCCAGGCGCCAGTGTTCCGGCCAAGCCGCCCGAAGCTGCCACCGTCGTCAACCCGAACGCGGCACCGACCGCGCCAGAAACCTGCAATGCGCAGAATGCCTCCTCGCAGGCCTGCCACGCGGCGACCCAACAAACGCGGCCGGCCGCTCGATAGATTCACTTCACAAGCCCGAGCACCTGCCCCCAGACGAATCCATGTGAGATGGACCGTGCTCACGCCCGAACCCAGTCTGGCGGTGGTCCCATCGCAAAAACCGCAGCAGGGTTCTGGGCGTGCGCTTTCCCGCTCGTCTCATAGCTTTCAGACCCTCTAAACGTTGGGCCGGATAGCCATCGCTTGCCGCTGCTTTTCGAGCTCACGCATGAACGCTTCCCCGGCAGCTCGGTCCTTGAACTCCCACAGATGATTTTTCGCGCCTTCGAAGATCAGTGCATAGACCGCGAGTTGAATGCCTTCACGGACGCCAAGCGTTGCCGGGGAGTTCTTGGTGAAACCGAGTTCGGCCTGCAGGAGCTGATCGATCGCGGCAAACTGGAATGCTGAGCCATGGACCTGCACTGAATAAATGGTCTTCGTCGTGGTGACCGATGCCAGGACGCGGCCGGTCTGCACGCTTACAGCGCGCAGTGCCACGGTGACAATGTCCTGCCGGTATTGGGTGTCGACGCCGATCCCCAAATAATTCGCGCCGATGCCGCCCGTCGTCTCGTCGCTGTCGTAGCCGATAATACCGCCTTCCAGCAGGATGCCCGCAAAGCGAAGCGGGGGAAGGCTTGGCGCCTTGTCTCCTTCCGCGGCAGTACGGGTGTTCTGGATGATCTGGCGTTCCTGAAGAAGAGGCTGCAGGTCGCTACGCTCCACGACGTTGAACCACGCGCCGCCGCCGGACTTGGTAAGGACGTCGATCAGGACCGCGCTTGCGCCTTGCGTCAATGCGCGCGAGAACTCCGCAAAATTGTCGTTCGGCTTGTTCTGTCCCGTTAGGTCCGGAAAGTTATAGACTGACACGTCGAGCTTGCGCCGCGGTGGCGGCAGGCTTTCGAGCACGATCCCAGTCTTGGTGTCCGCGACGAGCTTGGCCTGGCGTGCGATCGGGTCCTTGGCCGAGCCGGCCATGCATCCGCCCAAACCCACGGAGAGCATCGCAATGGCCGCGATACTTCGGAAGTTCCTGTTCATGTTCTTGAAATCCAGCGGGCGCCCAAATCCGGCGAAATGATCGAATCTCAGGGAACGCGAGCACTGTTGGAAGTCGTGCCACCAGTGGTCCCGGCGCCGCCGTTGCCTGTGCCGCCATTACCCGGAATGATGATGGTACCGGTGCCAAGGTTGCCCAATGCATTGTTGAGGCCGGACAGATCCGGCCCCTGCGAGCCCGACTTGACGCCCTCCCCCTGAGCCTGGGCCTGCGAGAGCAGCGCGCTTCCGTTGAGCGGATTGCCGCCGAATGCCGGAATAACGGGATGATAGACCATCTCCGAGGCGAACGCGGCCGCCGGTGCATTGGCCGCGAGCGCGGCGACTGCCGGAATTATCCAAAAATACTTACGCATTCCATCGCCCCGGCCGAAAATGATGAAGGTTATCGCTTGATCAGTAGGGCGCCGTTGGGCAGCCGTGCGATCAGCATGTTGAGCGGAGCAGAACCGGGAGGCTGGATTACCTCAACGGCCATGCCCTGAGTGTTGATCAAGTTGATGTTCGACAGGTCTCTGCCGCCCTGCCATACGCCGACATCATTGTTTTTGCCGCCCCAAATGCCGACGTTGGAGACGTTCCCTCCGCCCGATTGGACTTGGAAGACCGCGTTGGCGGTTCCGACCTGCGTGGTTTGAGCAAAGTTTCCCTTGCGCACCGGCGTCGCCGCTTCCGGCGTCGGCGCAAAGGATGTTTGACGCGGTGCGCCTTGGCTGGCCGCCACGAGTTGCATCCGCTGCGAAGCCATCGGCTCAAAGCTGGAGGATTTCGGATTCACCTGCGCAATGTAAGCCGTCTCGGCAAATGCAGGCGTTCGCATCATCAGCGCGCAGGCCAGCACGGCTGACAAAGCAATTCCACGTCTCAAGGTGAAGTACACGTGAACCTCTCGTGACCTGATTGAAGGGACAGTTCGGCGCGATAGTTGCCGATCGCCGAAATATCCAGAAGAAGCGTCGTGAGTATTTGCTCGCGCCCATCGCGCAAAACGAATCTGCCGCTCTGCGCGTTCTTGCTGCGGCCCGTCGCACTCCGCTTGACCACCGAGAAATTATAATCTCCGTCGGCAGGCCCATCAGATCGCGCAATCGCCTCAAGCCGGACAAATTGTCTGTCCGGCTCAGCGCGAATGATGCATTCGATTGCGATCGTCGGAGCGATTGGCATTCGATGACAAGTCCGTGGTCGAAGACCGCGGACGCGGCCAACTTCCGCAACGGTATAGGTCTATCTTTGCTCCTGTGTGACAGCGGCCATTTAAGCCAACAACCATTCTGCATGCGGCGCGCAGATGTTATGCAAGAGGTGTACGGCTCGTAAGATTGATCTCGCACGAAGTGCTTCTATGTTTTACAACATATGACCCGTCAGATGCCGACCATCAGCGATCTCGTGGACAGTGGAGTGATCGTCAGGATCGAGGTCGATCTTGCGCCGCGCGATCAGCCGCTGCGACTGCTTTACGGGACACCGCAATTCGTTGCGTGGCTGCGGGACGTTCTCGATGGCACTCAGCCCGCGCGACGTCTCGGGCATACCTCGATCACAGAGCAAGTCGATGATCTCTTTTATTCCTTCTTGAGCGGGCAGCAGCTCATCTTTACAAAGCAATTTCGTGTCGTCCGGGCGGAAGAGAATGCCGTTTGGGAATTGAAGACACCCGATGTCCGTATCTTCGGATGGTTCATGGCCAAGGATTGCTTCGTTGCGGTTTTCGGAAATTGGGCTGACACAATCAAAGATCATGATCTCTATCGGGGCTATCGTATCGCTATCCGGCGGTTACGCCGCGAATTGGGGATCGATGGAACGTTGTGTGTGAAGGGAGCTGCGCCTGATGACGTTCTTTCGCTTTGATATCGGCGAACGTGCTCGAACGTCCGGCAGGTTGATCGGCCGGGTTCGCCGCGAACTGCTCAAGGCGATCACAGAGGAAAAGCGCGACGGCCTCACTCAGCAGGAGCTGGCGCGCCGGCTCGAGAACTCGCCGATCGGACATCAATCGTCAATTGTCGGGCGAGGTTGAAATAACGCTGCGATCCCTCGCCGATCTCGCCTGGGCGCTGGATCGTGAAGTCACCGTTGAATTGCGCCGCGTCGATGATACGCCGGGGCAGAACATCGCGCCGACGACGTCGACGATCGGCTATGAGCCCGTCAGGATTATTGCACCAAAGACATCTGGCGATTGAGCCGTCACGGCGCCCGCCGTCCCAGGGGGATGCCAACTCCATCAGGAAATGCCGACGAGAACGGGCGACGGGTATTTCCCGCCGCCCGTCGTTGAAGATGTCTGCGAATGATTACTTCTGCGAAACCACCGCGGTGTTGTGCGAACCGAATTGCGCGGTGAAGGACGTGTTCGCCACGTTCGCACCGGTCGCCTGCGCCACCATGATGGAGTTACCAATTCCGACCTGCAACGACACTTGGCTGTTGTTGCCGGCGGACGCCTGCTGGCCGACGCTTTGCACGGCGTTGACGACGTTGTTGCCACCAATCTGGGTGATCAGCGAGTTGTTGTCGCCAAGCGCAAGCGGAACCGCCATCGACTGGTTGACATTCGCCCGGTTCTTGCTGCCAAACTGGGCGGTCACCGCGTTGTTCACGCCGTTACCGGTGCCGAGGACCTGGGTCTTCTGATCAATATCCGCGAAGTTCTTGGAACCGACCTGGAACGTCGCCTGGGTATTCGCGCCATTGAGCTGATCCACGAACGCGGTGTTCTTGGAACCAAACTGACCCGTGAACGAAGCATTGGTAAAGTTCGCCGCCTGTTCGGCAGGCGTTGCGCCGAACGCACCCGCAACATGGCCGCCCTGATCGGTGTCGACGAAGTTGTCCTTGCCCGCCTGGAGCGTCGCGGCCGCATTGTTTACGCCTTGGCCCTTGCCGCCGACCGATTTCTGCGCGGTGTCGGCTTCATTGCCGCTGCCGATCTGAAGCGTCGCGGCCGCGTTGCCGTGGCCGGGTTCAAACTGGCCGAAACCGCTGGTACCGTCCGCGCTCTTCTGCGACGTGCCGGCGAAATTCCTGTCGCCGAACTGGCCGGTGAACGAGGTGTTGGCGCCTCCCACTGGAGAAGCCGAAGCGGGGGTGACGCTCTTGTCGGTCTGACCGACCACCGACTCGTTCCTGGTGCCGACTTGAACAGTGCCCTGGTTATTCTGGCCGCCCTTCTGGCTGACGTCGACATCGTTCTTGCTGCCAAACTGCGCGCTGAACGAGTTGTTGGTGAAGGTCGCGGTCGTAAAATTCGGATTCGGCGGCGAGTTGGTCTGTTCGGTCGAGGCGCTGTTGGCCTTGCCGATCTGAATGTTTGCCGAGGTGTTCTTGCCACCGGCAAGCTTGCTCACCTGGTCGGTGATCACCGAGTTGTTCTTGCCCGCCTGAAAGGTCGCCTGGGCGTTGTTGCCGTTCTTTTGCGAAATCGTCGCATCGTTTCTGGTGCCGATCTGGTCGATAAATGACTCGTTCAGGGCTGGGCCCGCGGCATAGGCAGCCGGCGCGCTCGCGACGACGAGCGCCAAGGCAGTCATCATTCTCATGGAGAGTTTTCCTGGGTTTTCCAAAGCGGGAGCGGCGGGGATCGCCGTCCTCGGCGCGCGTTAAAACATTCTTAACCTGACGCGCTGATGACGGTTTTGATTCAAAATTTATCAAAGCGCCAATGCGGATTGCCCGACGCTCACGGTGGGCTGACGACGTCCGCAATCAGGCGACGTGTTCGATCCGAACAGAACCCAGTCTCAGTTCCTGATCGGCATCAACCAGAGCCCGCACGCGCATCAGGCCGGAGCTACGAAGTTCAAGCGGCGTGAAAATCAGGCTGGTGGCTGCAACGATGAAGAGCGGCGCGCCGGTGTCGGTCTTGAGATTTGCCAGCAACTCGGTCTGTTCGCTGCGCTTGGGCGTCTCGATCGGTTCCTCGGAAAACGGTTTTTCGTCGCCGGGGAGATAGCAACGCACTACGATCGAACTGAAGGGCTGCGAGGCCGGCGAGAAGATGTGTGTGTGAACGCATAGTTTCGGAAGCACCAACGGAAACCGCTCCGAAATGAAAATCACGCCGTTGTAGCAGCCGATGAAGCTGAGCTTGCCGCCAGGCTCGTTACGGATATCGTCACAGAATATCGAATATCCGTACCGGTTCATTGCCAGGGTCGCAAACTTCCGAAGCCGGCCGCAAGACGCGCCACCGGGGCGCATGTCTTCTCTCATAACTGTGACGGTGACATTACAGCGGACGTTTCCCGGTGCGCATCGCGGAAATCGACCGATCGAGAATCTCAACTGATCGTCGCACCGCCGTCGATCACGATGGTCTGCCCGGTCGTGAAAGTGCCGGCGCGTGAGGCGAGAAACACCGCAGCGCCGGCGATTTCGTCGGGCTCGCCGATCCGCGACAGCGGCGATCGCGCGGTGGAGGCCTTCAGCATTTCCGGATTTTCCCATAAAGCCCGCGCAAAATCGGTCTTGACCAGTCCAGGCGCGATGCAGTTCACGCGAATGTTATGCTTGCCATACTCGCAAGCGAGATTGCGCGCGAGCTGCATGTCGGCGGCCTTGGAAATCGAATAGGCACCTAGCACCGTTGAGCCCTTCAGGCCGCCGATCGAGGAGATGATCGTGATCGATCCATCCTTGCGCTCGATCATCTGCGGCACCACGAGTGAAATCAGCCAGTGATTGGCCACGATGTTGTTGTCCAGAATCTTGCGAAACTGCTCGTCGGAGATTCCACCCTGCGGCCCGTAATAGGGATTGGACGCCGCGTTGCAGACCAGCGCATCGATCCTGCCGAAGACGCGATTGGTTTCCTCGACCAGATGCTTCAGATCGTCCTTGGTCGATATGTTGGCGGCGAGCGCCAGCGCGACCTGTTTGCCGGCCCCGTCGTTGATCGCCTTGGCCACCTCGTCGCAAGCCGCCTGTTTGCGCGAGGAGATCACCACCTTGGCGCCGTGCTCGGCCATCCGCTCGGCGATGGCGCGGCCGATGCCGCGCGAGGACCCGGTGATGATGGCGACTTTTCCCGACATATCGAACAAGGTCATGTTTGCCTCCTCTGTCACCATCGTTGATCCGGCGACGAACGCGCCGGTTCTTGCCTTGGTTCGGTTCAGCCGGCGCTCAGGCGAGCTTGCTCGCGGTCGCAATCTCCGGTCCCGCCGGCTGATGCATCGCGTTGTGCGAGGCATCCGCGATCCATGGCTGCTGGTTGACCATCGGCACCCGCCAGCCACTATGATCGGTGCTTGCGAGGTAGTCGAGCCGGGTCACCGAACAATTGTCGATGGTGAAGGCAAGCCCCTTCTCCGGCTGACCGCCGAGCGCAAGCCCGATCGCCGCCTTGATGGTGCCGCCATGCGCAACCGCAATCACGTCCTTGCCGGCGTGCTCGGCATTGATCCGCAGAATTGCGCGGCAAACGCGATTGTACAAATCCAGAAAGCTTTCGCCTCCCGGCGCCGGATCGTCAATCGGCGCGAACCAGTAGCTGCCGACGGCGGCTGGCCTCGAGGCAAAGAACGCGGCACGGTTCAAGCCTTGCCATTCGCCGAGATGCTGTTCGGCGAGCGCGGCTTCATGGTGCATGCGTTCCGGTCTCGGAAATCCGGCCGACCAAATCGCGTCCGCCGTCTGGTGCGTCCGCTTCAGGTTGCTTGCAAACCAGACCGCGTTTCGCGGCAGGACCTTTCCGACCGCCTCGAACACGACACGGTCGCTGGTATCGCAGCCGATGTCGGTCTGACCATAGATACAGCCGCCGTCCTCGCGCACCGGCGCATGGCGCACCCACCACCACCTTGTCGTGACCATGCCGGAGGGAACGGCGTGCTGCGCGACGAATGGTGCGGCTTCATTGGACATCGCGGGGACCCTTTATTAGTGTGGTATGTCCTACGTCAGGGCACAGTTCATCTCAAGCGACTTGGCTTCTCAAGCAACTTGGCTTCCGGTTCGTTTCGCGCGTTTCAAATCTTGTTTGAAATTCCTTATCGCGGCAAGCCACTCAATCTTGATTGGATTTTCCTCACGCTTTGATGAGAAGCGCCCCGGACAAGAATTAAGCAGGGAGAAGCTCATGGGCCGCCTCGAAGGCAAATCCGTCATCATCACCGGCGCCGGTAGCGGCATCGGGCGCGCGGCATCGCTGCTTTTCACCAAGGAGGGAGCAAAGCTGATCGCGGTCGACCGAACCGAGGGCGCCAAGGAAACCGTCGAGCAGATCCGCAAGGCCGGCGGCACCGCGGAAGCCGTGATCGCGGATGCCGGTTCCGAGAAGGACGTGATCGCCTTTGTCGGCAAAGCGGTTTCCACCTACGGGCGGCTCGATGCGATTTGGGCCAATGCCGGGATCAGCGGCGGCTTGGTGCCGCTTGCCGAGCAGACCGTGGAACATTGGCAGGAGATCCTGCGCATCAATCTGATCGGCCCGTTTCTTGCCATCAAATATTCGATGCCGCATATGATCAAGCAGCGATATGGTTCGATCGTCTGCACCGCATCGGTCGCCGGTTTGAAATCCGGCGCGAGCGGCCATCCTTATGCGGCAAGCAAGGCCGGCGTCATAAGTCTGGTGCAGACCACCGCATACTCCCTGTCCGGCACCGGCGTGCGGATCAACGCGGTTTGCCCGGGCTTGATCGAGACCGGCATGACCAAGCCGATCTTCGACAACGCCAGGGAGCGCGGCACCGACGGCAAGATCGGCCAGCTCAATCCGCTCAAGCGCGCCGGCCAGCCTCATGAACTCGCGGCCATGGGGCTATTCCTTGCGAGCGACGAGGCTTCCTACGTCAACGGCCAAGCCATCCCGGTCGACGGCGGTCTCACCGCCTCGATGCCGTATGCGGGCAAGCCGATTTAGTGCGTTTTCGAGCGAAGTGGATACCGGTTCGCGTGAAGAAAACGCGTCAAAACAAGAATCTAGAGCTTCAGTTCTGATGCAATCAGAACCGACTATGCTTTAGGCAGCGCTTCGCGGGAAGCCGTCATGCCCCATTCCGCCTCGACGTTTTCAGCCTACGCTCTGGCGGTCCCTCGCCAGTTGAAGGGAACTGCCTTCCCTGAAGCAGAATGGAGCTTCGCGCGCCAAATACGACCAACGCTCGGCCATCGATAGCCACAAGTCTCTATTCTGCTCGTCAGTTTCGGCATGCCTCCGGCACTGCGCCTCTTGGGCGCGACAATCCTGTAAATTCACGACCCCACCCCCTGTGAAGCAGCCCAAATTTACAGAAAAAATTCTATCTGAGTCGCGATGTCGACGCACTTGCGATTTTGGCTGTTCTGCGGCAGACGCTTTGTCTGCGGCACAAATTTGCGATCCGCGCCTGCCGCCCGATGGTCATGTCGACACCTTTATCGTCCTTCCAACATCATCATGACGTCGGTCGCCGCGCTCTGGCGTAGCGCGATGAGCGGCTGGTACTCCGGCGACCGGTACCAACTTTTGATCGATGCCAAATCGGGAAATTCGATAATGACCACCCGATTCGGCTTCCAATCGCCCTCCAAAATCTCGTGCGAGCCCGCCTTTGTAAGATAACGGCCGCCGAAACGCTCGATCATCGGCACAACTTTCGCAAGATAAGCCTCGAACACCGTAAAATCCGAAACGATGTGCTCACCGATGTAGTAGGCGGGCATTCACACCTCCATCAGGAAAACAGGAGAAAGTACACACGGTCGCGCCAGGACGGCCGTCGTCCCTATTCGATCACCTCGTCGGCGCGGGCGAGCAGCGTCGGCGGAATGGTGAGGCCCAATTCCCTGGCGGTTTTGAGATTGATAATAAGCTCAAATTTGGTCGGAAACTCAACCGGCAGATCGACGGGCTTAGAGCCCTTGGCCGCGCCAGGAAGGCAAATTGTCGCCACTTCCCTCACCTGACAAAGGCCCGCATCACGTCGTTCGTCGCAACTGGCGCGATTTGGCCTTTGGCGGCTATTGCTCGGATGGCGGCTACAAATATTGCAGCCCCGTCGTTCGCGACGGTTACACCTCTGAGCTGCCGCCGCCACCGGGAGAACCGGAAACCGTGGCGCCGGTCACTGCGACGACCAATCCGAGATCAGAGGCAACCAAGGGTACACGCTTCCCCAGGGGATCAGAACGGCACGCCAATACCTTTTTTGCCACCCGCTCGGGGGACAGGTGCTCTCGAACTGAGCCGAGCACAGCCGATCGTCCGGCTCTTCCCGCGCGAGCGCCCTCCGCGACTGCCGCCTGAGACGACACTCAAGGTCCGTCTTCGATTTCTTAAGAGATTTCGGAATAGCCTCCAATCTTGCGACTGGCGTGCAGCGGTAAAACAGACGTCGCCGAGTATTTCGCTGCCGGCAGTTTTCGCCAAGCTGTCACAACTCAACGCTCAGCGATGACTGCTTAGGTTTTGGCAAGTTTGCGAGGTAAGCGCGAGGACTGCCTGATACCGTTTGAATATTGGATTGCAGAATGAGCTACGGAGACCGAAAGAGCGATCGGGTTCAGTTCGACCGAGGCATTCCCGTCTACATCATGGGGATTGACGGGACCTGGCGCCGTGAGTGCACGATGATCGACGTATCCCAGACCGGCGCGCGCCTGCACATTGAATTCTCGCTCGAAGGCCTCGACCTCAAGGAATTTTTCCTGCTTCTGTCGTCGACGGGTCTTGCCTATCGTCGCTGCCAACTGGTCCGCGTCACCGGTGATCAGATCGGCATCGAGTTTCTGGCGCGAGAAAAGAAACCAAGAAAGTCGGCCTCGAAGCAACGTTCCCCCGCATGAGCCACCTTGAAGTCGACTTGCCGTCTGCATGTTGAGCCGGCCTATTTCTTCTTTTGCAGAACGTCGAACCAGACGGCCAGGCTGATGATGAGGCCCTTGATGATCAGCTGGTAGAACGACGATACGCCGAGCAAACTCATGCCGTTGTTCAGAACGCCGATGATCAGCGCGCCCACGATCGTCCCGCCGATCGTGCCCGAGCCGCCCGCCAGGCTGGTGCCGCCGATCACCACTGCGGCTATCGCGTCAAGTTCGAACATCGTTCCCAGATTGGGCGAAGCGCCGTTGAGACGTGACGCCAGCAAGATTCCCGACAGCGCCGCAAGCAGCGACACGATCACGTAGACGATCATTTTTGTCTGCGGGACATTGATGCCAGACAGACGCGCCGCCTCCTCGTTGCCGCCGAGTGCATAAAGACGTCGGCCGAACCTGGTATGACCGAGAACGAAGATCGCCGCCGCAGCGATGACGACAAAGATCGCGACCGGAACGGGAAGGCCGTCTCCCCTGCCGAAAACGTAAAATGCCAGCGCAAACCCGGCGGCGGCAACGATGACGCCTGCAGCCAATTTGTCGACGCCACCACGGCCGCCTGATGTCCCGGTCTCGCCAAGGCCCCGGGCCAAACTGGCGATGTACAGCACCGCCGACACCGCCAGAATAGCCAGGGTTGGCACCGGCGGAATGTAACCGCCGCCAAGGCTGGCAAACGATGGATCCGCGACCGGGACCGAGCTGCCCCCGGACAATGTCAAAGCGACACCGCGCGCGATCGTCAACATTCCGAGCGTAATGATAAACGGCGGAATGTGGTAGCGGGCGATCCAGAAGCCGTTCCAAAGGCCGACGGCGCCGCCGACCGCCACAAGCGTCACCGGGACCGCGATCCATGCCGCCAGGCCATTTTGCATGAGCAGGGTCACGACCACTGCGGCGACGCCGACGACGGAGCCAACCGACAAATCGATGCCGGCGATCAGAATGACCATCGTCATTCCAACGCCGACGATGCCGACAATGGTCACCTGTCGGGCCACGTTGCTCAGATTGCGCGCGGTATGAAAGGTGGGGTCGGCGAAGGCGAGAGCGAGTGTCAGAACGATGAGCGCGATCAGCGTGGCGTTGGTCTTGACGAACTGGAGCATCTGGTTCCGCTGCACGGGCCCTCACCCCCCGTTCCGGCGAGCGCCGGTCGCAAATTCCATGATCGATTCGCGGGTGGCCTGCTCGCGCGTGAATTCGGCGACGATGGTGCCCTCGCTCATGACAAGGATTCTGTCGCTCAGCCCGAGAACCTCCGACAATTCCGAGGATATGATGATGATCGCCACCCCGTCGGCGGCCAATCGATCCAACAGCTTGTAGATTTCAACCTTTGCGCCGATGTCGATGCCGCGGGTCGGTTCGTCCAGGATGAAAATCTTCGGGCTCGCATTGAGCCACTTTCCCAGGATGATCTTTTGCTGATTGCCGCCGCTGAGCGTGCCGACGACGGTGTCGATGTCGGGGGTTTTGACGCCGAGCTCGCCGACACACCTCTCGACCAGCGCACGTTCGCGGCCGGCATCGATCACTCCTATCAAACGCGAACTGACGGTCTGCAAGGAAGCAATCGTTGTATTGAAGGCGACCGACTGGCCCAGGAACAAGCCCAGCGCCTTGCGGTCCTCGGTCAGAAGTGCGATCCCATGATCGATGGCATCCGAAGGCGAGCGAATTTCGACTTTTTTGCCCTCGATCAGCACCTCGCCGTGCGTCGCCTGCGGATTGGCGCCGAAGATTGCGGAGACGAGTTCGGTTCGCCCGGCGCCCATCAGTCCGGAAATGCCGAGGATTTCGCCGCGATAGGCCGAGAACGACGCTTTGTTGACCCTTTTTTCGCCAGGCGTATCGGGATGGTCGACTTCGAGATTCCTGATCTCGAGGATTTTCTCGCCACGTTGGCGCGCGTTTTCCGGAAACATGTCCTTGATGTCGCGGCCGACCATCCTGGCGATGATTTGCTCGAGGGTAATGTCGGCGATCGGCGTGACATCGCCGATGGTCTGGCCGTCCCGCAACACCACCACGCGATCCGCGATCTGCTTGATCTCCTCCATTTTGTGGGAAATGTAGCACATGCAGACGCCGTCCTGCTTCAGCTTGCGAATGATCCTGAAGAGGTCGGCCACTTCCCGGTCTGTCAGCGCCGAGGTCGGCTCGTCGAGGACGAGAATACGCGCGCGCTTGGCGAGCGCCTTGGCGATTTCGACCATCTGCTGCTTGCCGACGGTGATGTGCTTGACCTGATCGGCCGGTTTGAAATCGCGGATTCCGAGTTCGTCCAGAAGCGCCTGAGTATCGGAATTCAGCCTGCGCCAATCGATGGCGCCGACGCGGTTGGTCGGCTGACGGTCAAGGAAGATGTTCTCGGCGACCGTCAATTCGGGAATGAGATTGAACTCCTGCGAGATGATCGCGATGCCCGCCTCCTCGGCTTGCCGTGGTGTTGTAAAACCGCTTCCTTTCTCCCTTGACGAAAATGTCGCCCTGATAGGTGGGATAAGGCCAAACGCCGCTCAGCACTTTCATCAGCGTCGATTTCCCCGCGCCGTTCTCGCCCACAAGCGCGAGAATCTCGCTGGCGCGCGCATCGAAATTGACGTCGTCGAGGGCCCTCACGCCGGGGAATTCCTTGACGATATGTTCCATCCTGAGAACGACTTCGGACATGCGCTTCTCGCTGGGCCTCCATTCATCCCTCCGCTACAGCGCCGGGTCTACTTTCCGTAAACTTGCTGGTGCGTGTAAAAGCCCTCGGCGATGATCGTGCCATCGAGGTTGGTCTTGTCGACGAGGACGACCGGGGTCACGATGGTCGGCACGTCGACGGCGCCATTGTTGATCACCCTGTCGACCTTCAGGAGGGTCTTGGGGTCCTTGTCGGGGTTCTTGGCGAGCGTCACGGCTGTTTCAACGGCGCTTTCGGCAAGCGGGGCAATCTTTTTCCAGATTTCCGCGGCTTCCTTGCCTTGCGCGACAAACTGGATGTTGACGAGGTCGGCGTCGGAGCCTGCGACGAAGACTTTTTCGGCGTTGGCCAGGCCCTGGGCATCGAGGGCGGCGATGACACCGCGCGCCATGCCGCTGTTGTTGCAAATGATGGCGTCGACCTTGTTGCCGAATTTGGTGAGCAGGTTTTCCGTCGTCGCCATCGCCTTGTCCGGCAACCAGCCTTCGTGCGATTGATCGGCGACGAGCCTGAGATCGGGATTGGCCTTGAGGACCTCGAGAACCCCGCTGCTCATCGCATTGGCGTTGGAATCGCCCGGCTGTCCCCGGATCAGCGCGACGTTGCCTTTGACCGATCCATTTTTGGCCTTGAGCCAGGCCACCATCGCTTCCGCCTGCAATTTGCCGACGGCCCAGCTGTCCTGCATCACCATGGCATCGAGCGGACCGTTGACCAGCATCGCATCGTAGCCGACGACTTTTACGCCAGCCTTGTGCGCCGAGGTCACCATGCTTCCGGCGGTGCCGGTGTTGACCGGCTGCAACACGATGACCTGCGCACCCTGCGACAGCATGTTTTCGAACGCCGCAAGCTGCGTCTGTTCGTCGTTATTGGCCGAGTCGAAGATCACGTCCGCACCCAACGCCTTGGCCCTGGCGAGGAACGCTGCCTTGTCTCGCTGGTAACGCTCCTCCTGCATGGTCTTGAGGAGAAAGCCGATTCTGATCTTGTCGGCCGCGCCGGCGGGCATGACCCATAGCGCCATAGGTGCGGCCAGCAGGGATGCCATGCCGCTCAAGACAAGTCTGCGGTAAAATTTCATGTTGCTTCCGCCCTCACCGTCACGCCGCGAAGCGTGACGAATTTACGTTGTTTCTTGAGACACGAATAATACGAGCGTTGCGGTGCGTGGTCTCGCGACGACCGCACCGGTCTATCCCCACTTTAACCGTTCGAGGATCGCCTTGCCCATTACCCAATCCTTGTCCTCATCCGACAGGAACGGCAATTCCTCGGTGAAATGGGTGATGCGCTGCCGATAAGTCGCCTTGTCGAAGCCGTTGGTCATGTCGGAGCCCCAATAGCATCGCTTCGGCCCGTAGAGATCGAACAGCCGCTTGATGTGCGGGGTGAAATCGGCGAACGGATAGGCTTCCGAGGAGTAGTTTGGCGCCGCCGACAGCTTGACCGAAACATTTGGGTATTTGGCAAGGGAAGCGGTTTGGCTGACGGCGTCTGGAATCCGGCCCTCCTTCGGGGTGGTGCCGCCGATGCCCATGTGGTCGGCGATCAGTTGCAGGCGCGGATAGCGTTCGGCGACACTTGCAAGCTGCGCGTTTTGACCATCGGTCAGGAACATGACGGGGAGAGCGGCTTTCTCGGCCTCCGGCCAGAACCAGTCCGCCGTGCCGTCCGTCAACCACGATTTCGCCGGGCCGAGGAAGGTCAGCCGCACCCCGAGCATGCCCGGCTGCTCCCGCCACTTCGGCAGCAGCGTAGCGGCTTGCGGGTTCTTCAGAGAGATGCGTCCCATGACCGCGAAGCGATCGGGATAGCGGCGGGCCGCATCGAGCGCATAATCATTGCGATCGCCCGGCCATGACGGCGGCACGACGACGACGCGATCGACGCCGGCCTGATTCATCAACGGAAGGAGCTTTTCGATGGTGAACGGGTCCGGCATCTGTGGCTTCATGCCGGGGACCCATTTCCAGTCCTCCGATTCCGCCTTCCACAGATGCACCTGGGCATCGACAATCACCCGCCTGGACGGCGCAGCGATCCCCTTTTGCGAGGCCAGCGCCACACCGGCGGCGAGCGCCGAGGTGCCGAACTGCCGGCGCGACATCATGCCGATTACCCTCCCGAAACGAACCACCGAGCCTTCGCTCGACCAAACTGTGTTCGTGCCGGGCGACGGCTGTCAAGCGGTCCGGACGGAGCGCAAAAACAACCGAGGTCAGCTATCGGGCTATCCCCCGGGGCTACTCCGCGGCGACCTGGGGCAAATGTGCGAGAGCGTCATCGAGGGCTACCTGATCGTACGGCTCATCCTTCAGCTGACCAGCGAAATAGGCGGTGTAGGCGCCCATGTCGAAGTGTCCATGTCCTGACAAATTGAACAGGATGGTTTCGGCCTTGCCATCCCGCTTGCACCGCAAGGCTTCATCGACCGCTGCCTTGATCGCGTGCGAGGATTCCGGCGCAGGCACGATACCTTCGCAACGAGCGAACTGCACCGCAGCGGCAAAGCATTCAAGCTGTGCATAGGCCCTCGCCTCAATCAGCCCCAGTTCCTTGATGTGGCTGACCATCGGAGCCATGCCGTGATACCGCAGGCCGCCGGCGTGAATCGGGGACGGCACAAAAGTCGAGCCCAAAGTATGCATCTTCACCAAGGGCGTCAGATGACCCGTGTCGCCGAAATCATAAGCGTAGCGACCGCGCGTGAGAGTCGGACAAGAAGCCGGCTCGACCGCGATGATTCGCGTCCTGCTCTTGGTCGTGATCTTGTCGCGCACATAGGGGAAGGCCAGGCCGGAAAAGTTGCTGCCCCCGCCGGCGCAGCCGATGACGATGTCGGGCGCAAAGCCTGCCATCGCCATTTGCTCCTGCGCTTCCAAGCCGATGACGGTCTGATGCAGCAATACATGGTTCAGCACCGAGCCCAGCGAGTATTTGGTGTCTTCGCGCCCGGCCGCCATTTCCACCGCCTCCGAGATCGCGATCCCGAGCGAGCCGGGGGAGTCGGGATTCGTTTCCAGGATGGCGCGCCCCGATGCCGTCAGATTGGACGGGCTGGCGATGCACTTGGCGCCGTAGGTCTCCATCAGCGCGCGGCGGTACGGTTTCTGCTCAAAGCTCACCTTCACCATGTAGACTTCGACCTCAAGGCCGAACAGGTTGCCCGCGAACGCCAGTGACGAACCCCATTGACCCGCCCCGGTCTCGGTGGTGAGGCGTTTGACGCCTTCCTGCTTGTTGTAAAATGCCTGAGCCACCGCCGTATTCGGCTTATGGCTGCCAGCAGGGCTGACGCCCTCGTACTTGAAGAAAATCCGCGCCGGAGTGTCGAGCGCCTTTTCGAGGCGTTCAGCCCGGATCAGCGGCGATGGGCGCCACAATCGATAGATGTCGCGCACGGGATCGGGAATTTCGATCCACCGCTCGGCCGACACTTCCTGCATGATAACTGCCATCGGAAACAGCGGCGCGAGGTCGCCAGGCCCGATCGGCTGTCCGGTTCCTGGATGCAGCACCGCCGGCGGTGGCGACGGCAGGTCAGCCGCCAGGTTGTACCAGGCCTTCGGGATACGATCCTCGCCGAGCACATATTTTTTCGTATCGGACATGAAAACTCCCCCCTTCTTCAGGCGCTCTTTCCGCGCTCCGGCCGGGATTATGCCGCAGCCAAATGCAAATTCCTATGCATGGTGGCACCTGCGATTGGCGGCGGACGTTGATTCAGATCAAAAGCGGTGCGACTACTCCATGCCGGCGCGCCGTGGTCGCGCCAAAAACTTAAGCGGGGCAATGACAAAATGCGGCGCAGTATCGACCGGATCCTGACGACCCACACCGGAAGCTTGCCGCGCCCGCCCGCGTTGACGCGGCTCTACGCCCGGCGCGCGCGGGGGGAGCCGGTCGATGCGGCCGAAATCGAACAGGCCGGCCATGCCGCACTGCAAGGGATCGTTCCAAAGCAGATCGAAGCCGGCATCGATATCGGCAATAATGGCGAGCAGCAGCGCGAAGGTTTCTTTCTTCACGTCAGGCACCGGATGACAGGATTTGGCGGAACGTGGAAGCGCTGGCCGCGCGCCGACGTCGAGCGCTACCCCGTTTTCAAGCAGGCGATGGAGCAGCAAAATGCCGGCAAGGAGATGGTCAGTAACTTCGCGCCGCCCAAGGTGATCGGCGAAATCCGCTACACCGGCGCCGCGGAGGCCAAGCGTGAATGCGCCGATTTCCGCGAGGTGCTCAACGAGCGCGCCTTGGCCGGCGAGCGCGGCTTCGCCGAGGCGTTTCTCACCGCGCCCTCGCCCGGCATCGTCGTGGCCGCCATCCGCAACGAGTACTACGACACCGAGGATGCCTATCTCGCCGCCGTCGGCCGTGCGCTACAGGTCGAATATGAGGCGATCGCCGCGCAGGGTTTTCTGCTTCAGCTCGATTGCCCGGATCTCGCGCTCGAGCACCACATTTCGTTTCAGGAGCGCCCACTGTCCGATTTTCTCGGCTTCGTCGAGCGCGTCGTCGCAACAATCAACGAGGCGCTCCGCAACATTCCGCGCGACAGGGTCCGCATGCATGTGTGCTGGGGAAATTACGAGGCGCCGCACGACCGCGACGTTCCGCTTGCCGATATTCTGCCGCTGATCGCGCGGATGAACGTCGGCGCCCTGGTGCTGCCGTTCGCCAATCCCCGGCATGCCCACGAAGTACGCTGCCTCGAAGGACACGCGATCGCCGCCGACCAGATCGTCATCGCCGGCGTCATCGATTCCACGACGAACTTCGTCGAGCATCCCGAGGTCGTGGCCGAGCGGATCGAACGCGTCGTCAAGACGTTGGGCGACCCTGGCCGCGTCATCGCCGGCACGGATTGCGGGTTCGATACCTCAGCCGGCGCCGGCCGCGTCGCCGAGGACGTGGTGTGGGCGAAGCTTGCCGCCTTGAGCGAAGGCGCCCGCATCGCGTCAGGTCGGCTGTTCCCATAGGCCTGGCTCGCGCCATCTTCGGCACCACTCACCAGCCGATGATGCCCTTGAGTCCGGTATAAAGCGAACCTGAAGCGGTCACCACAATTCCCGCCAGCGGACCGACCGTGCGCATAAGGTTCTGGATAACACGCGCCCGGCGACGGATGTGCTCTTCACCGAGATGCGGGCCAAGCGCTCTTGCCAAGCTGTAAGCAACAGCATTGGGCTTGCCGCCGCCCGCCATTATCTTGGGAAGCGCCTGGAACAGCAAAATGCCGATGATATTGCCGGTGACAAACGCAAGCGCAATGCTCAAAGCATATTCGATCGCCTCGCGCCACTCGATCCACGGACCCGGAATGATAGGCACATTGTCGTTGATCCCGGTTACCGTGAGCATGCAGAGAATGGCAAAACTTGCCGTGACGATCCCCAGCAGCAAGGCACCGCGAACTCCCATCTTCTCGCCGGCGTAGAGCGCCAGACCAAACGGCAGGGGGACGATGACCGAGGCGAGCCGCAGATAGAGCGGGCTGACATTGAATACGATTGTGACAAGCACATGCGCGGCGACCAGAAGGACGACTGGCATGAGGAAGTATGTTCCCGCATAGATAAAGGCGGTGCGAAAGGGATGACGAAGCCTGCCAAGCTTCGCATTGACATGACCGAGTTCGCTCCGCAGGCGGTCAAGCTCGGAAACGACTTGCTGGATTTCGACGATCACCGGGAGGACAGCGCGCAAGTCGCGGGAACAGTGCTTGCACACCAAGGATTCGTCCCTCACAGTTTCGGTGCAGAAGGGACAATCCATCAGACTGGTCGAAATTTCTTGCCGCGGTTGAGCTCTTCGAACTCGCGCTTGGCTTTCGACAATTCTTCCCTGGCCGCATCGCGCTTTCGGCAAAGCTCGTCCCGCTCGGCGAGCAGCGAGGCCGGTACCGCGATGTCGCGTGAGCAGTGCGCGCAAACAAGGGCGGTTTCAGCATTCTCTTGCCGGCAAAACGGGCATGGTGTCGGCATGGCGATCAAGGCGCGACCTTCAGGACGAAGCTCGTGGTGGCCATTCGGCCATCCGAATCCTTGACGTCGATCCTGACCATATGCTCGCCCACTGGGAGCTCGACGTCCGGAATATCGATACCCGCGCTCTGGACGAAGGGTTTTATGCGCGGTGTCAGATCGACATTAGGGGTCTTCAGGTAGGTGACCTTGACCGAATCCAGATCAATCTTAGCGCCTCCGAAGGACTCGAACATGACCTGGAGATGCATCGGGGAGTGAACCGGCTCGGTGTCATCGAGAACCTTGATCTTAGGACCTCGGGTGATACCACGCCGATCGGCAACGATGGCACCCTTGGGCGGCGGCAACCTGGCCTCTTCCTGGGTAATCAGGACATTGGCCGCATAAACGGGAATTGCCGCAGACGAGAGGAACAACGCTGACCCAACCGCAAATCCTGCAAACCAAATTCGCACCAACATCCCCTTCCCCGAAATCAAAGCCTTCAAAGCCTACCGCTTGCCGCCATCTCCAATCACGGAATACGGCGCCCAAAATAGCGGATGGGCATAGGTGAATTCAGTCTTCCCGTCCGCGCCAATATAGCCGGGCCCATCCGCCAACGCCATCATCGCTTGTCGCAGCGCCTCGCCACGCGTCAATTTGGGATCGGCGGCCTGACGCTTGAACAAATCCGTGATCAGTTCGCGCGCCGATTCCGAATGCACGGACCAGTTGGTGAGCAGCAAGGCACGCGTCCCGGCATAGAAGAATGCCCGACCGAGGCCGGAGGCGGCCTCGGCGCCGGCGGCCACGCCCGCTCCTGTGTTACAGGCCGATAGAACGACCCAATCGGCGTCAAGTTTCAGCGCCAGAATCTCTTCCATCGTGAGCAGGCCATCGCCATCGCTGTCGGCCACCGCGGGAGCCGTCAAAGCCAGCGCGGGCTGGGTCAGGCCGTCGAGCTCGCCCGGCACCAACCCATGGGTTGCAAACGCGATGATCTTGAAGTTGGACAGATTAGCCGTCTTGACGGTTTTCTCGTTGGCGTCCTTGCCCAGATTGAGCATCTTGGCCGGATCGGCCTGCAGTGCCAGCGCGATGGATTTCAGTTCTTCCGCGGTGTCCGGAAGTCGCGGCAGTTGCGCCAGCTGCATGCTGTCCACGCCGTCAATTTTCGGACTGCTGCGCCGCTTCAGCGGTACGCCGCGGGTGATGTTGGCAGTGCTTGCGACCTGGACCGGCTTGTCATCCCTTGCCGCGTCGTCGGCCTGTTCCTTGCTGAACAGCGGATCGCCGAACCCGATCAACGGCTGGCGCGAGGCGGTGCCGGCAGGCAATTTGCGCAGCGTGATCATGGCCGAAATCGACGGCACCAGCGTCACCGCATGCGTGCGCGCCAGCCACGGAACTTTCCGATAGCTGGAAAACAGCGGATCGTCGTCGGGATCGATTTTCGAAGGTTCAGCCGGCAGCAGCGAAAGTGGCAGCAAGCCGAGCGCGCCGTTGGTGGCGACGATCAGGCTTTTCGCAGGCCTCCAGTTTGCTTCGGTCGGCTTTAGCAGCAATGCGTAGAGCTCGTGGGCGAGGCCCAAATCGAAGGCCGGAATGTCGGAAATCATCGCGGCATTCGGTTCGAGTGCCTCGCGCAGCTTGTTGACCTTGGCATTGATGTCACCAAGCTTGGCGTCGATGCGCGCAAACCGGACGGGGCCCTCCTTCCGCAACACCCACACGTAACTGTCAAACCTGCCGAAGTAGAACGAAAGCATGGCCTCGTCATCGGTTAGCTGCGTTTGCAGATCGGCAGGCATTGGGAGCGGGGGATTTACGAGATCCCCGTAGCTGGGAAACTTCTTTGCGATGTCCCTCAGGCTTTGCGCGCGTGTCGCCTGCAGCCGGGCGATCTCGGCTTCGGTGCTCTTGACCGCCTTTTCGTCGCGTTCCGAGGTCGGAAGAGTGAGCAAATTGTTGAGCGTCGCAACTGCGGCGCCGACTTTCTTGTCGATGTCCTGCGAGTCTCGTAGGAGTTGGGCCAGCACCGGATCCTTGGTTGCGGAACGCGCCGACGATGCCTGCAGCGCGCGCTGCACCGATTGTCCGCGCAACGTGTCGGCGTAGCCGAATGTTTCCTCGATCACGCTCGGTGGAACGATGGCCGGGTTGCGGCTGAGCAGCCGCAGATAACCTTCGATCACGAACCGTACCCTGCCCTCCCGCGCGGCCGCGGTCGTGCCGCTGTCGTCATCTCCGCTTCCCGAGATCGACAAAAGGACGGGAAGACTTTCCTTGAAGGCTTGCAGCGACTCCGTTGCGTTACCCTTTCGCGCCAGGGCAATCGCGTGAAATCCGCGTGACAACGCGGTATTGAAACTCTTTTCTCCGGACCGCTGGCGCTCGCGTTCGTAGGAGCGTTGAGCGATTTCGACTGCGTTGTCGTCGTTACCCTGCGCGAGCATGATCACGACGCGAGTCAGACCGCCGCTGATGGCTTCCCGACGCGAGGGCTCCCATTTGGCGGTCCAGACGTCGATCTGGTCGTAGAGATTGGAGGCAGCGTCGTACTGCCCCCTGAGATTAAGGATTTGCGCAAGAAACAACTGCGATTTGACCAGTTGGGAGGAGTCGGTGCCGTATCCCAGTCCCTGATAGACGCTGATGACCTGACGCTGCAGCCGCTCGGCCTCCTCGTAGCGTCCCTGCTCCTGGATGACGTAGACCAGGACCGCGAGAATGCCGGCCGTATCCGGATGAAACTTGCCGGATTTACTGAGGCGGCTCAGCAGCGCGCGCCTCACATCGGATTCCCCTTCGCCAACCCGGCCCTGCTGGACTTTTGTCCGCCCCTCAAGCGCCAGGGCCCAGTCGGCGTGCCGCTCCATTTCGCCTTCGGCGGGCTTGCTCTCCCATTGCGCAAGGGTTTTCAACGAGTTCGTGTAGAAGACCGAAGCCTTGTGATAGGCCGCTTCCGCTTGCGTGAACCGGCCACGGGATTCCTCGATACGCGCATTGCCGTCCTCGACCAGCGCCTGCCACGCCATCCCGTAGATCGGGAATACGGACCACCGCTGCGCTTCCGTCAGCAGGCTGCGATTGCGCGCGGCGTAGGATTCCGCGGTGTTGATGTCGCCACTCCTCACGAAGCCCACCACCTGCGAAAAGTTCAATCCGAACAGCTTGCCTTTGCTCTGGTTGGCAAACCTCGCCATCTGTTTGGTCACCAGCGTGCTGGCGCGCTTATTTTGCCCGGCTTCCCGCAAAAGCCGCGCCAAAAGCTGCTCGTAACGGCTTCCCAGGTTATTGTAATCAGCACCCGACGCATTGCTCACGGCAAGATCGGCATCGTCGAGCGCGTCGCCGCGACCCAGCAGCGCCCTCGCCTGCGCGCGCTTGTAGTAGAAATCGGCGAGATCGGCACCCTTGATGCCCGTCGGCACGGGTGCATCGGCGATCGCCGTTAATTTGGAAACCTCCGCCGGGTCAGGCTTCTGCTGTTCGAGTATGGCGGTGATGTCGGAAATCGTTCGCGGTGGCGCGACGAGACTGGCCGAGGCGTCGCTGGCGATTTCCGCGGCGCTCGGTTTCCCGGCCATGGTCGGCGATCGCGAAAGTTTTTCGGCGGAGAACAATGCAGCTTTGGGCTGGGCGGCAACCATGGCGCTCTTGACGCAGGACTGAACGATCGCCCTCGCCTTGCCAAAACATGCGTCGTGAGTTCCCCCGCCCTGCATACAGGCCGCATAGGCCGGCTTTCCGCTCGAGGCGCGGCAATTCTCGATTGCCTGACCAACCTCCAATGCGAATAGTGGTGAATTTGCAAGAACGGCAAGCGTTGCAACGCAAAAAAACGGCAATGCTCGAGGATAGCAACGTGCGATCTGCACCATCTCGCCTCGCATCCGTGGAGCGGTCCAAGCCTGGCTCCTGCAGTGCAAAGTATAGCCCGGTCGGCCAAGGATCGCCACAATCAACACAATTGCGCGGACCCTGACGAGGGTGTTCGAGGGAAAGGTCGGAGGCCGGCTGCCGCGATGTCCGCCTTAGATTAAGGCCGACATCGCCAGCGCGAATTTCTATATTTGAAAAAGTGCCGCGTTCAGAGGAAGGCGGCGCGAAAAACTTCTCGGTTTGCGGTCACCCAAGCCGTCACTTTCCGTCCGCCACATTTCTGAGGACGAGTTCGGAAAGCCTGACCACAAGCTTGCGAAGTCTTGCATTCTCTTCAAGCAGCGACACGACGTCGTCGTCGGTATACTCGTCGTAGGTATCATCGTCATGCCCTAGTGGCGATCCGCTGAGACGTTCATGTGTGTTTTGTGGTGGTTGTGCGGGTATCATGGCCAAATCCCCAATACTAATAGCCGAACGCGCCCCCAGTCTTCCAACCCACGGCGAGATTGATTTGAGTCGGGGGCGGATTTTGGACCGAAATTAGAATCTCCCGGAAGACGCGCCGCATTGACGCCGCCATAACGCCGGAAAATCTCGACGCAATTTCGCCGCACACTGAAATGAAATCTAAAAATCGCGCGCTGGAATCTGATCTGCCGAGATTTTTGGCCGCGCTTTGTGGTCGCCTGGTCAATTGGACAAGCATATTGCCCTTTAAAGCCAGGGTTCATTTGCAAATCGTCAATATATCGACTTTACCACGACTGCCACCTCGGCGGAGGCAATGTCCGGAAACGGAGCGACCCAATGCCAGTCGTGGTAGTTGCCGCCTTGATGGTTGTCTTGACTGCGTTGACGGCACCGTCGGAAGCCGCACAGTCCTGCGCGAGCAAGCCTGAGGCGCAACCGGATTCCGGCTCAGTGTCGGCGATATGGTGGGATCAAGCGCCTGAACTGGCGCCAGCGGTCGATCGCCCGGTGACGACCGAACCACAATCTCCGACGGCCGCGCCCGTCGTTGCGTGCAAATCCGAGCCGGCCGCAACGCCGCCCGGCCTCGCGCTGGTGGTCATTGCCATCGCGATGACGCTCGGCACGATCGAAGTCCTGTTCCGCTGCACGATTTATGAGCGGCCACATTCGACTGATCATCGCCAAACCAAGGGGAAGGAGGTAAAAAGAACCACAGCTTCATGGGGTTGACCAAGAATGCCTTCTGACCCGAATGTACGCAGGCGCGTGCTGGCGGCCTTTCTGTTCTTGTTCGCTTGTCTTGGCGCCGGAGCCTACTTTGTCACTGCGTTGGGCAAGCTTCAGGACGGCACGGCCGCGCGCGAAAGTCAGACCCCCCTGCAGGGCATTACCGATCCGGCGCAGATCGATGCCGCGCTGCAGCAACACCCCTCAAACAGAATCCTGCGGTTGATGGCGATGGCCACCAAGGCCGCGAATGAAACCCACGCCGCGACCGAAAAGCTGTCCGGCGACATCGAGCCTCCGTCGGTCTCAAAGGACGTCAATTTCGGCAAGGTGAGCCGCGGCGACCTTGAGGCGCTGCGCAACGATTTGAAAACGGCGGAAGCCAATGCGACGGCATTTCTGCCGCGCTACGTCGCCCTCTTCAAAGCCGAGCGCGACAAGGTCGAAAACTACGCGCGCTCGCTGCATGTGGAGAAGGATGTCATCCTCAATCTACTGGCTGGTATCGACAAGCGACACGCAAAAATCGTAGCGCTCACGGCGGCGGTGCTGTCGGCGCGCGCCGACTATTATCGCGCTTACGAAAAGTATGTGGCGTTTCTGGCCAGCGAATTCGGTTCCTACAAGGTGGTCGACGGACAATTCATCTTTCCCCTGCAACGCACCGTGGACCGTTACAATGTCGTGGCGAATACCATGACCGGGGCCGCAAAGCGTGTCGCCGCGCTTGAAGAAGAGCGAAAAGCGCTGAAGCAGCCGCTGCAGGAGGAATGGGCGCAGTTCGTCGACGGCAAGTCGAGTGACTGAACCGACAAGCGGCGACCAGAAAACAGCGGCCTTACGCGAAATCCGCGATGCGGGCATCGAGAGCGAAGATACCGCGAAAAATCTCCGGTTCGCCGATGCTGGCTGCGACTTGAGGCGCGATTTCAGCCAATCCACGCAGGGCGCTGCGAAGAGAGGCCTCGTCGAGCGCCTCGATGATCAGAAGACCGGCAAAGAATCCCTCATTCCTCCGCATTCCCTTTTCGACGGTTGGTACCGAGGTCCGCGCACGGTCGGTTGCGCCAATCTGCACCGCCGCGATCCCGTCCAGTGCGACAAGAGCGTCTGCCAGCCGTTGCGGCTCGTCCGGCAGATGCTCGATACGTAGCGCGGAAATTGTGGCCCCCTCTCCGCGGCCGGCGCGAGCCGCGATGACGCCGCCGCCGCGAACGAAGTTGCCGAGCTGGGGCATGATGCGTTGCGACCATGGCGTCGGCGCATTGAGCCGCGCGAGGTAAGCGGGCCCGTCGAGCACCTCAGGAGTTTCCAGCTCATAAAGGATGAAGAAACGATCGATATCGCTGCGATCAGCGCGGAACACGCGCGAGGCCAGGAAGCCCTTCGTCGTCACGCGTTCTGTGGTATGCTCGCGCGTCAGCCAGTGCTGATAGTCGGTCAGGGCCTTTTTCTCGACATCGCTCCAGATCGCCAGAAAGCCCATACCACGCATTTCGATTTCCCCTCGAACAATTTAAGCTCGGCGCTTGCGGCGCAAAACGGACATTCGCTGGTGGACGAGATCAGCTACCCCTTGCGGTGCGCTCGTTCCTGGTCCTTCTACTTATTGAAAAGGCTGGTGAGAAATTCAACGACGTCCTTGCGAGCGGCGTCGGTCGCCTCGGCATTGTAAGCGATTGTCGTGCCGCGTTCGATGCAGGGATCATCGGGCGCCAGAGGCTCGCCCGTATCGCCGTTGAGGATCTTGCCAGGCTGCATTTCCTTGAAGCGACATTTGCGCGAGGTAACCGCATGTGGGAGCCGTATCGTGCCCGGGATCGCCTGGTTATCGAAAGCATGATAGGCACCGGGATATTCGACGAGGTCAACATTGGCTCCGGCTCTCTTCAGCCGTGCGACGTACTCGCGGCATGGACCGACCGGCACCCAGTCGTCGGCAAGGCCGTGATAAAGCCGGATCGGCTTTGCGCTGAGCTTTTCGTCATCGATCAGCGCGACGTTGCAGGGGGTGTAGAAGCCGATATAGGCGGCGAAACTCGCGCCCTCCGGGGCATAGGCGCCCTGGAAACGGCTCATGCTGGCGTAAAGCGCGGATACGGCGCCCTTGGAGAAACCCATGACCGCAATCTTGCCCGGATCGATGCGCGGATGCTTCGCGAGCACGGCCAGCGCAGCAAAGGCGTCGTTCATCATCGTATAGGATGAAAGCTGCGATTGATCGGCAATTGTGTTCGTGATCCCGCGGCCCGTGAAGCTGTCGGCGACAAAAGTGGCGAAGCCTGCCTTGTTCAGCTCGCCCGCCCACATGCCGGAATTGAAGCCGACGCCGCCCGATCCATGCACAAGGACGACCGCCGGCAGCCGGTCCGTTCCAGGCTTTGGTATTCGCAGCTCTCCCGCTATCGTCGTGGGCTTGCCGTCTTTCTTGCCGAGCAGGAAATCAGCCGTGCTGAGGGTGACCGTTTGTAACGGATAAACCTCGGTGCGAAAGATGGCTTGTGCCCATGCGGCTTGCAACGGGAAGACAGAGCCACCGATCATGAACGCGCAAACCATCACGCGGGCAAATGACACGTTCATGAATCCCCTTCCTTGTCATTCGGCCCAGGCACAGACGTTTACACCGCCCCCGCCTTCTGCGCGTATTCCCAGGAGTTTTTTGACAGCGGCACGGTGCGCGCGGCCGATTCCATCGCCTTGGCGCTTGCCGCGGTGCCGTCGCGAATGCGCCCGGCGATGCCTTGGGTGATGCAGGCGAGGCGGAACAAATTGTAGGAAAAGTACCAGTTGAGATCCGGCACCGTGCTGCCGGTGACGTTGCAATAGATCTGCGCGGCCTCGTCCAACGTCGGAATGTTCAACGATTTGAGGTCGGCGCTGGCAAGACCCGGCATGGTCCATTGCATCAAGAGATAGGTGAAGTCCGCCATCGGATCGCCGAGGGTGGAGAGTTCCCAGTCCAATACCGCGATCACCCGCGGCTCGGTCGGGTGGAAGATCATGTTGTCGAGGCGATAATCGCCGTGGACGATCGAGACACGCTCCTGATGCGGCACGGTGCGCGGCAGCCACTCGATCAGTTTTTCGACTTCGGCAATGTGTTGGGTTTCGGAGGCGCGGTATTGCTTGGTCCAGCGATCGACCTGGCGCGCGAAATAATTGCCCGGCTTGCCGAAGTCGCCAAGCCCGATCGCTTGCGGATCGTAGCCGTGCAATCTTGCAAGCGTCTCGATCTTGCTGGTGAAGATTGCGCGCCGCGCCTCTCGCGTCTGGCTCGGCAGCGCTGGGTCCCAGAACACCCGACCCTCTTCCATCGACATGATGTAGAAGGCGGCCCCGATCACCGCGTCGTCGGTGCATAGCGCGTAGGCCTTGGCGACCGGAAACCCCTGGCGGCCCAGCGCTGCAATGACGCGGAATTCGCGATCAACCGCGTGCGCCGACGGCAGCAGCTTTCCGAATGGCTTGCGCCGCATCACGTAGGAACGCGTCGGCGTGTTGAGCCGGTAAGTCGGGTTCGACTGCCCGCCCTTGAATTGCAGGACGGTCAGCGGTCCCTGGTAGCCCTCGACGTGCTCGCCCATCCACGCTTCGAGGCGTGCCTCGTCGATCCGGTGCCGCTCCTCGACCGGCTTGGTGCCGGAAAACTCCTCGTCGCTTCTGACGCCTTCGGCCACCGTGACGCTCCCCCGGATTTTTCAGGCTTTTTGGGGAGCGCCGGCTAAGGAACTCCCTTCAATGCGAAGTGGGAGAGTTTGCATACTTCCGAAGTTCAAGTCTGGCAATGGCGCGGTTATGGACCTCGTCTGGGCCGTCGGCCAGCCGCATCGTGCGCATCGAGGCGTAGTCCCGCGCAAGGCCGGCATCGTCGGAGACGCCCGCGGCGCCGAACGCCTGGATCGCGTGATCGATGATCTTCAGCGCCATGTTGGGCGCCGCCACCTTGATCATGGCGATCTCGAGCTGGGCGGTCTTGTTGCCGACCTTGTCCATCATGTCGGCGGCCTTCAGGCACAGCAGCCGGTTCATCTCGATATCGGTGCGGGCCTCCGCAATGCGCTGCTCCCAGATCGAAAACTCGATGATCTTGCGGCCGAAGGCGGTACGTGAAGACAGCCGCTTCACCATTTTCTCCAGCGCTTCCTCGGCCTTGCCGATGGTGCGCATGCAGTGATGGATGCGGCCGGGACCGAGGCGGCCTTGCGCGATCTCAAAGCCCCTGCCCTCGCCAAGCAGGATATTGCTGGCGGGAACTCGCACGTTCTCCATCAGCACCTGGGCGTGGCCGTGCGGCGCGTCGTCAAAGCCGAACACGGGAAGAAGTTTTTCGACCGTGATGCCTTTGGAATCGAGCGGCACCAGGATCTGCGACTGCTGCTGGTGGCGCGGCGCCTTCGGGTCGGTCTTGCCCATCACGATCGCGATCTTGCAGCGGGGATCGCCGACGCCCGACGACCACCATTTGCGGCCGTTGATGACGTAGTGATCACCGTCGCGCTCGATGCGGGTTTCGATATTGGTGGCGTCGGAGGATGCGACCGCGGGCTCGGTCATCAGGAAGGCGGAACGGATTTCACCGTCCATCAGCGGCCGCAGCCATTGCCGCTTGTGCTCCTTGGTGCCGTAACGCATCAGCACCTCCATGTTGCCGGTATCCGGCGCGGAGCAATTGAACACCTCCGAGGCCCAGCCGATATGGCCCATTTCCTCGGCGAGCGGCGCATATTCGAGATTGGTCAATCCCGCGCCACGGAATTCATCGTCCTCATGCGACGACGGCGGCATGAACATGTTCCAGAGGCCCTCGGCGCGCGCCTTCTTCTTCAACTCCTCGACGATCGGAATCACCTTCCAGCGCGGGCCGGTTTCGTCCTGCTGGCGATAGACGGGGACAGCCGGCCGGACGTGTTTGGTCATGAACGACTGCACGCGGCTGAGCCATTCCTTCTGACGATCCGACATGTTGAAGTCCATTGGGCGTTCCTCACATTTGGAAAAGATTGTTGGCGGCACTGTCTCCCCGCCGCCGGTTCACTGCAAGACTGTTTATCGCCTGACCGTCAAACCGATCGCCGCCGGCAAAGCAATCGCCGGTGCGACGGTGCGTCACGCACGTTGACATTCCCGTCTTCAAACCATAGTTTCATACAACTGTTTGAATTGCAATGCCTGCCTCTCACTGAGCCGTGAAATGCCGTCAGACCGGACCCGCGCGTTGATCCTGGACGCCGCCGAGCGGCTCTACGCCGATCGCGGTTTTGCTGACGTCACGCTGCGCGACATCGTGGCGGCGGCCGGCGTCAATCTGGCGGCGGTGAACTATCATTTCGGCTCCAAGGACGAGCTGATTGCCGAATTGTTCGTCACGCGCAGCATCGCCACCAACCGCGAGCGCCTCAACGAATTGAAGGCGGCGGAAGCCGAGGGCCGTGGACGTGCAGATATTGACGCCATCCTGCGCGCGCTGGTGGGGCCGACGCTGCGCGGCTGCCTCGGTCCAGAGAACGCGCGCTCGACCGCGGCGCGCTTCATGATCCGCGCTTCGATCGAGTCGGTTCCCCCGATCCGCCGCATCAAGAACCGCGAAATCGATCATTTGCGCAAATTCGCCGCGGCGATGCGGCGATCCCTGCCCGATCGCAGCGACGTCGAGCTTTACTGGGGCCTCCATTTTGCCCTCGCCATGGCACACCAGACCGTCCGCGACAGCGAGCGGCTGTCAAAACTCTCGGAAGGCAAATGCGATCTCAACGATGTCGACGGCGTCATCGCGCGCATTGTCGCGGTGTCGGTGATGGCGCTGACGGGGCGCGAGGTAGCGCGCGCGGTACATTAGATTGTCGCGGCGGGGCGCACGGTGCCGCAACGCCAAGAATTTATTGCGAGTTCCGGCCTCCCACGCTTCGGTCCACGCGGCCATTCTCGCGCCTGGGTTCTCATCATCTCCTGGACGCACCACACACGAAATCGTGTTCTCTGGCACCCCTGATGTCCTTCATCACCTCTGGGGAAACTTTGAACTGAAATAAAGGTGTCATTTCACCTCGTTAGGTTCCCGCCGATTTTCACTCTGGGGAGAACCATGATGCGAGGAAGTAAATACACGCCGGGCGGAAAAAAGCTTGGCCTGCGACTTGGCGTGGCGGCGGCTGCGCTGGGCGCGTTGACGGCGAATGCCGGGGCCACCGATCCGGACAAGTCCACCGATCGCGTCCACACGACGACGCCGATCAAGCACGTCATCGTCGTTCTTGCCGAGAATTCCAGCTTCGACCATGCCTTCGGCACTTTCCGCCCGCGCGATGGTCAGCGTATTCAGAATCTGCTGTCGAAGGGCATCGTCAATGCGGACGGCACCCCCGGCCCCAATTTCAGCAAGGCGGCACAATTCACGGTCACGCCCCAGTCTCAATATTTCATCAGCGCGCCTGACGTCAGCAAGACGCCCTACACCACGCTGCCGCCGCCCGACCTGGACGGCGTGCCGCAGCTGGCCAGTGACACCAACCCGCCGCCCGTTCGCCACCGTGGCCGCGGCGCAGGCGGCCGAGCCGAGCCTTGAGCCCGAAGACGCGGTCCTGCTCACCACCGGAGCCAGCGGATTGCCGTTCAAGCCGGAGGTCAATGGCGTGCGCAATCCCGATACGCGCATCCTCAACGTCACCAATCTGCCGAACGGACCGTTCCAGCAGACGGCGAAGGATAAGCAAGGCCACGGACTTCCCTACGACGCCTACACCGAAGACACCATTCATCGCTTCTACCAGATGTGGCAGCAATTCGATTGCAGCGTCCAACACGCCAAGCACGACAATCCGACCGGATGTCTCGCCGATCTCCTGCCCTACGTGATCACCACCTTCGCCGGAACGACGGAAGAAGGCATGGGCACGTCGATGGCCTTCTTCAACATGAACCAGGGCGACGCGCCGGTTCTGAAGAAGCTCGCGCTGGAATTCTCGATTGCCGACAATTATCATCAGGCGGTGATGGGTGGCACCGGCGCCAATCACATCATGATCGGCACCGGCGACGTCTACTTCTTCAACAACAGCTTCGCCCAGAACGGCGTGTTCAACGCCACCAGCTTCAATCCGGCGCCGCCGCAGACGGTTCCCGGCGCGATCCTCGGACTGCCGCCGCAGGTGACGATTTCGCTGGTGGCCAATCCGGATCCGGTGCCCGGATCCAACAACGTCTACAAGAACGATGTCGGCGCTTCGCTCGGTGAGTACGTCAATTGCGCCGACGCGACCCAGCCCGGCGTTCCCGCGATCAGAAACTACCTGACGACGCTGCCCTACAAGGCCTCGCCCAACTGCGCGCCGAACACCTTCTATGCGATCAACAACTTCTTCCCGGGCTATCACCCCGACGGTCGTCCAGCGAATCCGGCCGCCTTCGCCACGACCAAGGATGGCGGCGACTTCTTCTTCATTCCGCCGCAAAACCTGCCGACCATCGGCGACGCGCTCATCGCCAAGAACGTCCCGTGGGTCTACTATGGCGGCGGCTTCAACGCTGCGGTGGCAGGCCAACCCAATGCGTTCTGCCCGATCTGCAATCCGATGCAGTACGCGGCTTCGATCTACGGCAATCAAACCCTGATCAAGCAGCACACCAAGGACATCGTCGACTTCTTCGCCGACGTTGCCAACGACCGGTTGCCATCGGTTGCCTTCGTCAAGCCGAGCGGTCTTGTCGATGGACATCCGCAATCGTCCAAGCTCAACCTGTTCGAGGCGCTGCTCGACAATATCGTCGACCAGGTCCGCGCCAAGCCCGAGCTGTTTGCCGAGACCGCGATCATCGTCACATGGGATGAGAGCGGCGGCTTCTACGATTCGGGCTTCATCCAACCGGTCGACTTCTTCGGCGACGGCCCGCGCGTACCGATGATGGTGATCTCGCCGTTCTCGCGCGGCGGACGCGTGGTCCACACCTATTACGACCACGTCTCGATCACCAAATTCATCGAGCGCAACTGGGGACTGAAGCCGCTGAGCGCGCGCAGCCGTGACAATCTCCCGAACCCGATCATGGACAACGACGGCGATCGCGACGACAATCGGTACGTGCCGCGCAACATGCCGGCGATCGGCGACCTCATGGACATGTTCCAGTTCGGCGACCGCGATGACCGTGACGATCGCGACCACCGAGGAGATCGCGACGACCACGATCGTCGCGATGGTTAGTCGCTAGAGCCACGGCTTGTGAATCACACCGGGCGGCGCGGCATGCGCCGCCCGGTGAACTTTTAGGAGAGCTTGAGCATCGTCCGCGCTTCCGCAGGCGATGCGATCGCGGCGCCGAGGCTTTTGAGAATCCCGGCGGCGTGCGTCACCAGTTCGGCGTTGCTCTTGGCGAGAACGCCCTTGGACATATAGAGATTGTCCTCGAGCCCCACCCTCACATGGCCACCCAGCAAATAAGACTGCGCCACCATCGGGAATTCCGAACGGCCGATGCCGAAGCCGGCCCAGATCGATCCCGGCGGCAGCAGATTGCGCGCATAGAGCATGGTTTCGGGCGACGGATCAAAACCGTATTTGACGCCGAGCACGAGCGTGCACAGTGGTGGGCCCTGCAACGTCCCGTCCGCGATCAAATCGCGTGCCAGATGAATATCGCCGGAGTCGAACAGCTCCAGTTCCGGCAAGACCCCCGCAGCCCGCATCCGCGCCGCCATCTTGCGCACATTGGGCGGCGTGTTGATCACGACCTGCCCGCCCGAATTCATGGTGTTGAGATCGAGCGTGCATATCTCCGGACGCAGGATTTCGACATGCTCGACGCGCTTCTCCGGTGCCATCAAGGTGGTGCCGGGACCGGCCACCTTCGGATCCTGCTCTGAAGGCACGAAGCGCCCCCCGGGCCCCGTCGTCAGATTGATGATCAGCTTCGGATTGCGCCCTCGGATGCGGTCCATCACGTCGCGATAAAGGTCGATTCCCATCGAGGGCCGGCCGGTCTCGGGATCGCGCACATGGATGTGGGCGATCGAAGCGCCGGCGTCGGCCGCCTCAAGCGCGCTGTCGGCGATCTGCTGCGGGGTGATGGGCAGGTGCGGCGATTGCTCCGGCCGCGTCAGGTTTCCCGTGATCGCGCAGGTGATGATGACCTTTGGGTGAGGTTGATGTGGCACGGCGTCAGCCCTTCTTTTTGACGGCTTTCTTCTCGGCTACCTTCCTTGCCTGCTCTTCTTCGGCGGCCTTGATGTCTTCCACGGCCTTCTTCATCGACCGCGCGTAGCTGTCGGCCGCATTCTCCGCCGTGAGCTGCAGCCGCCGCGCGGCGGCGTTGGCCATAAGCAGCGTAGCCTTGGCGAGTTGCCTGTATCGATCCTTGGCGTCTTTGGACTTGGCCTTGGCGGCCAATCCGACCAGCCGGGCGTGCCGCTTCCTGGCAGCGTCCATCAGGGTCTTGTGCTGCTTCTTTCCAATGGACCGAATGATAACATCGAGGTCCGCTTCGGCCATTTTTGATCCTTGAATTTAACGCGAACTTGGCGGGACGAATTGTGCGGTCGGGTTGGCGACCTCGGGGATGTGACCGGGGTCCCTCTTCAGGAACGCATCACGGTCCAAAGCACCATAGCGGTCATGAAATAAATGGCAACCGAGCCGACGGTCCGAAGCAAGGACGCCGCGGGACAAGCTCCCTCGCTACGTGCTTGGATGCAGCCCGAGCGGATGGACGAAAATCTTGCAAAGTCATCGAATCGGATTGCGACTGAACGGCCAACGCGTAGCTGACGCCGACTGCGCAAGCTCGTTGCTGCCGTGCGGTGAGCCGGGGCTACCAATTTTTTAGTTGACGTGTACCTACCCCCACCCGAAGAACGATGACCTGCTCGCCTAGCCCGCGCCTTGCAGCGCGTTCCACCCTTGACGTTCAACGCTGGTTGCGTCCAGGCTTCGGGTTTTGGGGAGATAGGACGAATGCGCAATCTGGCGATCCTGGCGACCCTGGTCCTGGCCGGATGCTCCAACCCCCTCGGCATTAGTGGCGCCCGAAACGACTTCAAGGGGCAGCCGCTGAGCGCCGTCCAGGTCAGGCTTGGCCCTCCGGAACAACAGGAAACGTTCGGGGGGCAAAAAGTCTACACATGGTTCAAAGGTCAGCCGCTCAACCCTTGCAAAATTCGAGTCGTGACGACCGGCGATGTCGTCGACACCTATGAGACAACTGGCGACCCCAGCATCTGCTCCCCGTACGATTACCGCCCAGGATAAACACTAAAGCCAAGAATCCGAATTTCGATGGGGATTTGGAAGCGCGAGCTTCGTTGTCCGAGTGAAGACCCGATGTGAGAGACGCCAGAAAAAATTGGAGCGGGTGGTGGTTCGTCGAGGCGAATGAAGCACTATCCCGAACCTAAAGCGGCCCGAGCATGTCGCCCGCGCTTATGAGTCGGATGGTTTCGCTCGGCATCTCAAGCATCAATGAGCCGTTTTCATCGATACCGCGGTTGATGCCTTCGATGACATCGGTTCGCTCGCGGTTAACTGCAACCTGCTGGAGCAGGCCGACGCCATGGAGCTTTGCCACGCACTCGGCGCGGATGGCACTGAAACCACCGCTTTGCCATTGCTCGAGACGGCGCAGATACGCCGCAGTCAATTCGTCCCGCATAGTGGCGATATCCACATCGTCAAGACCGAGTGCGTTGAGCGACGTCGCCGGGAAGAACGTATCCTTGGGATAGGTCGCAATGTTGATCCCTATTCCGATCAGGGCGTAAGCGCCCGACGTTCCCCGAGCCGACGCATATACGCTCTTGATCAAGATGCCCGAGATCTTTTTACCCTCGACGAGAGCATCGTTCGGCCATTTGAGAGAGATAAGATCTGAGCTCACTCCGGTGGCACGCAGGCAGTCCATGACGGCAAGGCCGGAGACAAACGGCAGGCCGCTATCAACGGGCCAGTGTCGCTCGCAAGGCAGGATCAGGGTCCAGTAGAGATTTCCAGGCGGCGATGTCCACAACCGTCCGAAGCGGCCGTGCCCCCCCGTTTGGGATTTGGCGCAGATCACGGTCCGCTTCGAGTGTCCGGCTTCAACAAGGCGTTCTGCTTCGGAAAGCGTGCTATCGACCTCGTCAAGAAGGATAAGTTGAACGTCATCCATAGTTGAACGTCATCCATGAGCAGGTTTCGAGCAGACCGTCAGCCGCACGCAACGCACCAGACGCGACTAGCGGTGTTGCCGCCATGTAGCACTGCAATCTTTGTATGTGAACCTGCTCTTTCGATGAGGCCGAGTTGCTCGGTCGAAGCGAATTCTCCGGCACGCCGAGAGCCGTACCCGCGGTAACGGGCACGTTATCTACGGCGGTTGATGCAAATCAAAGGCAGGATTCGCACCTCGTGTAGAGGTTGCGTTCTGAACGAAGGCCCACTTATGCAAATCGTTACCTTCATCAACGCTCACAAGATCCTTGTTCCACCCATCGTGCTTGGCATGATGTGGTATTTTTCCAACTGGAGCTCGGAGGCCTTTATCTATTTGAGCCTGCACGGCACCTACGCGATCCTTTGGCTTGTCAAGGAATCGCTCTATCCGGACCTGCGTTTTCAGGAAAAACAGCCTGTCTGGATCGGCGTCCTTCTTATTTTCCTGCCATTGGCCGGCTACTACATCGCGCCGTATCTACTGATCAGCCGACACATCGTCTTGCCGCCGCCGATCATCGGACTCGTGCTTTTTCTCTATATCCTTGGAATCTTCCTTCATTACGTTGGGGACGCACAGAAATTCTATACGCTGCGACTTCAAAAGGGATTGATCGAGGATGGTCTTTTCGCAAGAACCAGAAATCCGAACTACCTGGGTGAAATCCTTATCTACGTTGCGTTCGCCATCATGTCTTGGCATTGGTTGCCGTTTCTTGTGCTGGCAGGTTGGGTCTTTGGCTTCTTTTTGCGGAACATGTGGGCGAAGGATCGATCGATGGCCCGCTACCCGACCTTTGCGTCCTACAAGGCAAGAACCGGCATGCTGTTTCCAAAGCTGTGGTGAAGCCGAGGGCGATCGCGACTGATCCTGTATGGTATGGCTTGGCGAAGCGCCGAGGCTCGGGCGTCGATGTCCCGCAAGACAGCACGAACTAACGCCATCTACTACTCCCAATTCTTGGCCCACGACGCCAAAACGTTGCAACAGCCGGTTAAATTTTCCGCCTTCGGTGGAGGACCTGGTCATTGTTGCTAGTTGTGGCGAACACCCATTGCATTCATCGATACCGATGCGGCGGCGATCGGGAAGCGGATGGGTATGTCTCTTTCAAATACAGCAAGGCGGTTGGCAAGGCCGAATTGCGCAAAAGTCGCAGTCAACTCGGCCTGAGATTCACGAAAATGGACCCAACCCTCGTTATGCGCCCGCAGCGGCGTGGCGATGCCTGTGTGGGTCTCTCGCGATCTGTGCGACACGCGCAAGTTGACGCAACTCTTTTTCAACCTTGACCCAACCGTTTACAGGCCAACTGAACAGACGATCAGCGGGCGACCTTGGAGCCGCTCCCGTGTCGTCACGATCAAGCCGCTTTGTTCTTCGCAATCAAATCTTCGAACGGCTTCGTCGCCTGCTTGAAGAGGTCAGCATAGAGTTCAGCGAGTTTCTTCGATTCCGCTGCGAACGTTTCATATTCGTTCTTCACGTATTCGCTCTGAACCTCCATCAGCTTGGAGGGCTCCTTAATGCTGCTCAGCTGGGACATGAACTCATAATTATGCTGCATCAACTTCTTGGCAAAGTCCGCATGGGCGCTCGCAATTGTCTGAAAAGAAGTTGCGAGAGCGTTTTCCGATGCCTTTGCCGTATCACCGAAGTTTTTAGTAGACTGTTGAAGTTGTTCAAGGTGGTCCATTTTATATTTCCTTCGTTTGAAAGCCTACGCCGTTATGCTGCACTCAATATCGGCGCAAGGCATTCTTAAGATTGTGATTTCTGAAACCGACCTGTCCAAACTCTAATCATCGCCAGCCTATTGGCATGCAGTGATGATGGCTGAGTGACGCTTGATACGCCGATCATGAAACCCCAAGGCCTGCCTTGCTGTAGATCAAACAATTGCAAGAAATTCGCTTCTGGAGTGAAGAATAGGCAAAGGAGGATCGCCATGACTGCGGTGTCCGCCAACTGTGGTGAGGAGCTGATCCCACTCCACCGATCCGACCCATGCCCCAGGGACAAATCATGATCCTTGGGCTTTTGATGATGGGATGGACAACCAACATACCCACCAACCCATTGGCGTCGCATCCGCAACGCCCGGCGTGGCGTTGATCCAGATCATGGTGCCGATTTTCCCCTATGCTTCCGTTCATTCCCCGCGAAGGCGTTTGGCGTTTCGGCGTCGTAGATAACTTTGCAAGGACTTTTCTGGAGAAGCATCGAACATGTCCGTGATGTTCGTAGGGGCAATTGTTGCTCTAGTGGTTCTCGTGACGGCTCTCGGTGGTTCGCGGCTTTCGCAGCGATCGGCGATTGGGATATTCAGCATGGTAGCAGCGGCGTTGGTCGCCATCTGGTTTTTCTACTTCGTGAAATAGAAATGGGGTTCGGTTGATCGCTTGATTTGCTAGTTGCCCCTTAGCGACCTTCGGTGACAGACTTCGGCCGGTTGGGTCGGCAAAACAACTAAAGCCTAATTTGAGCGACGACATGCGCAAACATCTTCTAGCTGCCGTCGGATGCATATTCTCCACCGTTGCGTCCGCACAAGAAATGAGAACCGCAGCCGACAAATGGCGATCCTGTGCCGACGCCGCGGCGGCACGATACTCAAAAAGTGCTGAAAGCGCTCCAGTCGTCGCACGTTTGGCAGCGTTGGCTTGCGCTGCCGAGAAAAAGAAAGTCTGGGAATTACTGTCACAGAGCGATGGAGCCAACGTTGCAGACGATTACGTTGAGGCGATGGAACGTCGCTATATTGATCGTCTTTCTGTCAACGTCATAGAAATGCGATTACGCTGAAGCCGGTGCTTTTGGCCGTCATCGTGTGCATCACCGGTCTTGCAGCTTCGATCCTCGTTGCCAAAATGCTGAGGCTGGATCCAGGGTTTGCCGCTGGGCTGATGTCGGATGCCCTCACCCAGACTGCTAGCATCGACCGGTGCGGTTTCGCCCTGTCTTGATCCAAGTCAAAGGTGGGCCGACGTCGCCCATCCAAAATTCAACCGGCCAGGACCACGCGATCCGAAGCTGCGGGAGTTGTCGACACCGGGGAACCGGTTACGAGTTCGAGCCTCTCTCGCGACTGGGAGGCATGAGGTGACAAATGCCTGCTCAAACGACGACCTCTTCGCATGTTCCGACGGGCAGTCTGTCCGCACTGAGCCTGGCCGCGCTTGGCGTGGTGTATGGCGATATCGGCACGAGCCCGCTCTACACGCTGAAGATCGTGCTTGATGCCACGGGCACGCATCCCGGACCGGAGGCGGTTCTTGGCGCTGTGTCGCTGATTTTTTGGACGCTGATCATCATCACCACGGTGAAATATATCGGCTTGGCCCTGCGAGTTGACAATGAAGGCGAAGGTGGCGTTCTCGCCCTGATGGCGCTTTTGAGCCGGACGCCGGGGCGGCACGGCTTCGTCCTGCTCATCGGCATGTTCGGTGCGGCGCTGGTGTATGGCGACTGCGCGCTCACGCCGGCGATCTCGGTGCTGTCGGCACTGGAGGGTTTGGACGTTATAGCACCTGACCTCGACCGCTTCGTATTGCTGGGGACCGTAGTGATTCTCGCCGCCCTGTTCGCAGTGCAGCGGCGGGGAACGGCCGACATCGGTCAATTCCTGGGGCCGGTCATGGCGATCTGGTTCGCGGTGCTGGCACTGCTCGGCCTGTGGGGGATCGCACATTATCCGGCGGTGTTGTGGGCCATCAATCCGGCACTGGGCTTGCGCTACCTGTTTGCGGGCGGCGGCAACGTGATGCTGGTGCTCGGCGGCGTGTTCCTTTGCGTCACCGGGGCGGAGGCGCTCTATGCCGACCTCGGCCATTTCGGCCGGGCGCCGATTCGGCTGGGCTGGAGTATGGTGTTCCCGGCGCTGGTCCTGAACTATGCGGGCCAGGCCGCGATCGTACTGGCCGGCGAGCCGGTCGAGGGGAGTCTCTTCTTCCGCCTCTGCCCCGCGCCAGTGCTGCTGCTGCCGTTGGTCGTATTGGCCACGGTCGCAACCGCCGTCGCCAGCCAGGCAGTCATCACCGGTGCCTTTTCGATGACGCGGCAGGCGATCCAGCTCGGCTGTCTGCCGCGCCTGCGAATCCTCCAGACCTCGGCCGCGGGCTATGGCCAGATCTACGTACCCGCGGTGAACTGGGTGCTGATGGCGGCAACACTCACGCTCGCGATCACCTTCAAAACATCGGACAACCTCGCTGCCGCGTATGGCATCGCAGTGTCGGCGGACATGGTGGTAACAACCTTCCTGTTGTCCATTGCCTTGCGTGAGATTTGGGGCTTGCCACTGCCGGCAGTGATTGGAATCGGCGCCGGGTTTGCCACTGTGGAGGGAGGCTTTCTGTCCGCCAACCTGTTGAAGTTCACCGAGGGCGGATGGGTGCCGGTGCTGCTCGCCATCGTGCTCTTCGCCTTGATGCGGGCCTGGCAGATGGGCATCGCGGCCGTGCAGAAACTGGCGGATGAAATGCAGATTCCGATCGACGACATCGTGGCCCAGATCACCCGCGGTAGCATTTCGCGCGTACCTGGGACTGCTATATTCGTCGCGCGCGTCACCCGCGATATTCCGCCGCTCGTATTCTGGCATCTACGGCACATCCGCTCGCTGCACGATTCCGTCTTTATTGTTAACGTCATTACCGAGCTGATTCCGTATGTCGCAGAGGAGAACCGCACGGAAGTACGAGAGATCGCCTCTCAGATCTGGCGCGTCCACGCTCATTACGGCTTCATGGAGCAGCCGGACCTCCCGGCCTTGCTGGACCTTGCTCGTGACCGGGGTTACCCGGTTGATCCGTCCAAGATAACCTGGTTTATCGGGCGTGAGACGATCGTGAGACGCGAGGATGGCAAGGGCCTGCCGTGGTTCATAGAGACCGTCGCCTCCTTCCTTTCGCGCAATTCGAGCGAGGCAGTGGAGTATTTTCGGCTACCGAGAGACGACGTTGTGGAGATCGGACGCCAATTCGCGATCTAGTCGCCCCGTCCCCTCACGCCACGTCCCCTCACAGAGCCGAAACGAATGTCGCTTTCGGGTCCATTTTCAGACCTCGGGCCGAATGCGAGCCATTTCCGTTTGTCCCTCAACAGCGGAAGTGCGGCGACGGCACCGGCATGTCGGTTTGTGCCCATCAACGGAAGTCAGGCGCACCATTCCGATCACCTTGTCGGCATTCCGGGTATTGGAAAAGGCCGTTCGTTCGGAAAGTCTGTGACCAACGAAACATACTCGTTCCGCCACGTGTCGGTCGGATAATTTGCCGGATCAAAGTCGGCAAGAAAGGTTGGCACTCCGAAATAGTTGAGGTGCCTTAAGATCGGCTCTTTGCTCAGTTTCGCCGTACCGCGGATTTGTGAAACAATAGTTCGGGCCAGATGCGCGTAATGCCAAGGCGTTGCACTCGTCGATTCCAGTCCCACGGAAACGAAGTAAAGGTTTGGCGCATCGAGGCTCACGACCATTGAACCACAGCGACGCGCTAACTGATCGGGGCGAGTGATCTGGTTCAGTCCGATCGCCTGCAGGTAGGAAAGATCCATTTCGTAGCCCGTCCCCCAAAGAACCACGTCAGCTTCGATTGTCGTCCCGGATCGCAGCACGACCGACTTTCCCTCGATTTTCCTTATATCATCGCGATGCCGCTCGATTTGGCCGAGATTTTCTATAAGACGCCAACGGCCCGGAATTAGCTGGTCCGTTTCGATATTGAACGGAGTGTCCGGCAACAGTTCTTCCATGCCGAACTTATGGTATCGAGCACGTAATTCCGTATCGATGAAGCCGATTTGCGTCGCGGATTCATCGAGCATGTGTCGTTTGGCCAATTCGCGTAAATTACTGGCGAACCGCTTCGGCTTTCGTGTCGGGACCATCCATCTCAACGAGTGGTACACCCAAACGATCTGGGTCGCGCCATGTTCCAGACAGAGGTCGATCAGATCGAATGCCGATGCGCCACCGCCCGCAGGCGATGACTCTCTTTCCTGACAGACTGGTCGGGTCGCGGAGCATTGAAGAATGCACTTCAACAACGTCGGCGCGGCTTCGCTCAACATCAGGAATAATTGGTCGATTGTGAACACCCGTTGCGCAGATCAGCGCCTTCGCACTGAGTTCGCCTGCCGACGTCTCGATAGCCCACCCATCCTCAAATGGTGATGCAGAAATTGCAGTGGTACTGAGCCGAATATGCTGTCCCAGATCGAATTTGTGAACCCATTGCTGGATATTGGCGAGGATGCTGGGCTGATCAACTCCCGCGATTGGAATATCGCCGAGCGTCCAATCCTCCTCTCTGTTCTGAATATCTTGCCATGCCGGTAACTGCGCCCAAAGCCCGCCGACTGTGTCCTGCTTTTCCAGCAGGACAGCCTTAAGCCCTGCCTGCCTTGCATAGTACAAGGCGATTATCCCACCGGGGCCGCCTCCAACAATGGCAACGTCAACTTGATCCGAGCCAGTCACGGGGCTCCTCAATTCTTGTTGCACAGGCGTGCTAGCGTCGGGCTGCACCAAGCGGTCAGAAATCTGTCGCGCCGTTTGCTGACGAGCGGCAGAGCCACTACACCTTGGGTGCATTCTTGATGACACCTTAGGTGCATTCTTGATGGAGGTCGATGTGTCAGTATATCAAGGTGGATGTCTTTGCGGTGCAATCCGGTACACCACCAGCGCCCAGCCAATACGGGTCACCTATTGTCACTGCAAATTCTGCCAAAGAGCAACTGGATCGGCTTACATGGTGGAGCCGATTTTCGAGAAAACATCTTTTGAAATAACTGCTGGCAAACCGGCTACCTTCACGCAAGCCTCCGAGGGCAGCGGAAAGCGGGTCACCATCAATTTCTGTGCGGCCTGCGGCACGAAGCTTTATCTCGACCTAGAACGATTTCCGGCAATATACGGCGTCTATGGCGGCACATTTGATGATCCGAACTGGTTCGACCGTTCGCCTGAAATGACCCGATACATCTTTTTGGATTCTGCGCAGAACGGCACGGTCATACCTGCCGGTGTCAGTACGTTTCGCCAGCACGCAATGCTCAACGAACGGAACGCCGGTGGCACCGATCGTCTTTGAGGAACATCATTCGATTTGAAAAAGGCGATTATTGACCATGGAAACAGGTCGGGGCCTGCGCCAAGCGTCAATTCATTGCGAATGAAGGCGAAGCCAACGTCTCGATTGGGTCATTCTCGGCCGAATTGGCCTGTCCGCGACATGTCCGCTCTTCACCCGTTAGCGATCATGGAGCGGACATCGCTGGTTGTCGCAAAAGTGCCAATTTCGGAAGTGATCCGGCGCGCCCGGTGTCGCGAAAACGAGGATTGTGCGACGCTTACGTACATGTCGAATCGGCAGAGCGAGATAGAGGAGTGAGTCATGGAAACGACCCCGAAACGGTCATTTCAGGTCGCACGTGACGGCGACCGACACGCAGTGCGTCGCAACGTTGGTATCGGCATCCTCTCTTTCAAAGTCACGACAGCAGACAGTAACGGGGCAATACTGGTGGCCGAGATTGCACACCATGCCAAAGGTGGCCCTCCTCGACATCTACATCGCGATCAGGACGAGTGGTTTCACGTCGTTGAGGGTAAATACATTGTCGAGATCGGCGATGAGCGGTACCTGCTGGGGCCTGGCGACTCGGCGTACGGGCCGCGTGGCGTACCACATTGCTGGGTCAACGTAAGCGAAGGGCCGGGACGGATTACTTTCGTGTTCACACCCGCTGGTCATGCGGAGGCGTTCTTCTTGGAAATCACCAAGGCAAATGCGATGGCACCGACGGACCCAGCGTTTTGGCTACCATTCGAAATGGCATTGGTAGGGCCACCTCTAAAAGTGGAATGACCATCGTGCAATGCTCGTCACAGGGGGGTGCTGGGAGCGAATTCCGGTTAAAGCTCGTTGACGCTGGTCTGATCAAAGATTGGGCGACGACCGCTTTGGGCCTTGGCCGTGTAAAAACCCGTGAGGGGAGATGTCGATCTGATCCTAGTGCCGGGGGACTCAGGCCACGATCGCCGCGATCAGCGGCTTGATCCCGACGATGTTCATAACCCATGTCAGATTATAGGCCGGAACGAGAGTGCCATTTCAGCGGCTACCTTTGGAAGCGTTTTGGTCAGGAAGTGCGTCGCCCCCATGCGTGCGCGTCTTGAGCGGCAACGAAGCGATCGAATGTCACCTGCACCTCGCCGTGGCGGCGATCTCTATCGTTAAGGAAAACGATCGACCATCAGCGGACCATTTGAGCGGCTTCCTGCCCCGCTAAGCGACCAAGGACGGTTGCGGCCAGAAGGCCATTTCCGGACAGATAGCCCGCTGCCGTCGAGCCGGATACGCCAACCGCTGCGCCGCCAGCCGCGAACAGATTCGGAAAGACCGAATCGTCCTTGCGTTTCACGCGGCAGGCAGCATCGACAGCAAGTCCGCCCTGGGTGTGAAATAGCGCGCCAGTAACCTTGACTGCGTGGAACGGCGGCACGAAACGCTGCTCAGGCGTAAACTGACGTCCATATCGATCCTTCGCAGTTTCTTTCTTGAGCGCTTCGATTTCGTTCCACTCTGCAGCGAAAGCTTCGGCTGGCACATGCATGGCATCCGCTAGGGCCTGTACGCTGTCACGTGTAACGACCGCACCGCCTCGCTCGGCATTGCGAAAGTCCTCGAACTGCCGCGCCACTAACGCCATGCGCGCGTCGAACACGCTCCAGGCAACGCGATCAGGCTGTCGAAGGACCTCGGCCGCTTGTTCGGAATAGCCCTGCGACTCGTCGCAAAAGCGACGCCCCTCAATGTTGACCTGAATTCCGCCCTGCATGATCACGGCCCAGGTGATCAGGATATTGTGCGGCGTCGCTAAGGAACCGTGGCCCTGGTAAGCGCCAAGGTGTGCCAACTGCGCGCCGAGCGCGTCGCCCCATATCACGGCATCGCCGCGATTTCCCGGATGGCCGAAATAGAGCGCGTCAGCCATCTCCGGGATGTAGCGGCGGACGAGATCGGGATTGCCGCCATAACCATTGCAGGCCAGAATTAACGCCTCGCAGCCGACGCGCTCCCGGGCACCGTCGCCGCGAACGATTTCCACACCGCGAATCCGGCCATCAGGCTCCGCCACAAGCGTCTCGACTATGCGCTCGTGGACAATTGAAATGCCGCTTGTTTCGGCGGCTTCGCGGAGCCGGTTGATCAACTCCAGTCCCGTGCGCGTCGGCAGGCCATGCATGCGCATGGCGGAATGCCCCGGATAATTGAAATTGTCGATCACGTCGAACGGCAGAGCATATCGATCGGTCAGCCATTCGATCAGCGGCGCGGCGCCTTGTGATACTGCGTCGACGATCTCTTCGTTCGCCTCGTGCTTCGCCTTGCGCTGAATATCCGCTGCAAAAAGTTGCGGGCTATCAACAATGCCCTTGACCCGCTGAAAGCGGGTACCTGCGGCCGGGATAAGTCCAGCCGACAATGACGTTGATCCCATCGGAAGGGCATCACGTTCGATCACCAGCGGCGCGGCGCCCGCTTCCTTTGCCGCAAGCGCGGCGCACAGCCCGGCAGCGCCAGCGCCGACGATAAGCAACGGCGCCTGCGTATCGAACATGACGTCCAAGGCCGGCTTGATCGGGCTCATGCCGTTGCCAGTTCCCGTATGACCGCGTCGATCGTCGAGATCCTCGCGACTGGCCGCAGCCCTTCAATGGCGGCGCGATGCAAATCCCGCGAGAAGGCCGCGCAACCATCTTCCAGCACCGTGCAATCAAAGTCCCGAACCTGGGCGTCGCGAACGGTGGATGCGACACCGCCATTGGTGACGATCCCGGCCAAGTACAGTTTCTTGATGCCCTGCATGCGCAATACCCATTCCAGTCGCGTCATGTAAAAGGCCGAATAGGCGATCTTCTCGACTGAAAAATCCGCAGGCTGCAGTTCGTCGATGAGTGCCTGACCCCAGCTGCCGGGCGCGAAATCGCCTCTGGTCAGGAACGGCCGCAGCTTTTTCAGGTGCGGCGAAATCATCGGCTCGCCGCCTGTGCCAGGCACCAGCGTGAACAAGGTCGCGCCGATCAAGGCGCCCTTCTTACGCGACAGTTCAACGAGGGGCTTGAGGCCTGCAGGCAGCGCCGCGATATCCGGGCTGCTCTGGCCAGCGCGACCATAGGCACCATCCGAATGAAGAAAATCATTCTGAAGGTCGAGCAGGAGTAGAGCGGATGGCACAATCATTTGGGGGTCCGTTCGACGATAAGGTTTCCCAATTTGTCGACCCGGCCCCGCAGGCCGGGTTCGATGTAGATCGTCGCGTCAGGTTGCTCCAGAATGGCGGGCGCCTCAACGATCGCGCCGACCGGCAGATCGAGCCGCGACCAAATCTGGGTTTCAAGCCAGGTACCCTCTATCCACACCGGCCGTGTGCCTCTTTTTGCCTCTGCGAGGGTTGCTTCCGGCCCCGGCGCGAAGGCCGAAAGATCCAGTGACGGACGGCGGCCGATGGCTGCGCTTCGCAAGGACACGATTCGGATCGGCAGGCCAGATAGCTGGCGGCTGAACGACGCCGCATAGGCAGCTTCAAAAGCCGACTTTACTACGTCGGATGTAATGCCAGTGGTCCCATCATGCAGTGTAACCGGAATCGGCACGGGGACGGTGTGGGTCTGTCCGACATAGTGCATGTCGAACTCGAAGCTCAGATCGATCCGCTCGATCATGCCGCCGGCGGAGCCGACCACCGAGCGAACCTCCTCGCCTGCAGCGACCATCCGCCGATCGAGCGCGGCAATATCGAGGCCATCAAGCATAAGATTGAGCGTTTGCACCTGGTCATGGCGTAGATCGGCGATGACGCAGCCGAGCGCGGACGTCACTCCCGGAAACCGTGGCACCAACGCGACTTCGAGGCCAATCTCCTTGACGATAGCACCGACATGCAGCGCACCGCCGCCGCCGAATGGAACGCCGACGAACTTCGCCGGATCGTGGCCCCGCTCGATCGTTACAAGCCGGATCGCGCCGGCCATCCGGGCGTCGGCGACACGTACGATTGCCTCGGCCGCCGTCAACACGTCGATGCCGAGCGGGTGACCGACGTGCGCCATGATTGCCCGCTTGGCGGCATCGACATCGAGACGCGCAAGTTTGCCGCCGATCGGCTTGTCGGCGTTGATGCGCCCAAGCACCACATGCGCATCGGTCAAGGTCGGCCGCTCATTGCCCTGCCCGTAACAGGCTGGGCCCGGCACTGAGCCCGCGCTTTCTGGACCGACCTGCAAGAGTCCACCTCGATCGACCGAGGCAATCGATCCGCCGCCGGCGCCGATGGTCGTGATTTCAATCATCGGCGTACGAATCACGAGCCCGAAATCGATGGTGGTCTGCGCCGCGAGCGACGCTCTACCTCCAACGACAACGGAGACATCGAACGATGTGCCGCCGAGATCGCAAGTGATCGCATTGTCGTAACCGGCTTGGCGCGCGATGGTCGCGGCCGCGATCACACCGGCCGCAGGACCGGACAACGCAGTGCGAACCGGAAAGCGCCGCGCGGTCGCCGTGGACATCACGCCCCCATTCGACTGTACGATGTAGAATTGTCCCTTGAACCGCTGCGTGGCGAGTGCCTGTTCCAGCTTGCCCAGATAGCTTCCAACCACCGGCTGCAGATAACTATTGAGTGCGGTGGTCGACGACCTCTCGAATTCGCGAATTTCCGGCAAGACTTGATGCGAGGCGGAAATAAATTCGTTGTCCCAAACAGTTTTCGCCGCGGCCAACGCTTTTTGTTCGTTGCCGGGATTGGCGTAGGAATTGATGAAGATGATCGCCAGCGCTTCGGCGCCGCGCTCGCGAAGTGCGACCGCAGCGGCACAAACAGCCGCTTCATCGACCGGCTGTCGGACCGTGCCGTCGGCCAAGGTCCGCTCGTCGACCTCGATCCGCAAATCCCGATCCACGATCGGCGTGAAATCACCCCACAGGCCCCAGGTTCGTCGCCGGTCGCGCCGGCGCATTTCCAGAACGTCGCGGAAGCCGCGCGTCGTGATCACGCCGATCTTGGGCCCGCGCCGCTCCAGAAGTGTATTGGTGCCGACCGTGGTTCCGTGCACGATCGAGCCAATGCCGACCCCCGCACTGAGCGCCGCAATACCCTGCATGAAGCCCGCCGACTCGTCGCCGCGCTGTGAGGGTACCTTGGCGGTACGGAACGCCCTCGTCTGTGCATCGAACAGCAAGAGATCGGTGAAGGTCCCGCCGACATCAACGCCGAGAACACTCGATGGCTTCATCAACGGGCCTCGTTTCGCAAAGCCACTGTTGCCTCGGTATCGACCGAGCCATCAAGACCAATGACTACGTTGTAGTCTTTGCGTGCCGACGCCTTCGTCACGTAACCAAGTTTGACATCACGGGCGACACGGACCGGGTCCCTCGTCAATGGGTCGCCGTAACCACCGCCGCCGGGTGTTTCAAGTCTCACTCTCTGGCCTTGCGCAATTCTGATATCCGTGACTTTGCTGACCAGCGGCGGCGTTTGCTCGCCGCCGGCTGTCTGATAGATGAAACGGTTGAGCGCCGCACTCTTGCCGCCGTTAACGCCAAACGGCGGGAATTTGCCTCGCTCGCCGAGCAGCGAAACGTCGGTTGCACCTTCCGCAAGCGCCTCGATTTCATAGATGGCGCCAAGGCCGCCCCGGTGAAAGCCGGGACCGCCCGAATCGGGACGCAGCGCCCATTGCGTGAAAATCACCGGGTAAAGCGACTCCAGGATTTCCGCCGGCGGAATGGTGGCGGTGGAGATCGGATTATTGCCGTGGTTCAATCCATCGGTTTCCGGATTTCCGCCCAGCCCACCGCCAAAGAAGCAGAACATCACCCAGCGCCGGCCGTGCTCGCGCCAGCCGGAAAGCGACAGCGCATTGATGGTGGCGAACGGACTGCCGTTGGCGCGTTGCGGCGCGACCTTCGCAAATGCGCCGAATACGGTGTCTATGACGCGCAGAATTGTTTCGGTGTAGCCGCCGACCGGTCGCGGTGCGGAGACCCCGAGCAACGTTGAGCTCGGAATCGCAAATTCGACCGGCACCAAACAGCCGGCATTGGCCGGCACGTCGGTGAAAAGGTGCTTGAGCGCGACATAGCAGCAGGCGACCGTCGTGGAGAAAGCAATATTGAGTGGGCCGTCGCAGGGCGGCGAGGAGCGTGAGAAGTCCAGCCGCATTGTTTCGCCGGAAATCGTCAGGTCCAGCGCTATCCTTAGCGGCGCATCCGTGATGCCGTCATTATCGAGAAAGTCCTCGTAGGAATAAGTGCCGTCAGGCAGGCTGGCGATATTGGCGCGCATCAATTTCTCGGCTCGCGCAGTCAGCGAATCGAGCGCCGAGACGATCAATTCCCCGCCGTACTCCTCCAGCAAGGCGTGGAAGCGACGCTCTCCCAGATCGAGCGCGTTGAGCTGGCCGTTGAGATCGCCCCAATTCGACTGCGGCACGCGCGAATTGGCTGCGAGAATGTCGATGATGTCCTGCTGGATAACGCCTGCGCGGGCGAGCTTCACCGGCGGGATACGGAAACCTTCCTGGAAGCTCTCGGTCGCCTTGGCATTGAAATTTCCCGGCACGTTGCCGCCAACGTCGAGCCAATGACCGACCGAGGCCAGCCATGCGAACAATTTTCCGTTCCAAAACAACGGCCGCACCAGGCGAAAATCGTTCAGGTGCGTGCCACCGTCATAGGGATCGTTAAACAGATAAGTGTCACCCGGCTCCAGATTTCCGTCCTTACTGGCCTTGTCGATGACGGCCTTGACCGCAAAGGCCATCGCGCCAACGAAGATCGGCAAGCCGGTCGTGCCTTGCACCAGCGTGGCTCCAGTTCGCGCATGGTAGAGGCCATGGCAGGCGTCATGGGCTTCGGCAATAATCGGATTGAAGGCAGAGCGAAAGAGTGTCGCGTCCATCTCGTCGGCGATCTGGACCAGTCGTCCGTTCAGAACGGCAAGCAGGATAGGATCGATCAAACTCATTTATTGCGACTCCGGCTTGTTAGCGCCGAGGCGCTTTCCACGCTCGATCATTTCGGGAGTTCCGATCAGCGCATTCATCTCATTGAAGTCGAACATGCGATCGCGGAAGGGCTGCGTGGTACGATGGGCGGCCAGCGACGCGTAATAGTCGACCGCAGTCTTTGCCAACGTGCGTACAATCCCGCCGGGGAAGATGACCAGGGAGAAGCCAAGCCCTTCGAGTTCGGGGCCGGACAAGATGGGTGTCTTGCCACCCTCGACCATGTTGGCGACCAGGGGAACACTGCCGCCGAGCCGCTTGACGATGTTGGCGAGATCCTCGCGTGCCTTCGGGGCCTCGACGAACAACAGATCCGCGCCAACGTCGCGGTAGAGCAAGGCGCGCTCGATTGCACGATCAAGACCCTCGACCGCCACTGCATCGGTTCGGGCAATGATCAGCGTCTCCCGCGAGCGGCGGGTGTCGATCGCTGCCTTGATCTTGCCGACCATTTCGTCGGCCGGAATCAACGTCTTATCGTCGAGATGGCCGCAGCGTTTGGGAAAGCTCTGATCCTCGATCTGGATCGCGTGCGCGCCGGCCTTTTCGAATAGCCTCACCGTGCGCTCGACATTCAGTGCGTTGCCATAGCCATTGTCGGCATCGACGATGAGATTGGCATCGACACGATCATTGATCAGCGCAACCGCTTCGGCAACTTCGGACATGCTGACAAGTCCGATGTCAGGCCGTCCCAACCGGGTATACGCGATCGCCGCGCCAGATATATAAAGTGTATGGAACCCGGCCTGCGTGGCGACCAATGCCGTGAGCGGATCGTACACGCCAGGGGCGATAACGATCGAAGACTTCGAAAGCAGCTCACGTAACGTGTTTGGTTCGGTCATGATCATAATCCGAGAAAGGCCCGCTTCAGGTCGGCGTTGGAACGAATATCGGCGGCGCTGCCCGACATGACGAAACTGCCGTGCTCGAGGACGTAGGCGCGGTGAACTATATCGAGGCTCTGCACGACGTTCTGTTCGACCAACAGCACTGCAAGCCCATCGTTATTGAGTCGGCGGATCAAATCGAACAACTCTTCTACCAACAATGGCGAAAGACCGAGCGATGGCTCGTCAAGTATCAGCAGTTTCGGATCCGCCATCAAGCCACGCCCGATTGCCAGCATCTGCTGCTCGCCGCCGGAAAGAGTGCCCGCGCGTTGCGTAGCGCGCTCACGCAGCCTCGGGAACATTGAAAATACCCGCTCGCGATTTTTGCCGCGCTGCAATGACGCTCTACGATAGCTGCCAAGATCGAGATTCTCGACTACCGACATGTTGGGAAAGATGCGGCGTCCTTCCGGAACGTGCACCAGGCCGGCCGCGACGATTTCGCTCGGACTGGCGTTCTGTATCAGACGGCCGTCGAATTCGATCGAGCCCTCGCGTGCAGGGACAATTCCGGAAATCGCGAGATTGAGCGTCGATTTCCCGGCACCGTTCGAGCCGAGTATCGCCACCATGTCGCCCTCGCCCACCACGAGATCGATGCCACGCAGAATTTCGACTTCGCCGTAGCCGGCGGATAGCCCGAGCACGCTCAGTAACGCCCTATCGGCCATCTGCGCCTCCAGCGAGTCGGGCTGCGGCACCGGCGCCGAGATAGGCCTCGATCACGTTGGGGTCGGCGGCAATTTTGGCCGGTGATCCCTGCGCGATGACGCGGCCTTCGACGAGCACGTAGATATGTTCGGCGAGACTCATCACCGCTTGCATGACGTGCTCGATCATCAGGATCGTCACGCCGTGTTCGCGGATTGCCCGGATAACCGGCAACATATCGCGAATTTCCGATGGATTGAGGCCGGCCAGGACTTCATCGAGCAGTAGCAGCTTCGGCGAGGTCGCGAGCGCACGAGCAAGTTCAAGCCGCTTGCGGCCTGCGACCGTCAAGGTCCCGGCCGACTGCTGCAAAATCCGTTCGAGCCCGACCAGCTTGGCAACTTCAGTAGCTGCGGCAAGTGCGGCCGCCCGTCCAGCGATATGCAGATGCGCGCCGACCGCGATATTTTCCAGCACCGTGAGGCCCGCAAACGGCTGGACGATCTGAAACGTGCGCGCGATGCCTTGTCGGGCCAGTCGATGAGCAGGTTGACCTGTAATATCAGTATCGTTGTAACGAACCCGCCCGCCGGTGGATGTCTGGAAGCCGGTGATTAGCGCGAACAACGTTGTCTTGCCCGCACCATTCGGCCCGATCACGGCGGTGATTCGGCCACTCTCGACGGTGAGCGAGACCTCCCGCACCGCGTGCAAGCCGCCGAACCTTTTCGAGATGCCTTCGACCGCCAGTATCGGCTCCGTCATGCGGCGCGGCCCTCCCGCGCCAGCTTTTGCGGCGGCGTCAGCCAAGCGCGCAAACGCCCGCCAAAGCCGGCAACGCCGCGCGGCACAACGCCGACAACCAGAATGAGGACGACACCATAAAGCACGAGATCGAGACCAGGGACGTCACCGGTAACGAGCTTGGCCACCTCTCCGAGCGTCTTGATCGTCAGCGCCCCGAGAAGCGGCCCGAACACAGTGCCCACCCCGCCAACAATCGGCGCCAGCAGCGCTTCGACGGAAATCCAGGGGCCGTAAGCGATGGGGGCGTCGATAAACAGAAAGTACTGTGCGTAAAAGCAGCCGGCGGCTGCCGCCATGGCCGCCGATATGGTCATCGCGCCGAGCTTGACGCGGGTTGCATCGACGCCGAGCGCTCGCGCAGCGTCCTCGTTCTCCCGCACGGCCACAAGCCACGCCCCGAACCGCGATTGTTCGATGAGCCGAGTGATCAAAAGCGCCGTCGCCACCAACGCCAAAATGAACCAGTAAAACACCGCCCGATTTGGAAACTGCAGCGCCCGCGCACCGAGATCGAGTTTGATCAACAGGCCGACGCCCGCGCCGGTGATCGGCGCCACGCTGGCTACAATGCGCAAGACTTCGGCAAAGGCCAGCGTGACCAGCGCAAAATAGGAACCACGAAGCCCGGAGGGGAATGTCAACGCGCCGATCGCCGCGCCTACGGCCGCTCCAGCCGCGATGCCCAAGGCAAAAGCGGCCCACGCATTGAGGCCATAGCGCACCTGCAATATCGCGGCCGCGTAAGCGCCCGTTCCGAAAAACGCAGCGTGGCCGAACGAATACTGACCGCCATAGCCGCCGAGGACGTTCCAGCCCTGCCCCGCCAGCGTCAGCAGAAGCGTCGTCACCAGGAAGTTCAACACCGCGTTGGAACTGATGACGAGCGGAACGCATGCGAGCGCCGCGACGACCGCGATGACCGGTAAAAAGCCGCGGATGCTCATGCGCGCGCTCCCAATAGGCCGCTCGGACGAAACAGAAGAACCAGGATGAACATCAGGAAAATGCCGATCTGGCCAAGCGATTCACCGAGATAAAGACCGCACAGACTTTCCACCAAGCCCACGAATAGTCCGCCGAGCAGCGCCCCTGGAATCGAACCCATGCCACCCAGCACGACAGTCGTGAACGCGATCAGCACAAAGGCGTTGCCGACATGCGGGTTGACGTAATAAGTCGGAATCAGCAGGCAGGCAGCGATTGCAACGCAAGCGGTTCCGAGTCCGAAAGTCACCGCGTAAATGTGAGCTACCTCTATGCCGCTTAGCTGCGCGCCAAGTTTCTCCTTCGCCACCGCGCGAATTGCTTTGCCGGTATCCGTCAAGGACAACAGCAACCAAAGCAGCAGCGCGACGACAAGCGCGCCCGCGAACCCAACAAGACGCGGCACCGAAATGAACATGCCGGCAAGCGGCACGACGGCAAAGCCATAAGCTACGTCGATCGTGCGGGTATCGCCGCGAAATGCAAACAACAGCACATTTTCAATGATGACGGCAAGGCCAAGCGTCACCAGCAGGATATTGCCGTCATTGCCATGAGAGGCGGGGCCAATGACGAAACGCTGAAGCGCATACCCGATCACAAAAAATGCCGGCGCCAGAATGAACAGGGCGAGGTAAGGGTCCAAACCCAGCATTTGATGCATGAAGAACGCGGCGAACAGCGCCGCCGTCAACAGCGTGCCGTGTGCGAAATTGATGATGTGCAACACGCCGTAAACCAGCGTCAGACCGAGCGCGATCAACGCGTACAGGGCGCCGTTCAGCAAGCCGTTGACGATCGCAGGAAAGAGAATGCTCAAATGCACAGCCACCGCCCGGTCAATGCCGTGACGAACACCATTTTCATGCCCGCGGCATCGGATAGACCGGCTTGGCCGACGCAAAGGCCTCCGGCAGGATGACCTGGATCTCATTACCGACGACTTGCGTGTTGGCCGGCATCGCGCCCTGATTCTGACCGCTCACGAATTTCGTCGGCCCATAAGGCATGACATGACCGGCAAAGGTCGAATTCGAAAGCGCCTCGATAATCTTGACGCGGTCGGACGATCTCGCGCGCACGATGGCATCCGCCAGCAACAATGTGCAGCTGTAATTGAGGTAGACCTCGTAGGTGAAGAACTGGCCCTGCGCCTCGACCTTGCTTTTCAATGTTTGTGCTTTTGCATTGCGCGGATCAAACCAGTGATTGCAATCCATGATGTATTGGGCGGCCTGCGGGAACTCCTTGACGAATTTGTATGACGACGCCGCACCGCCGAGTATTGAATAGATTGCCGCCTTCGGCCGCACCTGTTGCTGCTGCAACGTACGCGCAAGCAGCACATATTCGTTGTAGTAGTTGGCCGGGATGACGATATCGGGGTTCGCGGCCTTGATCTTGAGCACGACATTGTTGAAGTCGCGTGTCGGCGTCGGGTGCGGAATAGTTTCCAGCACCTCGAACCCCTGCATCGGAAGCTGCTCGTTGAGGAGCTTCGCCAGTCCCGAGCCGAAGGCCGAATCCTCGTGCACGATCATCACGGTCTTAGCGGGCCTTCCTGCCCGTTCATTGATGGCGACCAGGTTCGCCAGCGCGGTTTTGGTGATCACGCCAAAGCCTGGCCCGAAACGGAACGTATTCTTGAGACCGCGGGTGACGATCGCGTCGGTGACGCCAACGTCCACAAGGTAGGGTAAGTCGTAACGCGCCGCAGTCTGTGACGAAGCGAGACAGATACTGCTGGCATAGCCACCGACGATGGCAGAAACACCGGCCGAATTCATCTTCTCGACTTCGGCATTGCCGCCATCAGGCGTCGATTGCGCGTCGCCAAGCACCGGTTCGATTTTCCCGACATCCTTGATTCCGCCGGCCGCATTGATCTCCTCGACCGCAATTGAGGCGCCAAGTCGGCCCTGCTGGCCTGAATAAGCCAGCGCGCCCGATACCGGTTGCAAGAAGCCAATTTTGATTGCTCCGCCTTGCGCACGCAGGATCGAAGGCGCCGCGACCGTGCCACTTGCCGCCGCAACTGCCGTAAGCGCCGTTGAATGCAGGAATTTCCGTCGGGTAAAACGCTTGCTGCTGTTCGGCAAGGCGGCCTCTCCTCTGACTAGACGAACGCTATATTGGTTGACGATTTGGTTTTCTTGGGCGATCTGCGAAGAGCGATCGGGCGGGTGGACCAGCTCCCTTTGCTGGCGCCGCCGGAGCGAACGAGATCGAATTCAAAACTGTAACGGTCCGGCCGATAGAGGGCATAGAGGTGTTCGACAGCATTTCCGTTGCGGTCATAGACCGTGCGCACCAGTTCGATCAGTGGCGATCCGGTCTTCACCCCGAGCGCACGCGCAACGTCGGGCGCGGCAAGGCCGGCGGAAATCCGTTGCGTCGCGCGTTCGACTTTTACCCCCGATCGCTCCAGCAGCTCAAGCAAGGGCCGATCGGCCAACTCCTTTCCGCTGAACGTCACGCCGATACGCTCCGGCACATGTGCGATCAGATAGGAAAACGGCAAGCCATCAACCGACCGGACGCGGACCGAACGCTGCAGCAACTCGTGGTCGCTTGCGCCGAGCGCCTGTGCGGCAGGACCGTTGGCCGGCACATAGGCAAACGAAAGCAATCGCACTTTGGTGCGGCGGCCCATGTCGGCCAGGTTGGCCAGTACACCGGAGATGTCGGCACTCATCCGCGCGGGCTGGGCTTGATAAACAACGCGCGTTCCGGCACTGCGCCGCCGCTCGATCAAACGCTCGCGCTGAAGCTCACCCAGCGCGCGGCGCACGGTGACGCGCGACACGTCATGGGCCAGTGCAAGATCGTTTTCATTGGGAAGCCGCGCGCCGCAGCCCAAAGCCCCGCTCATGATTCGATCGCGCAGCACCAAATAGACTTGGCGCGCCTTGGCTTCCTGCAACCGATCCACCACTATGACCCGCCCCCGACAACCAAAATGCCACGTGCTTTACTAGGTATCATTTAGCATACAATATAGCGCCCCGACCGCAATGCCCAGCTAATGCCAATGGCCGCATGACATCGCCGCTGACCCTGTTCGACAAACTCTGGACGCAGCACGAGATACTGCAGCGCGATGGCGAATCCCTGCTTTGGGTCGACCGCCACTATGTTCACGAAGGGTCATTCCACGCCTTCAGCCGCCTGGCCGAGCGCGGCGCCACAGTGGCGGAGCCGAATTTGACTTTCGGCGTCGCCGATCACTATGTGCCGACGCGCGGCCGTGACGGGCCAATTGCCAATTCCGAAATCGCGGGCATGGTCAGCCAGCTCGAGAAAAATACGGCCGATCAAGGCATCACCTTGTTCGGGCTCAAGGACCCTCGCCAGGGCATCGTGCATGTGGTCGGCCCGGAATTGGGACTGACCTTACCCGGCCTTTTGATCGTTTGCGGCGATAGCCACACCTCGACACATGGCGCTTTTGGCGCATTCGCGTTTGGGATCGGCGCCTCGGAAGTCGCCCACGTGCTCATGACGCAGACACTCTGGCAGAAAAAGCCCAAGCGCATGCGGATCACCGCCGTCGGCAAACTTGCCGAAGGCCTAGGCGCCAAGGATCTCGCGCTCGCGATTATCGCCAAAATCGGTGCGGACGGCGCCGCCGGTCATGCCATCGAATTTGCCGGCCCGGCGATCGGCGCGCTCTCCATGGAAGCCCGGATGACCCTGTGCAACATGGCGATTGAGGCCGGCGGTCGCTGCGGCATCATAGCACCCGATGCAACGACATTCGAATATTTGAACGGGCGCGAATTTGCACCGAAAGCCGACATGCTCAAGCAGGCAATGGAAAATTGGATCGAATTAAAATCGGATTCGGGCGCGCAGTTTGATCGCGAAGTGTCGATCGACGCCGCGACGGTGGCTCCCATCGTCACCTGGGGGACAAGCCCGGAGGACGCACTGCCGATCGACGGCCATGTTCCCGATCCTGCAACCGCTGAAAGTCCGGAACGCGCGAAATATCTCCAAAGCGCCATCGACTACATGGGGCTCGTGCCGGGCAAAAAACTAACCGATATCACCATCGACCGAGTCTTTATCGGCTCCTGCACCAACGCGCGCATCGAGGATCTGCGTTCAGCGGCTGCCATTCTCGCCAATCGCGTCTGCAAGGTTCCCGGTCTCGTCTCGCCGGGATCGTCCAGCGTCAAGCGAAAGGCGGAAGCGGAAGGCCTCGACAAAGTGTTCCGCGCCGCGGGGTTGGAATGGGTGGACTCCGGTTGTTCGATGTGTGTCGGGATCAACGGCGACCTGGTTGCCAGTGGCGAACGTTGCGCCTCGACCACTAACCGGAACTTTCGCGGCCGACAAGGCGCGGGCGCGCGAACGCACATAATGTCGCCAGCAATGGTTGCGGCGGCCGCCGTCAGCGGTCGTCTTGCCGATGTGCGACCACTGATGACAAGCAAACATTGAGGGCTACCGGCATGGAGAAATTTATCCGCATTGCTGGCCCGGCCTGCCCGCTTCCGGATGAGAACATCGACACTGACCAGATCTTGCCGGCGCGCTATCTCAAGCTGGCGCGCACCGGCGAACACGGCAAAGTCTTGTTTCGTGATTTGCGTTTTGACGCGACTGGCCGCGAACAGCCGGACTTCCCGCTTAATCGGCCCTGCTGGCGCGATGCGAAAATCATCGTGAGCGGACGCAATTTTGGCGGCGGGTCTTCGCGCGAGGCTGCGGTCTATGCACTTTGCGACTACGGCATCCGATGTGTGATCGCGCCGTCGTTCGGCGATATTTTTTCGCAGAACGCAACCAAGAATGGGTTGCTCACCGCGGTACTGAGCGAGGCGGAGACCGGCGCGTTGCTGGCTGCGCTGACACGCGGGCCGTCAAGGACGGTCACGGTTGATCTTGTCTCGCAATCAATCGCATGCGACGAATTTAAATGCCAGTTCACGATCGACCCGGCACGCCGAACCCGTCTGCTGAATGGTTGGGACGATTTCGATGTCACTAATTCTTTCCGCGATCAGATCAGTAACTTCAAAGCTGCCGATCGAGAGGCTCGGCCCTGGGCGATTCCTTCCCAAGCATCATAATCAACGACTTGTTAGAGCGTCGCGGGAATCCCCGAAGTGATTTTCGTTTTAGCGCATCTTCAATCAAATTTCTGTCGACCGGTGACGACGGCTCGCACCAGAGGTCAACGCGGAGGCGTGTTCCGGGCGCGGAGGCCTTCAATCAACTGCCGCTCAAGGTCCTCGCCAACCCATTGCCCGACGATTTCAGTCGAAGAGTTCGTATTGTTTCCCGCCGTCCTCACCTCGTCTATCGGTTCCTGACGACATCGCCGAACGCCGTCGTCGAGCCGATCCATTTGAAGGCAATGCCGGCCAACTTGTCACGCTGCGCAGCTGAGTGAGTCAAAAGCCCGGCCGTCTAGCGGCGGCCTTTCTCTTTCGCTCGTCCGCAATCGCGCGATTGATCGCCTCAAGCGTTTGCTGAATTGCGAAAAAGGACTGAACTAACTCATTGGTCTTCATGCCGGGATTCGCAAGTGATCTGGCTTGACTGCGGCGCTCATTAATCAGTGTCGTGCGTGCGTCCATCAGGTCTTGGACGGGATCGGACAAAGTGCCCTCCGCTTTTTATTTGTTGTTAGGGGTCGCCGGTGCGGAAGCGGAAACGATCACACCGATTGCGATGGGTGCTCTATCTTTTTTCGCATCTCATCGCAAAGGGATCTGACTTCGGCAGTCATCACCGACGCTTGCTCGATGCGGTCGAAAACCACCTTCGCCTCTTCGCGGTATTTTTGTGCAGTGTCTTGGACGTATGCGATTGCATCCTTGCATCCCGCCGCCATCTTCTCCGCGCGCTGCACACAATCAATAAGCGTTGTACCCATCGCCTCAAGGGCTTTAACAGCACCCTCATATTGGGCGATCACCGCTTCGGCGCTGAGTTTACCTATCTGATCAACATCGGCGTGATGCTCAACATATGGAGGCATCGGCGATGATGGCTTTTGGACTTTGGGCGGCGCAGCAAAGCCAATTGTACGGTGATCCCCTAGCGGCACGTTTCTCGTGGCGACCTGCTCGACATCGAGCAATTCCAAAGCAGCTTTACCATTGGACTGCACCATTACTAACACTCCCCTAGCTATGGACTACTTACGCTATACGGAGCACCTGAACGCGACCGATGGAAATTAATCGACGCCTTGCTGAGCAGGCGAGGCATAAGAATAAACGTGAGGCTGATTCGTGGCGAAAACCCGACTGCCTTGGCATCTGTCCACGCGGCGGCCGGTAACCGCGCTAGGTGATGGTGAAGGTGCTGAACCGGCACGTCGAGGGCGTGTACAACCCCGATCTGAAAGGTCCGCATCGGGGCAAGCGGTACAGTTCGCCTAAATAAGCTTTAGTTGAGCTGTCCCCGCGTCACCGTATGTGTGCGCTCGAACCCACAAGTCGGTGAAGGTGTTGCCCCGCTACGTCAAACGCTCGACCGATCAGGTCGCACCCGGGGCGCTGAAGCGGCGAGCGGCGCGAACAAAAGCAGATAACGGGACAGAATGAGCGGCAACCGCCGGCTCAGAATGGAAGATCGATGATGCGAAAAGTGCCTGAAATCATTGGAGCGGGTGAAGGGAATCGAACCCTCGTATTCAGCTTGGAAGGGTGTCGGCAGCTGAACACTTTCAAGGGCATTCGGAAAAAATCGCGCCAAGATCAGCCATTGAGCGCAAACAGCTTTTTCCGCCATTCCGAACGCTGCCGGACCTCGGACAGTGCGACGCAAACTTTTCCTTACGGCCTCTCAGTCCGAGGTACGATATCGCGCCGGTGAGCAAGACGTCGGATCGCAACTCCACCGCTGCCTGTGAACCGATTTAAGACAGCCGTGCCCCCAACGGTGCCGCTGCCGGTGATCTGATAGACGCCGCCGCTCAGAAATCCCGCGATTATGATCGCCGACGACAATACCAAGACCCTCATCAGCCTCCCCACCCCCCTACGCGAGCGCCAGCCATTCATGGCTGACCTTCCCACGAGGCCCAGCCGGAGTTCCGACACGATCAGCCTCGGCACGCCGCCCGCGCCCGGGGGGCCGTTTCTGTGTCCTGTCAGGTAACGAAATTCACACTATCTGCTTTGGCCTCAGCCGCCTCGATTTCCTGGGCGGCTTCGATCTGATCTCGATCCGATTTGAGCGTAGCAGCGGTTGCGCTGCTTGTTTCGTCTGCGACGAGCCTGACTTCCGCCAGACAGACGATGATATGCGCCGGGTACGTGGGACCGATGGTACTCATGTGCCGACCCTGCTTTGAATTTCTCAATGTTACAGAGATTTGTTCAGGGTTTCTTAAGAGGTTCGGTTAACGCGCCTCGCTCAATTCATCATGCTTTTACAAAAGAACTCTAAGACAGGCCCAACAACTGGGACCGTGAAGATGGATTCGACGCGAAAATTTGATGCACCGACCGTCGCCGTCATGCGGCAGGCGCTGAACGAGGTCATCGCGGATTCGCGCTTCTTGGTCCGCAACTCCGTCACGCCGCTTGAAGTGGCGGAACATATCCTTCAGCAGGCCGCGTTGGGCGTGCGCGACCTCAACCGTCTCAAAAACTCTGCCTTCGAGAAACTGAGTGTCGCAGCCGCCTGAGCGTACTTCCGTGCTTGCGTGGTGATGCGACGGGAAAGCGGAGCTGATTGCAATCATCTGACCTTTGGGTGTATTGCAATACGCATGTGGGGGTCGCGAGCGTTGCACTCCTCGAAGAACTCTGGGCCAGCGGCAACAGCGCGGCGCAGATCGCCATTCGACTGGGGCACAGCCGCAACGCGGTGTCCGCCAAGTTGCTGCGTATGGGCCTAAAGCGCGGTCACAAGCCGCCCACCGCCAAACCCAAGATCGTGTCGGTACCGAAGCGAAAGCCAGCGCTGTTGGCGGCCTGTGCTCGCCCGGTTCATAAGGTTGTGTCTGCGCGCAAGCCAGCAGTGAGCCAGCCTAAGGAACTCACCAGGTCACAGTTGAATGCAATGCTGGCTGAGGCCGCCGCTAACACGGCGCGACTGCGTCGATGATCCCTTGCCTGGGAGGGGCAACAACATGACCCCACGCATCCCCGAGGAACTTTTCAGAAGGTTGATCGACTGTTGTCCCTTCGTGATCATGGGCAACGCGATGCCGCCCCGAGATCCCGATGAAGAGGACGACGAGGAAGACGAAGACGAAGAGCAAGAGGACGAACCGGTCGTGCGCGAACCGGACGAAGACTAGAGCGCAAAAGCCGCCAAGGTTTCCGTCGACGGCCTGTGCCGTTGCGTTTCGTTTGCCTAGAGGTTTGCCTCGCCGAGCGCGCTCGGACGTAGCCTGAGCCTGCTAGCCACCGGGCGCATAGCTTTCATTTGAATGAGGCGTTCCGATGCGTTGCCAGTGTGTCGGGGCCAACGTATCCCCGATGCGAGGGATGCTGTCACCAGCAACGACGCCATCAAGCCAGCGCTGCTGTCCTAATGATGTTGAAAACGGGGGGTTGCTTGGTTTTACTGACAGCAACCTGTTAATGGCTGCGTTGAGCCGTGTCCGTTGTCTGAGGTAAAGCGAACATCGCGGACCAGCGGTCCTCAAAATCCGCGGGCTTGTTCGCTTCAACCGTCACACTAGTCGTGCTGTGGGTCCAAGGTGAGTGCGACCGCATGTTGGCGGTGGTCGCAGCGACAGCGAGCAGAGCGACAGCCACGAACCCGGTAATCCTTCGATGCTTCGTCATCAGAACCTCCTCCGGTCCTCAAATTCCCTTGGGTGTGGGTCGGGGGAGTTCGCGTAAGGTTCAACAGCGATGCGACAAGCAAGGACTGCCCGAATGCATGGATCGGACAACGATGCTGTCCCTATTTTGCGCTACGGTGTTGGCGGCAAGACAAAAGCACGGCCCGCTGATGGAACCGTCGACCAGCGGAGCTGTTGAGAAAAAGCGCGACCCAAGAGAAGAGCTAACTGGGTCGAGCACATAACACCGGAGCAGCGAACCACCGCTCGGCAATATGATGATCGAAATCTATCAATGCGCCGGCGAGGCGACTTGATCACGATGTGAATGGTGGGGAGAGTTCAACTATATGACGCAATTCGGTCGCGATTTCGCCAGCTCCGTCACAAACCATATTCAACAGGGCGTAGAAAGTGCGTATGGGAGACGACCATGAAGAGCAAAGATCTCGCGATGATGTCCGTCGACGAACTCTGGAGTCTGCACGAAGAAGTCCGGACGATCCTGTCGACGAAGTTGGACGGCGAGAAGCGGGAGCTAGAGCGTCGTATGGCTCAACTCAACGGCCGCAATGCCAACAGGCCGAAGGCGCGGCGACCCTACCCGAAGGTTCATCCAAAATATCGCAACCCAGAGAGGCCCTCTGAGACCTGGTCTGGACGAGGGAAGCAACCGCACTGGGTCGGGGCACAGCTAAGGTCAGGCAAGAAAGTCGACGACCTGCTGATCGCTCGGACGCACTGACCGCATTCCAGAGTACTTCAACTGCTGAGCTACTTCCGATCCCGAGGCCTCTTCGAGCTTCGTGGCGGGCAACGTGCCTCCGCCTTACGAACTTCGTCGCGAAGCCTCTGCAGATCGAGATAACGACTTGCCAGTGCGGCGTCGGAAGGCTTCCGCGTCTGGCTCGCTGATGCGGGTCTCAGTCTCTTCATGACGATCCCCCTCCGCCTAAGTAAGCATCAATTCTACAACACCGCCTGAGGCGGCCTGTTCCGGCTAGCCAGAGGGATGAACAAAGGACGCGACGCGCGGCCAGATATAGATGCAAAAGCCGCCAAGGTTCCCCTCGACGGCTCTTGCCGTTGCATTGCGTTTGCTTGGATGTTTTCTGCGTCGAGCGGTCTCGAGCGCAGCCGCGCCTACCTTGCCACTGGACGCACAGCGCAATACCGGTGCGCGTTGCCAGTATGTCGGGGCCAACGAACCCCGATGCGAGGGATGCTGTCACCAGCGATGATACCGATCAAGCCAGCGCTTCTGTCCTAACGATGCATCGGTTGCGCTAGCGGCTCACCGTCCACGCACAATCCATCCTGACGCTGGGCCGGTGTCGGTCACGCAGACAAAATCGATGCCGTAGACGACCTAGCATTGATTTTGCTGACGATCCCGGCATCACTCGAACATGCGACCTACGGTTGGGGAAAGCTTTGGTCGCGGATTCTCGCCTTTGTGCCCTGTGCGCCACAAGGCGGCGTCCACCCGCAACCTTGCTCTAGCTCTCCCGGCAGCCACGCCACCCCCGAGTGGCGCTCTAAAGGTTGCGATCACAGCAGGAATCATCGACCGTCGTATCCTCCGACCATGAACGGACGCCCAAGGTGCAGACGGCAACCGACCTACCTCGAAACCCTCAATCCCGAGCAGCGACGTGCGGTCGAGCACGGGGCTGCCGGGGGATTGGCGGCCCCGCCGCTGCTGGTCATCGCTGGAGCCGGATCCGGAAAGACCAACACCCTCGCCCATCGGGTCGCCCATCTGATCGTTCAGGGGGCCGACCCCCGCCGGATCCTGTTGATGACGTTTTCGCGGCGCGCCGCGTCCGAGATGACCAAGCGGGTCGAACGCATCGCGCGCAAGGTGATGGGCGACAACGCCGGGGTCATGACGGACGCACTGACCTGGGCCGGCACCTACCACGGTATCGGCGCCCGGCTGCTGCGCGAGTACGCCGAACAGATCGGGCTGGACCCCGCCTTCACGATCCACGACCGCGAAGACTCCGCGGACCTCATGAACCTGGTCAGGCATGAAAAGGGTTTCTCCAAAACCGAAAGCCGCTTCCCGACCAAAGGGACGTGTCTCTCGATCTACTCGCGCTGCGTCAACGCCGAGATGCCGATCGAGCAGGTCATCGGCAACTCGTATCCATGGTGCTCGGGGTGGGCGGCGGAACTCAAAGAACTGTTTGCGGCCTATGTCGAGGCCAAACAGAAACAGAACGTGCTCGACTACGACGATCTCCTGCTCTACTGGGCGCAAATGGTCGGCGATGCCGGCTTGGCTGACGACATCGGTGGTCGCTTCGATCACGTCCTCGTCGATGAGTATCAGGACACAAACCGCCTGCAGTCCTCGATCCTGCTGGCGCTCAAGCCCGGAGGCCGAGGCTTGACAGTCGTCGGCGACGACGCCCAATCGATCTACTCCTTCCGCGCCGCGACCGTGCGCAACATCCTCGATTTTCCCGACCAATTCTCGCCGCCGGCGCACATCATCACGCTCGACCGAAACTATCGATCCACGCAAACAATTCTCGCCGCCGCCAACGGCGTCATTGGTCTCGCCAAGGAACGTTTCACCAAGAACCTCTGGACCGAACGGACCTCCGCAGCGAAGCCACAACTCGTATCTGTGCGCGACGAGGCCGACCAGGCGCGCTTCATCGTCGAACGCATCCTGGAGAACCGCGAGTCTGGCACCCTCCTGAAGGAACAGGCTGTGCTGTTCCGGACATCCAGCCACAGCGGTCCGCTTGAAATTGAACTGACGCGTCGGAATATCCCGTTCGTAAAGTTCGGCGGACTGAAGTTTCTCGATGCCGCTCACATCAAGGACATGCTGGCGTTGCTGCGGTTCGTCGAAAATCCGCGCGATCGAGTTGCGGGATTTCGCCTGCTGCACCTACTGCCCGGCATCGGATCGGCAACGGCGCAGAGGGTGCTCGACCGCATGGCAGAGGCCGCCGACCCGATCGCGGCGCTCGCGGGCATACCGACGCCACCGCGCGCCGGCGACGACTGGAAAAGCTTTGTCGAGACGTTGGGCAACCTTCGATATTCGGAATGGCCCGTCGATTTGGAGCGCGCCCGACTTTGGTATGAACCGCATCTGGACCGCATCCATGAAGACGCCGAGACCCGGCGGGCTGACTTGCTCCAGCTCGAGCAGATTGCCTCTGGATATCCTTCGCGCGAACGTTTCCTGACCGAACTCACGCTGGATCCGCCCGACGCGACCAGCGATCAGGCCGGCGTGCCGCGCCTCGACGAAGACTACCTGATCCTGTCCACGATCCATTCCGCCAAGGGCCAGGAGTGGAAGTCAGTCTATCTGCTCAATGTCGTCGATGGCTGCATGCCGTCTGACCTCGGTACCGGCACCTCGGCCGAGATCGAGGAGGAACGCCGATTGCTCTACGTCGCCATGACCCGCGCCAAGGACGACCTCCATCTGGTCGTGCCGCAGCGCTTCTTTGTGCACGGCCAACACGCGCAGGGCGATCGTCACCTCTATGCTTCCAGGACGCGCTTCATTCCCGAAAATCTGCTCGAACTGTTCGAGCGCACGGCTTGGCCGCTTGTACCGGCCGGTGCCGCAGCACGTGCGGCGAGCGAAGGACCCAAGGTGGATATCGGCGCCCGCATGCGCAGCATGTGGCGATAGCCGGGACCGAAATGGCGGCGACCGTGCAGGCCGTGACCGCTGGAAAACACGACCATACAAGGGTCTCGCGAGGGGTTGTTACATTAATATTTCGTTCAAGCCAGACGTGGCCCGCCTTCATCGGATGTGTGAGCGCGGGACCGAAGCCGAGCGCCTATCGGTAGCCACGGCGTTTGTTTTTATCGTCGTTGGTTTGTCACTGGTTTGGGGTCTCGGTGGCAGCAGGGCGGCAGCGCCCTCCCCCGGCGCTTACGCCCCGACGGTCGCGCAAGTCTCAAACCAAATCCTTGAGACAGCAAAGGGGCTCGGGATAACTGAGCAACAGGCCGTCGACCAACTGCAAGTCGTTCAAGACCAGCTCGTCGCCCAGAGGGCGGAGACGAAAAAGCTATCCGAACAGATCGCAGCGCTCACAGAAAAGCTGAATGCTCTCCAGGTAGCTTCGGCACCGACCGTTACCGCTCCCGTTTCGCCGCCGAAGCGGTGATATCGGCGGCTGATGGCGGATGCCCCTGCCCAACTCGAGGAAGTCTGCCGGTGAGTCCGGGATCGCGGGGCGTTAGGTGCCAGCCGATCGGCGCCAGCGCGGGCCAGAGGCAACCTGAGGTTCCCTGCGACACACTCGGAAGAGCACGGCCCCGCCTCTGGGGGCTTTGAGGGTTATGGGCAGGGCCGTGCCGGGCCGCGTAATCGGCGGAAAACACGGCCCGATAAACCAACGTGACTTGGCCGGGGGTGTTCCCGACAGGCTTGCCGCCTTCGATCTGACGCAAAAGGTCGGCTTGCGGACATATTGCGCTACGTCATGGTTTGACGTCGCGGAGCCGTCACATTCCCTCGATGGCCCATTTCGTTTTCAGGTGCCCATCGACCGGCTTCAACGTCCAACAGGAATTGGATGACGATCCGGGCGTTTCCGAAAACGAGTACAAGGCAATCGCCTGCCTTGCATGCACCAGGATACACCTCGTCAACCGAAAGACCGGCAAGCTATTAGGTCAAGGCGACTAGTAAGGACGCCCTCAGTTGGTCGGCTGTAGCCGATTTTCTTCTGCCGCTATCCGCCGCCTTCCGACGGTAGTCATCCGGAGCCTGCCTGCGATATCGGCGATGTAACCGAGCGCGATCAACCGCGAGCTATGCTCTGCAGGGATTACTGCTGGAGGGTCGGTCACGGCGCAAGTATTCCCGACCGTAAGCAGGGAAGCAAACTCGTCGCGGGTGAGCATGTTCGAATCTGAGGCCATGATCTGAGTATGGCCCCGCTCCGAAATTGCAGATGGTCAATTTTGCTCAAAGTCGTCTGGAAACGCGCGGCTGCATGCAGGGACACAAAGAAACGGCCCCAGCGCGGGGACGAGCTGGGGCCATCTTTCATCAGATGCCCATGTGCGGCATTAGCATCTGGTCGCACTACCAAGTCACCCCCGGTAGTAACCTTGGTTCCAGCGCGCTAGGCGTTTGCTTGAATGCTCGCCAGCGCAGCGGCTATGATTATCGGCCCGTTCTGAGGTAGCCGCTCACGGCAGATAACCCCTCACCTTGAGCCAATGCGCACGATGCTCGGTCTTGAGCCAGTTCTGGGTTGATTGTTCGTCCAAGAAGCCGGTCACGTAGTCAATCTTCCCCTCGGGGCAGCGGCACTTGATCTGCTAATCGCCCTGCGAAACCTTCTCGGCCTGGAAAATTACATGTGTGTCTGTCATTCGGCCCTCAGTGGCCTAATTTGATTTGAACGGTAGCCTGATTTGAATGCCGACGGTTCGCGGCAGAAGGTAGCGCACGGTCATTCCGGGTCCGCTGTCCCGATTTATAAGCACCGTATCCCCCGGTCTTATTTCTTCCTGCATAGCATCGCAGCAGGAGGACATCTTGCTGTTGGGGCTCGCATCGCCGCCAAGGGACCGGGACAGTTCAGCGGAATTGATTAACATATCGATCGCACCACTATGTGCACCGCGCCCTAACTGGGCGAGCAACTCGTGTCTGAAATGATCCATCGAAACCATCTGCGGCCTCCAATCCGACCACGCGCCTAATCCGGGCCGATAGCTAGTTAATTCGCAATGTTCCGGTAGGTCAGGGACCGGACAAAAATGCCTCTCCGGGTTCCGCCGCTGTTTCACTGCGGAATTGACTCGCTGTCCGAGGTTAGAAGGCGCACGGTGAATTATCGCCGCCCCGCCTTCGGCATCCATCGGGCCGAGATTGCAGTAAAGGGCCACCCACCTGCGAACGTTTGCTTGCCCACATTGTAAGAGAGTTCAGCGGCACATCATCGAAAGTGCGGTCTTGGGGGTAGCGCCAAAGAAGTAAGGCGCGCCGTGCGGGCAAGTTAAGAAGGCCGCCTCGGTCGGCGACGGAGATTACCGTGTCGGTGAACGATGATAGAAGCCCTCTCCTAGATTTGATGAATTGTATTGTCTGCGACCAAACAATGAAACTCGAGAGGATCGATCCGGATGATGGAGACAATAACCTCATCCAATATCGGTGCAAACTGTGCGGCCGCGTTGAGCGACTGCGTCTGTTTCGCCGAAGTCGCGAATAAGGCGGACCTTTAGAGGCGCACGCGCGTTGAGGCCATGAGACCGGGGCATCGCTTACGCGGAGCTTTAGCCATGACCATTATTCCTCTTCACCTTCAAAGAAGGCTTGAGCAGCGGTGGGCTGCTAGATTTGTCCGGCCGGTTGCATCGACCCCACCCAAAAGCATCAGCTTGAAAGGCGCCGCCAGCAGCTTGCCAAGACCGGCAAAGGAGAAAGAAAAGCCCGCTGGTTTTGGGTCAGTGGGCTCAGTCAGCGTTGGAACCGGGGCTCGTTAGCGCGGGACCGAAGCCCGCGCCGTTGTTCTCACAGCCTGTCCACAGGCCAGCGGCAACAAACCGTCGACGAAGCGCGAACGTAGCCGCGCGGAATTTCGGCGGCTCGGCACACAGCCCCCGCCGAAGGTGTGCCGAGCCTAGCCAGTGCGCCGCTGGTCGAGTGATGCACGGCTAGAATCAACTATGGCAACAATGGGGCCTTTTGAGAACGGGCGCGGCTGCAACACCTTCGAATTATCTTGCGGTGTGTCGAAATCCCATCGTTTCGAAATCACCGATGTGAACCGGTTCACATGGCGATGCGACTGAATGGGATACCGTGTGGTTGCCTCACTGCGCATTTAGGAGTTGCAAATGATTGCTCTCACCAAAGCATTTTCCTGGGCGACGGGAATCGATGCCGACTACTACTCCGCGCAGCTCAAGACATTTGCAATATCCTGCGGCGCCGTCCTGTTCGTGTCGCTGGTGTTTGCAACTTATGGGCTAGATTTGAGCCCCGGATTTTTCTAGCCTGCGTTAGCGAGGAGCGCGGGACCGATGCCCCGCAGAATTTGATCCGCATCAAAGCCTCGGCGTGGGGTTCGGTTAGATTTTTCACATACCGAGCGGGAGCCCATATCCTGTCCGGTTGGCGGCGCGCCCCGGACTCCTAGGCACTCCAAGGCGTCCCGTCAGTAAAAGAGGCTGCTCCGGTGGGCGGCCTCTTTCTCTATGTCCACTTCATGCCGTTTGATCGAAGTAGCCGAACGCCCGCTCTGGGCTGATCAGGGGCAGGGTAAGGTGAAAAAAGCGGTGCCCGGCTACTCGGCCCATACACAACGCGGGCCCTTCCATGAAACCGCAGATTACCTAAGCATCCGTGAAAAGGGTTCCGCCCTGTTGCCGCCATGCACTACCGGAAGCGTTCGGAATCGTTCCAACTCGACATAGATTGGGGCGGGTAATCGGAGAGTGGCAATGGCGAGCTGCAGATCGAAGGTGCGCGTCGCGGTGCGGGCACTCCTCAAGGCGCGCGTGCGGACTCGGCGTCGCGTTCGTCGGCGCACTTTGTCGGCGCATCAATAGTCAGGGCGTAGGCCCGCAATCATTGAATTGGAAGATCAGCGGCCTGGAAAAAGCGCGGGACCGAGCGCTCGAAAAAAATCAGCGTTAGCACAATTACGATCAGACCGGCGTCGCGAGCGGCTTGGAGTTGTCCACGATGTAGGTGACCAGTATCCTACATTTCGTTTCCGTTGGTTTGCCGCCCGCATGCGGCGTTTCCGGAAGGACCTGGAAAGCATCACCCGCTTTGAGTACGCGCGTCGGCTGTCCCTCTACCGGAAGCTCAAAGACCCTTCGATGACGACGCTCGACTCAATTCCCGGACACGTGTGGCGCGGAACTTTTACTCCCGGCTCTAACGTCACGTCTGCACTTATCGTTGTATAGCCCGGGACTGGGCCATCAATCTGCGATAAAATCTTGCGCGGGATGCCGTTCGATGGTTGCGTCCCCTGCCTTGCCTGCACCAGGATACATCTCGTCAACCGAAAGACCGGCAAGATATTGAGCCAAACCGACGAGTAAGGTGCCTTGTGAAGTTTCGGAACAGCGGAACCTAGATTTAAGTCGACACTTCAACATATAGGGAATCTAGTTTTCGTATCATCGCCCTGCCATCGGCTGCGATCGATGACAGTGAGCGTTGCGCTCCCACCTATTCGAGGGAAGCACCATGCCCCAATCTCTACACCTTTCGTTGGCCATTCCATTCGTTGCATTTGAGCGCCCCGCCTGTCCGAAGTGCCGAGCCCAGATGATGCTCGCAAGCATCGAGCCAGTACGCGCCTGTGTCGTCGACTTGCATACGTTCGAATGCGCTGTCTGCAATCAGGTAATTAAGACCTTTGCCGCGTATGAAGATCCTATGAGGTCCAAGGGTCTTGTGCGCTGGCTTCAAGGCGATTTGCACCACTGAAGTAAGGCGGGTTGGGCAAATGCTGCCTCAAGAAAAAAACACGGGAGAGATGCATGCCCGATGCAAAGGTTGGAACGATCTCGTTTGATGGCTCAGGAATAGACTGCCTCGTCCGTAAAATGTCGGGCTATGGTGCAAATCTCGAGGTCGAAAGCCAAATCGGCATTCCCAACTCATTCGACTTGCTTATCGACACACAGCGCAGCAATCACCATTGTCACGTTGTTTGGCGAAAGGCGCGTCGGATTGGTATTGCGTTCGATTATGCTGTGAGCGCGGGACCGAAGCCCCGCGCCTGATGAATTGGGACGCCCTCGGTTCGAACTCTCACCGCCGACCATTCCCCCGACAATTTGCTGACAAGATTTCAAGCCCAACTCGCAAATCTATCGCAAAGCACGGGGGGGGGCAGCGCGTGTGGCTTGATCTGTTGGTCGCATCAGGGATCGGTCTTCCGGCCATGGTTTATGGCTCGGTCCTCTTTCTGAGTTACATGCAATAAAGACGCGGACCAAAGCCCCGCCGGCCCGGGCCGTTGTTCCGCCTTCGCCAATATTTCATGCCAACGACGTTTTTCTGCCCCGGGGAAGTCATCGTGCCGACCGGTTAGTGGATCGACATGGACCGATGAGTTACTATCAGATTGCCGAGACTGCGATCGCTCTCAGCTTTGGTCTCACCCTTGCGTGCGTCGGCTGGTGGGAGATCGCAGGACAGATCTTGAGCGCTCCTGGGTGACGTGCTGCGGCCTGTGCGCGGGACTGAAGCCCCGCGCCCCGGGGGAGCCTCGGTTGGCGGTGTGGGTTCGGTGTGGCTGCCCACCGAGTGGCTGAACTGATTCTGCAACGATCGGGTTCTCAAGGGCCACCGGCGGACTTTCAGCCCATTTTGCCGCGGGGTCGTCGCAGCTTATGCATTGGAGGTCGGTGCGGCCCGAGAAGGTGACAACTGGGACTCGTCGTTTTCCGCATTTGGGGCAGTGCGTTATTCCATCCATGGGAGAATCCTCCCGAATTTTTTCACCCCTAACTCAGAACTGAAAATTTTGTTCCCATTCGAGCCGCGCGGTTTGATCCACATCAACACACAGAGCGTTTGGCCTACTGAGCGGCCGAGCTAAATTTGGCCAAGGACGTAAGGCTGCTGTAAGCGTCCGGCCGTAGGCTCGCGTTGACCTGGGCGGGCAAGCCGAGCGCGCGGCTTTCGTTCAGGCGGCTTCTCTCCAGATAACCTGGCCGTCGCATCCCCAAGAGTGCGGCGGTCATCTTTTGACGCCGGGTGTGGCGCACCGATGAGACACACGGCGTGGATCATTCGGGAAGACCTGATACGAGACCTACGCGAGCTCCGCTTATGGCCGGGGTGAGACAACTGCGAGGCGCGGCCCGTAGCGCCGGCACGTTGCAGGGCAAAGCCGACCCAATGCGGTCAATCTTTTAGCGTTCCTGTGCGCAATCGTAATGGGACCTACGATGCGCAGCACGGTGATGCTTTGGATATGTTTAGGATTGGGCGCGTGCTCGTCGATTTCCGCGACTGCTGAGCCGGAACCGATTTTGCCGCCTGATGGCGATAAGCTTCTCGCCGGCATACTAGCGGCGATCTCAAATTCTCATTTTCAGCCACCGATCGAAGTTAGCGATCCGATCAGTGCGCCTGTGTTTTCTACGTCTCCATGGATAGTCTGCATCCGGAGCGCGCAATCAGAGGAAACCAGGCGGGTCACCTACACTGCTTTCTTCAAGGATGGATACACCAATTCGCGCTACTCGGCCATCATGGATGGCTGCGCTGCACAAGCGTACCACCTGTTCCAACCCCCACAGCCCCCGAGCCCTCCTAAAACAAACGCGCGACCGAAACGCGCGCATTGACCCTGTCCACAGGCCAGCGGCAATAGACCCCAGACGAAGCGTGAACCTGATAGGGGCGTACGGCCCCGCTTCACTCTAGCGGCTGGATAGGTGGTAGAGTGAATCCACTCGTTGGAGGAGACGGCGGTGCGGCTGCTGGCATTGCCGCATAGGCTTCCCTTGGCCGTGCAGACGATCTGTAGCTTGCACTTGGACCCGGCTCAGCCGTTCTCCGAGGATAACTTGATCGCCGCAAACCCCAGGCGCTCGCAATCGATGGTCCCGCGGTGTAACCGACAATGGCTCCGGCCACGGCACCAATTGGCCCGAGCACAACGGCGCCCGACAATGCCCCCAGCGCGGCGTCTCCTGTGCGTTCTTGGGCCATCGCTGCTGAAGACGTCAACGCTAGAGAGAGTGTCACAGTCGCGATCGTCTTTTTCATCTGAAATCCCCCACCAACCCGCACAAAACATAACATGGCGGCTTTCTGACACTTGTGTCGCCACTGCCACACGGACAAATAAAGAACTCGGGACCGAAGCCCCGCCGGCTTGCCCGGAACATGCATGAAATCGACCACCTGGGCGGACCAGTTCCCCCGGTTTTCGCTCGGGCGCGTTACCTCCCAATACCTGGCTGCCGCATTGCGCACGGTGCGGCGGCCATTCTTTTCAGATGGTGTTACTTCAAAACATCAGCCCCGGTCGAACTTGGTTTGAGAACGGGAAATTCTTTGACTGTGCAACGGGACGGTCGTTCCATTCGAGCAGGGGCTTGCGATGGGTGGTGTACCATGCGGGATGAATTCGCTTCCAAGGGCTTCTTAGTCGCGGAACGTCTTCTTGCCGTGATCGGCGTCGTTCTGCTTTCCACTGGCTTCGCTTTCGGATTTGTCTGATCTCAAATTGCGCTTCGCCGTGTCGTCAGTATGCCGGCGATCCCCAGTCCTGTTCCGGTTGGCGGCGCGCCCCGTCAGTAAAAAGAGGTCGCCCTTGCCGGCGGCCTCTTTCTTTTCGTGGGCCAAGACCAAGCCCGTCTGATTGTGAACCAGTTCAAATCTGCTCCGCTTGGAGCCTGCTAAACCTGACGGCGCTGGGGATTTCAGGGCCAGTAACAGGCGCCGCCGGGACACGACATTTCGAGCCCGACGGCGTAACTTTTTGAGCTCGATTTCTTCAAGGCTGGCATACCGCAAATTTGACGAACCAACTCGACGGCGGGAAGCTTGGTCGACGTTTTCGGCTCTCTCATTGTCCTCACGGACAATAGTGCGTTGTCGGTCTGTGAGCGTAGGCTTAGGCTCCGGTCATGACCCGCGATATCTTATCCCCCGGACTCTCGATTGCGTGCTTCGTCCTGGCTGCGAGTATGATCCTATTCGTAGTCTTCGTGTACTGAAGGTTGAAGAAGGCGTGACAATCGACGGCTTCAGCACCAAGAGCTTCTTCCTGCGAGTTTTGCTTTCCGTCAGCATCACGGCCGGGATCGCTGTGGTGACGTATTTCTGTATTCGTTGGCTATCCAGCGCATTCCCTTAGCCGCGCCGCAGCGCGGGCTAAGGACCTGCTACCGAAGCCCATTAGAGGAACGGGGAAATAGACAGCAATGCCGACGGTACTCTGAAAAAGTGGATTGCCGACCGCGGGTTCGGATTTGAAGCGCGAATGCAGGGCCAACCGGACGGCCGCTTGATCAATCCAACTTGACTGCTTGCACCATCAAACCGCCGTCCGGCCTCCTATAGGCGACAGCACGCCTTCCTATGTCCGCAAACCACTTCGCCGCCGTAAAGCCATAGTGGAGGTCCGCTAGGGACATTTCCATCTGCTTGAGTTTCTCGTTGGTGATTGATGCTAGTTCGCTCTCGCGAACTTCAATGTCACCAGCGTCAGTTTTGACGGTCAGAGTATTCGGTATCGGCGATGGCAATATCAACGGATCTTTGCCGCGCGACAACGAAAACAACCTTCCAAGTCTCTCGATCATCGGCGATATCCTTATCTCTGTTTGACCCGGTGTTGGTCTCCTGACGGTTGGGCGGGATTGTGACGTTGACGACAAATTTTGTTTGGCGTTGTCGACAAATGCTGCTTGCGTGGTGCGCAAAAAACACAAAGCCACAGACAGCAATGCTGGGAGGTCTATTCTGGCGACGTGCGTGTCGGGGCCATCGCCGAGTGCACCGGCAATCCGCACGATACCGAGCCATGGGAATGGCGCTGCGGCTTCTATCCTGGCTCAAGTCCGGGCGAATGCACCAGCGGCACGGCGGAGACTTTCGATGAAGCCCGAGCCGACTTTGAAGCCGCATGGAAGGACTTCCTTGCCAACCGCACTGAGGCGCACTTTCACGCATGGCGGGATCAAGAAGCATGGACAGCCGAGAAGTATCGCCGGTTCGACCGCGGCGCGCGCGCCACACGATTGGCGGCCTACCCCGGAGGTTAGGGCACGTTGATCGCTGGCATGGGGCCGGTCGGTCGCAGAACGAAATGGGGCTGCCCTCGCACCATTGACGAGAGCACCACGACGATAACTATTAGGGCTGCGAGCGCGGGCATGACCCAACACAAAGCAGAATTTATGCCAAAAGTGTGAGAGGCCGCCCCTCGAATCGTGGCATGATCGGCCTCGCGGCACCATAGGCTTTGTGCCGCCTTCTCCCGAACTTGACCCCGTCGAGGCGTGGCGGGGTCTTTTCGTGAAGGGACATGCACCGGAAAACGGCATGTGCAATCTCTATTCGATCACGACCAATCAGGCCGCGATCATCGCGCTGTTCCGCGCGGTAAACCACAATGTTGGCAACCTGCCGCCGATGCCGGGCGTGTTCCCGGATTACCCGGCACCGGTGGTGCGCAACGCCGGTGCCAGGCGCGAGCTGGTGATGATGCGGTGGGGCATGCCACCGCCGAGGTTTGGATGGTTGCCGGTCACCAACATCCGAAACACCACCTCGCCGCACTGGCGGGCATGGTTGAAGCCCGAGAACCGCTGCCTGGTGCCGTTTAACAGCTTTGCCGAGTACGCGCCGGAGCCGACCCCGGAGACCAGGAAGAAGGATGTGGTCTGGTTTGCGCTCGACGACGACAGACCGCTGACCGCCTTCGCTGGCATCTGGACCGAGTTCAAAGGCGACCGGGGCACCAAGTCCAAACCGGTCCCCGGTCCTCACCTCGTCTACGGTTTCCTGACGACAGCACCGAATGCGGTCGTCGAGCCGATCCATTCGAAGGCGATGCCGGTGATCCTGACCACCGATGAGGAGCGCGACGTCTGGATGCGCGCGCCATGGGACGAGGCGAAGACGCTGCAGCGGTCGTTGTCGGATGACGCGCTCAATTGTCGCTCGTGGTGCCGACAAGGAAGATAAGGCTGCCGCATGAAGCTCGTCACCAGCAGTCAATTTGCTGATCCCGACGCCGCCGCCCGCAAGCTAGTTGAGATCGCCAACGGGATCGTAAGGCTGGTGTAAGCGTCCGATTGTAGTGTCTCCCGTTGGGTGTGGGGGGCTCCAATGGGAAGGCCGAAGAGTGCAGCATTGTTTCTGGTACGGGCCGAGGCTTTGGAAAGAGATGCCCAGCAGGTTTGCGACTTGGAGCAGATGTCAGAGAAGCTGTTGGAGGACGCCCGCAACCTGCCACCGGGACCAGACCGGCACGAGTTGCTGAAAGAAATCGGTCGCGTTCATGTAAAGGCAGACGCCCTCAAGCAACGGAACTTGACGACATAAGTTGCTGGCCCTGGGGTGCTCAGCATGGCGCGATCAGGAGGCTTGGATGGCGGAGAAGTATCGCCGCTTTGATCGCGGTGAGCGCATGCCACCAGACTGGAGATCAAGCCAATGCGCATCTTAGCAATGTTGGCTCTAGCACTGTCGCTGGCCGCCTGTAACGGCGACCGCATTAAGGACGGCAGTTTGCAGCCACTGAGTACCCCCGCCTGGGCCGAGATTTTCGCGTGATCGCCGCCAAAGGCTGTGCTTACTTTCGATTGCGGCTGCGGCTGAAGGGAGCATGACAAAGTTCGATACGGTCGGACTAAAGTACGCACCTCTCCGAAAAGCGTGCCTGGAGGCAGTCAGACAATGGCCTGGCTGCGAGACAGTAAGCGGCATCCAGATAATTCGAAGCAACAAGCGTGGGGGGTTTTCGGTCAGGATAACGCTGTATGGGAACGCCAATGTGAAAATTGCCGAACGCGCGATCCGCTGCGTTCAGCGAGAGAAGCGACGGCAGTTTCATCTGCTCGACTGACGCGCGACTCATTGCCCAAGATCAAAGCGGCGAACGAGCGAGGCCCTATTAGTGATCGAAGCATTTGCCTAGCGGCTTCGAGGGTGCTGGTACGGTGTTTGTCAGAGGCCCGGCCCCCTCAACCGGATCTTTGCCCGCCGACTGCTATGCCGATCCCATACCAGAGGCTGGTCAAGACCGTTCGATGACCCGATCCCGCTGCCGCGCGGTCGCCAGCTCATCACGCTGCAGGACGCCGCCACCTTCATCGTGAAGCTGCCGAAGGCAGAGCAGAACCATGCCGAATGGCAAATCGCCATCGCCTGTCTGATCGGTGCCGCCGAGGGCCGCGACTTCTTGGTGCATGCGCGGATCGGCGTCGTGCTGGCGCTGAACCGGAACGTCGAGCGCGTGTTCTCCGACCGAAAGGACCCACACTGGGGACGTCGATAATTAAGGTCGCCGCGATCTCCGCTCTTGCGCGTTTCCGGACGCATGCGCGCGTTAGCAAACACCCATTGACCATCGACTATCTCAAGAACTCGCATTGCCTAGCGGGTGCCTGCTGATTGGCCTTGCGAATCAGTCAATGATGCAGCTTGTCATTTGCCGTCAAAGCTACCAAGTGTTGCATTTAAGGTACCATTTTGTCGGTTGAATCCCGTATAAATCTACTCTGAATTTGATCGCTTCGGCGAGTTCGACGGCGCGCTGAAGTTCAAACGAAGTCAAACAAACTGGAGAAAATAATGAAGAAGTTTCTGTTAGGAACCATTGGCCTTGTGGCACTGGCAGCTCCTGCTCTCGCCGCCGACCTTCCGGCGCGGACGTACAAGGCTCCGCCTCCGGTGGTGATGCCGGTCTATGACTGGAGCGGCTTCTACATCGGCGGCAACGGTGGCTGGGGACAGTCGCGCAATTGCTGGGACCTCGTTCCGCTAACTGGCACGATCCTCGCGGATGGTTGCCTCTCCAAGTCCGGGGGGCTTCTCGGTGGCCAGATCGGTTACCGCTGGCAGACCGCTGGGATGGTTTTCGGTTTGGAAGCTCAGGGCGACTGGGCAAATCTGAGCAGCTCGCATATCAGCCTTTTGAATCAAAATTTCACACTCGGCACCAAAGTTGATGGCTTGGGGCTTTTCACCGGCCAGATCGGCTGGGCCTGGAATACGGCGCTGCTGTACTTCAAGGGTGGCGCGGCGGTCACGAGCAATCGCTTTGACGTAACCTCCACAATTGGAGGCATTGGTTTGGCCTCGATAACATCGACCCGCTGGGGTGGCACGGTGGGCATCGGAGGAGAGTACGGATTTAGTCCGAACTGGACGGTCGGTATCGAATACGATCACCTCTTCATGGGCGATTCCAACAATTCGTTCTCGGTGGCCAATCCGCTGGCTGCCGGCGCGCTCAATCGGATCAGCCAGGACGTCGACATGGTCACGGTCCGCTTTAACTACAAATTCGGTGGCTACGGGGTCGGGCTGCCGGTCGCCGCGAAATACTGATCTCGTTTAGCATTTCTCCAGCAAACTCAAGCCCCGGCATCGTCCGGGGCTTTTTGTTGCCTGCACGTCCGCTCCGCTTGGAAGTAGGCGACCCAAATAGATCAACTTACCGGGTGGGTTTCCCAGTTTGATCAAAATCGAAATGCGTCGTTCTCTATTACTAAAAGACAGGGATGGGCGATCACGCGTAGCATTTGTCCAGGCGCACAAAGTTTGGGCAAGACTGTTGGAGGGGTCCGTGGTCAACCCTTCTCTGCCCCTTTGCCTCTCAGGAGAAACTCGTGCCGGAGTTGGTGCATGTTGTTGACGACGATGCTGCGTTCCGAACGGCGATTAAACGTCGTCTGAATATTGCTGGCTACGAGGTCGTCACCTATTCGTCGGCCCAACATTTGCTCGATCGCATGCCGAGCGAAAGTGAATTCGGCTGCATCCTACTCGACGTCCGGATGCCGGGACTGAGCGGACCAGAACTACAGGGTCGCCTAACCGACCTCGGCTCGAGCTTGCCCATCGTGTTTCTCACTGGCCACCCCGATGTTCCGACCACTGTGCGGACCATCAGGGCGGGTGCGGAGGATTTTCTGACCAAGCCCGTATCGTCGGATGACCTTCTCGGTGCAATTAAGCGGGCTATAGCGGGTCAAAAGGTGACGCGTAGCCTGAAGGCCGAGCTAGACTTGGTTCGTGCTCGCATCGGGAAACTGACGCCGCGCGAGGGGCAAGTCTTCGAGCTTGTCGTTCGCGGTCAGAGCAACAAGCAGATGGCCAACGCGTTGGGCTCCACGGCGCGCACGATTAAGGCCCATCGCCACCGGGTGATGGAAAAAATGCAAGTTCTAACCCTGGCGGAACTTGTCTCCCTTGCCGAGCGGGTCGGCGTTTTGGGCGCGTCCCGAAACGGGCAGTCGGCCTAGCCAATCAATCAACAGCTTTGAACCTATTGTCTCATGGGGCAATAGCGAATCGACCGAGCCAGGCATACCAAGAGCTCGGATTGTGCCATTTGAGGCTATCCTTTGCCGCACCGAAACCTCATTCTTGTCGTCGATGATGACCCCGGGATGTTGAGGGGAATAAAGCGGCTGTTACAGGAACACGGCTTCGACAGCGTCCAGTTTGCATCTGCCGAGGCTTTTCAGAACCACAACGATTTCGAAAAGACGCTTTACGTCATTCTCGACATCAACCTGAACGATGAGTCAGGCATCGAGCTGAGGAATCGTCTCAAAGCTGACGGGATTTCCGTGCCGGTCATCTATATGACTGGAAACGACAACCCTGCCGTCCGGATGAATGCACTTCAATCTGGATGTCTCGCCTATCTCACCAAGCCGTTCTCGGCGAAATTGCTGATCGAGCCGCTCGAGAGAGCGGCGGCTGCGCGCACGTGGTATGCCCATCGCTCATTCGGTTGATGGCTGAGGTACCAGGCGGTTTTCCCAAAGCCATTTCCGAAATGGGTCTCGGCGGTTAAAAAACGCAGCGGCACCGCGACGGCGTAGAATAAGCATTCCACTAAGTGTCGTTTCTGGTCGTCGAAACTTCGCGGGCTTGTTCGGTTGCAATTGATTTCGGAAAATTATTTTCGTCGTCTCTCGATTTTCCGAGTGTTGTACACAACCAGAGTCATAAGCAGACCTCAAACTGCGAATGTTCGATGTCCGCTTCTGCCCCAATTGCAGACTTTGACCAAGGCGATCGTAGACGCTAAACGTCGGCGACAACGCTGGTCAATCGACCGACGGGGCGATTGACAGCTTGCTCTACTTGGCAGCGAGTTGTGCTTTTCGATGATCGGCCAATCTTCGCCAATAGAAGCCATCTCTCTCCATGACTAATTTGATCTCGTCGCTGATAGCGACAGTTCCTTTCTTCTTGCGCCAACGTCCTGAGTTTTCGATGGTAGGGATCGATTGCCCTTTCGCGATCACCAACAGTCGATTACGCTTCTCGTTAACATACACGTCGAACATGCACCCTCCCCCAGCCCCGCATTCAACATATCGCGGACTTACAGGAAGGGAGTTACTAAAGTGCAACAGCTCACGATCAAAACGCTTTGGGCTCGCAGCAGCTTCTAAGTCATCCCAATGGGATCGCGAACCCCAATCGCCTCGTGAGACAATACTTTCCGAAGGCACCAACGCGGCGCTTCCCGCGGGAAGCTTCGTGACGCAGGCCCTTGTGCTGGCGCTCGTCGGGATCGGGATCACGGTTGCCGTGTATGGCGTCGTAGCGCTGATCGTGAAAGCCGACGATATCGGTGTGGCCCTGGCCAAGAACGTCCGCGCCTCGATCCTTGCTGGTATGGGCCGGGCGCTCGGACGCGCCCTTGTTCGCGGAATGCCCGTGTTCCTGACAATTCTCAGCGTCGTCGGCACAGCCGCCATGATCTGGGTTGGCGGCGGCATCGTCCTGCATGGCCTGGAAGTATACGGCCCGCCTTCAATCGGCTCGACGGTCCACGCCGCCGCCGAAACCGCGACTCACGCGCTGCCATCGGCAGCCAGGGCGCTCGAATGGATCGTCGAGGCGGCCATCTCAGGTGTCCTTGGATTGTTGATTGGCGCGGCCACAATCCCGATCGTCGGATTTGCCGTTGCGCCTGCATGGAAAGGGTTGAAGCGTTTTCTGGTTCGGCGGCTCGCTCTGCGAGACCCCTCGGGATGAGCTGCCCGAGATTGATGAAGCCGGAGCGGAATGCGAAGTGCGCTGCAGAAGAAGGTCGCGCAAATCGTGCGTCATTCGTTGATGCTCGGAACAGCCCCAAGCCATTTTCCGACATGGGTCTTTTTCGGAAGTCTGACGGCGTCCGGGTCAGGTCTGCTCCTCCCCAAACAACAGACATGTGACGACTGCTTCGGCACGTCCGAAAGGTGCCGATAGTGTCGCAAAAGTCGTTTTGCAGCGCAAAATTTCCGAGGGCCGCTGGCGCGTTATTCGTGCAATGATCTGAGGGACACCTCATCGCCTTGCGCCAAATTCGTGGGCGACTTCGGTAGCGCGACTGAGACTATGCGAATCATCACCTCTTTGCGCTTCAGGTTTTCGCCAAAAATTTGGACCGCTGCAACTTTCGACTTTTGCAACACTAGCGCCTCAGGAGCAAACATCGTCAGGCTGCCCCGGCAAGTCCGAGAATGGGATGGACCGGCCGTGCTCCCGCCCCGAACCGCTCAGAGAATGAGCGGGGGCTTAGAAGCACGAGGAGCAAATCGCCATGTCCCAGTCCCATAAGACAGCCGTTACAGTCGCACACACCATTGGCATCGATACGGGCAAGAACACCCTGCATTTGATCGGCCTCGACGATAAGGGGGCAATCGTTTTGCGGGAGAAGGTCACCCGCGGCCGGATCGCGGCCCGGCTCGCCAATGTGCCGCGGTGCCTGATCGGAATCGAAGCAGGCATGGCGACGCACTATGTGGCTCGCGAGCTAAGTGCGCTCGGCCATGACGTAAAGCAGGTACCGCCCGCTTATGCCAAACCGTTCCGGCAAGGCCACAAGAACGACTTTCGGGATGCCTACGCAGTCGCCGAAGCCGTACAGCGTCCCTCGACACGCTGTGTTCCAGTAAAAACCGACAACCAATTAGATCTCCAGGCGCTCCATCGCGTTCGGTCTCGCCTCGTCAGCGATCGTACAGCTGTGATCAACCAAATCCGTAGTTTTCTTCTTGAGCGCGGCATACCTGTGCGGCAAGGACTTCGCTTCCTGCGACATCAACTGCCAGACATTCTGGCTACACGTACCGACGTATTGTCGCCCCGTATGGTCAGGATTGTTGAGGACCTCGTCGGCGACTGGTCTCATCTCGATGAGCGGATCGAAAATGTGACGGATGAGATCGAGGCCTTGGCGCACGGCGACGCGAGCTGCCAGCAGTTGATGACGGTTCCGGGCATCGGCCCGATCATTGCAAGCGCAATAGTAGCTGCGATCGGCAGCGGAATTGCCTTTGCAAGAGGGCGTGACTTTGCAGCGTGGCTTGGCCTCGTGCCGAAGCAGATGTCCACGGGTGATCGTACCATCCTCGGCCGCATCACCAAGCGTGGCAATCGCTATCTGCGTATGCTCTTCATGCAGGGCGCCCGCGTTATTCTGCTCAGGCCAGTAAACTGGGCGAAACATAGCTTTGGGGTGTGGCTCACGGCTGCGGCGCAACGCTTACATCATAATGTCCTGGCAACTGCGCTCGCCAATAAGCTGGCGCGGATCGCTTGGACAGTGTTGGCACAAGGTCGCAGCTACGAAGCGCGCGTCGAGCCAAAAGTAGCATAAGATACAGCGTATTCGGACCCGCCGAGGCAATGTCCAAGGCTGATCCCTAACGCAATCGAAGAATACACGATACCTGCCGAGGTCTGCGAGTTGGATTGAGGAGATGGAGAAACGGTCTCGCCGTCGCATCCGTGATCTGGTGGCACCAGCGGCCTTTCAGGGCCTCTCCGAGAATGAGATCGGGTGTGCGCGGATATCCATGATGGCCAGGAGCACAATCGCTCCATGCAAGGGCCGGATACAGAAGCGCAAGACCACCCTCCATTTGTTCAAATCCAGCTTGCAACGCACGGCCGGTCCATACAAAGGTGCCAAACTGCGACATCGCGGATGTAGCCGCACAAAAGGAAAATCGCCCGACGTCGGCTCTCCAATTCTACCCTGCTGATCGTCGATCAGGCGGCCATCAATGCAGGCTTTGACCCTCCGGCGATATTCGTTCCAGTTGTTCGCGTGAATGTTCGCACTACGGCCGAGACGCTTCAAAAGGGAGCAACTCTCAGTGGTTGGTGAGTTTTGGCAGCCGGCTCCCGGATGCGGCCCAATCGTCGTAGGATCGGAAAGGCAGTCCGAGCCGCTCGTAGGATACCCGAAGATAGCCGTCGCGACCGACAGCGACCGCGTCGGGTCGTACGGCTCTGACTTCCTGCGCAATCACCCCGACATAGGCTTTCTCGCTGCCATTGTAGGCGAAGCGGTAGTAACCAAGACCGTTGTCGAGGCGGCCCAGCAGCACGACATCGTGCTTCAGCATGATATCCGAGCGGCGCCCACCGCCGCGACCCCCACCACCGCGACCCCCGCCACCCCGGAAACCTCCACCACCACCGCCACCACGTAAGCCACCGCCGCCCCGGACCGCCGCAGCCCGGTGTCCGCCGCCGTGACGCACGCCCGCAGCAGACCTGAAATTTCCGGCTCTGGAAGCTGCTCGATTGCCTGCTCTCACACTCCCGGCACCCGCGGCCCGATGCACGGCTTGGCGATTGCCGACTTGCGCCTTGCCGCCTGCGCGTCGAGCGCGATCGGCTACGTTGGCCCCCCTCGCGCCCTTCCCCAGCCCTTGCCGGGCGGCAATACCGGCGCCGACACCTGCGCCGGCGGCGATGCCGGCGCCCGCACGATTGGTGCCACCAAACTTCTGCTGCAGGTTTGCATTGTTGTACCGCGCGCCTCCCCGATGCGCCGGATCGTGCCGCCAGTGCTCGACATGGGCACCGCGATTGACGTTGATGCCTCCGCCAGCCCAGTTGATACGGCTACCGCCCCAGTAGCCACCGCCGCCCCAGTACCCGCCGGACGCCCAGCGCCCGAGTGCGTAGGCTCCGCCGAATGCGAGACCGGTTGCGATCACGCCGGCGGCGATGTAGCCAGGGTAACCCCAGTAATAGGGGTATGCCGGATAGTCGGCGTATGGCCAATCGCCGTAGACCACCTGCGGTTCATAATAGGGAACGTAGAGGGTGTCCGGCACAGCGGGTTCGATCGAGATGACCTGCCGGTTCTGCTCCTCCTTCACGCTCACGACCTGCTCCTTCGTCGTCGCGATTTTCTTCCTGTCGTAAGCCATCGCGCGCATCCGCTGCACGGCGTCCATGACATCCTGCTCCTGCGCAAGGAACGCCTCGCCGAGCTTCTGCGTCCAATCAAGACGCTCGCTCATCATCTGCAGAACCGAGGGCGCCGCCACCAGTGCCTTGATGCTCGCATCCCAAGCCTGCTTCTCTGCCGCGGCCTTGAGCGCATCTTCCTTGAGGTTCTTGTTCTGGTTCACCCAGCGCTCGGCCCGCACCACTTCGAGCGGATAGGTCGATGCCATCAGAACGTTCGCCAGCAGCGGATCTGGATACAACGCTATTGGCGCCACCAGCCCATCGAGCTCGGCCGGTTTCAGCGCCGGCTGGTCCGGAGTCGGCGAGGGCGCGCTGCTTGGCGTCTGGGTTTTCGTATCGCCGCTCTGGCTTCGTGCTGGAATGCTAACTTGCAGCATTCCAAGGAAAGCACACATCCAGCAAATCGTTCTAAGGAACCGCATGTGGTCATGTTCCCGGTAGCAAGGCCAGGAACGCAATTCAACCGGCGGGAGCGACAATGTCGATTGACATAAATCAAAAAATCCGCGTTCCTCGAAGGGAAAATTCGCTCTGGTTTCCCCGGACTGATTTCATTTGGTCGTAGGCGTTAGCAAGTGTTGTCGATGATGACCCCACGATGCTTGGGGGGTTTAAAGCGAGGATCTGCACTTCCAGACGAACACGGAAAGGCCGTTTCGCGACCCGAACTGGCGGGTGAGCGCGTCGTGATATTGAGTCCACGCGAAAAACTGCTGTTGAAGCGCTTTGGCTATGGAAAGTCGGACAAGACTCGCAGGTAATCAAAGGCACCCAAGAGCAAATTGGGATGCAGCGCAAAAGATTTATCGAGAAACAGGCACCATCCTTCGTAATCGACGACGAAGTAGTGTGGCTCGACCTGATGGCCAACCTTGATCTAAATCAACGAACCGATCTGGATCGTGTACCTACGATGTAGTTTGATTTAGCTGGAGGAGAAAGCCCATGGGAGATGCAGCGAATCCGTTCGAAGCAGTTCGAGCCATGATGCTTGAAAATCTCGACAAGGTGCAAAGCGCGACGCAGAGCTACCTCGACACGGTTGAAAAGGCCATGCGAGGCTTTCCGGGTGCCAATGAAGAGCAAATATCCACTTTCAAGGCATACCTCGAGCGGAAAGCTGCTGCAAACCGGGATTTCGTGGAAAAGCTTTTGCGCGCAAAGGATTTCCAAGAAGCCTTCCGCATCGAGGTCGAATACTTTCAGTCTCAACTGAAGGCCGCCACCGAAGACGCAAGCCAAATCGGCAGCAAAATAGCAAGCTCGTTCAACCGCTCAACAGGTTGAGCGTTCGCGCGTTTAGGTCGGACACGTCCAGGCAGTCAGGTCTGCGCCGTTAGAAGCACATCACCCATAAACAGCGCGTCAATGCCAGACTTGCGGAACGTGACGATCGCATCGGTGGGCGTGCAAACGATTGGCTCGCTGTCGTTGAAGGATGTATTGATGACGAGCGGCACGCCGGTTCGCGCGAAGAAACAGTGGCAGCTTTCGTCGGGCTCACCGGTATCCAGGCGGGGCCGATTTTTCTCTCGGCTCTGAAGGAGGTGGGGATTGGGCTGTTCCTGGGCGGTATCGTGGTTACGCTCCTGCCTCAGCTAATTGGGTTGTCCTTCGGTCATTTCACGCTGCGGATGAATCCCATCATTCTGCTCGGAGCCTTGGCTGGCGGGCAGACCGTGACGGCGGCTATGGCCGCTGTCCAGGAGCGCTCGGGAAGCCCCGTTGCGGTGCTGGGCTATACGCCAGCATATCCAGTCGCGAACATCCTGCTCACAAATTGGGGATCGATCATCGTTTACAGGCTCGATGTCTCAGATGGGTCAATCGCGACCAAAATCGACCATTCAGGTCACTTCCGCTTATCCCTTAAAAAGGGAAGTAGAGCGGACATCGCCGCAGGTCCGGTCCGTGCGAATAGCCGGCAATTGCGTCACCATCGAATTCAAAAGCATCAGAGAAATTGATTTCAAAATCCTCCGCAATTCTGGTGGATATTTATCCAGCTGCTGCGCGAGTTCGGCGAATGGCGCGACCGGCGTGGTACGATCGCCGCTTCTTGCCCTCCCGGATGAACGACGTCATGGGAAATCTGGACCAACAGCCTTTGCTGATGTTCGCGGCTGCTTTCCTATCGCTTTGGCTCGCTTCATTCGTGGGCGTTTGGCTGCATAGCCGCTACCCAAGCGCGGAGGAAGAGCAGCACGAGGACCTCGGTATCATCCTTGGAGCCTCTCTGACGCTGCTGGCATTGATCATTGGATTCAGCGTTTCCATGGCCAGCACCCGATACGATCAGCGCAAGAATCTTGAGGAAGCCGAAGCCAACGCGATCGGGACCGAAATGTTACGTGCAGACCTTCTGCCATCGCCGGATGCTGCAAATGTCCGCAGCCTTCTTGGCGCTTACCTCGACCAGCGCATCCTGTTCTTCATCAATCAGGATGAGACCCGGCAACCGCAGATTGATCAGGCGACCCGCCAATTGCAGACAAGTCTCTGGGCTGCCGTTCGCGGACGAGCCGCCGCAGAGCCAACTCCGGTTGCGGCGCTGGTGCTCGCCGGCATGAACGACGTGATCAATTCGCAGGGCTACACACAAGCCGCGTTTTGGAATCGGATTCCTCCTGGCGTGTGGTGGCTCATGGCGGCCATCGCACTTTGCTCTAACCTGCTGTTCGGTTTTCGGTCGCATGACGGCAGGGCCGCGAGGAAACTTTCTCTCGTGCTGCCGTTTATCGTCTCGATGGCCTTCCTTCTAATTGCCGATATTGATGCTCCGCGGCATGGCTTAATACACGTAACGCCGCTGAATCTGGAAAATTTGGCGAAATCGCTGGGGCGCTAAGGTGCGCCGCTTTGCGAACGCCGCGTGTCTATCTTCAGATGTCCGGATCGGGTCAACCTGACGGCCCGCGAGTGGGGCTACCGGTTCTCCCCCGAAAACGGACATCCGGCCAACAGTGGCATATCCGCTAGGTGCCAACAGGCGAAGTTGAAAATCGTGCGACTTGCTGCGCAGTCGGCTATGCTTTGCAGGTCCCGAGCGGGACAAAGGGCACGAACATGGACAGCGATCCCTCACAGATCCCGGTTGTGCCGATCCCCTTCGAGCACGGCCTGACCCACTTTGCGCAGAGCCTTACTAGAGGACAGGCCGTGATCGTCGCGATTGGCTCATCGACGACGGCTGGCGAAGGCAACATCAAGGCCTATCCGGAGCGGTTGCTGTCGTTTCTTCAGGCGGAATATCTGAACGCCAAAATCACCATGGTCAACAAGGGAATGAGCGGCCAAGAAGCGCCGATCGAGCTTCAGCGGTTCGGTACCGACGTTATCACCGAGAAGCCCGATCTGGTGATCTGGCAGGTCGGAACGAATGCAGTCTGGCAAAGTCCGGACCAGAATCCTTCACCTCCTACCTTCGACGAAACCACCAGTGCCATCCGCGATGGACTCGTCAAGCTGCGCGACGAAACGCAGGCCGACGTCATCCTGATGGACCTCCAATATGTGCCGGCCGTGCTGACGCCGGCTAAGAAGGACAAGGCGATCGCGATGGTTGCGATGATCAGCGAACTGGCGCGTGACGCCGGCGTCAATGTGTTCCGCCGCTTCGCATTCATGAAGGGTATTTTTCGGGTCGAGCAAGTCTCGTTCGACCGAATGGTCGACCCGACGGATGTCAGCAGGCTTCACGACAGCGACTGGGCTACTGAGCGCGTGGCGTGGGCGGTGAAGCTTGCGATCGTCGGCGGCGTCGACAAGGCACGGTCATCGGTAGCCGCAAAGATTAGTTAGGGCGGTGTAACTCATACAGGACAGTAGAGCCCGACTGCAGCAACAGCTATCCACCGAACCATCCGCATTGATCAAGCGGGCGGGTTTAGGCGCTCACGCGCCCGCCATCTTCTTCAGTACCGCACTGAAGCGAACGCTGCGCTTGCCGACAGGCGCAGTCGCTTCCGCGACCGCGCCTTCGTCGGTAAGGGTACCGGAAAAGCCGATGCCGACCTCGTAGCCGCCGAACAACATTGGCCGCTCGCCGATGCTTCGCGTGTGCTCGTGATTGACAAACTCGCCCTTCCACCGGCCGTTCACACTGGTGTAGGAGCCGATATAATTGAAAAACGCGTCGCCACCGTGAATCCGGCCGTCGTGCAGCATCATGACGCCGGTATTGCCGCCATCGATGCCATCAAGCATCCGAGTGTGAATGGAATAGAGACCGTTACTGATGCCGCCTTCTCCGACCTGAATGATGGTCGGCGGTGTGAACTCCTCGCTGATCGGGGTTATCGCCGCATGGAAGGCGACGCCAGGTAATTGCGGCGCGCCACCTTCAAAATAATATTGCTCGCCCTGCCGCCTGCCCTCGAGCGTGAGCGTGACGATATCGGTCTTCAAAAGGGGCTGCAAATTCCGATCCTCGTTGTGGCGCAACGTCATCATGTCAGCCAATACCTTGCCACTGGCAGTCTCAGTGTAGGTGCCGATGAATGCGAAGGTCGAATTACCGCCCATCATCTTTCCGTCATAGAAATAGAGGACTCCACGGCGGGAACCGTGCACCGTATGCATCTCGACCTTGTAAAGTCCGCTCGGCATTTACGCTTCGACCCCAATCCTGGCCCGCAACCTGTCTTTCCAGCCGCCACGCCATAAGCTCTGGCCGCGGGTCGTCGCGACCGGCCACACCCACTGCCTCCGGTTTACCCCTAACATCGCGAGGTTGGCCGGGATGGTCCGTTTCACGACAATCCCTGCTGCCCTAATAGCCCGAGAGGGTAAGCAGGTTTTCGTCAGGGGTCCATGGGACGATGCCCGCTGTGGGTCAATCGCGTCACTTTGGCCGGCCACCAACTACTTCCGGTCCTGCCCTGGAAACGGACATCGTGATAGCCGGTCAATATGTCTCAAAAGTGTAGAGTCGAGATGTGGCGCGGTGGCGTTAGGTAGAACATAGCTGTTGCCGCCCCTTTCGTCTGGCGGTGCCTCAATGGTTCCACCATGGCTTCCGTTTCCACATCCCGCTCATCGAACCGGACAGGCAGATTTGTCGGGTAGCTCAGCCATTGCTGGCTTTCGCCCCCACAGAACCCACCGTGCGGCGTTACCGCAGTGGGCTCTTCAGAAAGGACCCGAGGCGGGTCGATCATTGTCGCCATGCCTGGTGGATCACCGGTTCCGGAAGGGGGAAGGCGATCAGGAGCTGGTGGTAGTTCGCCCAGTTCATGCAGCCCTTTTGGCTACGTTTGCCGAGCACCTTTCGCCAGTCCTTGACGACGCATGCCTTGAACACGCGCAGTGACCGATAATTGAAGATCACTCCGAAGTACTGATAGTGACCGTTCAGCACTTGACGTAGCCATCGATGCTGTTCCCGTAGCGGAGCATGCATGCGGTGCTTCATCTCTTCTCGGATTGCCTTCAGCTTTCGAGCAAGGCGCTTGGCTTGCGTCTTCCTCTTGACCATGAACTTGTTCTTCCTGGTTTTAGCGCAGTAGTGCGTGAAGCCCAGGAAGTCGAAGGTCTCCGGGCGTCGCTGCCCAGCGGCGGTTCGCTCGTGGGCGGCGAACCGCCCGAACTCGATCAACCGGGTCTTGCCCTCATGGAGCGACAGGCCGAACTGCAGCAGCCTGTCCTTGAGATCCACGAGGAGCTGCTTCCCATCTGCCTCGAACTGACAGCCGAACACCATATCATCTGCGTACCTGCAGACGATCACCGTCCCGGCTGCCCGCCGTCTTCTCCACTGGAGAACCCAGAGATCGACGACGTAGTGAAGAAAGACATTCGCAAGGATGGGGCTGACCCCCGACCCCTGCGGAGTGCCAGACTCCACCGGTCTCCATTGGCCGCTCTCAAGGACGCCGGTCTCGAGCCACCGCTTAATCAAGCGGAGCACCCGGGGGTCGGCGATCCTGTGCGCCAGCATCCGCATCAGCCATCCGTGGTCAACGGAATCGAAGAAGGTGCGGATGTCGACATCGAGCACAAAGTTCACACGCTGCGTCATCAGGGCCTTGTCCAGGGCAGCCAAGGCCGAATGCGGGCTTCGCTCCGGCCGGAAGCCGTGGCTGAACCCCAGAAAGTCGGCCTCGTAGACGGCATTCAGCACTTCGGCCACCGCGCCCTGGACGATCTTGTCTTCCAGTGTCGGAATGCCGAGCGGGCGGAGACTGCCGTCAGCTTTCGGGATGTAGGTGCGGCGCACTGGCTTGGGCCAGTACTGCCCGCTGTGGATCCTGGCGTGCAGACGCTGGAGATTGACCTCCAGATTCCGCTCGTAGTCCTCCACCTTCACCCGATCGATCCCTGGACTGGCCGCGCGTCTCTGCCGCCGAAACGCCCTTTCGAGCGCGGCAACGTCGACGTGATGCAGCAGTGCCGTGAACCGTGTCTGGCCAGAACGTCTGGCCGCCTCATTCACACGCTCGAGGTTTGGCTGCAAGGGTTGCCAGCGCTGTGTCTGACCCTTCGCCTGCCCCGGCGTGATTCCTTCCTGCCGCTCCCTTTTCTCCATCACCTCGTTTCCTTCGGTGACTTCATCGATAATATGGAGCGGTCCGACTCCCATCCACGATGCGGCGAACTGTGGTTGTCCCTCGTTCGTCGCCCCCATCGGAGACCTACCGATGGACGCTGATGGGCCTCATAGGTTCCGAAATGGGCCTTTTGGCCGTGACGTAGTCCAAGCCCCCGGCGGAACATCCGGTCTCTCGCGTAACGAGACCCGATGTGCTGCTTTCGCTGGTGCGGGCGCCAGCTCTGCCTCCACAACATGCCGATTTCGGGAGTCAATTCCACACCCCGTCCAACCGCTGTCTACGCTTCGGACCCCGCGTTGCCGCGACGCCCGCAAGACTCGCTCCCGTCCTGCCTGCTCGGCTTTGGACGGACCAGACTTTCACTGGCAAGCTCATTCCAGCTTTCCTATCGCACCCCGCATCCGGCTCTCGGACAAGACGTCACGCTTTCGCGTGCAACGCCATCTGCAGCTTCTGAACATTTATTGGAGTTGATAGGTTGCCCAATCTCCAGGTCCTTCACTACGTATTGCGTCTGTCTTGAACTGAGGTCCCTTCCCTCCACCGGCGTTACCCGGCTTCCGCGGTACTACGGACCTCTCCGCCACCCCAGGGCGCCCAGCCTGTCCCTCACGGGCTTCCGGTTGGTCATCGCTGACCACGCCTTGGGGCTTCCCGTGTTTCGTGCGCTTTCCTTGTGTACATGCCGCCGCCAATACCCCGGTGTAGCAACTGGGCGTACTCTTCGCTCAACTCGCCCGGCTGTTTCAGCCTTCCCCGATATGGCAGTCGGGTCGGCCTACACATCTTCCTTTTCGAGGCTTGCTCGGCGTTCACTCGCGTTGCGGCCTGCACACTCGCGCTGTCACCAATTCGTGACACGCTAATCGAAGGCTTCAGCCACTTCGTTACCTCCATGACTGCTCCGATTGCTTCCGGCTGGAGCGGTTGCCGGGTGGGGCTTGCACCCACTGGAAAGCGCCGCCTTTGCACGGCGCACGCCATTAGCAGAAGCCATGCTAATGGCCGAGTTCGTATGCATTCGTAGGGCGCTCTCCGTCGCTCGTAAGCGGCTGGAAACTGGTCCAGCCTAGCTAGCTCTATTCTGAATGGCCGTTGGTAGAGTGCGGGATTTATTCTTCTTGCAATACGCGACGACCGCACTGGAATTCCTCTGCAGGCGGTCGTAATCCAATACACTGTTGCTTGCCGCCGCGTTGTAGTAGCCGCTCATAAAATATCTTACAAAATCTTGATCCTCTGGACCGTACCCCAACCAAGTTCCGCAAGTGATCTTGTTAAAATCCAGCGTAGCGTTAGGCACCGCGGTTACGCCTATCGATTTTTCCAGGCCTACCATCACACTGGCACTCGGGTTGGATTGGCACCACCCTCTTACGTTTGTGACATTTGTCCGATGCAGGTCAAAATCTACAAACGTCCTCCGACTTTGATAACTAAACCAGCCGGTCATCCAAGCCGAGAACTTGCTCGACGGTGCAGCCGGCATGGCGAGATATTCGCTACAGGTGATGCTGCGAATATCGACCGTCGTGGCAAGCGCTTCGCTAGCGAACGCTGGGACAATTAAGATCGCGAACGTAAGGATAATCAACCTGCATCTCATTGTGATGACCTCCACAGTAACGAGTGACCGACCAGACCAATCGCGCGATTTAATGTGATCACAAAACCTGCATCCCGTGACCCCAAAAAGTAACGCCTTAATGGCGAGTACAAGGTTTCTAGTTGATCTAGATCAACGGATGCGGACCCAACTCTCTGTCCGCATCGGGTCTTGGCCGTGTCAAAACGCTTCGCTGGGCAGGTCGGAATCTCGGGAGGTGGTGACGTGGGAGGGATGTTCCGCTCTGACTATGCCTTGATCGCGGCCATCAGCGGCTGAGGACCCATGATGTTGATCACGCGGGTGAGGTTGTAAGCGAGCACGTGCAGTGCCATCTCGGTGGCAACCTTCGGCAGGCGCTTCATTAAGAAGTGCGTCGCTCCCATTCTCATCTTCAGCGTGCCAAAGGGATGCTCGGCCGTCTCGCGACGCAGGCGCATGGCCTGTGGGTTCTGGTCGAGGCGCTTCTGGACAGCCTCCAGTACATGCTCATGCTCCCAGCGCGTGATCCGCCGCTCCTTGCCGGTTGTGCAGCGAGGCTTGAGCACACAGTCGCGGCATGCATTTGTCCAATAGCGCCGCAGTTTCTGGCCGTGCTCCTCGTTCGTGTAGTGGTACTTCAGCTTTTCGCCGGCCGGACAGCGATACACATCCTCATCGCTGAGATAAACAAAGTCCTGCTTGCCGAAGCGACCCCTCGCCTCAATGCCAGAGGTCATCGGTTTGGGAAGCGTCACGGCGATGTCGGCCTCGCGG
>CAVUHE010000031.1:0-739191 GCA_963741185.1 uncultured Alphaproteobacteria bacterium | reverse complement strand
ACGCTGCGTTTTCCGTGCTGGAACTGGAGCGCTTACGTGATTTTTGTCGTCATCATCGGCGGGGTCGGCACGATCGAAGGCCCGATCATCGGTGTGATCGTGTTCTACGCGCTGCAGCACTACTTTGCGGACTTTGGTACCTGGTATCTGATTTTGCTGGGTGCACTGGCGATTGTCACCATGTTGTTAGTCCCGAAAGGCATATGGGGATATGTAGCTCAGCGTTACGGCGTTGCGCTATTTCCCGTGCGACGAATCCTTTTACGGCCCGATGAGTAGAGCCTACGTTCGCGCTCGCGAAGTCCTCCAGAAGGCTAACATACACAAAATCGGGCGTGATGGTTCGAACTGCTCTAACTGCCATATCGACGCCAAACTCGTCGCCGCGGCGCGAGAAAAAGCTTGTCCACATGCGGCGCGAAGTGTCGAAGCCACCGGAAATTGTGCTACAATTTCTGGTACCGGAACCCCGTCCGCGCGACCCGTGACGGGCTGCGGTCAAACCCGCTGCTTGAAATTTTCGCGTTGGCCTCGGGTGATTTGGTGCTCACCATGCTCAGCTCTACAGAAGCGCCTAAAGAAATTCGGGATCTGAACGCGGCGGAACTGGGTGCGATCGCCCACCTCTACCGTGGAGAGATCTATCGCAGCACAATCTGGAGAACACGCCTCGACAATACGACCAACTGGTCGATCGTGACCTTAGGCATCGCGCTTTCGACAACGTTCTCCTCCCGAGAGGCCTCAGCGTTACCGCTGATCCTGATCGGCATGCTGCTGGCGGTGTTTCTCGGACTAGAGGCGCGCCGCTACCGCTACTTCAACGTCTGGCGCGCGCGGGCTCGCTACATGGAAACGCATTTGTACGCGCCGATCTTGACCGGCAAACCCGCACCCCAAGGTCCAGCGTGGCGGACGGTCCTTGCGGACGATTACATGCATCCGCGCCATCATATCAGCTTCTTTCGTGCCGCCGGCCGTCGAGTTCGGCGCACCTATATCTGGATCATCGTGATTCAAACGTTTGCGTATTTTGGAAAGCTGGCGATCCATCCGCAAATGGCAACACACCTAAACGAATTCGTTGAGCGCGCAGAAATCGGGCCAATTCCTGGTTGGGCCGTACTTTGTTGCGGCTTCATTTATGACCTCGGTTGGGTTGCCCTTGCGGTGGCCACCTATTGGCTTGATAGGCGTGCACATGGCAGCCGCACGAGCGCGGCTGCGATGGGGTGAGCTTGCTCTCGCAGCGTTGAAAAGGGGAAAAGATGTCGTCTGGAGCTGAACTCGAGGATTGCGTTGGTTACTGGGGCGGCGATGGGAATCGGAGCCGCGATCGCTGAGCAGCTTGCGCGCGAAGGGCTTACGGTGCTGGTCTCTGACCTCAACCTGGAAGAGGAGGACAAGACGGCGCGCTCTTTGCGCGAAAGCGGCCTGTCTGCGCAACCTTTGCAACTCGACGTGGGTCTTCCGGCGTCGATCGACGCCGCGTTCGACCAGATCGCAAGAACGTACGGCCGCTGTGACGTGTCGGTGAACAATGCGGGCATCGCGAAAACATTCCCATTTATCAACTTTCCGCTCGATAATTGGCTCGCCACGCTGAACATCAACGTGACCGGGACGCTTCTCTGCAGTCAGCGTGCCGCCCGGTTGATGGTACCAAAGCGATGGGGTCGTATCATCAATATCGCATCCGTCGCCGGGATGCGTGCGGTCGGTAAAGGACGTACGGCCTATGGCACCTCGAAGGCGGCCGTTATTGGTCTCACCCGCCAGATTGCCAGCGAACTGGCAGCCGATGGGGTCACTGCCAATGCCATCGCGCCCGGACCAGTTGATACACCGCTGACGGAGGTGCTTCACTCCCCCACGTTCAGGGAAGCGTACACCAACGCGATCCCGATGAAGCGCTACGGCAGACCGGTTGAGATAGCGTCGTTCGTGTCCTTTCTCGCGTCGGAGAGTTCTGCCTATATCACCGCGCAGCAATCGCAGTTGACGGCGGCTTCATGTCCGCTGGTGCTCTCGGCACATAGTTTCTCAGTCCAAAGCCTGAGATAGGCGCGCATCGAATGCAAACGACGAACGCTTTGCCGACTATTCGATTGGCCCGCGCAGCATGCGGCTCTTATAGGTAAAACGGTCCGCCGGATGCGTCACCACGATAAATTCTATGAGTTTGTCCTTGGCCCCGCGATACCAGCGCAACATTTGTAGCGCGGGTGATCCGGATGCAACGCCAAGTGTGGCGGCTGCATGGGCATCAATGCCGATCGCCTTTAATTCTTGCTCGATGGCCTTGATCAAAACGCCATGCTGAGCCTCGATAACCGAGAATATGCGCGGCGGAGCTGCGGAAAGTTTGTTTCCGATATTGGCATAATCAGGGTGGACATAAATATCCACCGTGCAGATTGGTTTGCGGGACTGCGCAGTCAAACGATGGCCCGCCAGATGCAGCCATTTGCGACCGTCGTTGGTAACCTTATGGCCGGCAACACGCGGCAGATCGCACCTTTCCTTGTGCGTTACTTCAAACACGTATTCAACACCGTAGCGCGCCCAATCGTGGAATACGCTGCCGTCCTCAATCTGGTTCTTCAACGGAAAACGAGAAACGACCTGTGTTCCAGTTCGTGGCCGGCGGTAAACGAGGCCCATTTCCTCTAACTGGCGGAGGGCGACGGATACCGTTGCGCGGCTGACCTTGAACCTGGCGCAAAGTTGATGTTCGTTCGGCAGCGTCGAGCCAATCGGATATTTGGCCGATGTGATTGCTTCAAGAAGCGTGTCCGCAATTTGCCGGGATCGAGACTCTGCCCGCCGAGCCATCGGCAATGTCCTTGCTGTTCAATAGCGCCGTTCTTCGGCGTTTATAGATTTGCCACGACTGGCTTTCCAGCCGAAAATCAGTATCAAGCCTCGGTTCAAGTCGGAGCGATCGCACTCCCGATCCAGGCTTCGGGTCCGGTGAGGTTTTCCGGCTTTGCTGCGAGGTCGCCGCGCTCGACACGCCGCACCAGGCCGGTCAAGAAAGCGTTTGCCGACGCTGTCTTGCTAACTTGTTCACCTTTTTGCACGACAAGCCCGTTGATGAAATCGATCTCTGTCCTGCGGCCCTTGAGCATGTCTTGTCCCATCGAGGGCCGCTGACGCTCATGCCTCCCGTCGTTGGTACCGGCGACCAAGATCGCTTCGACTTCGGCTAACGCGGTCAGGTCGCCCTCCGACGCGCGCGCGAGCCGGTCTGGGTCGAGCATACCGATGCTGCCAAGCTCGTACCCCTGCGCTTGGCCAACCCGCACTGCCTCTCCACCGAGGCGAATGCAGAATCGACGGATAATATCGTGCTGGTCGCGGGCGATACCGGACAAGCCGGTCGCCGCAGAAGCGCCATTTTCGCATTGCGTTGACGCAAAGTTTTGACCAACGCTCGCCCCAGAGGTTCGAAGTCAGTGTCACCGTATCGACACCGCCAAGCATCTTGGCCAGTTCCCGAGCGCGAGCGGTCGAGCGGCCATGAAGCTCTCCCAAATAGAAAACGGAGTTGCCGTTGATGTCGTTGCCTCTTGGACTCGTTCGCAGGATTCGGCCTGGTTCGTAAAGGTCCGCCGCCAAGCGCGCTGCAACGCAGCCAAGCGTTCTGCCCCACCCGACGATGCCAGCGATGCGCTCTTCATTGATACAATTTTGCAATGACACCACGTAGCCATTTGATGCCAAATAGGAACTGATCAGCATCGTGGCCCATTCCGTGTCATAGGACTTGACTGAGACGAAGGCGATGTCGACTGGCTTCTGTTTGGACAAGCTTTGCACCTCGGTGAGATGCATCGTGTTCGGTCTGATGGTGCACTGTTCGGCGGTGGTCGTCCCAGTAATCTCCAGTCCGCTGGCGCGAATCGCTTCAATGTGTGCCGGCCAGGGGTCGACCAAAGTCACATCATGGCCGTTGCGGGCCAGAAGACCTCCGACATAGCCGCCGATCGCTCCAGCCCCTATGAACACAATTCGCTTCTTCATCATTGAGCTCTTCTTGTTGTCCTTCGACCTCGCCGGCGTGTTAGCGCAAATATCCAGCGCTACGCGGAAGAAACAGCGAAAGTTCCGGTATGCAAATAATCAGAAGGAGTCCGACAAACAGCGCAAGCACATAGGGGAGGTAGGCTTTGGCATGCCTGCCGACCGATACTTTGGCAAAGCGAAGTGCAACCAGCAGGCCAACGCCCATTGGCGGGAGAAACAAGCCTATGCCGACTGCCGCGACCAATACGATGTCAAAATGGATGGGCTGGATGCCCAGTCGAACCGCAATCGGAAAAACAACGGGTACCAGCATGACAGCAGCCGGCAGACCCTCCAGCACCATTCCGATCAGCATGCCCATCAGAGCGGCGCCGATCAGGAACATCCAGTTGGCGCCCTCAAGGGGACGCAGGATATCTGCCATCAGGATTGGTACGCCGCTAATTCCCATCAGGTATTGGAAAACCGTAGCGACTGCGAGTAAAAATATCACCGCTGCAGTGAGCAGTGCGCTTTCGTACGCGATGAGAAACAGGTCGATCCACGAAACGCTGCGATAATAAAAGCGTGCAGCGATTACCGAATAGAACGCCACAATGGCTCCGGCTTCGGTGGCGGTGAAGACTCCGAAATAAAAGCCGGCAAATAGCACGACCGGAACGACCATCGGGATCGCGGCGACCCGTGCTGCACTCAGGAAGAAATCCCAAACTCGGCTTGGTATCCTTTGGCCAGTTGAGGCGGTGGGCCTGCACCATTACAACCACCGTCAAGCAGGCGCCGACCACTGCGGCTGGTATGAAGCCAGCCAAAAACAGTGCCACGACCGACGTATTGGTAACTTCACCCAAAATGATCATGAAGATCGCAGGCGGAACAAGCATGCCCATGGCAGTTCCGGACGCGATCAGGGAAGCGGCGTCTTCGCGCCTGTAACCGGCCTTTAGCAGAGGCGGTGTCAGTGTCGCGCCAAGCGCGGAAACTTCGGCCATTTTCGAACCGCATAAATCAGAAAAGAAATAGGAAACCACTATGACCGACATACCGAGGCCGCCGCGTACCCAACCAACCATGGCGCGCGCCAGTTCGACCAGTGCGGTCGACATGCCACAGCGCTCCATCACGGATCCTGCAAATATGAATGAAGGGACCGCAAGGAGGACCCAGTTTTGCGAGCCGGACACCAAACTGGACGCAAACATTTGCAGCGGAAAACCGCCGAGCACGAGACCGGCAATGGCCGCAATTCCGAGCGCAAATACGATCGGAAGCGAGAAAATCACAAGAACGACAAAAGTTGCCAGCGTCGCGCCCAGGACCATCGCTCACTCCACCCCCGGGTAAAGATCGTGTGGATTGGTAAGGCGAGGCGAGATTGCAGCTAAAAGGCCGAAAATCACGATCAAGATGCCACCGACAACCGTTGAGAAGTAAAGCCAAAACAGGTTGATCGAGAGGCCTGGCGATACCGATTGAGAATTGAGGATCGCGACTTTCATGCCAAAGGTTGCCGCAACGACACCAAATCCAACGATCAACAGACCACTGACCCGCGCCACCACCAATTGAAGCCGTTGCGGGAACAGATGGGTGACGACCTGCAGCTTGAAATGCGTGCCATGTGCTATGCCAAGCGCCGCGCCAAGCATGGTCATCCACGCAAGAGCAAATTCTCCTATTTCTTCAACCCAGAAAAAGTCGACCCCCGGCAGGTTGAAAAACTCGCTGATCTTGCTCACGACGTAGCGGAGTAGAACGCCCACCAGCATGTCGGTGACAGCCAGTACCAGCAGCGCCGCAACTACCGTTGCAACGGCGATGTGGAGCCAATAAAAAATCGCGGGAGCGTCATGCTCCTCGCTTGGCACCAGGCGAGATAGATCTTTCAAACTCATCGTAAGGGCCGGACCAGATCAAGCTTTGAAGTTGGCGATCTCATCCCACCCGTCGGCATACTGCTTCTGATATTCCGGCCAGATTTTTTCCTTGGCCGTCGTTCGGAATAGATCTACGTCGACCTGATTGACCGACATGCCATGCGGCTCGAGCAATTTTTTCGCACCCTCGAGGCTGTCGACGCTGCCCATTGTCTCGCGCATGCGGTCCTGCGCATCGCGGCCAACCTCGGTCAGCAACTTGCGCTGCGCCTCAGTCAGCTCTTGCCAGATTTTTGGATTGAATACGACATAGCTCGGTGAATACACGTGGTAACTCATGGAAGCGTATTTGGAGACTTCATACAGTTTGACCGGAACAAAATTGGCAATCGGCATGTCGCCGCCATCGATGACGCCTTGCTGCGCGGCCGTCACCAGCTCCGAAAACGGCAACGGCACTGCGTTGCCACCGAGCCCATTGATGGCGTCTGCAAAAATGCGTCCCGGTTGTGCCCGCAATTTGAGCCCACGCAAGTCTTTTGGTTCGAAGATCGCGCGCTTGTTGTTCCAGAAGTGCCGGTAGCCATTGTCATAGAAGAATAGAACCTTGAGATTGTATTTCTTTTGAAACAGTTCGTCGAACCGCTGGCCGATCTTGCCATTGAACATGGCGTATGCGGTCTTGTAGTCGGGGACGAGATACGGAACCACGAACACACCAAATTCGGGGGTGATGGTGGCGGCGCCGCCCGATGCGGTGCCCATGGAGATGCTGCCGCTCTTTACCGCGTTCGCAATTTCAAGCTCCTTGCTAATCAGCGTCGCGCCGAAGAACTGGACCTCGATGTCGCCTTTGGAGCGACTGTTAACTTCCTTGGAGAACCAGTCCATCACGACGGCGCCAGCTTCTGGCGGTGCAGCATTATGTGCAAAAACCAGTTTGGTTGGCTTCGTCTGCGCAATTACCGGTGCGCGACCGCTGGCCAAGATCGCGGCGATGCCCGTGCCTGCGGTTTTCAAAAACTGCCGGCGGCCCGGCGTTGAGGAATGCGGGTTCGTAGAGTGTTTCTTGTTGATCATGGCGTTTCCCCGAGCGTTGGAAGGCATTTTGGGCAATCTGATTTGACTAGTCAAATCATTTCGGCCTTAACTGACGCGGGCACTGCGGAGCGCCCCTGCGCGCCGTGATTTAAACGTTGAAGCAGCGGAACATGAAATTTCAGGCGGCCGTCCTTCATGCTCCAAGCCAGCACCTCGTGCTGGAAACGATAGAGATCGCCGATCTCCAGCCGAGCGACGTTTTAGTGCGGGTTCGCGCCAGCGGGCTGTGCCATTCCGATCTTGAGGTGATTGACGGCACGTTGGCCTTTCCAACTCCAATCGTGCTCGGTCATGAAGTGGCGGGCGTTGTCGAGGCAGTCGGCACCGCGGTGAAAGCCGTTGCAATCGGCGATCACGTCATCTGCTCGGCTAACCCGCATTGCGGTCGATGTTTCTATTGCGAGCGCGACCAGCCGATTTTGTGCGAGCCCTATACGCAATCGCAGGCGCGCGGCGTCCTGCTTGATGGTAAACCGCGCCTGCAGATGAATGGAAGACCGGTGCATCACATGATGCATATTTCCGGCTACGCCGAGTTTTGCGTTGTCCCGGAATCCGGCGCGATCGTCGTTTCCAAGGACATTCCTTTCGATTGTGCCTGTATTATCGGATGCGGCGTCATTACGGGGGCCGGCGCGGTAGCACGAATCGCGGAAGTGCAGCCGGGCACCAATGTGCTCGTGCTCGGCTGCGGTGCGGTCGGCCTCAATGTCGTTCAGGCGGCCCGTCTCGCCGGAGCCGAGACGATCGTTGCCGTCGACCGCCAGCAGGAACGGCTCGATTTAGCGCATAAGCTTGGCGCAGACATCATGATCAAGGCGGATGACGCCGCCGACATAATTTCTCAAACGCGCGCAGTAACGCATGGACGCGGGGCGGACTTTGTGTTCGAGGCGGCCGGCCAGGAAAGCGCCATTGGGCTCGCGGCGGAGCTTGTCCGCCCGGGAGGTGAACTTGTATTTCTTGGCAAGGTGCAAGCCAGCCGGCAGGTTTCGTTCCGCTGGGGCGCGCTGATGGGAGAAAAGCGAATGACGCGATCGAGCTATGGCGGCGCCCGGCCGCGGCGCGATTTTCCCTGGCTGGTGAATGCCTACTTGGCCGGCAGGTTCGATCTCCAAAGCCTGATCACCCGGCGCATCGGTCTGGCCGAGGTCAATTCCGGCTTCGACGACATGCGGGCTGGTAAAGGTATTCGGACGGTTATTATGATGCCCTAACCTGCGGGTCGAAAACTGCGCTCAACACGCAGACCCGAATGCGGTGCGCGGATCTTGTGACCAATCATAGGAAGTGCCATGGCGTCGATCTTCCTTTTTAAAGACGTCTGCGATTTGGCGCACCGTCGTGCGGTCCATCTTGCAGGCCGAGCCCTCGCATCATGAATTCGACGAGCCCGTCGGTATATTGATCTTCCGAGAGGTCCTTCGGCAGCGCCCACCCGCGTAAAGCAATCAGGGTCGGAAGAAAGGTCACAATATTGGCAAGCAGGTCGCGCTTCGCCTTTGGGGGCCGCTCGCGACCCAGGGCTTCTGTGACAAGGTCCTCGACCTGTTTGATCCAGCCCTGCACGCGTGCAAGCAGGCTGCGCAAAGAGCGCCGGTCAAGATTATGACTCTCGTGATAGACGAGCAAGATCGCGCTGCTCTGTTCGATCATCACCCGCGTCACGCCGCGCAAGGCTTCGCGCAAGCGCGCGGCGGGATCGCCGGTCGCGGCCGCAGCTTTCTCCATGCTGGAGATATATTCTGCGATCACGCGATCGCAGACGAGGAAAAGGATGTCTTCCTTTGAGCGTACATAGTTGTAAATCGTGCCTTGGGTGAGGCCGGCCGCGCGGCCGATATCGCGCACCGTCGTCGCGTGAAAACCTCTTGCCTGAAAGACTTCGAGGGCCGCACGGACGAGCTGCTCCCGCCGATCGCGAATGAGGTCGGGGTCTTTTGTGTTGGTGCCGACCAGGCGAGCGGCGTTGGTGCGCATGGTTGCTGCTTTCATTGTTCTGTCGCGGATTGTCTCGGCTTGAACCCAATCGTCCCCGGCGCTCGAGCCCCATGTCGGTTGACATTCGAAGCCCTTTGGAATTGACTGAGCGCTCAGTCAGAAAAATATATGGGAGGATGGGATGTTTGGGAAGGGGCTTCGCGGCCTGCTATGCGCGGCCGCCATTTTTTGCGCACTCTCCGGTCAGACGCGTGCTGAAGAGCCGGGGATTACGCAAGACAGCATCGCCATCGGCGCCTTCGGTCCGATCACCGGTCCCGCCGCCTATATTGGCCTCGCGGGCCGCGACGGCGCCAACATGGCGATCAAGGAGATCAACGCCGCCGGCGGCATCAACGGCCGCAAGCTCTCGATGACCTTCGAGGACGACGGGCACTCGCCGACCAAGGCTCTTGCTGCGGTGAAGAAGCTCATCGATCAGGATCATGTGTTCATGATCTTTTGCGTCGCCGGCAGCAACGGCACGCTCGGCACGATCGACTTCGTGCGCGAGAACGGCCGCGTGATGTACGTGTCCTTTGCCTCGGCGCCCGGCGTCACCTGGCCGTTCGCCCGCAACATGTTCCGCGGCGGCACGACCGAGGTCCCGCGCTATGGCGAACTCTATGCAGAATATCTCCACGACTATCTCAAAGCAACCAAGATCGCGATTCTCAGTGGCCGCGAGGAATATCCAAAGAACGAAGGCGACGCGCTCACCGCCCAATTCAAAAACTGGTACCAGATCGCGCCGGTCAAGCGCGCCGAGTTCAATATCGGCGACAAGGATTTCACGCCGCAGCTCCTGGAGATCCAGGGGACCAATCCGCAGGTGATCGCGATCTTCGGCAACCCGGCCGAAGCCGCCATCGCCATGCGGCAGGCAAAGGAGCTTGGCATGAATCAGCCGTTCTTCGTCGGCCCCACCATGGTCGATCAAGGACTTCTTTCGGCCGCAAAACAGTCGGCGGAAGGCGCGAGCGGATTCGCGCTCATTCCGCTGCTGCCGACGTCATCGAATCCGGAGATGAAATCCTGGCTGACAAAATGGAAGCAGGAGTATCCCAATTTGCCGGCCGGGCGGCCGAATACCTTCGACCTGCTCTCCTATGCCGACATCTATGTCGTGGCGGACGCGCTCAAACGCGCCGGGAAGGATCTCACCACCGACAGGTTGATTGCCGCGCTCGAAGCCACGCGCGAATACCGCGTCGGCGCGATCGCCACGCCGCGTACCTTCACCAATAAGCACCACATCGGCAATCTGCGCTTGCAAGCCATGCAGGTGAAGAACGGCGAATGGGAACCCGTCCCCTTCGAGAGCAAGCGCGAAAGCGACATCCTCAAGCGCTACGAGTGATAGGATGACGCGGGTGCGGCGGGCAGAGGTAATCTCATGACCTGGCGGATCATCCTTCAGCTTGCGCTGTCGGGGTTGAGCATCGGCAGTATTTATGCGCTGGTCGGTCTCGCTTTGGTGTTGCCGTTCAAGGCAAGCGGCATCGTCAACTTCGCACAAGGCGAGATCGTCACCTTTGGCGCCTATGTCGCCTTGATCCTGTCGGGCCTCGGATTGCCATATCTCGCAGTGGTGCCGCTCGTCCTGATCGGCGCCGCGACGTTCGGCCTGACGATCGAACGGCTCCTGATCCGACCGATCGTGAACCAGCCGGAGTTCACGCTGGTGATCGTCACGTTCGCGATCGGCTTCATCATCAAGTCGGCGATCCGACTGCATTGGCAGGACAACACCTTCTCGATCGATGCACCCTTTGTCGGGCCGCCGCTGGTGCTCGGCGCGTTACGGCTCAATCCGGCCTATCTCGTCTTCATCTTCAGCACCGTCGTGGTCGTTGCCGCGCTGTTTCTGTTTTTCGCCTACAGCAAATTCGGCAAAGCCATGCGTGCGACGGCGCTAGATCCAATCGCTGCAAGGCTGATGGGCATCCGTATTGGCTCGGTATTCTCGGCGGCCTGGGCGCTGTCCACCATGCTCGGTGCCTCTGTCGGTCTGCTGCTGGCGCCAGTGATCGGAATCAATCCCGAGATCGGCCATCTGATTCTCAAGGGATTGGTTGCGGCGGTGATCGGCGGCTTTTCCAGTTTAGGCGGCGCCGTCATCGGCGGGCTTCTGTTGGGTCTGCTCGAGACCTATGCCGGGGCCTTTTTCGGCGCCACGTTCAAGAATCTGGTGCCTTTTGGCGTGCTCATTCTGCTGCTGTTGCTGCGCCCGCAGGGACTTGTCGGCGTCTCCAGCGCCAGGCGGGTGTAGCAATGCGTGTGCGTTTCCTGCTCATTCTTCTTGGTCTCGCGCTGCTCGCCGCATTGCCGCTGGTCGCCACCAGCTATTATCTCTATCTGGCTGAACTGACGATGATCAATGTCATCGTCGCCGTCGGTCTCAATTTGCTCAGCGGCAATTGCGGTCAAATCTCGCTCTGCAACGCATCCTTCATGGGCATCGGCGCTTATTGCACCGCGCTGTGCACGACCCGTCTGGGGCTGCCGACGCTGATCGCGCTGCCGGCGAGCGTCGTCGTTGCCGCGCTTCTTGGGGCTGCGCTCGGCTACCCGGCGCGGCGGCTGTCTGGGCTTTATCTCGCACTGATAACGCTCGGCTTTCTTGAGCTCGTGGGTATCGTCTTCGAGGAATTTCCCGAATACACCGGCGGAATTCGCGGGCTCAAGGTGCCGCGGCCGGAGATTTTCGGCTTCAGCTTCCAATCCAACGTTTCGCTCTATCTTCTGGTCTTCACGCTCACGATCGGCGCCGTCGCGGTGGGCTACAACATTCAGCGATCGCGCTATGGCCGTGCATTCGATGCCGTGCGGCAGAGCCCGTTCGCCGCGCAGGCGCTGGGTATTCCAGTCGCTCGGGTTAAAGTGATCGCCTTCGCACTTAACGCCGCTTTTGCGGGGTTCGGCGGCGGCCTGTTGGCCGGCGTCGTTGGTTTCATCGATCCGCCCGAGTTTGGCATCCTCGCCTCGATTCAGCACATCACCTTCATCGTCGTCGGCGGACTCGGCTCGATCGTCGGTTCGATCGCCGGCGCCGTGTTGCTCACGGCGCTCCCCGAGGCGCTGCGCGGCGTGCAGGAATATGGCGAATTGGTCTACGGGTTCATTCTGCTCGGCACGCTTCTGTTCCTGCCGCGAGGGTTGGTCGGTCTGGCAGACAGACTGGAAGCTCTGCGGCCGCCCAAGCCGCCTGCCAAGGAGCCGGCCTATGGCGCTCCTTGAGATTGATGCTCTCGCTGTTCGTTTCGGCGGCGTCGTCGCCGTGACGGATGTATCGCTGGCGGTGGCCGCCGGCGAGATACACGGCATCATCGGCCCGAATGGTGCGGGCAAGACCTCGCTCATCAATGCCGTCTCCGGTATGGTCGTCCCGCAATCGGGATCAATCCGCTTCGCGGACAGGGAAATTGCGGGCCTCGCGCCGCATCTCATCTCCTCCTTCGGACTCGGGCGTACGTTCCAGCATGTGGAGTTGTTCGGCGATCGAAGCGTCTTCGACAATGTGCTGACCGGATTTTATCGGCATCAATCCTACGGTCTGCTGGCGGCCGCGCTTCGATTTGGCAACGCGGCTCGATCGGAACGGAGGACGCGCGAGCAGGTGCGCCTGTTGCTCGATGCATTCGACCTTGCGGCGTTCGCCGATACGCCTGCGGGGCTGTTGCCGTTCGGTATTCAGAAGCGTGTCGATATCGCACGAGCGCTCGCCGCAGAGCCGCAGCTGCTCTTTCTCGATGAGCCTGTCTCCGGGATGAGCGAGGCCGAGGCCGAGGCGGCCGTGGCGACGATGCGCAAGCTGGCCCGCGAGCACGGCATAACGCTCGTCGTGGTCGAGCACAATATGCGCGTGCTCATGAACCTGGCCGAGCGTGTCACCGTCCTCAATCAGGGACGGCTGCTCGCGAGCGGCACGCCCGCCGAGATGCAAGCTGACGCTTCGGTGATCGAAGCCTATCTGGGGGACGCCGCATGAAGCTGCGCCTCCGCCATTTCTGTGCCGGTTATAACCGCGTGCCCGTCGTCCGCGATATCAGCCTTGAGATCGGGGAGGGGCGAATCGTAGGGCTGCTGGGCGCTAATGGTGCCGGCAAGACGACGCTGATGCGCGCGATTTCAGGTCTCGCAACGATGCAGGGCGGCAGCATTGAATTTGGCGGCAGCGATGTCACGGGCCTGTCTTCTGCCGAGCTGGTCGGACGCGGCCTGATCCAGGTGCCGCAGGGCCGGCATCTGTTCGGCGAGATGAGCGTGCGGGAAAATCTGGAGATGGGCGCCTATCTGGTCGCGGGTCAAACCGCAAGAGCGCGCATGCAGGACGTTTTCTCCTTGTTTCCGATCCTGCACGAACGCGAGCGGCAACCGGCGGCGCTTCTCTCCGGCGGTGAGCAGCAGATGCTTGCCGTCGGGCGGGCGCTGATGTCGGGGCCGCGTTGTCTGTTGATGGACGAGCCATCGCTCGGTCTCGCGCCGAAAGCCTTCGACCTCATCCTCGACGTCGTCAAACGGATCAACGGCGCCGGCACCACGGTCTTTATCGCCGAACAGAACGCGCGCAAGGTGCTGCGCTTCGCGCATTATTGCTACGTGCTGGAGAACGGTCGTATCGCCACGGAAGGCGAGAGCGGGGCCCTCCTTGCCGATGACCGCATTCAACGTTCCTATCTCGGAGTGTCTCATTCATGAAAATCATAGACGTGCATTCACATTGGGGCACCGAGCGCGGCTATCCGCTGCAGACCCCCGCCGAACGGGAGCAGCAGAAGGCCACCTGGAATTCGCAGGTCAGCTACCATTCCGAAGTCGAGATGGCGCAGTATTTCCGCGACAGCGGCGTGCAGACCATTCTCGATTTCGGCTTTTCCAAGTTCCTGCCGATGGAGGAGATGCAGGCGCTGCACGACTACGCCTTCAAGACGGAAGCCGCCAATCGCGATGTCATTCTCGGACACTGGATCCATATCGACCCGCGACGTTCGGGTGAGGCAGGTTTGAAGGAGCTGCGCCGCTGTATCGACAAGCGTATCGGCTTCCTCGGCCTCGGCGTCTCCGCTTCACTCAGCCCGCCGGCAAGCGATCCGCTCTATGATCCGTTCTACAAATTGTGCATCGAGGCCAAAATCCCGGTGCTGATTTTCGTCGGCACGACCGGGCTCGGGGCCGGTCTTCCCGGTGGTGGTGGTGTCATTCTCGACGACTGCCATCCGCGCCATCTCGATCGGGTGGCGGCCACCTATCCGGAATTGAAGATCGTCGCCGCCCGTCCGGGGTGGCCGTGGCAGGCCGAGGTCATCGCCGTGCTGATGCACAAGCGCAACATCTGGTACGAGCTGCATGGATGGTCCCCGAAATATCACACCACCGATCTGCGTCACGAAATCCCGCGCCGCCTCAAACACCGCATCTTGTTCGGCGCCGATTATCCGCTGTTGAGCTATGAGCGCCTGATTGGCGACTGGAAAGCACAGGGGTACCCCGACGACGTCCTCGAAGGGATCTTTCACCGCAATGCGCAAACCTTTTTCGAAAGCTTGAAGACATGAATCTCGACCTCGCGGGAAAATGCGCCATCGTCGGCGGAGCAAGCCAGGGCATCGGCTATGGCATCGCGCATCTTCTGGCAGCCGAAGGCGCGCGCGTCGCCATTACGGCGCGCCGTGAAAAGGATTTGCGCGCCGCAGCCGATAAAATGGCATTGGAGACCGGCGTCGAGATTCTGCCGGTGCAGGCCGACTGCCGCCAGGCGGCGGATTGCGAACGTGTCGTGAAAACCGTCGTCGGCGCATTCGGCCACATCGATATTCTGGTCAACAATGACGGCGCGCCGCCGCTCGGCGACCTTGCGACGTTCGATGACGTCGCCTGGCAAAAGGCGATCGAGCAAAACTTCATGTACGTGGCGCGCATGTGCCGCGGCGTGCTGCCGCATATGCGAAAAACCGGCGGCAGCATCCTCAATATCACGGCGATCTCGGCCATTCAGCCGATTCCGCGGTTCGGACTTTCGGTTGCAACCTGGGGCGCGGTGATCGGCTACGCCAAGACACTGGCGCTGGAGACCGCGCGCTTCGGCATCAACGTCAACACAATCTGTCCCGGCTATGTCGACACGCAGCGCCTGGAGAAGGTGTTTTCCTCAGGCGAGAAGCCGGCGCAAGAGATGCGTCGCGAGCTCGAGCAGCAGGTACCGCTCGGGCGCATTGGCACGGTGCTCGATATTGCGAGTCTCGTCGCTCTGCTTGTATCTCCGCGCGGCAGCTACATCACCGGCACAGTGATTCCGGTGGATGGCGGGCTGTTCCGCGCCGTCCGTTGAGGGAGGAAATGATGGCTTACGTCAACATGATGCCGGCGGAACTCGCCGCCAAGTACACCCGCGAAAAGCTCTGGCTCCAGAAGACCGTATTCGACATCCTCGCCGAGCGTGCCGCCACGCATCCTGACCGCATTGCGATCAAGGACCAGGCTGGCGCCATCAGCTACGGTGCGCTCAAGGACAGGATCGAGCGCGCCGCGCAGTTCTATCGTTCGATCGGCATCGCTCGAGGCGACGTCGTGACGATTCAGCTTCCCAACCGCGTGGAATTCGCCGTCGCGTTCATCGCGCTCGAGTTGCTCGGTGCCATCGCCAACAAAGTCAATCCGGACTTCCGCGCGCGCGAGCTCGATTACATGCTGAAGTTCTCGGGCAGCTCGGCTTACGTCTTCCCGAAGGCGTGGAAGGATTTCGATTACGCAGGCATGGCGCGCAGCTTGCAGCAAGCAAATCCGGCGTTGAAGCGCCTCATCGTCGTCGGCGGCGGGGTCGAGGGGATGCATGATTTCGACGGCGGTGTTGTCGCTGCCTCTCCGATTGCTGCCGCCGACAAGGTTCACATGGACCCTAACGAGGTGTGCCGGATGTGCTTCACGTCAGGAACGACAGGCAATCCGAAATGCGCATTGCACAGCTTCAACACCACGCTCTATGCGGTCGACCTCCTCAATCACGACATGCAGGTGACCGAACGCGAGGTATTCCTGGTGTTCCTGCCGCTTGGTTTGAACTGGGGCTATATCACGATGCTGCAAAGCATCCTTGCCGGCGCAACGCTTGTGCTCATGGAGCGCTTCAATCCGCGCGCCGCGCTCGAGCTGATCCAGAACGAGCGCGTGACCTACATTCCGACCGCGCCGGCAGGTCTGGTCGGCTTGCTCAACGCGCCGGACGCCGAGACGTTCGACGTCTCCTCCTTGCGCGTCGTCATAACCGGGGGGGCTTCGGCGGCCGTCGAGACGATCCGCGAATACCAAAAGCGGATGAAAGGCCATCTGATCGAACTCTACGGCATGCTTGAAGCCGGCTTTCAGACCTACACCCGCTTTAGCGACGACCCGGAGAAGGTCAATGGCACGATCGGGCGGCCGGTCCGTGCCATGGAGCTACGTATTGTCGATTCGGAGGGAAACGACGTGCCGAACGGAGAGATCGGCGAGCTGACGTCCCGCGGTCCATCGATTCACCTCGGCTATCACAACAATCCGGACGCCAACCGGCAGGCCTTCAACAGCGAAGGTTGGTTCCGCACCGGCGATCTCGGCCGCGTCGTCGATACCGACGGGAATGTGCAGATCACCGGCCGCAGCAAGGAGATTATCAACCGTGGCGGCAAGAAATTCTTCCCGCGCGAAGTAGAGGAGATTCTGTACACTCATCCCCAGGTCATGCACGCAGCAATGATCGGTATGCCGGACGTCCGTCTCGGCGAGCGCAATTGCTTGTGCGTCGTTCCCAAGGGGGACGTTGTCCCGACGGTCAGCGAGTTTGTCGACTTCCTGCGCGATCAGGTCGCCGACTACAAGCTGCCGGAGTCCGTCGAGCAGTTCAGTGAATTGCCGATGACAGGCAGCGGCAAGATCCAGCGCCACGTGCTGCGTGACCTGGTAATGGAGCGGCGCAGGATCGCCGATCGCTGAATGTCATTTCCGCAAGACTGGAGTGTCAACGCTCGCGAGGAACGCCAGGTTAATGAACGCCCTCGGAGAATGACACGGTGCCGATGGTCCTCAAGCCAATCTGGAACATGATCGCGTGATTAAGCACGGGTGGTGCAGGTCCCACGGCATATGCATAGGACGTAACGTAGTTGGCCGCCAGCACGAAACAGTCGTCGACGTAGCCGACGCCCACGACATATTGGTTGATCTGGTTCGCCACCAGATCCCAGCGGGCGGCGCCGGTTGCCACCCAGTTCGAGGCGATCTTGACCGATCCGTTGACCAGAATGCCCTCGCGGCGCGCCAGGTACCCGATATCCGGTTGCGCGGCGTAGTCGCCGTACAACACGCTGACCGACCAGCGATCGAAGTTGGCACGGGCTTCGGCCTCGAAGCGCTGGACGCTTCCGGTCGCCTGGTCGAATCGCGCACGCGTCGCGATCGTATAGGTCCTGTTCGGTGCATAGCTGAGGCTCGCGACGTAATCCGATTGCGGTGTCTGCAGGCCGGAATCGACCGCGGTATTGGTCATATCGTGCACCGCGAAGGAATTCAGGCCGAACAGCTGATAGGATTGCCCGAACACCGCCGTGACCGCGCCGCCGCGGTCGAATTGGGTGGTTGCCTGCACGCCGGCATTGGCGCGGCCACCGCCTTCGACGCGGTCATAGCCGGAGAATTTGTCGACACTGAACAGATTGCTGGTGTCGAAGGCCATGCTCTGCGCGTCCTCGTTGGGTAGCTTGCCCGCATAGGATTCGTTGGGACGGATGATCACTTGCGCAATCGGCTCGACCGTCGTGGTGCCCCATGGCTGCACGTTGATGAAGGGGTAGCGATATTCGAGGCCGACCGTGGGCATCACGCGCAGCGCCGTGGTGTCGCCAACAGGCAGGAAGTTCGAAACGCCCGGCTGGTTCGAAATCGAGGCATTGATGGCATCGGCGCGGAAGCTGGCAAACGGCGTCCAGATTTCACCGGCGGAATCGGTGAACGACCGCCGCCAACTCACTTCACCCGAAAATCGCGTGTAGGTTCCGGGCATGCCTCGCATCAGGCAGTTCGCCGGCACAATGCTCTTGGCCGGATCGGCCGATGTTGGCAGGCAGGAACCGTTCAGGAGGGCCAGGTTGTTGATCGGGTCGAAAACCGCGTTTTCACGGGTGAGGTTGGTGAAGTTGGTCTTGTAGCTGACTTCGCCGCCCAGCACCGCGTGGTTGATCACGTTGGAATAGTCAATCACCGGCCAAATGACCGGCACCTGGGACTGGTTGCCCGAAAGGCTGAGATAATAGATCGTCCGCGCGTCGAAGTAGCTGCGGTTGCCGACGCCTGTCAGGAAGAGCTGCGAAGGGGCTTCCGTCGGAAGCGTCAGGAACGATTGAAAGGGATCCTGGTAGACCGAGAGCCTGTAGTCCGACAGGAACATATAGTCGGACAGTGCGACGCCTTCCCAACCCCAGACCCATTTGTCGTTCAGCGCGAACTCGCCCTTGGTTTCGACGCCGCCGCGGAACTGGCGGTCTCCGGGCTGGCCGGCGAAAGCGCCGCGGTCAAGCTGGTCGATGGCATAGGTGCGAACCTGATAGGCGCCGTCCGCCAGGCGCTGACGGAATTCGCCCTGGAACAAGACGCCCTGTTCGGTCATGAAGCGCGGGTTGAAGGTCGCGTCATAGTCGGGTGCGATCGCCCAGTAGAACGGGGTCTCGATTCCGAATCCGTATGTCGAATTCGTCGTATAGACCGGCATCAGGAAGCCCGTCTTGCGCTTTACGGTCGGGTCTGGCGTCGAAAAATACGGAATATAGGCCAGCGGGACGCCGAAGAATTCGAGCTGGGCGTTCTCGAAGTAGAGCATCTTGTCGATCTGGTCGTGGATGATGCGCATACCCTTGACCTGCCACAGCGGTGGCTTCCTCGGATCGTCCTTGCAGGGGGCGCAGGCCGTGTAGACACCATTCTCGAAGACGGTGTAGTTGCCGCTGGTGCGGTCGGCACGGGTCGCAGCCATTCGGGTCGCGTCAGCGGTGTCAACGCGCAACGTATCGACGAATCCATCGCGGTAGTCGTCGCTCAAATCCAAGCTGTCGGCGTAGGTGATCTTGCCATCCGCATCGGTCATGCGGATGTTGCCTTCGGCGTGCAGCCGCTTGGTCTTTTGGTCGTAGATGACCTTGTCCGCCTCGACACTGGTGCCGTTGTAGAACAACTGCACGTTGCCGACCGCCGACACCCGCGAGTTGTTGTAGTCGTAATCGACTTCGGTTGCCTGGACGAGCATCTGCCCGTCATTGGCTGGCCGAGGTGTCACGGGGTGGGGTGGCCGTGGATTGTAGGTAAAACCCTGCGCGAAAGCCGGCGCGGGCACCGCAGTGCCCATCAAAGCAAGGACCATCAGGCCAAGAATTATGCTGCGAATCGACGCCAGCGCGACAGGCGCAGCACACCAATGCCGGTGGTTTCGTGTTGCAGCGATCGCGCGACCGCGCAGACAACGACCTGCGATCCTGTACTTCAACACCGACCTCAACGTCGCCGTCCGGCTGTCTATGCGATCAACGACCGCGAAGGTGCTGTGCGCACATCGCAACCCAACGGACTGTTAGCATCGAAAATTATAGCGGTCCAGTTCTCGCGTTTGATGTCCCGGTGGTTTCACAGCATCGTGGATTCTTGCGGGTTGTTGCATCGAGCCCAGTTGGTTACATAAGGTTACAAATCTGGCGCGGAGCGGGGTCACAGAACTGGCGATACTGGCATAGCGGTTAAAACATTTTGCGAATCTGGATAGGCAGCCTCGGACAGTCGTCGACATGAATTACAAATCGCATCTTCTTATCGTTGACGACGACAAGGAGCTTTGCTCACTGCTCTCGAAATTCCTGACCGGGAAAGGCTACCGCGTTTCCGTTGCCCACAGTGGCGGCGCTATGATGACGATCATGGAAGCCTCGCGCGTCAACCTCGTCATACTGGACCTTATGCTACCCGGCGAAGATGGCCTGACGCTCTGTCGAAGGCTACGCTCCAGCAGCACTTTGCCCATTATCATGCTGACCGCGATGGGCGATGAGGTCGACCGGATCATCGGCCTTGAAATGGGCGCCGACGATTACCTGCCCAAGGTCGCCAACCCGCGCGAATTGCTGGCGCGTATCCGCGCGGTGCTTCGCCGCGCGGGCGCGCCCGACACGGGGATCATCGCGGAAAAGAACCGCATATTGGAGTTTGCCGGCTGGCGCCTTGACGTTGCCCAGCGCCTGCTTTTCTCGCCAACGAATGCCCTTGTCTCGCTGCGGGCCGGCGAATTCGACCTGCTTCTTGCGCTTGCGGAACGCCCTCAGCGTGTCCTGACTCGCGACCAGCTGCTCGACCTTTCGCGTGGACGCGCCGCGAACACTTTCGACCGCAGCATCGACGTCCAGATCAGCCGTCTGCGCCGCAAGATAGAGATTGAGCCGAAGGTGCCGACGTTGATCAAGACGGTCCGCAACGGCGGCTATATTCTGGCGGCGAATGTCGTCGCGGTGGGAGCGTCATGATGAGGATACTATCGAACCTGAACGGCATCGCCGCGCGGATAGCGACCGCGATCGTGCTCGCGGTCATCCTGATCATGGTGATGACTGTTGGTCTTGGCCTAACCTACGACAATTTTTTCGGAACCCAGACTGGCGCCCGCCACCTTTTCTTTGGACCTGGTGCATTCGGCGTCATCAACCCACGGCGAAATCCGGCGATGCTTGCGGGCAAAATTGCCGTGATCGTACGCACGTTGGCATCCTCTGCCCCGGCCACGAGGCGAGGGATAGTCGCCGCCATCGCGGAACCGGAAATGCAGGTTGTACTGAAAGCCCCGCTGCTGCTCGAAGCGGAGGCCTGCCTCAGCGACAGCCATATCAATCTGCTCCGGCAGTTCGTTCAGATGCAGCTTGAGGAGCTGTCACCGGCCATATATGTCCGGGCTTGCCGGCCGCCCGTGCATGGCGATCAGCCTGCCGGGGTTGGAGACGCCGGATCTCGTTTAGCCGACGAAGCAAGGATCGAGGCTGTCTTGCTGGATGGTGAGCGAGTCACGTTCATCATTCCCGATTATCCGCTGCTCGCGGGGTATGGGTCGCTGCTGTTCCTGTTCTCGATTTTCTTCGTTGCGGTTTTCGTTTCAATCTGGACCGCGCGCCGGCTTGCCCGTCCGATCCGTGAGTTTGCCGGAGCCGCCGAACGGCTCGGCGTCGACTTGACGGCCCCGCCGCTGGCGGTGCGGGGGCCGCGGGAATTGCGCACGACGATTGCGGCTTTCAACCGCATGCAGGACCGGCTGCGGCGCTTTCTGGAGGACCGCACCCAGATGCTGGCGGCGATCTCGCATGATCTGCGGTCGCCGCTGGCGCGGCTGCGTTTGCGTGCCGAGCTGGTCACCGACGGTGAGCAGCAGCAGAAAATGTTTGACGATCTGGACGTCATGAACGCCATGATCGATTCTACGCTGGCGTTCGCCCGCGACGATACCCGCCAGGAACCGCGACGGCTGGTCGATCTTGGTGTTCTCATTGACGACGTCTGCGAGGACGTCGCAGATGCCGGCGGCAAGGCCCTTTATCTCGGGCCGCGCAATGTCGACGTTCCCTGTCGGCCGACCCTGATTCGCCGCGCGGTCGCGAACCTGGTCGACAATGCCATCAAATATGGTGGTTCGGCCCGCGTCGACATTCTTCGCGGAGACGAACGGGTCGTCATTGCGGTCGATGACGACGGACCAGGCATTCCGCCGCAGGAGCACGAGAAGGTCTTCGCACCGTTCTATCGGATCGAGGCGGCGCGCAATCCGGGCAAGGCGGGTGTCGGCCTCGGCCTTAGCGTCGCCCGAACGATTGCACGCGAACACGGGGGAGAGGTTATTATCTCGAACCGCGACGGCGGGGGGTTAAGCGTCCGCGTCGAATTGCCCGTGGAGGCGGTGGCGGGGGCCTCCGTCAAACTGTCGCCGCGAGTAGAGTCTGAAGATGTCTTAAGTCCCACGAGCGTTGGTTAGGAGTAGCCTGACAATCGGCTATGCGAAACGACCGAGCAATTTCCGTCGCGGCTTCGCGGTCTTGCCATGGCCTCTCACCGCTGATGGGCTTTGTGGCCCGCATCGATCCCTAGAGCATGATCCGGAAAAGTGGATACCGGTTTTCCGAAAAAGATCATGCTCAAACAAAAAGATAGAGCGTGATGACGATTCGAAGAAGATTCATCTCGCTCTAGCTGCCCAGTCTGGATTTTGCGGTGGGCACTGTTGCCGCCGGAGCTCCGAACCATCGGTTGGCACCGGCGACGTTCACGCTCGTTTCAACTGCGTCCGGAGCTGATCGGCGCCCGCTGCGGCAAGATAGCCCTGGTCAAGAAACCCAACGCAGGCCGCCGTCACACAGAATATTGTGGCCGCTCATGAAACTGTCCTCAACGAGGAACGCGATCGCCTGGGCCACGTCCTCGGGCTTTCCCACCCGACCCACCGGCGTCTTGCCGGCGTATTCAGCGTAGACGGCTTCCCTTTGCTCGGTCGGGAGGAAGCCCCACCAGGGGGTATCAATAACGCCCGGCGACACGCCGTTCACGCGAAGCGGCCGCAGTTCTGCGGCGAGGATCGGGACAAGTGCCGCCACGGCCGCGTTTGCCGCACTTATGCCAGCCGTTCCCGGCATGGCGGCGTGAGCCGACACAGATGATATGAATGTGATGCTGCCGTTCTTGTGCAGAAAAGGAAGAGCCGCTTGGGCGACGGCGAAATGAGGAAACACCTTCTCCTCGAAACTTTGGCGGACCTCGGTGAGATTGACGGAAGCGAACGGTCCAAGTCCCTTGCCGCTGCCGAGGGCCAGAACGAGATGGTTGAACGTGCCGATCCGGGAGAAGGTCTCGCTCAGTGTGTCCGCCGCGGCGGCGTCCATCACTACGGCTGTGGCCCCGCCCAGCGATTGGCGGGCTTGGGCCAGGCGCTGCTCGCTGCGGCCGGCAATCGTTACCTGCATGCCCGACGCCAGCAACTGGCGTGCGGCGGCGAGGCCAATCCCGGAAGAACCACCAATGATGACGACGTGTTGAGACGACATGGCTTGCTATCCTTTTTTCAGGTGTTCGAGAAAAATGAGGGATTACGGCTGCAACGCATTCGCCGTTTCAGATCTCGAACCGCGATGCCGACAAGGTGTCTGAGGCCGGAGGGGCTAAACAGTTTTGGCAGCATCCTGGTATTAGTCCTGCTATGATGGCGGCATGAGCAAGACCTCCACCGACTTCGAAGCCCGCCGCCGTCAGTCCGGCGCGTTCCTCCGCTCACGCCGCGAGCGCCTGACACCGTCCGACGTTGGGCTACCTGAGGGCTTTCGGCGCCGTACCCCTGGGCTGCGGCGCGAGGAGGTGGCGCTCCTCGCGGGGGTTGGAGCGACCTGGTATACTTGGCTCGAGCAGGGCCGCGATGTCAGGCCCTCCGCTGAAGTCCTGTCGACGTTGGCCGCTGCCTTGCGTCTCGACACCGTCGAGCGGCAGCATCTCTACATCCTAAACGATCGGACACCGCCGGAACCGCGGCCGATCGGGCCGGAGCGGGTCGAGGAGCCGCTGCGCCGTATGCTCGACAGCCTTACCCGGCAACCCGCTTATGTCCTTGGCCGGCGCTGGGATATTCTCGCGTGGAATCGGGCGGCGGCGATCCTGTTTGGGGACTACGAAAAGCTCGTGGGCGACGAGCGCAACATCATGCATCTCGTCTTCGCGGACAAAGCTCACAGAAGGCTGCTGGTCGATTGGGATGAACTCGCACCGACGGTGCTGGCGATGTTCCGGGCCGACAGTGCCCGATATGCCGGAGATCCCGAATTCAAGCGGCTCATCGCCAAACTGATGCAAACAAGCGCCGAATTCCGGCATTGGTGGTCGCGGCAGGATGTCTTACGTCCGCTGGCTGGCCACAAGCGCATCAGGCATGGCGTCGCTGGCCGAATGACGTTTGAATTTACAAGCTTTGCTGTCACCGATCAGATCGGCATGAAGCTGACGGTCTATACGCCGCTCACCGCGGATCAGACGGCGGACAAGCTGGACGCCCTTCTGACTGGACGACTTCGCAGCAAAAGCCGGCTGGTCACGGGCGGCGGAACAGAACGAGCAGATCAATGAAATGGTGCAGTTCTCGGCTGACAGCGACTTTCCGCTAGTCCAGTACGCGCCGAAGATTCCGAGTCGGGATCGACGTCAGAACCGTCGATCCTGGCCGGCCCGGAATGCAAGCGAGGCGCGCAACTCGTTAATCGCGGCACGTGACGCGGCAAGCGCAGCCGCCTTGTGGCCGCCAAAATTGTCTGGCGCAGCTTCCATATAGGCGATGGCATCCTCAAGATTGCGAATGGCTTGTGCAATTCGTGGGTGAGCCTGGGCTTCGGTGGCGATGTTCTGTGCATTGGCGATCGTCGCATTCATCGAAGCGACCAACAGACAGGTGGACAGCGCTAAAACCAACTTTCTCACGTTGTTCTCCACGATTTTTCCGTTTCTATTTCGCTTAGCGTAATATTTGCGCGGCGGTGCATATCATGCGTCGACGGCCGAGAGCAACCCCACATTGCGAGGCTAAAAATCTTGTAACGTATGTTAACAACGGCGTTGGAAGGTTACTCATTTGCGGTTCGATAGATAAAAATTGATTGAGGCAAGACCGAGGACTTTGTCGTCCGCAAATGTGGGTCGCACAAATCCGCAAATCGGCGTCCAGTCTTTGGCGGACCGGTCTGCCAGCGCTCGGAGGTTGACCTTAAAACTTCAGATGATAGCACCGTGCGAACGCGAGCCGGGATTTCGAGGCTTGGAACCGGCCCATCACCCATCGGCGGGGAGAATCATGGTGACGAAACCCGAATTCGATGTAGCTGCAGCTCACAAATACTTCGCGGCTCATTGCTTCAACAGTGCGTGGGACCTGATCGAGAAGTTGAACCGGACCCCAGAGGATGATCGCCTCATGGTGGCGATGAGCCAAGCCTCAATCTATCATTGGCAGAATCGAGAAGACTGCGACAACAGGCGTCTATCCATTGGATACTGGCAGGCGTCGAGGATTCAAGCACTGATCGGGAACGCTGAAGAGGCCAAGAAATATGCGGATGTATCGCTCGCGTACAGTGCTGGCCTTGAGTCCTTTCACCTCGGCTATGCTTATGAGGCGCTGGCGCGGGCTGAGTCGCTGGCCGGAAACGCCGACGAAGCCGCTGTTCATCTCGAAAAGGCGAAAGCGTACGCCGCAGAGGTCCAAGAGAAGAATGACCGGGAACTCTTGCTGAAGGACCTCGCAACGCTTTGAGCAATATCCTCAGCTATGCATCTCATCGGAAGCGGCGGCGGGACCGTCGGAGGTCAACGGGTCAGACGGTTTCTTGACGAACATCAGAACTTCCGGGTGCTCACGCAATATCCGCAGAAGGTGGCCGAACGCGGCCGATGCGCTGCGCGCAGTGGCACGTGATTTTCGACTGTAGCCGACGTTCTGGGTCGGGCGCCGCCAACATCGGTCATTGGAAGCCGGGAGACCTACGACCTGTTGCTCTTCCGGTTTGAATTCGTGCGCCTTCGGCTATAATCACGGTCTTTTCTAGCTTTGCGGCGCGGCCATGCCTGCAATGTCTGTTCGACTATCTTTCGCAAACTGGTGCGCGATGCGCCATCCCGCGCCTTGATCGAAAGGCCGTACAAGGTCGTGACGACCATTCCAGCGAGTGCGTCGACATCGGTGCCGGCCGGCAACTCGCCGGCGGCGAGGCCTGCGGCGATGCGATTGCGGATGACGCGCTCCGCCGCGCATCGTCGGTCAGTCAAGGCATCGAGCACATCGCTCGATTCGGCCGTGCAGTTGGTCGCCGAGAGCACCACCATGCAGCCCTTGGGGTGCTTCGGGTCGCAAAAGGACTCGACCGTATCCATCAGCAGGCGCCGCATAGCGCGTTCGGCCGTTGGCTCGTCGCAAAGCGCCCGCTGCGCAAAGCTGCCGGGGCCGGCCTGATAGCGGTCGACCGCCTCGAGGAAGAGCCGCTTCTTGTCACCAAACGCCGCGTAGAGGCTCGGCGGGGTGATGCCCATCGACTCCGTTAGATCGCTTACCGAGGTCGCCTCATAGCCTCTACTCCAGAACAGATACATGGCGCGATCGAGAGCGTCGTCGCGATCGAAAGCGCGAGGGCGGCCGCGCGGCCGGGTTGCGGGCATCTCCTTATTCATAGCGAACGATATATATTGCTTGACGCCTGCGCGCAACCATGCGTAATATCGTAACGATCACTATGAAAATGAGGACTTGTATGAAGTCATTGGCGGGGAGGGTCGCGGTCGTCACCGGGGCGAGCTCGGGCATCGGTCGGGCAACTGCAAAGCTGCTCGCGGAATTGGGTGCCCGGGTTGTCGTTGGTGCAAGGCGATCGGCCGAGCTCGAGGGATTGGTCGCGGAGATCGCCGCGGCCGGGGGCGAAGCGACCGCTCTCGCCGGCGACGTCTGCAGCGAAAACTATGCCCGGGCGCTCGTCGATCTGGCCGAAGCTACCTTTGGCGGCCTGGATATCGCGTTTAACAACGCAGGTACTCTCGGCGAGATGGGGCCGACGACCGGTGTCTCCGCGGCTTCCTTCGCCGATACACTGACGACGAACCTGACCAGCGCGTTCCTGGGAGCGAAGCATCAGGTGCCGGCGATGCTCAAGCGCGGCTCGGGCTCACTCATCTTCACTTCGACGATCGCGGGTTACACGGTGGGCTTTCCGGGCGTCGCCAGCTATTGCGCCAGCAAGTCGGGGCTGATCGGCTTGACTCAGTCGCTGGCTGCCGAGTTCGGTCCGAAGGGTATTCGTGTCAACGCCATTCTGCCCGGCGCCGTCGATACGCCGTTGTACCGGCAAATGAACGCAACGGCGGAAGCTCAGAGCTTTATCGCCGGACTGCACGCGTTGAAGCGGGTCTCATCGCCAGAAGAGCTTGCGCGGTCGGTTCTGTTTCTCGCTTCCGACGACTCTTCGTTCATGACGGGTGCTGCGGTGATTGTCGACGGCGGCACCTCGATCAACCGGACCTGAGAATCCCCACGTGCGGAAAGAGCGCGAATGGAAAAGCCTATCTGTCTCATCACTGGTGCAACCGAAGGCGTCGGCAAGGCCACGGTGATCGAACTTGCCAGAAAGGGCTTTGCCGTCGTGCTAGCCGCGCGCGATGCGGAGAAGGCGCAAGCTGTCAAGGAGGAGGTAATCGCGTCGACGGCTAATCCTGATGTCGATTACATTATCGCCGACCTCAGGTCGCTGACTCAGATTCGTGGGTTGGCCGAGACATTCAGACGGCGCTATCCGCGGCTCAATGTGCTGATCAACAACGCTGGAATTTTCGCGCCGGCGCGCGTTATGACCGAAGACGGCTTTGAAACGACCTATCAGGTGAACTACCTGTCGCACTTCTATCTCACTCACCTGCTGCTCGACGAGTTACGCAAGAGCGGTGAGGGGAGGATCATCAATCTGAGTTCCAGCGTCTATGTGGCCGGCAAGTTCGACGTAAATAATCTGCAGAGCGAGAAGCGGTTTTCCACCTTCGGCGCGTATTCGGATTCCAAACTCCTCATGCTTCTGTTCACGATCGAGCTCGCCGAGCGCCTGAAGGGGACGGGGGTGACGGCGAACGCCGTGCATCCGGGGGTCGTCAGGACGCAGATGATGCTGCGTGCTCCCGGTGTTTTCAGGCTGATTGCCTATCTGGCGCTGCCTTTCGCCCTTTCCCCGCAAAAAGGCGCCGCCACCTCCGTCTACCTTGCCTCCTCTGCGGAGGTGAAGGATGTCTCCGGTCGATACTTCACGCGCTGCAGAGCAACGACCTTCAAGACGACGTTCAATACGCCAAATAACCGCAATCTGTTGTGGGACCTCAGCATGGAGTCCTTGCAGCACGCAGCTCCGCAACCCGTTGGCTCCGCAAGCAGAGCGCAGCGGTCAGCCGCAGGCCACCACAGGTCATGACGATGGATCCAGGCTGTGGAAACCGTGGGGATGAATGAGGCCTTTCGTCCAATTCGTGAACAGAGCACGGTCGTCCCTATCGTAGGCCGCCGCCGCTCAGTCGCGTATGTCGTGATCATCGCAATGGCAGCCGGCGGCGCGGTGGCCGCCTGGAGCGTGGGGCAGTATCATCGGTCGGACGACAAGCGTGCGATTGGGCCGACGCCGGCCCTGACGGTCACGGTTGCGCGGCCGGCGCGCGAGGTGTGGCCCATAACTCTGGAGGCCTCGGGGGCCATCGCTGCCTGGCAGGAGGCAAGCATCGGTGCCCAGGTCGGCGGCTACCGGCTTGTCGACGTGTTCGTGAATGTCGGCGACCAGGTGACCAAGGGGCAGGTGCTCGCGCGCTTCGATCGCTCATTGTTGCAGGCTGATTTGGCGCGCCTGGAGGCCAACGACGAGCAGGCCAAGGCCAACGAGAAGCGAATGCTGAGCCTGCAGAAGAGCGGTACCGTCAGTGACCGGGATGTATTGCAGTTCGTGACGCAGGCGAGGACCGCCGGCGCACTTTTGGAAACGAACCACCTGCAGCTGCTCTATACCGACGTCCTCGCATCCGACGATGGCGCGATTAGTGCGCGCGCGGCGACGCTCGGAGCTGTGGTGCCGTTGGGCCAGGAGCTCTTCCGCCTCATTCGGCAAAACCGACTGGAGTGGCGAGGCGAGTTGACCGCAGAGCAACTCGCGCATGTCGAGATCGGCGAGCGCGTCGAACTGACCTTGCCTGGAGACGGCGAGGTGATCGCGACAATTCGCCAGACGGCCCCCTCTCTTGATCCGCAAACGCGTCTCGGCATCGTCTATGCGGATATCGCCCCCGGCAGCCGGGCGCGGGCGGGCATGTATGCCGACGGTCGCGTAATCGTCGGCGACAGTGACGCGTTGGCGGTCCCGGCGGAAAGCGTCACAATCCGGGATGGTCGCAGCTATGTTCTAAAACTGATGGACGCGAGCCCAATTCCGCGGGTTTCCCTGCGATCGGTCACGGTCGGGCGCAGACGGGGCAATCGGCTCGAGATCGTTGATGGTGTCGAGAGCAACGATCGCCTGGTGGTCGCGGGCGCCGGCTTTCTCAATGAGGGCGATCTCGTTCGCGCTGCCGACGGCTCGAACCGGCCCGGGGATTCGCCATGAATTTTGCCGCGTGGCCGCTCCGAAACCCGATCCCCATTGCGATCCTGTTCGCTTTGCTCGCCTTGGCGGGATTGTGGGCCTTTCGCGGCTTGCCAGTCCAGAACATTCCCGACATCGACCTTCCGACTGTTAACGTCAGCCTGGTCGAGCCTGGCGCGGCGCCCGCGCAGCTCGAGACCCAGGTGGCGCGTCGCGTGGAAGACTCGTTGGCGACGCTCAGCGGCTTGAAGCACATCCGGACATCGATCACGGACGGCCAGGTATCAACCAAGGTTCAATTCGTGCTCGAAAAGCCGATTTCCGAGGCGCTGATCGAAACCAAGGATGCAGTCGACCGCGTGCGCTCCGATCTGCCGGCGGATCTGTTGCAGCCAACCGTGAGTGCTGTAACCGTCGGGGGGGAAGCCGTGCTTGTCTACGCCGTCGCCTCGACCCGCATGGACGAGGAGGCGCTGTCTTGGTTTGTCGACGACACGGTTGCCAAGGCCGTGTTGGGTGTGTCGGGTGTCGGGCGGTTCGAGCGGGTCGGCGGCGTTCAGCGTGAGGTTCGCGTCGAGATCAGTCCCACGGAACTGGCAGCCCTTGGTGTCACGCCTGGCGACATTTCGCGCGCACTACGGCAGGTTCAGCAGGAATTGTCCGGCGGAAAAGGCCAGTTGGGAACGTCCGAGCAGGCCGTGAGGACGATCGCCACGGTCCGGCAGGCCGCCGATCTCGCGGCGCTGCCGATCGCGCTGGCGGACGGCCGCCAAGTCCGCCTCGATCAGGTGGCCGTGGTGCGCGACGGCATCGCCGATCGCTCCACCGTCGCGCAGCTCAATGGCGCTCCCGCAGTCGGATTCAAGATCTATCGCGCCAAAGGTTTCGACGAGATCCGGATTGTCGAGGGAGTGACGGCGGCGCTCAAGCGTCTTGCGGCCGCCGAGCCAACGCTGACCTATACGCATGTTTCGGGCTCGGTCGCCTATACGCAGGAGCAATACGAAGGCTCCATGCATATGCTTTACGAGGGCGGCCTGCTCGCGGTGGTGGTGGTTTTCTTCTTCCTGCGCGACTGGCGCGCGACATTGATCGCGGCGCTGGCGCTGCCGCTGTCGATCCTGCCGGCTTTCGCGGCGATGTCCTGGCTTGGCTATTCGCTGAACATCATCACGCTGCTCGCGCTCGCTGTCGTTGTCGGCGTCCTGGTGGACGACGCCATCGTAGAGATCGAGAACATCGAGCGTCACAGCCGGATGGGGCGCCCGATTGAGCAGGCCGTCTCCGAAGCCGTCGCCGAGATCGCCCTGGCTGTCACGGCAACCACCATGAGCCTGGTCGTGGTCTTCCTGCCGACGACGTTCATGGGCGGCGTACCGGGGCTCTTCTTCAAACAGTTCGGCTGGACTGCGGTCATCGCGGTGCTGGCGTCGCTCCTGGTTGCTCGCCTGCTCACCCCACTTATGGCTGCCCGCTGGCTCCGGGTGGGCCAGGCCGAAGACCACAGCGATGGGCGCTTGATGCTTGGGTATCTGTCGACCGTGCAATGGTGCCTTGGTCACCGGAAGACGACAATGGTTGGTGCCTTCATCTTCTTTCTCGCATCACTTGCCCTCGCGCCGTTGCTGCCATCAGGACTGATACCACCCTCCGATGCCGGCTATACCACCATCAACATTGAATTACCGCCGGGAAGCCCTTTGGAGAGCACGCTTCGCGTCGCCCAATACGCCCGCGTCGCCATCAAGGATGTGCCCGGTATTACGAGCGTGTTGACGACAGTTGGTGATGCCCAACTGGGGAGCGGCGGGTCGGAGGGCGACACGCAACGGGCAGGTGAGAGCCGCAGGGGCGCTCTCATTGTCACGCTCTCTCCCCGCGACGTGCGCGCGAAACAGGTCGTCGTCGAAAACATGATCCGGGAACGGCTCCTCGGCGTTCCAGGCGCGCGCTTCCACGTCGGCGCCGGTCGTCCCGGCGAGAAGATGGAGCTGATCCTGGCGAGCGACAATGCGCAGGCGCTCAAGGCGAGTGCGCAGGAGTTTCAACATCAATTGTTGAGTTTGCCCGGGCTTTCTAACATCGGCACCACGGCCAGCCTCGAGCGGCCGGAAATCATTGTCCGACCCGATTTTCGGCGCGCTGCCGAGCGCGGTGTAACGACGGCGGCGATCGGCGAACTGGTGCGTATCGCCACCAGCGGTGACTTCGACGCGCAAGTCGCCAGGCTCAATCTCGACGGCCGTCAGATATATGTGCGCGTTCGCATCGCCGACGCAGCCCGGCAAGATCTGGATAAGCTATCGAATTTACGTGTGAGGGGACGCGACGGGCCGATACCTCTATCGAGCGTCGCCAAGCTTTCGATCGAGAGCGGACCATCACAAATCGACCGGTACGACCGCCACCGCTATGTGACCGTCGACGCGGATCTCGGCGGCACCCCGCTCGGCGCCGCTCTGAACGCGGCGCTCGATCTACCGGCCGCGCGTGGTCTGCCGTCGAGCGTGAAGCTGATCCAATCGGGCGACGCGGAGACCGCCGCCGAATTGGCCTCCGGTTTCGGCGTCGCCATCATGGTCGGGGTGCTCTGCCTGTTCTGCGTATTGGCTCTTCTGTTTCAGGACTTTCTACAGCCCATTACGATTCTTTCGGTGCTTCCGCTGTCGTTTGGAGGAGCTTTCGTCGCACTGCTGGTTGCCCGCAGCGAGCTCGACCTCCCGGCGATGATCGGCGTCGTCATGTTGATTGGAATTGTCTCCAAGAATTCGATCCTTCTGGTCGAGTACACCGTGGTTGCCATCCGCGATCACGGCCTTCCGCGCGACGAAGCCGTTCTGGAGGCATGCCACAGCCGCGTCCGAGCCATTGTCATGACGACATTCGCGATGACCGCGGGAATGCTGCCGCTCGCTCTCGGGTTCGGGGCCGATTCCAGCTTCCGTCAGCCGATGGCGGTCGCGGCCATCGGCGGCCTGTTGAGCTCGACGGCACTGAGCCTCCTGGTTGTGCCGGTCGTCTTCACTTACGTCGACGGATTCGAGCGGCGGTTGCGCAGCATATGGCATCGCGAGCCGAGTGCGGCGGCGATGGGTGCAATCTTAAATCAGTAGGGGATTCGCAATGGTCAGATCGCTTGGATTTCTCTTTGGGTTCGCCTTCCTCATCGGCGGAGTTCTCGGTTTTGTTCCAGGAGTCACCAAGGACGGCATGTATTTCGGAATCTTCATGGTGAACACCCCGCACAACATTCTGCACATCGCTTCCGGGACGATGTTCCTGATCGCTTCCATTGTCGGAGAAACACCCGCACGACTGTGGTTCCAGGCCTTTGGAGCACTTTATGGGGCAATTGCCGCGATGGGCTTCGTGGTCGGCGATGGGATGATTTTCCACATCATTTCGAACAATCTATTTGACGCCTGGGGACATGCCGGACTGGCGCTGGCGATGCTGCTGGTTGGCTTCACGACCCGAAAACAAACCGCTGTTGCCTGACAAATGAACTCGGACATCTCGGTCAAGCGATATCATCCGGCGCTCGCCGCCCTGCATTGGTTGATCGCCGTGACCATAATGGCTCCGCTCGTGTTTGGCGCGCTTGATTTGGCGAACATGCCGAGTGCGGCACCGATGAAGATCGGGGGCCTGCGCGTACATATGAGCGTCGGCGCGCTTGTCGGTCTTCTGATGCTGGTTCGCAGCTTCGTCCGCACCGGCACGAGGCATCCCACGCCGGCGACGACCGGCTCTCCTCTGCTCGACCGCGTGGCTTGGGCATCGCACCGACTGCTCTATATCGCCGTGTTCGGTCAGGTCGCGAGTGGGTTGCTGCTCGCCTGGCAGGCGGACCTACCCGCGATCGTATTCTGGGGGTACGGGTCGCTGCCGCCGGATTTCTGGGTCTTTCCGGTGCGCGCCGTGCACTATGTGTTCTCGCGGCTTTTGATGACGCTGATTGGACTGCACGTCTTGGGCGCGGCCTACCACATATTCATCCGCCGCGACGGCTTGCTCGGTCGCATGCTCTTTGGTCGACGCGTGAGGTAGCCGAAAGGCAGACGACGGCATGGTGATCTCGCGTGACAACGCTGACAATGCTTCAGAATTGCAAGGAGCCGGCATGAAGCATCTCGGTTTCGTTTGAACCTGGAAGTCATTCAAAGTTGATCGCATCCTCTGATTATCTGCCAGCTCTTGCTGTCGTCAAAGGCCTGCAATGTCTACACCTAGCAAGCTCGCGCTCTTTATCGATGGTGCCAATCTTTACGCGACGGCAAAGGCTCTCGGCTTTGACGTGGATTACAAGCGCCTGCTGGCGGAATTCGAGAGCCGGGGAACGTTGGTGCGCGCTTTCTATTACACACTGACGATCGAGGATCAGGAATATTCCTCGATCCGCCAGTTGATCGACTGGTTGGACTACAACGGATTTGCGGCCGTTACCAAGGCAGCCAAGGAATTCGTTGACTCCACTGGCCGCCGCAGGGTTAAGGGCAGCATGGACATCGAACTCACCGTCGATGCCATGGAACTCGCCGGGCATATCGATGAGATGGTGCTGTTCTCGGGTGATGGCGATTTTCGATCGCTGGTCGAGGCCGTCCAGCGCCGTGGTGTCCGCGTTACCGTCGTTTCCACGATTGCTTGTCAGCCCGCGATGATTGCTGACGCGCTGCGTCGGCAAGCCGACATCTTCATCGATCTCAGAGAGTTGCAGCCAAAGATTGGGCGTGACTCACCGATGCGTTCGGTACCACGCGAGCAGCGATATCACGCGACCAAGATCCGGTGATTGCGAACCGCTCGCTGTTGCACGCAGGTCTTTACTGCACCCCTCGCGCTGTCGACTCTGCTTACTGACTGGCAAGGTCAGAGTATTTGGATTGTTTGTTGGCGAAGCGGATGAAAGCGATAGTGTCATAGAATCCATGGCACAAAATGACGGGCCACAAATTATAGCCGCTGATCGCGAACAGAACCCCGAAGAGCACCGAAAGCTGGGCGATAATGCAGGCTGCGCGCAGGCCCTGATAAAGGTGAATTACCCATGCAGCCGCGGCTGCTACGACGATGCCGGCGGCTGTCGCAAACACGGGAAAATTCCAATGCGACGCGAAACCTTTGACGGCTTGCAGAAGTATCCCCCGTAGAGCCAGCTCCTCCAAAAATCCGCCAAGCGCCCACGCGATGACAATTCCCGCGACGAGCTTGGTTCTCGATTGCTGCAGGGCGCGGAATGCAGAAAGGTCGGGCGGTTTCGCAAACCACCGCGTTGCCAGCCTGTCCGCAACCGGGCCATAGGCCCACATGACCGCGAGCCATGCGAAGGCGAGAGCCAATGTCGTAAGCCACGAGTTCGGCGGCGCCAGGCCCAGATCAATCGATGGCATGTGCCAGCTCAAGCAAGAGCGCTATGTCTGGGCCATTGATCACAAATTTGTCATCCCTTCCTGCGGACATCATGCAGATCTACACTGCGGGCATTGGATCAACCCTCTTCCAAGCGTCGCACCGCTTCCGCCAAGGTTAGACTTCTCGAACGAAGTTGGCGACGCGCGGCTCATCCTCTGACGTTTTCGTGAACCGCGGAAGATCGCGCTTGCTCTCATGGTGCGCTTTTTCTCGATCATGCCGTGTGCTAGGTCAAATCACTATGGACGTTCCAATCATCCAAACGCGACGACTTGTGCTGCGACCTCTGGCCGTTACCGATGCGCCCGCCATCCAGCGCCGGTTCAACAACTGGAATATCATCAAGAATCTGGCAACCGTCGTGCCCTGGCCATACCCCGATGACGGCGCAGAGACCTTCATTCGATTGCAGTTAGAAAAAGGTGCTCTTGGAGAAGAGACGTATCAATGGGTCTTGGTGTTGCGGTCTGGCGACGGAGAAGCAATCGGAAATATCAGTTTTCGGCCTCGGGCGGATGGTCTGAAAGGCGATCGTGGTTTTTGGATCGCCGAGCCATATTGGAATCAAGGATTGATGACCGAAGCCGTCACGGCCGTTAACGACTTTGTCTTCCTCACTCTCGGCGTCGACAACTTCCATGTTTGCAACCTGGCCTCCAACGAGGCGTCACGCCGTGTCAAGCAAAAGACGGGTGCCGAATTTGTCGGGTACATTGAAGTTCCACATCACAATGGCCAATCGAGATGTGAAAAGTGGAGGATGACCCGCGAGCACTGGCTACGCCAACGCTCCCTGGATCCGACTTGAAAGCTGCGCGGCATGATGGCTCCGGTTGGAGCGGCCTCTTCGTGCGCGCTGTTCGCTCTTCCCCAGTCAATTCTCGGAATACGACCATGACGCGGACCGCATCAACGGCGCTGCCAAAGTTCAAGAGCGACGAAAGCAAGGCGCGATACATGGCCGCTTACGACGCAGCGGTCGGCGACTGGCCTGTCGCCTGCGAAGAGTTCGACCTTCCAACGTGCCTTGGTCCGACCCATGTCATCGCCAGTGGGCCGCTGGACGCGCCGGCGCTGGTCTTGCTGCCGAGTTTTGCCGGAACGGCCACCGCATGGCGCCTGAACATCGCGGGCCTGAGCCAGTGCTTTCGAACTTTTGCGGTCGATGTCATCGGTCAGCCGGGCAAAAGCATGGCGACCCAGCGTCTGCGAAACCGGCGTCAGTACGGCGAATGGATGGTCGATGTGCTCGACGGATTGGGGGTCAAGCGCACCTCGATTGTTGGTTGCTCCTTCGGCGGCTTTCTCGCCCTGAATCAGGCCCTGCTGACGCCCGAGCGCATCGAACGCGTCGTACTCATCAGCCCCGCGGGGACGTTCGCCTCGCAATACTGGAAGCTGCTCTTCATCATGCGGATCCGGGCGCCTATCCTCAAATTGGTGCGCCGTCTTTCGGGTCGCAAACGCGCGCCCAGCCTTGCCGATTTGCGCGGCAAAGACGCGCCGTTCGTTCCTCCGCGCGACGCCAGGTGGAGCGCTCTGCTGGCGGTGACCATGTCGGAAGCGCCGAAGGTGAGCGTTATTTCGCCGTCGGTGTTAAGTAACGCCCAACTGCGGGCGATCCGCGCGCCCACGCTGTTGCTGATTGGCGACAAGGAGCGGCTTTACGAGCCGCACGCGACCCTGAGGCTGGCGCGAAGGCGGATGCCCGCTCTTGAGTGCGCCATCGTGCCAGACGCCGATCACATCGCCGCGATGGCCCAACCCGACGACGTCAACGCGCGGATCATCCGGTTCCTGCAAAGCAACGCCAGCTAACTCTTGACAGGAAACGTCAGCTCGACTTCCAATCCGCCGCCTGGCCGATTTGCGAGGCGCAGCTTGCCACCCAGCGCCACCGAAAGCCGTTGGGCGATCGCAAGCCCGAGTCCCGCGCCGCCGGTTTCGCGATTGCGCGAGGCTTCGATGCGATAGAACGGCGTCAGCACCGCGTCGATCTCGGTTTCGGGAATGCCCGGGCCGCGGTCCCGAACCGAGATCGACATCTCATCCGGTGACAGCTTCTGCACGGTCACCTCGACATCCTTCGCAAACTTGAGCGCGTTGTCGACCAGGTTGGTGACGATACGCCGCAGCGCGCGCGGCGAGGTGGTCGCGGGCGCCTCGACGTGGCCGATCAGACAAACCGGGCGACCGGAATCCGCATAGTCATGGACGAGGCTTTCCAGCAGTGCCTGCACGTCGGTCGGGATCGGCGTCTCGGCGGTACGTTCGGCGCTGCGGGCCAGATCGATGCCTTCCTCAATCAGCGTCTGCATGGTGGTGAGGTCGTTTTGCAGCTTCTGCTTTAGCGTCGAGTCATCCAGCAGGTCGGTGCGCAGGCGCATCCGCGTGATCGGGCTTTGCAAGTCGTGGGAGATCGCCGCCAGAATGCGCACGCGCTCCGCAACATGATCGGCGATACGGCGCTGCATGGCGTTGAACGCGGCGGCCGCATGGGCCACCTCCTTCGGGCCGCCTTCATCCAGCACCGGGCCGTGCAGGTCCGTACCCAGTTCGTCGGCGGCGAGCGCCAGGCGCGCCAGCGGTTGCGTCGCAATCCGCACCGCGATCCACGAGAACAGGGCGAGGATCGCGAGCTGAAACGCTAGCGCCACGAGCACCCATGATGAAATGCCGTTTTCCGGCGGAATCAGCTCCACCGTCACCGGCGTTCCGTCGCGCAGTGCCAGCACCATGTGGAGCTGCAATGGATCGGACGCCTGCACGGGCGCTGTCGCGGTGACGGTATAGGCCGGGCCGAGTTCCCGCGAGATCATCGCCGCCACGCTTTGGGCGGTGGCCGTGGGCGGCGCGCCGCTTGCCGGCTCACGTGCAAGCACGTAGCGATAGTTCCTGCGGTCGATCTTCGGCAACCAATCGTTGCGCTCATCGGCGGGCAGTCGTTCGAGGATGGCGATCGAGCTTGCAACATCTTTTGCGAGATACGCGATCATCATCGCGCTCACGGTCTGGGCGCGATCGTAAACCAGCAGACCAAGCGAAAGCACATGCGCCGCCGATAGGCCGCAAAACAGGATCAGCGCAATCCGCCCAAACAACGAGCTCGGCCACAGCGAGCGGGAGCGAACGGTGGTGCGAACGATCATCGCAGGCTATTTCGCAGCTCGACAGTAGACGCCAACACATAGCCCTCATTGCGGACTGTCTTGATGTAGCGCGGTTCGCGGGCATCATCCTTCAGGCGCTGCCGCAGTCGGCTGACCAAGAGATCAATCGAGCGATCGAACGGCTCGGTATCGCGGCCTTGCGTCAGGTTCAGCAATTGGTCACGATTGAGCACGCGCTGCGGATAATCGAGAAACACCCGCAACAGCCGGTATTCGGCGCCGCTGAGCGCGACCATCGTACCAGCTGCATCGATCAGATGGCGCTGCATGGTGTCGAGAACCCAGTCGCCAAATGCAAGTCCGCGCGCGGCCTCGGACAGCACGAGATTCGCCGGTAGCGCCCGCGCCCGGCGCAGGATGGCTTTGATCCGGGCGAGCAACTCACGTGAAGCGAACGGTTTGCTCAGGTAATCGTCGGCGCCCATTTCGAGGCCGAGTATGCGGTCGGCCTCGTCGCCGCGCGCGGTCAGCATCAGGATCGGCGGCGAGTTCGGCTCAGTCGTGCGCAGATCGCGGCACAGCTTGAGGCCGTCTTCATGCGGCAGCATCAGGTCGAGCACGATCAGGTCGATGCGCTTGGCGGCGAGCGCCTGGCGCATCTCCCGTCCGTTCTTGGCCGCGGTGACGTTGAATTCGTTCTTTTCCAGATACTGGACCAACAAGTCGCGCAGTTCGCGGTCATCATCGACGATCAGGATGTGATCTTTGGAGTCCATTGACGCTCGATTGTAGGGGCGGCGTCCGGCACCGTCCCGGAGAGTTTTGTATCACACTGTATCAGGCGCGCCGGCCGATACACAAAGCGGGAAATCGAAGCACCCGCGACATATCCGGGATACGTCCGCCTTTAAAAAATTACCAGCTCAAACAGACCATCTTGCCGTCCGCGATTGTCCGGCGGTCTTCAGCAGCAATGCGGTTCCGAAAGATAGTGCCGCGCGATGGCGTGATCGAGCGCCGACAAGGCCGCGATAAATGTTGCGTTTTCGGCAATGCCTGACCTCATTCGCGACAGCACCTCATGGCGGATGGCCGTTAAATCGACACCCAACACGCGGCCATCACGCACGATGCTGCGGCCTCCAACGATCAATTCGCGTATGTGCCTTGCGGCGGCGCGCGAAAAAAGCAGGTTGATCGGGTCGATATCCTCGCGCAGTTCATCGTCATCGAGAGCGGACCAGTCCAGCAGCATCATGTCGGCCGGACCGCCGGGCGCGATCAAGCCGCCATCCCTGACGTTTGTCACCGCGAACCGGCCGTTGTGAACGGCTTCATGCAAGGCTTTTTCACGCGTCGTGACAAGATCGAAGCCAGTCCCCGCGTGCAACAGATATGAGAGCCTCAATTCGCGCAAGGCATCGTCGTCGTCGTCGAGAGCCTTGCCGTCGATCCCAAGCGCGAGTGTGCAGCCGCTCTCCTTCATCTTGATCACCGGTGCGAGGCCGGAGTGAAGGTGAAAGTTGGAGCTGGTATTGATGGAAATAGTGACGCCACGTTCGGCGAGCAACTCGAGCTCATCAGGCCTCGCCCACACGCAGTGGGCGAGCGTCAGGCGGGGGGACAGCAGGCCGATGTCGTCGAGCATGCGCACGACGCCACCGGGATAGGAGGCATCGGCCCATTGCCGCTGATATTTCGTTTCCAGCAGATGCATATGAACGCGACGGCCGGTTCGCTGCGATGCCCCGGCAACGGCTTGCAGAAGTTCATTGCTGCACCACTGCACTCCGTTGGGCCCGTATTGGACGTTGAATCCGGGTCCGTCGGCCGCGGCTGCGACATCGTCGACCAGCGTCATATACTCGCCGGGCGACAGCGGCTTTCGCATCAAGCGCTTCTCGATCTCAGGGCGGGCGTCCTGCGGCAGGGCGGCAAGCAGGGCTTCGGAGCCGCCATACACCAGCGGATTGCGATCCTTCATCGATACCGCAAAGCCAGCGCGAATGCCGACATCACGCGCCGCGCGCGCGACCTCGGCGGCCTCGGTCGGAAGATCGGTCAAGCCCTGCGCGCGCGTGTAATGCACCATCACGGTGCCGGTGCCGCCTAGCGCGCTGTTGCCGAACGTCATCGCGGCGGCGAGATAGGGATCCACGGACGGAAACAGCGAAAAATAAGGCAACCAGGATTCAAGCGGCTTGGCGTCCGCACCGATCGAACTGGTCCTGATGGCCCGTCCATGGTCGTGCGCGTTGACGAGCGCCGGCATCGCCAGCAATCGTTCCGCTGATGGTGCCGAGATCGGCTCGATTGAGGAAATCCTGTCGCCTGTGAGCTTGATGGCCTGCGCGCCGGCGGAAGGGCGCGCGGTGCCGATCGCATGCGTGCAGGCGATGGTGCGCGAAGTATCGTTGCTCACGGGGCGATCACCGGCGGCATGCGATCGGCTTTGGCGGGCAGGAAGGAGCGATCAAGAATGTCGCCGGGAGAAGGTGCCCGCTGCAGTTCAAACGACGTCGCGATCGTCGCGATCGCGGACTTCAGCCTGACATCGCTGACGTCGCCGATGCCGAGTTCGCGCGCCTCCGGCGTGTCGACCAGGGTTTTGTAAACGTAGAGCAGGCGCCGTCGTTCGATATCCCTATTGATCAGCGGTTCTTCGCTTGCCAGGACGTCAATGGCTGCATCGGGATTTTCAACCGTTTCCCGTAGGGACCGGTTGATGGCGCGCAACAAGCCCTTCACTGCCTCGGGGTGCTCCTTGGCGAGCTTCGACGACACCATAATCCCATTTGAATAAAGGTCGAGACCGAGGTCGGAGTAATACATCCAGCGGAAATCCTTGTCGGGATCGAGCTTGAGCGAGACCAGATTCATATAGCTCGTCGCGGTAAAGACCGCGACCGAGTCGACCTGTCCCTGAATAAGCATTTGCTCCTGCAGGCTCGGCGACAGTTGCGTGATGTTGATCTTGGTGTAGTCGACGCCATTCTGTTTGGCCAAAAGTGGCAGCAGCTTGAACGAGGCGCCTCCTGCAGGTGAACCAAGTCTTGATCCCTCCAGGTTTTTCACGCTCTTGATGGGGCCGTCGGTTTTGGTCAGCAGCGCGAAGGGAGCCCTGCTGTAGATCATGTAGACCATCACGGGTGTTTCGCCGGGTTTCGTCGCGGCGTTCTGGATGATCGCGTTGATGTCGCCGAATCCCGCGTCGTAGGCGCCGGACATGATCCGCGTCACCGTGGCTGCCGATCCTTCACCCTGGTCGATCCTTACGTCGAGATTTTCCGCGGTGAAATATCCCTTCGCCTGGCCCAATAGTACCAGGCGTGAATACCCTGAAGCTTCCAGTCCAGCGTGAACCTGATTTTGACGGGTTCGGCTGCAGCTTGACCGGTGTCGTTGAGGACCAGAAGGCCGCTCATCAGGACCAGCGCAGGCAAAAGTCGATACAACGTCCGGTCCCCCCGCTGACTTCGCCGCGCGACAGTTCTGATTCCAGCACCCGCATGAGCCCTGCGACGCAGTTGTCGTGGGTCACGCGCCTGCAAGCAAACCAAAGCCTCGGAGGCAAGTCTGAGGTTAGCGTGTGGGTCTTTCAACAGCTAAATTTCTGGCGCAGCGGTGCCAAAAAGGCATCGCCGCGGACCTATACAGGGAATGACAATTTTGACGACTTTTCCGCACGGCGCTCGCGCCCGACGAGGCGAGCAAGCTTTACCTATCGCGGCTCATCCCGGCTCAAATCCTGGAGTTCTCTTTGCCGGGTGCGCCGGGGGATCCAATTACGCAAGACTGCTAGGCGCCCCCCGGCCGCGGTGCTGACTTCGCGATTGCTGGCGCCTTCTCAAACATCCTCGCCAGCATCGGCCGCGCCACGGAAGCGGGAATGAGCGCCCGCATGATCCGATTCATTCGACCGGGAATGATGACCGGCCGGTTGGCGGCCAGCGCCTTCAAGCCTTCCGCGGCCGCTTGTTCGGCCCTCATCGGTTTTATCGGCATGCTCTTGGGATCGAGTTCGAACTTGTCGAACGCGGGCGTGTCGGTCGGACCCGGCGCCAGCACGGTCACATAGATCCCCCGCGGCTTGAACTCCTCGTGGAGGGCCAAGCCAAGGCTCTGGACATAGGCCTTGGCGCCGCCGTCATGTGCCATGAATGGCGCGCCGGTATCGGCGGCCATGGCTCCAACGAACAGAAGGCCGCCGGTCCCGCGCGCGATGAGCTTGGGGCCGAAATGAAGCGCGAGTTCCGCGTGGGCGAGTGCGCTCAATCGCAGCGTCATGGCGAGCTCTTCGCGATCCTTGTCCAGAAACCTCCCCGGATTGGCGCTACCCGCGTTCGAGATCACGAGCCCAATGTCCAGGTCGCGAGTTGCGTCGGCCAATCCGCTGATGAATCCCTCCTGCGAGAGATCGGCAACCACCACGCGATACTCCACCCCGAAATCCCGCAAAAGTTCGGCGCCGAGGGTCCCGAGCAAGGCTTGCCGCCGGCCGACAAGCACAACGTCGATGTGCGCCGCCGCGATCTGGCGCGCGAATTCGCGACCGATGCCGGACGAGGCGCCGGTGATGAGAGCCCACGGGCCGAACCGCTTGCCGTCCACGCTTGCGCGCATTGTGCTCTCCCAAGTTCTCAAGCGCCTCCGGCTCGTCCCGGCCGGAACAGGGCTCAATCCGCAGCCGGACAACCAACACGACGGTCGAAACATTATATAGTGATCGATATGAAAATAGCGTCGCTTGGGTGAGATCGTCAAGTATTTTTATTTCGACCGCTATGAATAACTTGATGGCGCCACCTAAGTCGGCGCCGCCGGCCGCACGGCTGTGATCGCGATGATGCGCTTCACGTCATGCGCGTGTTTCGGACCGGGGGCGGAGAGGCAGCCTCGGTAAGCGACCTGATCCATCGCGACGGGGTTCTGCGCTGCTTTCATGGAATTCAAAGAGTATCTTCTGGAGGCTGTCGATCGTTGGCCGAATCCCCAAAAATCGTGTTTGCTACGAACTTGCCCTGATGACCGGACCACAAAATCATGGCCTCATGGTCTTCCAGCCGAGCCGGGCTGGCCGGCACGAGGAATCGCATGGTGACGAATTTCCTGCGCGGTCTCGACCGCCTGATCCGCCGGGTCGTGGATGTCACCAAGTGGCTTGCCTTGCCCCTCATCATCCTTTTGTTCCTGCAATGGCCGTTGCGCGAGTTTCTTGGTGCTTTCTCACGGGAGGCAAACGATCTGGGGCAGGTGGCTTTCGCGCTCTTCGTCGCCGTCAGCATGACCGCGGCAACGCGCGCGCGAACTCACCTCGCTGCTGATCTGCTCGCCCGGCGATATTCCGCTCGCACGCGGCGGCGCCTCACTCAACTCGGCAGCGCAGTCGGACTTTTGCCTTGGGCGGTGTTCGTCCTGATTGCGGGCAAGACCACAGTCGTTTCCAGCCTTCGTGACCTGGAGTTCTTTCAGGACAGCGGCAATCCCGGCTATTTCCTGATCAAGCTTGCGCTTTGGGTCATGGCCGTTTTGATCCTTGGCCAGTCGCTTGTCGATATTTTCCGTCCTCCTGCGGCGGATGAACGCTGATGGAGTGGATGGGACTTGTGCTCCTTGTCCTGGTCGGCGTTGGCATCATCGCCACCGGCCTGCCGGCCGCGGTGGTTCTCATTGCGGTGGCGACCTGCGGCGCGACCCTCGGTGTTGCTGCGGGCGCCATTGATGGGGCGACATTGTGGGCGTTGCCGAGCCGGCTCATCAACCTGTTTGAGAACGATCTGCTGCAGGCCTTGCCGCTCTATGTGACGATGGGATTGTTGCTTGACCGGCTCCCGGTCGCGGACGCGCTTTACCGCGCGGGCAATGCCGTGCTTCCGCCTGGCCCATCGGCTCCGTTGGTTTCGGGTATGATGCTCGGCGCGTTGCTCGGGCCGATGAATGGGTCGGTCGGCGCGAGCGTGCTCGGTCTTTCGCGCGTCGTCTCGCCGCGCCTTGCGGCGGAGGGCATTGCGGCACCCAATCGACACGCGATTATTGCGGTTGCCAGCACGCTCGGTGTCCTGGTGCCGCCTTCGCTGGTCCTCATCCTTCTCAGTGATGCGATGCTATCGGCGCACACCATTGCGGTGACGACCACGGGAAGGAGCGACCGCGTCGTCAACACGCAAGACATCTTTCATGCGGCGCTCGTGCCCGGCGGCATTTTTCTCGCGCTTTGTCTGGCGTTGTCCTGGATCGCCGGTCGAACCGCGACAAGATTGCCCGACCGCGAGCGTCTGACGGCCGGGCAGGCGTGGCTTGCTGCTGCTGCGCTCACGTCGCTGGTTGTTCTCCTCGGCGGAGTTGCGCTTGGTTATTTCTATGCCGTCGAGGCCGCGGCGATGGGAGCCTTTGCTCTGCTGGTCGCGGGTCTCCTGACCGGGCGTTTGCACGGTGCGGTGCTGAATAAACTCCTGAGTGACGCCATTGCGCTCACCGGCGCGCTGTTCTCGCTGTTGCTGGCGGCGACGACTTTCACCATGGTTTTGAGGCTGCTCGGGACCGCGGATCTTGTCGGCAAAATGGTTTCGTCGATTCCGGGCGGCGACATCGCGGCTGTTGCCGTGGTGCTCGGCGTGCTCGGCCTCAGCGCGTTCGTACTCGATGCCTTCGAGATCATTTTCGTGATCGTGCCGATCGTGATTCCGCCGCTGCTGATCCGCATTGCCGATGCGCGCTGGGTGGCGGTCTTGGTGCTGCTGACACTCCAGTCGAGTTTTTTACTGCCGCCTTTCGGCTACGCATTGATGATGGTTCGCGGTGTCCTTCAGGAGACGGTCGCCTTTCGTTCGTTCATGCGCGCGTTGGTGCCATTCCTTGCGGCCCAATGGCTCTTGCTTCTCCTTGTCTTGCTGTTTCCGCAATTGACCCACCTCGGGAAATCTTCGGGTGACGGCTCGCGGCTTCCGGCGGCACCCTTGTCCGACGAAGAATTCAACAGGCGCCTCAACGAGATGATCAGATTGCCGGAGCCCGGGGCGAGCGAGGACCTCAATCGTCGCTAATGTGGTGGCCTCTGGGATGTCGGGAACTTCGCCCAAGCGGCCGGCTTCAAAAATTTCGCGATATGAAAATGCCATCTGCGATGTGAAAATTTGTATTGCGTTGAGAAGCGAGATTCGCCCTACTGGAAGGACAAGAATAAAGGCTCGCGGGGAGAGTGGGATGGAAGCCGAACGAGGCAGAGAACGGCACCGTGTCATGCCGGCCCGCCCACCTATCGGGCGCGACAACGGCGGCATCCAGGCGCTCGATCGGGCTTTCCTTATTTTGGATGTCATCGCCGACGCCGGCGGCGAAGCGAAACTGACCGAGATTGCCAATATCGCCGGGCTAAACGTATCGACCTGCCACCACCTCATTTCGACCCTGCATAACTGGGGCTATGTCGCGCGTGGCGCCAATAGCCGCAGCTACGTTCTGGGGTCCCGGATTTTGCATCTCAGCGCGGCCTGTCTGCGCCAGGTTGACCTGCCGCGGCGCGCGCAGAGCTTTGTCGATCGGCTGAACGATCAGACCCGCGAAGCGGTTCAGCTTGCGATCATGCAGGATACCAATCTCGTGAATGTCCTGCATCGAGAGGCAAGGCATGCCGTCCGGGTCGATGCGGGCTTGGGCGGAAATTCGAATGCTGCGCACGCGGCCGCAACCGGTAAGGCCATTCTGGCGTGGCTGCCGCCCACGGAACTCGATCGGATCGTCGCCGACAAGGGCCTCACGGCGTTTACCCCTCACACCATCACCGACATTGACACGCTGAAGGAAGATTTGCGGCTCACGCGCCGAAATGGTTTTGCGATCGATCGCGAGGAGTTTCAACTAGGCGTCATCTGCCTTGGCGCGGCCATTCGTGATCATGCCGGCGCGGTCGTGGGATCGATCAGCGTCTCGGCTCCGGTTTTTCGCGCCACACCGGAGTACATCAATCAAATCAGGGTTCACCTCATCGCGGCAACGGACGAATTGTCGACCGAACTCGGCGCGCCGGGCGCCATCCTGCGGGGATCCCCAAAAACCGTAGCGGCAGAATAGCGAACACATTGAGGAGCCAAACCATGTACAAGCCCGATCACGTCAAGACCTCGCCCGATTTTCCGATTCCCGACACGATGCGGGCCTGGGTTTTGGGTGATCCCGATCAATTGACCCTGACAACGAAACCGGTGCCGGTGCCGAAAAGAGCCGAGGTCCTGGTTCGCATCGATGCGGTCGCGATTTGTGCAACCGACCTTGAGATCATCCATCACGGCCCGCCGGCGATGATTCAGGGTGGCCAGCCCTTCAACAAAAACTTCACGCCGGGCCACGAATATATGGGCACGGTCGCAGCATTGGGGCCCGGGGTCGACGAATACAAGATCGGCGAGCGCGTCACGGTCGAAATCCACGCCGGGTGCGGGCAGTGCAAGCGCTGCCGCGAGGGCATGTATACGGCGTGTCATAACTACGGTCTCAATTACGGCGACGTCGACAAGGGCCACCGCGCCAACGGTTTTACCACCGATGGCGGATTTGCCGAGTACGCCGTCAACAGCATCAATACGCTCGTTCGCGTCTCCGACGAGATGTCGGATGAGGAGGCGACATTGGTCGTCACCGCCGGAACGGCGATGTACGGGCTGACCGAACTCGGCGGCCTTGTCGCCGGCGAGAGCGTCGTCGTCACCGGTCCGGGGCCGATCGGGCTGCTCGGCGTGGCGGTCGCCAAGGCACTGGGTGCGCAGCCGGTGATTCTGACGGGAACGCGCGACAACCGCCTTCAGATTGGCCATGAACTTGGCGCCGATTATGTCGTCAACGCCAAGAACGAGGACCCTGTCGCCGCAGTTCGCAAGCTTAATGGCGGCAAGGGTGTCGATTATGTCATCGAGTGTTCGGGCGCGCCGGACGCGATCAACGAAGCCGCGCGCATGGTCAATCGTGGCGGCCGGATCTGTCTCGCCGCCTTCCCCAGCAAGCCGGCCGAAGTCGACATCGCCTATCTCGTGCGAAACAACATCTACGTCTACGGCATCCGCGGCGAGGGCAAGAGCGCGACGCATCGCGCCGAGGCGTTCATGGCGCAGAAGCGGTTCGACGCCACCAAGGTGCATACCCACACCTTCGCTCTGGAAGATTTGCCGACCGCGCTGCGGTACGCGCGGGAGCGCATCGAGGATGCCATCAAGGTCGTCGTCAAGACTCACGGCCATGCGGCGACCAACCGCGTCGCCGCGGAATAGCCGGGGCGGCGCCCTTCGCGTCGATAAATGCGATCCGTCACTGCTGACTGGTTCGGAGGATAGTTGATGTCTGCGTTCGAAATTGATCGTCAGTCCTCCGAATTGGCGGTGCCGAGGCTCGTGGCCGCGAAGATTCCCTCAACGAAGACGCCGTTCTATCGCAAACTCTATGTCCAGGTTCTCGTCGCCGTCGCCCTCGGTGCGATCCTCGGTTACGTCTATCCGGATTTGTCGATCCATCTCAAACCCTATGGCGATGCCTTTGTCCGGGCGATCAAGGTCGTCGTGGCTCCCATCATATTCACCACGATCGCGGTCGGTATCGCCAAGATGGGAGACATCCGCCGCGTCGCCAATGTCGGGGCCAAGGCGCTGATTTATTTCGAGGTCGCATCGACGCTTGCCCTCGTCATCGGAATGACCGTCGGCAATTTCTGGAAGGTGGGCGTCGGGCTCAATGCCGATCCGGCCACCTTCGATCCCAAGGCGGTCGAGGCCTACGCGAAGGTCGCCAAGGACGTCACGTTGACCGACTTCTTCCTGTCGATGATCCCGACATCCTTTGTTGAGCCGTTCGTGAAGGGTGACATCATGCCGGTGCTTTTCATCGCCGTGCTGCTGGGATTGAGCCTGAGCCTGGCGCAGGCGCGAGGCAAGCCGATAGTGGCGTTTCTGGAGTTGGCCTCGGTCGCTCTCTTTGGAATGGTGCGGATCATCATGTATTTCGCGCCGATCGCGGCTCTTTGCGCCATCGCTTTCACTGTTGGCAAATATGGCGTTCGGACCTTGCTGGAGCTCGGTCAACTGGTCGCTTCGGTCTACCTCGTCAGCTTCCTGTTCGTTGTGATCGTGCTCGGCGCGTTCTTGCGGCTCGCCGGCTTTCGCATCGTCCGGGTGCTGGATTATTTCAAGGACGAGATCCTGTTTGTGTTCGCGGCGACGTCGGCCGAAACCATGATGCCGCGCTCGATGCAGAAGCTCGAGAAGCTCGGCGTTTCCAGAGAAGTCGTGGGGCTGGTGATGCCAAGCGGATTCTCACTGAACATGGACGGTACCGCGATCTACATGACGATGGCGGTGCTTTTCCTGGCTCACGCCTTCAACGTCGAGCTTACGATCTGGCAACAGTTGAGCGTGCTGTTCGTGATGTTGTTCACCTCAAAAGGTGCCGCCGGCGTCACCGGTGGCGGCTTCATCGCGCTTGCCGCAACGCTTCCGGTGGTGGACGCCGTGCCCATCGCCGGCTTGGCGTTGCTGCTCGGCGTGGATCGCTTCATGGCGGAAATCCGCGCCGCGACCAATCTGACCTCCAACATCATCGCAACCCTCGTGGTGGCACGTTGGGTTGACGGCGTCGACATGAAGATCGCAGCAGCGGAGTTACAGACCGGCTTTATTGAAGCCGAGGAAGAGCCGGCTTCGGACACAGGCCACAACGCATGAAAAAACCCGCCGGCTGCGCCGGCGGGTTTCCGTATTGCTTGGCTTTTCGAAGGCTTAATGTTCGTCGTGACGTTCGCGTTCCGCCAGATCCTTGACGCTTGATCGATCAACGCCCTTGCGCGGCGGCCGAGATGATCCTCGGCGTCTTCGTCCACCGGCCGGTTACCGAACGACGCGGCATCCAACACCGACTTGATCTCGTTGGCGAGCTTGTTCCGCTCGTTGGTGATATCGCCGATCTTGTTGAGATAGCGGGCGTAAACCTTGTCGGTGTCGGTAACGGAGCGGTTGGCATAGACCAGGCTCGCCCGGCCGAGTTCGCCGAGGGGAGCGTTGAGCTGCTTGTAGGCGTCCGCAAGCTCCGTGAAGTTTTCCTGACGCTGGCGAATGCCTGACGGCAGTGCGCGCTGTTCTATCCATTCGGACAGCACTCGACCGTCATGCACGTAATCGTCCTTCAGTCCCAGCAGCGCAATCATTGTTGGACGCACGTCGCTGTGATCCGAGAAGACGCCGTCGTGGCGGCCGAGCGGTCTCACGCCAGGTCCCACCATCGCCGCCCAGGTCCGGGTGATGTCCCGCTGGAAGTCGCCGTGGTTCCACGCAAACCCTGCACCAACCGCGACGCAGTCGGACTGGTTGACGCATGCGCCACCGTTCGCGGTCTGGAAGAAATAGTTGTCGTTGCCGAACATAGTGAAGGTCGGGGTCCGCGCCGGGCTTGCGGTTACCATGTGCAGCAGCTTCATTTCCGCCTGATCGGCGAGCAAGCGGGAAAGCTTGTCGGTGTTTCCGGTCATCGGATTAGTTGCAACCAGCGCATCCAGGTCATGTTCCAGGGTGCGGGCGACGGCGGCGGTCGGCGCCGGATTGCCGGTGATGTACACGGTCGGCGCGTCGTCGCTGTGCACGGAGAACGCCGTATTGTTGGCGCGCTGCGTGATCACCAGCCGGTTGATCGAAACAGTGATTTCGCCTTTCTGACCGGCGGCGTAGGTGCAGGGAACGTTGACGCCGTCGCAATTTGCAGGGCTCGGGGCGCCGCCGACGAAGTGATCGTTCTCGTCCGGCACGACGACGAACAGTGTGTTGTCCTTGCTGATGCCGTCGGCCGCGAGACGGGCAAAGAATTTCCCGAACGCGGTGTCATAGGACTTGAGCTGCGCGACGTAGCCGGCTTCACCGGGGCCAAATGTGCCGGAACCGGAACGGTTGTCGTGCGCATCGGCGATTTCGAGATAGACGACCTGTACGCCCGCTTCGAGCATCGTCGCGGCATACCCCAGCGATTGCGTCGGCAGCGGATTGAAGAGATTGGGGAATCCGGGACGACCAAACGCGTCGGCGATGACGTTGCCGTCGAGGTCCTTTACCGGACCGCTGGGCGAGATCACCGGCTGAACGTTTACGTTGCCGAACAACCCCTTGAAGCCCGCGTATCCATTGGGTTCATCCGGCAGCGGGTCGTTGAGCGCAAACCCGTTGTTGCAGAGCTTGCTGCCGAGGGCGCAGTGGATCGCAATGCCGAGAAAATCGGTGTTCGGCTGCTGACGGGTGGCGGCACTCGACGAGGCGAGTTGAGCCCTGACGGTGGTGTCGGTGGCACTGCCTGCGCCGAAGAACGTGGTGACGTCGTCGGGCAAACGCTCAAACTCGATATTGGCGACCGAAAATCCGCCAACGTCGCAACCGGCGCGGGTGAAGGGCACCCAGGGAGCCGGCGTGGTCTTGCCGAGTTCATTGATCATCAACGGTTTGCCGTCACTGGCCAGCGCGGTCCAGTACAGAAACGAACTCGCGAAGCTCACGCTGCCATCGGGTTTGAAGAAGCCGTAGCTGTTGGAAACGGGAACTCCCATACGTTCGCCGTACAAGCCCGTCAGTGTGGTGAGAAAATCGGTGGCGGTGTGGGAAATCAGCGGGGTGTGATGGTTGCCGCTGATCGTGCCGTTGTTCTGAATGAAATTGAGCAGATTCGGCATCTGTTCAAGATCGGAGGGAATGTTCGGATTGTCGCGCCGCAGATGCACGTTGTCGAAAGAGATATAGACAACGTGTTTGATCTGGCCGCCCGGAGAATTCAGTTGACAGGCCGCGGAGGCGGATTGCGAGGCGGTACTGAGGAACAAAATACCAAGCGCCGTTGAAAGTGACGCGCCGAGAAAAGTTTTCAATCGTTTCATCATTCCTCTCCTGAGGTCGGCCCAGATGATCGTGTTGGGGGAAAAGTGCAGCTTGTGAGCCGACGTCCGAGACTTAATTGCCGGTTGTTTCGGGCGATTGACACGGGGATGACGGTTCGAAGGCAAGCGCGCTTGCGACCGTCGAAATCGCTTCAAGTGAAGGGGAGCTCGGTTGAAAACTTCATCCAATCAATCAAGAAAGATAACGGCTGCTCTTGGCCGTAATCTGTTGAAGATTCGCGATCGCGACAATCTTTGTCGGAGCATTGCCGAATTGTCGCATATCTTTCACCAACGACCCGGCACCCACATCAAGGCGAGTCGCTGTCCTTCAACGATTTGATCCGATGACATTTTAGAGGCCACTGCGTTGCGAAGCCTGCGATAAAAATCGCGCTCGCGTCGGGATGCGCTTGCGGCGGCGAGGTCGAGCCATTTGTAGGAAAGAATAACGTTCTGCGGCACGCCGTGGCCCTTGTCGTAGCTCAAGCCGAGTCTGCTCTGTGCAAAGGCGTCCCCTTGCTCGGCCGCGCTACGATAGAGATCGGCGGCGGCGACATAGTTCTGCGGCACGCCGAAGCCGTTTTCGTACATGAATCCGAGCTGTCCCTGAGCCCGGGCATTTCCACGCGCCGCCGCGGGAATTAGCTCGCGAACGGCCCGCGCGTAGTCACCTCGGTAGTAGGCACCGATCCCGCGCGTCAATCCTTCGGCGAAGGCGGGCCGAATCGACGCGGCGCCGATCAAGAGGATGACAAGCACTACCCCAGCATCAGTGAATGGTCTTGTTGCGCGGATCATTTGCACTACTCGTATTGATGCTGCCGCGCAGCTTCGAGCGAAGTTCTTCGGCAACGTAATGAGCATCGAGACTGTCACGAATGATCTGGGGGCGGATGAAAATGATCAACTCGGTGCGGGCGACCGTTTTGTCCTGGTGGGAGAAGGCGTCGCCGAGACCGGGAATTTGATCGAGGACGGGAATCCCGTTTCGGTTGAGGTTTTGTTGTTCGCTGATCAAGCCGGCCAAGAGCACCGTTTGTCCATTGGCGACCGAAATCGAACTCTTGACCTTTCGCTCGGAGACAGTTGGCGTCAAGCTCGTGGCGGTTTGCGGCGACACGTTGCTGATTTCCTGTTCGACATCGAGCCGGACGTTTCCGTTGACATTGATGCGGGGAGAAACCCTCAAGATGACCCCCGTGTTACGGTAGTCGATGGTGTTGACGATGGTGTTGCTGGTGGCGGTCGCGGCATTGAGCACATTCGCCGAGCCAGTGGAGACGGGCACGACGTCGCCGACCTGGAGGGTCGCGATCTGATTGTTGACCACGACCAGCGACGGGTTGGACAACACCTTGACGCCGGTGACGGTGTGCAGCGCGTCCAGAATGGCGCTTGGCTGGGCTTCCGACCCGACGAGGAAATTGAAACCTGGAAATGCGCGATTGATGAACGAGTTGACGGCGGTGCCGGCGGCGGCCGCCGTTCCGGTTGCGGCGGCCGGGGAGGTCGGGGCCGTCGTCGACTGGGTGTTGAGGAGAGAGCCCTGGTCGGGTCTTAATCCCAGATTCTTGCTTGTGAGGTAAAACTGGACGCCGTAGGACAGTTCGTCGTTGAGCGTGACTTCGGCAATCGTTGCGTCGATGGCGACCTGCAGTTGCGGCTGATCAACTTGTTGCAACGCCGATTCGATGATCCGGTAATTGCCCGGATCGGCATAGATGAGCAGGGTGTTGTTGACGCTATCAGCCGTAATTCGCACGCCTTGCATTAGTGGTGGACCGCCGCCGCCGGTGCCGCCTCTGTCGAGCGACGCGGCACCGCCCGCGCCCGGCGATGCAGCGGCAGGAGGCGCGCCAAAGCCCGACGCACCCGTGGGCTGGCCAAAGCCTGAACCGGTTCCGGCGGATGTGCGCGACCCAAAACCCCCGGAGGCCGAAGACGGGTTGTTGGTGTTCATGGAAAGCCGGTCGCTGCCAGTGCCATACGCGCCTGACCCGGGCGCGATCTGGTTCTCGGCGCTATCAAGCAGGCTGCCCGAGGAAGATCCGCCGCCAAACATGTCGGTCAGCACGCGCGCGATCTGACGCGCTTCACCATACTTCACCCGGTAAACGTGAACGCTGGTTCGCGAACTGTCCGCGCGATCAAGGCGCTTGATCCAGGTCGCGGCGGTTTGCAGCAAGGCGGGCTTCTTGCTCACCACCATGATCGCGTTGAGCCGGCCGACCGGCTGAAACTTGATCATGTTCTGGCTGAGACCGTTTTCACCCGAATCCACGATCTTTTCGAGTTCGGCGATCACGGGTTCCGGGCCGCTGTTGGCGACAGGGAAAATTCCGACCGATTGACCTCGCATCCAATCGACGTCGAAGCTCATCGCGGTATCCACCGCCGTGCGACGTTCCGCGCCGGTGCCCTGGATCAGAAGCAAGTTGCGCGTGGTGTCGCCGCGCACCATGCCGGGCTTGGTCGCGAAGCTGTCCATCAGTTTCAGGAGCGTCTGCGCCGAAACAAACTGCAAGGGCACGACGGAGACGCCGTAACCTGGCTCAGGGCTTGCGGCCGCGGCATCGACCCGGCCCGCGCCGACCGCGTCGCCAAGGGGCGTAAGTCGATAGCCCGCGGTGTCTCGCACCAGCACAACGCCGCTGATCCGCAAGGCGCTTTCGAGCACGAAGATGATGTCGGATTTGGCCACCGGCCGCACCGAGACCAGGCTGACCGTTCCTTGCACCCTTGGATCGATCGTATAGCCGGTTTGCAGAATATCGCCCAACACCACCTTGGCCACGGTGGCCACGGGCGTATTTTCGAAATTGAGCTCAAAACCGTTGCCGCTGGCGACGGGTTGCGGGCGCGCTTCCGAAATATCCGTCACCTCGGTGCCTTGGAACACCGCTGGTTGGCTGCGGGGACCGGCATTGGTCGCCGGGCCGCCAGCTTGCTGCGGATAACGAGGCAAGGTGTCCAGCGAGCGCACCTTGTCAAGCACGTCGATATCGAGATCGTTGGTGGAGCTCACGGTGGCCGAATTGCAGGACGCCAGCGCGATAACGGAAGATAATGCTAGAGCAATACCAACGCCACGACCGACCACCCACGGGGAAATTCCCCGGTTGCTGCCGACACCAACCATGTTTCCGCCAATCCAACACTCTTGGAGCCCATAATCCTTGGGCGGGATTTGAGCCGAGCGGAAGTCTTAGCGGCGAAACATGACAGAAATAATTGGCGGCCGGCTTATCCAGAGATTGGGCTCCAAGGCAGCGCTGATCTCTTTGTGACCCGGCTCTCGCCCCACGATTCGTACAACTGTCATGTTTCGGATCAATAACCTCCCGGCGCTTTGACGCTCAACGGTGGCCCAAAGGCCTTGGGCCGCTGACCGGTATGCTTTGGGAAGAACGGCGCGACTGGAAACACCAATGACCAGCGACGAGTCCTTGCAGTTCTTGGAACATCTTCGTCGCCACAATCATTTGATCATGGTCGCGTCCAACGGCGGGCCGGCAGAGCAGGGCGGCCCCACGCGGCGGCAATCCAAGCTTTGGGAGCTCACGGACCTTTCGCCCAGTGAGTTCGCCGACGAAGCCGCCCGCTTTGCCGATCTCGATCGGGTCACACTCCAGGATTTGCTGTCGGCAACCGCACTGAACGAGGCGTTCTCGCAGCGCTTTCTGCGCGAGATGATGGTGTTTCCCTATCAGTCCGCCGACGGCGGCGCGGTACTGGCGGTCGCGGATCCGACCGACACGGCGGCACGGCGCGCGGCCGAAATCGTGCTCCGGCGGGATGTCACGATCACGGTGGCGTCGGTTGAAGACCTGACGGTCGTGCTCGATCGGCGTCTGGGCGACGAGGTGGTTGAACTGGGCGCCGACGGGCTGCATCAGCCGCGCGAAGACGACATCGAAAGTCTGCGCGATCTTGCCAGCGGTGCGCCGGTGGTCCGCGCCGTCAACGATCTCCTGGAAAAAGCCGTCGAGCTGCGCGCGAGCGATATTCACATCGAACCCTTTCAGTCCGGGCTCGTGGTCCGCTTGCGAATTGACGGCCTGTTGCGGCCGGTCGCGGCGCCGGCCGGCGTGTTGCCGCAGGCCGTGATCTCGCGCATCAAGATCGTCGCGAACCTCAACATCGCCGAGCGTCGGTTGCCGCAGGACGGCGCCGCCCGGTTGCGGGTCGGACGCAGCGACATCGACATTCGTGTCGCGATCATGCCGATGCAGCACGGGGAATCCGCGGTCATCCGTATCTTGCCGAAGGACCGCGGACTCCTCGTCGTCGAAAAGCTTGGATTTTCAACGGCCGACGACGTCAAGCTCAGGCGTTTGTTGAAGTTGCCTCACGGCATGATCGTCGTCACCGGCCCGACCGGAAGCGGCAAGACCACGACGTTGGCGACGATCCTGTCGATCCTGAACGAGCCCGGCCGCAAAATCCTCACTGTCGAAGACCCGGTCGAGTATGACCTGCCCGGCGTCAATCAAGCCCAGATCAAACCCGCGATCGGGCTGACCTTCGCCGCGGCGCTGCGTTCCTTCGTGCGCCAGGATCCTGATGTGATCATGGTGGGTGAAGTGCGCGACACCGAAACCGCGCATGTCGCGGTTCACGCGGCGCTGACCGGGCACCTTGTTCTGACCACCCTTCACACGGAGTCGTCGGCGGCCGCGGTGCCACGCCTGCTCGATCTCGGGGTCGAGGGATATCTGTTGCGCTCCACCTTGAGAGCGGTGGTCGCGCAGCGGCTTGTCCGGCAATTATGCGACCGTTGCAAGACGCCAAGGACGCTGAGCGATGCCGATTTTGCCGAAGACCCGCGCCTGGCTGCGCTCGGCTTTCGACGCGGCGAGATGCTTCAGGGGCCATGCGGTTGCGAACGCTGCGGCGGGACCGGTTATCGCGGCCGGCTCGGCGTGTTCGAGATTCTCGTGCTCTCCGACGAGATTCGCGAACTGATCGGGGAAAAGACCGATGGATTGAAGATCGATCAGACCGCAATCCGCGCCGGGATGACGACGATGATCGACGATGGGGTTGCGAAATGCCGTGCGGGTCTGACGTCGCCTGCAGAACTGCTCCGCGTTACGACCGTGCGAGGTGAGATCGTGCCGAATTTCCGCTACCGGGCCCTGACGCAGAACGGAGAGATCGTGCATGGCACCCTGTCGGCGCCGACGGCCAGGGAAGTGGCACATCGCATCGAGTATCTCCGGCTGCTGCCGATCGAAACTGTCGAAGACAAGACGACCGCGGCCAAACCCGAGTCCAGCTTTGGCTTTTTCAGCAAGCCAAGCCCGGCCGAGGTGACGACATTCACCCGCGACCTTGCTCTTCTTTTGAAAGCGGGCGCGCGTCTGGACGATGCGCTCGAATTGCTGGCGAGCGACACCGATGTCGGCCGGCTCCGCCCGGTGGTCGGCAAATTGCGCGCCTCGGTTCTGTCAGGCGAAAGTTTTGCCGGTGCGGTTGCGGAACATCCTTCGCTGTTCCCGGCGATGTATGTCGCGCTGGTGCGCGTCGGTGAAGTTTCGGGAACGCTCGATTCCGTGCTTGAGATGCTTGGAACGGAACGCGCGCGCGCCGAGCTGATGCGTCGCAAATTGACCGACGCGATGCAGTACCCGGCCTTCGTGCTGATCGCCGCGGTCTGCGTCATGCTGTTCTTCATCCTGTTCGTGCTGCCGCAGTTCTCATCCGTGCTGCAGGACTTCGGCGCGAAATCGGACTCCACGCTCAGCATCTTCATCAAGCTCTCGGACTTCCTTCGCGCCAACGCGGCCGGTGTGACGCTCGGCGCCGCCTTGGTGATAGCGAGCCTCTGGTGGCTGCTCCGCCGGCCGAGCGCGGTTGCCGCCATCATGACCGCCATCTCCCGCGTTCCCGGCATCGCCGCCGTTTTTCAGTTTTATCGCACCAGTCTCTTCTGCCGCAACCTCGGCGTTCTGCTCGGCAGTGGCGTCAATCTTTCGGCCACATTGCGCATCCTGGTCGACATCATGGCGGTGACCGGAAGCGTTACGGCCTGGACGGCGGCGGCGGATCGCGTCCGTCACGGTGGCAAGCTTTCGGACGCCTTGCTTGCCTCAAGCAACATGCCGCCGATGGCGATCCGCATGCTGCGGCTCGGCGAGGAAACCGGGCAACTGCCGGTGCTGGCAGGTCGGGTCGCCGAGTTCTATGAAGCGAAACTGCAGCGCAGCCTTGACCGCATCGTCGGTATCATCGGGCCGCTCGCCATCATCGCCATAAGCGCGGTGGTCGGGGGATTGATCGTATCGGTCATGACCGCGCTGCTGTCGGTGACGCAACTGGTCGGATAGAGTAGGGGTTGGTTCATGATGAAGTCGGTGGGACGCATTCGCAGGTCTTTCGCCAGTGGCGAACGGCGCAAGCACCAGCAGGATTTGGGAGAGCAGGGGTTCACCCTGGTCGAAATGCTGGTGGTGATCACGATCATCGGTCTCATCATGGGCCTGATCGGCCCGCGCGTCCTGAATTATCTAGGTAAGTCCAAGGTCAAGGCTGCGAGGATACAGCTGCAAAGCTTCTCAAGCGCGCTCGACCTGTTCTATCTCGACGCCGGCCGCTTTCCCTCGACCTCAGAAGGCCTCGCCGCGCTGGTCCAGCGCACCCCGGGTATCGCCGCCTGGAATGGCCCATATCTCAAAGGCGGCAATGTACCCAACGATCCCTGGAGCCATCCCTATGTGTATCGTGCGCCCGGCGAACGCGGACCTTATGACATCATGTCCTACGGATCGGATGGTCAGGAGGGTGGCAGCGGACTTGCGGCCGATATTTCGATCGAAAACCTGACCAGCGCCAAAAATGAGTAGGGCTTCCGAACGCGGCTTCACCTTGCTTGAAATGGTGGGCGTGCTTGCGCTCATCGCCATGATGGCGGCCGTGCTCTTGCCATTCATTCCGCACCATACGTCGCGCTCCCGGCTGCAAGCCTATGCCCTGCAGACCGCGTCTCTGCTGAAGGCGGATCGCAACACGGCGATCCGGCGGGGAATGGACGTCGCCACGCTGGTCGATGCGACAGGCCGCTCGATACGATCGGGCGCGACCGCGGACGTGGTCAGAATACCGGACGACGTCCGCTTCGAGGCACTCCTGCCGCAAACCTGCAATCGGCGTCAGGCCTTGTCGACCATCAGTTTCTTTGCCAGCGGAATGTCGTGCGGCGGGGCGATCGCGCTGACGCGACTTGATGCCGGCTACGAGATTCGGGTCAACTGGCTGACCGGAAGGATTGAAATTGTTTCACACGACTCCACCACCAATTGACCGTCGCGACGCCGGCTTCACGATCATCGAGGTGTTGATCGCGCTGGCCGTCGTTGCCGTTTCGATTGTTGCGATCGGATCGGTGATGTCGACAAATGTGCGTGGGGTTCGCCTGCTGGAGCAGCACGTGACCCTGATGCAGACGGCGCGGTCCATCCTGACAACGGAGATACCGCCGCGCGCCGAGCTTGGCTTTGGCGCATTATCGGGACAGGTCAACGACTACCGGTGGAAGATTGACGTCGGACCATTGGGCGAAGAATGGAGCGTACCAGGCGCGGACGTCGCCTGGATTCCCGCGCTCGTCACGGTCCAGGTCCGCTCCCCCACAGGCGCGGTATCGGACCTCAAAACGGTTCGCATGATGCGCAGGGCGTCGAAATGAGGCGCTCGCTTGCAAAGCGACGGACCAGTGAAAGCGGCTTTACGCTGATAGAGACGCTCGTTGCGCTGGCGCTGATGGGGTTGGTGCTCTCGGCACTGGCCAATCTCACCGCGCAATGGCTTCCGAACTGGAATCGCGGTTTTGAGCGAATCCAGCGCAGCGAACTGATCGGCATCGCGCTGCAGCGGATCGGCGCTGACCTCTCAGCCGCCGAATATGTGCCGGCCAACCGTGGCGAGCGTCGCCCGATATTCGACGGCTCGGAGCTGTCGGTCACGTTTGTGCGCACGGCGTTGGGCCCGAACGCCGGGTCCGGATTGGACGTGGTACGCGTTGGTGAAACCACCGAACAGCAGGGCTTCGTCACGGTCCGTTCCCGCACGCCGTTCCGGCCTTTGCCTCTGGGATCATCGCTTTCCGAGCAACTTCATTTCGCCGAGCCGGTCTTGCTGTTGCGTTCGCCGTTTCGGCTGTCATTTGCCTATGCGGGCCAGGACCGGGTCTGGAAGGGCAGCTGGCATGACGCCGACAAGCTCCCGGCGGCGATCAAGCTGACGATACGCGACGCGGCGAGCGAACGCGTCCTGGCGATTTCAACCGTGACGCCTGTTCATGTCGACGCGCCCGCGCAGGGCGACTGTGCGCAGCCGGATGGAAACTGCGACGGCAAACCAGCTGATCAGAATAATCCTCAAGGCGGTGCGCAAGGAAATCCTCAAGGAAACTCTCAAGGAAATTCGCAGCCGATGGGTAATCAGGGAGGCCGGCAGTGAGGCGGAATCGTCAATGCGCCGCTACCTCATCCTCGGAGCGCGGCTTCGTCATCATTGCCGTGCTTTGGATTCTTGTGGCCTTGTCGGCGCTGGCGACGATCTTTTCGGTTTACCTGTCCAATTCGGCCCAGGCGCTCGCTGTCACCGATGTCGGGCTCAAGACGGAGGCCCTGGTATCGGCCAGTCTCGAACTCACGACCTATCAGTTGCTGCTTGCAGGCGACAAGGCGCGTCCCGCGCAAGGCTCGTTCCGTTTCCGCCTGGACAACGCGGACGTACTCGTCAGCTATACGTCGGAAGCCGCGCGCGTCGATCTCAATTCCGCGCCCAAGGAAATGCTGGCTAATCTGTTTCGAGGTTCTTGGTGCGGATCAAAAAATCGCAGGCGAAGCGGCGGAGCGGATCGTCGGGTGGCGGACGGCTCCCAAGGCCAACGCGGTCAACGCGGAAGAGGCGCTGTATGCCGCCGCGGGCCTCAACTACTCCCCCCGACAATCACTCTTTGCCCATGTCAACGAACTCAGCCTTGTCCTGGGCGTGCCTTCAGCCTTGGTCGATCGCGCCTTGCCGTTCGTCACCGTTCTCAGCGGATCGCCCAACGTCGATGTCCTGATCGCCGCACCCGAGGTGATCGCCGCATTGCCGGGCATGACGCCAGCGGTGCTGAATGATTTCCTGAAGCAGCGCTCCGTATTGCCGAGGGACCAGGCTGCGATCGCCGCCGCGCTCGGCCCAGCCCAGGCCAGTGCGAGCCTTCCCAAGAGCAAATCCTATCGCATTCTGACGACGCTCAGCTTCGACAATGGTCGTCGTACCGCTTCCGAAGTCGTAATCGAACTGGGCGGGGACAAGGAGCCTTTCCATGTGCTGTCGTGGAAGGACGACGTCGAGACTGGTCTTAGATCACGCAAACTTGCAAGCGGTTGACGAAAATGATTGCCGAAATCAAAGCCTTGCTCGATGAATGGATTGGCGCCGTGGCCGAGGCCATTAATCTCGTGATCGGCCGGTTTGCGCGTCGGCGCCAGATACTGCTCAGCGAGTATAGCGACCAGACGTTCACGGCGAAGTTGAAATCGGTGGGAAAGGGTCCGGTACTGCCGGAAGTTTCGTTTCGTCTCTCTGAGGGCCGGCCGAATCCTCCGTTGCCGGCGGATTGGGTGACGGCTTTCCGTGGCAGTCGCGTTGAAGCGCTGATGACCTCCGGTCAGGTGCTGTTTCGGTCGCTCGATTTTCCGAAACAGGCCGTGGATTTTCTCGATGGCATGATCCGCACGCAGATCGACCGCCTGACGCCCTGGACGGCGGACGAGGTCGTGTTCGGCTGGAGCCCGCCCGTGGCAATTCCCAATGAGCGCGTCGAACTGACGCTCGCCTCGACGTCGAAGCAGGACATCCAGCCCATCGTTCAACTCGCGAGCAATCTGGGGGCGGCCTCAATCGCGGCAATCGCCGTGCTTCCTTCCACGGGCGGCGCGCCGGCGAAGATCAAGGTCCTCGACCAGCAACTGCACGGCGCTGCCGCCGCCGACGTACCGCGCATTTTGCGTGTCGCACTGCTGTCCGCTGGGATCGCCGCTGCGGCCTCCCTGATGGCTGCAACCTATTTCGGCAGCGTCCTTGAGTCCGAACAGCAGCAATTGACGCGTCGGATCTCGGAACGTCGTGCCGCGATGCGTCTGAACCCGAATTCCGGCGGATCGGCGCTCAGCCTGCTTGCGAAGCGCAAGCAGACAAGCCCATCGAGCGTCGTTGTGCTTGAAGCGCTCTCGCAGGCGCTACCCGACGGCACTTATGCAACGGAGCTGCGGATCGAAGGCGACAAGGTTCAGGTGGTGGGCATGACGCAGGATGCGCCGTCCCTGATCCGATTGATCGAGAAGTCACCGCAATTTGCCCGCGCCACCTTTTTTGCGCCGACCACGCGTGCGCAGAACGAGCCGGGCGAACGCTTCCACATTGAAGCCCATATCACGCCGTCTTTTGGATCCGGCTCATGAATCTCGCAGATGCTCCGAGAAGATTGCTCACAACCTCGCCGGTCGTGGCGGCGACCGTCTTACACGGGCCTCGTTTCTCGTGCTGCTGACGAGTGATGGTGAGCTCGGTGGTCGATCTGCTGGGCCAGCAAGCTGCGGTGGACGCATCGGCGGCCATGCTCGAGCAGCTCGAGGGACGCAAAGCCCCCGCGCCGGGTGGAAGACCCGCCGATGCCACGACGCCTTCAGGCTCCGCGTTTCTCGAAGGCGCGACCGTCACGGTCGCGGGCGCAGCCCTGCTGCAGCGCGTCGCGGGTGCCGTGACCAAATTCGGCGGCAATGTCCTGTCGTCCCAGCTCGACGTGCAGGGCACGCATGCGAAGGCCGGATTTGTCAGCATGATCGCGAGCTGCGAGCTCGATCAGCCGGCGTTGCAGCCACTCATTTACGATCTCGAGGCCGGGATGCCGTTCCTGTTTATCGATCAACTCGCCGTTCAGGCTTCCACGACGCCATCGAGCGAGGGGAAATTGCGAATTCTGCTGGCGGTGTCGGGGCAGTGGCAGGGTGCAAAATGATGCGCAAGCATGCGATCGGAGCGGCGGTTCTGGTTCTCTCGATTTGCGGAGGCGGGCCTGCCTCGATGTCCGCCGTTTCCAGCTTGCGCTGGACGATCCGGCCGATGGCGCGCGGGCTGGATCGCCGACAACGCCGAGCCTGACGAGTCTCCCGCCGCCGTGGTACAGGTCACCGCGCCGCCTGCGCCGGCGGCACCCGCGGCGGAACGTGTCTTGAGCGCCAATCCGCTGTGGGCCATGCCGCTCGCTCAATTTCCTGTCACGCGCGAACGGCCGATCTTTTCGCCGTCGCGGCGGCCGCCGTCTCCCGCCGTAGCGCCTGTGGTGGTCCCGAAGATGGTCGCGGTGCCCAAACCAAAGGAGCCCGATCGTCCGCAGCTCACGCTGGTCGGCACGATCGTAGGCGACGAGGAGGGCTTCGGGATATTTCTGGATCAATCGACCAAGGCGGTGGTTCGGCTGAAGGTGGGAGAGGATTTTCAGGGTTGGAAGCTGCGGTCGGTTCAGGGCCGGGAAGCGGCGCTTGAGAAGGATGAACAGGTCGTTACCCTCGCTTTGCCGCAGCCCGGTCTTGGAACGTCGCCGCCCACCGAGGTCCGCAACGAAGTCCGGCCAGTCGGGTCCGACAACGGAAGGCTTTTGTCCAAAACGGCACAACCGCGACCGGATCGCTGAAGATCTTCAATTGATCGCTGAACAACAGAGCCAATGTTGTTGAAAACCTGAAACAAACAACAGGCCGATGGCGAGAAACGGTCCGAACGACAGCGATGTCTGACCGGACAATTGCCGTCCTGCCAATTGCATGATGCCTGCGCAGGCCAGCGCGGTCAGTGTTGCAACCAACAGAAGCATGGGAAGGCCGCTGACGCCGACCCAAATTCCGGCGGCTGCGAGGAATTTGACGTCGCCCAATCCCAGCCCGTGGATCTGCCGGAAGGCGAAGTACAACCGCCTCAGGAGCCAGAAGATGGCTCCGATGGCAGCGCCCTCGCAGGCCGCTTCGAAACCGGCATACGGCCCATCGATGATCACGGCCTTCGACAGGCCGACACCGGCAATCGTCAGGTTCAACCAATCCGGGATGATTCCGTGGCGGATGTCGATCCAGGCAAGACCGAGGCCGAGCAGACAGAGCAATCCAAACAATATGGTGACGAGCATCTCGAGGGCCTGATCCGGCAACATAGCCCGATCAATTTAGCAGATTGATGAAATCTGGCCAAAATCCTTATTGAATTGTCGCGGAACAGTGACTCCCGACGGCGGCTTTGTCTGTTTTTGGATGCTGCACCGGGTCGTAGCGGCGAAGGTTGCCGAAAGCTGAAAGGGCACCGCGAGATGCGGTGCCCCTTCCGAATATTGCTTGCCCTACCACTTAGCGATTGTCCCACAAGCCGGGCAGCACGGTCGTGTGCTCGACGCGCACAGAGTTCAGCGCTTCCGGTTCGATGTCAAGCGCCTGCAGGATCGTTGGCGCGACCTGCGAGGTGATCACCGGAGTTTTGATGATCACGCTCGGGAAACGCGGATTGGAGACGATCAACCCGACATTGGTATCCCCGAAGCTCATGCCGCCGTGCTCGGCATTCTTTTTGCTCGATGTCGTGTAAATCGTGCCGTAGACCGGCTGAACCAGGATGTCGGGCGTGCGGCTATCGCGTCTGGGATCGTTGAACTTGAGCTCAATCTCGTCACCGCCCAGCACCTCGTCAATGAACAACGCCTTGGCGTTGGTGTTCAGGTAGTCGATTGCCGCCTTTGTCTTGTTCTGATCCTGCAACCAGATCAGCGCGACGTCGTCGTCCATCACGAAACCGCAAGGGCCAGTCGCGCAGTTTCCGGCGCTGACGATGGCCTGTGCGCCGGGGTTTGTGGCGGCATCGGGGAGTGCCGCAACGAGGTCGGCAAAATGTCCGGGTTTGTTGACCTTGGCCGGATTGATCGGCGACTGGCCGTGCTTGGAGCTGACGATGAACAGCGTGGAATTGTAGATGCCGCGGGTCTTGAGCGCCTGGATCATGTCGCGCAGGGCTTCGTCGGTCTTCTGCAGACCGAAGGCGAGCACCGCGGTCGGAGTGCCGGCGCCGTCGGTGTAACCGCCGGGTTGACCCGTATGATGGCTTTGCGGGCAGCTGCCGTCCTTGTTGTCCGCAGAGACTTTTTGCCCGACGCTAACTGCCTGGAAGTTCATGCCGAACACCGCCGGGGTTCTGCCGGCGGGCTTGCCGTCATGCGTGAGGCCGTTGATCTGGTTGATGACGGCCGTCACCTTCAAGGCGTCGTTCGCCACCGTGCAATCGACGCTGACCGTGGCGTCGAAACCATTCACGTTGGTGATTTCCGGCGTGTAGAGATCATCCACGCCTCTTCCTGACGGGCCATTGACGAGATCGTAGGCCGGGTGCTTGTCCGACCAAGCGGTGCGACCGCCCCTGCTCTTGACGACTTCGAAGATTGTGTTGGTCCTGACCGCGCTGTGCGGAAACAGCGGGACGCAGCGGCCTCCCTGATCGCGGACGCGCGGCAGCTTCGTCGGATCGAGCACGTTTTGGGAAACATTGCCTTTGTAGAGATCGATGCTCTCGTCGAACACCATCATGTTGCCGGGCGCGCCCTTGCACGTCACGTTGGTCGGATCGAAGATCGTGCGATCGTAGCTGACATCGTAGAACAGGCCATGGGTGATCGGCGAGCCACCGGTAACGAGTGCCAGCAATCCGGGAAACGAGTCGGAGTTCGCAGGCGTACGGGCGTTGCTGAACGTAACGCCATGATTCGACAATTCGGCCAGCGCGGAATCCGGATGTGCTTCAATGTAATTTGCCACGTCGAGCGCGTGCAGTCCGTCCACACTGATCAGGAGCACATGATCTATATCGGCCGCGTGAGCGGATGCGTTGAGAGCCACCCCGGCAAGCATACCGAGGGCGATCTTTTTTAGAATCATGGATTTTCTCCGTGAATTTTATTTGCTGGGGTGAATCACGGCGAAAAATGGCAGCCGCGTGTTTCATGCTGATGACGGAGTCACGGAGCGCGTCGTTCTTGCGAAAGAAAATTGTTGACCCAGGCCAGCGCAGCCGCGGTTTTGCTCAGTCCCCATCCGCCTCTCAATCGTTCGTTAAACCGACACATGCGCGTCATTTGCCGCTGATTATAAACCCAAGCGTGCAACCGAACCCTTTCGAGGGGTAAGACGAGGGACGAGATGAGAAGAAGTCTGCTTTCCACTGCGGCGATGTTAGGCATCGCAACGACCGTTGCCTGGAGCGCTCCAGTCGCCGCTGAAAATGCGGAAAACGAGGCGAAGACCGCGACCCCGATCAAGCATCTGGTCGTCATCTTCAACGAGAACAGGTCATTTGATCATTACTTCGGCACTTACCCGAATGCGTTGAATCCGGAAGGTGAGCCTGTCTTCGAGCCGGCCAAGAATACGCCGCGGGACATCAACAATCTCTTGTCGAATCCGGCGCTGCTGACCAATAACCCGAACTTGAACCCGCTTAACGGCGCCGGCGCTTCCAACCCGTTCCGTCTCGATCGCACGCAGGCCAACACGGCCTCGCAAAATCACGCCTATACGGCGGAACAAAAGGCCTATGACGGCGGCAAGGTCGACCTCTTTCCGCTGGATGTGGGCAGGGGCACCAATGGCGGCGCCGGCGCCTTTGGCACCACCGCTCAGACGATGGGCATTTTCGACGGCAACACGGTCACCGCGTTCTGGAACTACGCCCAGAATTTCGCGATGAGCGACAATGCCTGGGGCGACACTTATGGTCCATCGACCCCTGGACTGCTCAACATGTTCGCCGGCCAGACCAATAGCATTGTGCCTGGAGTGGGCACCAGCGGGAACAACCTCGCCGACGGCCAGGGCGGCTTCACGCTGATCGGCGATATCGATCCCACCGGCGACGTGTGCTCGAGCAAGACCCTCACGGTCTCGTCGACTGCCAAGAACATCGGCGATCTGCTCAACACAGCGAACATCGCCTGGGGCTCGTTCGTTGGCGGCTTCAACCTGCAAACCATCAACAACAACGGCACCACCGGTTGCACGCGCAGCAACGTCAGCCCGGTCATCGGCGCTGCCATCACCGACTATATACCGCATCACATTTGGTTCCAGTACTTCAAGTCGACCGCCAACCTGACCCACGCCCGTCCGACTTCGACCAAGGCGATCGGTCATACTCTGGTGCCGGGCACCCAGAAGGTTGACCCGGCCAATCATGGCTATGACCTGGACGACTTCTTCACGGCAGTCGGGGCCGGCAATCTTCCGGCGGTTTCCTTCATCAAGATGGCAGCCTTCCAGGACTCTCACCCGGGCAATTCCGATCCGCTCGACGAGCAGACCGGAGTGGTCAATTTGATCAACTTCCTCCAGGAGCAGCCGGAGTGGAAGAACACCGCCGTGATCATCACCTATGACGACTCGGACGGCTGGTACGACCACGCCTTCGCCTCGGTGACGCAGGGATCGTTCTCGGCGGCCGATGCATTGAACGGCACTGGCAACTGCGGCATCCCAGGCGCCACCAATGAACCCAACGGCATCAAGGGTCTGCCCGTCGCTGGTCGTTGCGGTCCGGGTCCGCGTCTGCCGTTCCTGGTAATCTCGCCCTTCGCCAAGAAGAACTACGTCAGCCACGTCTTCATCACGCAGGCCTCGATCCCGCGCTTTATCGAAGACAACTGGCTGAACGGTGAGCGTCTCGGCGGCGGCTCCTTCGACGCCACGACCGGTTCGATCGCGGACCTGTTCGACTTCAAACAGGACAACGACAGGAAGCTCATCCTCGATCCGACCTTCGGCACTGTCGATTCAAAGTCGAAGAAGAAGGGCCGCTGAGCGGGTTAGCATGTTCAATCGTACAATCGCGTGGTTCTTCGGCGCCGGCCTTTTGGCCGGCGCCGTTTCCGCTGCCGAGCTGCAAACGTTGCCCGGCGAAAACCCGAATCCGATTCATCTCGTCCGTCCGCCCGTCGCGCCGCTTTCCGCCATGGCGAAGCTCGGCCGCGAAATATTTTTTGACGCGAGCCTGTCGTCGTCCGGCAAGATGTCCTGCGCGTCGTGTCACAGTCCCGACCGTGCCTATGGCCCGCCGAACGACGGACCCGTCATGCTCGGCGGTCCCACGCTGACGCTGCAAGGCGCGCGTGCCGTCCCCTCGCTGACTTACCTGGAGCGGCAGCCGGATTTCGGCATTGGCCCCGATGATCGCGAGAGCGAAAACGTGAATCTGGCGGACAAGGCCGCGCTCGGTCAGACCGCGGCACGCTTGGAGAAGACCGCGACGCAAACTGCGCAGAGTGCCGCGAATATCGTTCCGCAGGGCGGCCTGTTCTGGGACGGCCGCGCTGACACCCTTCAGATACAGGCGGCGGGTCCTCTGCTCGATCCGCGAGAGATGGACGGCGGCAGCATCGAAATCATCGCCGAGAAACTGCGCCGCGCGCCCTATGCCAAAAAATTTGCAGGATTGTTTGGCGAAAACATCTTTCAAAACACCAAGCTGCTGGTGGCCGAGGCGCTGTTCGCTATCGGCCGTTATCAGATCGAGGAGCCGAGCTTTCACCCCTATACCAGCAAGTACGATTATTGGCTGGAGGGAAAGGCTCGCCTCAGCGACAGCGAAATGCGCGGCTTTCGCTTGTTCAACGATCCGGACAAAGCCAACTGCGCCGGCTGTCACACGTCGCAGCCCACGCGCGATGGATTGCCGCCGCTTTTTACTGACTTTCAGTACGAAGCCTTGGGCGGGCCGCGCAACGAGGCGCTCGCAGACACCAAGGAGCCCGGGTATTTCGATCTCGGGGTCTGCGGACCGATTCGCACCGATATGGCCGACCAGACGCAGTTTTGCGGCATGTTCAAAACACCGACGTTACGCAACACCGCCGTTCGGCGCGTGTTCTTTCACAACGGGGTGTTCCAGACGTTGCAGCAGGCGATGGATTTTTACAATTTCCGCGACACCAACCCGGAAAAGGTCTATCCGCTTGCGGCCGACGGGAAGGTCCGGAAATTCAACGACATTCCCCCGCAGTATCATGTCAATGTTGATTTGAGTGACCCACCCTTCAATCGCCATCTGGGTGATGCGCCGGCAATGACGGCGCAGGACGAAGCCGACATTATCGCCTTCCTAATGACGTTGACGGATGGCTACCAGCCGAAACCTTAAAACGGTTGCGGGCGGCGCGCCATACCGTCAAGAGCGATACAGGCCGCGCGGGTTTAAAGGCTCGTCGGTTGCAAATCGTAATTCGGGAGCATTGCGGCGAATGGGCATCGACGCGAGAGCGGGACGTCTATCTTGGCGCGGCGTCGCGCCGAACGCCGCCAGCGGTTTCGTCGCGTTTGACTTCGGGGAACAGCCACATCGCGAAGATCATGAAGCACCCGAGGAACGCCACGACATACTGGATACGATCGTGCCCGAGGACATGCTGATGATAGAAGGCCATGGCGGCGACCAGGACGGTGACCAGCGAAAGGCCGAGTTTGATTTTGACGGGCATCGCCACTTCCTCCTTGAAATTTCTAAGACAGGCTCGCCCATGCCGGACCCGCGACTTTTGCCAGCGTCGCGAGCGCAAATAGCTGGATGCCGATCAGCACAACAAGTCCTTTGCTTTCATCGCGCAATGAGGCGGGCCAAACTTCAAAAAGCCCCGGGGCAAACAGTACGACAAGACCAGTCACGACGATCAGCGTGCTCCATCTGAGTTCGGAATAGCCGAAGATCCCGGTCGCTGTGGACAGCACCGCGAGCAAGGCCGCGTTGCCGGCCACCAACAGCATTCCCGCGTTCGATTTTACCGAATCCGGCCGCGAGTGAAGCGGAAACATGCCGGCGACGACGAGGAAGGAGAGGGTGCAGACCGTGGACAGCACTGCAAACCAGAGCAACGAGGTCCAATGCGGCTCGATGGCATCCATGACGTTTCACCCGCCATCTGACTCGCCTATTCGGCTGGCGTTGCGAACCCTGTCGGCTGTCCCGCCAATACCGGCCTCGGCGTGCGTGACGTCTTGCGCATGTCGGTCTTGACGAAATGGGTATCGTAGCCGTTGAGGAGATGGCCGATCAGTCCGCGATCGAGATCGGACGTGCCAAACAACCAGTCCATGATTGGAAACGTCAGGTTCATGTTTCGCTCCATCATGATCGACTGATCGTGATGGGCGGTGTGATGCCGGCGGATCGTGTTGACGAAGGGTACGTTGCGGACGAACCAGTTTTCATCGACGTGGCAGCAGAAATGCATGAACTCATAGATCAGGTACATCGATGTCGTCGTCGAGATCAGCAGCCAGCCGACATTTGGCGAAACCAGCCAGCCGAGTATGAGCGCCGGCGGAATCGACATCATCGTGAATGTCACAAGCGCGTAGGGCGGGAAGAAGGTCACCCGCCAGTCGTGATGATCGGCAAACCGCATTTCCTTCTCGGTGAAGAACTGATGGTGCATCAGCGTATGCCGATTGTAGATCGCGCGAAACGCCTTCACCTGAGAGGGCCGGTGCATGACAAAGCGGTGAATCCACCATTCGAAGAAGTTTGCGCACAGGAAGGTCACGGGAACGATTCCCAATTCCCACCAGCGCAGGTTCTCGACGTTGGCGAAGTAGACGTAAAGAGCCGTGAATCCGATCACGTAGATGACGAAGGCGTGGAGCCAGCCATTGTACCATCCTGCGATGCGGTGGCGGTATGTGGCCCGGTAGCTCCGCTGCCGGTCCGTCATCGGGCTCGATGATAGTTCCATCGTCGTCTCCAGCATGGCGTCAGTCCGTATGTAATATATCACCAGTCTATTAGGTGGCAAAGTGGTTTTCGGGGCATGTCAGCCCCAAAAAAGCGCTTGATGCGATGTTACTGATATATTTATGGTATGCCAATAACGGCGCGCGACAGATGCGCATCATTACGGGAGGCTCCTATGAAGCTCACGCGTCGCGACTTCTCCAGGCTTGCCGGTGCTACGGCCCTCTCAGCTGCGGTGCCGCAGATCTTCGCGCCCGCCTCGGCCCAGGAAAAGCCGCTGCGGATCGGAATCATAGCGCCGCGGTCAGGCGCGGCCGGCACCGCTGGCGAGTGCGGCATTCGCGCGGTGCAATGGGCAACCGAGCGGATGAACAAGAGCGGCGGTATTGCCGGCCGCAAGATCGAGCTGGTGTTCGAGGAAGAGACCAACCCCAAGGATACCATCGAGCGCTTTCGCCGGCTGATCCTGCAGGAGAAGGTCGAGGCCGTTCACGGACTGATCTCGACCGGTGTCAGTCTCGGCGTCGCACCGGTGGCGGAAGAAGAGCAGGCGCTTCTGGTGATGTGGGACGGCACCACACAAGACGGCGTCAAGGAGACGATGCCAAAACCCCGTTACGTCTTCCGCTCAACCGACAATGAATGCGAAGCGGTGATGGGCTCGCTTTTGGCAATCAAGTATTTCAAAGGAAAGTTCAAGCGCATCGCCGGCATCAATCCCGATTATTCCTACGGACGGAACAATTGGGAGGCGTTCCGGCAAATCCTGTCGCGCTACGGCATCGAGACGGAAGTGGTTGCCGAACAATGGCCGAAGGTCGGCACCATGGATCTGACCTCGCATATCGCAGCGTTGAATGCCGCCAAACCGGATTTGATTTTTTCGTCGATGCTGTTTGCCGATTTGCCGGTTTTCATGAAACAGGGCAACGCGGCGGGACTGTTCGACGGCGCAAAGTTGGTGTTGCCGGCGGCTGGATGGCAGATCAATCAGCTCAAGAAGGAATTCATGCCGGAGGGCGTAATCTTCGGCCACAACACGCTTTATTTCGATCATCCGCAGGCCTCAGCACTACAAAAGGCATTCGTCGACGACTACAAGGAGCGTTACAAGGAAGTGCCACACTGGGAGGCGGACAGGGCGTATTTCGCGCTCGCCACCTACAAGGCCGGCGTCGAAGCCGCGCAAAAGGCGGCCGGCAAATGGCCGACGGTAGAGCAGGTGGCCGAAGCGATGCCGGGGCTCGAGGTCGAAAGCCTCGGCGGCAAGGGCCGCTTCCGCAAGGACAAGATCGCCGAGCAGATTTTCTATCAGGGGCCTTCCACCAACAACAATAAATACGATTTCCCGACGCTGGCTTCGATCGACACCTTCCAGGCCGAACAGCTGCAAAAACCGCCGGGGGCTGATTTCTGGGAGTGGATCAAGACCGCCAAAATGCCGGTCTGAAGCATGACCGAACTTGTGGATGTCGTTCTCGGCGGCATATTCCACGCAGCCGTGCTCTTTCTCGTCGCCGCCGGATTGCAACTCGTGTTCGGCGTCCAGAAGATCATCAATCTGGCGTGCGGATCGTTCTATGCCCTGGGCGCCTATTTCGGGATCACCGCAGTTGGGCTTGCCATCAAGCTCGGTATGCCGCCGGCGCTGTTCTTTCCGATTCTGATCCTGGCCGGGCTTGCAATCGGTCTTGTGGGTTTGCCGGTCGAGCGCGTACTCCGCGCGGTCTATCGCCGCGACGAGAGCTACCAGCTCCTGATCACCTTCGGCTTTCTGCTGATGTTCCAGGACGCGTTTCGGTTTCTGTGGGGCGCGACGCCGCGCACGATGGACAACGTCTACCTCGCCTACGGCACCGCGCGTTTTCTTGGCGTTCGGGTTCCGACCTACAATCTGCTGGTGATCGCGGCCAGCCTTGCGATTGCGGCAGCGCTTGGTCTCTTCCTCGAACGGACCAAGACCGGACGTATCGTGCGCGCGACTGCCGAAAACCGTGACATGGCCGAAGGTCTCGGGGTCAACGCGTCAAAGGTCTTCGCGCTGGTCTTCACAGTCGGCTGCATGCTCGGAACGGTCGGTGGCGCGCTGGTGGTGCCGTCCGGCGCCGCTTCGCTCGATATGGCGGTGGATCTGGTGGTGGAATCCTTTGCCGTCGTCGTCATCGGCGGCCTCGGCAGCATGCGCGGCGCGCTGGTCGGCGCTCTCATTGTCGGACTAATGCGCGCGTCGGCGATTTCGCTGATGCCCGAACTGGAAATGCTGTCGGTGTATCTGGTCGTCGTGGCCGTGCTTATTCTTCGCCCCGCAGGCCTGTTCGGAAAGGCAACGGTGTGAGCCAATCGTCGGTCGATATCGCGAACCCAGTCAGGGTGCGGCGAATGATACGCCCCAATGGATTGTGGGTTCTGCTCGCCTTGATCGCCGTCATGACGCTCTTGCCGCTCGTCGCCTCGCCCTATTTGCTCCTCCTGATGCTGCCCTTTGTCGGCTACGGCATTGCGCTTCTCGGATTCAATCTTCTGTTTGGCAGCACCGGGCTCCTGTCCTTCGGCCACGCGCTGTTCCTGGGCGTCGGCGCCTATACTGCTGCGGCGCTGACCTCGAAATTCGGAATCCTGAGCTTTGAGGTCATCCTGATCGCGGCCGCGCTGATTTCCGGACTGGTCTCTCTCGTGATCGGTCTCTTGTGCGTTCGTTACACCAGGATTTTCTTCGGCATGCTGACGCTTGCCTTCGGCATGCTGTTTCACTCCTTTCTGTTCAAGTTTTATGCCGTCACCGGAGGCGACCAGGGCATGCGGGTCTTGCGACCGCTGTTGCTGGGCATGGAATGGCGCGGCGGCAAAACCGCGTTCCTCACCGGGCCGTTTTACTATTACGCGCTGGTGCTGTTCGCTCTGCTGGGTCTGGCGATGTGGCGCATGACCCAATCCCCATTCGGGTTGCATCTGCGCGCCATCCGAGAAAATGCCGGCAAGGCTGCCTATGTCGGGGTAGAGATTTTCCGCATGCGGCTTGCGGCCTTCGTGATTTCGGCCGTGTATGGCGGCATCGGCGGAACCATCCTTGCCGTCACCACGGGACTGGCCGATCCTGAACTCGCTTATTGGACCCATTCCGGCAATCTGGTGTTCATGGCGGTGCTGGGCGGCAGCGGCACGTTCGCCGGTCCCGCGATCGGTGCGCTGGTGTTTGTCGTGCTGCAGGATTTCGTGATGGCCACCACCCAATATTGGCGCTTTGTGATGGGCAGTGTGCTGGTGCTTCTGGTGATCTTCATGCCGCAAGGCCTGGCGGGCACGATCGAGCTTCTCTTCCGTCGCGACGGGGAGGGATGAGATGCATCCGCAACCTGCCGCCGCAGCCGATGCCGTGCCGCTGTTCGAGACCATCAACGTCTCCAAGGCTTTTGGGGTGTTCAAGGCGCTCGCCAACATCTCTTTCGCAGTCAGCGACGGCGAGTTTGTTTCGATCGTTGGGCCGAATGGCGCCGGCAAGACGACGCTTGTCAACGTCGTGACCGGCCTGTTGCGGCCAACGGAAGGAGAGGTGCGCTTTCTCGGTCGCGATATTGCCGGCATCGGGCCGGTCGAACTCGCAAGGCTCGGCATGTCGCGGGCGTTTCAACTGGTCAACATCTTTCCCGCCCTGACAGTGAGAGAGACGCTGGCCGTTGCGATCGCGTCGCGCTTGCGCCGGGTGTCCAATCCGTTCCGTTCGCTCAAGCGGGATAGCGTGCTGCAGGCGGACGCAGATCGCGTCGCGGAAGTGCTGGGCCTGCGGTCCAAGCTCGACAAGGTCGCCTCGACACTTTCGCAGGGCGAGAAGAAACTGCTCGATATCGCCAGCGCGTTTGCGCTCAATCCGACGGTCATTCTCCTGGACGAGCCTACCAGCGGCGTGTCGACGGGAGACAAGCATGCCATCATGGAGGTTCTCGTTACCGCCGCCAAGGCCGCGGGCGTGCGCGCCATTGTGCAGGTCGAGCACGACATGGACCTCGTCGAACGCTACTCGCATCGCATCGTCGCTCTTCAGGCAGGCTCGCTTCTGGCGGATATGGCGCCCGATGCGTTCTTTGCCGATCCCGCGATGATTGCCGCGGTCGTGGGGACACGCCCGAAACATTGAGAAAGCTGCCGCGATGTTGAACGTATCGAATCTGAAGGTGGATATCGAGGGTAGCCGAATCCTCAACGGTATCAGCCTCTCGGTTGCCGCGGGCGAACTTGTCTGCCTGGTCGGACGCAACGGCGCGGGGAAGACGACAACCTTCCGCACCGTCATGGGCTATCGTCGCCTATTGTCGGGCGACATCACCTTTGACGGCGCGGACCTCGCCAAATTGCCGACTTGGCAGATCGCGCAAAGCGGCATCGGCTTTTCGCCGGAGGAGTCCGAGGTCTATGCCGACCTGACGGTTGCGGAGAACATCGAACTGTCGACTTGGACGCGGCCCACCGGTCGCCCCGCCGGCGCCCGCATCGAGGAGGCTTACGCTGTGTTCCCAAAACTGCGCCAATATCTCGCCCGTGGCGGGGCACAGCTTTCCGGCGGCGAGCGCAAAATGGTATCGATTGCGCGGGCTTTGGCGCTCGATCCCAAATTATTGCTGCTCGATGAACCCTTCGAAGGCCTGTCGCCGGCGATCATTCCCTCGATCGCGGGAGGGGTCGCTTCGATCCGGGCGATGGGAAAGGGCGTGTTGATCGCTGAATCGAACGTGCATCACATTCCAGACTATGCCGATCGTATCTACGTGTTGGAGCGCGGCGAGGTGATGTTTTCTGGTACGCTCGCCGAGGCCTATCGGGATCGCGACGTCATGCGGGTGATTGCAGGAAAGATCGAAACTGCTTCCTGACCGGGGCCGCGGCCCAAGGTCTCAACACAGGAGGACGACATGAAGGTTTACGCAGGCGACCGGACCATCGATGGCGTCAAGGTTACGGTGGATGGCGCGCCACTTGATCCATGTCTAAACGTTTGGGAATTCACCAAGAACGGCTTTGAATGGAGCTATGAGGGGCCGGAGCCCCGTCAACTCGCGCTGGCGCTCTTGGTCAATCATCTCGGCGACGATGCCAGGGCAAAGGCCATGGTCGAGCCGTTCATGCGCGCCATTGTGGCCAATTTCGGAAACGAGTGGGAGATGACGTCGGCCGACATCGATCAGGATCTGGCCGTGCTTTCCGGCAAGGCAGTCGCCTGATGACTTTCAAATATCGCGCGGCCGTTCTGCATGCGGCGCAAAAGCCCATCTCGATCGAGACGGTCACGGCGGCAGCCCTGAAGCCGACCGACGTTCTGGTTCGAATCCGCGCGGCCGGCCTTTGCCACACCGATCTCGAGGTGATCGAGGGATCGCTGCGTTATCCCTTGCCGATCGTGCTCGGACATGAAGCCGCGGGCGTCGTCGAAAAGGTCGGCGCGGCCGCGCGCGGCGTCAAACCGGGCGACCACGTCGTGTTGTCCTGGAATCCGCATTGCGGACATTGTTTTTACTGCGACCGCGACGCCCCGATCCTGTGCGAGCGATATCTGGGCGAGGGGCCGAAGGCGCTGCCATTCGACGGCGAAGGCAGGTTGGCTCTCCCCGACGGCCGTACCCTCCAGCAACTGATGTTCCTCGGATCGTTCGGCGAATATTGCGTCGTGGCCGACCAGCAGGCGATTGCCGTCCCAAAGGAGATTCCGTTCGATCGCGCCTGCTTGATCGGCTGCGGGGTGATGACCGGTGTCGGCGCCGCGCTCAATCTCGGCGCGATCGCAAATGGCGATGCCGTGATGGTGATCGGGTGCGGGGCGGTCGGTCTTTCGGCGGTGCAAGGCGCGCGGCTCGCCGGCGCAGCAACGATCATCGCGGTCGATATCGATCCGGCGAAACTTGATCTCGCCCGGCGCCTTGGCGCGACGCTCGGCGTGAACGCGTCCATTGACGATGCGGTCGCCGCCGGAAAACGCGAGACGAACGGCCGAGGCGTCGACGTCGTCATCGAGGCTGCCGGCAGCACTTCGGCCTTTCGGCTCACGACCGAGGCCGTGCGGCCCGGCGGTCACGTGATCTGGCTCGGCAAGATCGACGTCAGCAAGGACGTCGCGTTTCGCTGGGGTTCGCTGATGCAGGAGAAGCGCATTCGGCGCTCCAGCTACGGCAACGCGCGGCCGCGTCGGGATTTTCCGCTGCTTGCGCGGGCCTATCTCGATGGCTCGCTGATGCTCGACGAGTTGATTTCCCGTCGTATCAAACTCGAGGAGATCAACGAGGGATTCGGCGCCTTGAAGCGGGGCGAAACCATTCGCAGCGTCGTTACGTTCGATTGAACGCGCGAAAACAAATGCTCAGGTATCGAGCGTCTTGCGCGCGAAATCCTCGATATAGTCGATCAGCCGATCCGAGGCGGTGGCGGCGGCCTTGATCTTTTTCTGCGCCACGGCGTCTGCGACCGCAGCATGAAGCTTGGCGGCGAGCGGCAGGTCGGCTACTTCCTGATAGTGCTGGTACCAAAACCGCCGCGAGAGCCCGTTCATCAATCCCATCGATCGCCGCGCGAATTCATTTCGGGCGGCCGTCGCGATCAGGATGTTGAAGCGCTGATCGAGACGCATGAAGGCGATGTCGTCGGCCTTGGCGGCGGCCGCGAGCATCGCTTCCGCCACTTGAGCGAATTCGTGACGCTCTTCCGGCGAAGCGCGCTCGGCGGCCAGGCTTGCCATCAGACGCTCGAGTTCGCGCCGCACCTCGAGCAACCGCAATTGAAGTCTCAAATTGATTTCGGAGACCATGATGCCGCGCCTGGGCATGATGACGACGAGGCCATCGCGGGCCAGTCGCTGCAAGGCCTCGCGGATCGGAGTGCGCCCGATCTTCAGTCGTGAGGCCAGCGCCTGCTCCGACAATACGGTCCCGGGCGACAGGCGCAGCGTGACGATCATTTCCTCAAGCTCGCGATAAGCGCGATCCGTCAGCGTGACGTCATCTGCCTCGCTCGCCCGCGATCGCTGTCTTGGTGGTCCTTTAGCTTTCAAACCGTTCCTCGCATCGAGCAAGCGTTAAGGCTTGCGGGCAGGTAAGCTGCCGTCATCCCAAGCGTATATTGGACATATATCACAGAGCAACTCCTCACCCGCGACAGGGGTCTTGCGTCCGCGTCGCGGTCGATGCGGGAGTGGTGGGAGCTGGTTTTGGTTCTGTAGACTTTCAGCGGTCCGGGTCGTATTGATCCGGCCCCATCGCCCACAGCCATTGGTCGTGGCCCGAGGCAAAGGTGCGATTGGTTTGCGCCGGGTTGCGATTGATCAGCGGCCTCAAAAACATCGGATGGGTGGCGCTGCGCACCTCGTGCTCGACGGTGAACAGGTGCTTGCCGCTTGCGAGGTCAACGATATCGCGGAAGCGATATTGGTATTGATTGTCTTCGCTATAGATCAGGCCGCGCTCCGACAGCGCGCGATAGGGACCGGAAAAATTCGTGATGTACATCTGCACATGGTGGCCGTCATATTCATCCTGTGGTCGGTCGGTCTCGCGAAACAACAGCTGCTGGTTCTTGCCCGTTTTCACCGAAGCGACCGTCGTGTCGCGGTTCGTGAGTTCGGCCGGCATCCCCATGATCTTCGGATAGAATTCGCAGATGCCTTTGGCGGCGCCAACGGGTATCTCGAACTCGACATAGGGGATGCCAAGCGTGATTCGCCCGAAGCGCGAGGCGTCCGGCTCGTAACAGCGCACGCGATTGCCCCACGGACACGTCGCTTCCACATAGTCATTGTGTTCGCGGAAGCTGAACGCCGTTCCCTTCAACCTTTCGGCGACCGACGCGAGCCGGTCGAGCAACGCCTTGCGGCCGGAAATCACCAGTCCGGTATGTCCCCGCAGCACCTGCGGCTTGCCGGTTGGAAGATGAAACTGACTTCGCCCGACATTGATCCACATATTGTCGTCGGACGTCATCAGGTAAGGGTCGCGGGTCAGCCCGAGTCCGGAAACATAGAACAGCGTCGCCAGATGCTGGTCGGGTACCTGGACGTTGACGTGTTCCAAATGGATCGAATTGCCAAGATCTTCGGCGGCGCGGTCAAATTTCTGTTGCATGAATTCGGGTCCCGGTGCGGATCGCCCATCTTAATGCAGCGCGAGGTCTTGCGCCAACACGCTGCGACCTCGGTACAGGTATGTTGCCATCGCTCGGTCCGAAGGCATGAGGAAGCGTCGGGTCCCTACTTGACATCGGCCCTTCGGCAGACTGTGCTACTTGTTAATCGAGTGATAAACAGCCGGTCCAGCGTCCCAAGGCGTTGGCGCTGACCGACGAGCGCGAAAGCGCGCGACGATCCGACGCCCTTGCTCACGTCTTGGCCAGGCCGCCCACCACCAGGCGATTGAGGCGGCTCGCGAACGCAGCCGGGTCTTCCGGTAGTTCGCCGTCGAGGATTTGCGCTTGCTCCAAAAGGAGGAAGGACAGATCGGTGGCGGTCTCGCCGGCCTGCGGGATGGCAGTGACCAGCGGATGGCGGAGGTTGATTTCAAGGATCGGTTTGGTGCCGACGCCGCGATTTTGCCGCGCCAACAGGCGCTCAAGCTCGCGGTCGGGGCCGTGACTGCCCGCGACGAGGCATGAGGCACTCGCGGTGAGCCGTTGCGAGGCACGGACATCGGAGACCCGATCGCCGAGAGTTAACTTGATCACGGCGATGATTGTCGCTTCGTCGGCGTCCGGACTTGGTCTCTTCCGTCTTGCTGTCGTCGAGGAGCGGGATCAGGCCAAAGTCGACATCGCCCTGGCTCAGCGACTTCAGCGGCTTGCCCTCGAAGTCGAGCGGCGCGGACGTCCAGAATGCGTCGACGGCATCGGTCAGCAGCAGAACCTCGATGCCGCGGGCGATAGTCGATTCCAGCTTGGGATTGGACTTGAGCCTGTCGATGCTGTCGCCGACCAGGAAATAGATTTCGGTCTGGTTGGGTTTGAGATCGGCGACATACTGCTTCAGCGTGCGGTTTTCGCCCGCCGTCGTGGTGAACCGCGACAGTGCCAACAGTTTCTCGCGCCGCTCGAAGTCCTCGTAGATGCCTTCCTTGATCACGGAGCCGAAGCCATCCCAGATCTTGGCGAAATTCTCCGGCTGCTTCTCGGCGAGCGCTTCCAGCTCTCCGATCACGCGGCCGGTCACCGCCTTTCTGATCTGCGCCAGTTGCGGATTGTTCTGCAGCATCTCGCGCGAAAGGTTGAGTGGCAAATCCTCGCTGTCGATGACGCCGCGAACGAAGCGGAGATAGGCCGGTAGCAGATCGGCGTCGTCGGTAATGAATACCCGGCGCACGTAAAGCTTCACCTTGCCCTTGCGCGCCGGATCGAACAGATCGAACGGTTTGGTGGAAGGCGCAAACAGCAGTACCGCGTAGGAGTACCGCCCCTCGGCGCGATAATGCAGCGTCATGGCCGGTTCGTCGAAAGCGCCCGCGATCGATTTGTAGGCCTGGGTATAGTCTTCGACCTTGAGCTCGGATTTTGGCCGCTGCCAGAGCGCGCTCGCCGAATTGATCTGCCGCGGCTCGCCCTCTTCGGGAACGAGTTCGATCGGGAACTGGATGTTGTCGGAGTAGGCGGTGACGATGCGCTCGATTTCGTAGGCTTCGAGATATCTGGCGGCGTCCTTCTTCAGATGCAGGACGATTTCCGTTCCCCGCACAGGCGGTTGCGCACCGTCCTTGCCGGCGGGCGCGATCTCGAAACCGGAACCGCCCGACGATGACCACGTCCAGACCTCCTGGGCGCCGGCGCGTCGGCTGGTCACGACAATGCGTTCGGCGACCATGAAGGCGGAATAAAAACCGACACCGAATTGCCCGATCAGGCCGGCGCCGTCCTTTGCCTCCTTGAGGCGCGAAACAAAGGATTTGGTTCCGGACCGGGCGATGGTTCCGAGATTGTCGATCAACTCCTGCCGGTCCATGCCGATGCCGGTATCGGCGATCGTCAGCGTGTTCTGTTTCTTGTTCGGGACAATGCGGATCTTCGGCAATTCGCCATCGGCCATCAGCGCCGGATTGGCGATCGCCTCGTAGCGCAGCTTGTCGCAGGCGTCGGACGCGTTCGAGATCAGCTCGCGCAGGAAGATGTCGGTCTCCGAGTAGACCGAATGCACCATCAGGTTCAGGAGCTCGGAGACCTCGGCTTGAAACGGCTGGGATTCAATGGTGGGGTCGATGGTTGTCATTTTCCTGGGCTCGCTGGACACGGAAAATGTCGGTATAGCGAACCGGGATTTAAGATCAAGCGGCCGTGACCGGCGCCGATCGACCTGACCTCAGGTCTTCTTCTCTTCGTCCGGTCGCATTTCACCGCGTTGATCTGCGCTGCGCTCGCTCAAGGCCCGGATCAGCGACGCCTTGATGCTTGAGACATGCTCGCGCATCAGCATTTCCGCCCGCCAGGGCTCTCGCGCGAGGATCGCTTCGTAAATCCGGTGATGATCGTCATGACGGCGGCGGACGTCGCGATATTCGAAGGCGACGATGTTGCGGCTCGATGAGACCGGAACGTGATGGCAAATCCGGATCATTTCGCCGAGCATGCGGTTGCGCGCGGCAGCGAGCAAGGTGTCGTGGAAGTCGCCGTTGATGCCGCGATAGATCGTCAGATCACCCGCCTCGAACGATCCGCGTTCCAAAAGCTTGTCGCCAGCAGCAAGGCTGCGTTCGATGAGTGCTTTCTCTTCCGCGCGAAGCCCGCGCTCCGCGGCAAAGCGCACGGCGACGCCTTCCAGCGACGCACGGATGTCATAGGCGTCGACGATGGCATCAAGCGGAAACTCGCGCACGGTGAAGCCGCGGTTCGGCGCGTAGTCGAGCAATCCTTCGCCGGCCAGCGCCTGCAGCGCGGCGCGAACCGGGGTGCGCGACACGGCAAGCGTCTTGCTGAGCTGGACCTCGTTGAGCCGCTCGCCGGCGGCAACCGAGCCGCCGAGAATAGCTTCGCGGATCAAGTCCATCACCGACAGCGCGCGGTTGCCGGCGCGTGATCCGCCGGCGGGCTCCAGCGTCGTCCGCTCGGGTTGGTGCGTCATGGACAAGGGAGAGGCCTCTTCCATCAAGTGAATACACTTAATTAGATCGCGCAGCGAATTCCACCACACTTCGCGCATCGAAGCTATGATTTCGAGTGCCATAATAACAGCCAGAGCGCGGAAATGATATGCATCTGTCGAAAGTGTATGTAATTTTTGTTGACTCGCTCGCCGGTTCGACGAACCATACCGGCACCCAATCAACGGTGAAGGTGGCGTGCGTTCATGGCGGGAGAGAATGTCGGCATCAGCGAAAACGCCATCGAACTGATCACCGCCGACCGCGGTCCGCACTACGAGCCGTTCGGCTGGCATCATTGGCCTGAACATCCCTGGCTTTCGTACCAATTCCGTCGTGGCCTGGGTGAGACGCAGGAAGGTGGCGGCAGCGTCAGCGAAGTGTTGCAGGCGGGGTCGCGGATGATCCCGGGCGATCTGGAGAGCTGGCACGCCGAATGGATGCGGATCGCCGACCGTAACTGGAAACGCGGGCTCGCCGAAGAGGCGTCAGGCCATATCCGTACGGCCATGAACTGCTTCCTGCGTGCGGCGGATTACTACCGGCAGGCGGAATTTCACCTTGAGCCGGATGATGCGAGGCGCCTGCCCACCTTCGAGAAGATGGAAGCCTGCTCGCACAAGTTCATCTCCCATCTCAACCCGCCCGGTGAGGTGGTTGAAATCCCCTACGAGCCGGGAAAGCCAATTTGCGGCTATTTCATTCGCGCGCCGTTTCCCGGCGGCAAATTGCCCGTGTTGATCTGCATGGGCGGACTTGATTCCATCAAGGACGAGATGTGGTTCATGCAGGCGCATGGCTGCCTGCAGCGCGGCATTTCGGTGTTGATGATCGACGGGCCGGGGCAGGGCGGGACCTTGCGGCGGCACAAGGTCGTCACCCGCCACGACAGCGAAGTTCCAATTGGCAAGTGCATCGACTGGCTGGAGACAGCGTGCCGACGTCGATACCCGGCGCATCGCGGTGTGCGGCTCCAGCCTCGGCGGCTACTATGCGGCACGCGCCGGCTGTTATGAGCCGCGATTGGCGGCGGCGATTTCGCACGGAGCGATCTGGTCGGTGCACGACATGTGGGGCACCAAGGGCGACGATTTCGGCCTCGCCATGCATATTCGCTGGGTGTTTGGCGCCAAGTCGATGCGGGAGGCCCATGAGCTGATGAAACCCTTCACCCTCAAAGGGCATCTGGAAAACATGCGCTGCCCGTATCTGGTGCTGCACGGCGGTCACGACGTGCTGACGGTGACCGCGGCGCAAAGCACCTACGATTACGCAAAGGCGAATGGCGTCGATGCCACGCTGCGCATCCTCGATCCCGTCGAAACCGGCGCCGAGCATTGCCAGCACGACAATCCGACCATCGGCCAGGAAGTGCTGGCCGACTGGCTCGCCGATCGCTTCGGCATCGACCAGCCTGCGTTACTCAAGACATCCATCAATCCGCTGATATGAGGCGTGCCATGAATCTCGGTGTCGATCGTCCCAAGGCCGCCGTGGTGGCGATTGACCTGCACCGCGGTCATCTCGATATGGCGGTGGCGACGATGCCGACCGCGCCCGAGGTCGCATTGCGCGTGATCGCAGCCAACAAGCGCCTGTTCGACTGGTGCCGCAGCGTCGGCATTCCGGTGATCCATCAGGTGACGTCGTATCGCGACACCGACGAAATTCGCGCCAATCCGTTCTGGCGCACCCGCGCCGAGGATCCGACCGCGACCCGCAAGAACGTGATGCGGCACAATATCATCGGCGGGCCCGGCTGCACGGTGATGCCACAACTGCTTGACGCGCGCGATTTCGTCGTCAACACCAAGAAACGCTACGACTGCTTCCTCGGCACCGATCTCGATTTTCTGCTGCGCTCGCACGGCATCAACACGCTCCTGATCACCGGCGTTAACACCAATTCCTGCGTGCTCGCCACCACCACGGCTGCGAATGTTCGCGACTACGCCGTGATCGTCGTTGAAGACTGCGTCGACAGCATGGACGGTCCGGAGTTGCATGCGGCGGGACTGGCCTGCATCCGTACCGCATTCGGCTTCGTCATGAATACCGATGCGGTGATGGAGCTCGACGGGCTTGCCCCGCGCCGGCCCAGTGCCGCATGACCCCTCAGTTTCCCCAACCGATCGAAGAGTACCTGCCATGACCGGCCCAGGCCCAATGATACCCCGCGAGCGCTCCGACTATTCGGCGATCGTCGACCGACCGCCGCTGAAGTTGCCAGGCGGCGCCCGGATGGTGGTGTGGACCATCGTCAATCTGGAAGTCTGGGACATCTCAAAGCCGATGGCGCGGCAGGTGATCCCGGCGCCGACCGGCATCCCGCTTCTGCCGGATGTGCCGAACTGGAGCTGGCACGAATACGGCATGCGGGTCGGCGTGTGGCGATTCTTCGATCTCTACAGGAAGCTCGGCATCGCGCCAACGCTCTCCATCAACGCGCGTGTTTGCGAGGACTATCCGCGCGTGGCGCAACAGGCAAAGGACGCCGGCTGGGAATTCATGGGCCACGCCTATGAGCAGGGCCCGATCCACAAGGAGGCCGACCAGAAGGCGATGATCGCGCGTTCGATGGACGTGATCGAAAAATTCACCGGCAAAAGGCCGGTCGGCTGGCTCGGACCGGGCCTGACGCAGACTCTCGAGACACCGGAGTTTCTCGCCGAGGCCGGCGTCAAATATATCGGTGATTGGGTCTATGATGACGAGCCGACCGTGATCCGCACCGCCAAGGGGCCGCTGGTGACGCTGCCCTATACCGTGGAGCTCAACGACATTCCGATGATGATGGTGCAGCACCACGAGAGCGATCATCTGCTCAAGCGCACCATCGATTGTTTCGATCGCCTCTACGCGGAGAGCAAGGACCGGCCGAAAATCATGTCGATTGCGATCCACCCCTACATTTCCGGCCAGCCGTTCCGGATCAAGTACCTCGAAGCCATCTACGACTATGTGAACAAGCACGACGGCGTGGTGCACTGGAACGGCGAGCAGATTCTCGACTGGTATCAGGGCCAGTCGGCCAAGCCGGGATCGAAGCCATGAGCGCAGCCGCGCTGCCTGCAATTTCGGTCACCGAAGTGCCCGTCGCGGGCGGCGGGTTCTTTCCGGTTCGCCGCGTCTATTGCGTCGGCCGCAACTATCTCGACCACATCCGCGAGATGAGGGAAGCCGACGAGCGCGACCCGCCGTTCTTCTTTCAGAAGCCTCGCGACGCAGTGGTGCCGGACGGCGCGCGGGTGGCATATCCGCCGTTCACCTCGGATTTCCAGTTCGAGGTTGAACTCGTGGCCGCGATCGGCCGCGGCGGCCGCAACATTGCGGTTGCCGACGCCAGCAGTCACATCTGGGGCTATGCCGTCGGCATCGATTTCACGCGGCGCGATCGCCAGCGTGACGCACGCGATTCTCGCTTGCCCTGGGAAGCCGGCAAGAGCTTCGATGCCTCGGCGCCTTGCGGCACGATCGCGCAACTGCGCGATCCCGGCCAATTCGAGCACTGCGCGATCACACTTTCGGTCAATGGCGTCGAGCGCCAGCGCGGCGACACCGGCCAGATGATATGGAGCGTTCCCGAAGTGATCGCGCAATTGTCGAAGCAGGTGATGCTCGGTGCCGGCGACCTGATCTATACCGGCACACCTTCGGGCGTCGGGCCCGTGGTGCCAGGCGATCTGATTACGGCGCATATCGACGGCTTGCCGTCACTCACCATCACCATCACGCCACCGGAGGCATGACCATGTTGCCGACCGAACGCATCGTCTATTCACCGATTTCGGAGCGCCCGCCGCTTAAGCTTCCGAACGGCGCGCGCATGGCGGTTTGGGTGATCGTCAATATCGAGGAGTGGGATGCGAAGCTTCCGATGCCGCGCACCGTGCTCACGCCGCCGGCCGGCGGCTCGCCGTCTCCCGACATTCCGAACTGGGCTTGGCACGAATACGGCAACCGCGTCGGCTTCTGGCGCCTGCTTGAGGTGTTCGACGAGTTCAAGATTCCGGGCGTTCTCGCCATCAACGGCTCGGCGCTATCTGCCTATCCGCCGATCGTCGAGGCTGCGAAAGCGCGCCGTTGGGAATTCATGGGGCATGGCTTCACCCAACGCAACATGCAGAAGGTCGAGAACGAGCGCGAAGACATCCGCAAGACCGCCGATGTCATCGCTGCGGCGACGGGAAAACGCCCGCGTGGCTGGTTGGGGCCAGGTCTGACCGAGACCTGGGAGACACCGGACCTCCTGAAGCAGGAAGGATATGAGTACGTCGCCGACTGGGTGCTGGACGACCAACCGGTCTGGCTCAAGACGACGGGGTCGCCGATCGTCAACATTCCCTACACTCAGGAATGCAACGACGTCGCCATGATGCTGATCCAGCATCACAAGGCATCTGAATATTACGATCGCGCCGTCGATCAGTTCGAGCAGATCTACGCGGATGCCGCCGACTCCGCGCGAATCATGGCGCTCGTGATCCATCCCTACATCATGGGCGCGCCGCATCGCACGAAGTATTTCCGCCGCGTCTTCCAGACGATCCGGCAGAAATCCGACGTTGCCTTCATGACCGGGGAACAGATTCTCGACTGGTATCTCGCCACAGGACCGAAAGCGCCTTAGGGCACCGAGCAGGGATGAATACCTTCCAACTATTCAACGGGTTGACCTTCGCCGCACTCCTGTTCGTGGTGGCGAGTGGTTTTACGTTGATCTTTGGACTGTTGCGCATCGTCAATCTGGCGCACGGCGCGCTTTATCTGTTCGGCGGCTATATCGGTTTTGCGGTTGCGACCAAAACCGGAAGCTTCGCGCTCGGTGGCCTGGGTGCGATGGCGGCGATCGCCGCGATCGGTTTCGTGCTCGACCAGGGCCTGTTGCGCTTTGTGCGTGGCAACGACCTGCGCCAAGTCCTGCTGACGCTCGGCTTTGCCTTCGTTCTCAATGATCTCGCGCTGGTTGTCTGGGGTGGCGACAGCTTTACGGTGCCGATTCCGCAAATCCTGCGCGGCGGCGTGCGGATCTTTGGCGTGTTCTATCCGGTCTACCGGCTGTTCGTATTGGCCACGGGCATCGTCGTGTTCGCGGCGCTTTGGGCACTGTTGAACCATACGCGGCTCGGCGCGCTGATCCGCGCCGGCGTCGACGATGCCGAGATGGTGGAGGCTTCCGGCGTCAATATCCGCCGCGTCTTCCTCGTTACCTTCCTGCTCGGCTCGGCGCTCGCCGGCCTCGGCGGGTTGATGGGTGGCGCGTTTCTGTCGCTTTATCCGTCCGCGGACGCCGAGATTCTGGTGTTCAGCCTTGCGGTCGTCATCATCGGCGGCCGCGGCAGCCTGATCGGTGTCGGCGTCGGCAGCCTGCTGGTCGGCCTTCTCAACACGCTGGGTCAGGTGATGTTTCCGGAACTCGCTTATTTCGTGATCTTCGGCCCCATGGCGGTGCTGCTGGCGTTTCGGCCGCTCGGTCTGTTCGGACGGGCGGCATAGAGATGACGCCAATGGTAACCCAACCGAGGAAAATTGCCGGCATGACGGCTCGGTCCGCAAGCGTCGCTCTCGCCGTCGTCGCGGTTGCGGCCGCATTGCCCCTGGTGCTTTCGAACTACCAGGTGGGGCTCGCCAGCGAGATGCTGATTTTCGGCGTGCTCGCGATGTCGATCGATATTCTCGCCGGCTTCGCCGGACGCACGTCGCTCGGTCACGGCGCGATCTTCGGCGTCTCCGGCTATGTGGTGGTTTATGCGTCCGCGCAAGCCGGGCTGCCGCCCGCCCTGGCCTTTTTGCTCGGCATGCTCGCCGCGACGCTGGTGGCGGTGATCTTCGGCGTGCTGGCGGTGCGCACCTCGGGCGTCTATTTCCTGCTGTTGACGCTGGCGCTCGGCATGATCGTTTGGGGAATCTGCCTGCGCTGGACCCAGGTGACGGGCGGCGAGAACGGCATGCGCGGCGACGTGCGGCCGGCTTTTCTCGTGACGCACCGCGCCTTCTACTGGGCGGTGCTGGCGAGCGTAACGGTGGTGAGCTACGCGATGTGGCGATTTGTCCGCTCTCCGTTCGGTCTGACGCTGCTTGGAATTCGCGACAGCGAAAGCCGCATGCGCAGCCTCGGCTACAATGTCTCGCTGCATCTGTTTATCGGCTTTACGGTGTCGGGTTTTTTTGCCGGAATTGCCGGCGCGCTCTATGCGATGTTCAATAATTTCGTCAGCCCATCCACTGTTGCGCTGGCGCAATCGGTCGAGGGTGTGTTGATGATGATCGCCGGAGGCGTCGGCACGCTGTTCGGCGGCTTTGTCGGGGCGGCTGCGATCATCGCGCTCGAAAATGCCGTCAGCGCCTACACCGAGCGCTGGCAGACGGTGCTCGGTGTTACCTTCATCCTCATCATGATATTCGCCCCCGAGGGCATCATCGGCACGCTGCGCGCCATCCTGACGCGCAAGGGACGTTGATCGTTTCCACGAAAGGACATTGAAAATGGACCGTAGGCAGTTCTTGAAGACCACGACCGCCACCTTCGCCGTCGCTGGCGCAACCAGCGCTCCCTGGCGACGCGCGTTCGCGCAGGCAGGCCCGATCAAGATCGGTCTGTTGGCTCCGCTCACCGGCGTTGTGGCCTCGGGCGGCAAGGAGATGGTAGAGGGCGTGCAGTTTTACCTCGATCAGACAAAAAGCGAGATCGCTGGCCGCAAGGTGGAGCTCGTGATCGAGGACGATGCGTCAAATCCCGACACCGCGCTCCAGAAGGCGCGCCGTCTGGTCGAGCAGGGCAATTGCCACATGCTGATCGGGGACCTGCTCGCCAATACCGGCCTTGCCGTCGCCAACTACGTCAAGGGAACCGGCACACCCTATTTCATTCCGATCATCGCGGCCGACGATCTCACGCAGCGTCAGCGCATCAAGAACGTGATCCGCGTCGCCGGTTATTCGGCGAGCGCCTTTACCCATCCGTTCGGCGACTGGGCGCTGAAACAGGGCTACAAGAAAATCGCGACCATCAGCCAGGATTACACCTTCGGCCACGAGCAATGCGGCGGCCTTGCCCAGGTCTTCACCGAAGGCGGCGGCGAAATCGTGCAGCAATTCTGGCACCCGCTGAACACCGCGGATTTCAGCCCCTATCTCGGCCAGCTTTCCGATCTGAAGGTGGATGCGATCTTCGCCATGGAAACCGGCGCCGATGCCACGCGCTTCATCCAGCAATATGCGAGCTTTGGCCTCAAGGGAAAGATACCGCTGCTGGGCGCAATGAACGCCACCGACCAGTCGGTGATCCGCACGCTCGGCGAAGAATGCGACGGCATCATTGCCGCGGCCCACTTCGCGGAAGGCTCGGACAATCCGGTCACGCAGAAATTCACCAAAGAATACGAAGCCAAATATGGCAAGATCCCTTCGCTCTACGGGTTCTCGATGTATTCGGGAATCATGTGGGTGGCCGAAGCGGTGGAAAAACTTGGCGGCAAGGTCGAGGACCGCGACCTCCTGATCGACACCGTGTTGAAGACCGAACTCACCGGCTCTCCGCTCGGCAAGACCGTGCGGCTCGACGGTTACGGCAACCCGATCTATGACGTCCAGATCCGCAAGGTGGTCAAGCGCGCGGACGGCAAATACTGGAACGTGCCGATGACGAGCTATCCGAACGTCTCGCAATTCTGGAAATACGACCCCGAGACCTACATGAAGCAGCCGCCATATTCGCGGACCTTCCAGGGTATCAAGAAGACCTGATCGAGCATCAAGCGGGACGCGCGCGAAGCGCGTCCCGCATAGCGGAATTTGCCGTGTCTGAACCGATCCTGACCTTGTCCGATGTGGTCGTAGCCTTCGACGCCTTGCGCGCGGTCGATGGCGTCAGCCTTAGTGTGCCGCGCGGTCAGCGCCGGGCCATCATCGGTCCCAATGGCGCCGGCAAGACGACATTGTTCAACGCCGTCGCCGGAATTCTGCCGCCGACCGGCGGCCGGATCGCGTTCGACGGCCACGACATCACCCGCCTGCCGCCGCATCGGCGCGCCCAGCTCGGGATTTCACGTACCTTCCAGATCACGAACCTCTTTCCGCGGTTGAGCGTGCAGGACAACATGGTGCTGGCGGTACGCGGACGGTCGCGGCGCAAGTTCTCGCTGTTCGGCAACCCCGATGTCGATTCCATTGAGGCGCCGCAAATCGCGTCTGCGCTCGACGCCGTACGGATCGCTGCGCGCGCCGACGTCATGGTGAGGGATCTTTCCTATGGCGAGCAGCGCCAGCTCGAGATTGCCCTGTCGCTTGTCAGCTCGCCGCGGCTATTGTTGCTCGATGAGCCGGCGGCCGGTCTTTCGCCCTCGGAACGTTCGATGGTCGCCGAGATCATCCGCTCGCTCGATCGCGACATCACGGTGGTGCTGATCGAGCACGACATGGATCTCGCGCTCGGCCTTGTGGATCTCGTCACCTGCATGTTCGAGGGCCGCGTCCTGGTCGAGCAGGCGCCGGACGAGATTCGCCGCAACAAAGAGGTGCAGGAAGTCTATCTGGGACGCCCGCGTCATGCTTGAGGTTCGCGACCTGCACAGCGGCTACGGCGAGGCGCATGTGGTGCGCGGCGTCTCGCTCGACGTCGGAGCCGGCGAGATCGTTGCCGTGCTCGGGCGCAACGGCATGGGCAAGACCACGCTCATTCGTTCCATCATGGGGCTGGCGCCGCCGCAAATTCGTTCGGGCACGATCACATGGCGCGGCGAAAGCCTGACCGGGTTGCGGCCCCACGATATCGCAGCGCGCAAAATCGCGATCGTGCCGCAGGGGCGGCGGCTGTTCGCATCGCTGACGGTGACCGAACATCTAACGATGCTCAAAAGCCCGCGCGCCAAAACAGGCTGGACTGTGGAGCGGGTATTCGGTCTTTTCCCGCGGCTTGCCGAACGGCGATATCATCGCGGCGGACAACTATCCGGCGGCGAGCGCGGCATGCTCGCGGTCGGCCGCGCGCTGATGGTCGATCCGCAAATGATCCTGATGGACGAGCCTTCGGAGGGTCTCGCACCGGTCATGGTGCAACATCTGGAGGAGATCGTGCTCGATCTCAAGCGCGAGGGCCTGTCGATCCTCTTGGTCGAGCAAAACCTCTATAGCGCGCTTGCGGTTGCTGACCGCGTCTATGTTCTGGAGACCGGTCAGGTCGTGCATCAAGGTGATGCGGCGGCGCTGTCGCGAGAGACTGATCTGTTGTTTCGGCACCTTGGCGTGCAGTGAAGACGGTCGCCCCATCGGCGGGAAAGTCCATCTTCAGGCGCGCGACATCAGACGAAATCGGAGTCGATCAGCTGAAATCGGTCGAATTGCAGGTCTGGCTCGTCGGTTTTGAAATCACGCAATTGGACGAAGATCGGCGCACGAAGCAGCAAGGGCAATGCAAAGCCCGGAAGACTCGGAAGGCTCTTGTTTGTGCCGGCGTAAACAAAAATCCGATGCCTCCACAAGCGGCATGCGGCGCGTATCAAGGCGCTTGCGTCGCTCGACGTGGATATTGCCCCGGCTCGCGCAAAAAAGCCGCAGAGCAGGGTGTATCGGATGCCCCGCGTCTTGCGGGGCGATGAGATCAGGAGCAGGTCCGCCGTCGCGTGGACCGCATAGTCGCACGTCGGATCGCTCATGCGGTTGAACAATGTCTTGGCGTCCCAGTGCAGTCCGTTCTCGGCAGCCGGGGTATCGAAGCCGGACAACAGATCGATCGCCTTCGCTTTCGGCATCGATTTGAGGCGGCCGGAATATTTCAGCCTTGCCGCGCGAGGCCACCCAAGTCCGACGCCAGCACGGGCCCGCAGCGAGAGAAAGGGCTTAAGTTTCATGAAACGTGCATTGAGCGGCGCCGAGTTCTCGTTGGGCAATGTGAGGACGATGCGGATCTTCAGCGCCTCGCACAGGTGCTCGACCTCCTTATAGATGCGGCGGACGAGCTCGGGCGAGCGGTAGGCCTGCAGGATGAAGAGGTCGATGAGCTGGGTAGCGACGGCTGGCTTGCCGCCCAGATAGACATTCTGGTGCAGCAAGACGATCTGGCCGACCTTCTTGCCGTCGTCGAAGGCGGCCAGGATCGCGCTGCCCTGACCGAAGCCTTTCTCGTAAAGCCATTTGATCCGCGGCGCGGAGAAAACCACGTCCTTTGATCCGAAAGCCTCGGTCGCAATGCGCGCCGTGCTTTCGTAATCGACGGCCTTCTCTTCCGAAACCGTGATCATCCAGAAGGGTTGCCTCAGCCAGCGGCGATTCTCGCAATCTCGCCGCATATCATAGCCCAAAACCGCTCCCTTGCGGCCATGAGATGGAGCCACCATTTGACCCCTGAAGGAATTGACCATGCTGGATTTTACTCAGGATACGTCAGACGATCTTACCTCGCCGCAGGCCGGCCAGGCGGCCGAGGCGAGCGACCAGGCCTTGCTTGACGCCTATTCGAACGCCGTCATCGGCGTGACCGAACGCGTCGGTCCGGCGGTGGTTCGCGTTGAAACCAGCGCAAAAGCATCGGGCGCGCGGCAGCGCGGCGGTCTCGGATCCGGTATCGTCATCTCTCCGGATGGTCTCGTGTTGACCAACAGTCACGTGGTCGGATCCTCGCGGCAGATCCGCTTGCGGGATATCGAGGGAATTATCACCGATGCCCGCGTGCTTGGCGTCGATCCCGATACGGATCTCGCGCTATTGCGCGCCGATGGCGCGCGGGACTTGCGTTATGCCTCGTTCGGCAACTCGCAGAATTTGCGGCGCGGTCAGCTCGTGGTTGCGATCGGCAATCCGCTCGGCTTCGAATCGACCGTGACCGCCGGCGTGGTTTCGGCGCTCGGCCGATCGATCCGATCGGTGAGTGGCCGGACCATCGAGGACGTGATCCAGACCGATGCCGCGCTCAACCCCGGCAATTCCGGCGGACCACTGGTGTCGTCCGCGGGCGAGGTGATCGGCATCAACACGGCGATCATCAGCGGCGCGCAGGGCATTTGCTTTGCGGTCGCCAGCAACACCGCGCAGTTCGTGCTCTCGGAGATCATCCGCCACGGCTATGTCAGGCGCGCCTATATCGGGGTGTCCGGCCAGACCGCGCCGGTTCCGAGACGACACGCGGTGATCGCCGGTGTCGAAAACAAGATGGGTGCGCTGTTGGCGCAGATCGAGCCGGACGGACCGGCGTCGCGAGCCGGACTATTGCCCGGCGATGTCGTGATCAAGCTCGACGGTATCGCGATCAATGGGGTCGACGATCTGATCCGCGTGCTCGATCGCGACCGGATCGGGCGCTCGCTCGAAATGGATGTGCTGCGCCTGGGCCGGTTGCGGGCGATCGAGATCCATCCGATCGAGCGCAAGCCGTCGGCGCGGCAGGGGTCGGTGCCGTAGGGCGAGCTAAGTCAACGTTCGCATTGTACCGAAAGCCGACTGCGCTGAGTTCTCAAATTAAGTCGGACACCAGGTGCATCCGAAGAATTAACGAAGCTGCGGAACTGCTGTTTTGCGCCGTTGACGGCAACAATATTGTACTTCGCGTATTTCTCGCCCACCTTGAGCGCCGCTTGATATTCTGGCGAGTTACGCCAGCCCTGTAGTGCTTCGATGGTCGCCCATCGGAGGATAACGACGCGCCCATTTGGGAGGTTTCCGGCAACCTGCGTTCCAGGCCCAGCCGCGACGTAGACCCCGCCGTGCTCCTTAATCGCTTTCTGGGCCGCTGGAAGGTACTCCTTCGTGTAGCCCTCCTCATCACTCACTTCATTGATCGCAATCATGTAGACGGGCAGCTTGGTTTGCGCGTCGAGAGTTTGGATAGCTACGCCACCGATTGCGATACCTGCGAGTAGCGATAGCCCCAGCGTGTATTTCGTTTTCACGATTGATCCTCCCTGGATGTCACGCCGACGGAACGGGCCATCGGCATGAACGATCCGCCTCACTCCGGCGCGGCGCTTCACACATGCACGGCGGCGCGGACCCGGCCGGCATTGCCGAACACGCGCAGATAGCGGTCGACCTCGCTTTGAGCACCCGTTGCTTTTTCCGGATTGTCCGAGAGCTTCACAGCGGGCCGGCCATCGACCGAGGTGACCTTGCAGACGATCGAGATCGGGTCGAGATCGACCGAGCCGTCGGGGGCGCACCCGACGAAATCGTTGGTCAGGTTGGTGCCCCAGCCGAAGCTGATGCGGACGCGGCCGGCAAAATGGCGGTAGGTTTCCTCGATCGATCCGACGTCCATGGCGTCGGAAAAGACCAGAAGTTTTTCCTTCGGATTGCGCCCCTTCTGCTTCCACCATGTGATGATTTCTTCCCCGGCCGCGATCGGCGGCGCACTGTCGGGGCGAAAGCCGGTCCAGTCCGCCACCCATTCTGGGGCATCGCGAAGGAAAGACTTGGTACCGAAAGCATCGGGCAAAGCGATCAGAAGATTTCCGCCGTAGGTGTGACGCCATTGATCGAGAATCTGGTACGGAGCCCAGCGCAACTCGGTATCGTCGTTCGCCAAGGCCGCCGCGACCATCGGCAATTCATGGGCGTTGGTTCCGATCGCCTCGAGATCGTTGTCCATCGCCAGCAACACATTCGAGGTGCCGGTAAAGGACGCGCCCAGGCCTTCCTTGACCGCCTCGACGCACCAGCGCTGCCACAGGAAGCCATGGCGGCGGCGGGTACCGAAGTCGGAGAGGCGAAGATCCTCCAGCTTCCGCAGCCGCTCGACCTTGGTCCACAGCTTGGCCTTGGCGCGGGCATAGAGCACATCGAGCGCGAAGCGGCCTTGCCCCTTCATCACCGCGCGCGAGCGCAATTCGTTGAGGATGGCGAGTGCCGGGATCTCCCACATCGTGGTGTGGGTCCAGGGCCCGTAGAAATTCAACTCATACTGGCCGTCGACCTTTTTGAGTTCATATTCCGGAAGGCGGAAGGTCGAGAGCCAGTGGATGAAGTCGGGCGAGAACATCTGGGTCTTGCCGTAGAACGTGTTACCGGCGAGCCAGATCAACTCCTTCTTGCTGAAGCGGATCGTGCGCGCGTGGTCGAGCTGGGCGCGAAGCTCGCCCTCGTCGATCACTTCGGCGAGACGCACATGCTTGCTGCGATTGATGACCGAAAAAGTGACGCGCTGGTTCGGGTAGAATTCCCGGATCATCTGCAGCATTAACAGCTTGTAGAAATCGGTGTCGAGCAGACTGCGCACGATCGGGTCGAGCCGCCAGCCGTGATTGTAGGTTCTGCTTGCGATATCTGTGACTGCCATTTGCGAATTCTATCCCGCCAAAGGCCGTGCAACCAGTGGCTTTCGGTGAAGCATGGCAGGTCAGCGCGATTTCCCTTGCCGGATACGGTTAATCGCCGCCTCCACCCCGGTCCAGGCCGGCTTTTCAGGGGCGAATTGCCCGCGAAGGTAGGAGACAAGCTCGGCGAGTTGACCGTCGGACAGGCTGTCCTTGAAGGCCGGCATATAGCCGAGATCGCCCGAGGCCGGCGAGGCGATGCCGTGCAGGATCACCTGGATCAGATTGTCGGGCACTGCCGCATGCAGATTGCTGTTGAGCGCCAGCGATGGCCGGCTTCCGAACAGAGGCGGGCCACCGACCTGATGGCAAACGGCGCAGGCCCCTTCATAGAGGCGCAGGCCAATCCGGGAGGCGGAAACGGACCTCGTGAGGCTCAATCTTTCAAGCCTCTTGGCCAGTGCATCCTGGTCTGTTCCAGCGATCGCCGCCTCGTTGAAAGAGCCGAGATAGACCGCCATGGCGCGAATATCGTCGTCGGGCAGCGCGGCCAGTTCCTTCACCACAGGGGCCATCGGGCCTGCGGCGACGCCGTGGAATTGGGATTCACCACTCCGCAGATAGGTGAACAGATCATCCTCGCTCCAAGGGATCGGCGCGTGGGAAAGAGAGGTCAGCGGCGGCGCCTCCCAGCCCTCGGCGAAACCGCCGGCCAAATAGGCGTCGGCTTTTTCCGCACCGAGCGCGTTGCGCGGCGAGTGACAGGCGCCGCAATGGCCGAGGCCTTCCACAAGATAGGCGCCGCGATTCCATGTGGCGGATTTGGTCGCATCGGGAACGAACGTATCGCGTTGATGAAACAGCGCGTTCCACCCCGCCATCAACGGACGCCAATTGAACGGAAAGGCAAGCGCAGGCGCGCGGCTTTCGGCGCGCACCGGCGCCTGCGCCATCAGAAACGCGTAGAGCGCTTGCAGATCGGCATCACTTGCTTTCGCGTAATGCGTATACGGAAACGCCGGATAGAGATGCCGGCCATCCCGATGGATGCCCTCGCGCATGGCTCGCTCAAAAGCGGGATAGGACCAGTTGCCAATCCCCGTCTCTGTGTCCGGCGTGATGTTGGTGGAGTAGATCGTGCCGAACGGCGTCTCGATTGCCCGGCCGCCGGCATTGGCGATGCCGTTGATCTCGGTGTGGCAGACCGCGCAGTCGCCGAGCGCAGCCAGTTGCCGGCCGCGTTCGATCGTGGCTGCGGAAAACACCGATGTATCGGGCGGTGCGATCGGCGCGATCATTCGCCATGGTAGCGCGGCCGCGGCGATACCAATACCTGCGGCCATCACGGCGGCGGCGGTGGCAAATGCGCCTCGGCGCCCGGTAAACGGATTTCGCCACTTGTTGGCCGCCGGCGGATGATATGTCGATGCCGGCAATACGCTCTGAGCGCGCGGCTTTTCGCCGTCCAGTCCGGCAAGAATACGTTCCGGGGTGAACGGCAATTCGCGAAAGCGCACCCCCGTCGCATCGAAGATGGCGTTGGCAATCGCGGCAGCACTCGGGACGGATGCGGATTCACCGACGCCGAGCGGCGGTTGATCCGGCCGCGGCAGCATCAAGACATCGATCTTTGGAATGTCCGGAAATTTGATGATTGGGTAGGCGCCCCATTCGCGGCTCGTCACCGAATTGCGGTCGAACGAGACCTCTTCCATCAACGCGCGGCTGGTCGATTGGATGACGTTGCCCTGGATCTGATGACGAACCCCATCCGGGTTGATCATCAACCCGGAATCCTGGCCCGCGACCACGCGCGTGACGCTGACATCGCCGGTTGTCTTGTTCACGGCGACGTCGGCAATCCAGGCCGACCACGCCGCGCCATAGCCCGGAAACTTGCTGTGGACGTAGAGTGCGTAGGCAAAGCCCCGGCCGCGTACGATATCGCCTTCGGCCACTGGCTCTTGCCGTACCGGGCGTGGCTTCCAGCCGGCGCGCTCGGCAATCGCGTTCACGAGATCGATCGCGCGCTTGTCCTTGAGATAACGCAGGCGGTATTCGATCGGATCGACGCCAGCCTCGGTTGCGAGTTCGTCGATATAGGATTCATGCGCAAAGGTGTTCGGCAGCGCCGAGACGCCGCGAAACCAGGAGGCGCGCACGATCGGCGGCATGTCGTGCGCCACCACGCGCAGCTTGTCGTAATCGTAGGGCGGGATCGCGGTGCGGTCGCCCATCTCTGACACGGCAGCGACCGGCGCGATCGCGCCGGTCAACAGCAGCGCCAAGGTGGGTGCGCCGTTCGAGGGATAGCGGGTTGCGAAATCGTACGCGGCGATGCTGCCATCGGCATTCAATCCGCCCTTGACGTCCATCAGTTGCGCGGTGCCTTTCGGCTCCCAGGCATGCTCCTGCTCCCTGGTCAATTGCACGCGCACGGGGCGGCCGACTGCGCGCGACAAAAGCACCGCGTCGGCGGAGACATCGTCGGCGCAGTTGCGGCCATAGCAACCTGCCGCCTCCATCCGGATCACCTCGATTTCAGGTTCCGGCCGCCGCAGCAGAAGCGCAAGATCGGCGCGCAGAACGTGGGGATTCTGGGTGCCGGACCAGACCCGAATGTGACCTTCGTTGAAGTCAGCGACCGCGCAGGACGGACCGATCGAAGCGTGCATCTGGTAGGGCCACGCATATGTGCGATGCATCGGCTTGGCCGCACTGGCAAGAGCTGCGTCGACGTCGCCCTTGTCGATCAGGGTGCGCGGCGTCGAAGGATTGGCGCGAAGTGCTGTTTCGACGTCCTTCAGATCGGGCAGCGACGGCGTAGGCTTCCAGATCAGCTTGAGTTGCGCCGCAGCCTTGACCGCGTTTTCCTCGCGCTCGGCGACGACGCCAACGAAGTCGCCGATCCGTACGACGGCCACGAGCCCGGCAATGTCGCGCACCGATGTTTCATCGACTGCTATGAGACTGGTCCCGACAAAATCGCCGGCGTCGACGCCGGCATAAGGCGGGCGCACGACGCGGCCGTGGAGCATGCCGGGTACGCGCACGTCATGCACGAAAACAAGTTCGCCCGTTGCCTTGGCCGGCAGGTCGATGCGCGGCACCGACTGGCCGACAATGCTGTGGGCGTCGACCGCCTTCACCTGAATCTCATCGGCAAGTTCAAGGCGGATGGTCTCTTCGCCGATCAATTCGCCATAACTGACGCTGCGGTTATGTCCGCGGATCAGGCCGTCTTCGGTCGTGAGGTCCTCAACCGCAAGCTCAAGCCGTTCGGCCGCGCGCGCGACCAAGAATTGCCGCGCCTGGGCGGCGGCCTTGCGAAGCGGCACCGCCGAGATCTGAATGGTCTCGCTGGCAATGGTCGGGCCCTGATTGGGAACGCGCGATGTATCGCCCAGCACCACAACGACGCGGGCAAAGGACACGTCGAGCTCTTCGGCGACGATCTGTCCGAGCGCGGTCTGGACGCCCGTTCCGAGATCGACATGGCCGTTGAAGGCCGAGACCGCACCATCCGCGGTGATCTTGATGAAGGTCTCGAACTCGGATTTGGCGCCGGTGTCAGCCCGCCGAACGACCGACAGGGTTCCCCGCGGAGGTTCGCGATCTTCTGAGAGCTCCCGTGCCGCCATCAGTTCCGGGCCTCGGCGGCATGGCCCGCCGCCCGCATCACGGCGCGCACGATTTCGATATGCGCGCCGCATCGGCAAAGGTTGTAGCGTAGCGCCTCAAAGGCTTCGGCTTCGGAAGGATGCGGGTTGCGCATCAGCAACGCCTTCGTTGTCATGATCATGCCGTTGAGGCAGTAGCCGCATTGCGCGGCCTGTTCCTTGATGAAGGCGTCTTGCACCGGATCGAGATCGTTGCGCGAGCCGAGGCCTTCGAGGGTTGTGATGTTGCGATTCAAGCAACCTTCGATTGGCATCACGCAGGAGCGCGCTGCGACGCCATCGATCAGCACGGCGCAGGCGCCGCATTCGCCGAGCCCGCAGCCATATTTCGGTCCGTTCAATTCGAGATCGTTGCGCAACACGTAAAGCAGCGCGGTATCGGGCGCGGCGCTCACCTCATGAATCCTGCCGTTGACTTGCAGGCGGATCGTGGGCTGCGTCATGGTCGTAGGTTCCGGCGGTGCACTGCAAACAACGCTCAAGCGCTTTCGAGGATACCGTTTGTACACAAACGTGCAAGCTTGCCGTTCCGACCGGCGAGGCCCGCTGCCCGGTTTATGAACAGAGATGCCGTGCAATTGAGGTTTTATGCGGCAGAACTGATTTTCGCCGCGAAGGGCGCTTGACAGGTTTTCGCGGCGCGCGCAACATCATTCGTATACGAACAAAATGCCCGTGGCGAATGATGCGAGGTTCGCCGCGATGTCGATTGTGTCGCAATCCATCGCTGCTTATCTGCAACGTTCGACAGTTTGACGCCGGCTTCGAGAGCTTGTTCATGCTGACTGATGCGACTGCTGCCGCCGACAAGATCCGCTGCGACGCGTGCCCCGTGATGTGCTACATCAAGCCGGGCGCGGCCGGTGCCTGCGACCGCTACGCCAATCACGATGGCCAATTGGTGCGTGTCGATCCGCATATTCTCCTGGAGCGGACGGTGTCGCATGGCGGACGCCTGGTGCCGTTTCAGGCGGTCGGCGACTGGGACGGAAAGATCGTCCAGGAGCCTGACGTCTTCGTGACCGCGATTGGCGCCGGCACGACCTATCCCGACTACAAGCCGGCGCCCTTCATTGTCTCCTCGCTGGTCGATGGCATCGACATGGTCACCGTGGTGACCGAAGGCATCTTCAGCTATTGCGGCGTCAAGGTGAAGATCGACACCGATCGCTATCTCGGCCCCGAGACGGCGACGGTACGCGTGCAGGGCGAGGCGGTGGGGCACGTCACGACAAGCGAATACGGCTCGCAGATGCTGTCGCTCGGCGGCGTCCATCACCTGACCGGCGGCTCGAAGAAGGAAGGGCGCGTGACCTGCGACGCGCTGATGGATTTGAGCAACTGCAAGCCGGTCGAACTTACCATCGACGGTGGCGCCACGGTGGTGGTGCAGGCCGGCTATCCCCCGATCGTCAACGGCGTTCCCGAAGAGCGGATGCGGGTCGGTTGCGGTTCGGCGACGATCGGCATGTTCGCAAAGCAATGGCACGGCAAGGTCGATGAAGTCGTTGTCGTCGACGACCACATCACCGGTGTGCTCAGCGAACACCAGGCCGGCAAGCTGCTGGATATTCCGGACACCGGAATCAAGATGAAGGGACGGCGCTCGACGCCCGGCCGCTACTTCCAGGTTGCCGAGCCCGGTACCGGCTGGGGCGGCACCAGGATTTCCGATCCGCTTTCGGTTCTCGGCGCATTCGATCCGAAAGTTGCCCGTCCCGGCATGACCATGCTGATGGTCTCGACCACCGGCGAGCACGCAGCCTACTACGAGCTCGACGAGGCGCTCAGGCCGGTCGAGAAGACCATGCCCGCCGATCTCAAACACTCGGTCGAGCGCATCCAGGAGAATTGCGAGCCTGCGCTTTGCACCGTGCTGTTCATGGGCGGGGCGGGCGGTTCGTTGCGGGCAGGCGTGACCGACAATCCGGTGCGCCTGACGCGGTCGGTGAAAGAGGCGTTGACGCGGGTCACGAGCGGCGGCGCGCCGGTCTATGTGTGGCCAGGCGGCGGCATCACTTTCATGGTCGACGTCACGCGATTGCCGGCCGGCGCATTCGGTTATGTGCCAACGCCCGCGCTGGTGGCGCCGATCGAGTTTACGCTGCGGCTCTCGGATTATGCGGCGCTCGGCGGCCATATGGATCATGTGCAACCGCTGGCGTCGCTGAAAGCAAACGCCGAGGCCCGTCAGGTGACACCGCCGCAACCTCTGCCGGGATCGCGCCCATGAAGAGGCAGCCTCAGATCAGGTGGCTCGCGGACGGCAAGAGGCTTCATCTGCAGGATGGTCCGATTGATCTGATCGTGGAGGCGCATGGCAGCGCGACAGGTTTGCGCGCCGCCTATCACGCCGCGGCCCGACGTTTCGTCGGCCTGCTCGACGAACTCTGCGACGAGTTGCCCTTGTTGCGCCAAGCCGCCGATCCGAAGCTTTGCCTGTTGGAGGGGATCGTCGCGCGTCGCATGCATGCGGCGGTAGCGCCATTTGCCGCCGATCATTTCATCACCCCGATGGCAGCGGTCGCCGGCAGCGTCGCGGAGGAAATCCTCGGCGCGATGCTGCGAGAGGCCCCGCTCGATCGCGCCTATGTCAATAATGGTGGCGATATCGCGTTGCATCTTGCCGACGACGAGCAATTCACGGTCGGCCTGATCGATCGTCCGGACCAATTCGGCCTGATGCGGACGATGATCATCGACGCCGGCGAGGTGAGCCGGGGCGTCGCGACCAGCGGCCGCCACGGACGCAGCTTCTCGCTCGGCATTGCCGACGCGGTGACGGTTCTGGCGCGGACGGCGTCGCAGGCGGACGCGGCGGCGACCATCATAGCCAATGCGGTTGATTTGCCCGGCCATCCTGCCATTGTCCGCTGTCCGGCCGAAGAGCTGCAGCCCGACAGCGATCTGGGCGGGCGACCGGTCACGCGGGATGTCGGACCATTGAAGAAGTGTGAGGTTGTCTCTGCCCTCGAAGCCGGCGCGGCGAAAGCGCGCGTCCTGTTCGCCTCGGGACTGATCGAGGGGGCGGCGTTGCACTTGCAGGGCGAAACGCGCGTCATCGCGCTGAAACGGTTCAATGCAGATTTGCCTCATCTCCCATGCGCGCAGGGAATTGAAGGTGCGATCCATGCGTGAGACGGATATGACGATCACCATAATTCGAAAACAAGGTGAAAAGCCATGAGCGCGGTGATTCGCAAGATCGTCACGGTCGTCGAAGAGACGTTGCTGGAGATGGGACAGAGTGTCACACCACCGACCCGCCGGGCCGCCGCCGTCGCCGTGATTGAAAACCCCTTCGCCGGCAGATATGTGGAGGATCTCTCGCCCCTGATCGAGATCGGCGAGGAGCTCGGCGAACTGCTTGCAAAGAAGGCGGTGGCGGCACTGGGTATCGAAGGCGCAAAGGCGCACAGTTACGGCAAGGCGGCGGCGGTGGGCGAAAATGGCGAACTCGAACACGCGGCCGCGATATTGCATCCGAAGATGGGCGCGCCGGTGCGCAAGGTGCTCGGCAAGGGCGCAGCGCTAATTCCATCGTCGAAGAAACGGAGCGGGCCGGGGACGACGCTGGATATTCCGCTCGGTCACAAGGACGCAGCTTTTGTGCGAAGCCATTTCGACGGCATGGAAGTTCAGATCAACGACGCCCCGCGCGCCAATGAAATCATGGTCGCGGTCGCGGTCACCGACGGCGGCAGGCCGCTGCCGCGGGTCGGCGGCCTGAAGATTTCCGAGATAAAGGGCGAAGACGGTCTGCGGTAGCTTTGAGTTTTTCAACATTTGGAGGTTCGGTATGCAACGAAGCAAACGTCTCTTGGCTGCGACACTGGCCATCACCTTTTTTGGCCTGGCGCATACCGCCAGGGCGCAGAGCGAAATCAAGATCGGCGAAATCAACAGCTATTCGCTGCTGCCCGCCTTCACCGAGCCCTACCGCAAGGGCTGGCAGCTCGCCGTCGAGGAGATCAACGCCGCCGGCGGCATCAACGGCAAGAAGCTCGTCGTCGTCTCCAAGGATGACGGCGGCAAGCCGGCCGACGCTCAGACGGCCGCCAACGAATTGGTGTCGAGCGAGAACGTCGCGATGCTGACGGGGACGTTCCTGTCCAATATCGGTCTTGCCGTCAGCGATTTCGCCAATCAGAAGAAAGTGTTTTTCCTGGCCGCCGAACCGCTGACCGATGCCATCACCTGGGCCAAGGGCAATCGTTACACCTTCCGCCTGCGTCCCTCGAACTACATGCAGGCGGCGATGCTGGTCGAAGCAGCGGCAAAACTGCCGGCCAAGCGCTGGGCGACGATTGCGCCGAACTATGAATATGGCCAGTCAGCGGTCGGGGTGTTCAAGAAGCTGATGTCAGAGAAGCGCCCCGATATCCAGTGGGTCGAGGAGCAATGGCCGCCGCAAGGCAAGATCGACGCGGGGCCGGTGGTGCAGGCGGTCGCTGCCGCAAATCCGGAAGCGATCCTCAACGTCACCTTTGGGGCCGATCTCGTGAAACTCGTGCGCGAAGGCAACACCCGCGGTCTCTTCAAGGATCGCGCGGTGGTGAGCTTCCTGACCGGGGAACCGGAATATCTCGATCCCCTGAAGGACGAGACGCCTGAGGGCTGGATTGTCACCGGCTATCCCTGGTACGCGATCAAGACGGCGGAGCACGATGCTTTCCTGAAGGCCTATCAGGCCAAGTACAACGACTATCCAAGGCTCGGCTCGATCGTCGGTTACGAGACCATCAAGGCTGCAGCTGCGATCCTCGCCAAGGCCAACTCGACCGATCCGGAGAAGCTGATCGCGGCGGCCGAAGGATTGTCGCTGCCGTCGCCATTTGGCGAGATCGTGTTCCGCAAGATCGATCACCAGTCGACGCTCGGCGCCTTTGTCGGCAGGACCGCGCTGAAGGACGGCAAGGGCATCATGGTGGATTCGGTCTATCGCAAGGGCTCCGATTATATGCCGAGCGACGACGAAGTCACAAAAATGCGCCCAAAGGAGTGAGGCCAAGCTTCTGCCTCTCCCCGTTCGCGGCCGCGAGCGGGGAGACCAGGATCGCCGCGCGGACCCTAGATGGCCTTTTATGTCGTCCAGTTCCTGACCGGACTTGCCAGCGCGGCTTCGCTGTTTCTGGTCGCGTCGGGCCTTTCGATCATCTTCGGTGTGACGCGCATCGTCAATTTCGCCCATGGCGCGTTCTACATGCTCGGCGCCTATATGGCGTTCACGCTCACCGAGCAGTTCTCCGGCGCGTTCGGATTTTGGGGCGGCGTCGTGGCCGCGGCGCTGATAATTGCCGCGGTCGGCGTGGTGGTCGAAATGGTGCTGCTGCGCCGGATTTATCATGTGCCGGAACTGTTTCAGTTGCTGGCGACATTCGGCCTCACGCTGATGGTCGAGGATCTCGTGGTCTTGACCTGGGGGCCGAGCGATCTTGTCGGCCGCCGTGCTCCCGGATTTAAGGGCGCGGTCGATTTCTTCGGCCAGAATATTCCCTCCTACGATCTTTTTCTGATCGTGCTCGGTCCGCTGGTGCTGGGATTGTTGTGGCTGTTGTTCCAGCGGACGCGGTGGGGCGTACTTGTTCGCGCCGCGACGCAGGATCGCGATATGGTGGCGGCGCTTGGCGTCAATCAAAAATGGCTCTTCACCAGCGTGTTTGCGGTCGGCGTGTTTCTCGCAGCGTTAGGCGGCGCGTTGCAGATACCGCGCGACGCGGTGCATCACGCCATGGACCTGCGGATCATCGTCGATGTCTTCGTCGTCGTGGTGATCGGCGGCCTCGGCAGCATCATCGGCGCCTTTGTGGCGGCGGTGCTCGTCTCGGAGTTGAACGCGTTCGGAATCCTGATCTTCCCGAAGATTTCCATCATCCTGGTGTTTCTGGTAATGGCGGCCGTGCTGATCGTGCGACCATGGGGCTTGTTCGGCAGACAGGAAGCTGCCGCGCGCCGCACGCCGGGGCTGACGGTCAACCCGTGGCGGCCGCTTACCCCGATCGAACGCATCGCCGCAGCCGTGGCGCTGGTGCTGGCGGCAGCGCTGCCGCTTATCGGCGGCAATTATGCGCTCACGGTTGGTTCGGAAATTGCGATCTTCGTGATCTTCGCCGCGAGCCTGCATTTCCTGATGTCGGTCGGCGGGCTCGCCTCCTTCGGCCATGCGGCGTATTTCGGGCTCGGTGCCTACGGGGTCGCATTCCTCGCCAAGCTTGCCGGCCTGCCGATGATCGTATCGCTTCTGCTTGGTCCAACGCTTGGCCTTCTCGGCGCGGCAGTATTCGGATTCTTCGCGGTCCAGCTGTCGGGCGTCTATTTCGCGATGTTGACGCTCGCGTTTGCGCAGATCGTCTGGTCGATCGCATTCCAGTGGGTCGCGGTGACGGGCGGCGACAACGGCATTTTGGGTGTCTGGCCCGAGCGCTGGGCGGCGAGCCCCTCGCATTTCTACTGGCTTTCACTCGGCGTGGCGGCGCTTGCGGTCGCAGCGCTTCGGATCATCGTGTTCTCGCCGTTTGGCTTTGCGCTGAGGGCAACGCGTGACTCGCCGCTGCGCGGGGAGGCGATCGGGATCAACGGCAAGCGGATCCAGTGGACCGCGTTTGTGATCGCGGGCACCGTTGCCGGCGTCGCCGGAGCATTGTTTGCCTATCTGAAGGGAAGCGTCTTTCCCGATAGCCTCGGCATCTCGCTCTCGGTCGATGCGCTGGTCATGGTGCTGCTGGGTGGTGTTGAAACCGTCTCCGGCGCGATCGTCGGCGCCATCGTCTACAAGGCGCTCAGCATCTGGCTGGTCAGCCAGACCGACTGGTCCAAGCTGGTGCTGGGCGCGTTCATCGTTCTGATCGTGGTCGTCTTCCCCAAGGGCATCGTCGGAATGGTGGAAACGATCAGGCATCGCCGTCGGGCGATGCCGGCCAAACCCGCTTTGCTCGCGTCAGGAATTGAGACCGCCGAATGAGCACCGCGCGAACATTGTTATCAGTCGAGGGCTTGAGCAAATCCTATGGCGGGGTTCACGCCGTGCGCGGCGTGTCGTTTGCCCTGAATGCCGGCGAGATCCTGGCGCTGATCGGCCCCAATGGCGCGGGCAAGTCGACCTGCTTTGACATGCTCAATGGCCAGACCGTTCCCGATGCCGGCCGGGTCAATTTGCTTGGGCGGGACACCGTGGGAATGAGACCGCGGGAGGTTTGGCGGTTGGGTGTCGGCCGCACGTTCCAGATCACGGCAACTTTTGCGACCATGACGGTGCGCGAGAACGTCCAGGTGGCACTGGTCTCGTATCGGCGAAAACTGTTCGACCTCCATACGTCGACGCCGCGATATGAGCGCGGCGAGGGTGATCGCCTGCTTGAACTGGTTGGCATGGGCGGCTTTGCCGAACGCGCCTGCGGCGAACTCGCCTATGGCGATCTCAAGCGGCTGGAACTTGCCGTCGCGCTCGCCAATCAACCCAAGCTGCTCCTGATGGACGAGCCGACCGCCGGCATGGCGCCGCGCGAACGGATCGAACTGATGCGGCTCACCGCTGGAATCGCGCGTGAGCAGGGGATTGGCGTGCTTTTCACCGAACACGATATGGACGTTGTGTTCGAACACGCCGATCGCATCCTGGTGCTCAACCGCGGCACGCTGATCGCCGAAGGTCCGCCCGAAGACGTCCGCCGCAACCCGCAAGTCCGCGCCATCTATCTCGGCGAAGGTCTCGTCTACGACGCGCGCCATCGGGAGGGAGCGCCAACGTGAAACTCTCCGTCCAGGACCTCAACTCCCACTACGGACCTGCCCACATCCTGTTCGACGTCACCCTCGATGTCGGCGCCGGCGAGGTGGTTGCGTTGCTCGGGCGCAATGGCGCCGGCAAGTCCACGACGTTTCGCTCCATTGTGGGCCTCGTCGCGCAGCGCACCGGCCGCATCCTGTTCGAAGGCAAGGATGTCTCGCACCAGCCGACGCATGCGATCGTGCGCGGCGGTCTCGGCTATGTGCCGGAGGAGCGGCGTATCTTCACGGACTTGACGGTTGACGAAAATCTGGAGGTCGGCCGGCAGCCGGTGCGGCCGAACGCGCCGCACTGGACCAGGGAGAGGCTGTTTGCGCTGTTTCCCAATCTTGCCGAATTGCGCGGCCGAGCCGGCGGACGCATGAGCGGCGGCGAGCAGCAGATGCTGACGATTGCGCGAACCTTGATGGGAAACCCGTCGCTGGTCCTGCTCGACGAACCGTCGGAAGGCTTGTCGCCGAAGATCGTGGAGCAGATGGTCGACGCGATCCTGACCATGAAGAAGGAAGGTGTCAGCATGCTCGTCTCCGAGCAAAATCTGCATTTCGCGCGGCTGATTTCGGACCGCGCCTATATCATCGAGCGCGGTCGAATTTGCTTTTCCGGCACCATGGGCGAGCTAGACGCGCGTCCGGACGTTCGCGATGCGCATCTGGCGTTGTGATCGCTGACGCGCATGACACGGGGGCGAGGACGCATATGACCAGAAGTGTTTCGCCGAAGCGGAGCGCAAAACCGTCGCGACCGGGCTATGTTCTCGAGGAGCAGATCGGATTCATCCTGCGCCAGGTCTGGCAGCGCCACGCCGCAATCTTTGCCAGGGAAATCGGAATCAATCTCACGCCGACGCAATGGGCTGCGTTGGCAAAACTTACCGAGACCGGTCCGTGCTCGCAGAATCAGTTGGGTCGGCTGACGGCGATGGACGTCGCGACCATCAAGGGCGTCATCGACCGGCTCACCGCCCGCGGCCTGACCGAGACCAGCGCCGATCCGGAGGATGGCCGCCGGCTTCTCGTCAGCCTGACGCGCGCGGGCCAGCAGCTTGCCGAGAAGGTGGCGCCGAACGCGTTGGCGATCACGCGGGAAACGCTGGCGCCGCTCGACGCGAGGGAACGCGAAAGCCTGGTCGGGCTGCTCAGCAAACTGCGTTGAGCGGCTATTATTCGAACTAGAGCATGATCCGGAAAAGTGGATACCGGTTTTCCCTCGCGACAAACGCGAAAGCGTTTGCGCGGAGATCATGCTCAAACAAAAAGATAGAGCGTGATGACGATTCGAAGAAGAGTCATCGCGCTCTAGAAACCGCTTGCTTGACAGCCTGCTTCGGTTGGTTAGTTTACCGCCATGGGGAAGCGATCTCCCCACGAGGCGACATGCCCAAGAATCGCGTCCGGTTTTCACCAAGGACGCACCATGTCTGCCATTAACCCGATCTCTCAATCCCCGCGCGCACCGCTCAGCCTTCCCGGGCGTAGGCGAAACTTCGTTCCGTCAGGCGGGGTCCGCTTGAGCGTGCAAGTACGCGCGAATTCTTATCAAGGGTGAAGTTCGTCAAACGACGGCGCGAAGGCGCCAATCAACTACATTGGGGACCTATCAAATGAGCAACAGAAATAGCCGAGGCGCAGACAGCCATATCTGGTTGGCGTGTTTTCTCGTTGTCGCTGTCGTTGGTGGCTTTGCGGATTCGGCGCGGGCACAATCGCCCGAGTTGGCGATGCGCGATTTTTCGTCGGGTCAAATCAAAAAAGGGGTGCGGTCGATTGGCTTTGGCGGGGACGGGGCAACCTGGGGCAACTACGGCCTGGTATGGCAGGATGCGAACACCGCAGTGCTCGACTATGGCAACACCCATTACACCAACGGCAACGATTTCAATTTCCAGGCGGTCGGCGCGACATCGCCGTCCCTGTGGCACGACCTGGCGATCTATGCGATTGCCATGCAGCAGGGCACCAACGACGTCAAATTCCTTGCCAAGGCGCAAGGTCTTGGCCCCACCGCCGTTCCTTTTGTCGGGAAGGGAAACGACGAGGCGGTCTTTGTAAAGGTGGCGATGCCGATTGCCTACGGGCTCTCGGCTGGTGTCCTTCTGTCGCATGAGACATCGCAATTTGATGCCACGACGTCGGCCGGCCAACCCGTGAAATGGGAGACCGATTGGCGGCCATCCGGTGGGTTTGGTGTGGCCTGGCAGTCAGACGACAAAAAATGGTTGCTCGGCTTTCGAGCGCTTTACAACAACGATTTCGAACGGCGCATCGACTCCAGCGGCGTCGCAGAGGGTTTGGCCCAGAGCCAGGAATATCGCCTGGGCGCATCTTACCAGGTGTGGAAAGGCGGATTGATCGATGTCGGCGCAACCCGTATCGAAAAATGGAATGCCATCGCGGGAACGCATACAGTCACGTATAATCCAAATCTCGGTTTCGAGCAGAAGGTTTTTGACAACTTCATTGTCAGGTTCGGCTTGGATGAAACCTCTCCGACGGCCGGATTTACATACAGGTTTTCACCCTTCAAACTGGATGTATCCTACGTCCACGACATGGCCAAAGCCCGGGTCGGCGACCTCTTCGGAACCACCAGCGACAGCATTCTTGCCACGCTGACATTTGACTTTGCGCCGCCGAAAAGCGCCTCGACCAGGGGAACAGGCGAGCTGCCGGCGGGGAAAGTGTTGCGCTAATGTCTAGATTGTCTGCGACTTATCGATGGGGTGAATGTCAGATGGCAAATTGCACGAATTTGTGAACGATCGGGATCCCTTTTCATCGCGTAAGCATGCCGCAAACGGAACCTGAACGGCATCGCTTGCGTTTGCGCCGCACACGAACTAAAAACCTGTTAAGGGGAAAATGCAGTCTCCCCTTGAGACTTCGGTCCAAGCGCTGCGCAACACTCGACCTGTCGAGGAGATTTGCGCATGGACCGTCGAAATTCCATTTCGCCAGATACGCTGTATGCAAAGCTCGGCTCCGAGGCGGCGCCGATCATCATCGACGTTCGGCGCGACGCTGATTTTGCTGGCGCTGAAACGCTTGTGGCCGGTGCGTTTCATCGTTCACCGGATGCCGTCGAAGAGTGGCGAACCGATTTGCCGAGCGGACGCCAGGTCGTCACCTATTGCACACACGGCCGCGAAGTCAGTCAGGGGGTCGCCGCCGCGTTGCGCCTCATGGGAGTGGCGGCCAATTTCCTGGAAGGCGGCATTGCCGATTGGACCGAGCACGGACTGCCGACGCGCCACAACATTGGGTCCAGTCCGAGCACGTGGGTAACTCGGGAGCGCCCAAAGATCGACCGTATTGCCTGTCCCTGGCTGATTCGGCGTTTCATCGATCCCAACGCAGAGTTCATCTATGTCCCGAAGGATCAGGTCCTCGCCGTCGCCAGGCAGACAGGGTGGGACTCCTTACGACATCGACGGGGTGGAATTCACCCACGAAGGCGAACGCTGCTCGTTCGATACCATCTTGCGCATCTACGAGATCAGGGATCCCGGCGCTCGACCATCTGGCAACGATCGTCAGGGGCGCCGATACCTCGCGGCACGATCTGAGCCCTCAATGCGGCGGCCTGTTCGCGATTTCGCTCGGACTCTCCGCCAACTTCCCGGACGACCATGAGATGCTCAAGCACGGCATGGTCATGTATGACGCGCTGTATACGTGGTGCAGGAGCCTCCAGGCCGAGACGCACAATTGGCCCGCGCGCGCCGTGGGGGCCTGAAGATGTTGCAGCGAAGTGAATTGATTCAATTGGCGCGCGCTATTCGGGTGTCTTTTTTCGTGTCGCTCGCGGGCCCTCAATTGGGCGCAAATGTTCAAGACACGCAACCCGTCACTCACCGTCGTTCACCTTTTGGGGCTTAACACAAGGGAGTTTCTTTCAATGACCATCACGACCGAACGCCGAAGCTTCATTCAAGGAGCGGGCCTCGTTGCCGCCGCAGCAACAACGCTCGCGGGAAGCCCCGCATTCGCCCAAAGCAGTCAACCGAGCGGAGCCAAACCGATGCCGTATCAACCAAAACCCCTGTCACTCGATCCGAAGTCGATCAAGGGTATTTCCGAAAAGGTTCTCGTCAGCCACTACGAGAATAATTACGTCGGCGCAGTCAAGCGCCTCAATGCGATTGGCGCGCAGCTGGCGGAGCTCGATTTTGCCAAGACGCCGAACTTCATGATCAACGGCTTGAAGCGTGAAGAATTGATCGCTGCAAACTCGATGATCCTGCACGAGATATATTTCGACGGGCTTGGCGGCGGTGCTTCCGCGAGCGGCCCGCTCGCGGAAGCGATCGCGCGCGACTTCGGCAGCCTCGAACGCTGGCGCGCGGAATTTGCGGCGATGGGCAAGGCAGAAGGCGGCGGTTCGGGTTGGGTCATTCTGTCCTACTCGCCCCGTGACAAGCGCCTTGTCAATCAATGGGCGGCGGATCACACCACGACATTGGCCGGCGGTCGGCCGGTGCTGGTGCTCGACATGTACGAGCACGCCTATCACATGGATTATGGTGCGGCTGCCGCACGCTATGTGGACATCTACATGGAGGCAATCCGCTGGGACAACGCTGCAAGGCTGTATGAACAATATAGCCATGCCGGCTAGCGCCGTTTTCGCAGGCGACGGCTCGCGCGACGTTTTCTACCAACCAAACAAGAAAGACAGACGAGAAAGAGCTTGAATTCAACTTAGCGGCGGGACCGATTGTCGCAAGATGTCGGCACCCGTTGACTTCATGTTAAGAAGCAATTCGGACGAAATGGGGGGAGTTGCCGCGATATGACGACATCGACCACGGTTCCGCAGGGGCATATCGGTGAACTCGTGCGCTATTTCCTGCGGCTCGGCTTTCTCGGCTTCGGCGGTCCGGTTGCATTGGTCGGCCAGATGGAGCGCGAGCTGGTCAACGAACGCAAATGGCTCACGAAAGAACAAATGCGCGAGGCCATCGCGATTTGCCAGTCGTTGCCCGGCCCCCTCGCGATCCAGGTTGGCATATACGTTGCTTATCTCCGCTGCGGGTTTTGGGGGGCATGGGCCGGCGGATGGGCCTTCATCCTTCCGAACTTCGTCATCGTGGCCGCACTCGGTGCCCTCTATGTCTATCTTGGCGATCTTCAGCCGGTAACTGCCATCTTCTATGGCGTGAGCCCGGCCGTCATCGCACTGATCCTGCATTCCTGCTACAGGCTCGCCAAGCTTGGCATGGAAGATTGGCTGCAATGGGCGATAGCGGCGGTATGCCTCGTCGTCACTGTCGTTCTCGAGGCCGAAGTGGCGCTCCTCTTCATAGGCGCGGGCATTGTCGGCATTCTCTATTACGGCAGTCTGTTCAAGAAAACGCCGCCCGCGCTTTCGATAACCGCGGCGCCGATTCTTGCGCAACTCGCGCCCACCGCCTCGAGCTCGATTCTCGGCAAGCTTTTGCTGTTCTTTCTCAAGGCAGGCTCGCTCACCTTCGGGAGTGGCCTGGTTATCGTGCCGTTTCTTGAGCAGGGGCTCGTTCAACAGTTCGGCTGGCTCGATCAGCGGCAGTTCCTCATTGCCGTTGCGATTGGTATGATCAGCCCGGGGCCCGTCGTTATCACGGCGACCTTTGTCGGTTATCTTGTTGCCGGATTCTGGGGATCGGTCGTCTCGACGGTTGGCATTTTCCTGCCGTCATTCCTCTTCGTACTGATCGCCGCGCCGTTACTGGCGCGCCATCGGGCTAACCCGAACGTGCAGGGATTTGTCAAAGGCGCCTATGCCGCCGCAATCGGAACGATCCTGGGCGCATGCATCCTGCTGGGACGCATCGCCATCGGCGACTGGCTCACCGCCTTGATCGGGCTGGTCTCGCTTGCCGTGTTGTTCCGCTGGAAAGTCAGTAACCCGCTGCTGATCGCCGCGACGGCGGTCATCGGCCTGATTGCCTATCCGCTGCTGCAACCGGCTTGGGTGATGGTTCACTAGCCTTTAAAACGCGCGAAATGGGCGACGCGATGTTAACGAAAGTCGTTCCTGCGAAAGCTCGCTTCCACATCGGGTTCTATTTCCTGGCTGCGGTCGTCCTCGTGACGGCTTGCGCCGCCAGCGACACTCGAGTTGTGAGGCTCGCCAGTCCGGAGGCTGCGGTAGGCGCTCCGCCGGACAGTTGCAGCCCAGCCCTGACAGGAGAGGGCGGTCCGGTCGCGTGGCAGGTAATGCTTGTACATAACAGAGCCGGGCTTGCTGAAACGAGCCGCGTGAATGTGGATTATCGCTTTCCTCTTTGCGTGGTCGATTCAGTGAATGCGAGCGACGTAGAGATTGGCGTGTCATTCGTGCCGATTGCAGGAAAGATTGATCAAGCGGCCGGGCTCATCTTTCGTGTCAAGGATGCGAACAATTACTATGTCGCCCGCGCCAACGCGCTGGAAGACAACGTCAACCTCTACCACGTGGTAACGGGGGTCCGCAGGCAGATTGCCGGCGCCAATGTTCCCGTTCCCGTGGGCAAGACGCAACGGCTCAGTGCGCGAATTGAGGGGGACGCGATCAGGGTCTCTCTTGATGATCGGGTACTCATCGACGTTAGCGATCGGACGATTCAGGGTCCCGGAGCTGTTGGCCTATGGACGAAGGCCGACAGCGTCACCGCGTTTTTCGAGCTAACCGTCTCTGTGCTCAAAGAATAACGGTTGCGCGCATCTATCCCGTGATTTTCTTGTCCGAACCTGTTTTTCAAGAAAATCTCCGCAAATTGGAAGTGTCACGATGGTCTATTTTGTCGTTAAGTGCGCCCTCTCGGGCATCATTATTGCTGTGGTATCCGAGGTCGCCAAACGTAATCCAACATTTGGGGCGCTGATTGTTTCGCTACCTTTGATTTCGCTACTGGGAATTTTATGGCTTTGGCGCGATACAGGTGACGCGGAGCGGATTGCCACTCACGCGGAGTCCACGTTCTGGTATGTTTTGCCCTCGCTGCCGTTGTTCCTGGTGCTTCCGGCGTTGCTTCGTGCAGGCGCGGGCTTCTGGCCAAGCATGGGAGCAAGCTGCGTACTGACCGTCGTGCTTTATTTCGTAACAGCATGGTCGCTCGCCAAATTCGGGATCAGTCTATGAGCAGAAATTACCCCGTCAGAGGCTAAGTAGTGCCCGCCCCTGCCGGGTGCTAAGGATAGCCTGGCGTTCGGTTACCAGGTGATTTGCTCGTCGGGCAGTTTTTGGACTCGTCTTGCCTGCGAAAGTATTTCGCTTCGCAGTGGGGTAGAAACAGTCTTATTGATCCTCGCGTCCCGTCCCACATCAGGGGCGTTTCGCGATCGTCACGAGCGCGTGATGCCGTGATGCGGGCGCAAGCGACAGCGGTGCGCCGCATTCACTGCTCACACGTTTCGGACGAAGTAGACGCCGGTTTATCTCTGGTTCAATTCAATCGGAGCGGAAAGGCTCTGGTCCGTGAGGCCAAGCACCAGTGCAATAGTTCCCACCAGAATGAGGCTGAGGGCCCAGGACGTTTCCAGATTGAACCAGCTCCGCGAGACGAATTTGAGACCGAGATAACGGTAGACCAGCCACGCCGCGCAACCGCCAACCGTGATCATCGCGGCGGCGTGGACGGCGGAGACCAGCACGGCCATCCCGAGATTGGCATTGATTAGGGTCTCGGCTGCCTGGTGTCCTCCCTGAAGATCGGCTTGCCGGCACAGTCCAAGATAGATCGGCACGAGCATCAGACCCGCGCCGTGGGCGATTGCCACCGCAAAGGACCAAAGCGCCAGTTGCGTTGGTCGTATCCGCGCAAGAACGCGTGGATGACGCCGATCGAGGAGTCGGAAGACACCGAATCCGATAACGAGCAGGCTGGCGCCGATCTGTATCTGGCGCTGCCATTCGACGAGGACGACCAGTAACGCAAAGGGGAGGATCACGAGTAGCATCGCGAAGAGATGGCCGCCTGCCAGCGGCCCGAGTGCGGCGAACAGCGCGCGGGGGTTCCTTTCCATCAGGCCCGCCGATACCGCGAGCGGCCAGCCCATCGCCGGGTTGATCCCGTGATAGACGCCGCTCGCGACGACAGCGAGCCAGAGACTGGCGGTTATCAAATCCGCTCCAGCCAAATCTAGGCCGAAGGATAGCAGAATGAGTCCGTCGAACAGTCGCCCCCATCGAGCCTGATCTGATGAGCGCGATATCCGTCCGGGAAGGTCACCCAGTAGTCCTTTGCAAGCTCAAGGCCGCCGCTCGGGTTTACATTGGCCATCACTTCGGCGCCCGGAATTCCCTGCGGATAAAATTGGTTATCCCACGTCGAGTAGAGCGAGTTGGTCCAGTAGACACGCTTGCCGTCGCGGCTGATCTCGACCATCTGCGGGCCGCCCGCAAAGGCCTTGCCGTTCGGATGGGGTGAACGGCGCGCGATGCCGCCGATATGGACCGAGCCTGCAAGCTGTGGCTTCCTGGGATTTGTGACATCGTACTGTCGCATTTCTCCCGTTCCCCAGCAGGAGACGTAGAGAAACCTATCGTCCATGGATAGGTCGATGTCGCTGATGAGCGGCGGCACTGCACCAAAGCCCTGTAGCAACGGCGGCAACTGGTCCTTTGGCGCGGGCTCGGGCGGGACCGTTGCTGTCTTTTCGATGTGGAACTTGCCGTCGTCGCGCCACCAGGTCCAGACCGAGCCTTCAAGGTTCGTGGTGTCGACCACGACGCCCAAAAAACCGTATTCGCGAACGGGATCATGTGCAGGTCGCACTTCAAGCGCCATCTGGTGGTTGGCGCCGAGATCGATCGTCTGGACGTTTCGCCGGGCCCGCAGATCCCAGAAGTGGACGCAATGGCCATATTTGTTCGAGAGAAGATCTTCTGGCACGATCCCGTTCTCGAATTGCGGCGGCAATGCCCATTCGCTCGTCACCATATAATCGCGCGGCAGGTTCCACCAGAAATCATAGTGCAGTTTCTGCGGGCCACGATCGATCTCCCATCGTCCGAGGACCTCGAAGGTTTCACAGTCGATGATGAATATGCCGGGCGGTCCTTCGGTCCCGTCCTTGCCACCGCCGCCGAGCGTGCTGACGTAGATGCCTTCCGGCCCGCAATGAACCGTGTGGGGACGCGAGTAGCCGGTCTTCCTGAAAATTTCCTCGGGCTCGATGGTTTTGTGAATTTTCGCCTGGGTAGGATCCGGCTTGGTATCGACGATGTAAATGCGGGACGACCGGATGCCGGGGATGATAAGGTAGCGGCGCTCGAGGAATGCGTGCCCGGCGAGCGGAGACAACGCCGACGAACATGCGTTCCATCCGAAATGATGAAACTCGTCGCCCTTGTTTGGCATCGTCACGGTATGGACGGCTCGACTGAAGGTCGGAGAGCCGCGCTTGACGTCAATCACCGCGAGCGCGTCGGGTTTTGAAAAGTCCGGACTGAGCAACAAGGTATAAGCAAAGCTCTCCGGCGGAGCTTCCATTGCAATCTTAGGCGATGCATGAAACGTGGGATCTGGTCTAATCGTCATCGTACTGCCTCCCTGTCCTGTTGCTGGTCTATTCGCCAGCCCGGCTCAACGGCATGCAGCAGCAAGAACTAACCCGGCTTCCTTGGTTCCCGTCGCGAGTGCCGCTGGTCAGGTTCGATTGTCGTCACGACAAACCATCGTTAGTGTGCGAAGAGTAGCACGTAAGCGCCGATCTCGAACAGTCCAAATGGCCGCATCCGACACGCTCGACATATGTCGGAAGCCACGCCGGCTGATTTGCCCGACGGGCCAGGTTCGCGATCTTGTGTCCAGCCCCTTTTGCAAAAATATTCTGCTTCGCAGTTTGGTAGAAACAGCTTTAGTGATTCTCGCGTCCCGCCTCGCATGAGGGGCGTTTCGCGATCGTCACGGACGTTGGGCGCGGGATGCGGTGGACGTAGGTGACGCGACTGACGAGCGCGTTTCTTGCGGACGGCGAAGTCGTGTGGTCCTGACGCCTCGACGCTGGCGTCAAATTGGCGACGATGCTTCGCATCGCGCCGATGACGGTGACAAGAAAGCCCGATCGCCGGGGAGATCACGAAGGAAACCGTTAAAACCATTCGCGTGCGGGAATGCCGGGTGTCTGGCTGGAACCGTGGTGACTATGCTCGTGTGCTTTATTCATTTCGCACGCGAGGCCGCGGGTGCGGTCGGCACCCGGCATTCCCCACGCCCTCTTTTTGGGGCGAAGGAGACTTGCACAACCCGGACGCTATTTGCGCCGCGGGAGAGCGGAGTCGCATGCGCTTGGCTTTTTGAAATTTGAATACGGAAATCGATGTCGTCCCGGCCAAGCAAGGCGCGCGAGCCAGGACCCATATGTGGACGGCCCCCGTGGCACAAGAGGTTTTACGGTCTGATCGGATCGCTTGCATCCATATGTCCGGCCTGTTTGATGCGGTCGGTCTGAACCGCTGGCCAAGATGGTTTCCGCGACGCAAGTTCCAAACAACCACACGACCTATATTTGGCCAATGGGTCCCACGGACTGTCTCGCACCTCGGATCGATCGATCCTACCATCTACTCCTCTTGCAGCTCCGGCTAGGCCGATCGGTCAAACTCACCGATCAGCATCTTTGTTAGGCGGCGGATGCCGATGCGCCAAGCATCCGCGCGCCGTCATAACTCTCACCCGTCACCATCAGCTTCCAGGCGATGCGGGCGATCTTGTTGGCGAGCGCCACGGCCGCGAGTTTTGGTGGCTTGCGCTTCAGCAGGGCCACTAGCCAAACTAACGGGCGACCACGGCCGCGCTTCGCCTGCTGGATCACCGCGGTCGCCCCCGCCACTAGCAGGCTGCGCAAGGCCTCGTCGCCGGCGCGGGTGATCTTGCCGAGCCTGGTCTTGCCGGCGGTGGAATGATCTTTTGGGGTTAGCCCGAGCCAGGCAGCAAAATGCCGACCGGAGGGGAACGCGCGCGGATCGGGGGTCTTCATCACTAGCGCAGCCGCAATGATCGGGCCAATCGCCGGAATCTGCGCCAGGCGCTGGCTATCGGCATTGGCGCGGTGCCACGCCCTCAGCTTGAACTCGATCGCCTTCAACTCCACCTGCAACTGCGCGTACTCGCGCCCCTGCATTGCAAACAGCCCGCGCGCCAGCGCCGGCATGCTCTCGTCTTGTGCGATCTGTGCCAACAGCGGCTCGATCTTGTCGAGGCCCTTGGCCGCCGTGAGGCCAAACTCCGCCGCATAGCCGCGGATCGCATTGCTCAACTGCGTGCGCCGGGCGATCAGCCGCTCGCGGATACCGGCCAGCATCAGCGCCGCCTGCTGCTCGGCCGTCTTTACCGGAACGAACCGCATTCTCGGCCGGCCCGTCGCTTCACACACCGCCTCGGCGTCTCGCCCGTCGTTCTTGTTCCGCATCACGTAGGGCTTCACGTGTTGCGGCGCGATCAGCTTCACCTCGTGGCCGAGCTTGCTTAGCTCGCGCGCCCAGTAATGCGAGGCACCACAAGCCTCCAAACCGACCACCGTCGGTGGCAACTTGGCAAAAAATCCCACCAACTCCTTGCGCCGCAGCTGCTTGCGCAACACCGGCTGTTCCGCCACATCAACCCCGTGCAACTGAAAAATATGCTTCGACGTATCCATTCCTATTCGGATAATCTGCATCACGGACGGCTCCCTTGTCTGAGATTTGCAACAACCTCATTCTGGCACACTGATGCCGTAGGGGGCCGTCCACACCATCAACCACCGCTACAGATGTTGTGGCAGGCTGGAGCTTCAATCCCTTTCGCCGCCAATCTCAGTGGCTATGGGTCCCGGCGTTCGCCGGGACGAAATTGGAGGTTTTCGTCGGGATCGGGAACCGAATATTCTAATGCCCAACAATCTCCGGCACCTTCGTCGCGGGCGGCGTGTTGCGGCTGCGTTGCGTGCGTACGATGCCGTCGATGATGGTCATGCCGACACCGGGAAGGTCGCCGAGCCGGACGCTCTCGAGGATGTTCTTTCCGGCGGAATGCTGTGCCTTGTCCATGAGGACGAAATCGGCCGAGCGTCCGACTTCGATCAGGCCGCAATCGAGCGCGCGCATGCGGGCGGTGTTGCCGGTCGCAAAGCAGAATGCGATTTCCGCCGGCACCTCACCGAGCGAGGACAGCATCGATACCATGCGCAGGATGCCGAGCGGCTGCACGCCGGAGCCGGCGGGTGCGTCGGTGCCGAGTATGACGCGACCGAGTTCGTCCATCTCGCGCGCGACGCGCAGTGTGTAGAGCGCCGAGCGTTCGTTGCCGTTGTGAACCAGTTCGAGCCCGCGCTTGCAGCCCTCGCAGATGCAGCGGATCTGGTCGTCGGGGAGCGCGGTATGACCGCCATTGATATGACCGATCACGTCGGTATCGGCTTCGAGCACCACGTCCTTGTCGATCAGACCGGAGCCGGGAATCGACGGGCCGCCGGTGTGGATCGTGCTTTGAATGCCGTATTTGCGCGCCCATCCGACCATTTTGCGCGCGGTCGGCCCGTCCTTGACGCCGCCGAGGCCGACTTCGCCAAGCAGCTTGACGCCGGCCGCCGCCAATTCCCTGAAATCGTCCTCGACCATTTCGCATTCGATCACGGGCGCGCCGGCGTGAACCTTCACGCCGCCGGGACGAAGCGTCCAGAATGCGCGCTGGGCAAAGATCGCCATTGCTTTGAGACCCACGACGTCGCGCGGCCGGCCGGGCATGTGCACCTCGCCGGCCGAGATCATGGTGGTGACGCCGCCGTGCAGAAAGCTGTCGATCCATCCGATCTGGTTTTGCCGCGGCGTCCAGTCGCCGGCGACGGGATGGACATGGCTGTCGATCAGGCCGGGCGCAACCGTCGTTCCGTTGGCGTCGACAATCGTGGTCGCAGCTTCGGTGTCGACATCCTTGGCGCGGCCGATCGCCGTGATCTTGCCGTTGACGGCGACAATCGTGTCGGCGTCCAGGATCGGCTTCTCCAGCGCGCCGGAGAGCATGAGGCCGATATTGCGGATCACCAGTTTGGTCGGGCCGGTTGCCTGGGGCGCATCGTGGGCCATCGCTTTTTCCTTCTCGCTCAATGCCTTCGTTAGGCCGCGGAGACGCGTATCTTGCGCGCGGCTTGATCTCCGGATCAAGCCCGGATTGTTTATTTGTATACAAATGAAGGAGCAAAAGCGACCCGACGCGCGGGATGCGCGAGCTTCCCCATCGACGCACGCAGAGTCGTGGCTGCTTTGCCGGTTTTCGTCGGCACGTCCCCTTGACTCAAGGTCGGAGCTGCCCAGTAATACCGAAAATCTTTTTGCGCTTAAGAAAACGAAAATAGCTCCGGGAGGAGAGGTCCATGGCCAACATTGGTCGCCGCGGCTTCGTCAAGGGCGCCACGCTTGGTGCGCTGGCGTTTTCGGTCGGCGGAGTTGAAGTCCTCATGGCGCCCGCAGATGCGAGGGCGCGCAATGTTCCTTTCCGCCTTCTCGATGCCCACCAGGGCGAGACCCTTGAGGCCCTCGGCGAGACGCTGGTGCCTCAGGCGCGCGAAGCCGGGATTGCTCATTACATCGATCAGCAGATTTCGGTGCCGCCGCACGAAGCCCTGCTCCAGGCCCGTATCTTCAACATCCGTCCGCCCTTCGCCGATTTCTACCGAAACGCCATCGTCGCGATCGACGAGAGCAGTCGCAAACTGTTCGGGCGGGATTTCGCGCAGCTATCGGCCAAGGATCAGCACGAATTTGTCGATCGGATGCGGCAGAACAAGATTGAAGGCTGGACGGGGAGGCCGGGTGGCGCGGTTTATGCCGTGCTGCGCGCGGATGCCGTGGATGTCGTTTACGGGACGATGGAAGGATACGAGGCGTTAGGCATCCCCTATATGCCGCATATTCCACCGGAAAAGAGGTGGTGAGATGGCAAGCGAAAAAGTAGATGTCGTCATCGTTGGAGCCGGCGCATCCGGTTCGGTCTATGCGTCGGTGCTGGCGAAGGCGGGCAAGAAGGTCGTCTTGCTGGATTCAGGCCCCGATTGGCAGCTTTCCGATCTGATCAGTTCCGAGATCTGGGGCCGTCGGGTCAAACCGGCGGGCGCGCCGTTCCTTCTCGACGGCAAGAATCCGATGGGCTACGCCGCGCAAGCCGGATGGGGCGTCGGCGGCGCGACGCTGCATTACTTCGCCAACTTCCCGCGGCTGCTACCGACCGACTTCAGGATGAAGAGCGAGCACGGGCGCGGCCACGACTGGCCCATCGCTTACGAAGACGTCGCGCCATTCTACGACAAGGTCGCCCGCGATATCGGCGTTTCCGGTGATGCCAAGGCCGAGGAAAAATGGCGGCCCGCCGGCGAACCTTATCCGATGCCGCCGATGAAGACCTTCCGCAACGGTGACATCTGGCTCAAGGCACTTGAAGCGTCGGGCATTCCGATGGTGCCGGCACCAGTCGGCATGAATTCGGTGGAGTTCAAGGGGCGACCCGCATGTCTCTATGACGGATGGTGCCACGTCGGCTGTCCGACCGGCGCGCTCGCCAATCCGCAGGTCACTTATCTGGGCGATGCGCGCAAGGCCGGTGCCGAGGTTCGCGCCTGGTCCACGGTGACGCGCGTTCTCACCAATCAGGCCGGCACGCGGGTTACCGGTATCGAGTATTACGACGACAAGCACCAAAAGCAGACCCAGGAAGCAAGCGTGGTGGTGCTGGCCACGTGGTCGGCGCAAAATCCAAGGCTGCTGTTGAACTCCGCGACCGACAAGCACCCCAAGGGTCTTGGCAACGCGAGCGGCCTCGTCGGCCGCTTTATGATGTCGCATCATGTGGCCAACACCTGGGCGATGTTCGACGAGGACACCCAGAATCACATGGGCACCGTTGGCGTGCAGTACATGTCCTATGCGCGCTACCCCAAGACCAGTCAGCAAGGTGCGTTTGGCAGCTCGTTCGTGACGGCGGGGTTCGCTTTGAAGACGGCCGATCTCGCCAATTCCCGTGGCGATCTTTTCGGGCCGGAGCTCGCGGACTACATGAAGCGCGCCGCGCGAAATCTCACGGGCATCAAGGCCTTCGGCGAAGAACTGCCCAACATGGAAAACCGCGTCGAGGTGGCCAGCGAGAGGGACGCGTTCGGCATGCCGCTGGGCAAGTTGACCCACAGTTTTGATTCCGACGCGGTCGCGCTGTGGAATGCCAACCTCGAGGAAGGGCTGAAGGTCGCCAAGGCGGCCGGGGCAAAAGAGGCATGGTCCGCGCGCGGCACGATGCCGACCAGCCATCTTCTGGGTGGTACCATCATGGGAACAAGCGCCGCCAATTCGGTCGTCGACAGCTTCGGCCAGAGCCATGAGATCCCGAATCTCTGGGTTGCGGGACCGGGAATCTTTCCCACCGAGGGGGCTTCGAACCCGACCTTTACGATCTTCGCCCTATCACAGCGCGGTGCCGAGCGCCTGACGTCGCAATGGGGAACGTTGACGAATTGAACCGTCGTGGGCGGTCTCGCGGAATGCCGGCGACGTCAGCTAGTTTCGCAATGCTGTGCCTAGCCGCTGCTGCTGTGTTTCCACGATAAGTTGTAGCGAGCATTTATTCGCTCTGGCCAGGCCATCTTTTTGGCCGCCGCTACCTCAATGTACGGCCATTGTCTGGCCCCGGTAAAATCGGCGTGAGGGCGTTTGGTTCCTCGACGTTTCTTGCCCATTTGTAGTGAGATGGGCGGTTATGATTCACGTCATAAAAACATCAGATGTCGGGAATAACGCTGTTTCCGTGGGAGTTTATTGAAAGGCCCGGGTTTTGCTCGGATTTCCCTTGGCTTAGTCGTCGCAAGCTAGCTGGATCATGAGTAAGAAATCACAACGAGTGTCCGACAGAATTGACCAGGAGATCCGTGCGGCGGACGCATTGGAGAAGGCCCGTCTGTTGCCTCCGGGTCCGGAGCGCAACGAAGCACTCAAACTTGCGAGCCTGCTTCGTTGCACGGCCGATTCAGAAGGCCTCGTTTTTGCAAAGCGGGGCCGGCCGCGGAAGTAAATGCGAGGCCTGGTCTAGCCGTTCGCCCTGATCCGGCTGTGCCGCATTCCATAGGCGAAGTATATTCCGAGCCCGATCGCGAGCCAGGCGCCGAGCCTGAGCCAGGTATCGGCCGGCAGGCCGAGCATCAGGAAGATCGAGGTTGCCGCTCCAGCCGGAGCGACGATCCAGATCGCGGGCGCCTTGAACGGACGATCGAGCGCCGGTTGCGTCATGCGCAACGCCAGCACGCCGATCGACACCACCGCGAAAGCAAACAGCGTCCCGATGCTGACGAGTTCACCGACAAGGCCGATTGGCAGCAGTGCGGCGAGAATTGCCACGACGATTCCTGTGAAGATCGTCGCGACATCGGGCGTGCGAAAGCGCGGGTGAACCCTGGCGGCGGCTTGTGGAAGCAAACCGTCATACGCCATGGCCCGGAAGATTCTTGGTTGCGCGAGCAGCATTACCAGAATGACCGAGGTCAGGCCGAAAATGATTCCCAATTTGACAAACGGTGAAAGCCAGCCGACCCCGGCCGCATCGATGCCGACCGCAATCGGATCGGGAACGTTCAACCTGTCGTAGGGGACAATGCCCGTGAGCACGAGGCCAACCAGGACGTAAAGAACCATGCAGATCGTCAGCGAGCCGAGAATGGCGATGGGCATGTCGCGCATCGGATTTTTCGCCTCCTGCGCCGCCGCCGAGACAGCGTCGAATCCGATATAGGCAAAGAACACCACGGCCGCGCCGCGAACGAGGCCAGACCAGCCGTAGATCCCGACACCTGCGTTGGGTGGAACGAAGGCGCCTTCGGGGTTGCTGGATGTAATCCAGTTCGCGGTGTTGAAGGCGGGTGCGGCGCAAATGATGAAAAGCGCAATCACAACGAGCTTGATCGTCACAATAAAACTATTGAACCTTGCGGTCTCTCGGATGCCCAGGACCAGGAGCAATGTGACGACTATGACGACAAGGGCCGCGGGCAGATTGAGGACTGCGCCGGTGAGCGACCACGCATGCAGGGCGGCGTCGTAGGCGAGTGGGGACGATGTAAATCGTTCGGGCAGATTCAACCCGAAATCCTTGGCAAAGCTGACGACATATCCGGACCAGCCTATTGCGACAGTCGTCGCACCCACCGCGTATTCGAGGATCAGGTCCCAGCCGATGATCCAGGCAGTCAACTCGCCGAGGGTCGCGTAAGCATAGGTATAGGCGCTGCCGCTGATCGGAACCGAAGACGCCATCTCGGCGTAGCAAAGCCCCGCAAAAGCACAGGCGACCGCGCCAAGAAGAAACGAGATGGCGACGGCGGGCCCGGCATTGGCTGCGGCGGCATGCCCGGTCAGGATGAAGATTCCGGCGCCGATGATCCCGCCAACACCAAGCGCAATCAGATTGATCGCGGACAGGGTTCGCTTCAGAGGATGCTGGCCACCGTCGGCTTCTATGGCCTCCTTCAGCAGCGTCGCGGTCGACTTCCGAGCCCAGATGTTTGCCATGATGCCATCGCTGACGAGATGCCGGCATCGGGACGGTGCCCGTCGAAACTGCCTGCCGGTTACACTGCCGTAGGCTTTCTCCAGCCGCCAAAGGTCTGCTCGAGGTGTCGAACGAGCGCCAGCGCAACGTCCTCACGCCAAGGCCGTGCGGCCACCTGAACGCCTAACGGGAGTCCTTCGGGCGAAGTCCCGACCCGCACCGTTGCGGTCGGCCAGCCCGTTAAATTGTACATCTGCGCATAGCCAAACCCGCGGCGGTTTTGTTCCTCGAAGCTCGTGCCATGAGGCAGCGCCGGAAACGGCGCCACCGCCGAGAGCACGGCGTCGTAACTCTCGATGAAACGCAACATCGAATTGCGAAAGGCATCCCATCGCACGAACGCAGCCAACGCTTCGGTGGTGTTGGCCATCGCGGGCGCGACGGAGTAGGTCAAGGCCTGTTCGAACAACGGCGAGATCGGATCGCTTCCGATGCTCTTCAGGAAGGCGCGCGTGCCGGCGCCGCCGTCGCCGCGGCTCATGTCGTGATAGACGGTGGCGGCCTTGGCGGCATCCGGAGGGCGGTTCTCCTCGACCTTGACGCCGGCGTCCATGAAGGCTTTGGCGGATTCCCGAACCGCGGCGGCGATTTCCTTCGTCGGGGTAGCGGCGCCGTCGTCTTCGAAATAGGCCAGCTTCAACCCCCCCAGCGTCACGGCCTTCGGATCAAGCAAGGGCATTCCGACGATCGAATGGTCGCGAAAATCGGGACCCGAAATCAGGGGTAAGGCCAGCGCGAGATCGTCGACCTTGCGCGCGATCAGACTGACGTGGAACACCGCGTTGCGCGCACCCATCGGCAGCGGGAATTGGCCCGTGCGCGGCACGCGTCCGGAAGTCGGCTTGATTGCGGCGAGGCCGCAGAAATGCGCCGGGATTCGAATGCTGCCACCGGCATCGGTGCCGAGACCGAGCGGTGAACCGCAGGCCGCGACGATCGCTGACTCGCCGCCGCTGCTGCCGCCCGGAGTGCGGGCGAGATCATAGGGATTGTTGGTGCGTCCATAGACGAGATTGTCGCTCTCGATCGCTCCCGCCAATTCCGGCACGTTGGTCTTGCCAAGAATGATGCCTCCCGCGGCGCGCAGGCGCGCAACCGCCGTTGCGTCGGCCTTCGGCACGTAGTTCGCGCGGCCTTTCGTGCCACCGGTGCAGATGACACCAGTCGTCTCCAGCGTATCCTTGATCGTCATGGGTACGCCGTGCAACGGACCCTTGATTTCGCCGCGCGCCAGCGCCGCGTCAGCCTCATCCGCCTCCGTCCGGGCCGAATTGGCCGTGAGCTGCACGATCGCATTGAGCTTCGGATTGACCCTTGCGATCTGCTCGAGATACGCCTCCACGATCGACCTCGAGCTGAGTTGCTTGGAGCGAACGGCGCTCGCAAGTTCGCTGGCCGATTTTGTCGTGATGTCGCCGCCCGCGTCCGATGCGGCTTCAGCCGTATCAGACAGTGAGACGCGCCCTGCCGCCGCGACCACGCCGGCAACCGCAGCCGTACCCAGAAAGTCCCTTCGTCCCATTTTTTCGCTCATTTGCGGCAAGCCTCCCGTATTTTACGCAGCTAATTCTGTTTTGAGCCGACACGCAAGGTATGCGTATCGAACGCAAAGGCCGGCATCCGAACCAGCCTTGGGCAGTGCGACAAGATCTTTCTGACCATCGCCAGGTCGAAATTGATAGACCGCTGGTTAAGTCGATGCAAAACCGATGCCTCCGACGGAAAAATCGCAAGAAGGGTAAGTCAAATGATGATGATCGAGCCGTTGACCGCCACGGCCGTATTGGTCGCAACCGCCGCGACGGATGCGGTCTATGTGATGTTCACCTCCGCCGTCGTGGCTCGAAGACGGATACCCGCGGCGAGCTGGAGCAGTGTCTGGTATCTGCTCTCTTCCTACGCCGTGATCAGCTACACCGAAAACTGGGTCTATGTCGCCTTCGCCGCGGCCGGTTCCTGGATCGGCGCATTCGCGTCGATCACTTATCTGCATCGGCCGCCCGGCGGCCCGCCAATCGGCGCAGGCCCGGAATGAAATTAAGCCGCTGGTCTTACCGCTTATGCCGCGCTTAGCTTGGCGGTCACAAAGCGGGCCGTGAGAGTCGCCGCGGGGGAGGGTATGGATCATGATGAACCGACGCCAATTGGTTTGCGCCGTGGGAGCCGTGTTATTGGCTCGAATCCCGAAGGCCTTTGCGGCAACCTATGACCTCATCATAAAGGGTGGGCGCGTCATCGATCCTTCCACCGGGCTCGACGGTGCGCGTGACCTTGCGATTTCGGGCGGCAGGATCGCCGCGGTGGCGTCCAACATCGCGGCGGACGCTGCCGAGACGATCGACGCACGCGGCAAGATTGTTGCCCCAGGCCTGATTGACATCCACACCCACGCCGGTCGCAGCAAGGACGGGCCGCCGATGTGCCTGCAGGATGGGGTGACAGGCTGGGTCGATGCCGGCACCGGCGGGGCGGACAATATCGACGAGGTTGCCGCGATAGCGCGTGGCGCGCCGCAGATCGGCCGTTGCCTGGTGAACATCGCGCGCACCGGCGTCATCGTTCCCGGCGGCGAGTTGCATGACATCAATGCGGCCAACGTGGCGCTGGCGCAGGCAGCGATTGCCCGCAATCGTGATGTCGTCATTGGCGTCAAGGTGCGCTTGTCTGACAACGTTACGGACGCGAACGACCTCGAGGCGTTGCGCCGCGCACAGGAGGCCGCCGCGCCCTTCAATCTCCCGGTCATGGTGCACGTAGGCCAAAACCACTCGCCGCTGCGGGCCATCCTTGCGTTGCTCAAGCGCGGCGATATCGTCACGCACATCTACGCGCCGGGCATGAACGGCATCCTGGACGACAAGGGTGTTTTGTTTCCGGAAGTCATGGCCGCGCACCGTCGCGGGATCATGTTCGACTTCGGTAACGGCGTCTCCGACCACTTCGATTGGGACACGGTGGAGAAGGCAACCAGACAGGGTTTGTGGCCCGATACGTTCTCGACGGACTGGAACACGAAGTCGAAGACCAGCGGCGTCGTTGACCTGCCGAACGTCATGTCGAAGTTCTTCATGTTCGGCATGCCGCTCAGCCAGATCATCGCATGTGCGACCGTCAACGCGGCGCGCTGCTTCACAGCGTTCGATGACCGCGGCACTCTGAATGTGGGCGCGCCAGCCGACGTAGCGATCATGGAGTTGCGGGACGGTACCTTCGAATTTCTCGACAATTACAAGGGCGCGCGCACGGGGCGTCAAAGGCTGATTCCCTCCGAAACGGTGCTCAATGGCAAACGCGTCCAACGCGCCTGAGGCTTGATCTTCCAGAGTTCGGATCGTTAGCTAGCCGCCAAGATAGGCTTCGCGGATGCGCGGATCGTCGGCAAGGACAGCCGAGGATCCGGACAGGGTAATGCTCCCGGTCTCGAGCACGAAAGCGCGGCTTGCGATTTCAAGCGCCATGGCGGAATTCTGCTCGACCAGCAGCACGCCGAGACCGGTACGCGTGTTGAGCTCAACGATACGGTCGAAGACCTGCTCGATCACGATCGGCGCAAGGCCCAACGACGGTTCATCCAGCATCAGGAGGCTCGGACGGCCCATCAGGGCCCGACCAATTGCCAGCATCTGCTGCTCGCCGCCGGATAGCGACCAGCCGCCTTGTTTCAGCCGCTCCTTCAGACGCGGGAACAGATCGAACACCAGCGCGAGATCTTCGTCGACCTCGCGCTTGTTTCGGGGACGCGACGCGGTGCCCGTGATGAGATTCTCGAGCACGGTAAGTCCCGGAAAAATACGCCGCCCCTCGGGGCAGTGGGCGAGGCCCGAGCCGACGATGGCCTCGACCGCGGCATTTTGAATGTTCTCGCCCTTCCAGGAGACGGTGCCCGCGGTGGGACGAATCAGCCCGGAGATCGTGCTCAGGGTCGTGGTCTTGCCCGCGCCATTACCGCCGATCAGGGCGACGATTTCGCCCATCTCTACGGTGAACGAAATGCCTTTGAGTACCTCGATGTGACCGTAGGAAACCCTCAAATTATCGACCTTAAGCATGGCGGTGCCGCCTGCCGAGATAGGCCTCGATCACCAGCGGATTGCGCTGGACTTCGGATGGCGTTCCTTCAGCGATCTTCTTGCCGAAATCAAGCACCGCGACGCGATCGCTGATGCCCATCACCAGTCGCACATTGTGCTCGACCAGGAGGATGGTGATGCCGCGGCTTTTGAGCCTTGCGATGGTGTCAAGGAGTGTCATGCTTTCGGTCATGTTCATGCCAGCCGCCGGCTCGTCGAGCAGGAGAACAAGCGGCTTTGACGCCAGCGCCCGCGCGATCTCCAGAAGACGCCGCTGCGCATACGGCAATTGCGTGGCGCGATCGTCGGCGCGGTGGGCAAGGCCGATGGTATCCAGTGCCTCGCGCGCGCCAAGATCAATTTCGGCTTCACCTTGCCTGTGCCGCGCGTTCGACGTCAGAATATTGAAGAGCGACGTCGGGCCGTTGCAGGCGGCGGCCACCTTGACATTTTCGAGGACGCTCAGATTGTCAAAGATGCGGATGTTTTGGAATGTCCGCGCCAGACCGAGGCGCGCAATCCGGTGCGGCTTCAGCCGGAAAATCTCCTGGCCACTGACGCGAATGGAGCCCATGTCGGCGTGCGAGGCGCCGCTTAGCGCGTTGAGCAACGTGGTTTTGCCGGAACCATTTGGGCCGATGATGGCCTGCACAATGCCCTTGGGAACATCGAGGTCGATGCTGTCGAGTGCGACGAGCCCGCCAAAACGTCGCGTCACGCCGCGGACGGCAATGATCGGCTGCTCGGTCAACGTACACCCGCCCGGCGTAACTGGAGTTGTGAGAGGAGCGATGCCAGACCTCCCGGCGCCAAAACGATGACGGCGATAACGCCGAGACCATAGAGCACGAGATACCATTGGCCGAGAAACCGCAGCGCCTCGGGCAGGATGGTCAGCACCACCGCGCCGATGACGCAGCCGGCGATGGAGCCCATGCCGCCAACGATGAGCATGGTCATCAGCAGGATCGCTTGGGTACCGGAAAAGCTGTCAGGACTGATAAAACGGATCGAGGAGGCATAGAGACATCCCGCCACACCCGCATAGACCGCGCCGATCATGAAGGCGAGAAGCTTGGTTCGCGTCGTATCGACACCGCTTTGCTCGGCTGCGATTTCACTGTCCTTGGTCGCGATCATCGCCCGGCCGAGAACCGAATGACGAATGCGAGCCGCGATCGTGATGGCGAGCGCCAGTGTTGCGACCAGCAGATAGTAATGTTGCGCCTGTCCCTGTGGTCCTACCCCGAAAATGCTGATGCCGGGGATCGCCCGCAGACCGGACGTGCCGCCGGTGACCGGCTCCCAATGCACGATAATCAGCCGGATGATCTCGCCGAAGCCGATGGTGGTCATGGCAAGATAATAGGTGCGTAACCGCATGGTCGGCAGGCCAAGCATGAGGCTCGCCGCAATCACGACGACCGTCGACAGAACCGGCGTCGCGATCCATGGCAGGCCGGACTTGGTTGCGATCGCCGTGGTATAGGCGCCGAGCCCATAGAACGCGGCCTGTCCGAAGTTGATCTGGCCGGCCCAACCCGTGACGAAATTGAGACCGAGCACGACAATCGCGTTGAGAATGGCGATGTTGAGCAGTTGGACGATGTAGCCGTCCTGGGCGATGGTGGGCACTGTCAAGGCCGCCGCGATGCCTGCCGCGAGAATGGGCCAGCTCTTGATTCTGGAGGGCCTCATCTCAGACCTTCTCGCTGCTCTTCTCGCCAAACAGGCCGCGGGGCCAGGCGATGAGAACGGTAATCATGACGATGAAGGCATAGGCGTCGCGAAAGTTGGACGAGATGTAGCGGGCACCGAAAGTTTCGACGAGTCCGAGAAACAGCCCGCCGATCACGGCACCCGGCAGATTGCCGAAGCCGCCGATCACGCTGACGACGAATCCTTTCAGGCCGAGACTTCCCCCCATGGTCGGCTCGGCGAGGAAGATCGGTGCCACCAATAGCCCCGCTACTCCCGACAGGACGGCGCCAAAGGCGAAAGCAACTGCGATGGTGCGGTTCACCGGAATGCCGACCAGCCGCGCGGTGTGCAGGTCCTGTGCGGTTGCCTGCATCAAAATTCCAAATCGTGTCTTGGTCAGGAAGAGAAATTGCAAGAGCAGAATCACGGCCAGCGTCGCAAAGATGAAGAGTTGGTGCATAGAAACGACAACGCCGGAAAAGCGTAGCGGCGGGCCGTGGATCGGCGAGGGCAGTGACACCGGCAGTGGTCCCCAGATGATCAGCGCCAGGTTTTCCAGAACGATACCCATCGCGATCGTGGTCAGGATCACCAAAAATGCCGGACGCCCGCGCAACGGAAAATACACCAGCACCATGAAGACGATGCCGACCAACGCCATGGCCACCATGGTAATCGCCCAGGCGGCCGCCACCGGCAACTCATGGGTCACGGCGCAGCTGATGCCAATGAACGCACCCAGCATCAGGAGCTGGCCTTGCGCGAAGTTGACGATTTGTACCGTGTTGAAGATCAGGAGCAGGCCAAGCGCAACGAGGGCATAGATGCTCCCGAGCGCCAGGCCATTGACGACGAGTTGGCCCATGAGGGGATCAGTATCCGCTTTCCTTGATCGGGCCGGCTAAATCGGGCGTCTTTCCCTTGTTGCGATAGATGCCAAGCGTATGGGCAAGGTCGCCCTGTGTATCGGCCTGATAGGAGATGAGCATGCCTTTCCAATCCTTGGTGGCGGCCAGCGCATCGCGGATCGCCGATTTGTTGCAGCCGACCTTTTCGATGATCGATTTCAGCATATAAACCGTGTCGTAATACGACACTGTGAAATTGTCGGCCGGCACTTTGTACTTGTCTTGAACGCGTTTCGCCCAATCCAGGATCTTTGCATCCTTCGAGGTCTGCGGGATCATGCCGCCGATGGCGTAGGTGCCGTCGGCCTCCGCAGCCGAGAGATTGTTGAGCGTGGTTTGTGCAACGATGCTGGCGTTGCCGATCGTGGTCAGTTTGATACCGAGGTCGCTCATTTGCTTGATCACCAGGGTGACGTCGGCGGGGCGACCGAACACGATCAGGCTGTCGGCGTCCTTGTCCTTGATCTCGAGCAGCTGGGCACTCATGTCCTTGTCTGACGGCGCGTAGGAAGTCACCGCCACCGGCGTGACCTTGAGCTTGGCGAGCGAGGCCTGAATGCCCTTGGAAGCACCCAGACCGTAATCATCCGCAACCGCGATGATGCCAGGCTTGGTCTTGCCGAGCGACTTCACCAGATATTCCGGAATGAGATCGGAGAGTTGCCCGTCGTGAACGTGGGTGCGGAACAACCATTTGCTGCCCTGCGCGGTCACCTTTGCATTGGTGGCGCCGACCAGGAAGGGTGTTTCCGACTTGTTGACGACCTCCGTCTGGGCAAACACATGCGGGCTAATCATCGACCCGAAAATGACAAGGGGCTTGCCCTCGAGAATCCGGTTCATCGCGTTCAGCGCGTCGGTGCTCGATGCGCCGGTGTCTTCCGTCGTGAGCGCGAGTTTCTTGCCTTCGATGCCGCCGGCCGCATTGATTTCATCGACTGCGAACTCGGCCCCGTTGCGCGCCTGTGTGCCGAGTAGCGCCAGGTTGCCGGTGAGCGCCGTTGTCAGGCCGAGCGGGATCGGGGAAGGACAATTTGCGGCGTCGGCCATTGCGTCGTGGGTGAAGGCCACGGACAGACAGATCGCGGTCGCGCCCATGATCGAAGTCTTCAAGGATATGCAGGTCATTACGTCCCCTGTTGGGTTGATTGCAATTTGCACGCGGGCCAGAGCGAGATGACTTTTCTTCGAATCGTCATCGCGCTCTTATCTTTTTGTTTGAGCAAGATCTTCTTCGGAAAACCGGTATCCACTTTTCCAGATCATGCTCCAAAGGCGAGGAGAGGATGTCGCGGTGATATCCTCCGGTCTATCAACCCCTGTCGCCAGCTAGAAATTCCCCAAGCGCGGCTATCGGAGGGGATACCTCGATCCACTTTGGTAACGCGATCGCCACCGCGCGGTGGCTACGCAGCCACCGCCCGCGGCAAGATCGGCGCGACGGCATCGTGGCGCTGGCCCGCCCGCAAGCAGAACGCGGGTTGCAGCAGGCTGTCGGCGACCACTTCCGTCTTCTCATTGTCACGCAAGATGTAGCGGCCGTGCATCTCGTTAAGCACCGTGACGTCGGCGTCCATGCCGGGCCGCAATGCACCGATGACATCCGATAGCCCGAGCACTTCGGCCGGGTGCGAAGTCACCATTGGCACCACCTGCTCCAGCGTCAGGCCGAGTGCCATCATCGAGCTCATCGCTTGCACCAGGCTGAACTTGGCTTGGCCTGCGAACGGATGATTTTCATCGTCGGCATGTTCATCGGGTGTCCCCGCCGGTGGCGGTACATGCGTATTGTACCCGTGGATGTCGGCTCCCAACGTGGTCGGGATGATCCCGGCAGCAATCGCCTTGCGGGCGAGGCGATAGGAGAAGTGGCTGCCGTGGCCGACGTCGACCCTCAGCCCCTTGTCGAGCGCCGCCTGGATGACAGGATGCACTTCGCCCTGGCGGTTGACGAAGCCGCCGGGATGACGCGTAAACGGATGGGCCAGGATATCGCCGGAACGAAGCAGCGGAATGACCCGCGCAAGGATCGTGTCGACGTCTTCGCCGTTGGTGCCGCTCTCCGGCAGGCCCCAGAGCTGCCCAAAGTGCACATAGACAGGAAGGTCGGCGCGACGCCCGATCTCGGCGGCCATCTCGATCACGCGGATGCCCCATCGCGCAAAGCCGCCGATTTCAGCATGCGCCTTGATGCCGCGAACGATATCCCGGTTGGCTTTCGCCGCCTTCACCGTGGCGTCGATATCGACGCAGTCGGGGCTGTAGAGATTGGGATAATAGTGCCCCTCCAGGCCTCCCACCAAATAGGCCGAGAGAAAGGCGTAGGTCCGCGATTTGGCGTTCTCCGCGATAAAGTGCCGGAAGCCCGGCAAGGTCATGCAGGATGGCCCGCCCTGGTCGACCAGCGCCGTGACGCCGGATTGGACACCGACCATATCGGCGTTCACGCCAAAGCGGCCGGTCACGTATTGGTAGACATGGGCATGGGTGTCGATCAGACCGGGCAGCACGATCTTGTCGGAGACATCCACGACTTCCCTGGCGCTTGTCGGCAAGATGTCGGATTGAACCGCGGCGATCTTGCCATTGCGGATGGCGACATCCCTCAAGCCATCGATGCCTGAGGCAGGATCGATGACACGTCCTCCGCGCAGAAGTAGATCGAATGTGGTGCTGACGGACATAGCCGGTCTCCCATCTTGACGCCGGCGCGAGTGCCGGCCAATTACGAAGTATACTTCGTATTTTGATACAGCAACAATCATGCCATAGGTTGGCGGTCGAGCAGGTCGAAAGTAGTGAGAAATGGCCAGGAAAGCAGTGCAAAACAATCGTAAATCCTGGCCCCTTGAGAGAAGGCCGGGTTTTCTGATCCGGCGGTTACACCAGATCCACGTGGCGCTTTTTCAGAAGAAGTGCGCTGGCTTCGATGTCACCCCGCTGCAATATAGCCTTCTCTCCGCGCTGGCCCGGCGTGGGACCGCCGACCAAACGACGCTGGCGGCGGACGTGGCCCTCGATCGTACCACAACCACCGGTGCGCTTAAGCGTTTGCAATCCCACAAGTTTATCGAGCGCACCGTTCTCAGCCGGGATCGCCGGGCACAGATTTGCCGGCTGACAAAGGCCGGCGCGAGGCTGCTGCGTCAGATGGAGGCGTCGGCCCGCGCCGCGCATCTTGAGACGTTGGCCGACCTGACCAGGGCTGAGCAAAAACAATTTATCGCGATGATGCAACGCATCGTTGCTGCCGGTTCCGGAGGCGCAAAGGCTCCTGCGAAGACTGTTTAGGGGTGGGCTTGGGCCGGGCGACTACAATCTGAGCAGCGAGATGGCAGGCTTGTCGTATTCGACAAGTCTGCCATGCGCCGTTTGAAGCCCTTCTGTCGGCTATCGGTCAAGAACTCGTGAGTTGCGCGGCCATCGCCGAGAAGTCATGCGCGTCATTTACTGGCGGCTCCAGTTGTGGCCAAGGAAGGGGCCGTCACCGTTCGTCCGCTGAAGGCCAGGTACACGACGGCGGCGACGACGATCCCAAACAGCCAGCTGAAATCCGCTCCGCCCAGGAGCCCGGAGATCGGCCCTTGCAACGCGGGCACGAGCCCGTCCTGTACCGACCAGCCGGCGACCAGTCCGGCAAGAAATGCAATGATGCCACCCCAGTTGATGTCGCCATAGGCGCTGGATTCCGGCGAAGCGTAGAGTTCGGGAACGTTGATCTGGCCTTTCCGCTTGATGAAGAAGTCCGCCAGCACCACACCCGCCCATGGACTCATCCAGAGCAACAGGCTGATCATCCAGTTGTCGAAGGCTTTGGCGAAGGAGGGTGCGAAGATGAAGTAGATGGTGACGACGTAGCCGACGATTCCGGCAATCAGAGCCAGCGCGGTTCGCGACAGGCGCACGCCCATGCTGAGCGCGGCCAGCGCCGCCGAATAAACGTTCAATATATTGGTCGCGATCGGTCCGTGCAGCACCATCAGCAGGACGAGAATGCTTGCCACGCCCCCGAACACCGCGCTGACCATCTTGGCCGGGTCGGTATCCAGCGTGACGCTGGCGATCGTGGCTCCGAGGATGGCAAGCCAGACCGACGGCACGAACATTCCGACATAGCTATACCAGAACACCGAGGTCGAAGACTCGCTGCGAGGCACGAAGCGCGAATAGTCCGAGGCCCATGTCACCCAGGAGATTCCCCAACCGACCCCGATCGCCGACATCAGCAAAGTAAGCATCGCGAAATGCGCGCCCGGTGGCAGGCTGCTTGTGAGATTCCAATTCACCACCCCGGGCTGACTCCAGGCGAGCACGCTCATCAGCGCCATGATGGCGACAGTCACCGGTACCGTGTATTTCTCGAAGGTACGGATCGCGTAGAAACCGTAGATTCCGATGACGACCTGTATCACCATCACGATCGTGATGACGATGAAGGTCATCAGCAGCGAATCCGGTACGCCAAACTGGCCGAGAATGGCCATTGAGATCTTGACCGGGAAGTAGGTATTCACGCCGATCCAGCCGAGTGTCATCAGAAACATCAAGAGGCTGGGCAGGTAGGCCCCGCGGCGGCCAAAGGCGGAGCGGCTTAGCACCATCTGGTTGACACCGGTCTTGTGGCCCATCACCGTGAACGCGGCGAAGATGGCGCATCCGAAGATATTGCCTATGACGACAACGGCGATGGTCTCCCACAGGCCGAGCTTGAGAATGATGCCAAGCGCGCCGAGCGCCCAATTGACCGGCGCGATGTTGGCGCCGGCCCAGATCCACATCTGCTGCGGACCGGTCGAGTCACGATCAGAATCTGGGATCGGTTCGATGCTGTGGATGTCGGATCGAAGTTCGGAATTCGTCATGACGCTCTCCATATGTAAGAGATCCTCCGATCAATCGAGCAAGAATCGTACCAGAGGTGCGCCTGTTACCCTCTCGACCAAGCCTGAATGGCGCTTGTTCAGCCGAAGCGAGGTTCAGGTTCGGGCCGCGATGCGAAGTACTCTTCGCATTCTTTCGCGCCGCGCAGGGTGGTGGACTTCCAGCAACGTCACGAGCAGGAAAGTGCCTTCACAATCCAAAGTACCGTTGTGGTTTTCGTGGTTGTGGCATAGCGTTTGCTTGACAGACTTGGCGTAGGAGTCCCGCTCGCCGCCACAAATGCCGCGATCGCGCGGCCTCAGCCAGCAAGGACAATCCTGCGGAACGAAATTTCAAGGGAGTTGCTCAAATGCCGATGAATCTGACGCGCCGCCAAGCACTTGTCCTTCCCGCCGGGATCGCGGTGGGAAGCCTCGTCGGCCGCCCCGCGATGGCGGCCGAGCCGGTCAAGATAGGCTTGGTGGCGGCACTTTCCGGACCGTCCGCGAAGTCAGGCGAGGGGATTACCCGCGGGCTCACCGTCGCGATCGACGAGATCAATGCCAAGGGCGGCGTGCTCGGTGGAAGGATGCTCGAACTCGTCCGCCGCGACGACGAGTCGAACCCCGCCAAGGGTCAGACCGCGGCGCGGGAACTGATCGACAAGGAGGGCGTCGCCATTCTCTATGGCGGCATTGATAGTCCGGTGTCGCTGGCCATCGTGCCGCTCGCCAATTCGGCGAAGGTGCCCTTTATGGGCGTGTGGGCGGCCGCGACCAACATTACACGCAATGGCGCCAATCCAAACTACATCTTCCGGGTTTCGGCGGTGGACGTCCTTGTCGACCGCGCCTTGATGAAATACGCCACGACGAAATTCGGCGCGAAGAAGCCGGGACTGATGCTGGTCAATAACGGCTGGGGCGAGTCCAATCTCGCCGGCCTGACCGCGGCGGCCGAAGCCGCCGGCATCAAGCTTGCGGGTGCGGAAAAGTTCGACGACAAGGACGCCGACATGACGCCGCAGCTGCAGCGCCTGCGCGAGGCCGGTGCGGACACCGTCATCCTGGTCGGCAACGCAGCGCCTGGAGCGCAGGTCATCAAATCATTGCAACGCTCGGCCTGGACAGTGCCGATCGTCTCGCATTGGGGTATCTCGGGCGGGCGTTTTCCCGAGCTTGCAGGGTCGTGGGCGGGCAAGGTTCATTTTATCCAAACCTACAGCTTCTTCGGACCGCAAAACGACGTCGGCAAGCGCGTACTGGCGGCGCTGATGGCGAAATACCCCGACGTCAAGGGACCGGGCGACGTCACGCCACCGGTCGGGGTTGCCAACGCTTACGACGCGATGCAACTCACCGCGCTCGCCATCGCCAAGGCTGGCTCGACCGAAGGACCCAAACTGCGCGAGGGATTTTTGGGCATCGAGAACTATCAAGGGCTGATCAAGAATTACGCCAAGCCGTTCACCGACGAGAACCATGACGCCCTGAATGAAAATGACTACGTCATGGTCCGTTACAACGGAGACCAGATCGAGCCCGTCACGGGCTAGTGCGGCGCATTCGAAGTTCCTATCAAGTGTTGCCGCAAATTCGCTATGGGAACTTCAAATTCAAGGCCGCACTGGAAACCAATAATTGCTAGAGCTCCTTTGATTCCGAAGTTCGCATCAGAGGTCACCGCGACAGCTTGCGAACTTCGAAATCGGAGCTCTAGGTGATGCTCGCGACCGCACTTGTCTCGGGGCTCAGCCTCGGCAGTATCTACGGCCTCATTGCGCTTGGGTTCACCCTGACCTTTGCCGTCTCCGGTACGGTGAACTTCGCGCAAGGCTCGTCGGTGATGCTTGGTGCGGTGATCTGCCACGCGCTCGCGGTCGGGCTGCACTGGCCGATGCTGGCCGCGGTACCCGTGGCCCTGCTGGCTTGTGCGACCTGGGGGGTGATCGTCGAACGTATCGCGGTCCGGCCGTTCGTCGCGCGCGGCACGAATTCCTGGCTGATGGCGACCGTGGCGCTGGGTATCGTGCTCGACAATGTGGTGATGGTGCTGTTCGGCAAGGAGCCGCGCGCGCTTCCATCATCCCTGGCGGATGATCCCTGGGTGATCGGCAATGTCGGTATCTTCCCGCTGCAAGTGGTGGTGCCGGCAGTCGGGCTGGGACTGGCCCTGCTGGTGCATCTGGGGATGCACCGCACGGGGCTCGGATTGAAGCTCCGTGCGGCAGTCGAGAACCCGGATGCGGCGCGGCTCATGAGCATCGATGTGACGCGGCTCATCGCGCTCACCTTTGCCGCCGCAGCACTTCTTGCAGGCATCGGTGGCATATTGATCGCGCCGCTCTATAACGTCGCCTATGACATGGGTACGTTGTTCGGCATCAAGGCGTTTGCCGTGGCCATTCTTGGCGGCCTCACCAACCCTTGGGGCGTCGTGATCGCAGGGGTGGCCTACGGGTTGGTGGAAGCCTGCGCGACGACCTGGCTTGGTTCGAGCAGCACCCAGATCGTCACCTTCTCCGCCGTCATCGCAGCCCTCGTGCTCGCGCCGTCCGGATTGTTCGGTGGCCGGACCAGGGTGCGTGTATGAGGGCTGTCGTCGCCGTGATATCGGCGGTGCTGGTCGGTGCCGCCGCGGTTGCCATCTGTCTCCTCGCGCCCGGCTATTATGCCTATCTCCTGGGAACGCTGGCGACCACCGCGCTTGCCGGTGTCGGGCTGAACGTCTTGCTCGGTCTCGCCGGCGAAGTCTCGCTTGGTCAAGGCGGATTCCTCGCGCTCGGCGCCTATGGGGTCGGCATTCTCACGTCGAAAGCCGGGTTGAATTTCTGGGAAGCGCTGCCGCTTGCGGTTCTCTTGGTCGCAGCGATTTCGGCGGCCCTCTCTATCCCCGCGCTCCGGGTCACGGGTCCTTATCTTGCCATGGTGACCATCGCGTTCGGCTTCATCGTCGAATCCGTTTCGATCGAGTGGCGCGATCTCACCGGTGGCTCCAGTGGCCTGACCGGGATTCCGGCGCCGTTCGGCACTGGCGGCACTGCGCTGCTCGCCTGCGGACTGTGTGCGGTCGCCCTGTTGTCGTTTCATTATTTTGCGCGAAGCCCGCTTGGGCTGGCGATGCAGGCTGTTGCCTCGGCGCCTGCTGCGGCGCGCGGCGTTGGAATCAGCGCGGTACCGGTGCGAACAGCGGCTTTCGTGCTCGCCGCGGTGGCGGCTGGGCTTGCCGGCGGCTTGCAGGCGGCGCTGACAGGTTTCATCGCACCCAGCTCGTTTCCGTTTTCACAGTCGATACTGTTTTTGCTGGTGGTGGTTGTCGGGGGCGCCGGCCGCACCCTCGGCCCGCTGATTGGGTCGGCCGTCGTCGTGTTCCTGCCGGAACTGCTCGCGGGTCTTGCGGAATATCGCCTTTTGGTTTTTGGCGCCGGCCTCTTGATCGTGCTTTGGGCGGCACCGGGCGGGATCGCGGGCGCGGTGGCGCGCCTTGTGATGCCGAGGGAGTCCGATGCAAAACCGAAGCCCGATATCGATCGCGCTTTGGCTCACATCACTGGTGCTCGCGGCAGTCTCGCGGCCGAAGGCGTACGCGTCGCGTTCGGCGGCGTCGTTGCGGTGGCGGGCGTCGACATGGCCGCGCCGCCCGGCCGCGTCACGAGCGTGATCGGCCCGAACGGCGCAGGCAAGACGACTCTGCTCAATCTGGTCAGCGGGTTCCAGCGCCCGGATGCGGGGACCGTTCGCGTCGGCAACCGCGAGATCACGGGCCAGCCGGCACACGAGGTCGCGCGCGCCGGCCTTGCCCGCACCTTTCAAACAGCGCAGCCTTTCGGCGGCTTGAGCGTGCTGGACAATGTCCGCCTCGGCTTGCTGCGCGGCACCTGGAACGGCGAGGCTCCGGCGGAGCTTGCGCGCGCGCTGCTGTCCCTTGTCGGCTATTCCGGATCTGAAACAAGGCTGGCCGCCACGTTGCCGCATGTGGATCGTCGGCTTGTCGAGATCGCTCGCGCGCTCGCCACCGCGCCCACCGTGCTGCTTCTGGATGAGCCGGCGGCTGGGCTCAATGAAGTCGACACGGTCAAGCTCGGCGGCCTGTTGCAACGGCTGGCTCGCGCCGGTCTGGCCGTCGTGCTCGTCGAGCATGACATGTCGCTTGTGATGTCGATTTCCGATGAGATCATCGTGCTCGATGCCGGACGTCGCATCGCCGCAGGCGCGCCTGCCGTCGTACGCAACGATCCTGCCGTGAAGGCGGCCTATCTCGGCGCCACGATGCCGGCGGGATCGGCCGCGCCGCGGATGGCCGGCGCACCCTTGCTTGAAGCAGGCAGCCTGAGCGCTGGTTATGGGCCGCTTGCGGTGCTCGATCACGTCGGCCTGAAGGTCGGCCAGGGCGAGGTGATCGCCGTGTTCGGCCCGAACGGCGCCGGAAAATCAACCCTGATGAAAGCCCTGAGCGGGCTGATCCGTCCGGTGAAAGGGACCATTCGTCTTGGTAGCATGGACCTTGCTTCGCTTGGCGCGCACCTCGTCGCGCGCGCTGGTTTGATCCTTGTACCCGAAGGCCGGCAGGTGTTTCCGCAGCTGACCGTCGCCGAAAACCTGCGCCTCGGCGCAACGCGGCGTGGTGATTTCGACCCCGCGGAGATCGAGACGATGCTCGAGCGCTTTCCGCGGCTGCGCCCCCGCCTGGACACGGCAGCAGCCTTGCTCTCGGGCGGCGAACAACAGATGCTTGCGGTCGCCCGCGGGCTGCTCGCCCGGCCCGAAGTGCTGCTTCTCGACGAGCCATCGCTTGGTTTGGCGCCGACGGTGGTGACTGAGCTGTTCGAACAGTTTACCCGCCTGCGGGATGAGGGCATGACCTTGCTGATTGTGGATCAGATGGCAGACTATGCGCTTGCCATCGCCGACCGCGGCTACGTGCTCGGCGGTGGCCGTGTGGTGGCGGAAGGCAAGGCCGCGGAATTGCGCGGTGCGATGCTCGACGACGCGTATCTTGGCGCCGTCCCTGCGGTGGGGAACTGATGGATCTGATTATTCGCGACGCGCGCATCCTGCGGGACGGTGACCTCGTCAACGTCGATATCGCCGTTCAAGGCCAATCGATCGCGGCGATCGCTCCGGCGCTCGCAGCCGATGGGCCGGAACTGAAGGCGGACGGCTGCCTGGTGATATCAGGCATGATCGAGACGCACATTCATCTCGACAAGACCTGCATCCTCGACCGCTGCCGTATCGAAGAGGGTACGGTCGCGGAAGCCGTTCGGCAGACTGCGGCGGCCAAGCGCGGCTTCACCGTGGAAGACGTCTATGCGCGCGGCAAGCAGACGCTGGAACGCTGCATCACGCAGGGCACGATGCGGATGCGCACCCATGTCGAGCTCGATCCCGGCATCGGGATGACGGGCTTCGAGGCGGTCGAGCAGCTCGCACGTGACTATGCCTGGGCGATCGATGTCGAATTATGCGTGTTCCCGCAGGAGGGGCTCACCAACTATCCCGGCACCGAAGAGCTGCTGATCGAAGGCTTGCGCCGCGGCGCGCGGACCATCGGTGCCGTTCCTTATTTCGACACCGACCCGCGCACGCAGATCGATCGCATCTTTGCGATCGCGCGCGACTTCGACGCCGAAATAGACATGCACCTTGATCTCGCCGAGACCACGCAGGGCATGCAGATCGAATACGTTTGCCGCAAGACCGAGGAATTTGGCTGGGGCGGCCGGGTGGCGGTCGGGCATGTCACCCAGATGTCGCTGCTGCCGCCGGATCGCTTCGGCGAAATCGCGAGAAAATTGGCCAATGCCGGCGTCGCCGTAACAATCTTGCCGTCGACCGACCTGCACTTGATGGGCCGCAACCACGACCATGCGGTGCCGCGCGGTGTCGTGCCGGCGGAGCCGCTCCGAAAGGCGGGCGTGACCTGTTCGATTTCGACCAACAATGTCCTCAATCCATTCACGCCCTACGGCGACGGCTCGTTGATCCGGATGGCGAACCTCTATGCCAATGTCTGCCACGTCTCGCGGCCAGCAGATCTCGCCGGATGCCTCGACATGATCACCGACTCGGCGGCGCGGTTGATGCGGCTTGAGGATTACGGCATCAAGGTCGGAGGACCGGCCGATCTCGTGTGTCTCGATGCGAGTAACCCGACCGACGCCATCACGATGCTGGCGCAGCCGCTTTGGGGTATCAAGCGCGGGCGCGCGTCCTTCACCCGGCCGCGCCCGCAGCTGCATCGGCATGGAAATTAGAGCAGGATACACTCCCAACCCTCTCCCCAAGGCAAGGAGAGGGAGAAGATCACTCCGCCGCCTTGCCGGTCTTCGCGCCGAACATGCGCGTCGGCGCCGGAAAGCCGCAGGATGTGCCGTCGGTGACCTTGACCTGGTCCTCCCACGGAAGGCGGAACGTGCCGGCGACCATGTCCTGCATGAAGGTGTAGGGACAATCCATCGCGCCGCCCTTCACCGCAACGTAACCGCGGTGCCAGAGCTGGTAGATGTTGTTCTCGACGCCCCAGTGAATCCGCGCCTCCCGCACCAGATCGGGCCGCACTTCCGCGGTGATGATCTCGTCTGGCCGTCCCGTCGTCCCATGAGCGATGACGGTGCCGTCGAAATTCACGATCATGCCTTCGCCCATCGAGTCGAATGAGCCGTCCGAGCCGCACATGCAGACATTCGCGGTGACCATCAGGTTCTGGAAGGCGTTGGCCTGGTTGGTGAAGCGCCAGCTCTCGCGGATCGGCGCGGTATAGCCGGCGGTGCGGATCATGATTTCCGCGCCCTTATAGGCGCATTCCCGCGCCATTTCCGGGAACATGCCGTCGTGGCAGATGATCAATGCGATCTTGGCGCCCTTGGGGCCTTCGATCACGGGAATGCCGATGTCGCCGGGTTCCCACGGCTCAACCGGAATCCACGGGTGGAATTTCCGGTAGTAGAGTTTGATCTCGCCGTGATCGTCGATGATTAGCCCTGAATTGAACGGATTGCCGTCGGGATTGAACTCCATGATCGAGAAGCAGCCCCAGATCTTATTGTCGACACAGGCTTTCTTGAAAGCAGCGACTTCCGGGCCGTCGAGCCGGCACATGATCGCGGGATTGGTGTCCATCGACAGGCCGTGCAGCGAGTATTCCGGGAACACCACAAGGTCCATGGTGCCGAGATTGCGGCGCGCCTTGCCAACCATATAGACGATCCGGTCGGTCTGGCGGGCGAGGTCGGCCTTGGTCGCGACCACGGGCAATTGCAATTGCACGAGCCCGATCACGACGCCTTCGGGTGATTTGTTAAGTCCGCCAAGTCCGTTCATGTGCCACTCCCTGCAGAGAACCACGTCTCTGTTAGCCATTGTGTGAACAAGCCAAGGGGAAGAAAACCCGATTTTTGCAGGCAGCAAAAGATCATATTTCAGGCGGTCTGGCCGTCGGGTTAGGGCAGGGAGCCCGCCGACCAAGTGGGCTTTCGCCGGGAACCAGGGTCGCTATGATGGCCCCTGCGCGCGGCACGCCTCACAGCTGGCGCGGACATCGAAAAAAAGAGAAGCCAACGAATGGCAAATTTGTCGAAAAGTACGGGAGCCACCCTTCGGGTCGCAATTGCGGGATTGGGACCGATCGGAAGAAAGACGGCCGAAGCCTTGGACAAGGGAATAGATGGGCTTGTGCTGGCCGCAGTGTCGGCGCAGCACCCCGAAAAGCATCGCGGCTGGCTCGGCAGTCTGAAAACGCCGCCCGCGGTCCTTTCGATCGAAGGGCTGTCCGATGTCGCCGACATCGTGATCGAATGCGCGCCTGCGAAGCTCGTGAGGTCGATCGTTGCGCCTTTCGTGGCGAAGGGAAAAACCGCGATCGTGCTGAGCGCCGGCGCGCTTCTCGAAAACGAGGACTTGATCGCGCTAGCAAAGCAAAATGGCGGGCAAATCATGGTGCCGACCGGCGCGCTGATCGGCCTTGATGCGGTGACCGCAGCGGCAGTCGGAGAGATCCATTCGGTCCGGATGGTGACCCGAAAGCCGGTGCAAGGCCTTGCGGGTGCGCCTTATCTTGTCGAGAACAAGATCGACATCGAGCAGATCAAGGAACCACTGAAGATTTTCGACGGCACGGCGCGGGAGGCCGCGAAAGGTTTTCCCGCGAACTTGAATGTCGCCGTGGCGCTGTCGCTCGCCGGGATTGGTCCCGACCGGACGCGGCTCGAAATCTGGGCCGATCCCGCGTTGACGCGCAATGTGCACCGGGTAGACGTCGAATCCGACTCGGCCCGATTTTCCATGTCGATCGAGAACATCCCGTCGGAAAATCCGAAGACGGGGCGTATCACCGCGCTCTCCGTCATCGCACTTCTTCGAAAGCAATTTGCGCCGCTGCGGGTCGGGACCTGAGGGGATGCGAGGGCGACGGTTCGGCGTCAGCTATTTGGTGCCATAGGCGCGGTCGCCGGCATCACCGAGACCTGGCAGAATAAAGCCGTGTTCGTCCAGTCCGTCGTCGATCGCGGCAAGCCAGATCGGGACATCCGGGTGAATGCCGCGCATCCGCTCGATGCCCTCCGGCGCGGCGATCAGGCACACCAGCCGAATGTCGGTGGCGCCGCGCTCCTTCAACCGGTCGACTGCTGCGACCGCGGTGTTGGCCGTGGCCAGAACGGGCGAGATAACAATGACCCGCCGCTCGTGCAGATCGCTTGGCGCCTTGAAAAAATATTCCACGGCCACGAAAGTTTCCGGCTCGCGGTAGAGGCCGATATGGGCGACCCGCGCGTTCGGCACCAGATCGAGCATGCCTTCGGCGAAACTGACGCCGGCGCGCAACACCGGCGCAAGGACCAGTTTCTTGCCGGCGATCTGCGGCGACTTCATGTGAGCCAGCGGCGTTTCGATATCGACATCGGCGAGCGGCAGATCGCGGGTGATCTCGTAACACAAGAGCATTCCGATCTCCTTGAGGAGTTCGCGGAACGACTTGGTCGAAACGTCCTTTTCCCGCAACAGCGTCAGCTTGTGCTGCACCAGCGGGTGGGTAACGATCGTGACGCCGTCCATGGGGTGATCCTGTGACCTGAAGCATCCGTTCTGATCGAATCAGAAGCAATGCTTCCCTTCGTTTGACGCGTCTTCTTCACGCGAACCGGCAGCCCGTTCGCTCGAAAACGCCTTAGAATACGGTGCCATCGCTGATGACCTTGACGGGCGGCGACGCATCGGTGCGGCGTTCGCGAGCAAGCCGTCGGCCCGCGGCCCAGGTTCCGCCTTCAAGAACTTTCGCCAGCGGCAGCGATGTGGCGTCGAGCCCAAGCCGCTGCCTCATTCCATCGGCAACGCGGTCAAGCAGCGCCACCGTCAGCGCGCGCCATTCGACCACCAGCGGCGCAGCCACCTCGTGCTCGCGCTGTGCGTCGTTGGCGTCGCGGAAGGTGAGGACGCCGGAGTCGATGAAAAGACCGCCGTTGCGGTATTCCGCAAGGCCCGTGAGACCGTCGATAGCGTCGATGCGGACGCCCGCCGTTTGCAGCGGCTCGATCAGAGAATACGCCAGCCATTGCGAGAGCTTGTGCAACGGCATCAGTCCGCTGGTCGCATCGTCGGTCGTCAATGCGGGATGCTTCCAGCAATCGCCAAGCGCAATGCCTCCCAGGGTGAGGCGCGATGGCCAGATCGGTCCGAGCTGTTGCAACAATTCGGAGAGAATCGTCGGGGCGGGAAGCGATGCGTTTTCCGCGAGCATCGCCAATCGATCGAATAGCCCGCCGGGTCGCGGTCTGTCGCGGCGGCCAAATACGTCCGGCTTGCCCGCCACCAGCGCGCCGAGATGGCGCAGCAGGTCGACGCGGCCTTCAAGGCCGACCAGCGGGTTGGTATCGGAGACCTGCAAGCCCCGTTTCAGGTCGGCCACGGAAAGGTTTGCAAGAACCTCGGCGTCGGCCCGCAGGGGCGCGCGCGGATCGGCCGAGAAGGCGCCGCTTTCGAACATGGCGAGGCTCGCCAGTCCCAATCCCTCCGAACGTCCGATCGCAAGGCCGGTCTTTCGGGTCCCGATAGCGCCATGTCGGGCCGGCGCCGGCGTCGAGGAAGACGCTGACGATGGCGAGATCGAATTCCGCCCGTGCCCGTGCCGCGCCGTCGGGCCATTTGGTTTGGCCGGCGATATCGGCCCATCGGTTGTCATTTTTCAGAACGAAATGCCGCCAGCGCGAGTGAAACGGCACCGCGAAGGAGGGATAGGCGTTGCGCGTCGTTTCCAGCACCAGCTCGACCACACTGTCCATTCGGTCGATGTGGACGCGAAAATTCGCAAGCCTGTCGTCAAGGCCGATGGCCAGCATACGATGCGCGCGCTCGCGCACTGCTTTGGCGTTCAGCAATGACAAAGCGGCCGACGTCTCGGGATTTGCGAGCGACACGGCCGTCCTCTCTCAATATTTTTCAAGCGGGCGGCCGACCGAATTGATCAAGTCCTGCGCCTGTGGCGGCTCTGGGCTGTAGTAGCCGGCGGCCTTCTTTGCGGCGATTTCCACATGCGCGTCGGTGGGTACGAGGTCGTCGGGAATGGGAATCGCGCTCGACGATCTCGATACCCTGGCTGGTCAGCGCATCGTGCTTCATGTCGCTCATGGAGACGAAGCGGTCGATGCGTTTCAAGCCAAGCCAGTGGATCACGTCGGGCATCAATTGCTGGAATCGCGCGTCCTGAACGCCCGCGACGCATTCGGTGCGCTCGAAATACTGGGCCGCGGCATCGCCGCCCTCCTGGCGCTTGCGCGCGTTGTAGACCAGGAATTTGGTGACCTCGCCGAGCGCGCGGCCCTCTTTGCGATTGTAGATGATGATGCCGAGTCCACCGGCTTGGCCGGCGCGCGCGCATTCCTCGATCCCGTGAAGCAAATAGGGGCGGCAAGTGCAGATGTCGGAGCCGAACACGTCGGAGCCGTTGCATTCGTCATGCACGCGGCAGGTGATCTTGGTGCGATGGTCCGGCAGCTTGGTCACGTCGCCAAACAAATAGGCCGTCGTGCCGCCGATCGGCGGCAAGAAGACCTGAAGGTCGGGCCGCGTCACCAGCTCCGGAAACATGCCGGCAGTCTGTTCGAACAATTGCCGGCGCAGGTTGTTTTCGGTGGTCGCGAAGCGCTGCGCCAGGCCCGGCAGATACCAAACCGGGTCGATCGCGATCTTGACCACCGAGACGCTGCCATTCTTGTGGACGACCTCGTCGTCATTCTTGAGCCGTCCGGCCTCGATCGCCGCCTTCAGCTCGGGCAGGTCGAGACGGGCGCGGGTGATCGCGATGCTCGGGCGAATATCGATGCCTTCGGCAATCTCCGTTGCGAAATTTTCGGCGACGAGATGTCCCCACGGGTCAAGCGAGACGATCCGTTGCGGATCGGTCCATTGCGGGAACGGCCCAATCGTTTCGGCAGGGTGAGTGTTGGTCAGGTCCGGGCGCCGGATCGGATCGAGCGCGCCTGAAGAAACGGCGAGCGCGCGATAAACCGAATAGGAGCCGCCATGGCTTCCGATGACGTTGCGGTCCTGCGGGCGGGACACGGTGCCAATGATCGGTCCGCGTTCGCGCGCGCTGGCTGCGCCCCAGCGAATCGGGAAGTTCAGCTTGCCCCCCGGTGCGGGATGCGAGGTAATCCGGATATGGTCAACCCGGTTAGAACGAGTCATCGCCATGTATCCTTAGGACGTCGAACCTTAAGCCTTGATCCTTAAACGGCGACGGCCCGCCTGAGCAGACGGGCCTGGTCACCACCAATACAAATAACTGTTCGGCCGCAGCCGAAGTAAGAAGTATAGCGATATCGCGGCCGAATACAACGGCGATTAAGGCCCCGTTTTCCCTGGGAAATCGCGACTGTTAACTGCTCTGGCCCGGACCGGGCACGGCGCCCGCTTGCGGCCGCCCGTCACCGCGGCCGGATCAACCTGGGCGGTCGCATCAAACTGAGGTCGAAGGGCTGGCGGTCGCGCAACTTGAATGGGAGAAGGCGGCGGCATGAGCGCAATCGGAACGTAGCCTTCCCAATCGGAAAATCCGATGGAGGCAAGTTTCACTCCGATGATCTCTCTTGCCCATTAATAATCCCGGGATTGCGCAAACATTGAGCGCGCCATCAGCGGCGGCTTTTGCCAGTATTTGCCGATGGCGTTGCAGATGCCGAAAGCATTGAAGCTGGACAGTCCGGACGGTACGCTACGGCGGGGCGAGCGGGAGCCATTTGCTGCTCCGATCGAGCCGGTAACGATGACCAGCAGAGCCGATGCCAGGGCCGAATTGATTTCTTCACCGCAGCGCCTGGCAGTGGACGTTCGCGGCGTCTCGTTGACGTTCGAGACCGCCGACGGCAAGGTCGATGCGTTGTCCAACGTCAGCCTGCAGGTCGCAGAAGGCGAGTTCGTTTCCTTCATCGGTCCCTCCGGTTGCGGCAAAACCACGATGCTGCGGGTGATCGCCGATCTCCAGCAACCGACATCGGGTACGCTTCTCGTCAACGGCGTGACCGCGGAACAGGCGCGGCTAGAGCGCAGGTACGGCTACGTGTTTCAGGCGCCTGCGCTGTTCCCATGGCGCACGATCGAAAAGAACATCAAGCTGCCGCTTGAGATCATGGGTTTTTCCGATAGCGAGCAGCGGCAGCGGGCCGCGCGATATCTGGCGCTGGTGAATCTCACCGGGTTCGAGCGAAAATTTCCCTGGCAATTGTCGGGCGGGATGCAGCAGCGGGTGTCGATTGCCCGCGCGCTGTCGTTTGATCCCGAGCTGTTACTGATGGACGAGCCATTCGGCGCGTTGGACGAGATCGTCCGCGACCATCTCAATGAGCAGTTGCTGCAGTTATGGGACAAGACCGCAAAGACGGTGCTGTTCGTGACTCACTCGATTCCCGAGGCGGTGTTCCTGTCCACCAAGATCGTGGTGATGTCGCCGCGACCCGGGCGCATCATCGATATCATCGATTGCAATTTTCCGCGCGATCGCACCCTTGAGATTCGCGAGACGCCGGAATTCCTGAAGATTGCACAGCGCGTGCGTGTCGGCCTGCGGGCGGGACATTCCTATGACGAGTAGCACGTTCGCCCTCCCGGTTTCGCGCAGCGGAGCATGGCGGCAAAATCCGTTTGTGGAACGCTATGCGCCGGTCGTCACGATTGTCCTTGTGCTGATTGCGATCTGGTACGTCGCGGCCGTCCTGATGAATCTTTCGCTGGTGCGCGACGGCTTCGAGCGCGAAGAGACACCCTACACGGTGTCGGACCTGCTCGAGGGCACCATGAGCGCCGAGCGGCCGCTGTTGCCTGCGCCGCATCAGGTGATCGGCGGCTTTCGTCGATTCGGTCTTTGGCTACGCACCCTCGGCGCCGCGCAGCCTGGTCTATCATTCTGCCGTGACGCTGTCGGCGACGCTTGTTGGCTTCGTGCTCGGCGCGCTGCTGGGTATCGCGCTCGCGCTGATGATCGTGCACAGCCGCGTGCTGGAAAAGAGTCTTCTGCCCTGGATCATCTGCTCGCAGATGGTGCCGATTCTGGCGCTGGCGCCAATCTTCATCGTGGTGCTCGGTGCGATCGGCTTGCATGGGCTGCTGCCGAAGTCGATCATCTCGGCCTATCTGTGTTTCTTTCCGGTCACGATCGGGATGGTGAAGGGTTTCACGTCACCCGATCCGATGCAGCTCGATCTGATGCGGACGTGGTCGGCGTCGCCCCGTCAAGTGCTGTCGAAACTGCGATGGCCGTCGGCCGTTCCCTACCTCTTCGCCAGCCTGAAGGTCGCGATCACGATTTCGTTGATCGGCGCCATCGTCGCCGAGTTGCCGACGGGGGGCGAAGCCGGAATTGGCGCGCGGCTGCTGGCTGGCTCCTATTACGGCCAGACCATCCAGATATGGGCGGCGCTCGTGGCCGCGGCGGTCCTGGCCTCTGGTTTGATCGGCCTGGTGGATCTGACCCAGCGCGGCGTCGCGCGGCAAATGGGGGCGCAGCCGTGAACGCACGCAGGCGGCGGTTGGGCTTTATCCTTGCCATTGCGGGCATGCTCGCAGCTCTGATTTTGCCGCTCTCAAGCGAGGCGGCCCTAGCCTTGGGCGCGCGGCCGATACTCCTGGCGTTGACGCTCGCGGCGGCGCTGTTGTTCGCGGTGGCCGGCTGGTTCCGCGGCCTCTGGACGGTGCTGCCCGGTCTTGTCGGCGCTCTCTGCGGAGCGATGACGACGCTGGCCTTGCTGCGCGATCCCGCCATTGCCGGTTCTGCTGCGACGGGCTTCTGGGCGATGGTGCTCGCGGTCTGGCTGGGCGCGGCGCTGTGTGTCATCCAGTTGGCGGCGATACGCCCGCGCGATGCGCTGTGGCGCCGTGCGCTAGGCATCGCGATTCCGCTGCTGTTCGGTGCGGTTGTTTTTTATCTCTGGGAAGTATTGGTGCGCGGATTTGGCGTTTCCCCGGTGATCCTGCCGGCGCCAAGTGCCGCGGCAGCGAGGTTTGTGGCATCGCTGCCGACGCTCGGAGGGGATTTCGTTCAGACATTTATCCGTGGCGTCTTGATCGGCTATGCCATTGGTTGTGGCGCCGGTCTCGCGGTCGCGATGATCGCGCAGCGTTTCGCTTTCCTCGGACGCGGCCTGCTTCCGCTCGGAAATTTCTTTTCGGCGCTGCCGCTCGTTGGCGTGGCGCCGATCATGGTGATGTGGTTTGGCTTCGACTGGCCCTCGAAGGCCGCCGTCGTCGCGCTCGTGACATTCTTTCCCATGCTGGTAAATGCGCTCGCTGGATTGTCGGCATCGGGGCACATGGAACGCGACCTGATGCGTTCCTACGGCGCGGATTATCGGCAGACGCTCAGGAGGCTCTACCTGCCGGCAGCGCTGCCTTTCATTTTCAACGCCTTGAAGATCAACGCCACGCTGGCGCTGATCGGCGCGATCGTGGCCGAGTTCTTCGGCACCCCGACGCAAGGCATCGGCTTTCGCATTTCGACAGAGGCAGGACGCATGGCGCTCGACATGGTGTGGGCGGAAATCGCGCTGGCGGCGATCGCGGGAATGGCTTTTTACGGACTTGTCGCGCTTGCCGAGCGCGTGACCACTTTTTGGCATCCATCCTATCGAACCTGACTCGGCGGGTTCTTGAAGCTTCGGAGTATCGCATGAAGAAAACATTGGCACTCACGGCAAGCCTTGCGTTCGGTCTGTCGCTCGCGACGGCGCAGGCGGCCGATAGCGTTACCATTCAGTTGAAATGGGTCGCCCAGGCGCAGTTCGCCGGCTATTTCGTCGCCAAGGAAAAGGGGTTCTATAAGGACGCCGGGCTCGATGTCACCATCAAGCCGGGTGGGCCCGACGTGGCGCCGCCGCAGGTGATTGCCGGTGGCGGCGCGGACGTGGTGGTCGACTGGATGCCGTCGGCGCTGGCCTCGCGGGAAAAGGGCGTGCCGCTGGTCAACATTTCGCAGACCTTCAAGCGGTCCGGACTGGAGCTGACCTGCCGGTCCGAAACCGGCATCAAGAAGCCCACCGACTTCAAGGGCAAGACGATCGGCGTCTGGTATGGCGGCAATGAATATCCCTTCCTGTCCTGGATGTCGAAGCTCGGCATGAAGACCGACAGTTCGGCGGGCGGCATCAAGATCATCAAGCAGGGCTTCAACGTCGATCCGCTGCTGCAGAAGCAGGCCGATTGCGTCTCGACGATGACCTACAACGAGTATTGGCAGGTGATCGACGGCGGCTACAAGCCGAGCCAGCTTGTGGTCTTCAAATATGAGGACGAAGGCGTCGCAACCCTGGAAGACGGCCTGTGGGTGCTGGAAAAGAACCTGAAGGACCCGGCGTTCGTCGCCAAGATGGCGAAGTTCGTCAAGGCCTCGATGAAGGGCTGGGACTACGCCAAGTCCCACCCCGACGAGGCGGTCAAGATCATTCTGGCCGGCGACACCACCGGTGCGAAAACCGAAAAGGACCAGAAGCGGATGATGCTGGAAGTGGGCAAGCTGCTCGGCGCCTCAGACGGCAAGCTCGACGTCAAGGACTACGACCGGACGGTTGCGACGCTGATGTCGGGCGGATCCGATCCCGTCATCACCAAGAAGCCGGAAGGCGCCTACACCTTCGCGGTCTACGACGCGATGAAATAGTCGGAACCAGGCTAAAGATGCTTAAGGGGCGGCGGCCGGCTCAGTTTGCCGGCCGCGCCTGCGCCGGGCCGTTCTGCGGCTGCAAGGATGAAATCTCACCGGTCGGGGTCCATCCGCCGCCCAGCGCCTGAAACAGGCTGCTCGCGGCCAGGAGCTTGGTCAACCGCACTTGCGCCAGTGCGTTCTCTGCCGTCAGCAGCGTCTGCTGGGTCTGCAGCACCGTGATGAGGTTGATGGTGCCGGCGCGCAACTGGGTCTCAGATACCTCAAAGGCCTTGCGGGAATTGGCCACGGCTTCAGCCTGGAGCCGCTCTTGCCTGCTTGATTGCGAGAGCGCAACGAGAGCCTTCTCGACATCGGCGAAGGCCGACAGCACGGCTTTGCGATAGGCCTGCAGGTTCTGAAGCTGCACGCCCTTCGCCTGCTTCAACTGGCTCTCCAGCAGGAAGCCGTCGAAGATCGGCTGCGTCAACCCCGCGGACAAAGTGTAGAACCAGGCGCCCGGCCCGAATAGCGAGGAAAGCGCCGCGCTCTGGACGCCAGTTTGCGCGGTCAATTGAATCTGCGGGAAGAACGCGGCGCGCGCCGCTTCGACGCTGAAGTTGGAAGAAGCAAGCAGCGCCTCGGCCTGGCGGATGTCCGGTCTTTGATTCAGCAGTTCCGAGGGCATACCCGGCGTCACGCGCGGAACCGCGATCTGCGTCAGCGTGCCGCCACCCACCATGAAATTCGCCGGCGCGCGCGCGACGAGCACGGCGAGGGCCGCAATATTTTGCTTCAAGGTGATCTCAAGCGGCGGAATGGCAGCGCGCTCGGTCGAGACCAGTGCTTCCTGTTGCGACACTTCAAGCTGCGATGCTGTACCACCGGCGTTTTGTTGCTTGATAAGCGTAAGGATGCGCTCGGCTGCGGCGAGATTGCGGCGCGCGACGCGCAGCTGATCCTGCGCGGCGAGAATCTGGAAGTAGGTGTTGGCAACCGTCACGATCGCGGTGAGCGTCACGACCTCGCGATTGTAGCGCATCGCGGTTGCGTTCTCCTCGGCCGCAAAGAGCGCGGCGCGGTTCTTGCCCCAGAAATCGATCATATAGCTCGCGGTAAGTTGGGGACTGTACTGCGAGGAGGTTCTCGAGAAGACGGTGCCTCCGCTAACAGCTGAGCCGGCGGCCGTGCGCAACTGCTCGGCCGTGGCCGTCCCCGTCGCCGTCGGCAGCAAGGGTACGCCCGCCACCCCGACCTGGGCGTCGGCCTGCACGATCTGGGCAATGGCCACCGCGATATCGAGATTGTAGATCTGCGCCGCGTCCATCAAATTGGTCAATTCGCTGGAGCGGAATCCGCGCCACCAATCGAGAGCCGGCAGGTGAGCGTCGGGAGCGCGATGGCCGCCTTCGCGATACGCTGCGGGCACCTCGAGATTGAGGTCGGGCCGTTCGCTGCCAAGGATGCAGCCGGACAGGGCCGGAGCGAGCAACAAGGCCGAGACAATCAGGCGCGCCTTGCCGCCTAATCCTGCCCTGAAGTGACGCAGGGCCCGTTCGGGAACTTTGCCGGTCATTGGCCTATCATCTACTCGCCCGGTTGCAGCGTCGTGTCAGGCGCGAGTGGAGTTGCACCGCCCCTCCTGAGACGTTGGCTCCACATGCGGAATTGGTCCATATACAGGTAGATCACCGGCGTTGAATAGAGCGTCAGCACCTGACTGAGGATCAGTCCCCCGACAATTGCGATGCCAAGCGGCTGGCGAAGCTCGCCCCCGTCGCCAAAGCCAATGGCGAGGGGCAGGGCACCCAGCATCGCTGCCATGGTTGTCATCATGATCGGCCTGAAGCGGAGCATGCAGGCCTCGTGGATGGCATCAAGCGAACTAAGCCCGCGCTTGCGTTCCGCGTCGAGCGCAAAATCGATCATCATGATGGCGTTCTTCTTCACAATGCCGATCAGCAGAATGACGCCAATGAGCGCCATGATGCTGAATTCGGTATTGAATGCCATCAGGGCGAGCAGGGCGCCGACGCCGGCGGAAGGCAATGTGGACAAAATCGTCAGCGGATGGACGTAGCTTTCGTAAAGAACGCCGAGCACGATGTAGATCGTGACCAGCGCGGCGAGAATGAGATAGGGCTGATTGCTGAGCGAGTCCTGAAAGGCCTTCGCGGTCCCCTGGAACGTGCCGCGGATGGTGGCGGGTACACCGATCCGGTTCATCGCGGCCTCGATCGAGGCGATCGCCGTGGAGAGCGACCCGTTCGGCGGCAGGTTGAAGGAAATGGTGTTGGCGACCAGAAGGCCCTGATGATTGACGGCAAGCGGTGTGGCGCCTTGCGTGAAATGCGCCACGGCCGACAGCGGAATCATGGTCTCCTGGTTTGTGCTGACGGCTGACCCCGTCGAGGAGATGCCTTTGCCGGTTGCGCCGATGGAATTGGTCGCGAGATTTCGCGCCGCCTGCGCGTTGGGGGAGTTGACGGAAGCCGACTTGCCGGCGGCGACGGTTCCCGCAACCGCATTCGTCGCCTGCGAACCGCCGACCGCGCCGCCCGACGTGGAGACATAGACATCCTTCAGTGCCTCCGGATTTTGCCAGTATTGCGGCGCGACCTCCATGATCACGTGATATTGGTTGCGGGCAACATAGATGGTCGACACCTGGCGCTGGCCGAACGCATCATAAAGCGTGTTGTCGATCTGGCTGACCGTGATTCCCAACTGCGCGGCCGCGTCCCGGTCGATGACGAGATCGGACTCCAGTCCCTTGTTTTGCTGGTCGCTGTTGACGTCCGTAAGGTTCGGATCGCCTTGCAGGGCGGCCGCGATCTTCGGCGTCCATTCATTGAGTTCCTCGAACGTGGGTCCCTGCAATGTAAACTGATATTGCGCGTTGCTGGCGCGGCCGCCGACGCGGATATCCTGCACCGCCTGCAGAAACAGCGTTGCGCCCGGAATCACCGCCATTTCACGCCGCAACCGTGCGATCACGCCGTCCGCGGTGATCCGGCGTTCGTCGAGCGGACGCAACGAGACGAACACGAAGCCGGAATTGGTCTGGCCGCCGCCGGTGAAGCCGACCGCGGTCTCGACCGCGGGATCGTTCTTGATGATGGTGATGAACTGCGTCAGCTTCTTCTGCATCAGCTGAAACGAAATGCTCTGGTCCGCCTGTATCGAGCCGACGAGCCGCCCGGTGTCCTGCTGCGGGAAAAAGCCTTTTGGAATGACGCCGTAGAGATAGAAATTGAGACCGAAGCACCGCGGCGAGAATCACCATCATCGAGCGGGGGTGCCGGAGCGCTATGGTCAGGGTGCGCCGGTAAGCGTTGAGCATTCCATCGAAGAAGCGTTCGCTCGCACGATAAAGTCGTCCATGTTCCTGGCCGGAATTGCCGCGAAGAAGCACGGCGCACATCATCGGCGTGGTCGCCAGCGAGATCGCCAGCGAGATCATGATCGATATCGAGATCACCATCGCGAATTCGCGAAACAGACGGCCGACGATGCCGCCCATCAGCAAAATCGGAATGAAGACGGCGATGAGCGAGATGCTCATCGACAGTACGGTGAAGCCGACCTCGTTGGCGCCCTTGAGCGAGGCTTCCAGCGGGCTCATGCCGTCTTCGATGTAGCGGGTAACGTTTTCGAGAACCACGATAGCGTCGTCGACGACAAATCCGGTCGCGACCGTGAGCGCCATGAGCGAGAGATTGTCGAGACTGTAGCCGAACAAATACATCACGGCGAAAGTTGCGATCAACGACACCGAAACCGCCACCACCGGCACAAGCGTCGCGCGCAGGTTTCGCAAAAAGGCGAAAACCACGACGATCACCAGCAGTACGGCGAGGATCAAGGTGCGTTCGACGTCACGCAACGACGTACGGATCGTGATCGAGCGGTCGACGGCTACTGCAACGTCGATGGCTGGTGAAATCGACGCCCGGAGCTGGGGCAGCAACGCCTTGACGAGATCAACCGTGCTGATGATGTTCGCGCCCGGCTGCCTGTAGAGGATGATGAGGACGGCCGGCTTGCCGTTGGCAAGACCGGCATTGCGGAGGTTTTCGACTGAATCGGTGACATCGCCGACATCCGAGAGGTGAACCGGCGCGCCGTTCCGATAGGCCACGATCAGCGATTTATAGTCAGCGGCCTTGTTGGCCTGATCGTTGGCATAGATCTGATAGCGCTGACCTTCGACGTCGATCCCGCCTTTCGGGCTGTGGGCGTTGGCGCTGGCAAGCGCGGCGCGCACATCCTCAAGACCGATGCCGTATTTGAAAAGCGCCTGCGGAATGAGTTCGGCTCGCACCGCGGGCAGTGAACCACCGCCGACACCGACTTCACCTATGCCGTCGACCTGTGACAGTTTCTGCGCGAGCACGGTCGATGCCGCATCATACAACTCGCCGCGCGTCTTGGTGTCGGACGTCAAAGTCAGAACCATGATCGGGGCATCGGCCGGATTGACCTTGCGGTAAGTCGGGTTGGTCCGCAGGCTGGTCGGAAGGTCGGCGCGTGCCGCGTTGATAGCGGCCTGCACGTCGCGCGCGGCGCCGTTGATGTCGCGGTTGAGACCGAATTGCAGGGTGATGCGAGTCGATCCAACGGTGCTCGACGAGGTCATCTCGGTGACGTCGGCGATCTGGCCGAGGTGACGCTCGAGCGGACTGGCAACCGTGGTCGCAACGTCCTGGGGACTTGCGCCGGGCAGCGTCGCCTGCACCGAAATGGTCGGAAAGTCGACTTGCGGCAGCGGCGAAACCGGCAGCTTGAAGAACGCCACGGCTCCCGCTGCCGCAAGGCCAAATGTCAACAACGTCGTTCCAATCGGCCGGCGAATGAACGGTGTTGACGGGCCCATGATGCTAGCCCAACTCGTTGGCCGGGCCGCCTTGGCCCGAAGGACCGGCAAATCGTGTCGCCAGGCGATCGAACCAGAGATAGATCACGGGCGTCGTAAACAGGGTCAGCACCTGACTAAAGAGAAGGCCGCCGACGATCGAGATGCCGAGCGGGTGGCGCAGTTCGGAACCCGCGCCGGTTCCGAGCATCAGCGGCAATGCGCCCAGGACGGCGGCCATCGTCGTCATCAGGATCGGCCGAAAGCGCAACAGACAGGCCTGGTAGATCGCATCCCGCGGCGACTTGCCTTCATGGCGTTCGGCGTCGAGCGCGAAGTCGATCATCATGATCGCATTCTTCTTGACGATACCGATCAGAAGGATGATTCCGATGATGGCGACGATTGTGAGATCATCGTCGGCCGCCATCAGCGCCAGCAGCGCGCCGATTCCGGCCGACGGCAGCGTCGAGAGAATGGTGAGGGGATGGATGAAGCTCTCATAGAGCACGCCGAGCACGATATAGACGGTGATGATCGCCGCCAGAATCAGGAAAAGCTGATTCGAAAGCGATGACTGGAATGCCAGCGCCGCGCCCTGGAAGCTGATGATCACGCTGGGCGGCACGCCGAGTTCGGCCTGTGCCTGCTTGATGGCCGTCACTGCTTCGCCGAGGGATGCGCCCGGCGCCAGGTTGAAGGAAACCGTCGAAGAGGGGAACTGTCCGAGATGCGAGACCAATAGCGGCGCGGTTTCCTCGCGGAACTTGGCCAACGCGGCAAGCGGCACCGGTGTGCTGCCCACCGAGGAGGGCAGATAGATGTCGGACAATGATTGCAGGGACGTCTGCAGGCGTGGATCGGCCTCCAGAATAACGCGGTATTGGTTCGAGTTGGTGAAGATGGTGGATACGATGCGCTGGCCGTACGAATCGTAGAGCGCGTTGTCGATCGTCGCGGGCGTGATGCCGAAGCGTGCGGCCTGATCGCGATCGATTTCCACGAAGACCGAAAGGCCCTTGTCTGAGATGTCACTGGCGACATCGCCAAGCTGCGGAAGCTGTCTCAGCCTGTCGACCAGCTTGGGCGTCCACTCGGCAAGCTGGACCGGATCGGCATCCTGAATGATGAACTGATACTGAGTCTTGCTGACCGTGCCCTCGATCGTCAAATCCTGGACCGGCTGCATGTAGAGCGTGATGCCGACCAGCGACGCGGTGCTGTTCTGGATCCGTCGCATCACAGTGGCTATGTCGGTCTTGCGCTTGTCGTGCGGTTTGAGATTGATAAGGATCCGGCCATTGTTGAGGGTGGTGTTCGTCCCGTCCACGCCTATGAAGGAAGAAAGGCTCTCGACGTCGGGATCCTTGAGGATCGTGCTGGCGAGGAGTTGCTGACGTTCCGCCATCGCGGCGTAGGAAACCGACTGTGGCGCCTCGGAGATCGCCTGGATGACGCCGGTATCCTGCAGCGGAAAGAATCCCTTGGGGATCACGACGTAGAGCACGGCGGTCAGGACGAAGGTGCCGAGCGCAATGATCAAGACGAAGGTCTGCCGGTCGAGCACCCAATTGAGCATGCTGCCGTAAATCGCGATGATCTTGTCGAACCCTTCGCGGCTATAGCGCTGAAACGCGTTCTCGTGGGTCTCGGATTTGGGCTTGAGCAGCTTGGCACACGCCATCGGCACCAGCGTGAGCGAGACCACCGCCGAGATGAGAATGGTCACCGAAAGCGTGATGGCGAATTCCCGGAACAGGCGGCCGACTACATCACCCATGAACAGGAGAGGGATCAGCACCGCGATCAGCGACACCGTCAGCGAGATGATGGTGAAGCCGATCTGTTCGGAGCCGCGAAGCGCGGCTTGCAAAGGCGTGTCGCCCTCTTCGAGGTAGCGCGAGATGTTCTCGATCACGACGATGGCGTCGTCGACCACGAATCCGGTGGCGATGGTCAGCGCCATCAGCGACAGATTGTTGAGGCTGAAGCCGAACAGGTACATGGCGCCGAGCGTGCCGACCAGCGACAACGGGACTGAGAGGCTCGGGATCAATGTCGCCCGCGCGTTGCGCAGGAACACGAAGATCACCAGCACGACCAGGATCACGGCAAGTGTCAGTTCGAATTCCACGTCCCGCACCGACGCGCGGATCGTGACGGTCCGGTCAGTCAGGATGTTGAGATCGATCGCGGCCGGCAGCGCGGCCTGGAGTTGCGGCAGCAAGGCCTTGATGCCTTCGACCACGGAGATGACGTTGGCGCCGGGTTGCCGCTGGATATTGAGGATGATGGCCGGCGTTTCGTTCATCCAGGCGCCAAGCTTGTCGTTCTGGGCACCATCGACGACGTCGCCTACGTCGCTGAGCCGCACCGGCGAGCCGTTCTTGTAGGCGACGATCAGTGACTTGTAATCGCTGGCATTCCTGATCTGGTCGTTGGCGTTGATCGTGTAGGCGCGCATGCCGCCGTCAAAATTTCCCTTGGGCGTGTTGATGTTGGCGTTGCTGAGCGTGGTGCGCAAATCGTCGATGTTGAGTCCGTAGGCGGCGAGCTTGCGGATATCGGCGCGGATGCGCACCGCCGGCCTTTGGCCGCCGCTGATGCTCACCAGGCCAACGCCGGGAAGCTGGGAGATCTTTTGCGCCAGACGGGTGTCGACGAAGTCCTCCACCTGCGTCAGCGGCATTGTCTTCGACGTCAATCCAAGCGTCAGGATCGGCGCGTCCGCCGGGTTCACCTTGGCGTAGATCGGCGGCGCGGGGAGGTCGGCGGGAAGCAGATTGCCGGCGGCATTGATCGCGGCCTGCACTTCCTGTTCGGCAACGTCGAGGGAAATTGTCAGGCCGAATTGCAGGGTGATGACGGAAGCGCCCGCCGAGCTTACCGAACTCATCTGGTTAAGATTGGGCATCTGCCCGAACTGCACCTCCAGCGGTGCGGTGATGGACGAGGTCATCACGTCCGGGACTGGCGCCGGGATAGAAGGTCTGGACCTGGATCGTCGGGTAGTCCACCTCGGGCAATGCGGCGACCGGCAGAAACCTGAACGCCAGCAGGCCCGAGAGCATGATGGCGATCATCAGCAAGGTAGTTGCCACCGGCCGTAGAATGAACGGCTGTGACGGGCTCATTGTTTCTGTCCGCCGTCGGAACGTCGTTTCTTGCCGCCCGACTTGTCCTGGTCGGTTGACTTGGCGTCCGGCGACTTGGCCGGGTCGGTTGCCGACCGCACGTTGATCTTTGCTCCGTCCCGCAATTTGTCGGCACCATCGATGACGATGCGGTCGCCCGGCGTTAGTCCGGAGAGAACCTCCACGCGGTCACCTTCGGTTACGCCGAGCTGGACGGGGCGGACCGATACCGTGCTGTCGGCATTGATGAGGTAGACGAACGTGCCGGGCACGCCGCGCTGGATACCTGCCGTCGGGATCGTCGTCACGTCCTTATGCGTGTCAAGCAGCAGTCGGATGTTGACGAACTGGTTGGGGTAGAGCGTGCGATTTTCATTGGAAAACTGCGCGCGTAGTTTGATGGTGCCGGTGGTCTGATCGATCTGACTGTCGAAGGTCTGCAGCATGCCGTCCGCGATCTTGGTGGCCCCGCTGCGATCGTAGGCGGCCGCAGGCAATACCGCGCCGGCCCGGATACGTTTCGCGATGGCTTGCAGATTGTCCTCAGGTACCGTGAACAGAACGCTGATCGGTTGCAACTGCGTGATGACGACGAGACCGTTGGCGTCGCCGGGTGTTACATAATTGCCCTGGTCGACCAGGCGCAGGCCGACGCGGCCATCGAGCGGCGACACGATCCGGCAATATTGCAGGTTCACCTCGGCGGATTTCACCGCCGCCCGGTCGGCTTCCACCGTACCCTGGTTCTGCGCGACGAGGGCGATCTGGGTATCCAGTGTCTGATGCGGCACGGCATTCTGCGCCGCCAATCCCTGATAGCGGGCCAGATCGACCTGGGCGCCTTTGAGCATCGCTTCGTCGCGCGCGAGTTGCCCTTTGACTTGCGCCAATGTGGCTTCGTACGGCCTCGAATCGATCTCCGCCAGCAGATCGCCTTTCTTGACTTCGTCGCCCTCCTTGAAGACGACCTTCATCAAGTAACCGCTGATCTGGGTTCTGATGGTCACGGTCGCAAGCGACGTCACAGTGCCGAGCGCATTGAGGTTGATTCCGATGTCGCCCTTTCCGACGACTTCGGGAACAATCGACATCGGCGCGGCATTGCGACCGCCGCCGGTCTGCTGGGGTGCGCTGCCTTGCCTATTCCACCAGACGACGCCGGCGAGGATCAGCAAAACGAGGATGGATGTCAGAACAAACCGTCGGCGGGACCGGGGCTTGGCAGTCTGTGAAACACCAATTGAGGGTGCTTCCTTGAGAGTCTTTATCGGTTGGTTCATGAACCTGCCATCGGATGGGAGTTTGGGGCGGTAGAAGCTAGCTAGCCCCCGCTATCTACCAGTTGGACCGCCTCCGAGGTCCTCCGGCAACCATATTTGAACCTCTCCGCCTGATGTTGTCGCATTAACAATCGGAAAGAATTGCACTTTTCGGTTCAGACGGAAGCCGCCGGCCAAGCAAGATTTGTCTGCACTCGATCGCCCCGGGCGATCAAGGGCGGATTCGGGATAAAGCGGTATATTTTGAACCTATCCGAGGCCTACCACAAGGCGCGCGGCGCAAGACGAAATCACGCAGGCCCGATGGCCGGGTTTTGGGGCCATCAGTGCGGTGAGTCGCATGTCCGGATTTCGCAGTGCGCAGGAACAGCCATCCAACGAATTTTTTGTGATCGGCGGCTTTGATACGTGCCGCGATTCGTCGATGCCGCAAACCGCAAATGTCAGGCAGCCACATCCCATAGTCTGGACGAGCCTCTTACCAGCGCCTTGCGTCCCTTTGGCGTGATAACGGGCAGATCGTTGCTCATCGTCGCGAGACCAAGTGCGAGGAGATCCGCAAGCACGAAGGGGCTGAATGCGGGAAGCCTCGAGGCCGGCGCGCGAAGCGTCTTGAGCATCTCCCATTGATCCGGCGAGAGGTCGTGGTCGATTTCGTCGTTCATGCTGCCTCAAGGAGGTTGATAGCGCTGACATCTTACAGCGCGCGCGTGAACGCGTTGCGACCACAATGAGTCGAGAGTTCGATTGCGCGTGCAACTTTTTTGAATCGCCGGGCCTTGGAAATGTTCAGTAACGCGGCTGTCACATCAACGTGTCAATGGACAGCAGCGACCATGGCGAATCAGGTGGCACGATACTGGATGTCGTTGCCCGATTGGATGAACACTCTGAAGGCAATCGTGCTGCCGAAACCGCCCCGCCGCAGCGGTAGCAGGCTGAAGGGCCTTGGCATCGTCGTCAGCATTGCCATTGCTGCGGCTGCGATCTTCGCACTCACGCATGCGCTCAAGAACATCGACTACAACGCGGTATTGGACGTCATCCGGCAGATGAGTTGGCGTCTCGTTGCGCTGGCCGCGATGCTGGTGGTCACCTCATACGTCAGCCTCACTTTCTATGACCTGTTGGCGCTTCGTACGATCGGGCGCAGCGAAATTCCCTACCGCATCGCGGCACTCGCAAGTTTCACCAGCTATCCGATTGCGCACGGCATTGGAGCTGTTTCGCTGATTTCGCCGATCATCCGGTATCGAATCTATTCGCATAACGGTCTTGGCGCGTTTGATGTTGCGAATATCTGTTTTCTGACGGGACTCACCTTCTGGCTGGGCAACCTGACGGCGCTCGGGTTTGGCCTGCTTTACGCGCCCGATGCCATCAGCCTGGTCGACTTTCTGCCGCCGCAGGTCAATCGATGGCTGGCAGGCGCGCTGCTTCTCGGGGTCGCCAGTTTCCTCGCCTGGTGCTGGGCTTCACCCAGAAATATCGGGACCAGGCGGTGGCCGGTACGGCTCCCTTCGGGACCTTTGGTGCTGCTGCAGATCGTGATCGGTATCTTCGATCTCGGCGCGGCGGCGCTTGCAATGTATGTGCTGATTCCGGCGGGATCCAATATCGGGATCTTCCCGATCATGGCGGTGTTCATTGCCGCGACCTTGCTCGGTTTTGCAAGCCACACGCCGGCGGGACTCGGCGTTTTTGACGCCACGTTCCTGCTAGGGCTCGGCAACGACGATAAGGAGCCCCTGGTGGCGGCGCTCCTCATGTTCCGCCTGCTGTATCACTTCCTTCCCTTTGTGTTCGCGCTCGGCCTCTTTGCTGCCGTGGAAGGATGGAGAAATTTGCGCGCGCCGCCAAAACCCTGACGCCGCTTCTTGCGCCTCACACCGGCGAGTTCAGCTTGAGCCCCACCATCCCGGCGACGATCAGCGTGAGGCAAATGAGCCGAATCGGATCGGTAGGCTCGCTGAAGATCACCATTCCAACGATGATGCTGCCGGCGGCGCCAATGCCCGTCCAGATGGCATACGCCGTGCCAAAAGGCAGCGACCGCAGTGCAAGCGCCATCAGCGCGAAGCTCAACAGGATCGCGACCACGGTTGCGGCGGTCGGCCAGAACCGGGTGAGACCGTCGGAATATTTCAAGCCAAACGCCCAGGCGATCTCGAGCAGCCCCGCCGCGAACAGTGCAAGCCATGCGCTCACGGCGTCCTCGATTCCGGCGGGAAGGTCAGTACGCCAAATTGGGCATAGCCACGGAACGGTCTTTCGAACCTCAAGCCTGCACCGGCGGCGTCAGCGAGAGCTGACAATTCTTGTTCGAGGTCGTCTCGCGGCGTGACGTCGAATATTGCGAGCCATCGTCGCAGCAACGTGCGGGCGATCGGCGGCAACCGCTCCTGGCGGCCGAAATCAACCACATGGAGACGACCGCCGGGTCTGAGGTGTTTGGCGGCGGCACCGAGAACGCGGCGCCAGTCGGGGATCATCGAAAGGCTATAGGAGATCATGACGTGGTCGAACTGGGAGAGGCCGAACAATCTCTTCGGCTCGAACGTCGCGGCATCGCCATGGACCACGCGAACCTGGCCGGTCAGACCAGCGCGCGCAATTGCAGAGATCGCGGTCGTCAGCATTTCCGTCGAGACGTCGACGCCGAAAAATCGTGCATCCGGGTAAAGACGCGCCGCCAACACCAGGTTTCTGCCGGTTCCGCAGCCGATCTCCAGCACGCTCGCACCCGCGCCCGGCCGCAGGCCCATTATCATCTGGTCCCGACCCAAGAGATAGTAACGCCGCGTTCCGTCGTAGATGTGCCGCTGCCGGCGGTACATCCGATTCATGCGGCGGGTTGATTCGATCGGCCACGAGGTATCTGCGCCGATATCGCGGGAATACGCGGACATCCAACCACCTCATCTCGGCTGTGTTAGGTCACTCCTTCCGATGTTCGCGCGACAAGGATGTGACAGAGGAAGAGGTCGGGTATGGAACTGCAAAAATATGGAGGTGAAATCGTCTCGGTGAGGTTGCGGCCCGCCGACTGTCGCAAAACTGCAGCGCGCGCGCGATATCCTCGTCAGATTGTTGATTCGAGGAATGAATGAACACGCAGCTCATTGCTGACGCCGTACGCAACAGCAAAGGCGATGCCGAAGCGACGGTTTGGGACCGGCTTTTCGCGTTCTGGTTTCGCCGCCTGGTCTATACCCAGATCTGGGAGGATCCCGTGGCCGATCTTGCGGCGCTGCGATTGCCGCTGGGATCGACCATCGTCACCATCTCGTCCGGCGGCTGCAATGCGCTGTCATATCTTACCGCGCAGCCGGCGCAAGTCTATGCGGTCGATCTCAACGAAGCGCATCTTTCGCTGCTGAAACTCAAGCTTGCCGGAATTCGCGCCTTCTCTGACTATGCCGAGTTCTGGCAGTTCTTCGGCGAGGCTGCCTCGCGCGCCAACTCCGATCTCTACCGTGCACGGCTGCGGCCGATGCTTGACGCGCAGGCGCGCGCATATTGGGACAAACGCAACATTATCGGGCGCCCGCGACACGCCTATTTTACGGACGGGTTCTATCGCCACGGCATGCTCGGCCGCTTCATTGGTCTTGCCCATTTGGCGGCGAAAGTGGCTGGGATAGACCTCTCGGCGCTCCTGAACGGCAAGCCAGACGCGCCCGAACGCGTCGAGGCGCTGAACCGTCTGGATCGTCTGTTTCACTCCTCGCTGGCCCGGCTGATCACCGGCACTCCGGCTTTGCTGTTCAGCCTTGGTATCCCGCCGCAGCAACGCGCGCTGCTGGGTGCGGGCGCGCCGTTGAACGAAGTGCTTCATGAACGATTGTTGCGGCTTATCAACGGTCATCCGAACGAGACCAATTATTTTGCCTGGCAGGCGCTGCATCGCGGCTACTCCGGTCCAGGCGATCGTTGCCTGCCTCCATATTTGCAGCGCAGCCAATATCAGCGCATGCGCAATGGCGCGGGATTGATCATTCCGGTCCATGCCAACCTTCGGCTGTTTCTGGAAAGCCTTCCGGCCCGTGAGGTCGATGCGGTCATCCTTCTGGACTCGCAGGATTGGATGGCCCGCGAGGAAATTCGCGCGCTGTGGACAGCCATCGATCGTACCGGCAGCGACAATGTTCGCGTGATCTTTCGTACCGCCGGCGTGGAATCTCCTCTCGATGGCGCAGAACTTGCGTCAGTGCGGCAGGTCTGGCGTCGCAACGAGGAAAGAAGTGCGATTGGCTTTGCGCAGGACCGATCGGGAATCTACGGCGGCTTCCACTGCTACGGCAGACGTTGATCAAGCCGGGCGCCGGATACGGCCGCGCGGTTTCCGCGCGCCTCGACCAGCGAAGCGGCCACTTCGCCCGCGGCCTCGACATAGGCGGGATCGCGGTGGATCAGCATCACGGTCGCTGCGCCGTCCAGCAGAACGACGATCCGTCGTGCGATCGCTGCCGCGTCCTCTACGCCTTCACGGCCGAGTGCGTCGCTAAGCCAACTTTCAAATCGTTTCTTGTGCGCGGCGCCTGCCTTGATGGCTGGGTGTCCCGGCGTGTTGGCCAATTCGGCGGTGGTGCGCAGGAAACCGCAGCCCTTCCACCGCGGAGTATTCACTGATCGCGCGAATTCCGCGAAAACGCCCCTGATCTTGTTTGCGGGAGTTCCCGCCGTTGCCTCGAACCAGCGCGCATAGAGCTCAAGTGTCGGCTGGTCGCGCAATTCGAGATAGGCGGCAATCAGTTCATCCTTGCTGCGGAAATGATAATAGAGCGTCTTCTTGGTGACGCCGGCCTTCTCTGCAATGGCATCGACGCTCGCGGCGCGAATACCTTCATTGTAGAAAAGCCTGGCGGCGGCCGCGACGATGCGCTCTCGGGTCTGATCGGCGTTCGGTGGCATGTTCGCTATGTATACTGACTAGTGAGTGTATGCAACGGCGGGCCTTGTCTAGGGTCTTGCCCGATACGCTGACTGACCTGAGGCAGATGATGTCGGAATTGGTACTCTTCGAAAGAAAGGGCGGCGTCGCGATCTTGACGCTCAACCGCCCGGAAAAGCTCAACGCGCTGAACTACGCGCTTATTGATCGGCTGGTGGCGCTGCTCGATGAAATCGAAAATGCGCCGGACCTGCGCGCGGTGATTCTGACCGGCGTCGGCGAGCGGGCTTTTTCCGCAGGCGCCGATATTGCGGAGTTTTCGGACAGTGTGCGCGAGGGGCCGGACGCCGCGGTGAGGGCGTTCGTCCGCAGAGGCCAGTCGATGACCGCGCGCATCGAAGCTTTTCCGAAGCCCATTATCGTCGCCATCAATGGGATAGCCTTTGGCGGCGGATGTGAAATAACTGAAGCCGCGCACCTTGCGGTCGCAAGCGAGAAGGCGAGCTTCGCGAAGCCTGAAATCAATATCGGCATTCCCCCCACATTTGGCGGCACGCAGCGACTGCCGCGGCTGGCCGGCCGCAAGCGTGCTCTGGAACTGCTCTTGACCGGCGATCCCTTCTCGGCCCAGCGCGCCTACGAGATCGGCCTCGTCAACCGCATCGTGCCGCACGATGACCTGATGCCATCCGCGCTGGAATTGGCCAATCGAATCTTGCGGCATTCGCCTGTAACGGCATCGCGGATTCTGACGGCCGTCACCCGCGGGCTGAATACCACGATAGCGGAGGGACTCGAAATCGAGAGCGAGCAGTTTGCGCGCATGGTTCCGACCCACGACCTCCGGGAGGCGCTCGACGCCTGGATTGCGCGGCGACCGCCCGAATATCAGGGCCGATAGATTTGGCGAGCGGAGGAAGTCTCACATGATCGCGGTCATCTTCGAGTCCTGGCCTAAGCCGGGAAAAATGCAGACTTACATCGATATGGGCGCGTCGCTTGGGTCTCACCTCGAAACGGTCGACGGCTTTATCTCGATCGAAAGGTTTCAAAGTGTGAGTGATCCAAAAAAGCTGGTCGCGCTGTCCTTCTGGCGTGACGAAGCCGCGGTCGACGTCTGGCGAAACGTTGACATTCACCGTGCGGTCCAGGCGGGTAGCGTCGCGAGGTCTTTCGCGACTACCGCCGCCGTGATCCGCGACTACACCATGTTCGATCGCGATCAGGCGCCGGCCGACAGTCGGCAGGGGTGAGCGCTATCGCCCACGAGGCTTTCCTGCTACCGCGCGCCCGCTTCAAGCCATGCGGCGATCGTCGCACGCTCTTCGCCGGTCATCTCGGTGACGTTGCCCGGCGGCATCGCGCTCGACCATGCGGCATTGCGTCCGATCAGCCGGGCGTTGCGACGGATATGATCGGTTCGGTCCAGCAGGATGCCTTTGGGCGCGGTGACGATCAACTCCCAGACCGGCTCCGCGCCGTGGCACATGCTGCAGCGTGAGAGAACGATCTCCTCGACATTGGCGAAGGTCGGCGTCGTCGATCGCGACCCCGTCTTGATGTCCCGGGGACCGGCAGCGGAAAGCGCCGCGATCGCGATCATGCCCACCGCGGCGACTCCCCATACCCACCATGGCGATTCTCGCCCGGCATGCCGTTCGTTGAAGAAATGCCGGATGATCGGACCGAGCGCGAGCACGATCGCAACGATCAGCCAGTTGTAGCGTGTGGCGAACAGCAGGGGATAGTGGTTGCTGATCATCAGTACGATCACCGGCAGCGTCAGGTAATTGTTGTGAAGCGATCGCTGCTTGCCCTGAGCGCCGAGTTCGGGGTCGGGCGATTTTCCCGCCAGCAGCGCCGCAATGACTTTCTTCTGGTTCGGAATGATCACCACGAACACGTTGGCGACCATGATCGTTCCGACGATCGCGCCGATCTGGTTGAACGCGCCGCGTCCACTCAGGACATGGGTGAAAGCATAGGTGAGGCCGACGAGAAAGACGTACCCGCCGAGAGCGAAGGGTAACTCGTGTCGGGCCAATCCGGACCGGCACGCGCCCTCATACAAGAGCCACGCGAGAGCAAGGCTGCACAAACTGAACAGTCCGGCCTGCAGCGGCGTCAGGTTGAGGATCGACTTGTCGACCAGAAAAAGTTCCGCATCGAGATAGTAGACGACGACCATCAACGCGAAGCCGGAGAGCCACGTGGTGTAGGCCTCCCATTTGAACCAGGTCAGTTCGTCGGGCATTTTGGCCGGCGCGACCAGATATTTCACGATCCGGTAGAAGCCGCCGCCGTGAACCTGCCAGGCATCCCCATAAGCGCCCTCGGGGAGATCTTTGCGCGGCTTCAGGCTGAGATCGAGGTGAATGAAATAGAATGAACTGCCGATCCACCCGACGGCGGCCACCACATGCAGCCAGCGCAGGATCAGGCTTGCCCACTCCGTCAGTATGGATTCCCACATCATTGTTTTTTGCTTTCAAATACTCACCGGCAGACAATAGGTCATCCAAACAAGCAAGCCGACGGATCGCGCCCCGAGGAGTGCTTCGGCCGACGATAAAAGTTCGGCCCTTGACATACAATACAATAGTGGTTCCGTTCTGCCGGTGACCGATACGCGGTGCCGACCACGGATTGAGCACGATGCAAAGCGAACGTGCAGCGGTTACGCGGCGCGACCTGCTGTCTCTGATCGGAGCAGTGTCAGGCAGCGCTGCGATGTATCATGCGATGACCAGCCTGGGGTTTGCGTCCAACTCCCCCTACAAGGGTCCGCTCAAACTCGACGGCGATCCGAACGGCGCCTCCGTGCTTGTCCTCGGTGCCGGACTTGCGGGGATGACGGCAGCGCTGGAGTTGCGCAAGGCGGGATACAATGTCCGCGTTCTGGAATTCAACAGTCGGGCAGGGGGCCGCAACTGGACATTGCGAGGCGGGGATTCATTTACCGAACTCGGTGGCTTGCGACAGACCTGCGAGTTCGAACAAGGCCTTTATATCAATCCCGGGCCATGGCGGATTCCCTATCATCACCGCGCAATTCTCGATTACTGCAAACGCCTCGGTGTCGCGCTTGAGCCATTTATCCAGCTGAACCACAACGCGTTCCTGCACGCCGCCGGCGCATTCGGCGGCGTTCCGCAACGCATCCGCGACATTAAGACGGACTTTCAGGGCCAGATTTCCGAATTGCTGGCCAAGGTGACCCAACAGGGCAGGCTCGACGAAGCGGTGTCGAAGGAGGATCGCGAGATCCTGCTGCAGGCGTTGAAGAGCTGGGGTGCGCTCGATGCCAATTACGCTTTCAAGGCCAACCTCCTCACCGGTGATTTCAGGGGATACGCCCGGGCACCCGGTGGCGGCCTCAACGCAGTGCCAGTTCCGGGCGAGCCGATCGATCTGTCGGAGATCCTCAAATCGCGGCTCTGGCGCTATCTGCGAAACTTCGCGCTCCATACTTTCCAGGCCACGATGTTTCAGCCGGTCGGTGGCATGGACATGATCGGCAAGGCATTCGCCAGGGAAGTCGGTGATCTCATCCGCTTTGACGCAAAGGTGACGCGGATCCAGCAGGATGGCGGCGGTGTCACCGTCACCTATACCGATCTCAAGTCGCCATCGAAGGTCGAGCAGGCAAAGGCCGATTGGTGCGTCTGCACGATTCCGCTGCCGATCTTGAGTCAGATTTCGCTCGATGTGGGTCGCCGCATGAAGGCCGCGATCGATGCGGTGCCCTACACGCCATCCGTCAAGATCGGCTTGCAGTTCAAGCGCCGCTTCTGGGAAGAGGATGAAGCGATCTACGGCGGCATCAGCTACACCGACCTGCCCATTCGGCAAATCGCCTATCCAAATACGGGTTTCAACGGCTCCGGCAGGGGTGTCCTGCTTGGTGCGTATCTGTTCGACGGCCCCAATGCTTACGAATTCACGTCGATGCGGCCTGCCGAGCGTGTCGCGCGCGCCGTCGAATTAGGTAGCCACCTTCATCCGCAATACCGCACCGAATATGAGAACGGCATTGCGGTTGCGTGGCATCGTGTGCCCTTCGCTCTCGGCTGCGCCGGAAACTGGACGGACCAGGCGAGGGCGGAGCATTATGATGATCTTTGCCAGATCGATGGCAGAATCGTGCTGGCGGGCGAGCATGCATCTTATATTCCGGCCTGGCAGGAGGGAGCGATTTTATCGTCACTGGACGCGATCACGCGCTTGCATGATCGCGTTGTCAAACGATGAGAACCGGTGCAGTTCTATGATGTGGGGCAAGATGAGCTTTGGCACCCTCGCCGCAGCGACATCGGCGACATTCTTGCTGCTCGCATTTCCGTTATCCGCGCAAGGCACCGGGCCTCCCGCGCCTTGGTCCACTTTGAGCGAGGGTCCCAGATTTGTCGAGAAGAGCGGTGAAGAACTGTTCGCCAATGTCTGCCAGGGTTGTCACATGCCGGACGGCAAGGGCGCAACTGGCGCGGGGACTTACCCATCGCTTGCAGGCAATAGCCGCCTCGAGTCCAGCGGTTATCCGATCGCTGTTGTGATCAACGGGCAGCGCGGAATGCCGCCATTCGGGGCGATGATGAGCGACGATCAGGTGGCCGCCGTCGTGAACCACGTGCGGACGCATTTCGGCAACCGCTATCAGGATGCGGTGACCGTCGAGGATGTTCGGGCGGTTCGCCGGTAGACGCCCCTCGCGGGAAGGCCAAGGCAGTTGGCAACAATGCCCAAAATCGGATGGCTCGGGTATCTTGCCTGCGGGCCGATTACCTGTCTGAATTCGAGGGAGCGACACTGTCAGGAGAGCAAGATGTTTGATTCAATCGGGCATGGAGGCGTCAGTTTGAAGAATGGCTTTTTGCCAGCTTGTCTCGCAGCCTTGGTCTCAGTCCTTCCGGCTTTGCCGTGCCGTGCGGCTGCCGAAGGGTCAAGCCCGCAACAGCAGCATGCTTTCGACATCTACAAGGAGCTGATCGAGATCAACACCGTAACCGCGACCGGCGACACGGCGCATGCCGCCGAGGCGATGGCGGCTCGTCTGCGGGCTGCAGGATTTGCGGACGCAGACGTTCAAGCGTTCTCGCCGGCACCACGCAAGGGCAATCTTGTCGCCCGCCTGCGCGGCACCGGCGCGCGCAAGCCGATCCTGTTGCTGGCGCACCTCGATGTCGTGCCGGCCAACCGCGAGGACTGGTCGGTTGAACCGTTCAAGCTGAGCGAGAAGGACGGCTATTTCTATGCGCGAGGCAGTGGCGACGACAAATTCATGGCGGCGGCTTTCATCACCAACCTCATCCGCTACAAAGAGGAAGGATACAAGCCGGATCGCGATATCATCGTCGCGCTCGAGACCGACGAGGAAATCAACGACCGTGACGCGCTGGGAATCCAGTGGCTGCTCAAGAACCATCGCGACCTGATCGATGCGGAGTTGGCGCTGAACGAGGGCGGCGGCGTCGGGTTGAAGGACGGCAAGGCGATCAGGAACAGTGTCCAAACAAGCGAAAAGGTCTTCCTGAGTTATCGGCTCGACGTCAGAAACAAGGGCGGTCACAGCTCGGTCCCGACCAAGGACAATGCGATCTATCGTCTGGCGGAGGGATTGGTGCGTCTGTCCAAATTCAGCTTTCCGCCCAAGCTCAACGAGACGACACGCGCCTATTTCGAGCGCATGGCACAGTTCGAGAACGAGCAGACCGCGGCGGACATGCGTTCGGTGCTGTCGGAGAAGCCGGATCCGGCCGCGATGTCCTTCATGCGTCTTGCGGCCAATCCGGTCTTTAATGCGCAGCTCCGCACGACCTGTGTGGCGACGATGCTCGAGGGCGGGCATGCGGTGAACGCCTTGCCGCAACTGGCGAGCGCCAAGGTCAATTGCCGTATCATGCCGGGCGAGTCCATCGACGAGGTCAAGTCGACGCTGGAACGCGTACTCGCGGACGATCAAATCACGGTCACACAGCTCGATCAGCCAGTTTTGAGCGCGCCATCTGCGCTGCATGAGGAGATCATGGAATCGATCGAGAAATTGTCGCGCGAATTCTGGCCTGACGCCGTCGTGCTGCCGACCATGAGCTCGGGTGCCACCGACGGAAGTTATCTGCGCAACGCCGGTATTCCAACTTACGGCCATTCCGGCCTGGCCGGAGATATCAACGATATCAGGGCGCACGGAAAGGACGAGCGGGTCCTCGTGAAATCGTTTTATGAAGGCGAGGAGTACCTGTATCGGCTCGTCAAACTGCTGTCCGGCGGCGGCCCGCAGAAGTAAGTGACCCGCCAGCCATCCGCGGAGACCCTAACCGTCAACCCGCCAGTTCCGAATATGGCGTTGCCGGCACCTGCTGTTCGATCGCCTTTTCCTCCTGAACGATCTTCGGCTTGCGCAGCCAGACGTAAATCTGGGCGGCGATCAGCACGACGCAGATCAAAAGGAAGAATGCGCTGATCGGGCGCTCGACAAAGGTCATCAGGTCACCGCGCGAGATCAACAGGCTGCGCCGGAAGTTTTCCTCAAAGCGCGGCCCGAGCACGAAGCCGAGCAGGATCGGAGCCGGATGGAAATCGAGCCGCAGCAGGATGTAGCCCACCACGCCGATAAACAGCGTTTCGCCGACCTGGAACATGTCGTTGCTGGCGGCGTAGACCCCGATGCAGACGAAGAACATCGCGCTCGGATAGAGATAGCGGTAGGGGATGCTCAGCAGCTTCACCCAAAGGCCGATCATCGGCACGTTGAGAATGACCAGCAGGATATTGCCGATCCAGAAGCTGGCGATCAGGCCCCAGAAGATGTCGGCGTGCTGGCTGATGAGTTGCGGCCCCGGCACGATGCCGTGAATGATGAGCGCCCCCAGCAGCAACGCCATCACGGTGTCGCCGGGAATGCCGAGACTCATGGTCGGAATGAAGTCGCCTTGCACCGAGGAATGCGTCGAGGCTTCAGGACATGCGACGCCCTCCAGCGCGCCGTGACCAAACCGCTCGGGTGTTTTCGATATCTTCTTCTCGGTGGCGTAGGACACGAAGGATGCGATCGTCGGACCGGTACCGGGAATCAGCGCGCACAGACTGCCGATAAAGGTGCCGCGTATCATCGGCCAGAACGACAGCTTGAGGTCGGCCTTCGACGGAAACATGTCGGAGATTCCAACCTTGGCATACTTCATGTCCACGGCTTCGGTATTGTTGATGCTGTTCATGAACTCGGCAATGCCGAACATTCCGAGCGCCAGCGCGATGATTTCGACGCCGTCGAACAACTCGGTGATTCCGAAGGTGAAGCGCGGCTGACCGGTCTCGATGTCGGATCCGACGATCCCGACCAAAAGACCGAGCACGGTCATCGCGATGCCCTTGAGCGGGGAGCCCTTGGCGAGCGTCGATCCGGCCAGCAATCCCACCAGCATCAGCGAGCAGACCTCGGCGGGACCGAATTCCAGCGCCATCTTGACCAGAAAGGGCGCGAGGAAAATCATCTCGGTGATGCCGAACGAAGCGCCGACGAAGGCGGCAATGACGGTGATGCCGAGCGCGGTGCCGCCCTTGCCCTGCTTGGTGAGCGGAAAGCCGTCCAGACAGGTGACGGCGTGTGGCGGATGACAGGGTAGATTCAGGAGAATCGAGCAGATGGCGCCGCCATACTGGGCGCCGTAATAGACGCCGGACAGCATCAGGATCGCCGGCACCGGGTGCATGCCGAACGTCAGCGGCAGCAGGATGGAAATCGTCGCGACCGGCCCCATGCCCGGCAAGACGCCGACCAGGTTGCCGACCAGCACGCCAAGGAAACAATACATCAGGTTGTGCGGCTCGAGCGCGACGCCAAAGCCGTACCAGAGATCGGTAAGCGCGGTTGTGATCACAGGTTCACCCCGCGCAACAACGGAAAGGGAATGTTCAGCAAATAGTGGAACAAGAGCACGCCGAACACGGTGACGCCGCTTGCCAGGATAAGCGACGATTTGTAGGTGGCGGTCTTGTCGCCGAGCGCGCAAACAAAGACGCAGGCGAACACCGCCGGGATCATGCCGCCATAATGTCCGAGGATGATGAAAAGGACGGGGCCGGCGAGAATGCAAAACCAGCCGAACCATTGTGGATTGTCCGGCAGGAACTTCTTGTCGTCGGGTTCGGATGACCCCAGCGCCGTGCCGGCGATCAGGAGGCCAAGAAAGGCCAGCAAGACGCCGAGCACGACCGGCATGAAGCCGGGGCCCATTCTGGCGAGGCTGCCAAACTTATAGCCGGAGCCGGTCACCGCGGCTCCCACCCCGAGCAGAAGCATCAGGCCGCCGGCATAGTAGTCGCGCTTCCAGGTGAACTTCTCCGACAACAGCGTTTCTCCAGACCATTTTTTTGGGTCGCGGACCCTACCCGTAGCCGCGCGGCCTGTCGATATGGCCTCATTTCAATTTTGCGACGGGAAGGAGCCGACGCTAACGCAAAACCCTATCTCAGTTTATCGAGCGATAAAATCGGGAAAATTGGCGCAGCCGGTGGTCTTGACGGGTGAGGCGGCCATGAAAACGGCACGGCTCAGCCCTATTCAACGGCAGGCTTGGCAAGGACCCAGGCCGGGTCTGACGGGCTACCCCCTGCGATCGCCGGACGCCATAACTCCGTTGGACTTCTCCTGCCCGATCCGGTTCAATAGAGGTTGAACAGCGCGTGTTGCACGAGCAAAACCAATGAAGAAACTTGTCCTTGCAATTCTCTTGATCTCGTCGCCTGCGTGGGCGCAAACGAAATTGGTGCCCAAGAGCACGACCGCACGGGTCGACAATTGTGCGCCGATCGGTCGCACCGAGGACGGCAAACTGGTGTATTCGATGAAGTGCGAGAACTTGCCGGTACCCACGCCGCCTCCGCAAGCCGAGGTCGCGCCCGCTCCGCCGCCGGAGCCCGAAGTGCGCCGCACCGGCATTTTCGGCTGGTCGTATGAGCGAAAGCGGCCGGACGAATAGTCTCTTGGCTTTTTTTCAAAGAGTCCTTCCGACGCAACCAAAGGTACCGTGAATGAGCCAACTCATTGTCCACGCCGGCGACTTCAAATTCCAGGCCCGTTTCGAGGAACAACTGGCGCCCAAGACCTGCGCGGCCTTCCGTCGGGCGATGCCGTTCGAGAGTCAGGCGATCCATGTGCGCTGGAGCGGCGAAGGGGTCTGGATGCCGCTCGGCGATCTCGATTTCGGCGTAAGCTTTGAGAATCACACCAGTTACCCCGCGCCCGGTCAGATCATTCTTTATCCCGGCGGCATCAGCGAAACCGAGATTCTCCTGGCCTATGGCGGCGTGCATTTCGCCAGCAAGGTAGGCCAGCTCGCGGGCAACCATTTCATCACGCTGACCTCGGGACTTGAGAATCTGCCGGCGCTCGGCAAGACCGTGCTCTGGAAGGGCGCGCAGAAAGTCCGCTTCGAGGAAGTGTAGATGGCCGAGCCCGGATATCCCAGGGATCTCCATGGCTACGGCCGCAATCCGCCCCACCCACGCTGGCCCGGCAATGCCCGCGTTGCCGTGCAGTTCGTATTGAATTTCGAAGAAGGCGGCGAAAACAACATCCTGCACGGAGACCGTGCCTCGGAGGCGTTCTTGTCGGACGTGCTCGGAGTGCAGCCCTGGCCTGGACAGCGCCACGCCAATATCGAATCGATGTTCGAGTATGGCTCACGCGCGGGCTTCTGGCGCTTATGGCGGATCTTTGCCGAGCGCAAATTGCCGACGACGGTCTTCGGCGTCGCGACAGCCTTGAAGCGGAATCCGCAAGTGGTTGCGGCAATGAAAGAAGCCGGCTGGGATATCGCCAGCCACAGCCTGAAATGGGTCGAGCACAAGGACATGTCGGAAGCCGAGGAGCGGGTCGAGATCGCGGATGCGATCCGCGTCCACACCGAGGTGACCGGGCAGCGCCCGCTCGGCTGGTACACCGGGCGGACTTCGATCAACACTGTAAAACTCGTGATGGAGGCCGGCGGGTTCTTGTATTCCTGTGACTCTTACGCCGACGATCTGCCGTATTGGATCAAAGGGCCCGCGGGGCCGCATCTGATCATCCCCTACAGCCTCGACCTCAACGACATGCGCTTTGTCAATGCGCAAGGCTTCGGCAATGGCGACCAATTCTTTGCCTACCTCAAGGATAGTTTCGACGTGCTTTACGCGGAAGGCGAGACGTCGCCCAAGATGATGTCGGTCGGCCTGCACTGCCGGATCGTCGGGCGTCCGGGCCGCGCGGCATCCTTGATGCGGTTTCTGGACTACATCATGAACCATGAGCGGGTTTGGGTGCCGACGCGCTTGCAGATCGCCCAGCACTGGCACGCCAATCTTTCTCATCTCGCGGTCAACGCGCCGCACCTCGGATAGTCAGAACCCATGTCTCAAAAAGCGCTCGCCGACTTGAACGCATGCAGCAAGAGCGATTTTGTCGGGGCGCTTGCGAATATCTTCGAATATTCGCCGTGGATCGCCGAACAGGCCGCAGCGACGCGGCCATTCGCAGGGGTTAACCAGCTGTTCGCGGCGATGCGGGCCGCGGTCGATCACGCGCCGCCGGAACTTCGCCTTGCGTTGATCAAGGCGCACCCTGATCTTGCCGACAAGACCCAGCGGGCGGCTGGCCTCACCGCAGAATCCAACGCCGAGCAGAACAGCGTCGGCCTCGACCGGCTGTCGGAAGCCGAGTATCAGGCCTTCGAACGGGTCAACAACGCCTACCGCTCCAAATTCGGTTTTCCCTATATTGTTTGCGTACGCCGTCACACCAAGGATTCGATTCTGCGCGATTTCGAGCGACGCCTTCCAAACGATGCCGCAGCCGAGATGAAGAAATCGATTGAAGAGATTTGCCGGATTGCCGCGTTGCGCATGGATCAACTCGTGACTTCGAACGACCGGTTGCCGGTGCATGGGCGCCTCTCGACCCACGTGCTCGACACTCACAGCGGCACGCCGGCGGCCGGCATCGAGGTCGAATTGATCGAGCTGTCGGAACTTGGAGCAAGTCGCGTCGTGACCCGTGCGGTCACCAACGCGGACGGCCGGACCGATCAGCCGCTCGTTCATGGCCGACCGGTACCGATCGGCCATTACGAATTGATGTTTTCCGTCGGCAAATATTTTGCAGCACGCCAGGTGCCGATGTCGGATCCGCCGTTTCTGAACCGGATCCCGCTGCGCTTTTCCGTCAGCGAGCCCGAAGGCCATCTCCACGTGCCGCTTCTGGTCACGCCTTGGAGCTATGCGACGTATCGCGGGAGCTGACGGCGTTCCTCACACGTGCTGCGCTGACGATGCGGCCGCCATCGCGTCTGCCTCCGCGGCCGCCTTGGTACCAACGCCATTGAAGAACGCATTGAGCAGGACGGCAACCATCGCACAGAGCAGGATGCCGGATTCCAGGAGCGGTTTCAGTCCCTCTGGCAGGTTGCGGAAGAAATTTGGTGCCACAAGCGGGATCAGGCCGAAGCCGACCGAGATCGCAACCACGAACAGGTTGTAGCGGTTGTTCCTGAAGTCGACGGAAGTGAGGATTCTCGCGCCGGTGGCCGCGACCATGCCGAACATCACAAGGCCGGCGCCGCCGAGAACCACCAGCGGCACGGCCTCGACCAGAGCGGCCATCTTCGGCAGCAAGCCGAGCAGCAGCATGATGCCGCCGCCCGTGACAGTCACCCAGCGCGAGCGAACCCCGGTGACGCTGACAAGGCCGACGTTCTGCGAGAACGACGTATAGGGAAAGGTGTTGAACAGGCCGCCGAGCAGCGTGCCGACGCCGTCGGCGCGCAATCCACGCGTCAGCGCGTCGCGATCGATCGCCTTGCCGGTGATCTCGCCGAGCGCCAGAAACATCCCGAGCAATTCGATCATCACCACGATCATCACGATGCACATGGTGATGATGGGCACCAGGTGGAATTGCGGCATTCCGAAATGCAGCGGCAGCACGATGTCACCCCACGGCGCCGAAATCACCTTTTCGAAATGCATGACGCCGAGCACGCTGGCGAGGATCGCGCCAGCGATGATGCCGAGCAGGACCGAAACGTTGGCGACGAATCCGGAGCCCCATTTGATCAGGCCGAGAATGACCAGCAGGACGAACAGACGCGATACCCAACCCCTGCAACTGGCCGTAGCCCGGATTGGGAAACGCTCCGGGGACACCATCAACCACTTTGGTCAAGGTCGGTAATCCCCCACCGGCCCAGTTGATGCCCACGCGCATCAACGAGATGCCGATCACCATGATGATCGTGCCGGTCACCACCGGTGGAAACAACGGCAGGAGCCGGCTGATGAAGGGTGCGGCAATGATGCCGAAGATTCCGGCAGCGATGACCGAGCCATAGATCCCAAGCAATCCAATGTCGGGTGCCGCGGCCATCGACAGCATCGGGCCGACAGATGCGAAGGTGACGCCCATCATCACCGGGAGCCTGATACCGACGCCGGGAAAGCCGATGCATTGCACCAGCGTGGCAATGCCGCAGGCGAACAGATCGGCGCTGATCAGGAATGCGACCTCTTCAGGGGTCAGTTTAAGAGCGCGGCCAATAATCAGGGGGACTGCGACCGCGCCGGCATACATCACCAGAACATGTTGCAGGCCGAGCGCCAGCAGGCGAGGGGTCGGGAGGAGTTGATCTACCGGATGGACTTCGGTGGTCATGGACTTGTCCTTCGCGCGTGGCACGTTGCTTGGCTATCTCAAACCAATACAAGGCCCATGCCAAGCGGCATTTGCCGGCGAGCCAACTGCCTGGAGTTTGAATGACTTCCATAATTCTACAGCCAGACAACTTCACCTCGTACCGATGAGTGCCACAACCACATCGCGGCTCGCGCGCTTCGTCGATCAGCCAGGTGTGGCGCGAAGTGGGCCAGCGGGTTGTTTGATGATATTCACAGTCCATGGATAGGCTAGCGCTTTCAAAGGGATGCTTCTCCTTGTAAAAGTCTCGCGCGATCGGCGCCAATTCTTCCCCGGGTGGGCTGGTCCTTGAATTGCAAGGGCTTGTCGACTGAACGTCTTGCGGTTTCGATTTCGAGTAGAAGGTGAAGGGATGATGGACCCGAAGCGGGCGATCTGGATCAAGGATCCGCTGGCCATCCTCGCCGATGGGGCCGAGCGGGGTGTCGTCGTTCAGAACGGCAAGATCGTGGAGCTGGTGCCGAAGGGCCGGCAGCCCGGAACGTCTGCGACGTTCTTTGAGGCCGGCGACCATGTGGTGTTGCCCGGGCTGATCAACACCCATCACCACTTCTACCAGACGCTGACGCGCGCACTGCCGGCGGCGCTCGATCGCGAATTGTTTCCCTGGCTGCAGGCGCTTTATCCAGTGTGGGCGCGGCTGACGCCGGAGGCGCTCGACCTCGGCGTCACTGTGGCGATGTCGGAGCTGTTGTTGTCGGGATGTACCACCACGACCGACCACCATTACGTTTTTCCGGCCGGGCTTGAGGATGCGGTGGATATCGAGGTGGCTGTCGCCCGGCGGCTCGGACTGCGCGTGTTGCTGACGAGGGGTTCGATGAACAGGTCGCAGCGCGACGGCGGATTGCCGCCTGACAGCGTGGTACAGGACGAAGATACCATCCTCGCCGACAGCGAGCGCGTGGTGGCAAGGCACCATCAGCGCGGCGAGGATGCCATGGTGCAGATCGCGCTGGCGCCCTGCTCGCCGTTTTCGGTGACGACCTCGCTGATGCGCGCAACGGCGGCGCTCGCCGACCGGCTCGATGTCCGCCTGCATACACATCTCGCGGAGACCGAGGACGAGAACAGATTCTGCGAGCAGATGTACGGCTGCCGGCCGCTCGATTATCTGGAGCAATCTGGCTGGCTCAATCGGCGTACTTGGCTCGCTCACGGCATTCATTTCAACGCGCAGGAAATGAAACGGCTGGGCGAGGCCGGGACGACGATCAGCCATTGCGCCTGCAGCAACCAGGTGCTGGCCTCCGGCTGTTGTCCGGTCTGCGACATGGAACAGGCTGGAGTTGCGATCGGTCTCGGCGTCGATGGTTCGGCCTCGAACGACGAATCCAACCTGATGCAGGAGGTCCGCGCGGCATTTCTGCTGCAGCGTGCGCGCTATGGTGTCAATCGCGTCAGCCACAAGGACGCGCTTCGCTGGGCCACGCGGGGCTCGGCGGCTTGCATCGGCCGCCCGGAACTCGGCGAGATCGCGATAGGCAGGGCTGCGGATCTGGCGCTGTTCAAGCTCGACGAACTGCGCTTTTCAGGCCACGGCGATGCGCTCGCGGCGCTGGTTCTGTGTGGTGCGCATCGCGCCGACAGGGTGATGGTCGCCGGCAAATGGGTGGTATCGGATGGCACCATCCCCGGGCTCGACGTGTCCGATCTGATCCGGCGTCACAGCGCCGCCGCGCACGCGATGCAGGTCGGATAGGATTCATCGATAGAATGAAAAAGGGGTCCGGGCGTTGCCGCCCGAACCCTCACGGTCTTGGGAAGTGACCGGCCTTACTTGCCGGGAATCTTGTCGTCGATGCCCTTGACGTAGAAGTTCATGCTCAGCACCTGGCCATCGTCGAGATGATCGCCGCCTTTGCACTCAACCGTCTTTCCGGTCTGGTCCACGATCGGACATTTGAACGGGAACAGTTTGCCGGCGATGATGGCGGCTTCGGTGTCCATCGCCATCTTCTTCACGTCGTCGGGCATGTTGGTGTAGGGCGCCATCACGACCATTTTCGACTTCAGCCCGCCCCAGACGTTGTCCGTGGCCCACTTGCCGTCGAGTTCAGCCTTGACGCGATCGATGTAATAGGGCGCCCAGTTGTCGATGATCGACGTCAGCTGCGTCTTCGGGCCGAACTTGATCATTTCGAAGTCCTGGCCGAAGGCCAGCTTGCCGCGCTCGGCGGCGATCTGCATGGCCGCCGGTGAGTCGGTGTGCTGCATGATCACGTCGGCGCCCTGGTCAAGCAGCGCCTTGGCGGCGTCAGCTTCCTTGCCGGGATCGAACCATGTGTTCGCCCAGATGATCTTGACCTTGATGTTGGGATTGACCGTCTGCGCGCCGAGTATCGTGGCGTTGATGCCCATGATCACTTCCGGAATCGGGAACGAAGCGATGTAGCCGAGTACGCCGGCCTTCGACATCTTGCCGGCGATAATGCCCTGGATGTAGCGGCCCTCGTAGAAGCGGCCATTGTAGATTCCCATGTTCTTGTCGCTCTTGAAGCCGGTGGCGTGCTCGAAATGCACGTTGGGATATTTCTTGGCCACCTTGAGCGTCGGATCCATGTAGCCGAACGATGTCGTGAAGATCAGCTTGTTGCCGGCGCGAACCAGCTGTTCGATCGAACGTTCGGCATCCGGACCTTCGCTGACGTTCTCGAGATAGGTGGTCTCGATCTTGTCGCCGAATTCCTTCACCAGGGCCAGACGCCCCTGTTCATGCTGGTAGGTCCAGCCGAAATCGCCGACGGGTCCGAGATAGATGAAGCCTACTTTGAGCTTGTCGGCGGCCGATGCGCCGAACAGGCTTGCTCCGGCAGTGATCATCACTGCTGTTGCCGCGATGAGAATCTTTCTCATGGGTTTCTCCGGTTACTGAGGGGGTTAACGTTCGGTCCCGATGCGCACGCGCCCCATCCGCGCGCGCTTCGGGTTTTATCGATCCGGCACGAATACAGTTCCCAGGGCTGCGGGCGCGGTCGAGCCGCCGGTTCTCGCGCGCGAAATCAGAACAAGGACAATGACGGTCGCAAGATAGGGCAATGCTGACATGAATTGCGACGGAATGCCAAGGCCGAGGCCTTGCGCGTGCAACTGAAGGATCGTGACCGCACCGAACAGGTAAGCGCCGATCACCAGACGGCCCGGCCGCCATGACGCGAACACCACGAGCGCAAGCGCGATCCACCCGCGTCCCGCCGTCATGCCCGGGATGAAGAACGGTGTGTAGGCCAGCGGAAGATACGCCCCCGCTAGGCCTGCGCACGCGCCGCCGAACATCACGGCGAAGAGGCGAATACGAAGCACGGGATAGCCGAGCGCGTGGGCCGAAACATGATTGTCGCCGGCGGCACGCAGCACCAACCCCGCCTGCGTGCGATAGAGAAACAGCCAGACGCCGATCACCAGCGCAAGCGACAAATAAACGAAGGCGTCCTCGCCGAACAGGATACGGCCGACCAGCGGAATATCGGTAAGGCCGGGAATGTAGAGATGCGGGGCCGGCGTGATCCTTTCGCCGACGAAGCCGGCGCCGATCAGGCCTGACAGTCCGACGCCGAGAATGGTAAGCGCAAGGCCGGTGGCGACCTGGTTGACGGCAAGGCCAAGCGTCATCAGGGCGAAGATCAGCGACAGCAAGGTGCCCGCGGCGATCCCGCAGATGGCGCCCACGATCGTCGATCCGGTGAGCCAGGCGCCCCCGAAACCGCACGCCGCTCCCACGATCATCATGCCCTCGACGCCGAGGTTGAGCACGCCGGAACGTTCGGTCACGAGCTCGCCGGTGGCCGCGATCAACAGGGGGGTTGATGCCGCCAGCACCGACAGAACGATCGCTTCAAGTATTTCCACTATGCACCTGCCGCGAAGGGAAAATCAGCTTGAACCGGTACAGGATGAGGGAGTCGCAGGCGAGCACGTAGAACAGCAGGATGCCTTGGAAGACCTTTGTGACATCCAGAGGTATTTTCATTGCAATCTGCGCCTGTTCGCCGCCGATGAAGGTTAGGGCGAGGAAAAGTCCTGCAATTAATATTCCAACTGGGTTCAGCCGCCCAAGGAATGCGACGATGATGGCGGTGAAGCCGTAGCCGGGTGAAAAGCCGGGTTGAAGGTGCCCGACCGGTCCGGCAACCTCGATGATTCCGGCAAGTCCCGCCAACGCGCCGGAGATCGCGAAGGTAAGCAGGATCAGTTGATTGGAATTAAATCCGCCGAACCGCGCCGCGCGAGGTGCGGCGCCGACGACGCGGATTTCGAAGCCCTTGATGGTACGGCCGAGCAGCACCGTCGCGGCGAGCACGACCAGCTAAGGCGATAATCGCGCCCAGGTGCAGCCGTCCACCTTCGACCAGAATCGGCACGGTGGCGACCGGATCGAACTCCGCTGTGGTCGGAAAGTTGAACCCGGCCGGATCGCGCCATGGACCGCGCACGAGATAATCGAGAAAGAGGTCCGCGACATAGACCAGCATCAGACTGGTCAAAATCTCGCTGGCTCCGAATCGGACCCTGCAGATCGCGGGAATCAGCGCGTACAGTGCGCCTCCCGCGGCTGCGAGCAGCAACATGGCGGGCAGGACCCAGGGGCCGGCGTCGGTGCCATGGGTTTCAACTGCGAGCCAGCTGCCGGCGACTGCGCCGATCAGGAACTGCCCCTCGGCGCCGATATTCCAGACATTGGCGAGGTAGCAGAGCGACAGTCCGATCGCGATCATGATGAGCGGCGTGGCCTTCACCGCGATCTCCTGCAGCGAATAGCTGTCGATCAGCGGATCGATGAAGTAGACCCAAAGCGCGAGCAATGGATTCTTGCCCAGGATCGCAAACAGGATGCTCATGGTGACGATCGTCAAACCGATCGCGATCAACGGCGAAACAAGGGCAATCGTGTTCGATCGCTCGGCCCGCTTTTCAAGCACCAGCTGCATGAGCCGTTTCCTTCTGCGCCACACTGCTGCCGCCCATCAACAGACCGAGATTCTCGCGGGTGGCACCGGCAGTCGCAAGCGTTTCGGAGAGGTGGCCGTGGAACATCACCGCGATCCGGTCGGTGATTTCGATAAGCTCGTCGAGGTCCTGGCTGGTCACAAGCACGGCGGCACCGCCCGCCGCCAAGTCGATCAGGGCCTGGCGGATCACCGCGGCGGCGCCCGCATCCACGCCCCAGGTCGGCTGGCTGACGACGAGTACCGCGGGGTTACGAAGAATCTCGCGGCCGACGACAAATTTTTGCAGATTGCCGCCCGAGAGGCTGGCCGCTTCGGGATCGCGCTTGGCCTTGCGAACATCAAAGGCCTCCGTCGCGCGATCGACCGTCCTCAGCGTCGCGGCCGTGTTGACGAAACCGGCGCGGCTCACCATGCCGCTGGCGGCATGGCCGGTCAAAAGGGCATTCTCCGAGAGCTTCATGCGTGGTGCGGTACCATGGCCGAGGCGTTCCTCGGGTACGAAGGCCGCGCCAAGCTTGCGTCGCTGGGTGATCGAAAGATGCCCGGCAGCGTTGCCGTCGATCACCACAGTACCGGGGTCCTGCGACTGCCGCTCTCCCGACAGCGCGGCAAAGAGCTCATCCTGCCCATTGCCGGCGACGCCGGCGATGCCCAGGATTTCGCCACCCTTCAGCTCGAGCGAAATGTGCTTGAGTCTCACGCCATGGGGATCGTCGGGCTCCATGCTTAGATCATTGACGACGAGGCGCGGCACCGTGGTCTTCCGGCCCGCGGCGGCCTTCACCTCCTTGATGTCGGCGCCGACCATCATTCGCGCGAGCGAGGCCGCAGTTTCGACCTGGGGATTGCAGGTCGCAACCTTCTTGCCTGCGCGCAGGATCGTGGCGGTATCGCAAAGCCGCTTCACCTCTTCCAGCTTGTGGCTGATGTAGAGGATGGAGCGGCCCTCGGCCTTCAGGCGCCCCAGCACGACGAACAATTGATCGGCTTCTTGCGGGGTCAAAACCGCGGTTGGCTCATCCAGGATCAGGAATTTCGGGTTCTGCATCAGCGCCCGCACGATTTCGATGCGCTGGCGTTCCCCCACCGACAATTGCCAGACCTCGCGCTTCGGATCGAGCGGGAGGCCGTAAGTCCTGGACACTTGCTCCAGGCGCGCCGACATATCCTTGAACGATTCCTTGCCGTCGAGGCCAAGCGCCACATTTTCGGCGACGGTGAGATTGTCGAACAGCGAGAAATGCTGGAACACCATGCCAATGCCGCGCGCGCGCGCCTCCGAAGGACCGGAGAGCACCATCGTCTCGCCCTGCCAGCGCATCTCGCCTTCGCTCGGCTGAATCAGTCCGTAGATGATTTTGACCAGCGTCGATTTTCCTGCGCCGTTCTCGCCCAGAAGCGCATGGATCTGCTGTGGCCAGATTTCGATATCGATCGAGTCGTTCGCGAGAAAATCGCCGTAGCGCTTTGTCAGCCCAATCGTCTGGAGCAGGGGGACTCCGCCTGAATGCGGGCCTGTAGCCGTCGGGTCTAACATTCAGTCTCACGCGTGCAAGGAACGGGTGCCTCAATAGTGGGCTAGTTTGGACTTGAGCGTAAGTGGGGAAAAAGCGCCAGCGTTTGCTCAAGTCTTTGGCAAACGACCCCCGTGATTCTCTCGGCACCCATTCTTCTCGCGGCTAGCTAGTGCGAGGCACAATTACTGCTAACGCGTGTGGGGATCGACGAAAAATCTGTTGCAAAATTGTGACGGTCTCACTCAAATCGGAACCGCCTTGGATGGCTGACGCGAAGCTGGGCGGCGATTTTCGGCCACAGCAAGAGAACTCGCGAAGGTTGTTTTATTCGTGATTCTCTCTTGGTTGTAGGCGTCGGGAAAACAAAAAAATATAGTATCTACAGATGCATCCGTAGTTCGGACTGCCGAGCTCGAATGGCTGTTGCAGGACAAGAGTTTGCAGTCGGAATGGCAAATTTGCTCGTGATTGCTCCATTCTTGATCATTCCTGCGGCAGGCCATGGGGAAATATGAGGCTTCTCACAATGGACGAATGGCGCAAATGTCACATCAAGGACCTCGATCATGTGGATCGACAACTTGGGGGTAATCCGAATGTCCTATCGTAACAAAGTAATTGCAGCGGCATTGCTGTCGCTCTCCACCTTGGCGCCGGCGAGTTTCGCCAGTGCCGCGGACTTGCCCGTGAAGGCCTAAAGCCGGTTCCCGACGTGCCTTTCTTCTTGGTGGTCGATAACCGGGTCACCTACTCGTACATGCCGAGAGGTACCGATCCCGGGGCTTTTAGCTTCAGCCCCGGTGGTGGCATCAATGGCACGACCCCAAAGAGTGTCTATTCGTTCACTCACTTCGATATCTGGGCCTACGGCACGAACTTCTTCACCATCTCCTTGTTCAAGTCGGGCCACAACGATCCGGCCGGGCCTTGCACGAACGCCGGTGTGCTTCTCAGCGGCGCGGCAGCGGACTGCGCTGGCGCAAGCGAGGTTTACGGCTTGATCCGCAGCACGTTCGGCTGGAACGAGTTGTTCGGCACCAAGAACTTCACCATGGGGTTCCTGCATAACATTTCGTTCGAAATCGGTGCCGACGCCGAGGCAGAAAACAGCTTCCTGGCTCCCGCGAAGCGCGACTTCGTCGCCGGTCTGCAATTTGCCTTTGATCTTCCCTACAAGGGCTACATCAACGTGGCGCCCTTGGCCTACAAGGAAATCAACCACAATTCGTTCGACCAGTGCGGTCTGTTCGGGCCTGGCGTTCCCGGCGTGACCTGCATCGCGGACGGCAATACGAACTTCAAGACCACGTGGGCTGTTGAAATCAACTACTACATGGATCTGGGCTTCATGCCGCCCGAGTTTCAGTACTTCGCCATCAGCGGTCGCGCCGGCTTCTACGGACCGAAGGGCAACCAGAACCAACCGCTGGGCATCCTCGGTGGTGGAACCGCGACCAAGACCGAACTCAACAGTGAGCCGATCCGTCTGACCTTTGACGCCAGCAAGGCGATCTGGGGTCCGAAGTACGCGCAGTTCGTGACGACGTGGGTTGCGTGGCGCTACTGGCAGAACAAGTTCGGCCTCGACCACAACGCCGCTCCGGGCGTCTGCACCTTGGCCGCCGGAACCATCAGCACCAACAGCTGTACCGAATAGACCGTCTACGCCGGTGTCACTGTGAAGTTCTAAGGTCCTTGAACTACCCCCAAGACGAAGGCGCCGCGAGAAATTCGCGGCGCCTTTTCTTTTTGGAAGGCGTGTGAAAGTTGCCGACGACCGGCCGCTGCGGTTCAAGCGGGACCCGCGCCGTGACCGTGGCACCCCGCTCTATTTGTCCCAGACGCCGGCGTGCAGGGCTTCCGCCTCATCCTCGAGCAGGGGGCCGACGACATCTGTGGCGCGCTGGCCGCTCTTGAAGACCTCGCGGCACGGCATGTCGAGCGTCGGGTTCTCCGGGTGATTGCCGGTGACGGCGCGCAGACGATGTTCGCTCAGGCCGTAGACCACGCGGCCAATGCCGGCCCAGTAGATGGCGCCGGCGCACATCGCGCAGGGTTCGGCGGATGAATAGAGCGTAGCGGTGCGAAGCACGTCCATGCCGAGGGTTCTGCAGGCCTCTGTTGCCAGCAGCCGCTCGGCATGCGCTGTTCCGTCATGCGCGGGCATGTACCCGTTCTCGGTCTCGATCAGGACGTTGCGGTTCTCATCGACAAGGATGGCGCCGAACGGATGGTTGCCGTGGGTCATGGAGCGGCGCGCGACATCGAACGAACGGCGGAGGAACGCTTCGTCCAGTCTCGACCTGTCCGCATTCGAAATGCTGCTCATGGCCGCTCCCGCCGTTCATTCCATCATGCAGACGGCGGGCAGCTCAGGCAAGCCACAGCATTTTCGAGCGACATGGATTCCGGTTCGCGTCAAGGAAATGCGTCAAAAACCATTGCGCCTTCGAGGGAGGCGACGACGACGCTTCGGAACGCCTGATCGGAACCACGTATCGGTGCGTGGGTCAGTGTCCTGCCATGTGCCGGCCGATTTCCGTGAGGTCGGCTTCGCTGGCTCGTGCCTCATAGACGAGTTGGCCATGAAACATCACCACCAGCCGGTCCGATAGCTCGAGCAGTTCGTCCAGGTCCTCGCTCACCAGCAACACCGCGGCGCCGCGGTTTCGCGCGGCCATGATTTCCGCGTGAATCTGCGCGACCGCGGCAAAGTCCAGTCCGAAGCAGGGATTGGCGGCGATCAGGACCTCGACGTCGCCGCCGAGCTCGCGTGCCAGCACGGTGCGCTGGACGTTGCCGCCGGAAAGCGCCGAGATCGGGGTATCGGGCGTGCGGGTCTTGATCTTGTACAGTCCGATTTTCCTCTCGGCGTCACTGCGGAAGGCGGCGCGGTTGAGCCACCAGCCGCCTGACGCGAACGGCGCGCGGTCGAATTCGCGGAAGGCAATGTTGTCGGCGACGCTCATGCCGCCGACACAGGCATTCTTTAACGGCTCTTCCGGCAACAGCGACATCTTGTGCCGGCGCATTTCCTCGCGGGTTGCGTGGTAGACGTCGCCGATGACCCGGATTTCGCCGCTCTCGGCCTGGCGTTGACCCGCAAGCACCTCGACGAGCTGTCGCTGACCGTTACCGGAGACCCCGGCAATGCCGACGATTTCGCCGCCCCGAACCGCGAGCGAGACGTCGTGGACCGCAACGGCGCCGGCATCGTCAAGCGCGTTGAGTTTGTTGAGCTCAAGCCGGGTGGTGCCGATTTCTCCGACCCGGGGCGGCTGAAGGGTCAATTCCTCCGCGCCGATCATCATGCGGGCCATGCTGTCGGGGGTGAGGTCAGCCACCTTGCCGTTGCCCGCCAGTTTTCCGCGACGAAGGATCGTCACCTCGTCGGCGAACGCCATCACTTCACGGAATTTGTGCGTGATCATCAGGATCGTCAGACCGTCATCGATGACCATCGCGCGCAGCATGCCCAGCACCTCGTCGGCTTCGCCGGGCGTCAGCACCGAGGTCGGTTCGTCGAGAATGAGAAAGCGCCGTTTCAGGTAGAGCTGCTTGAGGATTTCGCATTTTTGCCGCTCGCCGGCGGAGATGTCGGAAACCGTGGCGTTGAGCGGCACCTTGAACGGCATGCGCGCCAGAAATGCTTCCAGCTCCTGCTTTTCCTTGACCCAGTTGACGAGGGCCGGAACGTCGTCGCGCGCAAGCACCAGATTTTCGGCAACCGTCATCGCGGGGACCAGAGTGAAGTGCTGGTACACCATGCCGAGACCCAGCGCGTGGGCGTCTTTGGGGTTGGCGATCGCCTGCTGGCGACCGCCGACCATCACATCGCCCTCGGTCGGGTGATAGTAGCCCATGATGCATTTGACGAGCGTACTCTTGCCGGCGCCGTTCTCGCCAAGCAGGGCATGGAAAGAGCCGGGGCGAACCTTGAGCTCGACCTTGTCCAGCGCGACGAACTCACCGAACCGCATGGTCATGTTGAGGGCGTCGACGCCAAGTGGCCCGCTCGGGAGCGGCGTCTCGCCGATAATCACGACAGGGCTCCGATCAGCGCGGCGGAGGTCGCGACCGCGCCGAAAACGCCGCCCTGCATCTTGATCATTTTCAGCGCGTGGTCGTGATTGCTCCTGTCGGTGGCGGCACAGCAGTCCTCGATCAGGACGCATTCGAAGCCGCGGTCGTTCGCCTCTCGCATGGTGGTGTGGACGCAGACATCGGTGGTGATGCCGGTCAGAACGAGGTTCTCGATGCCGCGCAGCCGCAGCATCAGTTCCAGATCGGTGGCGCAGAACGATCCCTTGCCGGGCTTGTCGATGATCGGCTCGCCGGGCAAGGGTGCCAGATCCGGAATGATCTCCCAGCCGGCCTCGCCGCGGACAAGCACGCGTCCACATGGGCCGGGGTCGCCGATTCCGGCGCCGATCTGCCGCGACCGCCATTGCTTGTTTGCGGGCAGGTCGGCGAGATCGGGGCGGTGACCCTCGCGGGTGTGGAAGATATGATAGCCCTTGGCGCGCATGGCGGCGAGCAGGCGCTTGATCGGCTCGATCGGCGCGCGGGTCAGTGACAGGTCGTATCCCATCTTGTCGACATAACCGCCGACGCCGCAAAAATCGGTCTGCATGTCGATGATGACGAGCGCGGTATTTTCCGGGCGCAGGTCACCGTTATAGGGCCACGCATATGGCTCTGACTTCAGGTAGCGCTCGGCCATGTCCTTAGCCTCGTCTGTCGATGTCGGTTCATTTTGTGATGGAAAGTTCGGCCGGCGCGCCGGTCAGGGTGCGCTTCGGCGAGCAGGTGATGATCATGATTGCAAGTGTCAGAATGTAGGGCGCGGCATTGAACAGGTGATATCCCGATGTCACGCCGACCGACTGCAGTGCCGGCCCAAGCGCGGCGGCGCCGCCGAAGGCGAGCGATGCCCACATGCACAGCATCGGGTCCCATCGCGCGAAGATCACGAGCGCCACCGCGGTCACGCCCTGTCCGCTGGAGAGGCCTTCGTTCCAGCTTCCCGGGTAGAACAGCGACAGAAATGAGCCGCCAATTCCGGCGAGGAAGCCGCCGACCATGGTGGCTCGCAGACGGATCGCGAGCACCGAATATCCCATGGCACGGGCCGCGTCCGAACTTTCGCCGGCGGTGCGGATCAACAAACCCCAGCGCGTCGTCCGAAATGCCCAGTACAGGATCGGCGCCAGCGCCACGCCGATCAGAAACAGCACGTTGATCCGCAGCGCGGCGCGCACTTGCGCGATGTCGCTCCACCATCCGAAATCGATTGCGGGAAGTCGCGCCGCCGTCGGCTCGATCAGGGGCTTGCCGAGATAGAAGGCAAGGCCGGTTCCGAACAGCATCAGCGCGATGCCGACGGCGATATCGTTGACCCGTGGCAGCGAGCAGATTCCGGCATGGAGTGCGCCCAAAAGCGCGCCGGTGACGCCGGCGGCGAGAACGCCGAGCCACGGTGAGCCGGTGAGATAGGAAATGCCGTAGGAGCTCATGGCGCCCATCACCAGCGTGCCCTCGAGGCCGAGATTGATGCGTCCCGACCGCTCGGTGATGCATTCCCCGAGGCTGACGAACAGAAATGGCGTGGAGACGCGGATGGCGCCGCCAAACACCGCCAAAGGCACGGTCCAGAGTCCGATGGTTCCGTCAGCCATCTCAGGGTTTGCCTTTCAGGAAGCCAATACGTCCGTAGAGCGCATCGCTCGCCAGAACGAAAACGAAGATGATGCCCTGCAACACCTGGACTGAGGCGTCGGGCAGGCCAAGCCGGCGCTGCAACAGCCCGCCGCTTGCGCCTATTCCGCCGAGCAGAATGGCAACGGGAATGACGGCTAGCGGGTTTTGCCGGGCCAGGAAGGCGACGAGGATGCCGGTGAAGCCATAGCCCGCGGCGAGATTGGCATTGGTTCGGCCCTGCACCGCGGCGACCTCGACCATTCCTGCCAGCCCCGCCGAGGCGCCCGCGAGAAAACAGATGGTCATGATCAGCTTGCCGACGCCGAGACCGACAATCCTTGCCGCGCGAATATTGCCGCCGGCGACCCGCGCGGCGAAGCCGAACACTGTGTGATAGATCAGGATGTAGGACGCGACGGCCGCAATGATCCCGAACACCAATCCCCAATGCACGTCGGTGCCGGGTATCGATCCAAGCATGTTGGCCGCGCCGATCTCTCGCGTCGACGGCTTGTTGAGGCTGGTTGGGTCGCGCATCAAGCCCTCGACCAGGTGGTTGAGGATCGCGAGAGCGATGTAGACCAGAAGCAGGCTCGAGATCGTTTCGTTGACGCCACGATATTGGCGAAGCCCGCCCGAGAGCATGATCCAAAGCCCGCCGGCCGTCATGCCCGCGGCAGCCATCGCCAGCTGTACCGCCAGCGGCGGCGCCCACTGTATCGCCAACGCGACGCTGGTGGATGCGAGCGCCCCAATCAGGAGCGCGCCTTCGCCGCCGATGATGACCATGCCAAGTTGCGCCGGCAGCGCAGTGCATAGCGCGGTGAGTATCAAGGGCGCCGCGCGTGTCAGTGTGTTCTGCCAGGAAAACCAGGTGCCGAATGCGCCCTGGTACATGTAGAAATAGAGGTCGAGCGGATTCTTGCCGAACAGGGCAACGAAAATACCGAACACCCCGAGCGCGCCGACCAGCGCCGCGCCCGGAATGAGAATGTATTCGATGGTCGTACCGTAGCGCTGGAGAAACCCCGGATCCGCGGCCGGGGAAATCGCAACTGCTTCGGCGGGACCGGCAACTTCTGACGTCACGAAGTCGCTCCGATGACACCTTCAACCAGGTAGTCCATCTTTTCGAGTTCGGGATCCTTCTGCCCGCGCTCGGTCCCGGCCGAAATCACCGTCTTGCCCTTGTTGTCCATGATCGGGCCCTTGAAGATGGTGTAGGTGCCGGCGGTGAGCTTGGCCTTGATATCGTCGGCATGCTTGCGTGCCTGTTCCGAGACCGCCTCGCCATAGGGCGAGACCTTGACAATCTCTTCCTTCAGACCGCCGCGATAGAAATTCGGGATGGTCTCGCCCGCGGCGATCATTTTCACGAATTTCGGATAGAGCGCTTCCCAGTTCCATTCCGCGCCGGTGAGATAGGCTTTCGGCGCGAGCGGCGACTGGTTGACGTGATAGCCGCACACCATGGCGCCGCGCCGCGCCGCGTTTTCGACCATGGTCTTCGGTCCGTCGACGTGACAGGTCAGAACATCGACCCCCTGGTCGATCAGGCTGTTGGTGGCCTCGGCTTCCTTGACCGGCATCGACCAGTCACCGGTGAAGATCACCTGGGTGGTGGCCTTCGGGTTGGCCAGCCTGGCGCCGAGCGTGAAGGCGTTGATATTGCGCAGAACCTGGGGGATCGGCTTGGCGGCGACAAAGCCGAGCTTTCCGCTCTTGGTCGAGTAACCGGCGACGATGCCGGAGATATATTGCGCCTCGTCGATATAGCCGAAGTAACTGCCGGCGTTCTTCGGGTCCTTGTCGGTCCACAAGCCACCGCAATGTTCGAAGCGGAGCTTCGGAAACTTGTTGGCCATCTTGATCATGTGCGGGTTGTAATATCCGAACGAGGTCGGGAACAGCAGCGTGGCGCCGTCGAGGTTGATCATCGACTCCATCGTCTTTTCGACGGCGTCGGTTTCCGGCACCTTTTCCTCTTCGACCACCTTGAGGCCGGGCATCTTCTTCAGAGCCGCGGCTCCCGCCGCGTGAGCCTGATTGTAACCGTAATCATCGCGCGACCCGACATAGATGAAGCCGATGGTGGTATCCGCCGCAAACGCGGTGCGCGCACCCAAAGCCGAACCGAGCGTCAACGCGGCGCTTCCCTGCAAAAGATGTCGTCTTGAAATCCTGCCAAAATCCATGTGCCTGCTCCCATTGGCGGACGGACCGCCGCTAATACGCGGCTTCGCCCGATCCGGCGGAGCCCGACGGCTGTGTCGCAATCTTCGTGCCAGAGCTTTTTTGGTAAGAAACACCAATTAAGTAGCTGAAAAATATAATAGATATTCTTTGGACGGTCCTGGTTGAAAACTTGGGCAGCAAACCTTCTGATTAATTTTTAGGCGACATTTTTGGATTGTATGCAAGGGAGTTAAGCAATCGTTAAGCCGGTCTGATCGTTCTCCCAGCGAAGTCGGTTTTGGTCCATCGGATCATTTGCCGGCTGGTCAATCGCGCATAGGCTGCTACCAGTCTCCGATCGCATTTCGGGAATAGCCTTCCTTGCACCCGGATTTTATCGATCAATCAAAAAGCGTGACGGCTTAGACTCCATCATCGGAAAAACATGAGCGAGATGAATGCGCGAACCGCCGGGCGACAAAGCTTCCCCTTAGGCGATGAGATCGTCAGCCGGATCAACCGGCTGGGGGCGATTTCCGAAACCTCAGATAATCTTACCCGCATTTTCTTGACGCCGCAGCATCGCGCGGCGGCCGACCTGATCATGGCCTGGATGGGTGAGGCGGGAATGCGCGCGCATCTTGATGCGATCGGAAATGTCTGCGGCCGTTACGAGGGCGAGCGGCCGGGCTTGCCATGTCTGATGCTCGGATCGCACTACGACACCGTCGGCGACGCCGGCAAATGGGACGGTCCGCTCGGCCTCATCACCGCAATCTCCTGCGTTGCCGATCTCCACAGGAGAGGACGTCGCTTGCCGTTCGCCATCGAGGTGACCGGCTTTGCCGACGAGGAGGGCGTCCGGTTCGCTTCGACCCTGCTCGGCAGCCGCGCCGTCGCCGGAACGTTCAACGAGGGCGTGCTGAGCACGAAAGACAAGTCCGGAATGTCGATGCGCGATGCGCTCGTCCGGTTTGGCCTGGACCCCGACCATATCGGCGCGGCGGCGCGTATCAGAAGCGAATTGCTGGCCTATGTCGAACTACACATCGAACAAGGGCCCGTCCTGGAAGCCCATAAGCTGCCGGTCGGCGTGGTCACCGCCATCGCCGGAGCGACCCGCCTTGCGGCCAGATTGACCGGCATGGCCGGCCATGCCGGAACCGTGCCGATGGCGCTGCGGCGCGATGCGCTGGCGGGGGCTGCGGAATGCATCTCCAAGATCGAGGAGTTGTGCCGCACCGATGAAGGCGGATTGGTCGGCACGGTCGGCTATATCCACGCCACGCCCGGAGCGACCAACGTGATTCCGGGGCAGGCCCACTTTACCATCGACCTGCGCGCGCCGACGGACGCCCACCGCAAGCGCGCGGTGACCGATATCGTTCGCCAAATCGAAGCGATCGCAAAGCAACGCAAGCTCGAATTGCAGGTCGATGTGACGCACGAAAATCGCACCGTGCCATGCGCGCCATGGCTGAAAGCGCAGGTCGCCGAGGCCGTCGCCGCGGAGGGCTATCCCGTATTTGATTTGCCGAGTGGCGCCGGACATGACGGCATGGCGATGGTTGACATCGCCGACGTCGGCATGATCTTCGTGCGCTGCCGCGGCGGCATCAGCCACCATCCGGACGAGCACGTCGACGTCGCCGATGCCGACGCCGGCGCGCGGGTGTTGCTGCGGCTGATCGAGAATTTCCGGTCAGGCGAGGCAGCCTGACGATCAACCGGCAGTGACGTCCACGAGTTCGGCGCCATCGAGGACTTGCGTTGCCTTGGCGCGGTCGAGATCGCCTTCCCATGCCGCGACGACGACGGTGGCGACGCAGTTGCCGATCAGGTTGCCGAGCGCGCGCGCCATGCCGATGAACCAGTCGACCGACAGCACCAGCACAAGCCCGATCGCCGGAATGCTTGGCACCGCATTCAGCGTCGCCGCGAGAATCACGATGGCGGAGCCGGGAACCCCGTGCGCGCCCTTCGAGGTAATCAACGATACGCCCAGCACCAGCAGGAGATCGCCGAACGACAGCGGCGTGTTGGTCGCCTGCGCGATGAAGACGACGGCAAGCGTCAGGTAAATCGAAAACGCATCGAGGTTGAAGGAATAGCCGGTCGGGATCACAAGGCCGACCACGGAGTCCTTGACGCCAAGCCGCTCGAGCTTGCGCATGATCTGCGGCAACACGGCGTCCGAAGACGCGGTCGCCAGAACGATGGTCAGTTCTTCGCGCAAATAAGCCAGGAATTTAAGGATGTTCAGTCCGGCGAGCGCCATCACGCCGCCGAGCACGCCGAGCACGAAGATCGTGACCGAGACGTAGAACAGGGCGACCAGCGAGACGAGCTGCTTGAGCGAGCCGACGCCGTACTTTCCGACGGTATAGGCGACCGCGCCGAGCACGCCGAGCGGTGCGACACGCACGATCAGCCCCATCGCCCGAAACAGCACAGTTGATACTGCGTCGATCAGCGACGAAATTTTCTCGCCTTTTTCGCCGCCGACCAACGCAAGGCTGGTGCCGAAGATGATCGCGAAGAACAGAACCTGCAGCACGTCATTGCGCGACAGCGCGTCAAACGAGGTCGTCGGGATGACGTTCAGAAGGAAGCTGCCGATGCCGCCGCCCTTGAGCTCTTTGGCTCTGCCGGAATAGCCGCCGAGCGCATTCGCATCGAGCGTCGACGGATCGATATTCATGCCGTGGCCGGGGCCAAACACATAGGCGAGTATCAGGCCGACCACCAGCGCCACCGTCGTCATGACCTCGAAATAGATCAGCGCCTTGACGCCGACCCGCCCGACCTTTTTGAGGTCGCCGGCACCCGCGATGCCATGGACGACGACGCAGAACACGATCGGGGCGACGATCATCGAAATCAGCTTCAGGAAGGCGTCACTGAAAATCTTCAGGCTGATGGCAAAATCGGGAACGGCCATTCCGAGCACGATCCCCAGCAGAAGGGCGCAAAGGACCTGTACAAACAGCGATGTATAAAGCGGCTTTCGCGCAACCGGCGCAGCGGTGGTGATTGTCGCCATCGAACGCTCCCATCTTTCAAACGTCTAAGATCAAGCCGCAAGAGACCAGCAAATTCCGCGCCAGAAATACTCAGCAGAGCCGATTTTTCGGGCCAGCAAAAGGCAAATTTCCAGGTGGCCGGGTGGCGCTCGGCGTTGGCATGCCGGGCCGGGCGTCACCACGCAGCCTCGCATCAACCCTCAAACGAGGTCGTCGCCGTTCAGGAGTCCGCGTCGTGGTCTGCGGATTTTTCAGAGGCGGGCGGACTGGAACCGCTTGCGTGGAATTCGGCAAGCGTCGGCGTCGGCATTTCGAAACGGTCGCGTATGGTCGCGCAGGTATCTCCGCCGAGGCGGGCGATGGCATCGAGCTTGGCTGGATCTATCCGCATGCGGTCGACGTCGATGATGTCGCGGTGGTAATGCGCGAACACGATTTCACCCAAAATGATCTGGCGGGACTTGCCGAGTTCCAGCGTCACATGGCGCCGGCATTCGAAGGACGCCGGTGCTTCCTTGATCCAGGGCGAAGCGACCGCGGTACCCGGCATCGCCGTCAAGCCCGCCGCCTGCAATTCGTCGCCGCCAGGCGCGAACGGCACCGCGCAGATATGCATCGCCTCGGCGATCGCGCGCGACACGATGTTGACCGTGAATACCTCGGTGAGGCGGATGTTGAGCGCGGTATCCTTGAACGACATGTCGGGATGATTTTCCACCCCAAGCGCGAGGATCGGCGGATCAGCGGACAGGCAGTTGAAAAAGCTGAACGGCGCGGCGTTGATGCGTCCTGCCGGATTTACCGTAGTCACCAGCGCGATCGGCCGCGGCACGACGGTGCCGATCATCAGCTTGTAGCGGTCGCGCGCCGACAAGGTTCGGAAGTCGAACGTGACCTCTTCCGGGGAGGCAATGGCATCCATTATTTGTTTCCAATCGACGGCGCGCCGGCGTGGGCCTGCAGGAAGCGTTCTTCCCACCAGGAGAAGAGAAGATCGCGCAGCGCTGCGGCATCATCGTCGCCGTAGATGTCGGTGCGTTTTACCGCGTTGAACATTTCGAGTTCATCGCCCGCCAATGCGATTGGAAGTTCGGTAACCACGATCGGCGTGTTCGGGAATTCTGCCTTGTAAGCGGGATCGCGGCGCAGCGGACGGTCCGTCTTGATGACCGGATTCCTGAAGTCCTTTGGCGTGCGCTGGCTCGCCAGGGTCGGGACGCTCGGCACCTTGGCGAGGTCGGCGTCGGTGGCGGCAAAGACCGTAAGCTTGAGCGGTTTCAAGGCAAAATTGCTGGTCTTCATGACATCGGCGCCGCACACGTTGGGCACCGCCAGCACGTCCATCAGCGCAAGCAGATCGACATAGTCTCCCGGCTTGCTGGTCTGTCGCGTCATGAACGCGTGACCATCCTCGTCGACGCCGGTGCACATGAAGAGGTTGAAGGAATCGTGCACATCGTCCGGCGTCAAGCCGTATTCGCGCTGCGCCTCGGCCTGGATGTCGTGGCAATTGGTGTGCACGGAAAAGCCATAAGCCGCCTCGTAGACATAGGCGCTGCAACGGGGGAACAGCACATCGTTGCGGCCAACGGTGTCCTCGAGAATATAGAGCATCGCCCGCTCGCGCGGCGGCGCCGACCACATGAAGGTGCCAGTGGTTGGGATGAAAACCATGCACGGTGCGGGTACGGCCGCAATGCATGAACTCCTTGTAGTCGTGCAGGTTGAAGCAATTGAAATCGGCGCATTGGCCGCCTTCGACCTGTTCGATGCGCAGGATCTGTCCCTTCAGGAGTTCGACGGCCTTGCCGGTGCCGGGCTCCAGGACAAATTCGCTGATGATCTGCCGGGACATCATCGCGCGGCCTCCGTGACCGCGTTTGGTTTTCGGGCGGCGGCGTATTCGCGCAACGCAAGCCGCACCAGCGCCTCGCGGTCTGCCGCCACGCCTTGCGCGATCGTGCGATCCATCAGTTCCAGTTGCTGCTGGTTCAATCGCAGTCTGACAATTGTCTCGGTCATCGGATTCCTTATTCGGCGACGATCGGGTCTCGGCCAAATCCTGTATACAAGATTTGGCTGTCGCACACGGATTTTACGCCTTTCAACTCACCACGCGCAGCGCCGGCAACGGCGCGATCGCGCCCACCGTCGGTGCGGGGATCTGAATTATTCCTCTTTTTTCGGGCGGTCCGAAGCGCAAAGTTTGAGCTTTGTGCTGCCGCTTATTCGAGCGGAACGACCAATATTCCCGCATTCTGTGTACTAGAACCTGAATTACCGTATGCGAGAATCCCGTGGAATTCCGCCGGTCGGGCGTCGCTTACGAGACTTCGGATGAGCAAGAAATCAACCCGCGTCGATTTTGCCTGTCAGGCGTTGCGCCAGGCGATCATCGAGCAGGCCCTGCCGCCCGGCACAAAACTGCCGGAGGATGACCTCGGCGCGCAGTTTGGCATGAGCCGTACGCTCGTGCGCGCCGCGCTCGCCCATTTGCAATCCGAGGGGCTTGTCGATGCGCCGCCCCGGCGCACCGCGACCACGGCGAGGCCGACGCTGGAGGAGGCGAAGGAGGTGTTCGAGGTCCGTCGAACGCTCGAGCGCGAGGTGGTCCGGCTGGTGATTGCACGATGGCGGCCGGAATTCGGCGCCGAACTCGAGGGCCACGTCCGTGGGGAAGAGACCGCGCGCGAGGCAGGCGAGGCGCGGGTGTCGATCCGGCTCGCCGGGGAATTCCACATCAAGCTTGGGGAGATGTCGGGCAACCGTCTGCTGCGGCGCTATCTCGGCGAAGTGGTGTCGCGTTGTTCGCTGATCCTTGCGCTATATGGCCGGCCGCATTCGGCCGACTGCGCAGTCAACGAGCATCGCGAGATCGTGGCGGCGTTGCGCGGGCGCAATGCCGAGGCGGCCATCGCCGTTATGGACCACCATCTCGGCTCCGTCGAGCACCGCGCGCTGCTCGACCAGGACCGTGACTCGCAATTTGATCTCGGCGCGGTGCTGTCGCGCTATGTCGGGGCTGCAAATAACGGCAATCCTTCAAAGGTCGCACGGTTGCCGAAACGAAAATTAAAGACGGCCAAATGACCGCTGCAAAATCGTTCACGCCGTGCCCCAAGGGCTTCGGCCATCAAGGAGTTGTCCATGACCAAGCTTCCGCTCTCGCGCCGCACGTTTCTCGGTGGCGCCGCCGCCAGCCCGTTCGTGCTCTCCGGTCTCCTCGATCCGGCTCGCGCCGCTGATATCACGGTCGGCATCATCTACGTCGGATCACGCCAGGATTACGGCTGGAACCAGGCCCACGCCGTCGGCGCCAAGGCGCTGAAGGAAATTCCCGGCGTCAAGGTCGTTGAAGAGGAGAACGTGCCGGAGACGGTGGCGGTGGCCAAGACGATGGAGTCGATGATCAATATCGACGGGGCCTCGCTGCTGTTCCCGACCTCGTTCGGCTATTTCAATCCGTTCATGATCGATGCGGCGAAGAAATACCCCAAAGTCGAATTCCGCCACCCGACCTCATTGTGGCAGGCCGGCAAGGATCCAAGCAACGCCGGGGGCTATTTCTGCTACCTCGACCAGGGCCATTACGTGAACGGTATTGCGGCGGGCCTTTCGACCAAGTCCAACAAGATCGGCTACATCGCGGCCAAGCCCATCTCGCTGGTATTGCGCAACGTCAACTCATTCATGCTCGGGGCGCGCAAGGTCAATCCCAATGCCACGGTTCAGTTGATCGTCACCGGCGACTGGGCGCTGCCGGTGCGTGAGGCCGAAGCCGCCAATGCGCTGGTCGACGCCGGTTGCGACATCATCGCCTGCCACATCGACAGTCCCAAGGTGGTGATCGAGACCGCGGAAAAACGCGGCGTCAAGAGCTGCGGTCACAACGCCAGTCAGGCCGATCTCGCGCCGAAAGGGCTTCATCACCGGTGCCGAGCTGAAGTGGGGGACGATCTACAAGAGCTTCGCCGGCATGATCGCCAAGGGCGAGAAGCTGCCGAACATGGTGATCGGTGGCTACGACAAGGACATGGTCGTGAGTTCGCCGTTCGGTGCGGGCTGCAGCGAGGCCGGCAAGAATGCGGCGATGGCCGCCATCGCCGATCTCAAGGCCGGCAAGCCGATCTTTGCCGGCACGGTCAAGAGCAACACCGGCAAGGTCATCACCAGCAAGGACACCCCGCTTTACGATCCATCGCTCGAAGCAACCGATTATCTGGTCGAGGGAATCATCGGTACTGTTTGATTTCAAAGCGATTTTGACGGTGACGATACGTCGTCACCGTCGCCACCGCATCACGCCGCGCAAGCGGTGAAGGTTGCGGGATTTCGGCCGATAGCCGGGTGTCTCTGACCGCGCGCCAACTTCCGAACCCCCGCATCCTGCACTGCCGTGCCGCATGCCGCAGCACGCTCAACGAATGAGCAAATGCTTGTCGCAAAAGCTGCGCGCGGTGAACGGAGAGAGGCTGATCGAAAATACAACTCGCTGAAAACAAGAGAGATTCCAAAATACGGTGCCAGCGAAACGCATTGTACACAATGGCACGGGCTTTGCTTTGCCTGACGTGAGAGTTCTCTCGCGCGGGGGCGTTGCCTATGGCGAACTCAAAGCATCTACCAAGCTCCATCGTCACAGCGGAGCCCGAGCCGATCGAACTCGACTGGTCGGTCACAGCCCTCGTCATCATCGACATGCAGCGCGATTTCATGGAGCCCGGCGGCTTCGGCGAGACGCTGGGCAATGATGTGTCGCGGCTTGCGACGGCGGTGAAGCCGATCGCATCGGTGTTGAGCGCCGCGCGCGATCTCGGCATGCTGGTCGTGCACACCCGCGAAGGCCATCTGCCGGATCTGTCGGATGCCCCGCCCGCGAAGGTCGAGCGCGGCGCGCCAAGTCTTCGGATCGGCGATCCCGGCCCGATGGGGCGGATCCTGATCCGGGGCGAGGCCGGTCACGACATCATTCCCGAATTGTATCCGCTCGACAGCGAGATCGTCATCGACAAACCCGGCAAGGGCGCGTTCTACGCCACCGAGCTCGGCGACATCCTGCAGAAATACGGCATCGAGAATTTGCTGGTGTGCGGGGTGACCACTGAGGTTTGCGTCAATACAACCGTGCGCGAGGCCAATGACCGCGGCTATCGCTGCGTCGTGCTGGCCGATGGCTGCGCATCCTATTTCCCCGAATTCCACGAGATGGGCCTGAAAATGATCAAGGCCCAGGGTGGCATCTTCGGCTGGGTCAGCAACTCGGCCGCGGTCCTCAAAGCAATGACACCGGAGACTTCAAACACATTGGCAGCGGGAGCATCAAAATGAGCACGAGCATTTCTGCCGGAAAGTCAGACTTCAAACCGGCATTATGGACGCCTGGCGACTGGAACGCCTTCTTCGGTTTCGGCACCAATATCCTGGTCAACATGCTGGTGCTGACGGGTCTGTTGCGCTTTGTCCTGAAGATGCCGGACCAGCTGGTGTTCGGCCGCATCCTGCCGGCGCTCGGTCTGATGATGTGCCTGTCGACGTTTTACTACGCCTGGCTCGCCTATCGGCTGGCGCAGAAGACCGGCCGCACCGATGTTTGCGCGCTGCCTTCGGGCGTCAGCGTGCCGCATATGTTCATCGTCACCTTCGTCATCATGCTGCCGATAACGCTCAAGACCGGCGATCCGATGAAGGGCTGGGCGGCAGGCCTCGTCTGGGTATTCTTCCAGAGCTTCATTTTGATGATCGGTGGCTTTGTTGCGCCGTACATTCGAAAAATTACGCCGCGCGCCGCGTTGCTTGGCACGCTTGCCGGCGTGTCCGTGACATTCATCTCAATGCGGCCGGCGCTGGAAATTTACATGACGCCGCAGATCGGCCTGATCTGCTTTGCGATCATCCTGGTGAGCTGGTTCGGCGGCGTGAAATATCTCAAGGGAATCCCCGCGGGCCTTGTTGCCATCGCGGCCGGCATGCTGATCGCCTGGGGATCCAACCTGTTCGGTCTCGGGATCGGCGGGCTGAGCGTCAAGGGCCTCGGCGATGCCTTTGCGAGCTTCGGCTTCTCGGTGCCGCTGCCCGCCGATCGGCCAGGTGTTCTCCGGCTTTGAATTCCTCGGCATTATCCTGGTGACCGCCATCCCGTTCGGCATCTACGATCTCGTCGAGGCGATGGACAACGTCGAAAGCGCGGAAGCCGCCGGCGACGAATATCCGACCACGCGGGTTCTCACCGCCGACGGCGTCGTCAGCCTGATTGGGTGTCTGATGGGAAATCCGTTCATCAACGCCGTCTATATCGGTCATCCCGGATGGAAGGCGATGGGCGGCCGGATCGGATATTCGGCGGCGACCGGAATCATGGTGGTCGTGCTTTCATGGTTCGGAATTATCTCGGTGATGCTGGCGCTCGTGCCAGTCGTGGCGATCTCGCCGATCCTGCTCTATATCGGCATGCTGATCGGCGCCCAGGCGTTCCAGACCACGCCGATCAAGCATGCACCTGCGGTCGTGGTCGCCTTGACGCCACATCTGGCCGCATGGGCCAAGTTGCAGGTCGATACCATGCTGGGCGCGACCGTGACTGCCGCGCAGACGGTCGGGGGCCTTGCCGCCGACAAGGTTGGTGAGGTGAAGGCCGCGGCGATTGCGTCATTGCCGCAGCAGGGCGTGCTCTATCACGGGCTCGAAGTGATGGGCGGCGGCTCGATCCTCGCTGGGCTGATACTCGGAGCGATCGGTGTGTTCATCATCGAGCGCGACTTCGTGAAGGCTGGCGCTTTCTCCTTTGCGGGCGCGGTGCTGACCTATTTCGGCTTCATGCATGGCGAAGCCGTCGGCGTCGGCGGCGGGTTTGGCGTGACACCTGGCGTCGCGCTGGCTTATGCCGTGGTGGCCGCTGGATTCTTTGTCGTAGGAAAATATGCCGCCAGCGCTCACTACATTCCGCGACACGACCTGCCGATCGCAGCGCCGGCGGAATGACAACGAGAAACGAAAGTCCGGCGTCGGATTGTCGACGCCGGACACGTCTCGCTGAGTAATGGCGCGTCACGGCCGATGAAGATGGGTACTATTCGTTCGGCATGGCGCTATGATGAACCCTCCGCAGTTGCGACGAACTTCGCAGACGTGATCGTAAATTCTGGAAGACCCTACGCCGCCCGTTTGGCGGCACGCCGGATCGATGTTTTCTTGGGCGGCGGCAGCAGCAGGTCGGCCGGCACACGAAAGCGGGCGCGCAACCTCTGAACCATCGCCATACTCAGTTCCTTCCTACCCCGCAGAACTTCACTGACCCTGCTCGGTGTGCCCAGGATCGGCACCATGTCAGCGCGCGTGAGGCCGTGCTGCTCCATCAGGTGCCGGATTAACTCCGCGGTGCTCGACGGACGGCGAGGCCACTTGCGCGCCTCATAAGCGGCGATCAGCCGCGCTTGCGCCTCCAGCCGGGCGATATCGGCGGGATCATTCGAAGTCCAGAGCCGATCGACCAGCGCACGAGCGCGCGCGAGCTCCGTATCGCTGTCGATCAAAATCATGGTTGCGTCCATTAAATCGTCTCCGCGTTGATTTTGTCGTATTCCGTGTGCGTCCCAAAGAATCGGATTGCCAAAACGCCCGCCTGATACTGCACGCGAGCAATCAGTCGATAATCATTGCCCTTGATGTTGAACACGACCCGGCCCGCCTTCAAAATGCTGGCCTTGGGATAGGACGCCTTCACCTCCTCTGGATTGCTCCATTCGGCGCGGGCGACGATATCCAGCCACGCATTGTATTGCGATCGTGCGGCTTTGATCCCTCGATGACCGGCGTGAGCAGCAAGGTAGCCTTCGACCAGGTCCGCGCCAACAACGATCATCCGGGAAATGTAGCACGAAATTCCAAAAATTGGAAGACATTGGTCCGCACCCCGGCAGGCTGAATAAACGGCTTGTAGCCGAGCGCCTTGGCGGGCGTGATCGGAAAAATGGCGGCTGCAGGCCGTCACAGCGTGCTCCGGCGTAAAGTGGCGCGCCACGGCCGATGAAGATGGGCACTATTGCTTCGACGTGGCGGAACGCATCGTGTTGCACGTCGCGCAGCTCGATGTGCGCGATAGCTGGAGCAGCTACGCGCTGAACAAGGGCGCGTTGTGGCAATTCGGTCAGGCCATGCGCTCGGTTCCGGCTTATGGATGGGCGTCGGACTCGTCAGGCATCTGGACTGCGACGCGGGAAAAGATCAGGTGCGTTAATCGCGCATAGCGAAGTGGCGACGCCCGCTGCGGGCGCTAGGCATGCTTACCTCACCTCGATCCTGGCCTGGTCCGCCACGTCCTTCCAGATCGCGATATCCTGCTTGATGAAACTCGCGAAAGCCTCCGGAGAACTGCCGACGATCTGCATCGCCTGGCTCTCCAGCAGGTTTTTCGTTTCCGGATCTTTCAGCGCTTCTACGATCTCCGCATTGAGCCTGGCGACGATCGCGGGCGGGGTTTTGACCGGCGCCAGAATTCCGTGCCAGCCGACGGCATCGAAACCCACATAGCCGCTTTCCGACATCGTCGGCACGGTGGGCGCCACCGGCGAGCGGTCCTTGCTGGTCACCGCGAGCGCGATCAACGCGCCGGAATTGACGTGCTGGAGCGCCGAGATCGGATCGGCAAACACCACTTGGACCTGGCCCGCGAGCAAATCGGCCACTGCAAGCGCGGTGCCGCGATAGGGGATGTGGGTCATCTTGATGCCCGCCTTGATATCGAACAGCTCGGCCACCAGGTGATTGGCGGCGCCGACGCCGGTCGTGCCGTAGTTCAATGCGCCGGGTTTGCTCTTTGCGAGTGTCACGAATTCCTGCAAGTTTTTCACGCCAAGCGCGGGGCTGACGACCATGACGTAGGGATAGCTGGTCGTCAGCGAAATCGGTGCAAAGTCTTTCACCGGATCGTAAGGCAGACTTTTATAGACCGCGGGGTTGATCGAGATCGGCCCGGATTGCCCGAGCAGGAGGGTATAGCCGTCGGGTTCGGATTTGTTCACGAATTCGGTGCCGACGATCGATCCGCCACCGGCCCTGTTCTCGACCACGATCGTCTGCCCAATGGCTTTGCCAATTCGCCTGGCCAGGATGCGCGCGATGGAATTGGCGGCACCACCGGCGGCATAGGGCACGATCAAATGGATCGGACGTGACGGGTAATCGGCAGCCCGCGCGGCGTCCTTGGCGAAAACAGCGGCGGAAAAGGCGAACGACGCAAGGGCCAGCGCAAGGCACTTAAAACGGGTTGGCATGGGTCCGGCCATTTCACGTCGATCGTCTGTTTCGCGGCACCATAGGGCAAATTTTCCTGTCCGGTCCACCTGACACTTGGTTGCGCTTTTTCGCCACCCTGCGATGCTCCGCGGCAATTTCAACCGGGGATTTCCATGTTGCACAAATCCGGCGTGACCGAGAGCCTTGCCCAACATGTTGTTGCAACCCGGTGGGAGGACATCCCACTGCCCGTGCGGCATCAGGCCAAGCGTTCCCTGATCAACTTCTTCGCTGTCACGCTTGCCGGTTGCCGCAGCCGGCCCATCGAGATTGCGCTGCGCTCGCTCGCCGAGTTTTCCGGCGGCCGACAGGCAACCGTGATCGGTCGCGCCGAGCGCCTGGACGCCTTGAGCGCCGCTTTTCTCAACGCCGCCTGCGCCAATGTCGATGACTTCTGCGATACCCACGTCGCCACGGTGATACATCCGACCGCGCCGGTGGCCGCGGCACTGTTGGCTCATGCTGAATTGCGCCGGGTCAGCGGGCCCGATCTGTTGCTGGCCCTCATTCTTGGCAACGAGGTGCAGGCCCGCATCGGGCTTGTGATTTCGCCAAGCCATTACCAGCGGGGCTGGCACATCACCTCCACCTGCGGTGTATTTGGCGCGGCTGCCGGCAGCGGCAAGTTGGCGGCGCTGGATGAGCGCCAGATGGTGTGGGCGCTCGGTATCGCAGCGACACAATCGGCGGGCCTGTGTGAGTGTTTGGGAACGCCGGCAAAAAGTGTGAGCGTCGGCGGCGCGGCGCGGAACGGATTGTGGTCCGCCTTGCTCGCGGAAAAGGGATTTGACGGGCCGCAGGAGCCACTGGCGGGCGTGCAGGGCTTCTATCACGCTTTGATGGAGAAGCCCGATTTGTCTCGTGTCACCGAGGGCTGGGGCGCGCGCTGGGAGATCATGGCGACCTCCTACAAGCCGTATCCGTGCGGCTTTGTGATCCATCCCGTGCTCGATTGCGTGCTGGACTGGCGGCGCGACCATCCGAACGACGACGTCACGCGCGTTGTGGTGCGCGGCAATCCGCTGCTGAGCATCCGCGCCGACCGGCCGGATGTTTCGACCGGACGGGAAGCGCAGGTGAGCGTGCAGCATGCGGTCGCAGCCGGCCTTGTCTTTGGAACAGCCGGGCTCGACCAGTTTACCGACGCCTGCGTGCGCGATCCGAAAGTGCTGAAGTTGCGCAGCAAGGTCGAAGTGTTGCGCGATGAGAGCTTCTCGACGATCGCGGCCGCCGTTGAGATCACGACGGCCGACGGCAACACGCACAAATCGACACAGCCGGCGGCGCGCGGCAGCGACGCAAATCCGCTTTCCGATCATGATCTCGAAGGCAAGTTGCGGATGGCCGCCAGCGGCTGGAATCCAAAATACGACGTTACGCCCTTGATCGATGCGATCTGGACGGTCGATCAAAGCACCGATGTTTCCAGGCTGGCGCCGCTGACGGTGCCGCGTTAGCTCTAAGGACGTACCGCCGGCGTCTCGAGCGGCATTCCCCGCGCGCGCGACATCAAATAGAGTTCGAGCTCGACCAGTTCCGGCGCGCCGTAATCGTAATTCTGGGCGCGCATTCCCGTGATGCAGTTGCGCAACCGTCGTTGTAGTGATCCCAACGATTGCCATTCCAGCCGGTAGATCGGATAGCCGGTCGGGAGCGCTTGCGTGACGGCGGAGCCGGCGAGATGCTTGTCCCAATTGTCGTCATGGCAATTGGTGCATCCGAGATTGAGCTGTCCCTGTCGCTTCATGTAGAAGTCGCGTCCCTTCGCCACGAACGGTTGCAGTTCCGGCATGGTGTCTGGTGCGATCGCCCCGCCACGCGACTGTTCCGCGACAAACGCGGTGAGCGCCAGCAGGTCGCGGCTTTCATAGGCGAATGGGGAAGCGTCCTGTTGCCGCGCGCGGCAAAGGTTGATGCGCTGTTCCAGATTGACTGGGCGGCCAAGCGTCTTGTCGAATGCAGGGTAACGCGCTGCCACCCCCTTCATGCTGGCGCGGGCGTCATTGTGGCAATCGGCACAGGCCTTGTTCGACGCGCCCGCCTTCTTCTTCCACAGGGCTTCGCCGTCAAGCACCCACAGCATGCCCGGATTGGCGGTGTCGTCGTCCTGGATCGCCTGGGTGTCCGGCGTCATGAAGGTGTAGCCGGACCGGCGTTCATTGGCCGGGATTTCGGTGGCGGCGAGGGGAGGGGCCGCGACACAAGCCGCCATCAAGAGCGCCGCAACAGGTATCGTGCCGGCGAATTTCATTCGACCGACATGGCGGCCGAAGCAGTTTCGGAAAAACCATTGTCGCCGATCCATTCGAAATCGAATTTTCCGCTTTCGGTGGCGACCGTGAAGAAGGTGATGAACGGATTGGCCGCAATCGCCGGAAACAAGTCGGCGCGGAAAATCTCCTGGCCGTTGAAGCGGCAGGTGAAGCTGGTGATGATGTCGCGCGGCACCACCTGGCCGGCGGCGGTGTGGCGGTAGCCGGTCTCCATGATGTGCGACATCAGTGTCTTGATCTCGATGATGTCGCCGCGTTTGGCCTTCTTTGGGACGTTGATAAGGGCGGATGCCATCACATCACCTCCTCGGTGCAGGCCGCCAGTGTCACCACAACCTCGGCACTGACGGACCAGAACGAACCGTCCGAGAGCCGCGCGATGGCGATGATTTTTTGACTGTCGGCAAGGCGGATGCGGGTGGAAATCTGGCCGCGTCCTGCCCGCGGTCCGAGGTAGAAATTGCCGACATTGGGCTGCGGGTTCTTTTCATTGAAAACGTGGATGCTCTTGACGTGGTCGTCCGCGGTCATCGGGCTCGTGACGCTCACCGTCATCGGCACGGTGTTGCCGTTTTCGACCAGCGGCGGAATGTCGAGCTTCACCTTGCCGGTTTGTACCGTGGCCGTTCCGACAACGGTCCTGATCGCGGAGGCCATGGTCTCGGGTGTCGCTCCGGCCGGGCGCAGGCTGACGACCGGGACCGCCCCGATCGCCGCGGCGCTGCCGGCGAACTTAAGGAAGCGACGGCGTGTGGAACCTTCTGACTTGCGCATCGTAACGGTGCCTTCCTATTCGCGCAGCGTTGCAAGATACGCCACAATATCCTCGATCTGCTCGGCTGAAAGGATCGGTTTGCTCGCGCCACGCCGGGCCAACGCGATCGAGTCCGTCCACGCGATAATAGGATGGCATGATCGTTGCCGGATTGAGACGCGACGCGTTGACGAGCCGAAGCCGAAGTTGTCCCTCGGACGACCGGCTTCCGGAGCCCGCGAGGCTTGGCGCGAGATCGCCTTGGAACTTTTCCTCCGGGAACGGGCCGCTGTGGCAGAGAATGCATGTGCTGGTGCGCTCGACCACAAGCGCACGGCCCCGCGCTGCATTGCCGGGCGCGCCGGTCAGCGATTCCGCAATGGCATCGCCGGTGACGGTATAAGGCCGCAACTCCTGGCCGGCAGCAGAACAGGGCAGCGCGAGCATCGCCGCCGTCAGCCACGTACCGGCCATATCAATTGCTGACCTAGCCAAAAGTTTCCACCGTGATTGCTTTGTACCAGGACTGCGCCTGGTCGGCTTCACGCTTGCGCACCTCGCGCGGCGCGTCGACCGGGCTTGTCAATCCGCTGCCTTCGACCTCGGCGAAGATATCATCCCTCGGCTGATAGATGCCCGATAGCGAGAAGGCATAGCCCGGCGCAACGGTGTTATAGCAGGTGCCGTCAAGCTTCGGCACCGCCGGTGCTGTTCCCGCGATCAGGCTTGCCACCGCATTGGCGCAGGCTTTTCCCTCGGCGTTCGCGGCGGATGCGGATTTCGGGATGCCGCCGCCAATGCACGCATCGCCGACGACATGGATATTGGGCACGAGCTTTGAGGTAAATGTGACGGGGTCGATCGGGCACCATCCGGTATTGTCCACCGCGCCCGCGATGGCGGCGATCCGTCCGGCCTTCTGCGGCGGGATGACGTTTGCGACCTGCGCGTCGTAATTGCCGAAATCGGTGACGAGCGTATTGGTCGCCGGCTCGACCGAAACGACCCTGCCGCCCTGCGACAGCGGTATCCGCTCGATCATTCCGGGATAAAACTCCTTCCACGCATTCTCGAACAGCCGTTGCTGCGGAAAGGCATCCTTGGCATCGAGAATGAGCACCTTGGAGCGCGGCTTCTTCGCCTTCAGATATTGGGCGATCAGGCTGGCGCGTTCGTATGGCGCAGGCGGACACCGATAAGGGGCCGCAGGAACCGCAAGCACCACCAGGCCGCCGTCATCCATCGCCTCGAGTTGTCTGCGCAACAACAATGTCTGCTCGCCGGCCTTCCAGGCATGGGGCATTTTCGCCGCGGTTGGCTCGTCATAGCCGGGCAACGCGTCGAACCGCAGGTCGATGCCGGGCGCAAGCACCAGGCGGTCGTAGGCGAGCGACGCGCCGTCGGCAAGGCCGACCATCCGCGTTTGCGGGTCGATTTTGACCGCCGTTTGCGCAATGACAGTCACGCCATCGGCGGCAATCTTGTCATAGCCGAATTGCTGCGCGTCGATATCGCGCAAGCCCGCGATGACCTCGTTGCTGAACGGGCAGGCCGTATACGTCCGGTTCGGTTCGACGAGCGTGACCTGAAGTTTGCCGTCGATCTTGCGCAAGGCGCGCGCGCAGGCGGTGCCGGCAAAGCCGCCGCCGATCACGACGATGCGCGCTGCAGATTGTGCGTGGGACGGGCAGGGGAAAGCAAACGATGCCGCCGTCGTCGCGATGCCACGAACGACGTTCCTTCGCGTCGTCATCAGGCGCAGCGCGTCCATGAACACGTTCCGAAAAATGGAGCGGCGGCCGTGAAGGCCGCCGCTTTAGGGCTCATGCGAAGGTGATGTTCTGATCTCGCAGCGGCACGGAACGGATTCGCTTTCCTGTGGCTGCGAAATACGCATTCAGCACGGCAGGCGCCGCGACGCAGATCGTCGGCTCGCCGACGCCGCCCCAGAATCCGCCGCTCGGCATGATGATCGATTCCACCTTCGGCATCGCGGCCATCCGCATCGAATTGTAGGTGTCGAAATTCGCTTGTTCGATGCGGCCATCCTTGACGGTACACCCGCCGTAGAACAAGCCCGAGAGGCCGTAGACGAAGGAGCCGGCAACCTGACGTTCGATTTGCGCCGGATTGACCGCATAGCCCGGGTCGGTGGCGGCAACGATGCGAAGCACCTTGATCTTGTTGCCGTCGGTGACCGAGATCTCCGCGGCTCCCGCAACATAACTGCCAAATCCCATGTGCTGCGAGAGACCGCGATAGACGCCTTGCGGCGCAGGTTTGTCCCAGCCGATTTTCTCGGCGACGGCATTGAGCACGGCAAGATGCTTTGGAGTCTTGGTCATCAGCTTGCGCCGGAATTCGAGCGGGTCCTGGCCGACCGAATGGGCGAGCTCATCCATGAAGCATTCGAGGTAGATCGCATTGTGGTTGACGTTGACGCCGCGCCAGAAGCCCGGCGGAACGTGGGGATTGCGCATCGAATGTTCGATCAGCAGGTTAGGAACCGAATATCCGATCGCAGTCTCGCCGCTCGCATTGAGGCCCTGGAAGGTCACAGGATCCTTGCCATTGACGAGAGCCTCCGGACGCAGGCTGAACAGAATGGACTGCCCGGAGATCCGCATATGCAGAGCGGTCAGATTGTTGTTTGCATCGAAGGCGCCGGTCATCTTGCATTGCGTGATCGGATGATATGCGCCGTGCTGCATGTCTTCTTCGCGCGACCACAACAGTTTGATCGGGGTGCCTGGCATTTGCTTGGCGATGGCAACCGCCTGCCGAACGTAGTCGGTCTGGCCACGACGGCCGAAGCCGCCGCCGAGCATCTGCTTGTGGACGTCGCATTTGTCGGCCGGCAGGCCGGATGCCTCGACGGTCGCGGCAAAGGCGGCCTCGCCGTTTTGCGTACCGCACCAGACCTCGCACTTGTCCGCGGTGTAGAGCGCGGTGGCATTCATCGGCTCCATCGTGGCATGGTTCTGGTAGGGGTAGTTGTAGAACGCCTCTACCTTCTTCGCGGCCCCTGCGATGGCCGCCTTGGCGTCGCCGTTCTCATTGCCGACATAGGCCGGCTGCGAGTTGTCGAGACCTTCTTCAAGCCACTTGGCGATCGAGGCGCTGGAGACCTTCGCGTTCTCGCCCTCGTCCCAGACGATCGGCAACGCATCGAGCGCGGTCTTGGCGTGCCACCATGTGTCGGCAACGACGGCAACCGCATAGTCGCCGACCTTCACGACCTTCTTCACGCCCTTCATGTTGGCGATTTTGGCTTCATCGTAGCTCTTCACCTTGCCGCCGAAGACCGGGCTGGCCTTGATCGCGGCGTTGAGCATTCCCGGCAGCTTGACGTCGATGCCATAGGTCATCTTGCCGGTGGTCTTGTCGGCGGTGTCGAGGCGCTTGACACCCTTGCCGATGAGTTTCCAGTCCTTTGGATCCTTCAGCTTGACGTCGGCCGGCGGCTCGAGTTTCGCCGCGGCTTCCGCGACCTTGCCGTAGGTCGTTGTGCGCCCCGAGGGCGTGTGGGTGATGATGCTGTTGGCGGCGGTGCATTCCGAAGCCGGCACCTTCCACTCGTTCGCTGCGGCCTGGATCAGCATGACGCGCGCGGTGGCGCCACCCTTGCGGACGTAGTCCGTCGAGGCCCTGATGCCGCGGCTGCCGCCGGTCGAGAAGTCGCCCCATGCGCGTTTGCGGGCCACGCTCTGTCCCGGTGTCGGGTATTCGGTCGTGACCTTCTGCCAATCGCATTCGAGTTCTTCGGCGACAAGCTGGGCAAGGCCGGTCAAGGACCCCTGGCCCATTTCGGATCGGGCAATACGAATCACGACGGTGTCGTCGGGTCGGACCACAACCCAGGCGTTCACCTCGGGCGAACCGTCGGCGGCGCGCACCACAGTGGGGCCACCAAATGGAATATCGAGACCGAGCGCAAGGCCGGAGCCGAGGGCGGCGCTGCCGATGACAAAGGCGCGGCGGTCGAGTTTGGGCATATGATTCATGGTAGCCTCCTCAAGCGTTCGCGACGGCGTGGATCGCCTCGCGCACCTGCTGGAAGGTGCCGCAGCGGCAGATATTGGTGATGGCCTCGTCGATGTCCTTGTCGGTCGGCTTCGGCTTCTCCTTGAGAAGTGCTGCCACCGCCATGATCATGCCGCTCTGGCAGTACCCGCATTGCGGAACGTCATTGGCGATCCAGGCCTGCTGAACCTTGTGCAGGGCGCCGTTACCGGCCAGCCCTTCAATGGTGGTGATTTGCTTGCCGACGGCCTCGCTGACCAGCATGCCGCAGGAGCGCATCGCAACGCCGTCAACATGGACGGTGCAGGCGCCGCATTGTGCAATGCCGCAACCGTATTTGGTGCCTGTCAGGCCAATATTCTCCCGAATTGCCCAAAGTAGCGGCGTATCCGGCTCGACATCGACGTCGAAAGATTTCCCGTTAATTGTGAGGTTAGCCATCGCGATCCCCTGTTTAATTCAATCCATCGATTGAACGTCGGGGGGAATTTGGACCGGAACCTGAAGCAGTTCAAATCAATAATCTGCGTTCGGCGAGCCGAATATTTCCGCTTGGGAAGCTCCCTGTTTTACGCTATTTCCGCGGACCGACCTGGTCCCACCTTCGCGGCGCCGGCGTGTCACGATCTGGACGGTCATCGGACGGTTGACCGCAATCTTGGGGCGAGGAATTCAACATGCGCATGGTCGTTCTGCCGGGCGACGGCATCGGGCCGGAGATTGCCGCCGCGACAACCGCCGTCCTGCGGGCAGCGTCGGAGCGTTTCCAGCTCAACGTGGCGATCGAAGAGCACCCGGTCGGGCATGCCAGTTTGCAGCAATTCGGTGCCACCGTGCGGCCCGGGCTGCTTGAGATCGTGCGCTCCGCGGACGGGCTGATCCTGGGTCCTACCGCCACCTTCGACTTCAAGGACGAGCAAAGCGGAGAGATCAATCCATCCAAATTCTTCCGGAAGAATCTGGATCTCTTTGCGAATGTGCGGCCGGCGCGGACCTACCCGGGATTGCACAACCACTTCGGCGCGTTTGATCTTGTGGTGGTGCGGGAGAATACCGAAGGGTTCTATTCCGACCGCAACATGGAGCAGGGCAACAGCGAACTTCTCGTCACGGCCGACGTCGTTATTTCGCTCAGGCGCATCACACGGCGTTGTTGCGAGCGGATCGCAAAGGCGGCTTGTCAATTGGCGATGCGCCGGAAGAAGCACCTCACCATCGTTCACAAGGCCAACGTCCTGAAAATCGGCGACGGCATGTTCCTCGATATCTGCCGCGAGACCGCGCGCGCCTTTCCGGGCCTCGTCGTGGATGACATCCTTGTCGATGCCATGATGGCGCATGTGGTGCGCCAGCCGGACCGGTTCGACGTCGTCGTTTCAACCAATATGTTCGGCGATATTCTCTCCGACCTGACCGCGGAACTGTCCGGCAGTCTTGGCCTCGGCGGTTCGCTCAATGTCGGCGCCAATCATGCGATGGCGCAGGCCGCGCACGGCTCCGCCCCCGATATTGCCGGGCGGGATGTCGCCAACCCGTTCTCCTTGATCCTGTCGATGGCGCTGCTTCTCGCCTGGCATGGCGAGCGCGCCGGTGCTGCGCGGTTCGAGGCGGCGGCTCGCGCGATCGAAAACGCGGTGTCGGCCGCGATCCAGGGCGGACGGGCGACCAGGGACGTCGGCGGCAATCTCGGCACCGCCGCGACTGGTCAGGCGATCGTGGAGATTCTCGCCTCCAACGACAACAAGCCGGCCTGAAAACGCTCACGGCTTTGGCCATGTTGCGGTAGACGGCGGGTCTGCCGTGCGGCAAGGTGAGGCAAGCCTTTAAGATCAAGAAATTTTGGGAGGTTGTTGACATGTCGAAGAAAAATTCGTTGGGAGCGGCGTATCTGAATCGCCGGGCAGTCCTTACCGGTACCGCCGCGGCGCTGGCCGCGCCTTACATTATCTCTTCGGCACGGGCGGAAGCGCCAGCGGTCAATGTCGGTGTCATCATGCCGTTGTCTGGGCCGAACGCCCAGTTCGGGATCAATTCCCGCAACGGCGTTGAACTCGCAGCGGACGAAATCAATGCGGCCGGCGGCATCGCTGAGCTCGGCGGCGCAAAAATCAACCTGGTGGTGGCGGACGCGACCTCGACGCCGACCACGGCCGGCACCGTGGCCCAAAGACTCATCACCCAGCAGGACATGACGGCGCTCCTGGGGGCCTTTGCTTCCTCGCTGACGATTGCGATTTCGGAGGTCACCGAACGGCGCGACATTCCGCTTTTGACGATGTCGTTCGCCGACCAGATCACGGGGCGCGGCTACAAGAATATCTTTCAGGTGGTGGCGAAGGCCTCCGTGATCGGCAAGGCACAGTTTGAATATACCGCCGGCATCGCCCAGGCCGCAGGCGCCAAAATCGAAAAGGTCGCCATCATGTACGAAGACACCGCCTACGGCACCGCCCAGGCCAACGGCCTGCGGGCGGGCGCCAAGGCGGCCAATGTCGAGGTCGTCATGGACGACGCCTATCCGCTCGGCATCACCGACGCGACGCCGCTGATCAACAAGCTGCGCGGATCGGGCGCGCAGGCCGTTTTCCCGGTTTCCTACCTCAACGACAGTCTTCTGATCATCCGCACCATGCGCCAGCAGAAGCTCGCGATCCCGGCGATCGGCGGCGCGGCCGGATATGTCATTCCGGATTTCGAAAAGGGGCTCGGCGAGTTCGCCGAAAACGTGCTCTCGATCGACACCTCGAACTACGACCTCGCACCGGAATTGACGGAGCGCTTCCGCAAGCGTTTCGGGTATTTCATGGTGCACGAAGCGCTTGAGCACGCCGTCTGCCTCGAGGTCCTGGTGCAGGCCATCAAGAAGGCGAAATCGGCGAAGGCCGAGGAGGTTGCAGCCGCGCTGCGCGGCGCGAAATTCACCGGCGGCTGGATCAACGGCATGACCGGCGGCGCCGTTCACTTCGACCAGACCGGACTGAACGTCCTCTCGGTGCCGCTGATGGTGCAGTGGCGGGGTAAGGACATCGTCACCGTGTGGCCAAAGGACGTCGCCAAGAGCGCGCCGGTCTGGCGGACCTGACCGGTGCCCGGCGCAAATTGACGTGACGCTTCTTCAGGCCATTCTCGATGGGCTTTTGATCGGCGGCGTCTACGCGGTGATTTCGATCGGGCTGACGCTGGTCTACGGCGTGATGGGAATCGTGAATTTCGCGCAGGCCGAATTCCTCACGATCGGGATGTTCGTCGCATGGTTTGCCTGGGCCTTTCTCGGACTTGATCCGGTCCTGGCCGCGCCGCTGTCGTTCGCGGTCGCTTTCGCCATCGGCTGGGTGGTGCAGGGGCAATTGATCGCGCGGGTGCTGACGGCCCCGTCGGTCGCGCAGATTTTCCTGACGGTGGGAATCCTGATCGTCATCGAAAACGGATCATTGCTGCTGTTCGGCTCGCAGTTCCGTTCGGTCACGACATCCTATCAAACCGTTTCGCTGTCGCTCGGCCCGCTCTTCATCAGCATTCCCTATCTGATCGCGTTTGCGATGTCGCTCGCCTGCGGCATCGCGCTGTGGTGGTTCATGCGCGCAAGCTGGTTCGGCCGGGCGATGCGCGCAACCGCGCAAAACCCTTCCGCCGCGCGATTGATGGGGATTGATACCGAGCTGATGTACAAGATTGCGTTTGCGCTTGGCGTCGGCCTGACGGCCTTCGGCGGTGCGGTGATCTTGCCCTATGTCACGGTATTCCCCGGCGTCGGTGGCCAGTTCGTGGTGTTGATGTTCACCGTCGTCGTGTTGGGCGGACTTGGCAGCGTTGCCGGCGCAGTCGTCGGCGGGCTTGCGGTCGGCGTGATCCAGGCACTCTCGTCGCTGTTCTTTCCCATTCAACTGCAGAACCTCGTACTGTTCATCGTGTTCATCCTTGTGCTCTCGGTTCGTCCGCAAGGCCTGATTGGGGCGAGCCGATGAAAGCCCGCCTCGCGCTTGGCATCGTGATCGCAGCGGCAGCACTTCTGCCGCTTCTGCTCGATCCGCGCGGATACTGGATCCGCGTCCTCACCATCACGCTGCTTTTTGCCGCCATGGCGCAGGCCTGGAATATCGTCGGCGGCCTTGCCAACCAGACCTCGCTCGGCCACGCGGCGTTCTTTGGCATCGGCGCCTACACCTCCACCGTGCTGTTGCTCAAATTCGGTATCAGCCCATGGCTCGGCATGCTGGCGGGCGGAGTGCTTGGCGGCCTCGCGGCCCTCGTCATCGCGATCCCGACGATGCGGTTGCAGGGTCATTATTTCGCTCTGGCGACGCTGGCCTTCGGCGAGGTGATGCGCGTGATCGCCAATGTCTGGACCTCGTTGACCGGCGGCCCGGGCGGGTTGTCCGTGCCCTTCGTGCCGCCGAGTTTCGTGGCCTATTCGTTCAAGCTGTTGCGTCCGCATGCCTATATCGCGCTGGTCGCGTTGGTCGTGGTGACCGCGATTTTCGAAGTCATAAGGCGCGGCGCAATGGGATATCGCTTGCGCGCGATCAAGCAGAACACGGCCGCCGCCGAAGTCATCGGCGTCGATACGACGCGGGTGAAGCTTCAAGCCGCGGTGATTTCCGGAGCGCTGATCGCCATGCTCGGAACGCTCTATGCCCAGGTCGCGGTGTTCTTCGATCCCGACACGGTTTTCGGCATCGCCAGCATTTCGATCCGCATCGCGTTGATCGCGATCATCGGCGGCGTCGGCACGGCGGCGGGACCGATCCTCGGCGCGTTCTTCATCATCCCGCTCGAGGAGATCATGAATGATCTCCTGTCGTCGCGCGCCGCCGGTCTGTCGCAGCTCGTCTTCGGGATCATCCTGATCGCCGTCATCTTGTGGCAGCCGCGCGGCTTCATCACCGTGTTCGGCGCGTTGCGGACGCGGCTGTCGCGCACGGTGTCGCCATGACGATTCTTGATGTCCGTGCCATATCGCGCCGCTTCGGCGGCCTGCAAGCGCTTTCCGAGGTGACGTTTTCCGTCACCAAAGGCGAGATCGTCGGCGTGATCGGCCCGAACGGCGCGGGCAAGACGACGTTGTTCAGCACATTGGTCGGTCTCGTTCGTCCCGACACCGGCACGGTGACGCTCGACGGAAAAGATCTCGCCGGGCTGAAGCCCCACAAGGTCGCTCGTTTGGGCATGACCAAGACTTTCCAGAATGTCGCTCTGTTTGCCGAAAGTTCGGTGCTCGATAACGTCTTGACCGCGGGCCTTCTCCACCATGGCGTGGACGCCGCGCGGAGCGAAGCGCTTGCCTGCCTTGATCGCGTCGGCTTGAGAGGCGTCGCGCACAAGCAGGCCGGCAATCTGTCCTTTCCGGAGCGGGCCCGGGTCGAGCTTGCGCGCGCGCTTTGCACCGCGCCCAAGGTGTTGCTGCTCGACGAGGTGATGGCCGCGCTCAATCATGCCGAGATGGCCGAGATCATGCAGCTGATCCGTTTGCTGCGTGATGATGGTGTCACGCTTCTTGTCGTCGAGCACCACATGCGCGCGATCATGAATGTCTGCGATCGCATTCTCGTGCTCAACTTTGGCCGGCTTCTGGCGGATGGTACGCCGCAACAGGTCGCAAGCGACCCGCGCGTGATCGAAGCCTATCTTGGCCGCTCCGCAGAAGTGGCACGCCGATGAGTTCGCCGCTCCTCGACATCAAAGGGCTGCGAGCCGGCTATGGCGAGGCCGAGGTGCTGCACGGAATTGATCTTGAGGTTTCGCAAGGCGAATTCGTTTGCATCATCGGGGCGAATACCGCCGGCAAGAGCACGATCCTGCGCGCGATCTCGCGGCTCGTCCCGAAGTCGAGCGGCGTCATGCGTTTCGGCAACACCGATCTTGCGGCCCTTGCGGCGCACGAAATCCCGGCGCTTGGCATCGCCCATGTCCCCGAAGGACGTCAGATCTTTCCGGACATGACGGTCGAGGAAAATCTCCTGCTTGGCGCCTTCACCGCGCGCAAGGCGAGCGATCTCCCGGCGCGGATTGAGGACGCCCTCGGCCTCTTTCCACGCCTGCGCGAACGTTACGGACAGCTTGCGGGAACGCTGTCGGGCGGCGAACAGCAGATGGTCGCGGTCGGCCGCGCCCTGATGCTGCGGCCGACGCTTCTGCTTCTCGACGAGCCGAGCCACGGGCTCGCGCCAAAGGTGGTGGAGGAAATGCATGAAGCATTCAAAACCATTCACAGCCGCGGCACCTCGATTCTCCTCGTCGAGCAGAACGTCGAGCTCGCGCTCGATGTCGCGACGCGCGGCTATGTGCTGGAAGCGGGCCGCGTGACGCTTGCGGGAACCGCGAGCAAGCTTCACGCCGACCCCGCGGTGGTCGCGGCGTATCTCGGGCTATAGCGGGGAGGGATGCGCTGCTGTCCGCTGGTCTTGCCGCCTTCGCGCCACCTTGAATCTCCACGGCCGTAGCATCAACCCGCAATGACGCTTTGCGGAGTTGCCATTGCTCTGAACATTCTTTCGCTTTTGCTCGGCAGAACCGACATGCCATTCCGGCTCGGCCACTTTTGTCTATGACCCAGAGGAGATCTCTGCGGAAGACCCCCCGTCCAGAAGATCCATGTTCCGACTGGACACAGAGTAGGCCCGTGCCAGCCACACCAACCCGCGGCCCCGCTGTGTCCTTTGAAACCCTAGGCCTTGTGATAGACGGTTTGCAGGCCATAAACCAACGTCGGGATGCCCTCGTAGCGCGCCTTCAGCTGAAGGGAAAGGAATTGCGAGTAATGGCGCGACTGGTGCAGATTGCCGCCGTGGAACCATAGGCCTTCCTGCTGCGTCGGCTTCCACATGTTGCGCTGTTCACCTTCCCATGGGCCGGGGTCCTTGGTCGTATTTGAGCCGAGCCCCCAGACCTTGCCGACCTTGTCTGCCATTTCCCGGCTAATGAGATCGGCGACAAAGCCATTCATCGAGCTGTAGCCGGTGGCGTAGACGATCACATCTGCCGGCAGTTCCTTGCCGTTGTCGAGCCTGACACCACTAGGCGTGATTTCCTCGACCTGGCCTGCGACCAGCTTGACCTTGCCGTCGATGATGAGTTGCGAGGCGCCGACGTCGATGTAATAGCCCGAGCCGCGGCGCAGGTATTTCATGAATAGCCCGGAATCGTCGTCGCCGAAGTCGAGCCGGAAACCCGCTTTCGTTAGCCCCGCATAGAAATCGGCATCGTCGTTGCGGATCTTGTCGTAGACCGGTTTCTGGAACTGATTCAAAATCTTGTAGGGCAGCGAGGCGAAGATCAGATCGGCCTTTGCCGTCGTCATGCCGCCGCGGACCGCGCGCTCGGAATAGAGGTCGCCGAGGGATTCCATCAGCGAATCCGAGCGCACGATATGGGTAGTCGAGCGCTGCACCATGGTCACGTCGACGTCGGCCTCGTATAGCGCGGCGCAGATGTCATGCGCGGAATTGTTCGAGCCGATCACGACCACCTTCTTGCCCTTGTAGCGGTCGGGACCGGGATGGCGCGAGGAATGGTGCTGCTCACCTTTGAAGGTGTCCATGCCCTTGAATTGCGGCATGTTCGGCTTGGCGGACATGCCGGTCGCAAACACAAGCTGCCTAGGCTTGAGCGTGATCTCCTTGCCGTCGCGCTCGACGACGACGGTCCATTCCTTGTTGGCGTCGTCCCAATCGGCGTGTTTGGCCGTGGTGCCAGTCCAGTAGTTCAGCTCCATGACCTTGGTGTACATCTCCAGCCAGTCGCCGATCTTGTCCTTGGGCGAGAACACCGGCCAGTTTTTCGGGAAGTCGATGTAGGGCAAATGGTCGTACCAGACTGGGTCGTGCAGGCAGAGCGACTTGTAACGGTTGCGCCAGGAATTGCCGGCGCGGGCGTTCTTCTCGACTATGATGGTGGGCACGCCGAGCTGGCGCAGCCGCGCGCCGAGTGCGATGCCGCCTTGGCCGCCGCCGATAATGAGCACGTAGGGCTGGGTCTTAAGGCCGAGTTGTTCGGTCTCCTCGTCGCGCAATTCCTTCCAGGTCTTGGCGCCGGGATTGACGCCGTGCCGGGCGCCGAGCGGTCGGGTGAAGCCGGCCTTTTCCTCATGACCTTTCAGTTCGACCATCGTAGTCAAAAGCGTCCAGATCTGGCCGTTCTGCAGGCGGATGAGTCCATATCCACGCGCGACTTCTGTTTCGAACGAGATCCAGGACTCGGTCACGCCCCCAGCTTCCGTTGCCGTCTCACCCTCGGCGATTTTCCAGTTGCGCGGTTTCGTGCGCGCGAGACAAGAGCTGAGCATGTCGCGGACTTGGTCGCGGCCTTCCATCGTCTTGATGTTCCAGGTGAACGCAACAAGGTCGCGCCAGTAGCATTCCGGAGCGAACATTCCCACGGCCGCGTCGAGATCGCCCGCCACCAGCGCAGCTTCGAATTTGTCAAGAAACACTTGGACGCGCACGTTAAGCGTCGTGTCTAGCATCGTTTCCTCCCGGGATCGTTTTTCAATTTTTTTGCGCAAGTAGCGCAACCTTATCCCAATTATCGAATGAAGCTAGACTTGCGCTGCCCATCAGTCTGCGACACTTTTCTAGTGGTTCGGTCCGACAATAGGGCTGTTCGACCTCGCCGATGACCTACGCTGTGTGCAATAGGGACAACATCGGTGTCCTATTGACCACGCAGCGGGGCAGATATTCTCTGCGCACAATCATTCCGAATTCCCACATGCGAACGCGTTGGCGTTGGCCCGTGGAAGAGGCGTCACCGATTATTCAACGAGGTTTGAAAATGGATCCCTGTTTTGTTAGTGCGGTGTTCAAAATTGGAATGGTGTGTACGGTCGCGCAGAAATTAGCGGTGGACGCCCGTCAGGGCTGCCGGAACATGAGAAGTGGGCTGAACGCCAAGTGACCTTACCCTTGTGACTTTCAGATGGCCGCCTTCGGGCGGCTTTTCCATTGGGTTAGCTGGCAAGGGATGTCTGATCTTGGGGGGAAGAGCGGACTCAGAGCAGGGCGGGGTCCGACTTCCGCTAATGATGAACGGACATCCGACCTCGTCCCGCGTTGAGCTTACCATCGATGCGTGATCTTGTGTTCCACTATTTTCGTTCGGCCTCCGCCTCTTGCTCAAGCCGTAAAATATGCTCGCGTAACGTATCGAATCCTTCTTCAGTGACTTCGCTAAACAAAGGATCCTTGCCACTAGTCAAAGAAGAAGCGATGTCCGTCCAGTCCTGAGGCTCTAACGCCTTGACGGCCGCCGGAAAGAAATAGCGATCCTCCATCAAAATGTGATGACGCTCGTGCTGGATGAAATCGCGAATGACCGTATCCACAGTTTGCCGAAGCATCTCGCGATCCGCGAGAACAGCGTCGACCATCTTCGCCACCTGGCGCAAGCGCTCAGCTCCCTTGTTGTGCTCCTCTGCGAGATCGCCGACCTTCGTAGCTGCGGCAAGATCGCGAATCTTCAGCTTGGCAAAGACCAGGTCTTCTTGGGGATGGTGGTAAACTTCCGGGTAGACTTCAAAATAGCTGATAATCGCGCGAATCACTTCGTAGTCGGGACGTCCACCGCGATCAAAAACATCAAGTTCATGTTCGAGGACATCGAGCAGCTTCTCGAGATTGCGGTGCTCTCTGGATAATTGCTCAATGATCATGGGAGCGATCCACAGAATGAACCAATTAACTTTACCCTCGAAACGGCCCAACCTCTTTGCGCTGGATCAAATCCGAACCAGACTTCCCAGGATGCCGACGGAATGATGAGCGTTTACTGCAGAGCCCAAGTTCGGTTCCTGGCACATCGCGTCATTTCGGTGCGGTGCAGAATTTGGTCGCTATAGGGGCATAGCGGACTTGGCCAGTCTCGTTGTCGGCGTGACCAGGTCGCGGATGATCGACAACGGAAATAGGTCGGCATCTACTAAGTCAAGAACGTTTCTGAAATTACCAATCTGCTCCCGACACGCGATGGGGTGTGTTGTCCCGTAGTCAAGGGGCGATTTCCAGGTTTAGAATTAGCCGTCAATTGGAGGAGCGCCGCGATGCAAAAGTACATACTCGCCGCCGCAATATTCGGGGGCGGAATCTTGTTCGGCCTGGGATCATCCGAAATGATCCATGCGCAGATACCCGGCCTCGTTACCAAACAAATATTTAAAACCGACTTAACCAATCTGCCGGGGCAGGAAGCCATCATCTATGCTTCCGAGTGGCCGCCGGGTTTCAGACTGCCTTTGCATAAGCATGAAGGAGGGCACGAGTTCGTCTACGTGGTCGAGGGCGAGCAAACCTTTGAGATCGACGGTATTGGTACCAAAATCGTCAAGGCCGGTGAGGTTGTCTATACACCACCGGACACCAACCATTTCGGAAGGAACGCCACCGACAAGGTATCGAGGACGCTTGTCATCCGGATCAAAGCCAAGGACAAGCCGGTCATGACCGAGATAAAATAGACTTTTAGCTCGCGTCGGTTTGCAGATTTTTTCATTCGGATGTCACCAGTTGGCACCTTTGCGCCTAAAACCTAATTTATCGAACCAATTCAATCTGATTTGCCCAGTCCAGTCCTTTTCGGAAAAATTTTTCGCTTCGCCGCTGACCCAAATCACGTCGATATTTCTCGCCATCCCGTCCCGAAGAAGGGGCGTTTCGCGATCGTCACGGACGTTGGGTGCGGGATGCGGTGGACGCTTTGGCGCGGCATGACGAACGCGCGAAAGCGGACGGCGAAGTCGTGTGGTCCTGACGCCCCGACGCTGGCGTCAAGTTGGCGGAGCAATCCGTTGATGACGGTGGCAAACAAGCCCGGCTCACCGAGGAGAGCGCGAAGGAAGCCGTTAAAACCATCCGCGCGGGGAATGCCGGGTGAAACCGGTGTGACCGTGGTGACTCTGCTCGTGTGCTTTTTCATTTTGCACGCGAGGCTGCGGGTGCATCGTACACCCGGCATTCCCTGCGCCCTCTGTTGGGCGAACGGTATATGGAAGACTCGGGCGGATCACGCGGCGAGAGTGCGAAGTCGTGCCCCGACGTCATTGCGAGCGAAGCGAAGCAATCCAGCTTTGGCGCCGCAATGAAAGGTGGATTGCTTCGTCGCTTCGCTCCTCGCAATGACGACGTTGGAGTCTCCCGTGCCGTGGCTGTTTGAAAATTGAATTGATAGCGAACGCGTAACACAACGCGTGGTCCGCGCGCCCGCGGGGACGATATGCAGAGGTTGCGTCGCCTCTCGTTGTTGCGACGGGCGTCCTATATCCCCAAATACGCCGCCTGAACCTGCTTGTTGTTGGCGAGTTCAGCGCTGGTACCGTGCATGATCACATTGCCGCTTTCCAGCACATAGGCGCGCTGAACCAGCGACAGCGCGCGGCTGACGTTCTGCTCCACCAGCAAAATGGCTGTGCCCATCTTGTGGATTTCGCCAATCTTCTCGAAGGTCACGTCGGTCATGACGGGGGCGAGGCCGAGCGAGGGTTCGTCGAGCATCAGGAGGCGGGGCTTGAGCATGAGACCGCGGCCGACCGCCAGCATCTGCTGTTCGCCGCCGCTCATGGTGCCGGCGAGTTGCTTGCGTCGTTCGGCGAGCCTTGGAAAGATGTTGTAGACGAGATCAAGCGTGCGGGCGCGTTCGGCCTTGGCCTTCGGCATATAGGCGCCGATCTCGAGATTTTCATTCACCGTCATTTCGGGAAAGACCTGACGTCCTTCGGGCACGTGCGCAATGCCCAATTCCGGAATCCGGTATGGCGGAAACGACTTCAGATTGGTGCCGGCGAAGGTGATCGTGCCGGAGGTGAGTTTCACGAGCCCGGAAATGGCGCGCAGCGTCGTGCTCTTGCCGGCGCCATTCGCGCCAAGCAGGCCCACCGCTTCGCCTTCGCCGACCTCGATCGAGACGTTCGAGATCGCGGGCACCGAGCCGTAACTGGCACTCACTTCGTCGAGCTTCAACACTAGGCCTCTCCTGCCGTCGGTGGATGCACGTAGGAGCCGAGATAGGCGCGGATGACCTCCGGATTTTCCACGATCTCCTTAGGGGAGCCCTCCGCGATCTTCTGGCCGTGATCGAGCACCACGATGTGGCGCGCCACCGCCATGATGGCGCGCATCACGTGTTCCACGATGACGATGGTGAGCCCGCGCTGGGACAGCTTGTCGACCAGCGCGACCGCAGAATCGATTTCGGCGGGGTTGAGCCCGGCCATGACCTCGTCGAGCAACAAAAGCCGCGGCTGCGTCGCAAGCGCGCGCGCCATCTCCAGCCGGCGCTGGTCGATGGTGGTCAAATCTTTTGCCGCCGTCTGCTCCTTGGCTGACAGCCCGACGAACTCGATCGCCTCGCGCGCCTTTTTGCGCGCCGCGGTCGTGTTCCGGTCGCGCAGGAACGCGCCGGTCATGACGTTGTTGAGCACCGTCATGGCGCCGAACGGCTTTGCCACCTGGAAGGTGCGGGCAAGTCCATGCGCGCAGATATCGTGAGGTTTCAGCCCCACGATCTCCCGCCCATAGGCCATGACCGAGCCTGCGTCCGGCCGGTGAAACCCGGTGATCAGATTGAAACTCGTGGTCTTGCCGGCGCCGTTCGGCCCGATCAGGGCGACGGTTTCGTTCTCCTTCACCGTGAAGCTGACGTCCTGGACGGCGCGCAGTCCACCGAACCGCTTGCTCAGGCCGCGAATGACGAGCGCGTCTGTCATGGTGCGTCCCTAGGCCCGCGCCGGTTTTCGGGCGGCGAAGCGGTGCCGGGCTTCGTCGATCATGCCCATCAATCCGGTCGGCCGCCATAGGATCACCGCCATCAGGATCAGGCTGTAAACGGTCAGTTGCACGCCGCCGATCGAGCTGCCGAGCCAACTCTGCAGCAGCGTTGATGTCGTCTCCAGCAGGATGGTGCCGATCACCGGGCCCCACAAGGTTCCGATCCCGCCGACGATCGAGACCAGCGCGGCCTCGATCGAAATATTGAAGGAAAACGCGGTCGCTGGATCGATGAAGTAGATGTACTGGGTGTAGAACGTGCCGGCCAATGCGGTGAGAAACGCGCTGATCATGTAGATGTCGCGCTTCATTCGAGGCGCGTTGACGCCGATCGCTTCGGCTGCGTCTTCGTCTTCGCCGATGGCGACGAGGTAATATCCGATCCAGGATCGCTCGATCAGCCAGGTGATGAGGAGCCCAATGGCGAGCAGACCGAGCACGACATAGTAGTACGACGCCTTGGACTCGAATTGCATCATCAGCGGCGCGGTGCCGAGATTGGGGATGGTCGTTCCCTCGGCGCCCCAGGCGAAATCGCGGAACTTGAGAAAGATCAGCATCAGCGCCTGAGCAGTCGCGATGGTGGCGATGGTGAAATAGGGGCCGCGCAGGCGGAAGCACAGCCAGCCGATCGGCAGGCTCGCCAGCGTCGCGACCACGCCGCCGGCGATCATTCCGATCCAGGGCGAGACGTTGAAATCGATCTCGAGAATCGTCGAGGTGTAGGCGCCCAAGCCGAAATAGGCGGCGTGCCCGAGCGAGAGCTGCTTGGCGTACCCGCCCATCAGGTTCCAGGCCGTGCCGATGAAGGAGAACAGGAGGATCCTGATGAAGATGTCGATCGCAAACGAGCTCTTCACCACCAGCGGCAAGGCGACGAGGATTGCGAGGGCGATTCCGAGCAACACGACGTTGCGGGTGCTCAAGGCTTGTCCCGTCATCGCGCCCTTCCTCCGCCGAGGCCGGTCGGCTTGAAGGCGAGTGTGAGAAGCAGCATGGCAAATACCACGATCAATCCGGAATCCGCGCCGACATATTGAACGCCGAGCGACTCGGCGATGCCCATCATCAGGCTTGCGATCAGCGCACCCACCACATTGCCGAGTGTGCCGAGCACCACCGCGACAAAGGCCATCAGCACGAACACCTGCCCGACAAACGGATAGGCGGAATAGAACGGCATCAACAGCGAGCCGGCGGCACCGGCGAGCGCGAGCGCAATGCCAAGGGCGACGCAAAACACGCGATTGGGGTTGATGCCCATCAACATCGCCACGTCGCGGTTCTGCGCCGCGGCGCGCATCGCCTTGCCGAGATCGGTGGTGTGCAGGAAGACCCAGAGCGCGCCGCTCAAGGCCATGGCGACGACGAAGGCGATGAGTTTTGCGACGGGGATATAGAGTCCGCCCAAATGAAGCGCTTCGTCGGAATAGGAGGTATGGACCGTGCGGTAGTTTGCCGTGAACAGCATCAGGGCCAGATTTAGCAGCAATAGCGAGAGCGCGAATGTCAGGAAGATCTGAGGCATGTCGTTCGGGCCCAGGACCCTTCGGATCAGAAAATGCTGGATCAGCACGCCGGCCACGAACAGCACCGGCATCGACACCACGAGCGACACAAGAGGATCGATGCCGAACTGGTTGGCGAGAAAGAAGCTGATATACATCCCGATCATCACGAATTCGCCCTGGGCGAAATTGACGATCTTGACCACGCCGAAGATCAGCGTGACGCCGATGCTCACGAGCGCGTAAATTCCGCCGATGAGCAGGCCGTTGACGACGGCCTGGGCCACTGTCTCCCACATCTGGCTTGACCGGCGTTTAGGTTTTCATCAACGGTGCGCGGGCATCTTCCTTCGGGAAGACACTGGCGAGGTCGCCATTCTGCCATTGTACGCCGACGGGGTGTCCGTAGATGTTCTTGCCGTCTGGCCCGAACTTGACCTTTCCGCCTGGCGCCATCGCCGCATAGCCGGAAGAGACGTCGAGCGTCGACAAGGCTTCGCGGACCTTTTGCGGGTCGGCCGAGCCTGCACGTTCGAGCGCGTCCGCCAGCATGAACGTCTGGGCGATCAGGCCGCCGGCATATTCGAACAGGAATTCGCCGGTACGTTTCTTGAACTCGACGTTCACCCTCTGGGCATCATCGCTGACGTCATGGTTCCAGTGGGCGACGCCCTGCAGGCCTTCGGCGAGCTTTCCGACGTTTTTGTAAAAATCGGGAATAACGAAGCCGCCCGAGCCGCCGTTGATCGAGACGTTGAGACCGAATTGCTTGACGGTTCGCACGATCAGGATGAGGTCGTTCAAATACGAGACCGAGAACAACGCGTTCGCGCCCGATGACTTCACCTTGTTGATCAGCGGACTCGCGTCGGTGAATCCGGCCGAGTAGGGCTCGAACATCACGATCTCGACTCCCTCGGACGGGGCGAGTTCCTTCAGCCCGTTCGACGTCGACGTGCCGAACGCGGTGTTCTCGAAGATCACGGCAACCTTCGGCGTATCACTGACGAGTTTTGACATCTGCAACTGCGCGCGGGCGAATTGCGAGGCCCGCGCGAAAGGCGTGAAGGTGTAGGTGCGGCCCTTGTTGAGCTGATCCGAGCTCGATCCGGTGATCAGCGGAACCTTGGCGCGTTCCGCCACTTCGCTCGCGATCAGGGTGAGCGCGCTGGCGTAGCAGCCATGGATCGCCGACAGCTTGTTGCCGGTAATGAGGCGGTCGGTCTCCGTGCGCGTCACCGTGGTGTCGCTTTGCACGTCGGAGATGATCAGATTGAGCTTGGCGCCGCCGAGCGACTTGATGCCGCCGGCATCGTTGACCATTTCGACCGCGAGCTTGGCGGCGGCAACGCAGCCGACGCCGATCTGCGCCATGCTGCCGGTGGTCGGGTAGAGCGCGCCGATGTTGATTGGATCAGCGGCCCAGCCGCGCAGCGGCACCGCACCGAAGGCGCCGGCAGCGATCAGGCCTCCGGTCTTGATGAGAAGTTCGCGGCGGCTTTGCCGCTTCGACGAAGCCGGCTTTGGGCTCGCTTTATTGCTGGCGGAATCCTTGCGCGCTCTTGTCATGCCATCTCCCCTTGTGCGGCCGCGGTACAGCTTGCGTCCGCGTGTTTCTTGCTGCTGGTCAGCGTGCTTTTTTCAATGGTATCCGCAATCAATATTGTTTACAATATGGTTGTCAATTTTACGTGCCAAATTGAAAACGAAAGCTGACTGCTGCCCGGGGCGTCGGGCATCGTGTCCAAAACGGGGAAATGATGGTCGGAAAACCAGCCAAACGCGCCGCCGTCCGAACGCAGAAATCCCGCCCGATACCGGTAACCCGGCCGCGCGAACCGGCCGCTTCCATCATTGCAAAGCGCATCGAGGAGGACATAGTCCTCGGGCGGCGTCAACCGCGGGAGCGTCTGGTCGAGCAGGATCTGTGCGACTTGTTCCAGACCCATCGCGGTGATGTGCGACTGGCACTTTTCGAACTTGAGAAGAAGGGCCTGGTCGGCCGCGTTCCCAACCGCGGCGCGTTGGTGCGCGGCCTAACCCCGCGGGAGGTAAGGGAAATCTACGCGGTTCGTGAGGAGCTGGAAGTGATGGCGGTGCGCATCATCCCGTTTCCGGTTGAGGCAGTGGATATCGAGCGGCTGGAGGAGGTGCAGCGCCGGCACACCGCGGCCATCGCCGCGGGTGACTTGCTGACGGTTTTCTACAGCAACCTCAGTTTTCACCAGGTCCTGTTCGGGCTGTGCGGCAATGCCTGCCTGATCGAGACCATCGATCTGCTTGCCCAAAAGGTCTACGGCATCCGCTCTTATGCGAATGCCTTTCCCGACGCGCTTGACCTTGCCCGCCGGGACCATCTGGACATGATCAAGGCACTTCGCGGGTCGCGCCGGGATGAACTCGAGGCCCTGACGCGACGGCATTTGCAGCCGGCGCCGGAAGCCTACATCAAGGATTACGAGCGGCGTTTCGGCAAGGCCAATCTCCCGCCGGTGCGATAGGTCATTAAATGCCCTATTCGGCGCTGCTCACGAGCTTGATGCGCGGTGCGTTAGCCTCCATCAGGCCGCGGTAGGTGGCAAGATAGTCGAGTGCCATCCGCCGCGCGGTGAATCGCATCTCGAACTGTCTTCGGATTTCTCCGCGATCAAGCTGAGACAGCCGACCGACTGCCGAAATCGCACTGATTTCGTCCTCGACGATAAAGCCCGTCAAACCTTCCTCGATGATTTCCGGGACCGAGCCTCGGTTATAGGCGATCACCGGTGTACCACAGGCCATCGCCTCGATCATGACCAGACCGAAAGGCTCGGGCCAGTCGATCGGAACGAGCAATCCGATCGCGCCGCTGAGGAAGTCAGATTTTTCGCGATCGCCGATCTCGCCGACATATTCGATCAGGGGATGATCGATCAGCGGGCGGATGATCTCATCGTAATAGTCCCGATCGGCCCGATCGACCTTCGCGGCGATCTTGAGAGGAATGCCGCATTGGATGGCGATTCTGATGGCGCGATCGACACCCTTTTCCGGTGCGATCCGGCCGAGCACGCCAAGATAGGAGGGAGTTACGGCGCGCGGTGTCAGCAGCTTTTCCGGCAAGCCATGGTGAATTGTGCGCACCCAGTTGGCCTGCGGTACGGGGCGCCGCTGGGCATTCGAGATCGAGATCACGGGAACGGAAGAGAAGGTCGTGAATACGGGCTGGTGCTCCGGCAAATCCAGTCGGCCGTGCAATGTGGTCAGGAAGGGCGTCGGCTGGCGGAAGAACAGCGAGAACGGATAATAGTCCAGGTGAAAGTGAAGAAAATCGAACTCTTCATCGTCACATTTTTGGCGGACCCGTTCCAGCATCACCATATGAAGTGCATTGGGATCGCGGACGGATCCGTCGAGGCGCAGCGCCTTCGGCCATGTCGCGTCAAGTTTCCCTGAAGTTCGGGAATCCCCACTGGCGAACAGTGTGACGTCGTTTCCCAGTGCTACCAGTTCCTCTGTCAGCCAATGTACCACCCGCTCGGTTCCGCCATAAAGCTTGGGGGGAACGGCCTCCGTCAGCGGAGCCACTTGCGCGATGCGCATCTATCCGTCTCCTGTCGTTGTCATGTTTTGAGAAGGCCCCCGTCCAGCCGGCGTCGGCGTACTGTGAAGGGAACGTTTCCGCATGTGCGAAGTTCCCCACAACGTGCGCACTTCTTCCACGGGATGGTCTTGCTGATGACATCACGCCGGATCAGGTTTTGCCTGTCACCGATGCCGCGTAATCGGTGCGCGGCGCAAGCGGAACCTCGGAGAGGCGTCTGGCATTCAATTAGGCGAAACATAGCGGGCCGGGACTTTCGCTTTCCTCCAACGGGTTGCAGCCAAATGGACAATCTTTCGGGCTATGCCAATCGTCCGTTTCCGTTCGTGCTGCGTTATCTTGGCCGCAGGCTTGCATCGCATGTTGTCATTTTCGCATCCGTTGTTGCTGCCGTTGCTTGTTCCGTGGGCACCCAGTACGGCGTGAAGTATCTAGTCGATGGTTTGTCGGTCGGGCCGACCCACGCCGAGAGCGTATGGCTCGCTTTCGTCCTGCTCATGTCGCTGATCGCCGCGGACAATTTCTTATGGCGGATCGCGAGCTGGACCGCGAGCTTCACCTTTGTCGGCGTCACCGGCGATTTGCGTCGCGACATTTTCCGCCACTTGACCGGCCACGCGCCGAGCTATTTCTCCGACCGATTGCCGGGGATGCTGACCAGCCGCATTACCGCCACATCCAATGCGGTCTTCTCGGTCGAAAACATGTTCGTCTGGAACGTGTTGCCGCCGTGCATCGCCACAATTTCGGCAATTGCCCTGATTGGAACCGTCAGCCTGCCGATGTCGGCGGGTCTGATGGTGATCGCGGGCGCAATGGTGGTCGCCATGTTTCGCCTGGCGGCTGCGGGAAAGCCCCTGCATGACGATTTCGCGGATAAGGCCGCTGCGGTCGACGGAGAAATGGTCGATGTCATCAACAATATGCCGCTGGTCCGGGCGTTTTGCGGCCTCAGCTTCGAACACGACCGCTTCGACGCCACCGTCAATCGGGAACTGACAGCGCGGGGGCGCAGCCTGCGCTATCTGGAAAAGCTGCGTCTCACCCATGCTGCCGTCACCGTTGTGCTGACGATCGCCTTGCTCGCGTGGGCGATCACGCTCTGGCAACGCGGCGGTGCGACAACCGGCGACGTCGTGCTGGTCTGCACGTTGGGGCTTTCAATCCTCAATGCAACGCGCGATCTCGCGGTCGCGCTTGTCGATGTCACCCAGCACGTCGCTAGGTTGACCGAAGCGATCGCCACGCTGCTCCTTCCACACGAACTGCGCGACCACCCCGGAGCCGAGCCACTTGTAAAAAGTGGCGCAGCGATTGCCTTCAATAACATCTCCTTTCGTTATCCCGGTGGGCTCAATGTGTTCGAGAAATTCAACCTTCGCATTCAGCCCGGCCAGCGGGTCGGTCTGGTCGGTCAGTCCGGTGGCGGAAAGTCCAGCCTGTTCGTTCTCCTGCAGCGGTTTTATGACGTTCAGCACGGTTGCATCTCGATCGACGGCCAGGATATCTCCCGCGTCACGCAGCAAAGCCTGCGGGAGGCGATTTCCGTGGTCCCGCAGGACATCTCGTTATTTCATCGTTCGATCATGGAAAATATCCGATACGGTCGTCCGAATGCGACCGACGACGAGGTGCTGCGCGCAGCGATTGCGGCGCGATGCGATTTCGTCGAGGTGCTGCCGGAAGGGCTCGAAACCATGGTCGGCGATCGCGGTGTCAAATTGTCGGGCGGCCAGCGGCAGCGGATCGCGATTGCGCGCGCGTTTCTGAAGGATGCGCCGATCCTGCTTCTGGATGAGGCGACTGCGGCGCTCGACAGCGAATCCGAGGAAGCAATACGCGAGGCGCTCGCGCGCCTGATGCGCGGGCGAACCGTCATTGCGATTGCCCATCGCCTTGCGACGCTTCGTCATTTCGACCGGGTCGTGATGCTCAAGGCGGGCAAGATTATCGAAGACGGCCCGCCGGATCGTCTGATGCAGGGCCAAGGGCCTTATCGTGAACTGGTAACGCAGGAAATGAGCCGCCTTGCGAAGCACGCGGCCTGATCTGCGGCAGTGGCGTTGATTGCGTTCATCGCAACGCGGGGGGAGTCAGTTATATGTCAGCCGAAGCCGTAACCCAAATCACAGCGTTCCGGGCCATCGAGACGGTCGCGGAATCGCCATTCTATATTCCGATGACTGGGCCCGCGGCGCGGCCGCGGCGTTCGCTCAAGCACGACGACACATTCGTCGTGCTCGACAGCCATGGCGACATCGGCGCGTCCGCGGGCGGCCCGGATGGCCTTTTCAATGCGGACACCCGTTACCTGGCGCGGCTCGAACTCGTGCTCGACGAGGTGCAGCCGCTGCTGCTCGGATCGAATCTGCGCGACGACAATTCCGCGCTGACGGTGGATCTCACCAATCCCGACGTCTATCGCAACGGCCGTATCGTGCTGCGCAAGGACATGCTGCACATCGTGCGGACCATCTTCCTGTGGCGGGGGGCGGCGTATCAGCGAATCGGCGTGCAGAACCACAGCGAAGGTACGGCAAGCTTCGATCTGACATTGGTGTTTGACAATGACTTCGCCGATCTGTTTGAGGTGCGGGGCGAACGCCGTCCGCGACGGGGCAGGGGCTCCGGCAAGCTGGTCAGTCCGTCCGAGCTTATGCTCGAATATATCGGTCTCGACGAAAAGTTGCGTGTGACGGCGCTTCAGTTCGAGCCGAATCCGACGCGGCTTACGGTAAATACGGCGACCTATCACCTCGATTTGGCGCCACAACAGACCCGATCGCTGTTTGTCGTCGTATCCTGCAACAAGCCTTCGACGTCGAAGCCGGTGCCGTTCTTTCGCGGCTTGCTCGCGCATCGGCGCGAGATGCGCCAGTCGACAAGGGGTGCCACAAGCATCGAAACCTCGAACAATATTTTCAACGAGGTGCTGTGCCAGTCGATGGCCGATCTCAACATGCTGATGACCGATACGCCGCAGGGGCGATATCCCTACGCGGGCATCCCCTGGTATTCGACGACATTCGGCCGCGATGGAATCATTACCGCATTGCAGATGCTGTGGATCGACCCGCGCGTCGCGCGCGGCGTGTTGAAGCGGCTCGCGTTGTATCAGGCCAAAACGATCGATCCGCTCGCTGATGCGGAGCCAGGAAAGATTCTGCATGAAATGCGTGGCGGCGAGATGGCAGCGCTGCGCGAGGTTCCGTTCGCGCAATATTACGGCAGCGTCGACGCAACGCCGCTGTTCGTCCTGCTGGCAGGTCTTTATGTCGAGCGCACCGGCGATGACGAAACATTGGCCGAACTTTGGCCGTCCATCGAAGCCGCGTTGGCGTGGATCGAGGGGCCCGGCGATCCCGACCAGGACGGCTTCGTCGAATATCGACGCGCATCCGAACAGGGGCTGGCGAACCAGGGCTGGAAGGATTCGTACGACGCGATATTCCACGCCGACGGGCGGCTCGCCGAAGGTTATATCGCGCTGGCCGAGGTTCAGGGCTACGTCTTTGCCGGCAAACGACTGGCTGCGCGCTGCGCCATGCGCTTGGGGATGCCGGAGAGAGCGCGGCAGCTCTATGCCGACGCGCGACGGCTTGCCGAGCGTTTCGAAAAATCGTTCTGGTGCGATCAACTCGGCACCTACGCGCTCGCGCTCGACGGCATCAAGCAGCCGTGCCGGGTGCGAACTTCGAATGCCGGGCAATTGCTGTTCACCGGCATCGCGCGCGAGGATCGTGCGCGCATGGTGGCCGCCGATTTGATGCGGCCGCATTTTTTTACGGGCTGGGGTATCCGTACCGTGGCGCGTGGCGAGGCGCGCTACAATCCGATGTCTTATCACAACGGCTCGATCTGGCCGCACGACAACGCGTTGATCGCGCTCGGGCTCGCGCGCTATGGGCTGAAACACTCCGTTGAACACGTATTCGGAGCATTGTTCGACGCCGCGGCTTACATGGATTTGCGTCGCCTGCCGGAACTGTTCTGCGGCTTCCGACGAGAGAAGGCGCGGGGGCCGACGCTCTACCCGGTGGCTTGCGCGCCGCAGGCCTGGGCGAGCGCGACGCCGTTCACCCTGCTTGAGGCTGCGCTCGGACTCGAATTCGACGCGCGGCGCGGCGAAATTCGTCTGCGTAACCCACGGCTGCCGGCTTTCCTCAACGAGGTTTTGCTGCGCGAACTGCGGCTTGGCTCCTCGAGCGTCGATCTTCGCATTCGGCAGCACGGCGACGACGTGTCGCTGGAGGTAATGGGCACCCGTGGCCGGATCCAGGTTTCGCTCGTTCTGGCGCATTGAGCCCCGTGCTTCGCGGTCCGCCGCCGTGGCCGTTGCTTAGGCTGAAGATAGTTGCCGCGGCGCACAACGGCGCGGGACCTTCGATCGAGGAGGCGACATGCGCGCTAGAATTCTGCTTACATTTCTCATCGCTGGCTTTGCGGCGTCGCTTGCCGCGCCGTCACCGGCGCAAGACAAGACGACCGCGCCGCAGCCATCTCAGCCACAAGACTCGGTTCCGCCGGCGACGCCGAAGGAGCCCGCCCCGCCGCCGTCGGTCACAATCATCGGCGCAAGCGAGGCGCAAGGGGTGCTCGGACGCGATGTCCGTAGCCCCGCCGACGAGGACATGGGGCGCATCGTCGATGTGATCGTCGATCGCACCGGTACGGTACGCGCCGCGGTCATCGATTTCGGCGGCTTTCTGGGAGTAGGCAGCCGGAAAATCGTCGTGGACTGGAACGCGCTCCACTTTGGACGCATCGCCAACAAGAGCGACAGCATCACGCTCGAATTGACCAAGGAACAGGTCATGGCCGCGCCGGAATACAAAGCGGGTACGCCGATTGTGGTGCTCGGTGCCTCCGGCAGCCTGCAGCCGCTGCAATTTGATCACTAGCGAACGCGGAGAGATGTCCTGTTTGCGCGCTCTTCCCGATACCCGATCGACCGTCCCCCCGCCAACGACCGCGGGTCACTGGGCCACGATGAGCGAATGCCACCGGTCACGCCGGAGCGGCTGACGGGTGAAGCGGCACCGGCTCCTTCGCGCGAGAGCCTGCGCGGCCTCGACTGGTTCATCTTCTTTCTGGCGGACGTGCAAACCGGCTTCGGTCCATTCGTTGCGGTCTATCTGACCACGCAAAAATGGACTCAGGTGGAAATTGGCATGGTGCTGTCAATCGGCGGGGTGATTGCGTTGATTGGGCAGATGCCTGGCGGAGCCATCATCGACGCGGCGAAATCCGAACGGCTGGTTGCGGGCCTTGCCATCGCGACGATCGGCTGTAGCGCGCTCGCCTATGCGGCGTGGCCGATCTTCCCAGTGGTGGCGGCTGCCGCGACGCTGCATGCGGCAGCGAGTTGCGTGCTCGGCCCGGCCATCGCGGCAATCAGTCTCGGTCTGGTCGGGCCGCTTGCGATCGGGGAGCGCCTCGGACGCAATGCCCGGTTTGCTTCGCTCGGAAACGGCGTTGCCGCCGGCGTGATGGGGACATGCGGTTACCTGCTGTCGAGCCGTTCGGTGTTTCTCGTTACCTTCATTCTTGCAATTCCGACGTTGCTGGCGCTGGCGCGCATCCGCGAATGCGAAATTGATGTCGCGCGTGCCCATGGAGCGGTGCCGCGCGCGGCGCCGGATGCCAAATCAACCAGTGTTTTTGTCCTGGTGCGCCAGCGCGCTTTGCTGATTTTTGCAGGCAGCGTCTTGCTGCTTCAACTCGCCAACGGCGCGATGCTTCCATTGATGGCGGGTGTGGTAACGACCCGGTCGAGCAAGTGGGCGCCGTTATTGATCGCGGCCTGCATTATTGTGCCGCAGGCCATCGTCGCGCTGACATCACCGTCGGTCGGCCGCAAGGCCCAGCTATGGGGAAGGCGGCCGCTGCTGCTGATCGGGTTTGCCGCGCTCGCGGTTCGGGGCGTGATGTTTGCGATCGTCAGCGACCCGTATCTGCTGGTCGCGGTGCAGGTGTTCGACGGCATCACCGCGGCGGTGTTTAGCGTCATGGTGCCCTTGGTTGTCGCCGATATTGCGTTCGGAAGCGGTCACTTCAACCTTGCGCAGGGTATCGTCGGTACTGCGACCGGACTCGGTGCTTCGCTCAGCACCGTGCTTGCCGGTTACGTCAGCGACACGTTCGGCAGCGGTGTCGCCTTTACGGGGCTCGCAGCCATTGCGGCTGCGGGCCTTGCCATGATCTTTCTTGCGATGCCGGAAACCCGGCCCTCTACCCGATCATAGTATCTGTTTATGCGTCCATGGTCCGCAGCCGCTGGCGATTGCGCAGCACGATCTGGCGGGCGCCGGAAAAGCCGAGAACGCCCTGGGTGTGGAGTTGCGAAAGCGCTCTCGAAACCGTCTCCAGCGTAAGGCCAAGGTAATCGCCGATATCGCGGCGGCACATCGGCAGCGCCATCATCCCCGCCACGGCAAGTCTGCGATCCATTTCGAGAAGGAAGGTGGCAACGCGCTCCATCGCGGTCTTGCGTCCGAGCAAAAGCATGTGGTCTTCGGCGTGCCGGAGATCACCGGCAGTCATGGTCCAGAGCTTGCCCGCGACCTTGACGTCGATTCCGGCGGCTTGCTCGAGGCTGCGCCGCTTCACCAGACGCACGGTGGTATCGATGATCGCTTCCGCCGCCAGCCGATGAGCAGCTCCCGATTCCAGTCCGAACACGTCACCCGGCAGATGGAATGCGCCGATCTGTCGTCGTCCGTCCGAGAGCAGTTTGTAGGTGCGAACCGCGCCCGAGATCACCTGGTAGACGTATTCCGCAGGTTCACCCTCGCCGTAGATTTCCTCATCCTTCCGGTAAGAGAACTCTGAGGCCACGAGGCCCGCATGGCCGGTGATCGAACCAAAGGCATCGGTAACAGGGTGGGGAACCGTGGTGACCTTGGCGCTAATGATGGAGGTAACGGAAGGGCTGAGCGACTGGGTGAGCATTTGACCATCTCCTTTGCAGCGGATGGCCGATTACTACGGGAGCCGAACGAGTCTGAAAATTTCGCGTGATATCTTAAGGGGACTTACTTACGTACAATCCCGGAGGTGGCGCCTCTATCCCTGCGGGTGATTGACGCGGCCTTCCTGAATTGCCCCTCGAATATGCGTGATAAGGCTGTCCTCGAGGAGGGGTTTTCGCAGAACATGCCGAATGCCGGCCGCCTCGGCCCGTGCCGAGATGTTGTCGTCCGGGTAACCCGTGATGAGGATGACCGGGGTGTCGATGTCGCGGTCCCGCAGCCGGCCGGTCAGGTCGACACCATTCATGTCGGGCATTTTGTAATCGATCACAAAGCAGTCGGCGTCAGCCGGATGCACGGCGCGGAGCAGTGCCGCGCCGTTCCTGAACGTCCGGACGTTGAAGCCGTCGGTTTCGAGAAGAAACCGCAATGAGCCCAGCACATCGGGGTCGTCATCGACCACGTAGACAGCAGGTTTTGTGGCTGACGTCATCATGCAGACACGTGATTTTTGTGCTGAAATAAATGCAACATGTTACAAGCTAACACGCACCCTAGCCGCGGGGTTTGATTTACCTCAATCCTTCAAAAGGCCGGCACGCATCGCAAGCCGCACCAGCTCCGAAAGGCTGTTGGCCTGCATCTTGGTCATCACATTTGCGCGGTACACTTCAATGGTGCGGGGACTGATATCGTAGTCGCGAGCGATCAGTTTGTTGGAAAGGCCCGCAATCAAGCCCTCCATCACTTGACGCTCGCGCGGGCTGAGACTGGCGATCCGTGCCGCGAGATCGCGTGTGACGGCCTCGTCCTTCGCGGCGGGTTCACCCTGGCGGATCGCCGCCTCGATCATTCCGATCAGGCGGTCGTCTTCGAAGGGCTTTTCGAGAAAGTCGACGGCGCCAAGCTTCATCGCCTCAACCGCGAGCGGAACGTCCCCGTGCCCGGTGATGATTACGATCGGAAAACGGCTGTTGCCCGCTTTCAAGCGCTTCAGAAGTTCTATTCCGTCGATACCGGGCATGCGGACATCGGAGACCACGCAGCCAAAATCCAGGCCCGCAAGCGTGTCGAGAAACTTCATGGCGTTGTCGAACAGCGTGACCTCGAAATTGGCGGCGCCAAGCAGGAAGTTGAGCGAATCCCGCATCGCCGCGTCGTCGTCGATCACATAAACCCTTCGCTTGTCCGACATCTGTCAACTTTCGCCTGATGCTGTAGGTAATGTGAAGCGAAAAGTGGCCCCACCCGAGGCGTTGCTTTCCGCCCACATCCTTCCGCCGTGGGCCTCGATGATCGAGCGGCTGATGGAAAGCCCGACGCCCATCCCCGTCTCCTTTGTCGTAAAGAATGTCTGAAACAGGTTGGCCTTGACGTCATCCTGGAAGCCGGATCCGGTGTCGGACACTGAAACTTCAACCATGTCGTCGGCGACCTCGGCGTTGGATACGACAAGTTCCCGCTGCGGCGATTGCGCCATCGCCTCGAGGGCGTTGCGAAACAGGTTGACCAGGACCTGCTGAATCTGCACCCGGTCGACCAGGACGAGGTCGAACTCAGAGTTCAGGTTGAAGCGAAGCTGAATATTCTGGTCACGGGCGCCCGACAGGCCCAGCGCACCGGCTTCTTCGATCAGCTTGGAGAGGCTTTCCATGCGCTTTTCGGATTCTCCGCGGGAAACGAAGTCGCGCAGGCGCCGGATGATCTGGCCGGCGCGAAGCGCCTGTTCGGCCGCGCGGTCCATCGCGCTTTCAATTCTCGGCGCGTTGGGGTCTGTACTGTCCGCCAGCAGCCGGCGTGAGCCCTTCATGTAGTTGCTAATCGCTGCCAGCGGTTGATTAAGCTCGTGCGCAAGCGCGGACGCCATCTCGCCCATCGCGCTCAGGCGGGAGATATGAACGAGTTCGGATTGCAATTCCTGCAACCGGGCCTGTGTTTGCTGATGCTCGGTCAGGTCGCGCACAAATCCAGTGAAGTACGGCGCTCCGCCGGATTGCATTTCACCGATCGAGAGGTGCATCGGGAAGGTTGTTCCGTCCCTGCGCTTGCCCGTTACGATTCGTCCGATCCCGATAATGTGCCTTTCTCCTGTGGAACGGTAGCGCGCCAGATATCCGTCATGACGCGCCCGATCCGGCATGGGCATCAGTTCACTGACGTTCTTGCCGATGGCCTCTTGTTCGGAATAGCCGAACAGTCTTTCGGCGGCGATGCTGAAAAATTGTATGATGCCATAACCGTTGATGACGATCATGGCGTCCGGCACTGTGTCGAGGATCGAACGGAGGTGGCTCTCTCGTGTTCTCAGGGCATCCTGGAGTTGCTTCTCTTCGTCGATATCCAGAACAATTCCGCTGACATGACGCGGCGCCCCGGTGTCGTCCCTGACCAGTCCGCCACGGGCGCGAAGCCAGTGACCCGGGCCCGCATCCCCGCCTATCCTGAAGGAAACGTCCACCTTGCCGCCGGCCTCGGCTACTTTCTTGATCGCCTGTTCCGTGCGCTCGCGATCTGCGGGCTCCAGCAGGGACAGGAACAGCGCATAGGTGACGGGTTGATCGGGCCGAACGCCGAAAAGGCTCCTTGCCGTATCGGACCATTCCAGTTTTTGCGTGGCGAGATCGAGATCCCAGGTCCCGACGCCGAAACCCTCGATTCGGAGTCTTAGGTGCTCGTTGCGGATCGGGTCCTCTGGCGATGGTTGAATTGTGCCGGGCACGCTGAAGCCTTCACTTTCGCCTGTTTGCCGTGCCTCTCGAGGCTCGGCCGGCGTCTCGGGGTTTGTTCTCGTGCAGGAGGCTGGTGCTCGCGAAGTGCCCTTGCCGCAAACTCCTGCAATTGACCCATAATTTCGCCGAACGGGGATACGGATGCAAGTTCTCCGGGATCGAAATCCTGCCGGGATTTCGCTTGTTGGGCGGGCCACCAAGTCCCTTGCCGGTTGATTCCGCCTGCGGTTGGGGCACTTTGATCTATCTCATCCTGCTCTTCGTTTTCGAGGAGTAGGAATTTTGCAGAAATCACGGAGGAATCGGATGACCTACGCGACCGTCATGGTCAGTTTGGCGCTTGATCAGCCCAATGAAGCCCGGCTTGCAGTCGCAGGCCAGCTCGCCGAAAGATTCGACGCTGGACTGATCGGGATCGTGGCGTCGGTATTCAGCCCGCCTCTTTACTTCACCACCGGGGAACAGGCGCAGGCCTTGATTGACGAGGGCGAGGCATCGATCAAGCGCCGGATGTCGGAACTCGAGGGCCAATTTCGCGAGGCTGCCAAAAATCGTGCCAAGCACTTCGAGTGGCGTTGTGCGACCGACTTTCCGGCCCGTTACGTTCTGCAGCAGGCCCGCAGCGCCGACATCATCGTCAGCGGCGGATCCAGCGAGGCCTTTTCAGATCCGTTCGCGATTGTAACCCCGAGGGATCTCGTGATGGAGGCTGGCCGGCCACTGCTGGTCGTTCCCGATTCCGTCGACTGGCTCGACTTGCGGAGCACGCTTGTGGCCTGGAAAGACACGCCGGAGGCAAGACGGGCGATCGTCGCGTCTCTGCCGCTGCTTCGTAAGGCCAAGGACATCACCATCGCGGAGATCGCGGAAGCAGGTGATAGCCAGGCGGCCGCGGGCGAGCGGGTCCGCGACGTCGTAACCTGGCTGTCGCGTCACGGTATCTCGGCCTCGGAACTCGCGGCGGCGCAGGATCAGGACCGAGATGCGCCCGCCCAGCTCGATTCGATGGCCGCTGATATAGGAGCAGGGGTTATCGTCGCCGGCGCCTACGGTCATTCGCGATTCCGCGAATTGGTTCTCGGCGGCATGACCCAGCATCTGATTACCCAAACCAAGCGTTGCGTGTTGCTGTCGCACTAGAAGCCGTCCCTTGCAAACAAGATCGATTGGATCGCGCCTTGTATAGATTTCTCCAGCAAACCGTCGCTGATTACATGACACGCACCGTCAAGACGGTGACGCGCGACACGCCGGTGCACGAATTGAACCAGATGTTCGAGCGGGACGATTTCAACACCTATCCCGTTGAGGAGGACGCGCAAGTCGTTGGGCTCGTGACCAAATTTGATTTGCTGAAGTGCTTTGCCTTCACGCCGAGCCAGATGGTTCCGCGGTATGATGATTTGATGAACCGAACTGTCGCCGACATCATGACATCGGCATTCATTTATGTCGGCGCCGATACCAAGCTGACGCGGGTGCTGCAGCTCATGGTCGAGCATAAGATCAGGAGCATTCCGGCGATTGACAGCGACCATCGATTGGTTGGTATTGTTGCCCGCGAGGACGTCATCAGGGCGCTTGCGGCCTCTGCGCAGGGCGACGAATAAGCCCACTTGTCGAACCCGCGGCAGGTATCGCGCCTTCAGTCCGTAGAATCACAGCTCATTGAAGTTGCTCGGACATCAAGTCGTTGATGTCGGAACTGAAAACCCGTCTTCGCGAAGTGCCGCCACCACCGACGTCCTTCTCGTCGGCAAAGTTGATCTCGATCAAATCGCGATCCGCGCGACTGTGGTTGTTAGCGGCGTGTCCTTCAGAGAGATTCCAGATGAGCCAGGCCCTTAATTCGAAGTCGATGACCATTGGTGAGAGTGGCTTGGCGGTTTTCTTTGCGGTTACCGCCTTTCTTTGCATGATAGGCGCAGCCAAGGCGGTCGATGCGCCATTTGCGTTCCATGCCGCTCTCGCTGCGGCCGCAAGCCTTGCATCGGTCTTTGTCATCCTCAACCGGTACTTCGATCGCCCGGCCTCCCTGCCGTTGCCGGAGATCAACGGGCGGCCCAACTACAATTTGGGCCCGATCAAGTTCTCGGCCGTAATGGCGGTGTTCTGGGGTATCGCCGGATTTGCCGTCGGACTGATCATCGCCTGCCAACTCGCTTGGCCCGGACTCAATTTCGATCTGCCCTGGACCAGTTTCGGCCGGATGCGCCCGCTGCATACGTCGGCGGTGATTTTCGCCTTCGGCGGCAACGTCCTGGTCGCGACCTCGTTCTACGTGGTGCAAAAGACGTCGCGGGTTCGACTCGCCGGCGATCTTGCGCCCTGGTTCGTTGTCGTCGGCTATAACTTCTTCATCCTGATCGCCGGCACTGGCTACTTGCTCGGGGTAACCCAGGGCAAGGAATACGCCGAGCCGGAGTGGTATTCGGATCTCTGGCTGACGATCGTATGGGTGGTCTATCTGCTGGTGTTCCTCGCAACGCTTATCAAGCGCAAGGAACCGCACATCTTCGTCGCCAACTGGTTCTATCTCGCCTTCATCGTCACCATCGCCGTGCTGCATCTCGGCAACAATCCCGCGCTCCCGGTGTCGGTGTTTGGTTCGAAGTCATATATCGCCTGGGGCGGCGTTCAGGATGCCATGTTCCAGTGGTGGTATGGGCACAATGCGGTCGGGTTTTTCCTGACCGCCGGCTTCCTCGCCATCATGTACTACTTCATCCCGAAGCGCGCCGAGCGGCCGATCTATTCGTACCGCCTGTCGATCATTCACTTCTGGGCGCTGATCTTTCTCTATATCTGGGCGGGCCCGCACCATCTGCACTACACGGCGCTGCCGGACTGGGCCCAGACCCTCGGCATGACTTTCTCCATCATGCTCTGGATGCCTTCCTGGGGTGGCATGATCAACGGCTTGATGACGCTCTCGGGTGCCTGGGACAAGCTCCGCACCGATCCGGTGTTGCGCATGCTTGTGGTCTCGGTCGCCTTCTACGGCATGTCGACTTTCGAAGGTCCAATGATGTCGATCAAGGTCGTCAATTCGCTTAGCCACTACACCGACTGGACCATCGGTCATGTTCATTCGGGTGCGCTTGGCTGGGTCGGATTCGTCTCGTTCGGCGCGCTTTATTGCCTGGTGCCCTGGCTGTGGAATCGCAAGGGGCTTTACAGCCTCAAGCTCGTCAACTGGCACTTCTGGATCGCGACCATTGGCATCGTCCTCTACATCTCCGCGATGTGGGTGTCCGGAATTCTGCAAGGCCTGATGTGGCGTGCCTACACCTCGCTCGGCTTCCTGGAGTACTCCTTCATCGAGACCGTGGAAGCGATGCATCCCTTCTACATGATCCGTGCGGCTGGCGGAGCGTTGTTCCTGATCGGCGCACTGATCATGGCCTATAATCTCTGGATGACGGTGCGCGCCGGTGAGGCGGAAGTGCAGTCGCCAGTTGCACTTCAACCGGCGGAATGAGGCGCTGACACATGTCATTCTGGACTCGGCATCAAATTTTCGAAAAGAATTCGATCATCCTGATCATCGGAATTCTTGCAGTCATCGCGATCGGTGGCCTCGTCGAGATCGTTCCGCTGTTCTATCTGAAGAGCACGATCGAGGTGGTCGACGGCGTCAGACCGTATACTCCGCTGGAGTTGGCCGGTCGCAATATCTATGTCCGCGAGGGATGCTATCTGTGCCATTCGCAGATGATCCGGCCCCTGCGCGACGAGGTCGAGCGCTACGGTCATTTCTCGCTCGCCGCCGAAAGCATGTACGATCATCCCTTTCAATGGGGATCGAAGCGAACGGGTCCGGATCTCGCGCGCGTCGGCGCCAAATATTCGGACGATTGGCACGTCACGCATCTGACGAATCCGCGCGCGATCGTTCCACAGTCGGTGATGCCCGGATACCCGTTTCTGGCTGAGACCGAGGTCGATGCCCGCAACGTCGCCGATCATCTGCGCACGAGCCGCGTCGTCGGCGTGCCTTACACGGATGATCAGATCGCCAATGCGGCTGCCGACCTGAAGGCGCAGACAGATCCCGACGATGCGGGGGCAGACGCCTTTACCAAGCGCTATCCGAAAGCCGTCGTACGCAACTTTGACGGCAAGGCCGGCGCTCCCACCGAAATGGACGCCCTGATTGCCTATCTTCAGGTGCTGGGCACTCTGGTCGATTTCAAGCTCTACAACGAAAAAGCCAATCTTCGCTGAGAAGGCAGAACGATGCGCGCAATTCTAACGGTTCAGAATTCCATATCCGATTTCGTCACGATGTTCTGGACCCCGATCTTCGTCGGAATATTCCTGGCAATCGTGACCTATGCGCTTTGGCCTCGCAACCAGTCCGCTTTCGACGAGGCGTCGAAGATACCGTTGCGGGAGGAGTGATAGAATTATGGCCGAACAGAACGAAATCGATCACGTCTCCGGCAAGACGACCACAGGTCACGAGTGGGACGGCATCAAGGAACTCAATACGCCACTGCCGCGGTGGTGGGTGCTGACCTTCTACGCCACCATTATTTGGGCGATCGGATATTGGATCGTGTACCCGGCGTGGCCGTTGCTGTCGAGCTACACGACCGGCGTGCTGCACTACTCGTCGCGGGCGGATGTTGCGGTCGAACTCGCAAATCTTGAAAAGATCCGCGGCCAGAAGATGGTGGCGCTTGGCTCGGCCTCTCTCGCAGAGATCGAGAAGGATCCGGCATTGCTTGCGCTGGCGCGTGCCCGCGGCAAGACCGTGTTCGGCGACAACTGCGCGCCATGTCATGGCAGTGGCGCCGCCGGCGCAAAGGGCTATCCCAACCTGAACGACGACGATTGGCTCTGGGGCGGTACGCTCGATCAGATCATGCAGACGATTCAATTCGGCGTTCGCTCGGGCCATCCGAAGACGCACGAAAGCGCCATGCTCGCCTTCGGCAAGGATGGCATCCTCAAGCCGGAACAGATCGTCACGGTGGCCAACTACGTTCGCTCGCTGTCCGGTCTGCCGACCGCGAAGGGGTATGACGCGGCTGCAGGCAAGAAAATCTTCGCGGACAATTGCTCGTCCTGCCACGGCGATGCCGGCACGGGAAATCAGGAACTCGGCGCGCCGAATCTTACCGACAAGATCTGGCTCTACGGTTCCGATGAGGCAACTCTCGTCGAGACGATCACCAATGGCCGCACAGGCGTCATGCCGGCATGGGTGGGCCGCCTCGATCCCTCGACCATCAAGGCCATGGCGGTCTACGTCCACTCGCTTGGCGGAGGGAAGTGACCGCGGGCGGGTAGAGGAACCTCGGAATCTGCCCGCGGTTTGCGCTGGATCAACTGCGCGTCTAAAGCCGAGTCTAGGCTCGATTCAGGATGCGAGGTGAATCCCGCCGATGAACAAGACCGTGTTCTCAGATGAAGTGGAAATTGACTCATACGGACCGCTTTATGCGGCCCGTAGGGAAGTCTATCCGCAAAGTGTCTCGGGGACCTTCCGCCGCATCAAATGGGGCCTGATGGCGTTCTGCCTCGGTGTCTACTATCTGCTGCCCTTCGTGCGCTGGAATCGGGGTCTGGGAGCGCCCGATCAGGCGGTGCTGGTTGACCTCCCCAACAGCCGCTTTTATTTCTTTTTCATCGAGCTGTGGCCCCAGGAAGTCTATTATTTTACCGGGCTGTTGATCGTCGCTGCGATCACGCTGTTTCTGATGAATTCGGTGGGCGGTCGCATCTGGTGCGGATATCTGTGTCCGCAGACGGTGTGGACGGACTTGTTCTATGCAGTCGAGCGGATGGTTGAAGGCGACCGCCGCGAGCGCATGCGCAAGGCAGCGGCGAAGGGAACGCTGAAGCTCGAACGTTTCGCCGAACTTACGCTGAAGCATTCGATATGGCTCCTGATCGCCTGGTGGACCGGCGGCGCATGGGTTCTCTATTTCAACGACGCGCCGACGCTGGTGAAACAGCTCGTGACCTTCCAGGGGCCGATGCTGGCCTACATCTGGATCGCGATATTGACGGCGACGACCTATCTGCTCGCCGGCTTCATGCGCGAGCAGGTCTGTGTCTACATGTGTCCGTGGCCGCGCATCCAGGCCGCCCTCACCGACGAGTGGGCGCTCAACGTCACCTATAAATACGACCGCGGCGAAAAGCGCACGTCGCTCAAGAAGGCGAACGAGCTGCGGGCCCTCGGCCAGACCGCCGGCGATTGCGTCGACTGCCACCAGTGCGTCGCGGTCTGTCCGACCGGGATCGACATCCGCGATGGTGCGCAGATGGATTGTATCCAGTGCGGTCTGTGCATCGATGCCTGCGACGCCGTCATGAAAAAGATCGGCCGTGAGACCCGTCTGATCGGATATGATAACGATATCAATATACAGCGGCGTCAGGCCGGCAAGCCGCCGATCTACCGCTTCGTGCGCCCGCGCACCATCGCCTATTCCGCGATGATCGCGGGCGTCGGTTCGATCATGCTGTACGCGTTGCTGACGCGTTCGCTGCTCGACGTCAACGTGCTGCACGATCGCAATCCGGTCGCGGTGAGGTTGAGCGACGGCTCCATTCGCAACGCCTATACGGTTCGCTTCTTGAACAAGCGGGGATTTGATCGCGTGGTGGCGGTCGACATCGATGGTCCCAACAATGCGACCGTCCACGTCGTCGGCGCAGATTCCGTCACGCCGGACCGACCCATGATCATTCTCAGTCGCGATCAGACCACCGAGTTGAGACTTTTGGTGACCGCGCCGTCCGAAAACAATCCGGAGAAGTCGATCCCGGTTAGATTCCGGGTCACCGATATCGGGTTGGGTGAGGTTGCTTCCGCGACTGACAACTTCGTCTCGCCGTGAAATTCTCGAGGAGTCGTTCATGAACAGGCCGCCAGCTTCACCGAAACCCTTGACCGGGCGCTTTGTGCTCTTGACGCTGCTCTCGTTCTTCGGCGTGGTGTTTGCCGTGAATTTTTCGATGATGAAGCTTGCGATCGACACGCTGCCGGGGACCGAAGTCGACAGCGCCTATAGCGCCAGCCTCGGCTACGCGAAGGAGATCGTTGCCGCGCACGATCAGAACACGCGAAACTGGCGAGTCGACGCGCATATTCAGCGCGGCTCGAATGGCGACGCGATGCTGCAAGTTGAGGCTCGCGACAACGGCGGCGTGCCGATATCGGGCTTGAAGTTTCTGGGCCGTCTCGAGCGGCCAACCGACCGGCGGGCTGATCGGCCTGTTGAGCTGGCGGAAGTCGGGATCGGCATTTATCGCGGGACGGCACCGCTGGTGGCCGCCGGTCAATGGGATTTGGTTATCGAAGGCGATGCCGCCGGGCGGCGGATGTTTCTCTCGAAAAATCGCGTCTTGTTGAACTAGAGGGCCGCATCATGCAGACGATGACGCGGGATTTTTCGCATTACGTAAAGGACGTGGGCGCGGGCCTGCAGCATATCGACCTTGCGGTCGAGGGCGTCAATTGCGCCGGCTGCATGTCGAAGATCGAACGCGGGCTTTCGGCGATACCTGAGGTCACGCTGGCGCGCGTCAATCTTACCGACCGGCGCGTCGCGCTGGAATGGAAGCGGGGTGCGCTCGACCCGTCCAACTTCATCGACCGGCTGGCGGAGCTCGGATACAAGGCCTATCCCTTCGAAACCGCGGATGCGGAAGCTGCGGAAAACGAGCAATCGCGCTTTCTGTTGCGGTGTCTCGGTGTCGCCGCCTTCGCGACGATGAACGTGATGATGCTGTCGGTTCCGGTGTGGTCCGGCAACGTCAGCGATATGCTTGCGGAACAGCGCGATTTTTTTCATTGGCTATCGGCGCTGATCGCGCTGCCCGCCGCGGCCTATGCGGGGCGGCCCTTCTTCCGATCGGCGTATCGGGCGTTGCGCACGCGCAACGTCAACATGGACGTTCCGATCAGTATCGGCGTTTTGCTTGCGCTCGGCATGTCGCTTGTCGAGACCGTGAACCATGCCGAGCACACCTATTTCGATGCGGCGATCATGCTGCTGACGTTTCTGCTGGTCGGCCGCTATCTCGATCAAAGCATGCGGCGGCGGACGCGAGCGGTTGCCGGAAATCTTGCCGCGCTGAAGGCGGAGACTGCCACCAAATTCATCGGAAACGGCGAGATTGCAGCAGTGCCCGTGGCTGCGATCGATCCGGGCGACATCGTTTTGTTGCGGCCCGGCGAGCGATGTGCGGTTGATGGCACCGTGATCGAAGGGCGTTCCGAGATCGACCAAAGCTTGATTACCGGCGAGACCACCTATGCCACAGCGCAATCCGGCACGGCAGTCTATGCTGGCTCGCTCAACATTTCCGGCACGTTGCGCGTCAGGGTGTCCGCGGCGTCGGAAGGCACGCTGCTTTCGGAAATCACGCGGCTGCTCGACAACGCCTTGCAGGCCCGTTCACGCTATATACGCCTGGCGGACCGAGCATCCCGCCTTTACGCGCCCGTCGTGCATGTCACCGCGTTGTTGACGGTGCTCGGCTGGGTTCTTGTGGGTGCAAGCTGGCATGATGCCATTATTACGGGCGTCGCCGTCCTGATTATCACGTGCCCTTGTGCGCTCGGCCTTGCGATTCCGACCGTGCAGACGGTTGCGTCCGGCGCGATGTTCAAGGCCGGTGTCTTGCTCAATTCGGGTGATGCAATCGAACGTCTGGCCGACGTCGACCGCGTCATCTTCGACAAGACGGGTACGCTGACCTTGCCCGATCTGGAAGTCGTGAACGTCGTCGATGTTCCCGAATTCGTACTTGGGATCGCCGGGCAGTTGGCGCTTTCGAGTCATCATCCCGCTGCGGCCGCGGTGGCGCGGGCGTCGGGCGCGAAAACACCGCTCATGGGTGCGACCGAAGAACCCGGACAGGGTGTGCGCGGCCAGGTCGGTGGGACAGAGGTGCGGCTTGGTCGCCCCTCTTTCTGCGAAGCGGAGCAGTTGGCCGCGGGCCGCGCCATTGCCGATCCGGAGGCGTCCCTGGTTGCCTTCAGCTTCGGTGAGGCAAAATACGTGTTTCTGGTTCGGCAGGCGCTGCGCCCCGACGCCCGCGCGATCATTTCTGACCTGAAGCAGCGCAACATCGTGGTTGAAATTCTCTCCGGCGATCGGGAGCCGGCGGTTCGCGCGGCCGCGCGCGCTCTCGGGGTGGAGGAGTGGCGTGCCGGTGTAACCCCGGCGGACAAGATTGCCCGCATCGAAGAGCTCAAGTGCAGTGGCTTCAAGGTCATGATGGTCGGCGACGGGCTGAACGATGCGCCTTCGCTGGCAGCAGCCCACGTCGCGATGTCGCCGATCTCTTCGGCGCATTTGAGCCAGGCGACGGCCGATCTGGTCTTCCTCGGCAAACAGTTGGCGCCGGTGGTCGCTGCGATCGATTTCGCCCGCAAGGCGCTGCACTTGATGCGGCAAAATCTCTGGCTCGCGGTCGGCTACAACATTCTGGCGGTTCCGATTGCCATCAGCGGCGTGGTGACGCCCTTGATCGCGGCGGCGGCGATGTCCGGCTCCTCGATCCTCGTCATGCTCAACGCGCTTCGCGCCCGCCACGTCTCCCCCGGAGGACCGCCATGGAAGTGATGGTCATTCTGGTGCCGCTGGCGCTCGGTCTTGGGCTCGTAGGTCTGCTCGCATTTCTCTGGTCCTTGAAGAGCGGGCAGTATGACGATCTGGAAGGCGCGGCGTGGCGCGCGATCACCGACGACGAACCGGCACCGGATAGCGAGCCGGTCGAACGTAGCTAGGGTGACACGGTTTTCCGATAAAGCGCGCCATAACAGGTGGCCGAAATATCCCAGGAGAAGGAGCGGGACATCGCGGTGCGGCGCATGGTGTCAAGGCGGTCCTTTGCCATAAAGGTCGAGAACGCGCGTCGGATGCCGCCGAGGAACGACTCGGTGGATGGTTGGGAAAACAGAAATCCGGTTTCGCCGTCGGTGATGGTTTCCGCAAGCCCCCCGGTTTGATGGCCGATCGGGAGCGAACCGAATTTCTGCGCATACATCTGGCTCAGTCCACATGGCTCAAAGCGTGAAGGCATCAGCGTAAAGTCGCTGCCTGCGAAAATCCGCCGCGCCTGACCGTCGTTAAATCCGATTGTAACGCCGATCGCATCCGGCCTGCGGCGATGCGCGTCGACCAGTGCCTGCTCGATCCCGGGTTCACCACTGCCAATCACGATGATCTGCCCGCCGGCATCGATGATCTCGTCGGCGGCCGACAGCACGAGGTCGATGCCCTTCTGGTGAACGAGACGGGCGACCAGACCGAAGATCGGACCGCGCGACAAAGCCAGACCGAATTGCTGGCGCACGTAATCGGAGTTCGCGCGCTTGCCTTCCCAGTCGCCGGCGGCAAAGGGTTGCGCGAGCTGGGCGCAGACGCGCGGGTCCCAGCTCTCGTCGATGCCGTTCAATATTCCGGTCAGTTGCTCCGCGTCGGAGCGGCGGCGAAGCAGACCCTCGAGCCCGCAACCGAGTTCGGTCGTGGTGATCTCCTTCGCATAGGTTTCGCTGACGGTGGTCAGATGGGAAGCGTAGATGATGCCGCCCTTGAGGAAGGATAGCTTGTCGTAGAACTCGAGACCGTCGATATGAAAGGAGTCCGCGGGCGCGCCGATCCGACGCAGCGACTCCTTCGCGAACAGGCCCTGATAGGCCAGATTGTGGATGGTCAGGATCGTAGGGATCTTGACCGCATTCCACGCGAGGTAGGCTGGCACCAGCGCCGCCTGCCAGTCATTGGCGTGAACCAGGTCGGCTGCCCAATTCTTGTCCAAGGTGCCCGCCGCTAGCTGGGCAGCCACCGAGGCCAATCGTCCGAAGCGGATATCGTTGTCGGGCCAGTCGCGGCCGGTCGCATCGCCATATGGATTGCCTGGCCGGTCGTACAATTGCGGACACAGAACCACGTAGACGGGGAGTCCGTCCCTGGTCGACCCGAGAGCGAGCGAGCAGGCCGGCATCTCGGCCAATGCCGGAGATTGGCCGACAATTTCGAGGTGTGTGAATTGTTCGACGACGTCGCTGTATCCCGGAAGCAGGATCCTGACATCGCTCCAGCGGCGAAGCGCCCGGGGCAGTGCTGCAGAAACGGCAGCCAAGCCGCCCACCCGGATGAAGTCGTCCATCTCCGTGGTAACGAACAGGACTCTCAAAAAACACCCCACAAGGCGCCCGGTCTGGCTCCGACTATGCAAGAACAGTTCCAGTTTACCGCGGCGTCGATGAGGGCATCTCCTTCGCCGCCGCGAGCTGGCCTCCGAGGGCCGTGCCGGAAGAGTACTTTTCCGGCGGAGCCGCCCCATCTAGGGTGACGCCAAGGCCCAGGAATACAAGATCAAAGCGTAGGCAGGCCAACGGGAGTTCTACGATGACAATAGCGGCAAGCGATGAGAGGAATGCGACAGGGAGCTTCCAAGGGCTTCGCGTCCTCGATTTTTCGACCACGATTGCCGGTCCGCATTGCACGCGGATGCTTGCCGACATGGGCGCCGAGGTCATCAAGATCGAGTCCGCCGAAGGGGAGACCATGAGAAGCCGCCCGCCGGTTCGCAACGGCTTCTCTAGCCTCTTCGGTCAACTCAACGCGGGCAAAAAAAGCCTCGTCCTCGATCTGAAAGCGCCCGAAGCGCTGGCGGCAATCCGTCGGCTCGTGCAGGGCGCCGACATCGTCGTTGAAAATTTCCGCCCGGGCGTCATGCGAAGATTGCAGCTCGATTATGCCTCGCTGCAGCCGCTCAACCCGAAGCTGATCTATTGTTCGATCTCTGGATACGGCCAGACCGGGCCATCGGCGGAATTGCCGGCCTATGCCCCGGTCATCCATGCTGCCTCCGGCTACGACATGGCCCACCTGTCGTATCAGCCTGGGCGACATCGGCCGGACTATTGCGGGGTCTATCACGCCGACGTGCTGACGGGCGTCTATGCGTTCGGCGCCATTTGTGCGGCGCTGTATCAACGCCGGCTCAGTCAAAAAGGCCAGCACATCGATGCGTCGATGCTGGAATCGATGCTCAGCCTCACGCCGAACGAAGTGCAGTGGTCGCAATTCGACGTGACACCGCCGAGCCGCCCGATGTTTGGCCCGGTCGAGACCGCAGACGGGCATGTGATGGTGACCATTGCCAGCGAAAAGACATTCCAGGGGTTGATGAGAGTGTCCGGCCGTCCGGAGTGGATCCTCGATCCACGCTTTGCGAAATATGCCGACCGGCGCGATCACTGGAAAGATCTGATGGACGGCGTCGAGACCTGGTCGCGCAACATCACGACCGAGCAATGCCTCGCCGAATTGAACGCTCACGGTGTTCCCTGTTCGGCCTACCGCACGGTGGCCGAGGCGTTGCGCGATCCGCAGATCGCCCATCGTGGCGCGCTGGCCGAGGTCGAGGATGGCGGCGGGACGTTCAAAGTCGTCAATTTGCCGTTCAGGATGTCTGGAACCAAAATTGCCGCGGGAAAGCGCGCGGCCGCCTTGGGCGAACATTCGGTCGCGTTGCTGCGCGAAAGCGGCCTTTCCGAGGATCAAATCGCGGCCCTGGTCGGAAAATTGCCGCCAGCGGAGCGCTGCTGACGGAGCAGGCGCGCGGGTGCACGCCTCCATCGTATTCGTCCGCGGCGTCTGTCTCCGGCCTTGCCGGGGCGGGCGTTTCCGGCCTATCTGAAAGCCTTGCACTTCAAAAAGCCTAGACATCGACGGGAGAGAAGCGATGAGGAGTTTCAAGGTTGTCGATTTCAATGCCCCTCTGAAAGAGGTCGAAGAGCCGACGCCGCACCCTTCGGGAACGCAGGTTCTGATCAGGGTGAAGGCGGCCGGCGTCTGCCACAGCGATCTGCACATCTGGGAAGGCGGCTATGACCTCGGCCACGGACGAAAGCCGCTTTCACTGAAGGACCGCGGCGTGTCGCTGCCGCGGACGATGGGACACGAGACCGTCGGCGAGGTGCTGGCCTTCGGGCCCGATGCGAAGGCCGACACGGCTGGTCTGAAGGTCGGGGACGTCGTGCTGGTTTACCCCTGGATCGGCTGCGGCAAGTGCGAGACGTGTCTTGCCGGCGACGAGAACATGTGCCTGAAGCCCGCCTCCCTCGGCGTCTATTGCGACGGTGGCTATGCCGATCACATGACCGTCCCACATCCAAGGTATCTGCTGAACTTGAGGGGCCTCGATCCCGTCACCGCAGCGCCTTACGCGTGCTCCGGCGTCACCACCTACAGCGCCCTGAAAAAGGTGGAGTCCGCTTTCCACACCCCGATCGTCATTTTCGGCGCCGGCGGCCTCGGCCTAATGGCGTTGTCGTTGCTCAAGGCGATGGGCGGCAAGGGCGCGATCGTCGTCGACATCGACGCGCGCAAGCGGGAAGCCGCGGAACAGGCCGGCGCCCTTGCGACTGTTGACGGCAGCGCACCCGACGCGCTTGAGCAGCTTGCCGCGAAAGCTGGCGGGCCGATCCGGGCCGTGATCGATCTCGTCGGCAACGCCAAGACCGCGCAGCTCGGCTTCGACTGCCTGACCAAGGGCGGCAAGCTCGTGATCGTCGGGTTGTTCGGCGGCGGTGCGCCCTGGGCGTTGCCGCTGATCCCGATCAAGGCGGTGACGATCCAGGGCAGCTATGTCGGCAACCTCCGGGAAACGGCGGAACTGCTCGATCTCGTCCGCGCCAAGAAGATCGCGCCGATCCCCGTGACGCCGATGCCGCTCGCCAAGGCCAACGAGGCACTGGTCGACCTGCAAAAGGGCAGGCTGGTCGGCCGCGCGATCCTCACGCCGTAAGAACTGATTGACTTCTTCGTCATGGCCGGGCTTGTCCCGGCCATCCACGTCTCGTCTGCCGAAGGAAACTCCATGTCGGCCAACAACGCGCTCCATATTGCCGTACTCGCCGGTGACGGCATCGGTCCCGAAGTCATGGCGCCGGCGCTTGAAGTCTTGCGCAAGATCGAGGCGACGACCGACCTGAAGTTCCGCTTCACCGAGGCTCCGGCTGGCGCCAACCATTACCGCGAGACCGGAAAGTCGATGCCGGACTCCACGGTGCGGCTGTGCGAGGAGGCCGACGCGATCCTGCTCGGCGCGTGTGGCCTGCCGTCGGTGCGCTATCCCGACAACACCGAAATCATGCCGCAGGTAGAGCTGCGCTTCCATTTCGACCTTTACGCCGGCGTACGCCCGGCGCGCCTCATTCCCGGCGTGCCAAGCCCGATCGTCGGCGCGGACCAGCGCGGTATCGACCTCGTCGTGATCCGCGAATCCACCGAAGGCCTGTTCGCCTCGATGGGAAAAGGCGTGGTCACCCATGATGATGCACGCGAAACCCTCGTCATCACGCGAAAAACTTCGGAACGGCTGTTCGAGTTTTCCTTCCGCCTCGCCGAACGCCGCAAGGCGCGAGGCCGGCCGGGCAGCTTGACCTGCGTCGACAAGGCCAACGTGTTCAAGGCCTTCGCGTTCTTTCGCGAGATGTTCGACGAGGCCGCCAAACGCCATCCCGGGGTGAAGGCCGACCGCCTTTATGTCGACGCCTGTTCCGCAATGCTGGTCAAACGCCCCTGGGATTTCGACGTGATGGTGATGGAGAACATGTTCGGCGATATCCTCTCCGACATGACGGCCGGCCTGATCGGTGGCATGGGCATGGCGCCCTCGGCCGATATCGGCGACCGCTACGCGGTGTTCCAGCCATGCCACGGCACCGCGCCCGACATCATGGGGCAGGGCAAGGCCAACCCGACCGGCATGATCCTGTCGGCCGCGATGATGCTGGACTGGCTCGCCGACAAGCACGGTCTTGAATCGGCAGCTGAAGCCGGCGAGCGCATCGAGCGCGCCGTCGACAAGGCCTACGCCGAGGGCATCAAGCCGATGGAGTTCGGCGGCAACAACGGCACCGCGGATATCGGCAACGCCGTGCTGGCGGGGCTGTAAAACCGTAAGCGCACGAATTGATTATCGGCCGATGTTGACGGCCAGCGCGAAAATCAAAAGTAGCCCGATGGAAGAGACCGGCGAATAGGGATTGCCGGCATCGCCAGGCCAATCGCGCAAGCGCCGCAAGCGCAGGCCAAGTTGCTGCCAGGCGCCTGCCGCAGCCGCTTGCAAGAACGGAGGTCTCATGGTTGAGCTCGAGCCATTTCGGATGCGCTACCAGATGCTCTGCCTGCCCTATGAAAGCAATTTGGAAGGACGCCCTGCTTTATAAACGCGGCATAAACGTTCGCGTTTGTGCCATCCGGCTGACGGCTTCGGTTCGGGTGGGCGAGGGTGCTTCCGAGGTCCCAGTATTTGCCGTCATCGCCCGCCAGCCGGTTCGGCCTTCGGCCGGCCCGATGACGGGCTCCGGTGGGCGATCCAGCGACCCGCGCTCTCGTCAGCCGTGCGCCCACGAAGTCGTGACTGTCACTGCTGGTTGACAATTTACCTATCAGTAGGTAGACACCGATTAAGGGTCCGCGTCACATCGCGGACCGCCTCGACCGATGAGTAGGCTGCAAGGAACAAAGGAGGCCAAATGATAGGTTACGTCACGCTGGGGACCAGTGATCTCGCACGCGCTGCCAAATTCTATGACGCGATCGCGAGCGATATGGATACGAAACGTTTGCTGGAACTGGACCGCATCATCATCTGGGGAAAGCCCGGCAGCGGAGCCGGCATCGGGTTGGCCAAACCCTTCGATGGAAAATCCCCTGTCGTGGGCAATGGCGTGATGGCCGCCTTTCAGGCAAGGGACAAGGCGCAGGTTGACCGTCTGTACAAGATCGCGCTGGCGAATGGCGGCAGCGATGAAGGTCCGCCCGGACCGCGCGGCGATTCCGGATTCTATGCCGCTTACTTCCGCGATCCGGATGGCAACAAGCTCAATGCCTTTATCTGGGGTTGAGTGGCGCGCGGATCGCGCGCCACTCGCAAATTGGCGGTGCTCGATGCCAAATCGACCGCATGCACCGTGCAACAATCGATTGGACTGAAACGAAATGGCCAAACGTCCCCTGGCTTTGGTAGCTGGAATCGGTGAGGGGTTGGGTATCAGCCTCGCAACGAAATTTGCCGCCGCCGGTTATGACATTGCTGGAATATCTCGCACCGACCGGCTGACGAGGATGACGGAGACCGCTGTCGGCTGCACCGGTGGCAAGTATACCCACCTCAACGCCGATCTCACCAAGGAAGCAGAGGTCGTAGACGCGGTTCGGCCCATCGCCGATCGTGTGGATGTTCTCATTCACGTTGTCCACGCGCTCCTGATCAAACCATTTCCCGAGACGACCGCCAACGAATTTAGGTCAATTTGGGAGGTTGGGTGTCTCAGCGCCATGCTTGTCGCCCACGAGGTCGTCCCGGCGATGGCGGCCCGCCGCAGCGGCACGGCGATATTCACGGGGGCGACGGCAAGCGCGAAAGGCGGCGGTAAATTCGCCGCCTTCGCCTCGGCCAAATTCGCGCTTCGGGGCTTTGCTCAGGCGCTTTCGCGCGAATTCGGCTCGTCAGGCGTGCACGTTGCTCATGTCATTCTCGACGGCCTGATTGCGGAACCACAATCGCACACGCGTTTTGGTCCTGCCACAACAACCCGGATGGATCCTGATAAGATTGCCGCCGCCTATCTCGGTCTTGCCCGGCAACACGCCTCGGTCTGGTCTCACGAGATCGATCTGCGGCCCTTCTCCGAGAAATTCTAGGAGCACTTGCCATGTCAAATGAACTTATAAATGCCGAATTCTCGAAGCGCGTGGTCGTCAAGACCGATGAATTGCCCTGGATACCGTCGCCCCAGGTCGGGGTCGAGCGACGCATGCTCGACCGCATCGGCGGCGAAGTCGCACGCGCCACGTCCGTCGTCCGCTACGCGCCCGCGAGTTATTTCCCGTCGCATTCCCACGCACTGGGTGAGGAATTTCTCGTCCTTGACGGCGTCTTCTCAGACGAACACGGGGACTATCCGAAGGGCACCTATGTCCGCAATCCGCCTGGCAGCAGCCACACGCCTCACACGGCACCGGGCTGCGTGATCCTTGTCAAACTACGTCAAATGAGGAGCGACGAAACAGACCGCGTAGTGGTTGATACCAACACAGGTCATTGGGTTTCAGACGACGTTACCGGCGTTGTCCGAATCCCCCTGTATAGCGCGGTAGATGGTGAGACCGTGGCAATAGAGAAGCTGGCTCCCCACACGGCGCGAAGCAGCTATCAGGTCTCGGGCGGTGAGGAAATATTCATGATCGATGGCGACCTCGCCGATGCGCGAAACCTCTACAAACCGGGCGACTGGATTCGATCGCCTGCCGGCTCGGTACAGGACTGGAGAACGAAGGGTGGCGCCGTATACTGGGTCAAACGAGGGCATCTGCCACCAAGAGGTTTGAATTAATGTCGGCCAAAGCCGCTTCTGCTCGTTCGCGGACCGCGGAAGAAATTCTTGATGTTGCGGAGACACTCATTCAGACGCGCGGTTACAGCGCGTTCAGTTATCAGGACATCGCCGACGCGCTTGGCATCCGCAAGGCCAGCATCCACTATCACTTTCCCTCGAAAACCGAGCTAGGCGTGGCGGTGATCAACCGTTACTCGGAACGATTTCGAGACGGGCTTAACGCGATTGCATCCGACTCCGAACAATCTTCGATGAGTATGTTTGATCACTATATGCAGCCATATATCGAGTTCGCCAAGACGCCGGACAAGATATGTCTTTGCGGAGCACTCGCGGGCGAAATGATGGCCTTGCCAACGGTCTTGCGCACGCGCGTCGACAAGTTTTTCAAGGAACATCAGTTGTGGCTGGCCGACATCCTCGAAAGGGGCGTCGAAAGGGGCGAGATGGCTCTCTCCACCAAGCCTTCGAAGATGGCTCGGCTTATATTTGGCGCTCTTCAGGGAGCTCTCATCGTCAAGCGGACGACCGGCGATCTGTCACAGCTCAAAGACGTGATCTCCGTTATCAAAATGCAATTGTCTCCGGCAACCTGACAAAAGCGGCACAAAGACCAATTTACCGCCCCTCGAACTTCGGCTTGCGCTTTTCCATGAAGGCCTGCCGGCCCTCGCGAAAATCCTCAGAGTCCATGCAGGCGGTGCCGATCGCCTTGATCGCGGCCATGTCGCGGTCGTCCTTGTCCTTCAGCACCTGCGCGATGGTGATCTTGGCGGCCTTGATCGCGAGCGGTGCGTTTTCGGAAATGGTGCGAGCGATTTCGGAGGTCGCGTTCCACAATTCCGAATCCGCCACCACGCGATCGACCAGGCCGATCCGTAACGCCTCGGCGGAATCGATCCGCATGCCGGTGTAGAGCAGAAGCCGCGCCCATGACGGCCCGACCAGCGAGACCAGATGTTTCAAACCGTCAAAGCCGTAGGCGATGCCGAGCTTGGCCGCGGGAATGCCGAACTGGCTGTTGGCGGCGGCGATGCGGATATCGGCGAGCATCGCGACCTGCATGCCGCCACCGAGACAAAAACCACGGATACAGGCAATGGTCGGTTTCGGGTAGTTCGCGAGCAGCGCCCGCTGCGCGTCGCTGCGCCTGGAATATTCCTCCGAGGCCTGCGCATTGTGGCGGGTCTTCTCGAACTGGCTGATGTCGGCGCCCGACATGAACGCCTTCTCGCCGGCGCCGGTCAGGATCACGACACGCGCTTGCGGGTCGTCGCGCAACTCGATCAATGCCTCGCCCAGCCCTTCCCACATGTCGAGCGACATGGCGTTGCGCTTGTCCGGGTTGTTGAAGGTGACGACGCCGACCCCCTCGGTGAGGCCCTTGAGGATCTTGCCGTCGGCAAAGGATTTTTGGTTTGTCCCGGAAACGTCGAGCATGATGAGGCTTTCGAGCATTGAGGCTTTGGCGGCCTGCAATGAAGCATTGGTTTGATGTCAGGGCAATGCTGCTGCGCGTTTTCGCCCGCGGGGAAGGGGTCGGACTGCCCTCAAGGTTTCAGGTCAAAGCCCTTGAGTTTCTTTGCCGCCGTGCCGAACTGCCCAAGCTGGAAAACGGCCGCGCCAGCGGGCGAAAAAGCGAACCGCTCAAACGGTTCGGTGAGCAGCTTATCGAGGTAGGTCTTGGGCGCAAGACCGGTTGTGACGTGCGGGTTAAAACGCTCGCCACTGCTTTTTGGAACAAATGTCGAAACGTATTCGATCAAGAAGGGGTCAATGACACGATCATCGGGCGTTGTGACAAATGCGCCCGAATTTCCGCTCGGCACCGTGAATGGAGCCACGGCGGCAATTAGGTCATCTTGAAGTTTGAGCAATTCCGGCGTTGGCTTCGCTACGATGCCCGAGAGTCCCAAGTCCTTGGTCGGAATGTAGTAGTACTTGAAGGCTTCCAGCTTCATCGCGGCAACGTTGGCGCGGGCAAGAACCTTGTTAGCGGCGTCATAGACCTTGTCGAGGTCCGCCGTGCGGACAAAGCGCTGGATCATCGTGACGTGAGGGCGGTGCGTCGCATCCAGGGCAAACCCTTGCGGGAAAATCTTCAGGTGGCTGGCGTTCATGGCCTCGGCATGCCGAAGCATCGTCGCGTCGGGCTCCAGCAGGATGTCGATGGCGGTGACCGGAGACTGTTCATACGGGAACACTTGGGCCCAGTCGTTCTTCATGCTCGCGACCGTCCAGCCCTCCTTCTTCGCTTGATCGTAGAGCGCCTGCGTGAAGGCCCCGAGTTTCGGTTCGGGCATTCCCAACGCCGGACCGTAGGCGTATTCGCGTGTCGCATCATCGTGCAGCACCAACAGCATGAACCGTGCGCCGCTGCCGCCTTGCGTGTACTCCAACATTTCCTTGTCGCCACTGGAATTGCCAAACGCGGCGATGGGACGGCGGCCGATGTGCTGGTTGATGCCGACGGGCTTGCCGCCCTTGTCGTCATTGAAGTTCAGTTCCGGCAAACGCTCGAGGACAGGCTTGCCGTCGCGCATTTCGAACTTCGTTTTGATGCTGCTGCCGACAACCTGTTCCGGCGGGATGCCGTAAACACGCTCCGCCCATGGGCGCATGAACTCGATGCCCCCGCCGGAGACGATGAAGTTCTTGAAACCGTTCGCGCGGAAATAAGAGAGCACTTCGAGCATCGGCTGATAAACCATTTCAGTGAAGAGCTGGCCGGTCTTCGGATGCTTCGCTGTGGCGATCCAGTCTTTCACGGTTTGCTCGAATTCCGCCGTGGTCATCCCCGCATGCGTGGCCATGAGGATTTCGAGGAGCGCGTGATCGCCGCCGGCCATTGCTGTCTGCAAATCGCCCTTGAGCAGTGAGGCGAACGGCTCTGTTGTGGTCCACTCCGGATGCTGCGGGGCAAGCGCCTTCACGCGGTCGAGCGCGAAATATAACTGCACGGGCAACGGCTGTTCGCACCAAAGCGTGCCGTCATTGTCGAAGGTTGCGATGCGCTCGGAGGCGGGCACGAAGTCGGGCGAGTCCGGCTTGGTGACCTTTTCGACAAAGGCGATGATGGATTGTTTCGCCGGCCCGTCGTTCCACGACGGCAAGGGGTCGGCGGCTTGAGAAGCGCTCGTGTTGAATACCAGCGCGCCAATGAGCGCGGCGACCATGAGAACAGGCTTGAGGGCAGTTCGCCGCAGGTGGTGCACGGGCATGATCAATTCACTCGTTGAAAGCTGCTGGAGTTGGATGAGGTTGATCACACCCCTGTAGCGTCGGATTGATCTGGCTCAATCAGTTCCACGGGGTTGATCAAGGGAGCTCGCTTGATTTGGATCAAGTCCGACGGCCCTCCGCGTTGCCATGGTTCAAAACTGCATCACTCTTGGAAGTCCGGTCGGGAATCACCGACGAAAACGAGAAAAAGCCCATGAAGTATGCGATACCAAGACATCGCAGGTATATGAGTTTCCTGAAATGGAAGCATGCATTGGTCGCGATCACGCTCGCGGCGCCGGTATTGGCATCCACAGCCGCGCAAGCGCAGCAGCCGCGAAAGCCGAACATCGTCATTATCTGGGGTGACGATATCGGCCAATCCAATGTCAGCGCCTATTCGCGCGGTATGATGGGGTACAAGACACCCAACATCGACCGCGTCGCGAATGAAGGCATGATGTTCACCGACTATTATGCCGAGCAGAGCTGCACCGCCGGCCGCGCCTCCTTCATCACAGGGCAGTCCGGCTTGCGCACCGGCATGACCAAGGTCGGTCTGCCCGGCGCCACGCTTGGATTGCAGAAGGAAGATCCGACGATCGCCGAGTTGCTCAAGCCGCTCGGCTATGCGACCGGCCAGTTCGGCAAGAACCATCTTGGTGACCGCAACGAATTTCTGCCCACCGTGCACGGCTTCGACGAGTTCTACGGCAACCTCTATCATTTGAACGCCGAGGAAGAGCCGGAGCTGCCGGACTATCCGAAAGAATCCCGACATTTCGGGCCAAGTTCGGGCCGCGCGGCGTGATGGATTGCAAAGCATCGGACAAGGATGATGCGACGATCGACCCGCGCTTCGGCAAGGTCGGCAAGCAGGTCTGCGTCGACACCGGCCCCCTGACGAAAGCGCGGATGGTCGGAATTGACGACGACATCGCCAACCGTGCCGCTGATTACATCAAGCGGATGAACAAGGCGGGCAAGCCGGCGTTCGTCTGGGTGAACTTTACCCACATGCACTTCCGTACCCATACCAAGCCGGAGAGCATCGGCCAGTCCGGCCGTTGGCAAAGCCCGTATCACGACACGATGATCGATCACGACAAGAATGTCGGCACGGTGCTCAAGGCGATCGATGACGAGGGGATCGCGGACAACACGTTTGTCATGTACTCGACCGACAACGGTCCACACATGAACTCCTGGCCGGATGGCGCAATGACGCCGTTCCGCAACGAGAAGAACTCGAACTGGGAAGGCGCCTACCGCGTGCCCGCGATGTTCCGTTGGCCGGGCAAGATCAAGCCGGGTCAGGTCTCTAACGACATCGTGGCCCATCTCGACATGCTGCCGACACTCCTGGCGGTCGCCGGCGACACCGAAATTAAGGACAAGCTCTCCAGGGCTTACAAGGTCGGCGACGCGACCTACAAGGTTCATCTCGACGGCGACAATCTCCTGCCCTATGTGACCGGTCAGGCGGCGAAGAGCCCGCGCGAGTCCTTCTTCTATATTAACGACGACCAGCAATTGACCGGCCTGCGTTACGACAACTGGAAGCTCGTGTTCATGGAACAGCGTGCCCCGGGAACGCTACGCGTCTGGTCGGAGCCGTTCACGAACTTGCGGGTGCCGAAGATTTTCAACCTTCGAACCGACCCGTACGAACGCGCCGACATCACGTCGAATACTTATTACGACTGGCTTCTGGATCACGCCTTTCAGCTTGTCCCGGCACAGGCCTATGTCGGTCAGTTCCTTGCGACGTTCAAGGATTTTCCCCAGCGGCAAAAGGCGGCCAGCTTCAACATGGATGAAGTGATGCAGAAGCTAGGGGAAACGGGGTCGAAGTAGCGCTGCCCTACGCAAATGAGTTGCGGCCGGTCGTGTTCTGCGGCCGGCCGCAGTGTTATTCAGGCAAGGCAGGCCAACGTCTGTTGCAGATTGAATTTCCAGAGCATGGGTCTAAGGATGGGCGTGTTCGTTTCCGACCAGATCATGTTCAACGCGATCAGAGGAGAGGTCCATGAGTACGGCAACCGATCGTCACCCCGGAATTGGCCTGGGGTCTGCCATGGTGCACGCTTTGGCGAAGAACTGGTGGATGCTGTTGTTACGCGGCATCGCGGCCATCATCTTCGGCGGGCTTGCGCTGGCCTGGCCGGGCATCACCCTGGTGACATTGATCCTGTTCTACGGTGCCTTTGTGCTGGTAGACGGTGTGCTCGCCATCGTCGCCGCCATTACCGGCGGCGCGCCGTCGCCACGCTGGTGGCTCGCCATTGTCGGTCTGCTTGGCATTGCGGCAGGGCTCCTGACATTCCTGATGCCGGGCGTCACCGCCATCGTGCTGCTGTATTTCATTGCCGGCTGGGCGATCGCAACCGGGGCGTTTCAGATCATCGGCGCGATCAGGTTGCGCAAGGAGATCGATAACGAGTGGCTCCTCATCCTTTGCGGCATCATCTCGGTGCTGTTTGGTGTTGCCATGATGCTGTCTCCGGGTGCAGGCGCACTTGCGTTGATCTGGGTCATAGGCAGTTACGCCATCGTCATCGGCGTACTGTTGGTGGTGTTGTCGTTCCGTTTGAAGAAGCACGCTCACTGAGTGCGGTTGTGCCGCAAAAATTCGGTTGAGCCGCACCTTGCCGGGGCAAGAGGCGGCTCAACGTGAATGCTTCGGCGCTATTCTGCGGCGCTGCTGTCTGGAGCGGTGACGTAGCGGTCGCTCCGATCCGTATTCTGGCGCGGCCGAGGCGCATCGCGCCCGGTGGTGGAGTTCTGGCGGCCTCGATGATTTGTCCGGGTCGGGTAGCGATGTGATACGGTAGGATGACCTTACCCTGACCTCAGCACGTGCGAACATTCGCCTGCCGATGGCCGGACGAGTCGAGCCCGCAAGGAGTTGACGAACCGGACCCAGACCCGGACGGTGGTCGGAACTGAGGCCCGGGGCCTCTCGTCATTGCCCTTGCTCGCGGAGCCGGCTCACGGCGCTTTTCACACGATCCGCCGGAGTTCAGGAAATAGCCGCTACTGCAGCCAGTCTGAATGCAGCGGTCACCATCCAGGCGCTGCCCCTTGGCACAGATCAGCGGACACACGCGATCCGGCTTGTCGCGGACGGCATCGAGGGCATCGAGGCTTGCAACTTTGACATCGAATTGGGTTTTCGCGTTCTTGTTGAAGAGGTCGAGTGCCTTTCTGGAGTTGTCGTCCCAGTTGCCGTCGACATTCCCCGGATTGCAGCCGACGCGCTTCAAATGGGCCTGCAGCAGCCGGTTGATGTCGGCCTGGCCGATTTGCGGAGAAGAAGGTGACATGGCCGGCGGGGTCGTCTGGCCCGGCGTCAAGGCGGCGAGCTTCTCGGCGTCCTCCTTGGCGGTGCGTTTGGCCTGTTCGACGTGGAGCTGGGCCTCCGCGGCCGCCTGACGTTTGGCTTCCTCGACCTGCTGTCGGGCAGCCTCGGCCTGCTGCTGGGCAAGCTCCACCTGTTTTTTGGCGTCTTCCAGTTCCTTTTTCGCCTGCTCGGAGAGCTTCTGTTTTGCCTCGGCGGACTGGCGGGTTTTCGTATCTTCGAGCTGCTTGCGCAATTCCTCGGCCTTCAGCGCCGCCTGTTCCTCGGCGTCACGTCGCGCATCGTCGGCCTTGCTGTGGGATTGTTGAGCCGCAGCCAGCTTGTCGTTCTGGGCGCGGGCGAGGTTCGCGTAAAAGCCGGTGGCATGGCTTGCCAGGAATGAATCCCACGCTCCCTTGGTTCCGATTTGCGCTGCGAGTTCGTAATCGACACGTGCCTGGGCTTCGGGATCGACGGGCTTTGCGGCTTGCGGAACCAGCGCCATGGTTTCGCCGCCGAGCGATCCATAGACGAAAGGTTCCTGGCGATTGCCGGTGCTCTTCATCACGTCGTCGCGAACGCGGCCAAACGCAAGGCGCAGGTCCAGCCCGGGTTCGGCGATGTATTTCACAAGAGCGGTGGCGAACGGACTGTTCTGACCGTCGCCGTCATCCGCCACCGCGCCGGCTTTCGCGGCGTACGCGACAAGCGTGTTGGACATCGTCGGTTCGAACTTGGCAAGCCCTCGACCGATCGAGCGGCTGGCGACGGTTCGCTTCATCGTCTTGGAGAAAGGATTGTCACGGCAGGCATCCAGGATCACCAGCCTGAGGTGTCTGACCGGATCAAGCGCCCTGAGCACGCGGTCGAGCGACACGGTTTCGTCCTCGACGTCGAAATCGTTCGACAGCCTCGCGTCCACCGGCACAAGATAGTTGGCGCCGTCGACCTCCATGCCGTGGCCTGCGTAATAAATCACCGAGACATCGGCGTCCCGCGACGCTTCCGAGAAATCGCGGATCGCACGGCGCAGATCGACGATGCCAAGGTCCCGCTTATTTTCGACGACGTCGAATCCGGCCTTCTTGAACAACGAAGTCATCGCTTCGGCGTCGCGCGCCGGATTGGCAAGCTTCGGCACCTGCTGATAATTGGACATGCCGATGACAAGCGCGACGCGCTTGTCCGCCAAAGCAGGGCCGGCGGACATGCAGAGCAAAAATCCAACAGAGAAAAGGAATGCGGACCGCACCACAGGCGCCCCCAATAAGGTTGATTTTTACCGGCAGAACCTTCTCGAGCAGCATACCATACCCCCAAAAGGCGGAGCTCTTGGGTAAGAAAAATTCTGGACGCCGGACACTTCGCCGCTCCTGGCCCTTTGCAGGGACGGCATGGAGGCCTACCCCGCAATGGCCTCGGCGATCGCATCCGCGAGGTCCTGTTGCCTGAACGGCTTGGCTAATCTGGGAATTCCCCGACCCTCACCCGGAGGCAATTCCGCATAGCCGGTGGCGAGTATGACCGGAAGTTCCGGTTTCTCGGCGCGGACCTTTGAAACGAGTTCCGAGCCGGTCATGCCCGGCATGGCCTGGTCGGTGATGAGCAGATCGATGCCTTTTTCACGACGCAGGATTTCAAGCGCGCGAGTTCCGGACGAGACGCTGTAAACCGTGTGGCCGAGCTCTTCCAGCAGTGACGACGTATTGAGCGCGACAAGCGGATCGTCGTCGACGGTCAGGATCGCGAGTTTCCTTGCGGGCGAGGTCGCCGTCCTGCGCGCAAACTCATCCCCAGCAGCGCCCGCGGCCGCCGAGGCGACCGTCAAATAAAGTTCAGCAATCGTGCCACGACCGGGCTCGCTCTTGAGCACCAATTTGCCGCCCGATTGCTGTGCCATGCCATGGACCATCGGAAGTCCAAGGCCGGTGCCTTTGCCGATGCCCTTGGTCGTAAAAAAGGGCTCCGTCGCGCGTCTTAGCGTGGTTTCGTCCATGCCCGTGCCGGTATCGGTTACCGTCACGCAAACATAACGTCCAGGCTTCAGTCCCGGTTCGCCGGGCACCTCGCGCTCCCTCGCGCCGATCACAATGGCGCCTCCCTTCGGCATGGCATCGCGCGCATTCACCGCAAGATTGAGAATCGCAAGTTCCAGTTGATGAGGGTCGGCATGCGCCTTCGGAAGCGATAGCGGAAAATGTGTCTCGATCTCGATCGACGGACCCAGCGAGCTTTGCAGCAGTTCGGTCATTCCCTGCACCAGTTCGGGCACACTCAGTCCCACGAGTTTCAGCTCCTGGCGGCGCGCAAATGCCAGCATCCTCTGGGTCAAGGCGGTACCGCGCTGGGCTCCCTGAATCGCATTGTCGAGCAACTGTGCCACCTTGGGGTCTTGCTTTGGAAGTCTTCGTTGCAGGAGTTCAAGGCTGCCCTGAATGGCCATCAGCAAATTGTTGAAATCATGCGCAATCCCGCCGGTAAGGTGCCCGATGGCCTCCATCTTCTGCGCCTGGACGAGCGCAGCGCGGGTGTCGTCCAATGCCTGCTGCGCATTCATGCGCTCGGTGAGGTCGCGCGTGACTTTGGCGAAGCCGACAAGCTCGCCGACATTGTCCCGGATCGGATCGATGATGACGTAGGCCCAGAATCGCGTGCCGTCCTTGCGCACCCGCCATCCTTCGCTTTCGAACTTGCCATCGCGCTCGGCCGTTTCAAGCGCGCGCCGGGGCAGGCCGGCTTTGCGATCTTCATCCGTATAAAATCTCGAGAAGGACTCGCCGAGGATCTCGGACTCTTCATAACCCTTGAAGCGCTTCGCGCCGGGATTCCAGCTTGTAATGATCCCGTCGGGATCGAGCATATAGATCGCGTAATCGGTCACCGCATCGACCAGCATGCGGTAACGGCCCTCCGTGGATCCCGAGGCCTCGAACCGTTCCTTACGCTCCACGCATTCCCCCTCGCATCTGCGCTCTTCGCGCAACTTAACTGGTGTAAACTCTGGGGAAACCGAAAGGTTCCAGCCGCCGAAATCCAAGGCCGAGCGTCTATTTTTCACCCATAAGTTGTTCTAAGTTCTTAAATCCACCAGGGGATGATCGAACGGGGGACGCCCGCTGGATCGAGATCCGCCGAACCGAACCGATAGCGGCGGCCCTACTGCGCCAGATGTGCGGTCAGCGGGTGACCGGCCGCCTGATTGAAGAAGGCCGCTTCCTCCGCGGTCGCTTCGAGCAGTTGCTCGTCCTGGTCGTAGATGTCGTTACGGAATTGGACAGTCTGATCCTTGGTCATCCATGCCGTGAGATAAATCCAAGCGACCGGCACTTTCTTCGGAAGCACGATATCCTGGCGCTGGCCGGTCGCGATCGCCGCGTCGATCGCGGCGCGATTCCATTTCGGAAGTTCCGCCTGCAACAGCCAGGTCGCGAGATCGCGCACATTGTCGACCCGCGAGCAGCCATGGGAGTCGAACCGGTAGTCGTCGCTGAACAGATTGCGCTGGTTGGTGTCGTGCATGTAGACCGAATAGGGATTTGGCATGTCGATCTTCAGATTGCCTAGCGCGTTCCAGGCGCCGTTTTGCTGACGCACGGTGAAATTCGGCGTGCGTGTGCCGGACCAATCGACCGACCCCGGATCGATCGGGTTGTCACGCCCATCGAGCACCTCCATGTGCATGCGCGAGAGGTAACTCGGATCCTTGCGCATGTGCGCCGATATTTCGGTCTTTGCGATCGATGACGGGACGGTCCAGGTCGGGTTGAGATTGATGGCGGTGATTTCGGCAGTCAGCGTCGGTGACGGCTTCTCCGTCTTGCCGACGATGACGCGATAGCGCCGCACCACGGTGTCGTTCTCGACGGCCTCTGCGAACGTTGCCGGGAGATTCACGACCACATAACGCGGTCCGAACTGGAAATTCATGCTCTGGATGCGCTCGAGCGAGGCTTCCAGCTGCCGGATTCGCTTCTGAACCGGGACATTGAGGGCTGAAAGCGTACGCGGTGTCATCGTTCCCGTGGCGGCAAGGCCATGGCGCACCTGGAAGCGCTTGATGGCCTCGGTGACACTCTCGTCAAACGGTCCGGCGCTCTTGTCGGCCGCCAGATCGTCGCCGATGATCAGACGCCGGCGCAACAGATCGTCATTGGGGCCGGCGACGCCGATCGCGAATTTGGCGTCCGCCGGGATCATCGGCCAGCCACCGCGCACCGCGATGTCGGAGTAACTGAGTGCGGCCTCCCTGATCCTTTGGGCCGTGCCTTCATCGAAGGTCGGTTCGTGCGACAGCGCCAAAGCGGCCGCGGAACGCGATTCGGGGGTAGATGCCGGGGCCGCCGGCTTGGCGGTGTGCGCCGAATTTGGCGACGCTGCGGTTGCGGGCTTCGCCGAAGGCGGAGCCGCGCCTTGGCCAAACGCCGGCACGGTCGCGAGCATCACGGTAGCGGCAAGGATGATAATTCTTCGCATGGGTAATATCCCCGGGATGCGCGAGATGGCGCTAGCGTTAAATCAATGATTGCGGCGGTGAAACCGAGCCGAGAGCGGCGGCGCCGAAACGGAAAAGTGGGTATCGACAATATGGCCTGTGACGGTTGCCTTCTGATTAAGTTGGTAATGCGGCTGTTGCACCGCCACAATACCGTTTCCATTCGGCTTTTGATATGTCGCCGACCCGGCTAATGTGGTTCGTCAGGACAAAGGCCAGCAAGCATAAAAATGCCTCGGGAAGCCGCATGCTGTTGACGCGCCGGGAAGCCATCGCCGGATATGGCGAGGGGCTGGCTGTGCTGACGGGGCCTTCGGCGCTTGCCGCGGCTTCTTATCCCAATCGCCCCGATTCCTGCGCTTTCGGAGCCTGAGGTGAACGATTCCGAAGTGCTGATTGTTGGTGCGGGGCCGGTTGGCCTCACGCTCGCGATCGATCTGGCATGGCGGGGGGTCGACGTCACGGTCATCGAGAGGCGCGCGCCTGCCGAACCGCCTGAGCCGAAATGCAACCACGTCGCGGCGCGCACCATGGAAATCTTCCGGCGGCTGGGTCTGGCGGAGAAGGTCCGCAATGCCGGGCTGCCCGCCGATTATCCGCACGACATCAGCTACCGCACGGCGTTTACGGGGCAAGAATTGACGCGAATCCCAATTCCCTGCCGCCGCGACCGCTTTACGCAGAAGGATGGCCCGGACTGCAACTGGCCGACGCCGGAGCCGCCACATCGGATCAATCAGATTTTCCTCGAGCCTATTCTGTTCGAGCATGCTGCCGACCTGCCGCGCATCCGCATCATGAACCGGACCTCGGCCGAGGACATCCGGATCGAGGAGGCGTCCGCTGAAGTGACCTTGCGCGATCTCGAAACGGGAACGGCGAAGAGGTCGAGCTGCCGCTATCTCATCGGCTGCGACGGCGCGCGGTCCGTCGTCCGCAAGGCGATCGGCGCCGAACTCACGGGCGATGCGGTCGTGCAGCGCGTGCAGTCGACCTACATCCGCGCCCCCGAACTCATCCATCGTCAGAACCACGACCGCGCCTGGGGCACCGGCGTGATCAATCCGCGCCGCGCCGGGATGGTGTATGCGATCGATGGCCGCGAGCGATGGCTGGTGCACAACTACATGAAGCCGGGGGAGGGTGATTTCGATTCGGTGGATCGCGACGCCTGCATCCGCACCATCCTCGGCGTCGGCGCCGATTTCGCTTACGACATCATTTCCAGGGAGGACTGGTACGGCCGCCGTCTGATCGCCAGCAAATTTCGCGACCGCGCCGCGTTCGTCGCCGGCGATGCGGCCCATATCTGGGTGCCTTATGCCGGTTACGGCATGAATGCCGGCATTGCTGACGCGATGAACCTGTCCTGGCTGCTTGGCGCGCATCTCAACGGCTGGGCGCCAGCCGCGGTTCTCGATGCCTATGAGGCGGAGCGCTGGCCGATCACCAGTCAGGTTTCACGCTTTGCGATGTCGCACGCCGAAGCGGAAATTCGCCGCCGCGGCGCGGTGCCCGAGCAAATCGAGGATGCGGGGCAGGAGGGCGAACGCGCGCGGCGGGAGATCGGGCGGCTGACATACGAAATCAACGTCCAGCAATATGCGTGCGCCGGTCTCAACTTCGGCACCTATTACGATCGATCGCCGATCATTTCCTATGATGGCGAGGCGCACCCGGCCTATACGATGAGCACCTATTCGCCATCGACCGTGCCGGGCTGCCGCACGCCGCATCTGTGGTGTGCGGACGGCGGCTCGCTCTACGACGCGATGGGGCCGGAGTTCACGCTGCTGCGGTTCGATCCAAGCGTAGATGTTTCCGGGCTTGAGCTCGCCGCTCGCGACAAAGGCGTGCCGCTCAAGATCCTCGACATCGCGCGACCACCAGGCGGCCCTTACCAGGGCACACTCGTGCTCTCGCGCCCGGACCAGCATGTGGCCTGGCGCGGCGATCGCTCGCCGCCCGATCCGCTTGCGTTGATCGATCGCGTCCGCGGCGCCTCAAACCAGATCAAACCAGAGATCGAAAAGCCGGTTCTGCGTTCAATCAGAACCGATTCTGGTTGGTCCTAGTCCTCGTTCGCGGCGATCGATTCCATCAAGGATACCAGCTGACGCTGAACGGTCTGATCCTTGATCTTGCTGTAGGCGCGCAGCAGCCTCAAGCTGAATGCGCTGTCGAGGAACAGCAGGCTCTCGACCTCACGGGCCTTGCCGTCGCCGTCGTAAAAGAAGGTGACGGGCACATCGAGGGCTGTGGCGATTTGCTGAAGGCGGGCGGCTCCCACTCGGTTGACGCCCTTCTCGTATTTCTGAACCTGTTGGAAACTGACGCCGAGCTGTTCGCCGAGCTCTGCCTGGGAAATCTTCTGCTCCACGCGCCGCAATCGGATTCGTTTTCCAAGCTCAATGTCCGGTTTTCCGGCACTGCGCTGCTTCATCTTCTTTGCTATCGATTTGTTCATACTGCTTTTACCGTCCTTCGCTCATGAAGCGTTTGAATTCAGGTTAGGAAGCCACCCTTATACACCGCTTCAAGCTCAATTCTAATGGATGAAGTAGTCCTTAAACCCCGGAAACCTACGGGTTTTTCTGCCTTTCGCAAACGGGCTGGCAACCGTCGGTGCCCGGCCGCCATTGCAAGAAAATGACGTCCGTCATTCGGCTTTAAGAGGTACGATGTTCCGGCAATCAATTTCACCGTGAGCCACCAAAATCAACATAAGAACGTTGGTCCAAAAACGTACTCGCACGCCGAGCCCCCGCAAAGACGACTCGCCACCTGCTTTGTCAGGTTATTGATCATACTACAACCGTGGCGGGTTCGGGGAAGGACTTTTTGACGCGCATGCTTACCATCGCCGGCAAACCACGGGGAACCGGCCCCGCGGCCATTCCAATCGCCGGCAGACACGCCGCGCCGTTTGGCGTAAGCCCAATCAAACGGCCATCGGTGCGAGAGGCTTTCCGGTCACCTTGATCCCTCGTGTCCGTGCCCCAGGTCGAACCATGTGTTTTGACATCCAGTAAAGTTTTTAACCTCTCGCAACGAATGGCATTCGAACCGGACCTCATGTCGTGCTACGCTTTGGTTCTGTTAGCCGCGCGGAGCCCAGAGCATGGTGTACGCCGCAATTGCGTCGAATCGGTTGACCGTCGATCGTTTCGAGTGAACGCATGTCACAAATCTGTGTAACGACGAAACCTATCGTGTCGGTCAGAAGGTCTGCGGACTTTTTGATCGGTGGAGGGGTTTATCCAGGGACCGGCTTCATGGTCGCGAACTCACCCGGCAGGCTCGACAACGGAAGACACGCTGGTGGCTAATTCGGACGAAAAATTGCGGGCGGTTCTGGCAACCCTCGAGGAATGCAAGGCGGCGCTTGTCCTGAGCGGCGACAAGGATACCGCGCAACTGGTGTCGGTTGCCATCCTCGAGCTTCGGATCAAACTCAATCGAATCGAAGACGCGGAATTGAAGGCATTGTGCGATGCGATGTTGCTCGGGATGAAGGCAGCCGAACAGCCCGATCAACCGAAACCGCAAGAAGGTCCGCGCGCGCGTTCTCCGGTCACGTTGAAGCTGGTCAAGTAGCAGGCGCGCTGGCTTCCGGGGTCTGGGGCCGATTGTCGGGAGCTTTCCCGCTTCCCTCAGAAGATTTACAAGGTCCCGCCGGAAGCGGCCCCGTCACTCATTGCGCATTCCGGCGCATCCGCTACATCAGGGCGCATCGACCCGGCGCTTCACGATGTCAGCTTCAACCAGGCTTGGCGCCGCAAAACAGCAAGCGACGATTGCATGATCCATGACGTCTCGATTCCCGCCGCGCTGATTGCCGGCCTTGTCAGCTTTATGTCGCCTTGCGTGCTGCCCTTGGTGCCGCCCTATCTGGTCTATCTGACCGGCGCGACCATCGAGCACGTCGCCAATGACGAGGCGATATCGTCCTCCAAGCGCGCGGTGATGACGTCGGCGGCGATATTCGTGCTCGGCTTTTCGACCGTGTTCGTGGCGCTCGGCGCCAGTGCCTCGCTGGTCGGAAGCCTGATCCGCGCCTGGTCGGCCGAGCTTTCGATCCTCGCCGGCATCGTCATCATTGTCATGGGCCTGCATTTTCTCGGGCTGACACGGATCGGGTTATTGATGCGGGAGGGCCGGTTGCCGATCCCAAAGCCCGTGGGTCTGTGGGGAGCCTATGTGATGGGGCTTGCTTTCGCGTTCGGCTGGACACCCTGCATCGGCCCGATCCTTGCGGCGATCCTGTCGGTTGCGGCCGCCGAGGCGACGGTGGAACGAGGCGCGGGTCTGCTCGCGGTCTATTCGGCTGGGCTCGGGATTCCGTTCCTGATCGCGGCGTTCATGGTGGAGCAGTTCTCTTCGCTGTTTGCGCGGATGAAGGGGCATCTTGCCCGCGTCGAGCACGCGATGGGTGTGCTCCTCGTCATCACCGGCATCGGCTTTCTGACCGGCAGTGTCTCGGCCGTCAGCAACTGGCTCCTGGAGACGTTCCCGAGCTTGCAAAATTTCGGCTAGGCCCATGTCTTCAAGCGAGCAGACCGCCGTGGGACAGGAAATCGGCGGTGGCATCGCCATCTTGATCGCGCGCACCGCGTTCCACCGGCGTTCGCGTGGCCGCGGCGCGGAACCGGACAAGTCATGAAATTCTCCAGAGATTGCTGTCGGTGATCCCGGCGTAAACCATGGTGCGCAGTTCGCGCCTGACGGGAGTGGCGGTCGACGGCAGCACCTGGGTCATGAAAATAGTGATCAACTCCTCGGCCGGATCGATCCAGAACGAAGTCGTCGCCGCGCCTCCCCAACCATATTCCCCGACGCTGCCGGGAATGAGGGTCTGCGCGGGATCGAGCGTGACCTGGAAGCCAAGGCCGAAACCGATGCCGTTATAGGTTGCCTCAGAGAACAACGAGCGCGACATTTCCGGCAAGGTCCGCCCGCCGGGCAGGTGATTGGATGTCATCAGGTCCAGCGTCTTCGGTCCGATCAGCCTGACATCGCCGAGTACGCCGCGGTGCAGAAGCGCGCGACAGAAGGTGAGATAATCGGCCACGGTCGAGCAAAGGCCGCCGCCGCCGGAAATGAACGACGGCGGAGACAGGAACGAACTGGTGGCCGGATCATCCTGCAAGGTCAGGCCGCCCTTGCGTTCGGCCGCGTGAAACGTCATGGCGCCTTGCGGACTTGCCGAGTAACAGGCCGCCAGGCGGTGGGCCTTGTTGGCGGGCACGAAAAAGTCGGTGTCCTTCATCTCAAGCGGGTCGAAGATGCGCTCCTTGAGGAACTGCTCGAATGGCTTGCCGCTGATCTTGCCGATGAGATAGCCGATCACGTCGGTGGAGACCGAATAATTCCAGGCCTCGCCGGGCGAAAACTCCAGCGGGATTTTGCCGAGATCATCGATCATCGATTGCAGCGTTCCCGCCTTCTCGACCTCGCCGATTTTCATTTCGCGGTAGGCCGCATCCACGTTGGAGCGCTGCTGGAAGCCGTAGGTTAGACCGGATGTGTGCCTCAGGAGATCCACGATCAGCATCGGCCGCGACGGCGGTTTCGTCAGAAATGCCGGCGCTGAGCCGGCTTGGAACACGCCGAGGTTTTTCCATTCCGGAATATATTTGTAAACGGGCTCGTCGAGGGCGACGCGGCCTTCCTCGACCAGCATCATGAATGCGACGGTTGTGATCGGCTTGGTCATCGAATAGATGCGAAAGATGGTGTCGTCCTTCATCGCAATCCTGCGTTCGATGTCGGAAAATCCCTGCACCACGCTGTGCACGATTTTGCCGCGCCGATAAACCACGAGTTGAGTTCCCGGAAAACGGCCGGCGTCGATATATCGGTTCTTCAGGTGATCCTCGATGCGATCGAGAACGGCCTTGGACATGCCGGCGGATTCGGGCGGGGCGGAGGGCGGGACGGGCATAGGAAATCAACTCCGAAAAAGCTGGCGCTGGGTGGGCCTTGATAGCCGAAAACAGCGTCCTGTTCCAATTGCGGCCCGCTTACCTTTGCCGGATCAGTGGAGTAGGCTTGTGTCCGCCAAGGCGTAACCCCGCAGGACAGTAACAATGCCCCAATTCAACGACACCGAACTTACCGCCGCCGTGATCCGCAGCTTCGAGGAGGCGCCGGACCCGCGTGTCAAATATCTCATGGAAGAGCTGGTGAAGTCGCTGCACGATTACGTCCGCAGGACCAACCTCACTTTCGGCGAATGGGAATACGCGATCGATTTTCTCACCCGCGTTGGCCAAAAATGCACGCCGAGCCGCCAGGAGTTTATCTTGCTGTCGGACGTGCTCGGGGTTTCGATGCTGGTGGACGCGGTGAACCACCGGGAACGCGGCGGCGCGACCGAGACCACCGTGCTCGGCCCGTTCTATGTCGGCGAACACAAGCCGATGCCCCACGGCACCGACATCTCGGCCAACCTGCCGGGGGACCGGATGTTCGTGCAGAGCCAGGTCACCGATCTCAAAGGCAAACCGCTGGCGAACGTTCCCGTGGATGTCTGGCACGCCGATGATGAGGGCTATTACGATTCGCAACGGCCGGATTACGAAAGCCATGGGCCTTCATCGCGGGCGCGGTTCACTACCGACGCCGAAGGCCGGTTTTTCTTCCGCACTATCCTGCCGTGCAGCTATCCGATCCCGACCGACGGGCCGACCGGCGAGATGATCCTGCAGCTCCGGCGCCATCCGATGCGACCGGCCCACGTGCATTTCCTCGTCAACGCGCCCGGCCACGAGCCACTGGTCACCCACGTCTTCATTGGGGGTGACAAATATCTCGACACCGATGTCGTGTTCGGGGTGAAGGATGAACTGGTTTCCAAGATCGAAAAGCGTACCGATCCCAAGATGCCTGACGGCAAGCCGGCGTCGTCCACGCCCTGGTATTTGATGTCCTACGAATTTCGGGTGAAGCCGGGTCACGGCGTTGCGCCGAAGCCGATGATGGCGGTGACCGAAGACGCCTAACAGACTGTTGAAGAAGTGTCTGAGCGCCGCGCGATGAATGGGATATTGTCGCCATTAACGAGGCAAATTTCGCCTTCGAGCGATCCGTCATCCTGCAGTTCGGCCCAGCCATCACCGCTAGCAGGTTCCATTTCGTCGTTTCCCTCCCAACTGAACTGGACAGCATCGCCATCGCAGGAGCCGTGGATGGAGCCCGTGAGGCAATCGACAGCGAACTCGCCGCCGACCATATCGAACAGGATGTAGGCGCCCGCCACGGCCATGTCGTAGCCCGGCGTCTCGACGACGTGCCATCGGCCCCGGATGCTCATGCCGGCGCCGCCAGAAGCTTGGGCAGGCGGATCAGGTTATAGGCTGCGAGCGCCAGTGTAAAAACGGCATCGACTCGGTCTCGGCCTCGCAGCTTGACCTTGGCGAGACCTGCGGAACTCTTGATCCAGCCAAATACCTCCTCGATCCGTTTGCGGCAGCGTTGGCTGATGTCATAGCCAATATGACGCGTAGTACGTCCATCGACGGCAGTCTTGCGCGGCGTGCCACTCGTACTGAGGTGTCCATCGATCGCGATATGCGGCGTGACCGATCGATCCCGCAGGTCGTGCACGAACTGTTCGACATCGTAGGCCTTGTCCGCACCGAGCGTGATCCGCCTTCCGCGACGCCGGCCATCAATCAGAGCCAGTGCCGTCTCCCGCTCCGCCGTGCCAGTCGCCTGGCTGATGCCGCCGCCAACCGCCAGGCCGTGACGGTTCTCCATCAAGGCATGTCCGATGTAGCAAAGCTTGGCCGGCTGCCCATCCCCCTTCTTGTGCGGCCGGGCTTCCGGATCGGTCGTGCTCTGGTGCGTCTCGTTGGAACGCTTCTCCTTGTGGAAGTTGCGTTCGCCATTGCGGCCTGGACCCTGGCCATCGTCGCCTCCATCCTTCCGGCGGAAGCTCTTGAGCGAGGCCCACGCCTCGATCAAGGTCCCGTCCACCGAGAAGTGATCACTCGACAACAGCCGCTTGACCTGCGGCTGCGCCAGCACGGCCAACAGGAACTTGGCGGCAATCTCTCCTTCCAGCAGCCGGTCGCGGTTCTTGGAAAACGTCGAGTGATCCCACGCCGGATCGTCTACCCCAAGACCGACAAACCAGCGGAACAAAAGGTCGAACTCCAACCGCTCCATCAGTTGGCGTTCCGAGCGGATGCCGTAAAACGCCTGCAGCAGCATCGCCCGAAGCAGCTTTTCAGGTGCAATCGACGGCCGTCCGAAGTCCGTATAGAGCGCCGAAAAGGCCCTCGACAGATCACTCAACGCCGCGTTCACTATCCCCCGGATCGTGCGCAGCGGATGATCACACCGAACGCGGGTATCCAGGTCAACGTAGCTGAACAGTGATCCAGTCCGTTCGTCAGAACCCCGCATCTCGCTCTCCCGATTCAATCATCGAGAGAATCACGACCAATTCCATCCCGCCAGCGACTTTTTCAACAGCCTGCTAAAGCGTTTTCGAGGCAATCAGGTCCCCCGGGCTTGATCCGGGGTGGGTGCCGGTTGGCGTCTTCGAAAACGCGTCAATCCAAGAGACTGGAGCGTCGGTCCTGAATGAATCGGAACCGGTCGTACACCAGCGTCTGTTCTAGTCCCGGAATCAGAGCTGAGTGATACGGCGGCCTTTGAACCGGCGTTGACGGACCTTTTTCTTGGTCCAGACGAAGGGCTCGGCTTTGTCGTTGTACGCGTTGACGTAGGCATCGATGTGTTCCTGAAGCTGCTTGAGGCTTCTTGCTCCGCTACGTCGACGAAGACTGCAAGACCCCGGAGCACGGCGGCAAGGTGACCTCGACCGACCGTGCGGGCATAGCGGCGCTCCAGTTCGGCCATGATCTCAAGGCTGTCGAGCATCAGCCGCTTGCCGGTCTTGGTGAGTTGCAGGACGCGGGCGCGCGCATCCCTCGGGTCTCCTCTCACGCGGATGTAGCCGGAACTTTCGAGCTCCGTCGCAAGTCGGCCCATGGCCTGCTTGGTAATCCCCGCGCGGTCCGCTGCGACCGTCACGGTACTGCCTGCCAGGTCGATATTGGACAGGAGCGTCGTGTGAGTGGAACGCAGGTCAGTATAGCCGCGGGCATGCAGGCCCTCCACCACATGCCGGTTCACGATACGAGAGGCGCGCAGCAATAACTGCCGCATGTTCCCGCGGCGCTTCTCCTCGATCGTCCCCAACAAAGCGGCGCCGCCTCTCGGTAAGTCTTGCTTCATATCGTAACCTTGAGTTACCTTTAATCGGAACCTCAGATTACCAATTCGCACGGGAGCCGCGCAATGACCAACCGTCAAACCTTCATCGATCCGGGAGCCGCTACCTGGCTGAGGATCGACTTCCTGCCGGGGGTCGAACTCATGCCCCTCGCCCAACCGGTACCTCGATGGCTCCATTCACCGCGCGCGTCTTGCCGCGGGCACGACCATCCCGGTCCACATCCATCCAGCCGACGAATTCGTGCTGGTGCTGTCGGGTACGGTCGAAACCGGTGGCAGGCGCTGTGACGCCGGCACATTCTGGACCACGCCTGCCGGCGTTCGCCAAGGACCACACGTCGCAATCACCGACGTCGAGCTGCTTACCGTGCGACTTGGGGCCATGGGACCATTCGACAACAATGCATAGTGACGACGTTGTTCTGGCTCTCGCGCAGCGTTGGCGGTCGGATCGCGACCCGCGACGAACTGAGCCCGATCTCTAGAGCGAGATGACTTTTCTTCGAATCGTCATCGCGCTCTATCCTTTTGTTTGAGCATGATCTCCGCGCAAACGCTTTCGCGTTTGTCGCAAGGGAAAACCGGTATCCACTTTGCGCTAACGCGGCCCTTCGGGTCCGGATCATGCTCTAGTGGCGGATGCCGTGTTGGCTGGCGAGCAATCCCAGGATGATGCAGACCAGGAGCGCGGTCGTGCATTTCCAGAACAAGTTCGGATTGCGCTCGATGAGTGGCGTGGCGGACGCGTTGAGGAATTTCGGATTGGGATGGCGAATATCGAACGTGAATTCCGACAGGCTCTCGTAGCGCTTGTTGGAGTCTGGATGCACGGCCTTTCTGAGCGCCCCGTCAATCCAAGCCGGAATCTCGCGATTGTCGTCAAGGGCGGATTTGTATCGCAATTTGCCGAATTGCGATTTGGTTCTGGCTTTCGCCATTTGAGAGCCATAGGGCAGCTTTCCCGTCAGCATCTGGTAGCAGATGACGCCGAGCGAGAACATGTCGGAGCGGGGCGAGCCGCTTTCGCCGAGGAAATATTCGGGCGCGGTATACTGCACGGTGCCCAGGATGATGCCGTGCTGGCCGGCAGGCGGGGTGGCTTCGACGACGCCGGTGATTTTTGTCGAACCAAAATCGATGATCTTCGCTGTTCCCGTCTTGTCGATCATGATGTTGTCCGGTCTGAGGTCCTGGTGCAGCATTTCCTTGCGGTGAAAGGCACGCACGCCCTTGGCGATCTGCTCAATGATGTTCCGTACCGTTTCAATATCCGGTTTTGGATTGTCGATCATCCATTGAGTGAGGGTCTGTCCGTCGATGAATTCCATTGCGACGTACAGATAGTTGCGCCTCCGGGAATGCAGGCACGGTTTCAACACATGAGGACTTTCGACGCGCCGGGCGACCCACTCTTCCATCATGAACCGTTTCAGGTAGGCAGGGTCGTCACGCAAATCGATCGAGGGGATCTTCAGCGTGACCAAGGCGTCCGTATCGGTATCGACAGCCAAATAAATGTGACTTCGGCTGCTGCCGTGTATTTCCCTGACGATCCTGTATCCGTCGAACAGCATTCTTGCTTCCAGCAGCGGAGGCGGCGGCAGTTCGGATGAGGCTCCGAAAACCTCGCTTGCTTCGCCGTCCGCCAATTCGTCGATCCGCACGATCTGGATCGTGAGATTGTCCGGGCTGCCGTGCTGGAATGCTTCGTCCACGATGATTTTCGCGGCCCTGTCGAGGTCTGCCGGATTGTCGTTGATCGTGTTGATGACAAAGCGGGCACTGACATGCTCGTAAACGCCGTCGGTGGCGAGCAGGAAAACATCTCCCTTTTCGATCGGAAGCGCCTGGTAGTCGATTTCGATTTGAGGATTGATCCCCAAGGCGCGACCGAGATAGGTCTGTTCCGTGGAAACGATCACCCGATGATCGTCGGTGAGCTGCTCGAGTGCATGGCCGGCGACACGGTAGATTCGACAATCCCCTGCGTGAAAAATGTAAGCCGTCGTCGATTTGAAGACCATTGCACTGAGGGTGCAAACGTAACCCTTGTCCTTGTCGTAGGCGTATTGGCTTCGTCGCGTTTGAGAATGCAGCCACGCATTGGTCGCCGCGAGCACGCGCTGGGCCGACGTTTTCACCGACCAGGATTCGGATGTGCAGTAGTAGTCCGTCAGAAAGCTTTTGACGGCCGACTCGCTTGCGATGTGGCTGACCTCGCTGCTGCTGATGCCGTCGGCGATCACCACCGCGATGCCCTTCAAGCTCAACAACGGCTCGTTCGGGATCAGGGCACCGTGAAAATCCTGATTGGCCGGCTTGCGGCCTCTGTCAGAATATTGGCCAAGCGAGATCCGCAATTCAGCCGGCATGAAGGGTGCCAAGGGAAGGGGGAGCCTTACCTTGCAGGGGCAAGGCTCCCTCAGTTTGTACAAATCAGATGGCGGCGCGGATAGGGGCTCGTCCCGCTTCACGCTTTGGCGCGGTCCTGACGTGAGTGGCATACAAAGTCAATCCGGTGAACGAAAGCCCGCCGACCAGATTGCCGAGAACGGTCGGAATCTCGTTCCAGATGAAATAGTCGAGGATGGAAAATTTTGCGTGCAGCATCAGCCCCGACGGAAACAGGAACATGTTCACGACGGAATGCTCGAACACCATATAGAAGAACACCAGAATTGGCATCCACATCGCGATCACCTTGCCGGGGACCGACGTGGAGATCATGGCGCCGACCACTCCGGTGGAGACCATCCAGTTGCAAAGCGCGCCGCGCAGGAAAAGTGTCGCCATACCGGCCGCGCCGTGCGCCGCGTAACCGAGAGTCCGGGCCTCGCCGACATTTCCGATCGTCGTGCCGACTTTGTCGGGTTCCTGCGTGAAGCCGAAGGTCGTCACATACGCCATCATGAAGGCCACCGTGAGGGCCCCGGCAAAGTTACCGACAAAGACGAGGCCCCAGTTTCTCAGAACGCCCGCTAGCGTCACGCCCGGCCGCTTGTCGATCAACGCGAGCGGCGTGAGGACGAACACACCCGTCAAGAGATCAAATCCCAGCAAGTACAACATGGAAAATCCCACGGGAAACAGGAGTGCGCCGACGAGCGGTTGGCCGGTGTTCACGTTGATCGTGACGGCGAACCAGGCGGCCAATGCGAGGATCGCGCCGGCCATGTAGGCTCGGATCACGGTATCCCTGGTGGACATGAAGATCTTGGATTCTCCGGCATCCACCATTTTGGTGACGAATTCCGATGGCACGAGGTATGACATTGCAGTTCCCTTTGTTCGTAGCGAATTTAAAGTATCGGTTACCCATGGCTGCGGCGCTCGCGTGAGATGCGCTGCCCCCGAAACGACATCGTTCCGAGAGAGTGCCTGCTTCGGCGCTTCGGATTATTGCGTCATTCGTCATCCGGTTTTTCCGACCGCAAGCGATCGGATCGGGATGAGCGTGCGATGCCGAACCGGCATCGCGATGACTGCGCCACGCTTCCTTGGAGAGGCGGCTAGGGCCTGTCGTTTGAGCTTCAGCCAGCGATGGCCTCAACAATCCGGCGGGCCGCAGTCTTCATTGACTAGCGATGAGGCGATGCAATCGACATGCCATCATCGCCTCGGTCGAAAGCGGCCAAAAAAAACCAGCCACCCCCGCGTTTGCGGATGATCGGTGCGCATTTGTGTAAGCCGCGCAGATCTGCCGCACCTCCGTTCGATGAACATTTTTAGGCACCTATGCTCAATTGTTGTGCGCCGCACAATAATTGAGCGATTGCAAATTTTGGGTGCGGATGAGGACCGCAGGAATTGCGCAGCGCCGGTCGTAACCAACTATAACTCAAGGAGATTTCCGTTGCGCCCAATTGGCACGAAGCTTGAATAGCTAGTGCTGACGCCATCGACGCCGTCGAAACAACCATCCGATTTGCGATCGCCAGACCGGGGCCTTCCCGGAACGCGCCCCCATGCCTGGGAGCCGCGATGGCGGAGGCTCGTTCAGAAAAGGAACCTTCCATGAGCTCGAAAGACCCGACCTGGATTTCAGACTGGAACCCCGAAGATGCGACATTCTGGGAGTCCAAGGGCAAAGTCATCGCCCGTCGCAACCTCATCTGGTCGATCGTTGCGGAGCATATCGGATTTTCCGTCTGGCTGATCTGGAGCATCGTCGCCACCAAATTGCCGGCCGCAGGCTTCCACTACACCACCGACGAGCTGTTTCAGCTGGTCGCGATCCCCGGCCTGATCGGCTCGCTGATGCGATTTCCTTACACCTTTGCGGTGACGACGTTCGGCGGTCGCAACTGGACCATCTTCAGCGCCGCCGTGCTCTTCATCCCGACCTTCGGGCTCGCCTATTTCGTCAGCCAGCCTGATACCCCGTTCTGGCTGATGCTGCTGGTGGCTTCCACCGCAGGCCTCGGCGGCGGCAACTTCGCCTCCAGCATGGCCAACATCTCTTTCTTCTATCCCGACCGCATGAAGGGCTGGGCACTCGGCCTAAACGCGGCTGGCGGAAATATCGGCGTCAGCAGCGTCCAACTGCTCACGCCAATCCTGATGGGCATCGGTCTCATCAATCTCTACCAGGCGACGCCAGTCTCGGGAGTCTACCTGCAGAATGCCGGGCTGATGTGGGTCGTTCCGCTCATCATCGCGGTGTTTGGCGCGGTTTTCTTCATGAACAACCTCACCTCGGCGAAGTCCTCATTCAAGGACCAACTCGCGATCGTCAAGCGCAAGCACACCTGGATCATGTCGTTCATCTATATCGGGACCTTCGGCTCCTTCATCGGCTACTCGGCGGCTTTCCCGCTGCTGATCAAGACGCAATTCCCGACCGTCACGATTGCCATCGCATTCCTTGGACCGCTGGTCGGCTCGGTGTCGCGTCCCTTCGGCGGCCTGCTTGCCGACAAGGTCGGCGGCGCGATCGTGACGTTCTGGAATTTCATCGCAATGGCCGCCGCCACGATCGGTGTCCTGTACTTCGTAGGTACCAAGGACTTCACGGGTTTCCTGGCGATGTTCCTGATCCTGTTCGTTACCACCGGCATCGGCAATGGATCGACCTACCGGATGATCCCGTCGATCTTCCGCGAGGAGAATCTGAGGAAGGCTCGCGGCAAGGGCGAAGCCGGCCGGGCGCTTGCCCTGAAGACCGCAAGCATCGAAAGCGGCGCGGCACTTGGGTTCATCGGCGCGATCGGTGCCTGTGGCGGCTATCTGATCCCGAGCGGCTTCGGCAAGTCGATCGCCGTCACCGGCGGCCCGCAGCTCGCATTGATCATCTATCTGGGCTTCTACGCGGTCTGCCTGGCGATGACCTGGTGGTTCTACCTGCGCAAGAACCCTGCGGAGGCTGGCGCTACGAGTCTCGCCGAAGCGCGCATCTGAGCCAAGCGCGGCAGCCGCGCTGTGGCGCGGTATCTCGATCGGCCTCGTCCCGCTTGTGGGACGAGGCGGCGGCAAAACGCAGGAGGGAAGGACAAAGACATGACACCTGACCAGGTCAAACTCGTGCAGCAGAGCTTCTCCAAGGTCGCACCCATCTCTGATCAAGCGGCGGTGATGTTCTACGGCCGTCTGTTCGAAATTGCGCCGCAGGTCAAATCGATGTTTCCCGCCAATTTGACCGAGCAGCGCCGCAAGCTGATGGCGACGTTGGCCGTCGTGGTCGGCAGTCTCGGCAATCTCCAGTCGGTCTTGCCAGCGGCCAGCGCGCTGGCCAAGCGCCATGTCAATTATGGCGCCAAGCCGGAACATTATCCGGTCGTCGGCGCCGCATTGCTGTGGACTCTGGAAAAAGGACTTGGGCCGGACTGGACATCCGACGTCGCGGACGCGTGGAAGGCGGCTTACGGGACGCTGTCCGGCTTCATGGTTTCGGAGGCCTACGGCAGCCCCCAGGCCGCCGAGTAAAGGATACGGCATGAGCGAACCGCTGGTGATCGTCGGCAACGGCATGGCCGCCGCCCGCCTGGTCGACGAACTCGCAAAGACCGCTCTCGGGCGTTACGCCATCGCCGTCATCGGCGACGAGCCAAGGCTTGCCTATAATCGCGTGTTGCTGTCGTCGGTGCTCGCGGGCGAAACCGCCTCTCATGATATCGAACTCAGGCCCGCCGACTGGTGGCGCGATCGCGGCGTGACCCTGAAATATGGATGCGCCGTCACCGAGATCGATGTCGGCCGCCGCGAACTCAAGATCGCCAATGACGAGAGCGTGGCGTTCTCGAGGCTGGTGCTGGCGACCGGCTCGACGCCGCTGCGGCTCAGCGTGCCGGGCGCCGAACTCGCCGGCGTCAACACCTTTCGCGACAGCCGCGACGTCGACCTCTTGCTGACGCTTGCGGCCGCGAAAAAGCGCGTCGTCGTGGTCGGCGGCGGCCTGCTGGGTCTGGAAGCCGCCTACGGGCTTGCCAAAGCGGGCGCTCCGGTGACGCTGATCCACCTGATGGATCGCCTGATGGAGCGTCAGCTCGATGCGCCGGCGGCGGCGCTCTTGAAATCTCTCGTCGAGCCCAAGGGCATCGAGGTTCTGCTCAACGCCAACACCGCGCGCATTGTCGGCGAAGGGCGCGTCGAGGGCGTCGAACTTACCGACGGACGGCGGATTGATGCCGACGCGGTGATTTTCGCCGCCGGCATCCGGCCGAACGTCGCACTTGCAAGAGATGCCGGCATTCCGGTCCATCGCGGCATCATCGTCGACGATCAACTGCAAACCGGCGCGTCCGACATTTTCGCACTTGGCGAATGCGCCGAGCACCGCGGCATCTGCTACGGCCTGGTCGAGCCGGCCTACGAGCAGGCGCGGGTTCTGGCGCAACACCTGGCGGGCCGGACCGCCGCATATAACGGCAGTGTCGTGGCGACCAATCTCAAGGTCTCCGGCGTCAGCGTGTTTTCCGCGGGCGACTTCCTGGGGAGTGAGGGCAGCGAGGCGATCGTGTTGAGCGACCTCAGGCGCGGCGCCTACAAGAAACTCGTGATCGCCGATGGCCGGCTCACCGGCGCCGTGCTGGTCGGCGATGTCGGCGACGCCCTCTGGTATCTCGAAATGATCCGCGGTCGGGAGAAGATTGCACGAATCCGCAAAGACATGATGTTCGGCCGCCCGGCCGCGATTCTGACGGAAGCGGCATGACCGGTTCATTCCGATGACGGCCGTCGATCCCGCGCTACGCGCCACGCGCACTGCCTGCCCCTATTGCGGTGTCGGGTGCGGAGTGTTGGCAACGCCCGACGGTCACGGCGGCGCCGCGATTTCCGGCGATCCGGAGCACCCGGCGAATTTTGGACGGCTGTGTTCGAAAGGCTCCGCGCTCGGCGAAACCCTCGGTCTTGAGAATCGCCTGCTCCATCCGATGATCCGCTGCAGCAGGGGGTCAATGGAGCGCGTCGCCTGGACCGACGCACTCGATCATGTCGCCCATCGGTTTGCCCATATTGTCAAGCGCGACGGCCCCGGCGCGGTGGCGTTCTATCTCTCCGGCCAATTGTTGACTGAGGATTATTACGTCGCCAACAAGCTGATGAAGGGATTCATCGGCAGCGCCAATGTCGATACCAACTCGCGTCTCTGCATGGCCTCGTCGGTTGCGGGACATCGCCGCGCATTCGGCGCCGACACGGTGCCCGGCGTGTATGAAGACCTCGACGAGGCCGATCTGCTGGTTCTGGTCGGCTCCAACGCGGCGTGGTGCCACCCGGTACTGTTCCAGCGTATGCTCGTCAACAAGCAGCGGCGCGGCGCGCGCATCGTCGTGATCGACCCGCGCCGCACCGACACCGCGGGCGACGCCGACCTGTTTCTCGGATTGAAGCCCGGCACCGATACGGCGTTGTTCTGTGGATTGCTGGCGCATCTCGTCGACACCGGTGCGCTCGACCGCGATTTTATCGAACGTCATACGAGTGGCTTCGACGATGCCATGGCGCGGGCGCGCAGCATCGCCGGCAGTGCCGCTGCAACGGCGCTGGCGACGGGCCTTTCCGAACAGGATGTCGCGGCGTTTTTCCAGATGTTCGCGGCGACGCCCCGCGTGGTCACGCTTTATTCGCAAGGCGTCAACCAGTCGGCGCAGGGCACCGACAAGGTCAACGCCATCCTCAATTGCCATCTTGCCACGGGACGGATTGGCAAGTTGGGCGCATCGCCGTTTTCGCTCACCGGGCAGCCCAATGCGATGGGTGGGCGTGAAGTCGGCGGGCTCGCCAATCAGCTTGCCGCGCATATGGGCTTCACGCCGCCGGACATCGACCGCGTCCGCCGGTTCTGGAAGGCGCCGCGCATCGCGACGCATGAGGGGCTGAAAGCGGTTCAGATGTTCGAGGCGATCGCGCGCGGCGAGATCAAGGCGCTTTGGGTGATGGGCACCAATCCCGCGGTGTCGCTGCCAAATGCAGATGCCGCCCGCGCCGCGCTGAAGAAACTCGAACTGTTCGTGGTCTCGGAGAACGTCCTCTCTAACGATACCGTCGACGCCGGCGCGCATGTGCTTTTGCCGGCGCAGGCATGGGGCGAGAAATCCGGAACCGTGACCAACTCCGAACGGCGCATTTCGCGTCAGCGTTCGTTTCTCGCGCCGCCCGGAGAAACCCGGCCCGACTGGTGGATCATCGGCGAGGTGGCAAAGCGGCTTGGCTTCGGCGTGGCGTTCGATTTTCATTCGGCGGCGGAGATTTTTCGCGAGCATGCGGCGCTGTCGGCTTTCGAGAACAATGGCAGCCGCGATTTCGACATCGGCGCGTTGCGATCGTTGTCGGATGAGGCATTCGATACGCTATCGCCGGTGCTGTGGCCGCATCGTCTCGGCGATACCGAGCTGCAGCAGCGCTTCTTTGCCGACGGCGGATTCTTCCAGAACGACCACAAGGCGCGATTTGTCGCGCCCGAAGTTCCGGCGTTGCGAACCGAAACCAATGCCGGGCGGCCGCTGCGGCTGAATACTGGCCGCATCCGCGACCAATGGCACACCATGACCCGCACCGGCACCAGCCCGCGCCTCGGCCAGCATCTGCCCGAGCCATTCGTGGAGGTGCATCCCGACGATGCGGCGAGGACCGGCCTGGCCGACGGCGGCTTCGCGCGAATCGTTACCGATTACGGCCAATGCATTCTCAAGGTCGTCGTCAGCGAACGTCAGCAGCGCGGCATGCTGTTCGCGCCGATCCACTGGAGCGAAGCGAACGCGTCGGCCGCCCGCGTCGGCGCGCTGGTGGCGCCATTGACCGATCCGTTTTCCGGCCAGCCGGAAAACAAGGCGACGCCCGCGTCAATTACGCGTTATGAATATGTGTTTCGCGGTTTCGTACTGTCGCGCGCGCCACTGGAATTGCCCGAGCACGCCTGGTGGGCGCGCGTGACGGTCAGCGGTGGATTCGGCTATCTCATCGCCGACAACGCCGACCTTTCGGGATGGTCGTCGTGGCTGCGCTCGGTCGCAGGTCAGGATCTCGCCGAGTATAGCGACTTCGGCGGTGGCGTTTATCGCGCCGCTTGCTTTGGCGACGATCGGATCGAGACCTGCCTGTTCCTCGGGCCCGCGCGGGATGCCGGCGACTGGAACGTCGCGAAGGACCTGTTCGCGGCGGGCGCGCTCAGTGACGATCAACGCCGAGCGCTGTTGTCGGGCAAGCCGATGGATGGGCTTGCGAGCGCCGGTCCCATTGTCTGCGCCTGCTTCGGTGTTGGCCGCAATACGATTTGTGACGCCATTGCCACCGGTGCGGGATCCGCCGCGGAGCTTGGCATGCGGCTGAAGGCGGGCACCAATTGCGGGTCCTGCATTCCCGAGCTGAAGCGCCTGATCGCGCAAACGGGCACCGCCGATACCGAGCTGCGGAAGGTGGCCGGCGTGGCCAACTGACCACGGCTCGCGCTGGCGAGCGGCTCGCAGCCGATTTCCCGCCATCCCTGATGGGCAGGCGATCATCGTGGCTCGCCAGAGAATGCCTGCCGAAGTGCCGACAGCCGGTCGAGCGCAGCCTTCGGTAGCGGACCTTTCTGAACCGCCGCGAGTGCGTCCTCAAACTGTTGCGGCGTCGCCATACCGATCAGGATGGGGCCTACCGCCGGATGAGACAGCGCAAACCGCGTGGCGGCCTCGACGAGGCTGGCTGCGAATCCCTCTTTCACCAGCGGGATCAGGCGGCGTGCGCGATCGAGATCGGCAACGTAGCTCATGGCCGAACCAATCGGCTCTGGCGCAGGACTCGCAATCGGGTGACGTTCGGCTGAGCCCGACAGAGCGCCACCGGCAAGCACGCGGATGGCCACCACGCCAACGCCGGCCGCCTTGGTGTGATCGAATAATCGCCCGTAATCCTGTGCCGGATAGTTAGTCGGCAATTCTTCCGCGGCGGATGGATTAAGCATGTTGTAGACGACCTGCGCGCTGTCGAAGGTGCGCGCGTCGATCACCTTTTGCAGGGCGGCGGTGTCGCCCACGGCCGTGATCCCGAGGAAACGAATTTTCCCCTGCTGGCGCAGGCGCTCGAACGCCGGTACCACGTCGCCGAGCACTTGTCGGACGCTCAGCGCCGATCCACCTCCAGTTTTGGTAATCGCATTGTGGAGGTGAAAGATGTCGACCCGGTCAAGACCGAGTCGCGCCAGACTGCCTTCGAGCGACCTGGTTACGGCGTCTGCAATGCGGCCGAATTCGTCCGGTGGCAACCTCACCTTGGTGCCAACGACCACATCGGCCGGTTTCAACTTTTGCAAGACGCGACCAAGATTCCTTTCCGATTCGCCATCGCCGTATTGCACCGCGGTGTCGAAGTAGTTCACGCCGGCGGCGAGTGCCTGCGCAATGGTGCGCTCCTGGTCAGCAGGATCGCCGCGCACCATAATTCCGCCCACTGCGCCGCAGCCGAAGCCCAGCGCCGAGAGCTGCATTCCCGTGCGTCCAAAGACCCGGAATTTCATCTCTGCTCCTCCGGCTGCATGTGGCAGGCGAGCAACCCGTCACCCACCAGCTTAATGAATTGTTGAAGAAATTTTGCAGATAATCCAAGCGCGAGCTAGCCGCCCTTGACCGCTCCCGCGGTCAACCCTGCCACGATCTGGCGCTGCGCGAAAACCGTCAACAGCAATACCGGCAGGGTAACGATCAACGCCGCCGCGGCGAGCGGCCCCCAGCTCAACTGGTCGAAGGAAATCATGTTGTAGACGGCGACCGGCAGCGTGCGCGTCTCGCGCCCGGCCAGCACGATGCCGAACACGAAGTTGTTCCAGGAGAAGATCACCGCAAGAATGAAGGCTACGGCGATGCCAGGTCGCGCGATCGGCAGCGCGACGTGGCGAAAGACCTGCCAACGGGTGGCGCCGTCAATCATCGCTGACTCCTCGAGTTCCCTCGGCGTCGTTTCAAAATAGCCTATCATGATCCAGATCACGATCGGCAACGTCACCACGAGGTGGATAATGATCTGTGGCCACAGCGTACCGAGCAAACCAAGCCACTGAAACAGCAGAAACAGCGGAATGAGATATGAGAGGCCGGGCGTGATGCGCGCGATCAGGATCACGACCGCCGATTTTTGCGCGCGCATCCGGGCGAGGCCATAGCCTGCGGGTACGCCGACCAATAGCGCGAAAGCGGTGGCGGCTCCCGTGACGATCAGGCTGTTCGTGAAATAAGTCGAGAACCGCTTGGAGTCGATCACCGCGGCATAGTTACCCCAATTGAAGCGCTCGGGGATGAAAACCGGTGGATAAGACGCGTTGTCGACCTCGAATTTGACCGACAGCGACAGCATCCAGAGGAAAAAGAGAACGGCCGGCGACACGATCGCTACGAGCGCAAACGCCAGGCCGACCCTGCCAAGCAACCTGCTCATGCCATACCTCCGGCGTCGTTCCAGTGGGTCGTTTGGCGCAGTCGAAGCAGCGCACCGGCAAGTGCGACGATGAGTGCGAAGAACACGACCACAATAGCGGAGGCGTATCCGACGTCGTAATAGACGAAGGCGACGCTGTAGAGATAAAGGTTGATCGTCTCGGAGGCGGAGCCGGGCCCGCCCTGGGTAATCGCAAAGATGATGTCGAAGCTCTTCACCGCGTCGATCATGCGGATCATCGAGGCGATGAAAAGGAATGGCATGATCAGCGGCAGCGAAATGTAGCGGAAAGTCTGCCAGCGAGTCGCGCCGTCGATCAGCGCGCTCTCATACGGCTCGGCGGGGATCGCGGCGAGGCCCCCGAGCACGATCAGCATCACCAGCGGCGTCCATTGCCAGGTTTCGACAAGCACCAGCGACGGAATGACGGTCGCGGGGTGAAACACCCAGAGCTGCGGCGGCAGGCCGACCAGCGACAACAGGTAGTTAAGGATGCCGAGCTGGGGGTGGAACATCATCGTCCACACCAGCGCGATGGCGACCGGGGTTGCCATCATCGGCAGAATGAAGAGGCCGCGCAGAAAGCCGCGCATCGGGAATTTTGCGTGAAACACTACCGCAGCGAGGGTACCGAATATCAGCGGCAAGGCGACCGACAGCGCGGTATAGACCAGCGTGTGCCACACCGATTCGACGAAACGCGTGTCGCTCGGCAGGCGGATGTAGTTGGCGAGCCCGACGAAGGTCGGTGGCGCACCGACCTTCCATTCGTGCAGGCTCATCCAGATCGTATAGGCCCAGGGAAAGATGATGACCGCGAGCACGACGATCAGCGCAGGCAGCACGAAGGGCCAATAGGATGGCGGCTGCCACCCGCCGGTTTCGCTCGCCGCTGCGCCCGATCGCGCCGATGCCGCTTCGGTCGCGCTCACGCTCACGATTTTTCGCTGCGCTCCAGAATGGGACGGAATTGTTCGTGAGCCTTCTTCAGTTCCGTTGCGGGGTCTGCGCCCGACAAAGTCGCGGTGAGAGCCGCGCCAACGATATCGCGAAACTCGGCGACCGGAATGATGACGGGAAGTCCGAGCTTGCTGATCTTCGCGGAGCCGATCACCGAGTCCAGCCACTCCTGCGGCATCTTCACGCCCTTGCGCACGGTCTCGTCGTTGAGCACCGAGTTGCGGAATGGGACGCCGCCGCCGCTTTGCAAAAGCCGCGCACCCATCGTCTTCGACACCGCCCACTGGCAATAAAGATAGGCCGCTTCCTTTTTCGTGCTTGCCTGCGCAACGCCGATGCCGTCGCCATAGGCGGCGGAATAATTGCCCTTGGGTCCGGCTGGCACCAGGGCGTAGCCGATCTTGCCGACAACGCGCGACGCATTGGGATCCTCGATCGGCGGGGCCCAGCCCACGCCGTCGATCCACATCGCCGCCCGACCTTGGGTCAGCGAAGCCATCGATTCCATCCAGTTGAAACCGGCGACGCCCGGAGGCGCCGTCTTGGTCAGCAGGCGCTGATACATTTTGGTGGCCTCGATCGCCTCCGGACCGTCGGTCAGGATGTTGCCCTTGGCGTCGAGGAACTCGCCGCCATAGTTGAGGAAGAAATTGGTCCATAGCGTCATGTTGGCGTTGCGCAGGCCGCGACCGGTAAAGCCATAGACGCCGTTGGCGGGATCGTTGAGCTTCTCGGCGGCGGCTACCATCTCGTCAAAGGTCTTTGGCAGCGCAACGCCCTTCTTGGCGAACAGCTCCTTGTTCCAGTACAGGATGAAGTAGTCGACCGACCACGGCAACGAATGCATTTCGCCCTTTTCGTTCTGGGCAAATTGCAGACCACCTGCGGAGAAATCACTCACCGTGAGGTCAGGTGCGGTCAGGTTCGGATCCTTCATGAACGCCGTGAGGTCCGCGAGCCAGCCGGCCTTTTCGAATTGCCGCTTCTGCACGTGGTAACTGACGTGGACGACGTCGAAGCTCGGCTTGCCCGAAGTGAGCTCGATGACCGCCTTCTGTCGTTGCTGCTGCTCCGGAATGACTTCGGACTCAACCTTGATACCGGTAAGGTCGGTAAATTCGGACGCGTATTTTTGCAGTAACTCGCCGCGCGGCCCCTTGATCAGGTTGGCTTCGATCGTGGTGCCGGCATATTTTTTCCATTGCACCTCGGCGCGCGCGGGAAATCCGGTAAGGCTGAGTGCGCTTGCTGCAACCGTTCCCTGCAGCAGCGAACGCCGCGTCGGGCCGATATGGGCCATGTCGTTATCCTCCCTGCAATCCGTTGTTGACGGCGACGATCGTTTGGCCGACAGGCTTGAATATGCGTGCCTTGGCAATTCATAGCACGCCGCCGGGTCAGGACAAGAACGTCATGCCCTGACGGACGTTTTCGCGACGCTGCGCCGCGGCTTCATTGAGGCGGAGGTATTTTCCGCAGTGCCCGAGCAGTTCTGGCCCAATCAAATCCCGTGTCGGGGCCGAGCTGCGCCGATGTTGCGATCGGAGGCGATCGTCTTTATGTGACGGAGTCGGTAACCGGCGTGGTGCTGGTCGCCGATCCCGGTGAGCTGAAATAGCAAATGAAGTTACGGCAATTCGGCAACAGCGCCCGCCAAACGTCGGTGATCGGGCAGGGCACCTGGTACATCGATCGCGGCGATCGCAAGCGCGCGGTCGCAGCACTCCGTCGCGGCCTCGATCTCGGCATGAGCCATATCGACACCGCGGAGATGTACGGTGATGCCGAGCTTGTGATTGCAGATGCGATCGCGGGCCGGCGTGATGAGGTCTTTCTGGTCTCGAAGGTGCTGCCGAGCAATGCCTCGCTGCGCGGCACCATCACGGCGTGCGAGCGCTCGCTGGCGCGGCTGAAGACCGACCGCCTCGATTGCTATCTCTTGCACTGGCGCGGTTCCTATCCGCTCTCCGAGACGGTTGCGGCGTTCGAGCAATTGGTGAGCGAGGGGAAAATCCGATCCTGGGGTGTCAGCAATTTTGATGCCGACGATCTCGATGAAGTTCTGGAGGTCGCGGGCGAAGGCAAGATCGCCTGCAACCAGGTGCTCTATCATTTGCAGGAACGCGCCATCGAGCACGCCGTGATTCCATGGTGCGTCGAACACGGCGTCGCCGTGGTCGCCTATTCCCCATTCGGTCACAACGATTTTCCAGATCCGCACAGCAGGGCAGGCGAAATATTGCAAAGCATCGCCAAGCGTCACGGGGCTTCGCCACACCAGGTCGCCTTGAGTTTCCTCACGCGTGAAGCGCAGTTGTTTGCGATCCCGAAGGCATCGAGCTCCGAGCACGCGGCCGACAACGCGGCAGCCGGCGATCTCGTGCTGAGCGAGGATGAGACGGCCGCGCTCGACAAGGCATTTCCGCGGGGGCCGAAACCACGAAGCCTGCCAATGCTTTAGATGCGCTGCGGCAAATACCGCAACCAATCGCGCATATCCGCGTCCTGTTTTCCGGCCTTGTCCAGGGATGCCTATTGTCGTTTTTTAAGCCTTCGCTCGATTCGACAATTCCTGCGCCCGAGTTCAATAGTGACTCCACCACCCGCCGCGGCCGTCAGGCTGGACAGGGCTACGTTGCCTTCGTCAGAGGACAAGCCAGCCAATCAGGCCGCGCCCGCGCGCGCCGATCGGCCATTTCGAGGTATCGCGCTCATTCTGGCATCGACGGTGTTTCTGGGGGCGTCCGACACCACCGCGAAATACCTGTCGTTGACGCTGCCCTCGATCGAGATCACGTGGATCAGGTTTCTGGTGTTCGCCTTGATCATGGTCCCGGCGATGGTGCCCGGTTCGCCGATCTATGCGCTGCGTACGCCGCGGCCGGGCTTTCAATTGTTGCGTGGCGTGGCGCTTTTGGCGTCCTCGCTGTTTTTCATTTCCGGCTTGCGGTTTCTGCCCATTGCGGAAGCCTCGGCCACCGGCTTCGTCTCGCCACTGTTCGTCACCGCGCTCTCGATCATTTTTCTTGGCGAAAGTGTCGGCCTGCGCCGCTGGCTTGCGACGGCGGTAGGACTGATCGGCGTGCTGATCATCCTGCGGCCGGGCACGAGCGCGTTTCATCCCGCCGCATTCTTCCCGCTGGTGTCGGCGCTGGCCTGGGCCTGCACGCTGATCATGACGCGCATGATGAGCGGACGGGAACGCGCTGCCACCACCATGGCCTATTCGTCGATCGCGGGCGTCTGCATTCTTTCGACGCTGGTTCCGATCGTGTGGGTCGCGCCGACCTGGCACGATATTCTGTTCGGGATTTTCATCGGGATTGCATCGACCGCGGGCCAGTGGATCGTCGTGCTCGCCTTTCGCTACGCGGATGCCTCGGTGCTTGCACCGTTTTCGTACACCCAATTGCTTTGGGTGAGTATCCTCGGCTTCCTGGTCTTCGGGGAAGTGCCGGATGCGTGGACCGTGACCGGTGCCGTGTTCATCGTCGCCAGCGGCCTCTACACGGCGCATCGCGAGCGGGTGCGGCGATCGCAGCTTTTGGAGGTCGAGGCAGAACCTTCCCCGAACGCGTGAGCCGCGCGCTGGCGCGACTGGCCGATATCGCGTAGATCCGCATCACGCGCCGGCGCCGTCGCTCACACCGGCAGCGCGATCGAGTATTTCACCTGACTGAGCGCAAAGCTCGACTCGATCGAGGCAATACCGTCGAGCCGCGTCAGCTTGTTTTTCAGGAACGCTTCATAGGACGAAAGATCGGCGGCGACGACGCGCAGCAGATAGTCGCGATTGCCTGTCATCAGGTAGCACTCCAGCACCTCGTCCCATTTTGAGATCGCGCGCGCGAAGCGATTGAGGTCTTCCTCCTTCTGCCGCGCCAGTTTGATGGAGATGAACACGCTGACATGCAAGCCTAGCGATTTCTGGTCGACGGTTGCGATATAGCGCGTGATCACGCCGCGTTCTTCGAGAAGCTTCACCCGGCGGTGGCACGGCGAGACCGATAGCCCGACCTTGTCGGCGAGTTCGGCCATGGTGGTGCGGCTGTCGGACTGCAGCAGGCTGAGGATCTTGCGGTCGATGGCATCGAGGGTGTGCATTGGGATAAACTCTGCGTTTGGTGGTCTAAAATGGTAATTTATCCCAATAATTCCGAATATGTCGCCAAAGATTGAGATTTTTCGCGAAAACGGGCGCGGTAAAATCGCGCGGAAATCACGGTTCAGGGAATACTGCCATGGCGACCGAACCCGCACGCCTCGACATGCTGTCCGCGCTGGCGCGCAAAGTGCTCTGGCTGTCATCGTGGACGATCCATCACGCCAACCATATCCGGCCCAATGTCGACGGCTTGAAGGTCGGTGGCCATCAGGCTTCCTCTGCCTCGCTCGCCACCATCATGTCGGCGTTGTATTTCTCAGTGTTGCGGCCGCAGGACCGCGTCGCGGTGAAGCCGCATGCAAGCCCCGTGTTTCACGCGATCCAGTATCTGTTCGGCCACCAGACCCGCGAGAAGCTGGAAAATTTCCGCGGCTTCAAGGGTGCGCAGTCCTATCCGTCGCGCACCAAGGACACCGACGACGTCGATTTCTCCACCGGCTCGGTCGGCCTTGGCGTGGCCCAGACATTGTTCGCCTCGCTGGTGCAGGACTATGTCAAGGCGCATGGCTGGGCCAAGGATCGCCCCGAGGGGCGAATGATAGCGCTCGTCGGCGATGCCGAGATGGACGAGGGCAATATCTTCGAAGCGCTTCTGGAGGGCTGGAAACACGGCCTGCGCAATGCCTGGTGGGTGGTTGATTATAACCGCCAGAGTCTCGATGCGGTGGTGCGCGAAGGCTTGTGGGAAAAGTTCGAATCCATGTTCCGAAATTTCGGCTGGGACGTGGTGATCGTGAAATATGGCAGCCTCATGCGCGCCGCCTTCGCCGAGCCGGGCGGAGAAGCGCTCAGGCAATGGATCGATGCTTGTCCGAACCAACTCTACGCCGCCTTGTGTTTCCAGGGCGGGGCGGCGTTCCGCAAGCATTTGCGCGATGAGATCGGCGATCAAGGCGCGGTGTCGCAACTGATCGAGCGGCGCAGCGACGACGAACTTCTGGAATTGATGTCCAATCTCGGCGGACACGACATGGCCAGCATGATCGAGGCATTCGAAGCCGTCGACCACGATCGCCCCGTCTGCTTCATCGCGTATACAATCAAGGGCGTGGGTCTCCCGTTCCAGGGCCACAAGGACAATCATGCGGGGTTGATGACGGTTGCCCAGATGGAAAAATGGCGCAACAGCCAGCACATCCGTCCCGGTCACGAGTGGGAGAAATTCGAGGGACTGTCGCAGGATGCAACGACGCTGGAAGCGTTCCTCAGCGAGGCGCCGTTCAACCGCGAAGGCCGGCGCCGTCTGACCGCGCCAGTGATCGACATTCCCGAGCGGCTTTCCTTCACGTCCTCGCCGCAGATGTCGACCCAGCAGGGCTTTGGCCTTGTCCTGAACGAAATCGCGCGCGGCGATACCGAGCTCGCAACACGCATCGTGACGGCGTCGCCCGACGTTACGGTCTCGACCAATCTCGGCGCCTGGGTCAACCGCCGCGGCCTGTTCGCGCGTGCCGAAAAAGCCGACCTGTTTCGCAGCGAGAAAATCCCCTCGACCTTCAACTGGGATGCCTCGCCGAAGGGACAGCACATCGAGCTCGGTATCGCCGAGATGAATCTCTTCATCCTGATGTCGGCGCTGGGCCTGTCGCACGCCATCAACGGCGAACGGCTGTTGCCGGTGGCCACTCTGTACGATCCCTTCATCGAGCGCGGGCTCGATGCCCTGAACTACGCCTGCTATCAGGACGCGCGCTTCATGGTGGCGGCGACGCCGTCGGGAATTACGCTCGCGCCGGAAGGCGGCGCCCATCAGTCGATCGCAACACCCTTGATCGGCATGGCGCAGGACGGGCTGGCCTCATTCGAGCCGGCCTTTGTCGACGAACTCGCCGTCATTATGGGCTGGGGTTTTCGGCACATGCAGCGCGAAGGCGGCGAGGGTGGCTCGGTTTATATGAGACTGTCCACCCGTACGCTCGACCAGCCGCAGCGGATGATGACGCCCGATCTGGAGGCTTCCATCACGGAAGGCGCCTATTGGCTGCGCAAGCCCGGACCGAACGCCGAAGTCGTGATCGCCTACACGGGCGCGGTCGCACCCGAGGCGATCGAGGCGGTCGGGCTTCTGGGCGAGAGCCGCCGCGACATCGGTCTTTTGGCGGTCACCTCGGCCGACCGGCTGCACGCCGGGTGGACGGGGGCGCGAGCGTTGCGTCGTGACCGCCGCGGCCTGGCGCATCTCAGCCACATCGAGAAGCTGCTTGCGCCGTTGTCGCGCGACTGCGGGGTAGTGACCGCGATCGACGGCCATCCCGCCACGCTCGGTTGGCTCGGCAGCGTGTGCGGCCACCGGCTCGAAGCGCTCGGCGTCGAGCATTTCGGCCAGACCGGCACCATCGACGACCTCTATCGTCATCATGGCATCGACGCCAACGCCATCATCGACGCGGCCGAGAGCTTGACGGCCGGCGCGCCGGTGCGGCATCGCAAGATGGCGGTATGACAAGTTCACCAGCCCCGCCGCGCTGAAGACCGTCAAACACCTTGGTTCAAACCGGACAGCGAAAGCCTTCCAGATAGTGCTGACGATCGGTATCAAGTTTCAATTGCAATTGGTTTGCGATCCAGTCCAGCGAGATATTCGGCCGGGTTCTGCGCAATTCCCGCAATGCGGTTGCGGCAAGCTCAAATTTCCGGACATTCCAGCAGCCGCGGCGCTCGGTATCTACCGAGAAGTTTTCAAAGTGTGAACCGCATGAATAGTTATAAAAGGTTTGCCAACAAGAAAAAATCAATGCCGTCTCAAGGGAAAGTCAAGGGCTCGACAAAGTCTTTTGGCGCGCCTTTTGGGCATCTTTCGGGGATTGCTGCCTCGCGCCAGGTATTGCCTCTACCGGAGATGTTGATGACAAAGGCCGAATCCATCTACCAGAAAGTCTCGCCAAATCGAATTCTGAAAGTCATCGCTCTACTTTATGGAGCAGTCGCGCACGCGGCATTCTTCGTCACGATGCATTATGCGGCCAGATTCATCATGAGTCTCGCCGTCCCGAAGAGCATCGACACGGGAACCAGTACGCCTTCAACCGAAGCACTTATCTCTTCGCAACCGTGACGACGGTTTACATCGGGGAAGTCCTCCTCGAAGAGCGCGACCTGATCAAGTTGTTTGGCGATGAGTATCGCCAATACAAGAACAGGGTCTCGGTCGTCATTTCCTTGCGCAAATCAATCTGACAACAATCGCATCCAGGAAGGAGAAAATATGATGAGACATATCGGACATTGCTTTTGCGGCGCCGTGAAAGTGGAAGTCATCGGCGCGCCAGAGGGGATGGGTTACTGCCATTGCCATTCCTGCCGCTCCTGGTCCGGCGGTCCCGTTAACGCCTTCAGCCTTTGGAAGCCGGAGGCCGTGCGAATTGTTTCCGGATCGCAGGACGTGGCAACGTTCTCGAAGACGCCGGCAAGCCTACGCAAATTCTGCAAGAAATGCGGCGGCCACCTGATGACTGATCATCCACCGCTTGGTCTCGTCGACGTTTTCGCCGCGACGGTTCCTACCCTTCCGTTCGTGCCCGGGGTTCACGTCAACTACGCCGAGACGGTGTTGCCAATGCGGGACGGCTTGCCGAAGCTGAAGGATTTTCCGGCTGAGTTGGGAGGCTCCGGCGCGATGATCGCCGAATAATGCGGCGCTCGCAGATCACGAAACTATTTCAGCCCCGGCGAAAGCCTTCCTGATAATCCTCCTGGCCCGTGAGGCAAGGCATGGCATCTTGCGCCAGGAGGGAAGGGAAGTGCTGTCGCCTGTTCGGTCGAACGCCTGCGAATTCACGGCATCACACCATCAGACGATGTTTTTCGCGACGTCCTGCATGCCAGGAGACACCGCCTTCACTTGACGGCTACTTGCGCTGGTTATGGGGCACGTTTTCGCAGGGACGACTACCTAATCGTCAATCTGGCGCCGCCGTCTTGCTTCCTTCACGCCGCTGACCTTATATCCAGCATCCGCCGCAATGCGGCATCCCGCATATGGCGGGTTCATTTTTGCTCAGCTATTCGTGCAAGGATGCTTGCCGAACGCCCTGTTCCCCTCCATAGCCCGTGAAATCAAGAGGTTTACGATGGTCAACCGCATGCAATTCTACATCGATGGCGCCTGGGTCGACCCCGTCGTCAAGAAGTCCACCCCGGTCGTCAATCCGGCGACCGAAGAGGCGATGTATGAGGTTGCGCTCGGCTCCAAGGCCGACGTTGACAAGGCTGTCACCGCGGCCCGTCGCGCCTTCGAGACTTTTTCGCAGACCAGCCGCGAGGAGCGTGTCGCGCTGCTGTCGAAGATCATCGAGGTCTACAAGACCCGCATGAAGGACATTGGTGCGGCGGTCTCCGACGAGATGGGCGCGCCGCTGCCGATGGCCGAAAAAATGCAGGCCGGCGCCGGTCTCGGCCACATCGCCTCCACGCTAGAGGTGCTGAAGAACTATCACTTCGAGGAGCCGGTTGGTTCGGCGGTGGTGGTGCGCGAGCCGGTCGGCGTCGTCGGCATGATCACGCCGTGGAACTGGCCGCTGAACCAGATCGCCTGCAAGGTTGCGCCAGCGCTCGCCGCCGGCTGCACCATGATCCTCAAGCCGTCGGAATTCACGCCATCCTCGGCGCTGATCTTTGCCGATATCCTGCATGAAGCAGGTGTCCCGAAGGGCGTGTTCAACCTGATCAACGGTCTTGGCCCCGAAGTTGGCGCCGCCATGGCCGAGCATCCGAATATCGACATGATCTCGTTCACCGGATCGACCCGTGCCGGCATCGACGTGGCCAAGCGCGCCGCGCCGACCGTCAAGCGCGTCAGCCAGGAACTCGGGGGCAAGTCGCCGAACGTCATTCTCGAAGGCGCCGACCTGACCAAGGCCGTCACTGGCGGGGTGATGCACATGTTCAACAACTCCGGCCAATCGTGCAACGCGCCGAGTCGGATGATCGTGCCGCTGTCGAAGATGAAGGAAGTCGCGGCTATCGCCAAGGGCGTCGCAGACAAGACCAAGGCCGGCGATCCGCGCGCCGAAGGCACCACCATCGGTCCCGTGGTGTCGCGGATCCAGTGGGACAAAATCCAGGCCCTGATCCACAAGGGCATCGAGGAAGGGGCAACGCTGGTTGCCGGCGGGCCCGGTCTGCCCGAGGGCGTCAACAAGGGATTTTATGTGCGCCCGACGATCTTTGCCGACGTCACCAATGACATGACGATCGCGCGCGAGGAAATCTTTGGCCCCGTGCTCACCATCCTCGGCGCCAAGGACGAGGAAGACGCGGTGCGGATCGCCAACGACACGCCCTATGGGCTGGCTGGCTACGTCTCCGCCGACACCGTCGAGCATGCCCGCAAGGTCGGTCGCAGGATTCGCGCCGGCAACGTCAATCTCCAGGGCGTTCCGAACGACCGCACCGCGCCGTTCGGCGGCTACAAGCAGTCAGGCAATGGCCGCGAATGGGGCAAGTTCGGCCTTGAGGAATATCTCGAAGTGAAAGCGGTCGCCGGCTTCAACGCGGCGTAAGGTTTTCGCGACATCAAGCGCCGGGGCTGAAGAAATTCCGCTCCGGCGCTTTTGCGTTGGGGACTGGGACCTAACGCGTCATTGCGAGCGAAGCGAAGCAATCCATCTACGCCAAGCAAGGAAAAGGCTGGATTGCTTCGTCGCTTGCGCTCCTCGCAATGACGCGGGACGAATCCCTATCCCCCCAGCGCGCCCTGCGTGTTCACATAGAGCGCGTAAATCGACTGGCTTGCGGCCATGAACAGCCGGTTGCGCTTCAGCCCGCCGAAGCAGACATTGGCGCAGCGCTCGGGGAGCGCGATGCGGCCGATCGGCTTGCCGTCGGGCGCAAAGATCATGACGCCGTCGAGTTCGGCCACGCCCATGCCCCAGCCGCACCACAAATTGCCGTCGATGTCGCAACGCATGCCGTCGGGCGTGCCGGGACCGGCGTCGATCACCACACGTTTGTTGGTGATCTTGTCGCCGCCCGGTGAAACGTCATAGGCGAGGATCTTGCGGTTCGGCACGCCGCGGGATTCCACGACGTAGAGGATCTTTTCATCGGGTGAAAAGCAAAGCCCGTTGGGCCCGAGCACGCCTTCGGCAATGATGGTGGCTGTGCCGGTCGCGCCGTCGATCCGGTAGACATTGGCGTCGATCTCGGACTCCGCGACGTAGCCCTCGTAATTGCCGAGCAGGCCGAAGGTCGGATCGGTGAACCAGATCGAGCCGTCGGATTTCACCACGACATCGTTGGGCGAATTCAGCCGCTTGCCGTCAAAGGAGTCGATCAGGACCGTCAGCGAGCCGTCATATTCGGTTCGCACCACACGCCGTCCGCCGTGTTCGCAGGTGATCAGGCGTCCCTGGCGGTCGCGGGTGTTGCCGTTGGCGAAGCCGGACGGCTTGCGGTAGACGCTGACCGCGCCGGTTTCCTCTTCCCATTTGATGATACGGTGGTTGGGAATGTCGCTGCACAGGAGATAGCGCCCATCGCCGACCCAAACCGGGCCTTCGGCCCAGCGCAATCCCGTGGCGAGCCGTTCCACGGCCGACAGCTTGAGCCAGTATTTTTCGAAGCGCGGGTCGAGCGCGTGGATTGCGGGATCGGGATATTGCGTCGCCGGCTGAAAGCCGGGGCGAACCGGTTTGTCGGACATTTGCTGTTCTCGTTGCTGTAATGGAGTTCCTCACCGTCCTCGTCTGCTATCATTGCCGTCTCGCGGCGGCAAGCTTGCCGGCTCCCTCGCGCCGCGCCATACTCATTTTCAAATTCCGACAGAATGAGGGATGGAATGCCACGCATATTGATGACCGGCGCGTCCGGAGGAATCGGCACAAGCTTGCGCAAATTGTTGCCGCCGATCTATCCGGATTTGCTCTTGAGCGACCTCAAGCCACCCGCCGATCTCGGCAGGGGCGAAAAATTCAAGGCAGCAGAGCTCTCTGATTTGGCTCAGGTCGAAGCGATTTGCGAAGGCGTCGACGGCATTTTGCATTTCGGCGGATATTCGGTCGAGGGTCCGTGGGACAATATCCTGCAGTCCAACATCATCGGCTGCTACAATTTGTTCGAGGCGGCCCGCAAGAAAGGCGTCAAGCGCATCGTATTCGCGTCATCGAACCACGCCGTCGGCTTCTATCCGCGCCATCACCGGATCGGAACCGACGTCACGGCGCGGCCTGACGGCCGCTACGGCGTCAGCAAGGTGTTTGGCGAAGCGGTCGGCGCGCTTTATGCCGACAAGCACGGCCTTAAGGTCACCTGTATCAGGATCGGCAATTTCGGCGAGAAGCCGCTGGACCATCGGCGGCTTTCGATCTGGCTGAAGCCGGAAGATTTGGTGCAACTGTGCCGGATCGGGCTCGAACATCCCGACATCCATTTCGAGATCTTCTACGGCGCGTCCAACAACGAGCGCTCATGGTGGGATAACCACCGCGCCTACGATCTCGGCTATCGCCCGACCGGCAAGGCCGAGGATTTTCGCGAGCACGCCTTTGCCGAGCAAGCCAAGCTCAAGCCCGATCCGGTCGGCGATTTCTACCAGGGCGGCGCGTTCTGTGGCATGGAGTTCGACGGCGACATGAGCCGGATCATCGAGGGTTTGAAATACTGAAGCCCGTCATTCCGTGTGATCGCCGATCCGCCCGAGATAATCTTCTTGCTGAATTGCATGTGATCGACGCAGAGCTGCGCGAGCGCCCAGCTGTCGCGGCCTCTCAATAGCTCGATCATCAGTTCATGCTGTCGACGCGACAGCGCGAGGCCTTCTCTGTCGGCGAGATTCTTGGCGCGCATCGGCAGGGTCAGGTTCATGTAGTCCTGCAGCGAGCGCACGAGATAGGGATTGCCGCTGGCCGAGAACAGCGCGACGTGAAATGCGTCGTTGGCTTCATGGATGCCACGCAGATCCTGCGCGTCGGCCTTCGCACAATACTGCCGTTGTAGTTCGATGAGTTGTTCGATGAGGTGAGGGGACGCGGGCAGGGGGATCATCAAGGCCGCCTGCCGCGTCAGCATTTCGCGGACCTCGTAGATCTGCCGTACTTCGTCTGCCGAATAGAACCGCACGGTGGCGCCGATGTTTTTTTCGCGGAGCACGATGCCCTGGCGCTCCAGTTGAAACAGCGCCTGGCGGACGAAATGCCGGCTGGCGCCGTAGCGGCTCATCAGCGTGTCCTCGACGAGCCGCGAGCCCGGCGCGAAGCGGCCGAAGATGATGTCCTCCTCGAGCCTTCGGATCACCTCGGCCTGCTCTTCCTCGCGCGTCGGCGCTGCTGCTTCCGGCAAGACGGCCTGGGGTTTCATCGCTTAAGCCTCCCAGCCGGAGAGGCGGTAGCAATCCTCCACCAGACGCAACGTTTCGAGATTGTCCTCCGGCGCGGTTTCGAACGGCGCGTTGTCGGCGAGCGACTGCACGAAATGCGCGATCGTGCGGTTGTACGAGCCCTGATATTCGACAGCGAGATCGTAGTGTTTTTCGGCAGGCGCCGCGCCCGCACAGACGAGATGCGGCCCGTCGAGCCGTATCGAACCGGTTTCCCCGAGAATGTCGAGCCGGTCGACCTGGGTGGCGGGAAATCCGTGCGCTGCAAAACTTGCAAAGATGCTGGCCGTGCCGCCGCGCTCCGCCTTCATCTGGATCACGGCACCGTCCTCGCCGGCCATTTCCGAAAAGCTGCGGCTTAAGCCTGCGGCGGTCACGCGCAGCGGCCCGAGCAGCATGCGCAGCGTATCGAGGTGATGGATCAAGACCTCCGCAACCAGCATGCGCTTTTCTCCGCGCATGAAAGGCTGCCGCTCTAGCGCCGGGCGCAATCCATCCGAACCCGGCAACACGCCCGAGGTGAGCAGGGTCAACTGTGCTTGTTTGATCGCGCCGATGCGCCCCTCCCGCAACCAGATGGCGGCGTCGCGATAGTACCCGCGGAACCGCCAGTTCTCGTGAATCATCAGCCGGGTCTGATCCTTGATCTCGGCGACGAGATCGATCGCCTCCTTTAAACTCGGCGCGAGCGGTTTTTGGCAGAGCACCGGCAGGCGCCGCTTCGCCGCGAGCCGCACCAGCGGCGCATGAAACTGGCGAGGGGCTGCGATGTCGATGGCGTCAAGCTCAGCCGCCGCCAGCATCGCGCCGGCTTCGGGGTAAATATTCGATATGCCGAACTCTTCCGCGCGCCGTACCGCGTTTTCGCGGGATGGGTCGGCGATCGCGACCACGCGCGCCCGGTCAGCGATGCTGGCCCATGCAATCAAGTGATGGCGGCTCACCATGCCGGCGCCGATCAGGCCTATGCGGAGCGGCTTACTCATGGATGTCCGGGTCGCGTCATGGTCGGAAGTCAGCACGCAGGAATTTTATTGTCAATAATGCTGCCCGCGCAGGCGGTACTTTGCCCTCTTTTGGGGCAAAACAATCAAATATTGACAATAATGCTGTGGGCTTCATAACTGGGACGCAGAACCAGAAAGGGATTTTTCGGCGATGGCTGACGGGTTGCGCAAGGGACTGACGAGTTATGGCGATGCGGGTTTTTCGCTGTTCCTGCGCAAGGTCTTCATCAAGGCGATGGGTTATTCGGACGATGCGCTCAACCGCCCGATCGTCGGCATCACCAACACCTACAGCGACTACAATCCCTGCCACGGCAATGCGCCCCAGATCATCGAGGCGGTGAAACGCGGCGTGATGCTGTCGGGCGCGATGCCAATGGTGTTCCCGACCATCTCGATCGCGGAAAGCTTTTCGCACCCGACCTCGATGTATCTGCGCAATCTGATGGCGATGGATACCGAGGAGATGATCCGCGCCCAGCCGATGGACGCGGTGGTGGTGATCGGCGGCTGCGACAAGACCTTGCCGGCGCAGATCATGGCCGCGGTCTCTGCCGATCTGCCGACCGTCGTCATTCCGGTGGGGCCGATGGTGGTCGGGCATCACCGGGGCGAGGTGCTGGGCGCCTGCACCGATTGCCGAAGGTTGTGGGGCAAACACCGCGCCGGTGAAATCGACGAGGTCGAGATCGAGGCCGTCAACAGTCGGCTCGCGCCATCGGTGGGAACCTGCATGGTGATGGGCACCGCGAGCACCATGGCCTGCATCACGGAGGCCTTGGGTCTGTCGCTGCCGATGAGCGCGACCATTCCCGCGCCGCATGCCGAGCGGTTCCGCCTGGCGGAGGCGAGCGGCAAGGTCGCCGCCGAAATGGCCAAGACCAAGGGACCAAAGCCGAGCGAGTTGCTGACGAAGACTTCTTTCAGAAATGCGCAAGTCGTGCTGCAGGCGATTGGCGGGTCGACCAACGGGTTGATCCATCTGACGGCGATCGCCAACCGCACCGCGCACCGGATCGACCTCGACGCCTTTGACAAACTCGGCCGCGAGGTGCCGGTGCTGATCGACCTGAAGCCGTCCGGTGCGCATTACATGGAGCATTTCCATCATGCCGGCGGCGTGCCGAAGCTGATGGCGCAGCTCGGCGATCTGATCGACCTCGAAGCGAAGACCGTCACCGGCGCAAGCTTGCGCGACGTCGTCGCGCGCGCTGAGGACGTGCCGGGGCAGGATGTCATCCGTGCGCGCAAGAGTGCGATCAAGCCGGAAGGGGCGATGGCGGTGCTGCATGGCAATCTTGCGCCACGCGGCGCCGTGATCAAGCATTCGGCGGCGAGCCCGAAACTCCTTCAGCATACCGGCCGCGCCGTAGTGTTCGAATCCGTGGAAGACATGACGCTGCGGGTCGACGATCCCGCGCTGGATGTCAGTCCCGACGATGTACTGGTGCTGCGCAATGCCGGGCCCAAGGGCGCTCCCGGTATGCCGGAGGCGGGTTACCTGCCGATCCCGATGAAGCTTGCGCGCGCGGGTGTGAAGGACATGGTGCGGATTTCGGACGCGCGAATGAGCGGGACTGCGTTCGGCACCATCGTGCTGCATATCACCCCCGAATCCGCCGTCGGAGGCCCGTTGGCGCTGGTGCGGAGCGGCGACATGATCCGGCTCGATGTTGCCAAACGCAGCATCGATCTGTTGATCGATACCGCTGAACTGGAAAAGCGTCGCGCGGCGCTCAAAATCCCCGCGACGCCGGACTGGGCCAAACGCGGCTACGCGCATTTGTTCAACGAAACCGTCCTGCAGGCCGATGAGGGCTGCGATTTCGACTTCATGCGTGCCAGGGGCAAGGACTGAGGCAGGCGCCGGCACAATCCCACGTTTGCTGAGAGACGATTACCCGCACATTTCGAACAAGCTCTGCGTCCATGTTCAATTGACATTCAAACAACCCCGATGGGATGATTGAGGAAATCAAAAGAGGGGGAGGTAAGATGAGCGGCCCAAGGGGGAGTATCGTTGCGGCCATGGCCGTGGCGTCGATCTTGCTGAGCGCAAATGCGCGCGCGCAAGAGGTAAAGCACTATCGCTTTGCCTACGACCAGCCGAAGACGACGGGATACGGAATCCTCGGCGACATTTTCGCCGACAAGCTCAAGGCGCTCAGCAAGGGAACCATGCTGATCGACCAATATCCGGGCGCGCAGCTCGGGCAGGAACCTCAGGTCCTGCAACTCGTGAAATCGGGCGACGTTGAATTCTGCATTTCCTCCTCCGCCAATGCCTCGACGCTGTCGCCGCAGGCCGGCGTGATGTCGATGCATTTCCTGTTCCGCTCGGAAGCGCATCTGATCAAGGCGATCGCCGATCCCGAGGTATCGAAAGCCGTCAAGGCGATGATCGCCGACACCGTGCAGGGCGCTCGCGTCATCGGGGTGGCGACGCTCGGCCTTCGCCACATGTACGCCAAGCGCGAAATCAAGAAGATCGAGGACATGAAGGGCCTCAAGGTGCGGGTGCAGGCGACGCCGACCGAGGACACCATGTTCCCCGCCTATGGCGCGCAGATCGTCCACATGCCGTTCGGCAGCGTCTACACCTCGCTGCAGACCGGCGTAGTGGACGTCGCCGAAAACGGCATCAACGTCTATCTCGCCAACAAGCATTACGAAGTGGCGCCGGTGCTATCGATCACCGAACATGAGGCCAACAACAGCCTGGTCTGGGTAAGCGATAAATTGTGGAACAGCCTGACACCGGAACAGCAGGGCTGGGTGCAGGCCGCGGCCGACGAGGTCAACCGCAACCAGCCTGCGAAAGCCATCGAGCTCGAGCATCAATCGCTGGAGAAGCTGAAAACGATCGGCGTGAAGGTCGTGCCTGACGTCGACAAATCAGGCTTCACGGCGATCGCCGATCCGTATCTGGACAAGCTCGCCAAGGAGCTCGGCCCGCATGCCGACAAGATCAAGACGCTGATCAGGGCGATCAACTAGCGCCCGCAGGAAACAAAATCAAAAATGGGGGAGAAACGGTGAATAATCGAAGGACACTCGTAGGTCTTCTGATCTCGGCTGCGACGATGGTTTTCGCAGCCGGCGCGGGCGCACAAGACGTAAAGCACTATCGTTTCGCGCACGACCAGCAGCTCAATTCCGGCTACAGCATCGCCTATGACATATTTTCCGCCAAGCTCAAGGAATTGAGCAAGGGCACCATGCTGGTCGATCAATATCCCGGCGCTCAGCTCGGACAGGAATCGCAGATCCTGCAACTGGTGCGGTCCGGCGACATCGACTTTGCGATCGTCTCATCGGCCAACACCTCGACGATCTCGCCGCAGGCCGGCGTGATGTCGCTGCATTTTCTGTTCCGCAACGACCAGCACAACATCAAGGCACTCGGCGATCAGAGGGTGTTCGAAGCGATACGCGACATGATCGACGACACGGTTCAGGGCATTCACGCGATCGGGCTCGGGACCCAGGGCTTCCGGCACATGTACGGCAAGAAGGAGGTGCACAAGGTCGAGGACCTCAAGGGCTACAAGGTTCGCGTGCAGGCGACCGCGACCGAGGACACGATGTTCGCGGCCTACGGCGCTCAGACGGTGCACATGCCGTTCGGCAGCGTCTATACCTCGCTGCAGACCGGCGTGATGGATTTCGGCGAGAACGCGGTCAACGTCTACCTGATCAACAAGCACTACGAAGTCGCGCCTGTGCTGTCGATGACCGAGCATGAGGCCAACAACGCGATCCTTTGGATCAGTGACAAGCTGTGGCAGAGCCTCAACGCCGAGCAAAAGCAATGGGTGCAGGCGGCGGCGAGAGACGTCAGCCTGCAGGAACCCAAGCGCGCCTTCGAGCTGGAGCGGGCGGCGGCAGCCAAATTGGAGAAAATGGGCGTCAAGATCGTTGCCGATGTCGACAAGACGGGCTTTCAGAAAATCGCCGATCCATACCTCGACAAGCTCGCCAAGGATCTCGGGCCGCATGCCGACAAGATCAAGACCCTGATCCGGGTCGATCGATTGAGATACTGATGGTCGGGAGCGCGCTCTTGGCGCGCGTCTCGAACCATGAGGGAAGTGATGCACTACTCCTCGTCCTTCGAGACGCGGCCAAGAGGCCGCTCCTCCGGATGAGGGCTCTACTCATGTCCGGCAATCCTTGGGAATTCTAACGATGTCCATCGCCGACAAACTGGTGCTGCAGCGGCAGCATCACCTGAAGTGGCAGGCGTTTGACAGGCTCGAGCTCGCGCTAATGATGCTGTGCGGGGTCTTGTGCTTCGGTTTCTCGCTCTCGGTGATGTTCGATATCCTCACCCGCACCATCGGTCACCCCTGGCTCTGGCTGCAGGAGGTCACCTCGACCCTGTTCATCTATGCGATCTTCATTGGAGCTGCGGTCGCGACCCGCCGCAACGATCATCTTTACCTGACCGCGATTTCCGAGGCGCTGCACGGGACGCCGCGGCTTGTCGTCGAGATTCTCATCCGCTTGGTTGTACTAGGCGTGGCGTTTTGCCTGATCTGGTTCGGCTATATCAATTACATCAGGGGCTTCGGCAGTTTTCGCCTGCCGTCGGGCACGCCGATCGCCTCGCTTTACGCGGCAATACCGCTTTCCGGTGTGTTGATCGGGCTGTTCACGATCGAGCAACTGGTCAACGGGATTCGCAACGGATTTGATCATCCCGAACCGCCGGACGACGAGCTCTCCATTTCGCCGGTCGAAACCAGCATCCAGAGGGCGCGGCTGTGAGTGCTCCGGTCGTTCTCGCGCTGATGTCGTTCTGCTTCCTGTTCTTCGGCTATCTCGGCGTGCCGGTGCCGTTTTCGCTGATGGCCGGCGTCTTCGTAGGCGCGCTCCTGACCGATGTTTCGCTGGCGGCGATCATCCAGAAGATCTTCGACGGCGTGGATTCGGAAGCGCTGCTGGCGATCCCGTTTTTCCTGCTTGTCGGCGAGCTCATGAGTTCGGCGAATGTCGTGGTGCGGATCGCCAATCTTTCGTTGTCGCTGGTCGGCCATATCAGGGGCGGGCTGTCGCAGGTCGTCGTCGTCTTCAGCATGTTCTTTTCGGAAATGTCGGGTTCGACCACGGCCGATGTTGCGGTCATGAGCCGCGCGCTGGGCGGGCCGATGAAGCGCGAAGGCTATAGCCCGGCCTTCATCGCCGCGATCATTGCCTCCGCGTCCACCATCGCGGCCCTGGTGCCGCCGAGCATCACGGCCGTGGTCTATGGCGCGGTCGGCAACGTCTCGATCGCGGGTCTCTTCATGGCCGGCGTCGTGCCGGGGTTGATGATCGGCTTCGGTCTGATGATCTATTGTTATTTCTTCGGCCCTTCCGGCATGCGCAAGCCGCGCGCGCCATTGCGCCAGGTCATCTTTGCAACCGGCGACGCCGCGCTGCCGCTGATGATCCCGGTGATCCTGCTCGGTGGTATTCTCACCGGCTGGTTCACGCCGACGGAAGCCGGCGTGGTCGCGGTGATCTGGATCATTGCGGTGGTGATTCCCGCGCTCAACCGCGGGCACATGCGGAAAATTCCTTACGACTTCTGTCTGGCCGGATTGATCTTTTCACTGCCTCTGATCACCATCGGCGCCGCCAATGCCTTCGGCTGGATGCTGGCCTATCTGCGCGGCGCCATCGTCATCGCAGACTGGATCACTTCGATTGCCGGCAGCGATCCGCAAATCATGATGCTGCTTCTGGTGCTTTTGTTCACCGTGGTCGGCGATTTCATCGAGCCGGTGCCGACCATCATCATCTTCATGCCGCTGGTGAATGCGCTGACCCAGGCCGGCGACATCAATGGCGTCCACATGGGCGTGGTGCTGATCGCCACGCTGGCCTTCGGCCTGATCACGCCACCGTATGGGCTCGTGCTGTTGATGGCTTCGAAATTCGTCGGCGTCCCCTTCAGCAAGGCCCTGCGGGCGGCGCTGCCGATCTATGTCGTGTTCCTGGCGACCATCACCTTCACGATCTATTTCCCCAAGGTGGTGCTGTGGCTGCCGAAGCATGTCATTCCGGAGTCGGTCGGCTGCTTCAAGTCGCCTGCAGGGACCGGGTATATCTGTCCGAATTGAAATTCCCGCTTACGCCTCAGTCGTCATGTCCCGCGAAAGCTGGGCATCCGGTACGCCGAGGCGGTAAGATGAGTAGACGGGTCGTGGCGTACTGGATCATCCGCCTTCGCGGTTGATGATAGCTTAGGTTTGGCCGGCCTCCCGAGCCTATTTCCCCTTGCTCGTGAACTTGTTGACCGCGGCACGGAACTCGTCCGTGTGCATGCAGTCGATGATGGCGTCGCGCTCGGCGTCGAGCTGCTGCTCGATCGGCGTGACCGGCGCGCGGTGGATCAGTGCCTTGGTCGCCGCGATTGCCGATGGCGCGTTTTGCGCCAGACGAAGCGCCAGTTCGCGCGTCGCGGCCTTGAGTTCGACCGCAGGGACGACCCGAGTGACGAGGCCCCAGGAAAGAGCCTGCGCCGCCGAAAAGCTGTCCTCGGCGAGATAGATCTGCAAAGCGCGCCGCACGCCGACCGCGGCGACCACGCCGACGGTGCCGCCGCCATCGGGCGACACGCCGAGCTTGGCGTAAGCTGGGGTAAAGCGCGCGTCCTCAGCGGCGATGCAGAGATCGGCGACGAAGGCGAGCGAGAGCCCGGCGCCGGCGGCCGAGCCGTGGACGCTCGCCAGCACGATCTTCGGCATCCGCCGCAACATCGTGATGAAGGCGTGGTAGTGCTGCAACAGCTCGCCGACCACAGGAGCAATGGTGTCGGCCGCAGCGGCAGCTCCAATGGTCTGCAGGTCGCCGCCGGCGCAGAACGCGCGGCCTGCGCCCTCGATCACGAGCACCCTGATATCATCGGACGCCTCGACTTCCGCGCCGAGCGCTTCGAGCTTTTTTGCGATCGAAAGATCGATCGAGTTGAACGCGGCCGGGCGGTTGAGCGTGATCGTGGCGATCGGACCCTCAAGGCTGAGCAGGGCCGGATCGTCAGGCAAAGAGGCAGTAGCATGGGCTGGTGTCGCCATCTTGATTGGCCTCCATGTCGAGGAGATCGCCAAGGCATTTAAATCGCAGAAGGCGAGAGGTGACAATCCCCGGCGAAGTCTGCAAAATGCCGGCAAGAGGGGCAAGCGGATAACCGCATTGCAACAGCAGGAAACGGGAGAGGCGCCGTGAGCATTCAGGCAGCGTTGAGCCGACCGGTTTCGACCGTCGATCCGTTTTCGCACGCGTTTCTGAACGATCCCTATCCGGATCACGAGGCGCTACGCGAGGCGGGGCCCGTGGTGTGGCTCGAGCGATACGGCATCTGGACGATGGCCCGGCACGAGCAGGTGCGCGATGCCTTGACCGACTGGCAGACCTATTGTTCGTCCGCGGGCGTAGGCCTCAGCGACTTCCGCAAGGAGCCGCCTTGGCGGCCGCCGAGTATCATCCTGGAGGCCGATCCGCCGCTGCACACGCGCACCCGCGCGGTGCTGACGCGCATCCTGTCGCCGGCGGCGATCAAGGTCTTGCGGGATACCTTCGAGCGCGAGGCCGAGGCGTTGATCGCGCGGTTGGTCGAACAACGCGAATTCGACGGCGTTGCCGATCTCGCCGAAGCCTATCCGTTAAAGGTGTTTCCAGATGCGGTGGGGATTTCCGAGGAGGGACGGGACAATCTGCTTCCCTATGGCAGCATGGTGTTCAATTCGTTCGGTCCCCGCAACGATCTGTTCAACCAGGCGATGGCCAATGCCGGCCCGGTCCGCGACTGGATCATGTCGAAGTGCAGCCGCGCGGCGCTGGCGCCGGGCGGTTTGGGCATGCAGATTTTTGAAGCCGTCGATGCCGGCGAACTGACCGAGGACGAAGCGGGCATGCTGGTACGCTCGTTTCTCTCGGCCGGGATCGACACCACCGTCTACGGCCTGGGCAACGCGCTCTATCTGATGGCGCGCTACCCCGAGCAGTGGAGCCTTCTTCGCGAAAAGCCGAACCTGATCCGTGGCGCGTTCGAAGAGGTGTTGCGCTTCGAAGCGCCGGTGCAATCCTTCTTCAGAACCACGACCCGGAATGTCGAGGTTGGCGGCGTCCGGCTGGGCGATGGCGAGAAGGTGTTGCTGTTGTTTGCCGCAGCCAACCGCGATCCGCGCCGGTGGGAGAGGCCCGACACGTTCGATGTCAGTCGCCGCGCGGCCGGACATATGACGTTCGGCACCGGTATTCATGGCTGCGTCGGGCAAGCGGTGGCGCGGCTTGAAACCGAAGCGATCTTGACCGCGCTCGTCAGGCGTGTTGTGTCGTTTGGACTGACGAGCGAACCCGCGCGGCGGCTGAACAACACGCTGCGTGGGTTCGACACCCTGCCGCTTCGTATTGTGCCGGTCTGATCGATGACAAACGCAACAGTCTTGATTGTCGGCGCCGGTCACGCGGGTTTCCAAGTCGCGGCGTCCTTGCGGCAGCACGGCTATGCCGAGCGCATCTGCCTGATCAACGATGAAGCGCATCTACCGTATCAGCGGCCGCCTCTGTCCAAGGCATACCTCAAGGGCGAGGGCCGTCCCGACAGCCTCATGTTCCGGCCGGAAAAATTCTACCGCGACCAGAACATCGAACTCGTCTGCGATCGAGCTGCCTTCATCGACCGCGCCGCGCAACGACTTTTGCTCACCTCCGGCTCATTTCTCGACTACGGTCATCTGGTACTCGCCACCGGCGCGCGCAATCGCCTGCTCGATCTTCCCAACGCCAATCTCAAAGATGTCCGCTACTTGCGCATTCTCGATGAGAGCGAGGCGCTGCGGCAACGCCTGGGCACCGCAAGGCATGTCGTGGTGATCGGCGCGGGTTTCATTGGCCTGGAATTCGCCGCCACCGCGCGCATCAAGGGTCTTGAGGTCGATGTGGTCGAACTCGGACCACGCGTGATGGCGCGCGCGGTCACCGCCGAAATCTCCGAATATTTCGAGGCCCGCCATACCGCGGCAGGCATCCGCATCCATCTCGGCGTACAGGCAACCAGCATCGAGAGCAATGGCGGGGCAGTCGCCGGAATCAGCCTCAGCGATGGCCGTCATATCCCGGCGGATCTCGTCGTGGTCGGCGTCGGCGTGTTGCCGAATGTGGAGCTGGCCGCGGAAGCGGGGTTGCCGGTCGCTTCCGGAATCATCGTCAATGAGCAGCTATTGACGTCCGATCCCAACATCTCGGCAATCGGCGACTGCGCGCTGTTCGCAAGCCCGCGCTTCGGCGGCTCGCTGCGGCTGGAATCCGTGCAGAACGCCACTGATCACGCGCGCTGTGTGGCGGCACGGTTGACCGGCGACGCCAAGACCTACGACGGCCTGCCGTGGTTCTGGAGCGACCAGGGCGATGACAAGCTGCAGATCGCGGGGCTCACCACCGGATACGACCGCGTCGTGGTGCGCGGCGATCGCGAGGCGCGATCATTCTCCGCTTTCTGCTACAAGGCCGGCCAACTGGTCGGCATCGAGTTGGTGAACCGCGCGGCGGATCACGTGTTCGGCCGCAAGATCCTTGGATTGAACCGGTCGGTCGAGCCGGAAAAGGTGGCCGATCCGAACTTCGACTTGAAGGCGACGCTGGCATAGGACGCGTCCATCTTTTGTCGTCCCTGCTTTCGCAAAGCGGCGACGAATGAAGACTGGGCCGCCCTACGCGCTGACGGAGAACTCCTTCCGCACTGCCTCGATGTCGGCAAGCGTCGGCAATCCGGCCTCGTTGCCGAGACGCTGGATCTTGTAGGTCGACGCCGCGCGCGCAAAATCGAAATGGTCGTGCCAGCTTTTGCCGGGATTGGCGAGATAGGAATAGACATAGGCGCCGTGGAATACGTCGCCGGCGCCATTGGTATCGAGCACGCGGTCGCGCGTGATGGGGAGTGCGGGCATCGTGCGAATGGCTCCGGTCTCGTCGTACCAGAGCAAGCCACGCTCGCCCTGGGTGACGCCGCCGACCCGGCAGCCGCGGCTCTTGAGATATTCGAGCATCTTTTCCGACGTCAGGTCCATCTGCTCGCACAGGCGCTCGGCGACAATGGCGACGTCGATGAATTCGAGAAGCTCATGGGTGTTGGTCCGCAAGCCCCCGCCATCGAGCGACGTCAGGATACCGGCCTCGCGGCACAGTTTCGCGTAATGGATCGCGGCGTCCGGCTGGTGGCCATCGACATGCAGTGCGCGGCAGCCGCCGAGGTTCAAAAGCGGGAAGGGGTGGATATGTTCGTCGTCGCGGCAGCGAACGATGGCGCGCTTGCCGTCCTTGGGCATGATGAAGGAAAGCGACGACGTATTGACCTTGCGCGGGTGGATCGAGATTCCGTACTTCGCGCTCATATCCTGGAACATCCGGCCCAGCCAGTCATTGGCGACGGTTGCGATCAGATCTGGCACAATTCCAAGCTTGGCACAGCAAAACGCCGCGGTGACGGCGTTGCCGCCGAACGACACCGCATAGGCCGAGGCAACATGCTTTTCGTCGCCGGTCGGCATGTGGTCGGTAATAAAGGTCACGTCGATATACGTCTGTCCGATGAAGAGGGCCTGCATACGTTTCCCGTCGTGGCTAGGGGTGGTCCCGGCCGGCGGCGTACATTAGCACCGGTTATGCTGGATCATTCGCTGAAATTATTCGCAGAAGCCGCCTCCTTAACTGCTTGAGATAGGCAGAACGCCGGACTACGACCAGTCCGGGGGCGGTCGGCCCGCGCCGATCCAACGGCTGTCCGCTTTCCGGGTTCCTGAGCGGCTGGGAGGGAGACACAATGACGTCCGGCAACAACGTGCGGCGGGCCTTGGCGTGATCTGCGGTCTTGATCACGTGGTCGTGCTGGTCGAGGATATCGAGGCCGGCACCAGGGCGTATGAATTGCTGCTCGGGCGCGGCCCTTCCTGGCGAAGCGAAAGCTGCGGCGCGAAGGCCATATTGTTCACCCTCGACAACATGTCGCTCGAACTGATGGCGCCGGCAGGCAACACGCCGACTGCGGAGCGTATTCGCGATCTGCTCAAGCTATCCGGCGAGGGTCTCGCCAGCATCTGCTTTCGCGTCGACGACATCGCAAGAATGCATCGCAGGCTCGATCGCCTCGCGCTCAAGCCGGAGCCGGTCGCCGAGGTCGAGAGCCGTGATCTCGCTTCGGGCTTGACCCTGCGCTGGAAGCGCACACGCGCTTCAACCGATCTGACGCGGGGCGTGCGGATGTTTTTCCTCGAACTGGCGGAAGAGCGCTCCCGTGCCGCGCCAACGTCAGCCGCACCGATTTTGGGGCTCGATCACGTCGTCGTGTCGACGGAAGATCCGGAGCGCGCCGCAGCGCTCTATGGCGCGCGGCTTGGCCTTGACATGGCGCTCGACCGCTCGCACGTCGATTGGGGCCGGTTGATGTTCTTCCGTTGCGGCGACCTCATCGTCGAGATCGTGAACCGGCCGGGCGCGGCTGGCGACGCGACCCGCGACAAATTGTGGGGATTGAGCTGGCGGGTTGCCGATATCGACGCGGCCCGCGTACGGCTGATCAAGGCGGGAATCGATGTTTCGGAGGTGCGCGCCGGCCGCAAGCCGGGTACGCGGGTGATGAGCGTGCGTGACGGCACCTGCGGCGTGCATACGCTTTTGCTGCAGCGCGCGGCGAAGTAGTCCGACGTCGTCATTCCGGGATGGTGCGCAAGCACCAGACCTTAGATGTGCCCTTGCACATCGTAGTTTGTTTCGCATCCCGGAATGACAGCTTTATTCTCAAGCCGAACTTTGCGTGCTACATGCGGCTTCATTCAGATGAACGGGCGACAGTCTTGGCCAGGACAAAGCGAATACAAAAATGGCAGCGCGATCCCGAGGGGATGCGGCTTCGAATCCTCGAGGCCGCCAAGGAGGAGTTTGCTGCCCACGGGCTTGCCGGCGCCCGCGTTGATCGGATCGCGGCCAAGGCCGGCGCCAACAAGCGCATGCTCTATTATCACGTCGGCAAGAAGGATGAGCTCTACCTCGCCGTGCTGGAAGGCGCTTATGAGAAGATCAGGGTCGAGGAGCGCGGGCTTCATCTCGAACATCTCGATCCGCCCAAGGCGATCGAACGGCTGATCGATTTCACCTGGAACTATTTTCTGCGAAATCCGGAATTCCTGGCGCTGCTAAATACCGAGAATTTGGCGAAAGCGCGCCATCTCAAACGCTCCACCAAGGTCAAATCGATGCATTCGCCGTTCGTCGAGATGATCCGCACGGTGGTCAATCGCGGCGTCGCCAGCGGGGACTTTGTCGTCGCGGTCGATCCGGTACAACTTTACATCTCGATCGCGGCGCTGTGCTTCTTTTATTTGTCGAACAGCGCGACCTTGGGCGTGATTTTCGGCCGCGATCTCCTAAACGAGGAAGCTCGTGACGAGCGCCTCAACCACATGGTCGCGCTGGTGCTGGCGGCCCTGACCGGGAAATCATTCGCGACGTTTGGGAAAAATAGAGCGCCCAAATTAGCTGCTCCGGCACATCATACCGTTTGAAAAGGCCTCTCGTCATCCCTCCGTGTGACCCAGGAGATCCGTAAGGCCTCAAGCGCGAGGTAGCCGGGTTTTGTGAGGATCCGTTGCAGTCAACTGGACGAGGCCGTCGAGTATCGGCCCCGCGCATTCGCAAGGGCGACCTGAAAAATTTTTGTCCTTGGAAACTGCTAGACAGTAATTATCCAACGGGTTAATTTCGAGACAAAGCCGATCATTCAGGGAGGGGAAATGCCCGAACCGAAAAGCCCGGGGGGCTTGTCGAAAACGTTGAATGCGGCGTGGATCCGGCCGTTTCTGTTCCTGATTTTCATCGTCGTCGCCTGGGATCTGACGATCCGGCTGTTCAAGATTCCGCCGTATCAAATTCCCGCACCGGCCGACGTCGTCCTCGTGCTGTGGCAGGACTGGCCGGAGCTCGCGCGGCAATCCTGGCCCACCACTTACGCGACGATCTGCGGCTTCCTCTTGTCGGCGGCGTTCGGAATCCCCGTCGCGATGCTGATCGCGGGGTCGAAGACGGTGGAGAGTTACGTCTATCCGCTGCTTGTGTTTTCGCAATCGGTGCCGAAGATCGCGATCGCGCCGCTGTTCGTGGTCTGGTTCGGCTTCGGCATCTTTCCAAAAATCATCTCGGCATTCCTGTTGGGATTTTTCCCGGTGGTGGTCTCCGCGGTCCAGGGGTTCAAGTCGGTCGATCCCGACATGGTGGACCTGGCGCGGGCCATGCAAGGCAGCCGTTTTCATGTCTTTCGCGCGGTCAATCTGCCGCACGCGATGCCGGCGATCTTTTCCGGCCTGAAGGTTTCGGTGACGCTTGCCGTCGTTGGCGCCGTGGTCGGTGAATTCGTCGGCTCCAATTCCGGCATCGGCTATGTGCTGCAGCGCTCGATCGGCACCTTCGATTTGCCGACCATGTTCGCGGCCCTGGTGATCCTCGCGCTGCTCGGTGTGGTCCTGTTCTGGATCGTCGACCGCATCGAACGTCTCGTGGTTCCCTGGCATGTCAGCCAGCGCGAGGACATCATTGTCGCCGCCTAACGTGGCAAAAGAGAAAGCGTCCGCAAAGGGCGATCTAGAAAACACGGTCGGGAGGATGACATGGTGCGTTTGATTGCAGCCCTTGCAACGGTGCTGATCGGAACAATGCTTGCGATGACGCCGGCGGCGGCCGCCGACAAGGTTGTGCTGATGCTCAACTGGTATGTCTATGGCGAGCACGCGCCGTTTTATTACGGTAAAGCCAAGGGTATCTACGCGGCCGAGAACATCGATCTGGAAATTCAAGAGGGCCGCGGCTCGGCGGCGACCACGCAGGCGGTAGCGGCCAAGACCGCCGATTTCGGCTATGTCGACGTGCCCACCATGATGCGCGCTGCCGTCAAGGGGGCGCCAGTGATCGCCACCGGCGTATTGTTACAGACAAGCCCGATGTCGGCGATGGGGTTTGTCGACAAGAACATTCGTAAACCTGAAGACATCAAGGGCAAGACGGTGGCGATCACGCCGGCTGATTCGATGACGCAGATATGGCCGCTGTTCCTGAAGAAGACGGGCTTGAAGGAAGCCGATTTCACGACCGTGGCCGGCGACGGCCAGACCAAGCTTAATGCCGTGATCAACGGGCAAGCCGATCTGTTGCTCGGCTATGTGATGGACCAGTCGATGAAGATCAAGGACGCCACCGGCAAGGACGTTTATCCGATCAAGTTCGCCGACTACGGCATCAACATGGTGAGCTCGGGGATCGTGGCGAATACCGATTACGTCAAGGCCAATGCCGAACTCGTCAAGCGCTTCATGTCGGCGACCACCAAGGCCGTCGAGGCCGCCGAGAAGGACCCAAAGGGCGCCGCGCAGTCGATCCTCGATGCCAATCCGAAGGGCGGCAAGATCGACACGCTCACGCAAGGCTTTGAACTGACGATCCCGCTTTATCGGACGGCAGAGACCAAAGCCAAGCGGCCGTTCCAGGTGAGCGACCAGAACATGACCGACACCGTCAATCTAATGGTCGAATATGGCGGGCTCGATGCCAAGGCCAAGGACAATCCGAAGGCGTTTTATAGCAACGACTATCTGCCGATGGGTGGCTCGTGAGTGGAAACTCCTCGTCATTGCGAGCGGAGCGAGGCAATCCATGCCGCCGCGACGCAAGTGTGGATTGCTTCGTCGCGGAGCCTGTCATTGGGCGGCGCTTCGCGTACAACCCGCTGGCTCCTCGCAATGACGGCTCGCCATCACTGTTTCCGAACGGACATGGCTGAATGAACGTAGCGAACAGAACGTCGGGCCTCAACGCATCGGGCGCGCGCCTTCGTGTCGTGTCCGATCGCGGCGCCGCCGGCACGCCGGGAATTCAACTGTCCGGCGTGTCGAAAACCTATCGCTCGCGCGATGGCGATGTGCCGTCGTTGCGTCCGCTGGACTTCCACATCAACAACGGAGAGTTCTTTGTCGTAGTCGGGCCCTCCGGCTGCGGAAAATCCACGCTTTTGAAGATGATCTCCGGGCTGTTGCCGCCTTCGACAGGCGAGATTTTCGTCGAGGGTGAGAAGGTCGACAAGCCGCACGGCAATGTTGGCATCGTATTCCAGAATTCGCTGCTTTTGCCCTGGCGCAACATCCTCAACAACGTGATGCTGCCGATCGACATGAAGCGGCTCGCCCGCGAGCAATATCTGCCGCGGGCGAAGGCGCTGCTGAAACTCGTCGGGCTCGAAGGTTTTGAGAGGAAGCTGCCCTGGCAATTGTCCGGCGGCATGCAGCAGCGCGCCTCGATCTGCCGGGCGCTGGTGCACGATCCCAAGATCATCCTGATGGACGAGCCGTTCGGCGCGCTGGACGCCATGACGCGCGAGCGCATGAACGTCGAATTGATGCGTATCCAGCGCGAGACAGGAAAGACGGTGCTGCTCATCACCCATTCGATTCCGGAGGCGGTATTCCTCGCCGATCGCGTGCTGGTCATGACCGAGCGTCCCGGCGCGATCGCTGCGATTTACGATGTGCCGTTGCCGCGGCCGCGCTCGCTCGACGCCATGGCCGACCCCGTTTTCACCGAGCTAGTACAGCGCATCCGCAAGCATTTCTTCACCCAGAGCACGCTCGATTGAGGTTTTAAGACCATGCCGCTGCGTTTGGCCGTGCGCGACATTTCGCTTTTCGAGCGTCCGGTGCGTTTTGCGCGGCCATTTCGTTTCGGCGCCGTGGTCATCAGCGCGGCTTCGCAGGTCTTTTTGCGCGCCGAGATCGAAATTGAGGGCGGCCGCAGCTCCGTTGGCGCCAGCGCCGAATTGCTGGTGCCGAAATGGTTCGACAAGCGCCCCGGCCTTTCGGCCGAGCAAACCGTCGACGAATTGAGGCGCTCGCTTGAGATCGCGCGTGAGCTTTATCTGGCAAGGTCCCGGTTTCGATACCGCGTTCGGCCTTCATGCCTCACGGATCGCCGCGCAAGTCGAGACCTGCGCCAGGGAAGACATCCCGCCGCTTGCGGCCGCCTATGGCCCGGCAGAAATCGACAAGGCGATCCTGGATGCGCTGTTGCGCGGGACCGGCGTAAACTTTTTCGACGGCATGGCGGGAAATGTCCCGGGCGTCAATGCGCGGCTGTCGCCTGATCTCAAGGGCGACGACATTACGCGATATCTGGCGCGCAGCCGCCGGACCGATCGTGTCGCGATCCGGCATACGGTCGGCCTCGACGACCCGGTGGAAGGAACCACCGGGGTCGCCGATAGCAACGAAAACGCCGGAGCACGCTACTTCAAGCTCAAGCTGAATGGCGATCCCGAAGCAGATGCCGCGCGTCTCGTGCGAATCGGGAATGAACTTGCAACCCTGCCACATGATTATCGCGTCACGCTGGATGCCAACGAGCAATATGCCGACCTGGCGGGTTTGCGCACGCTGGTCGAGCGCCTCGGCCGCGACACTGCGCTTAGGCCGATCGCGGAGAAGTTGCTCTATATCGAGCAACCGATGCCGCGCGACATTACGCGAGCCTCGCCGCTCGGCGCGCTCGCATCGTGCGATTTCATCATCGACGAGGCCGACGATTCCTACAACGCATTCCTCGCGGCGCGCGCGCTCGGCTATCGCGGTATCTCGTCGAAATCGTGCAAGGGAATCTACAAATCGGTCGTGAACGCGACCCGCGCCGCCAAATGGAGCACGGGAAACGAAAAGTTCTTCGTGACCGGCGAAGACCTGACCTGTCAGGCCGGGCTTGGCGTGCAACAGGATCTCGCGCTCGGCGCCCTGATCGGTTTTACCCATGCCGAACGCAACGGCCATCACTATGTCGACGGCTTTGGCGACACGCCGGCTGGCGAGGCCGAAGAGTTCCTCGCTGCGCATCCGGATCTTTACGCAAACAGCGGCAGTACCGTCCGGCTGGCGATCCGCGACGGCGACCTCTCGACGGCATCGCTGACCTCGCCGGGCTTTGCCTCTGCCGTTCACCCGATTTGGTCGGCCATGTCGCCGCTTCAAAAACCAAAAGCAAAAACCCTGCAGGAGCAATCAATATGACGACGCAGCGCCTCGGCGTGATCATGAACGGTGTCACCGGCCGCATGGGGCTCAACCAGCATTTGATTCGCTCGATCGTGGAGATCCGGGACCATGGTGGCGTGCCGTTGTCCAATGGCGATCGCGTCATGCCCGACCCGATCCTGGTCGGGCGCGATGCGGCGAAGGTCGAGCGACTTGCCAAGCGGTTCGCCATCGAGCGCTGGACCACCGATCTCGACAAGGCGCTCGCTGGCAAGAACGACGCGGTGTTTTTCGATGCCGCAACCACGCAGGCGCGTCCCTCGCTGCTCACAAAAGCAATCAATGCCGGCAAGCATGTCTATTGCGAAAAGCCGATCGCGACCAATCTCGAAGAGGCCGTGGCGGTGGTGAGGCTTGCCAACGGCAAGGGCCTCAAGCACGGCACCGTGCAGGACAAGCTGTTCCTGCCGGGTTTGAAGAAGCTCGCTTTCCTGCGCGACTCCGGTTTCTTCGGCCGCATGCTCGCGGTGCGCGGCGAATTCGGCTACTGGGTGTTCGAAGGCGACTGGCAGGAAGCGCAGCGGCCGTCGTGGAATTATCGCAGCGAAGACGGCGGCGGCATCATCCTCGACATGGTCTGCCACTGGCGCTACGTGCTCGACAATTTGTTCGGCGAGGTGGAAAGCGTGAGTTGCCTCGGCACCACGGATATTCCCGAGCGATGGGACGAAAAGGGCAAAAAATACAAGGCTACCGCCGACGATTCCGCTTATGCGACCTTCCGACTCAAGGGCGGCGTGATCGCGCATATCAATATGAGCTGGGTGACGCGCGTCTACCGTGACGATCTCGTCACCTTTCAGGTCGACGGCACCCACGGCTCGGCGGTGGCGGGCCTGAGCGATTGCGTGATCCAGGCGCGGCAGGCAACACCGCGGCCGGTATGGAACCCGGACGAAAAACGACTGCACGATTTCTATGCCGATTGGCAGAAGCTGCCGGAGAACACGACTTACGACAACGGCTTCAAGGAGCAGTGGGAAATGTTCATTCGGCATATCTGCGAGGACGCGCCATATAAATACACGCTGCTGGAAGGCGCCAAGGGCGTACAGCTTGCCGAATGCGCGTTACAGAGCTGGCGCGAGCGGCGCTGGATCGACGTCGCGCCGATCAAGGTGTGAGGGGATCGCGATCATGAACAAGCCGATCTTTTCCAAATCCTCGCTGGCGCTGAAATTGCCCATCGCGGATCGCCGGATCGAAACCTATCGCCTGGCGGCATCGCGCGTGTTTCCCGCAAAGCTTGAAGGCACGCTCAATCGCGTGGCGTTTTCCGCAGCGCATGTCGTGTGCGATCCGCTCGCCGACGTCGATCCCTGGCTGACTTCCGCGATCGACTGGGACAGGACGATTGCGTTTCGCGAGCACGTCTGGGACCTCGGCCTCGGCGTCGCGGAGGCCATGGACACCGCGCAACGCGGCATGGGGTTGGACTGGCCGACGTCGCTTGAATTGATCCAACGCTCGGTGAGCGCGGCAAAGGCGAGGGGCAATGCGCTGGTGTTTTCCGGCGCCGGCACCGACCATCTCGCGCCGGAGGATGCCAAAAGCCTCGACGACGTGATCCGCGCCTATGAAGAACAGATCGAGTTGATCGAAAGGGCCGGCGGTCGCATCATCCTGATGGCCTCGCGCGCGCTCGCCAGGATCGGACGCAGTCCCGACGACTATGCCAAAGTCTACGATCGCGTGCTGTCGCAGGTGACGGCGCCCGTGATCATCCACTGGCTCGGCGATATGTTCGATCCGGCGCTGGCGAATTACTGGGGCACGCCGAATCTTGACCGGGCGATGGACGTCGCGGTCGGGGTCATCAACGCGAATGCGTCCAAGGTCGATGGCGTCAAGGTCTCATTGCTCGACAAACAGCGCGAGATCGACATGCGCCGCAGGCTCGCCAAGAGCGTCAAGATGTATACCGGTGACGATTTCAATTATGCGGAGCTGATCGCCGGCGACGAGCCAGGGCTTTTCGCATGCGCTGCTCGGCATTTTCGATGCGATCGCGCCGGCCGCCTCCTATGCGCTGTTGCGGCTCGCCGCCGGCGATGCGCAAGGTTTTCACGACGTGCTCGGCCCGACGGTGCCGCTGTCGCGTCACATCTTCAAGGCGCCGACGCGGTTCTACAAGACCGGCATCGTGTTCATGGCCTATCTCAACGGTCATCAGGACCATTTCACGATGGTAGGCGGACAGGAGAGCACCCGTTCGACGCTGCATCTGGCCGAATTGTTTCGCCTGGCGGACCGTGCGGGGCTGCTCGCCGATCCCGAACTGGCGACGCGACGGATGAAGGCGGTGCTCGCGCTTCGCGGCATCGAGACGTGATGCGGGATTTTTCGGCCGATCACCGCTGGCTCTCGCTGAACACGGCGACCGTCCGCAAGCAGGGTGACCTCCTTCAGATCATCGAGGCCTGCGCGCGGCACGGCATCCGCGCCATCGATCCCTGGCGCGACCAGGTCGCGTCTGTCGGCCTTGACCGCGCGGCACGGGCGGTGCGCGACGCCGGTTTGGATCTTTCAGGCTATTGCCGTGGCGGCATGTTCACGGCCGACGCCGCGCACCGCACGGCAGCCCGCGACGATAACCGCAGGGCCGTCGACGAGGCCAAGGCACTGGGCGCGCCCTGCATCGTCCTCGTGGTCGGCGGCCTGCCGCAATATTCGCGGCCGGGAAGCATGGCCTCGAAGGATATCGCCGTCGCGCGGATGCAGGTCGAGGAGGCCATCGCCGAAATGATGGAATACGCGCGGACTGCCACGATGCCGCTCGCGATCGAGCCGTTGCATCCGGCCTATGCCGCCGACCGCGCCTGCGTCAACACGACGAGGCAGGCGCTCGATATCTGCGATCGGCTGGATCCGAACCGCAGCGGTGCGCTTGGCGTCGCTCTCGACGTCTATCACATCTGGTGGGACGCGGAATTGCTGCCACAGATTTCCCGTGCCGGAAAGGATCGCCTGCTGGCGTTTCACGTGTGCGACTGGCTGGTGCCGACCAGGGACATCCTCAACGACCGTGGTATGATGGGTGACGGCGTGATCGACATCAAATCGGTGCGTGGCGCGGTGGAGGCGGCGGGCTTTGCCGGTTACTCCGAGATCGAGATCTTCTCCATCGACTGGTGGGAGAGGCCGATGGATGAAGTGTTGCGGACCTGCATCGAACGGCACCGGTCGGTGGTGTAACGAAACGCCTGCGAGCAATCGTACCTCAGGCGGAACGGCGCGAGTTCAGCAGGCGTCGCTTCCCCGGCCCGTGCGGCCAGAGCGTGCTGTTTTGCAAGAGGAAAGAGAATGATCAACGAAGTGCTCGTCGTCGGAGATTTGAAGATGCGGGAAGGCGCGTCCTTGGACGAATACAGCCGGCTGGGCGAACGCATGTACAATATCGTCCGCGACCTCCCGGGATTTCAGTCGGTCAAGACATTCAAGGCCGACGACGGCGAACAAATAACCATCTTCCGCTTCGCCTCCGAAGAGGCGCTGGAGGCCTGGCGAACGCATCCTGAGCATGTCGAAACCATGAAGCGCGGACACGCCGAGTTCTACGCCAGCGGTTTTCTTCAGATATGCAAGGTGATCCGGGAGGTCGGGCCTTTCAAACATCCCTGAGGTTCGATGCTCCATTTTAACCGGATCGGCGCCCTAAGCTGATCCCTCGAGCACGTGCGAGGCGCGCCATGGCGCGCTCTCGGCGGCGAGCACAGGATGGTTGAGCGTCGGCAATTGCAGTCGGCGCGCGATCGAGGCCGGCGCGGGTGCGGACGTGAGAAGTCCTGCGACGAGATTGTGGACGGCAGTCAGATTCGAGCGGAATGTCCGTTTGCCGAAGCCCGACGCGGCGACATAGCGGCGTGCCGTCTCTTCGAATGGCTCGGGCGCGACGCCGCCGACGTCGAGTACGGCATCGGTCGGCGCACCAATTCCAAAGGCGTTGCGCTGATAATCCAGCAGGAAGTAGGAGAGTTCCTCGATCACGAACTCGCTGATGCCCAGCGATTTGGCCACCTTGAAAAACAACTTCATCGGCACGTCCTGATAGGTCACCTTGCGGCCGAGTGCCTTGCCGATCGCATAAGCGATGTCCTCCGGCGACAACAGGCGCGGCCCGGTCGGGCGGTAGCTCTTGCCGATATGGGGCGCCGGATTGGTCAGTGCGCCGACGATGACGCGGGCGATGTCCTCGTTCGACGGCGGCGCGTTGAGGCCGTTGCCGAGCGGCAGTCCCATCATGCCGAAATGCGCCATCGGTTCGAGCGCGGCCATGTAGTTGTCGGCGAAAAAGCCGGGATTGATGGTGACGACATCGAGGTTCGGCGCCCATTGAAAGAGCTTGTCGCTGAGCCACTTTTCCCGGGAGTGCGCAGCCGGATGATCGGGGCTCGCGACCCACTGGCTCAGCGCGACGACCGTTTCCAGCCTGGCGTCCTGCGCGGCTGCGGCAAACAGCGACGCACGCCGTAGCGTGCCGGGCTCCAGCGGTGGGCAAAAATAAGCGCGCTGGACCCCTCGCATGGCCTGGCGCAAATCAGTCATGTCTTCAAGCGAACCGACGACGACTTGCACGCCTCGTTTTTTGAGACCCTCGCTGCGGTCGTCCGACCGATGCACCAGCGCCCGCACCGGATATCCCTTTGTCACGAGTTGGGCGATCGTTGCACCGCCCGTCTTGCCTGTGGCCCCAGTGACCAACATGGTAGGCTTTTGCATTGGTTTGATCCTCGTATCCGCAGCGTATCGCGCGCTATTGCGGTGACCGTATTGGCGTCTGGTAGGTGCCGCAATTACGCGAGAGGTAATTGAGTTGGCTCAGTCCCGCGAATAGAGTCCGATTATGAAGAGTAGCTTCGGCTCCATCCTGAGCGAATGGCGCGCCGTGCGACGGCTCAGCCAACTTGACCTTGCGCTGCTCACAGACATCTCGCAAAGGCATATCAGTTTTGTGGAATCGGGCCGCGCGCAGCCGAGCCGCGACATGATCTTCAAACTGGCCGACGGGCTTGATCTTCCGCTGCGCGCCCGCAACGACCTCTTCCTTGCCGCCGGATATGCGCCCACCTATCTGGAGCGTCGGCTCGACGTGGCCGAGATGAAGGCCGCGCGTGAGGCGCTTGGTATGATCCTGAGGCACCACGAGCCCTATCCGGCCGTTGTCATGGACGCCAACTGGAACATCATCCTGCAAAACGGCGCGGCCTCGCGTATTGTCGCCTATTGCGTGGGGGCAGATGCGCTGCAGCAGCTCTTTCCCGACGGCGTCCTCAACTTCATGCAACTGATGTTTTCGCAGAACGGCTTGCGGCCGCACGTCCTGAACTGGACGCATACACGGACCGCACTGCTCAATCGACTGCGCCGTGAATCAGCCGGGAGTTCAACCTCTCCGTCCGAGGCGCTGCGACGCAAGTTCGATTCTGATGAGCCGGCCGGAGACAGCGAGATCATGATTCATGATGATCGACTTGATGATCGACTTGACCCGATGCTTTCGCTCGAATTGCGCGTCGGAGATGCCCGGCTTCGGTTGTTCAACACGTTCACGACATTCGGGACGCCGCAGGACGTCTTGTTGCAGGAACTTCGCATCGACATGTCGTTTCCGGCGGATGACGCGACAAGGCGCTTTCTCGACGCCGCAGCGGAATCCGGCATCGAAGGCGCGCTCGGCATCCGTCAGCACGCTTGATCGGAGGCCGGGCCTTCGCTGCTACAGGCATCGGGCCTGCGCTCGATCGGGACAGGCCCTAAAGGCGCTGGAGAGCGAGAACAGCAGCCGGGCGCTGCGGGTGGAGTTTTCCGGCGCGCGATAGCCGAGCGGGAACGCTACGGCGATATCGGCCTGCAAATCGTTACCCAGAAAGAACCGCACGCCGGCGCCGGCGGAGGTCAGTGCGAGGCCTTGGGTGTAATTAAATCCATCGTTCCATGCGACGCCTGCATCGACGAAGCTGAAGAGTTGATAACCGGTGAGGTAGCTGAAATTCAGTCCTCTGATCGAAACGCAACTCGAACGATCCGGCCATGCCGTTGTCGCCGCTGATTTCGGCGTTGCCATAGCCGCGTCCGAAGAAGGCGCCTCCCAGGTAGAATTGCTGCGAGGTGAACAGAGGGCCGGAGGCGATTTGCCCAGCGCCGGCGATCTTGATCGACCACGCATCGGATAGTGTCTGATATCGAGTGTACCAGAGGTCCAGAACGGAAAAATTGGCCGCCGCGCCGGCGTGCGACACTTGAGGCTCGCCCAATTGCGACGCGCCGAAGATGGGAAGACCCTGGCGCCACGTCATCGTGAAGAAGTTGTTGCCGCCGAAATTGTCCTGCAGCCTGTAATCGGAAGTCAGGCTGACGGTGCGAATGTGATCGTTATAGATCGGGCCGAACACATCCTGTTCCCTGACGTTGCTGAAGTCCGCGGCGGCAGTGAGCATGAGCGACGACCGTTGCGATTGCAGGGGCATGATGCTGCCGCGAACTTCAAAGGCCTCGGTGGTGGTGACGTCGTTGACGAGGCGCCTGATGTCGCCGGGACGCACCTCGCTGTAGAGAACGGAGGCGCCGACACGGGCTCCGTCGACACCGACAGGGACATCGTAGGCGAGCCGGCCGAAGGCAAGCTCTCGCGGGTCGTTTGCGATGGTCGAGAGATTGAGCGCCAGAGTATCGCCGGGCAACAGATAGGAATTGAACGCGCCGGTTGCGTAGGTTTGCCAGGGGCCGATTGCGGAGGAGCCGAGATTGTCGAACCCGAACGAAGAGAAGATGTGCCAGGTCTTCAGATAGACGATGAGACGGAAACGGCCGGTTGCGTTGCCGATCTCCTCAAGAGCGGTGTCCTCGATGCGTACGCCGGCCCGGCCGTTGATGATCAGCAGCTGGCGTTCCAATGTCGACAGCCTTGACGGACTTTCAGCCACCACCGGGTCGAGGAGAGGCCTTATGCCGAATTGCTCGGCGCCATCGCCTTTCAGCACCACTTCGGTGATGCTGCCTTCGATCACCTGAACCCGGACCCGGCCGTTTCGAATGTCCTGCGGCGGAACGATCGCGCGGCTCAGGTGGAAGCCGGCCGCCCGATATGTGTCACCGATGACCGCAGCGAGCGCCGTGAGGTCGGCTTGGGAGACGTTTTTTCCCAGATAGGGTTGATAAGCCCTTACGATCTGATCCTGGGGGATGGCCTGGACGCCGCTCAGCGAGATGTGGTGCAGCTTGAAAAGCGGTCTTGAATCCCCGGTGACTTCCGGTCGGGATAACATCGGGACGCGCAAGCCAGAAGGCCGGCCGGCCGTGGCCTGACCGGATTGCGGTTCGTCGAAGCGCTTTTCCGTCTGCTTTGGATCGAAGCCCGGCTGGCCTCCCTGCTGCGCTTTCGCTGGAACCGAGACGGTCGCGGAAAATACCAAGGCGGCGGCGCTCGCGAAGGCGACCCTGCCGATATCGCGATGCGAAGGTCCATCGCACTGAAATAATGTTGCAGCGCGGAATTTCCTCGGATGAGGTCCGATCGCCGGAAAAATCATTAGCCCCATGATTTTTCATAAATTTTTATGGTCAATGAACCGTTAAGAACGCGGCCGGTTCCACCGGTTCCCACTCACGCAAAGTTGAAACTTTTCCGGTAGGTCAATGGGGCGGCCGAGGGAGCCCGGAGTGTTTCATGAGTGCGACGAACAAGTTATTGCACGTTTTGACCGTAGCGCTCGCGCTGGGCGCAGCCTCAGGCGCGTCCGCTGCCGATGACGGCGTCTGGCAGGTGAGCAAGTCCTCGGGCGAAGTCTGGACGGCGACGTCCGGTGCCCAACCCGTCTCTCTCGGCCAGGAAGCCGTCTTGAGGCCAGGCGACACCATCCGCACGGGTCGCAATGGCCGCGTTCTCCTGACCCGTGGCGAGGAAGCCATCTTCATTTCACCGAACTCGGTCATCGGTTTGCCGACCGAGAAAAAGGACGGGCTTTCCACCACCATTGTGCAGCAAGCCGGTTCGATCCTTCTCGAAGTGGAAAAACGCAACGTCCAGCATTTCGAAGTCGAAACGCCCTACCTTGCCGCGGTGGTCAAGGGAACGCAGTTTCAGGTCTCCGTGAACGCCAACTCGACCAGCGTCAGCGTGCTCCGCGGGCAGGTTGAGGTCGCAGATTTCAAGTCGGGCCAGATCGCACAGGTCATGCCGGGGCAGGTTGCGACCGCCTTCGAACATGGCAAAGTTCGGGCTTTCCCTCAGCGGATCGGGCACCTTCAATCCAATCGAGCAAGGTAAACCTCGCGCGTCATCGATCGAACGGATCATGGTTCCGAAGACGGGCTTGTCTGGACCGAGCAGCGCATCCGCAAAGCCTGCGGCGACCCGAATATCGACTGCGCTCGGCGAGGTCGGGCTGAATTTCCAGAAGGTTACCCACGGTCTTGCGCACGGAATGGCATCGACGCCGGGCTCTGTGAGACGCAACGCGGAAAAGGACACCATCTGGACTTCACGCGAAGCCAAGGCGACCTCGGGAGGCGGATACAGCAATTCCTCTGACGCCGCCAACAACGGCGGTGCTTCGGGCGGAATGAACATGACGACGACCTCTGGTACTGCGGTACCAGCGGCGGCCGTTACGACTGCGCAAGTCAATCCCGGCAATGAAGGCGCGAACGGCAACGGCAAGGCCCTCGGCATCGGGAACGGCAACGGAAATGGCGAATGGCAATGGGAACGCCAACGGCAATGGGAACGGCAAAGCCCTTGGCCTCCTCAAGTAATGGCGGTCGCGGTGCGAGGTTGTCAGAACCGAACGAAATTATTCGAATCGCCGGATTGATTTGATCGTCGGGCGGTGCGCCTCGACAGTTGCAAGGGTTTGGGGATGGGGGAAGCTTTGAAGCATTATCGGCCACACCTCTTTGTGGCTGTTGCGCTGGCAATCGTGTTGTCGTCGGGCTTGCACGGCGCGTTGCGTAACACACTGGTCGATCTGCGGTTCGCCTGGGAGGCGCGCAAGGCCAGCGGCGATATCGTCATTGTTGCGATCGATGCTCCTTCCATCGACAAGATCGGCGTCTGGCCATGGCCACGCCGGCTCCACGCCGACCTGCTCCACAGGCTGGAGAGCGCAGCTGTACGCGACGTCGTATTCGACATCGATTTTTCAACGCCATCGGATCCTGCGTCAGACAAGGCATTTGCTGACGCACTCGAGAGTGCCGGCGGTTCGGTCGTCTTGCCAACGTTCAAGCAGCCGGGGGCCGGCGATGGATCGGCCATCCATATCAATCGTCCGCTGAGCATTTTCGCCGATCACTCGTGGTCAGCGGTCGTCAATGTCAGGGTCGAACCTGACGGAAGGGTCCGGCGCTACCCGTTCGGCGAAATGATTGGCGGGCGCTTTCTTCCGTCGATGGGCGCGCTGCTGGCAGGCGAACATGCGGAGCATCGCGAGCCATTCCTGATCGATTTCGGTATCCGCGCAGCGTCGATCCCGAGAGTATCCTACATCGATGTCCTGCGCGGTGATGCCGCGACGCTGGACCTGCTCAGAGACAAAAAGGTGGTCGTCGGAGCTACTGCGCTCGAACTCGGCGACCGCTTCAGTACTCCGAACGGAGGGGTCGTTTCGGGGCCACGGCTGCAGACACTTGCTGCTGAGTCGATTTTGCAGAACCGCGTCCTGCACTTCACTTCGAGTATCGTTCCGGTGGCCGGGCTCGGCATCATTGCGCTGATCATGATACTCTCATGGCGCCACGTCGCCGCCGGATGGCGTGTCATGATCCTCGTTTCTGTGGCGGTCGCCGTCGAAATATCCGCATTCCTGCTGCAGGCGAAACTGCCCCTCATTGTCGATACCTCGCTTTTTCATACGGCGATCGCTGCCTATATGGCCGCGATCGCACTCGACGAAATCGACTTCCGTGGCTTGCTCGGGAAAATCGCCGAGAACCGCTTTCAACGCATCGCCATGTCGCTCGGTGAGGGTTTGGTTTGTGCCGACCAGAACGGCCTCGTCACGGTTTGGAACCCCGGGGCCGAAGCCATCTTTGGCTACGAGCCTTCGGAGATGATCGGCCGCCCCTTCGATGTGATTTGCGCAAACGGCGAAGACCTTGCGACGATGGCAACCTGTGAAGATGCGCGCATCCGTTCCCGGTTGCCCGGGGGCGTGGTGATGGAGTTCGACGGTCGCCGCAAGAACGGCGAGGTGTTTCCGGTCGAAGCCTGCTTCTCCGGCTGGCAGGGCGCCGATGGCTATCAATTCGGCGCGGTCCTGCGCGACATCTCGGTTCGAAAACGCGAAGCCGAGCGAATTCGATACCTGGCGGAATACGATCCTCTTACCGGGCTTGCGAACCGTAACACCCTTCGCGACGGCCTCTCAGCCATGATTTCCGCCGCGCGGGAGCGGCAGCACCAGGTGGCGCTGCTGGTGATAGGCCTCGACGCCTTCCAGCAAATCAACGACATGCTGGGCCACGCCAGCGGCGACCTCGTGCTGTGCGCAGTGACCACGCGTCTGAAGGCGGAAGTTGGAAGCGCGGCCACCATTGCGCGCATGAGCGGAGATGAATTCGCGGTCGCTCTGTCCACTGACGGTTTTGACGAAACAGTCGCGCAATTGTCTGAACGCATCGCGACTGCATTCCATGCTCCGCTTGTCGCTGGAACGCGACAACATCGCGTCCGCGTCAGCATCGGGGCCGCCGTTTATCCTGCGGATGGCCAGACCGCCGATGAGCTTCTGGCCAACAGCCATCTCGCCTTTTGCCGCGCCAAGGCAACCAGGCGCGGCAGCTACGTGATGTTCGAAGGCACAATCCGGCAGGAACTTGAGGCACGACTGATGCTGGAGGCCGAAATCGTCCGGGCCGTCGAGCAAAACGAGTTCGAATTGTTCTATCAGCCCCAGGTTCGTCTGACCGACGGTCAACTGACCGGGGCGGAAGCTCTCATTCGCTGGCGTCATCCCGTCCGCGGGCTTGTTTCGCCTGCCGAATTCATGCCGGTCGTCAACAGCTCCTCGATTTCGGATCGCATTGCCGGCTGGGTTCTTGAAACCGCCTGCCGTCAGGCGGCAATTTGGGAGCGGTCGGGACGTGCGGTGCGCGTGGCCATCAATCTTTCGCCGTCCCAATTCCAGTCTGGCGATCTCGCCACCTCGGTTGCGGAAATTCTTCAGAGCACCGGTCTCACACCCTCGCTGCTCGAACTCGAAGTGACTGAGGACATTCTGTTGCTCGACGAAACCCGGGTGCTCGACATATTCGAAAGAATCCAAGAGCTCGGCGTCCACATCGCATTCGATGACTTCGGAACCGGCTATGCCAGCCTCAGTTATCTCAAGAGGTTCCCGCTCGACGTGCTAAAGATCGACAGGTCATTCGTGCTCGAACTGCTCGCCGGTTCGGGCGACGCCATCATCGTAAGCTCAATCGTCGGTCTCGGCCGGCAACTCGGCCTGTCGGTGGTTGCGGAGGGCATCGAAAACCGCGCGACCGCCGATCTTCTGCTCAGCATGGGATGCGAAGAGGGACAGGGTTACTTCTTCGGCCGGCCGATGCCGGCGCAATCATTCGAAAGCCAATTCCTGATCGCCGGCGAAGCCAGGTCCGCGGCCCGCGAGGCAGGGCAGGCTGCCTGATCACGCCTCTGCAGACCCGTACGGTGCTTGCGGCCGCGCTCTATTTTCTTTCCGCCGCCTCGCCGCCGACGACAGCCGATCCGGTTCCGTCGCAGCCATTGGCACCGTAGCGGACGAATTTCTGCACGCGCTTTCCGGTGTCCACTTCGCCGGTGTAGATATTTCCCTGGCCGTCGAGGCTGACCTGATGCAGCCAATGGAAATCCCCGGCCATCCGGCCACCGTGCCCCAGGCGGCCGAGCTGCTCAAGATTGTCCCGGCTCAGGATATAGATAGTCTGGTTGGTATTATCGCCGACATACAGACAGGTTTGCGTCTTGTCGGGAGAGAAGTTCATCGACACGGCCGTCCCCGGCATCACCGGTTGGGTATAGGTGTTGGCGCTGACAAAGCGCTCGGTCACGAAGCCGCATTTGCCAGCGTCGCCGTTCGGATTGCTGCATTCCTTGCCGAGCACGGATCCTTGCCGTCGAATACCTGGATGCGGTCGTTGCCGCGGTCGCAGACGTAGATCTTGCCGTCGTCGGCGATCTTCACGCAATGGACCGGGTTGCGAAAGAACGCCGGCTTCTTCTCTCCCTTTGCGGAAGCCTGCGGCCACGTCCCGGCAGCGGCGGCGCCCGCATCGTCGATCGGGTTGTTGCCGTAGGCGCCGAAATGACCGATATATTTGCCGGTGTCGGCATCGACGATGAGGACGCGCCGATTGCTGTAGCCGTCGGCGACATAGAGGCGATTGGTTTTGGGATCGACCACCATGTCGGCCGGCCGGTAGAGCAGCGGCGTTCCGTTCAGTCCGCCGTCCTTGCTGTTGCTGTCGGGCCCCGCGGGCGTGCCGCCGATCCGCATTTTGAAATTGCCGTTCATGTCGAATTTCAAGATGAAGCCGTCCCCGCCGGCCTTGTTGGTGGTCCAGGGTATTTCCTTGTCCCCCGGCTTGGGCGCGGTGGCATTGCCGGCGAGCCAGACATTATCCTTCTGGTCGACGTAGATGCCGTGTTCGATGTTCGGCCAGATGCAGCCGTCGTCGGTCTTGCACTTGCCGCCGACAAAGCCGGGATCGGATGGACCGCCCCAGGCGCGCAGCAACTTGCCTTCGGCGTCGAACTCCAGGACTGACGGAGCCGCTCGGCAGCAATCCGCGCCGAAGCCATTGACCCGCGCAAAGCCCAGCCCGTTGACCGGTTGCCCTTTGGCGTCGGTTGCGCCCGGTATCGCCTGTTCGAGCCCGACTTCGTCGTCGTTCAGGGTACGCGGCCGGTTGTAAACCCAGATATGGTCATGATGGTCGACATAAAGCCCCCCGATCTGCCCGAGCAGCCAGCTGTGCGGCAGGGGCCGTGGCCAGGTCGGATCGGCGACAAAATCCGGCGTCTTGCCCGACTGGGACTTGTCGTAGACGCCCGTCTGCTTGAGCAGTTGATCGAGGATAACGCTGTTCTTGAAGGGGCCAGCTTCGTCGGCCCACGCGGGTGCGGCCACAACACCCACAAACAAGCATGAGAGCAGCGAGGCCAATCTTAGTGCTTTTTTCATCCCAGGCTCTTTTCTTTCTTATTGGAGAAAGAATCCTCGTCGGATTTCGAGAGCCTGTCAATTCATCTGCCTTTGTTTCACGATTTCTCAATTCGACGTACACCGCACGCTCAAGAATCCGGCGAGATCGGGCAGGCTCCCGCGCAACCGCGGCCTCTTCAATGTGAAGACCACTCGCCCGCACGACCTGCCGGGTCGAAAGGAGTTCGCCGATGATCTTGCTGGCTTCGTCCGACAATTCGAATTTGACCAGCGTTGCCTGCGCGTCCTTGCGCGCAATGATGCCGTGTGGCTCCGCTGAAATTGCAGGAGCCAGATACGTCTCTATTGCGCCTTCAGGCGATGGCGCAAGGCACGCTCAAAAACCCGCGAAATCGGGCGCGGCCGCCGCGGACAGGTGGGCCCTTTAGCGCATAGGCGGGAAACCGCGCCAGAAACCGCGAGATCGCGATCGCGCCTTCGAGGCGCGCCAGCGCCATGCCCGCGCATTGATGCACGCCGCTGCCGAACGCCAGATGCCGGTTGGGGTTGCGGGTGACGTCGAAAGTCTCCGGATCGCTGAATTGTTGAGGGTCGCGGTTGGCCGCGCCAATGCATAGCGTGACGGAAGTGCCTTCTTCCAGCGTCACGCCGCCGAGTTCGATGCGCTCGGTCGTCATCCGGTTGCCAAGCTGGTTCGAACTTTCGAACCTTAGAATTTCCTCAACCGCGGTTTTGATCAACGCAGGATTTTCGATCAGCCGCTTCTTCTGCGAAGGATTTTCCGACAATGCGACCAGCCCGTTGCCGATCAGGTTGGTGGTGGTCTCATGCCCGGCGTTGAGCAGGAAGATGCAGTTGTGCAGCAATTCCTTTTCGGTCAGCCGCTCGCCATTGTCCTCGCCCTGGATCAAGCGCGTCAGCACGTCGCGCTCAGGGTTGCCCGGCCTTGTTCGTCGCCGCGCGATCAGAATTTCCAGATAGCTCAGGAATTCCCGCACCGCGTTGTTGCCGCGCGCGAAGGCATCGGTGCCGATCACGGGTTCGAGCGCGCCCAATATCGCCAGCGACCAGCCGCGCAGCGGTTGACGCTCTTCTTCCGGCACCCCGAGTAGATTGCCGATCACCTCGATCGGGATCGCGGCGGCAAAGTCTTCGATCAGATCGACGTCGCCCTTGCCGGCAAGGGCGACGAGCAGCCGGTCCACCAGGGCGATCAGGTTGGGCTCCATCTCGGCGATCGCCCGCGGCGATAGCGCGCCCATGATCAGCCGGCGCACGCGGGTATGGGCGGGCGGGTCGTTGAAGACGAGGCTCGTGGTATGGTGCTCGTAGAGCAGGGAGGCGCCGTATTTCGGCGCGAATTCCCTTTTCTTGTCCGAGCTGAAGACCTTGGTGTTCTTGTAGGCGGTGAGCAGATCGTCGTAGCGCGTCAGAAAGTATGATCCGTTGGGCATGCTTTTGACCGGCTCGTGCTCCCGCAGTGCACGATAGGTCGGATACGGATCGGCATAGAATTCGCCCGTCAGTTTCTCGATGTCGAAATCGGCCGCCAGCTCTCGCGCGTTCGCATTCATGCTGCCATACTCTCGGGGCTATACCGATATGCCGTTTTCGCTCTTTCGAAAAGCGCGGCTCTCTCTACAGTCCCGCATCCCACAGCATCCCGCTGATCCAACGGAATTCAAAATGCACGCCCGCAACGCTCCGTCCGACAAGGCGCCCGAATCCGCTCCCGCTTGGCCGGAGGAAATTTTTTCGATTTTGCAGCGTTTCGATGTCCGCCAGGTGCCTTACGTGCCGGATGCCGGGCATTCGCAGCTGATCGAGCGCGTGCTGGGTGCCACCTCGATGCGTGCGGTGCCATTGACGACTGAAGAAGAAGGTGTGGCGCTTCTGGCCGGCGCCTGGGCCGGTGGTCAGCGCGGCGTGCTCTTGATGCAGTCGAGCGGCGTTGGCAATTGCGTGAATATGTTCTCCCTGACCCAGATCTTCCGCTTTCCATTCCTGACGCTCGTGACCATGCGCGGTGAATGGGGTGAGTTCAATCCGTGGCAGGTGCCGATGGGCTCGACCACGGCGGGCGTGTTCGAATTGTCGGGGATCAAGGTGCTGCGGGCTTCGCACCCGAACGAGGTGCGCGAAGTGGTCGAGGCCGCCGCCGGACAGGCCTATAACGCCTGCACGCCGACGGCCGTGCTGTTGTCGCAACGCCTGATCGGCGCAAAGGTGTTCACCAAATGAGCAAAGCAAATCTTCTCGAACGGCGCAGCGTTGTCTCGGCCCTGCTTGAAGGCCGCAAGAATGCGATCGTCGTGGGTGGCCTCGGCGCCTCGACCTACGATATCGCAGCCGCGGGCGATCATGACCGCAATTTCTATCTATGGGGTGCGATGGGTGGCGCCGTCATGATCGCGCTCGGCGTTGCGCTCGCCCAGCCAAAGCTGCCGGTCGTTGTGATCACGGGGGACGGCGAGATGCTGATGGGGATGGGGAGTCTCGCGACCGTCGGCTTGCAAAAGCCTGGCAACCTCTCCATCATCGTGCTCGACAATGAGGTCTATGGCGAAACCGGCGGACAGGCGAGCCACACGGGCGCGAACACCGACCTCGTTGGCGTGGCCAAGGCTTGCGGGATAGCGGATGCCCGGACGCTTTCGACCATGGCCGAGATCGACGCCTTCACGCCCTCGATGCAAGACGTCATGCGTGGGCCACGGTTTGCCAGCATCAAGATCGACAGCGTCAATCTGGAACGCGTGCTAGCTAGCCGGGATGGCAGCTACATCGTGACGAGAATCCGGGGTGCGCTCGGCTTTGCCCCGATCTAGATCACGGTTTGGTGCGCCGCAGCAATCTTTCTTGACATTTGCGAAGGTGAGTGCTTACTCACAAGCATGAGCACCCTTCGTATGACCAGTGACTTGCGGCGGCAGCTGATCTTGATCGCAGCCAAGCGTTGCTTTGCCCGCCACGGCTTTGCCGGCACCACGACCAAGAGCGTCGCGGCCGCAGCCTCGATTTCGGAGGGTCTGCTGTTCAAGCATTTCCCGACCAAATCGGCGCTCTATGCGGAAATCCTTTCCGAAGAATGCGAGGCCGATCCAGCGCTGCACCGCTTGCTTGAACTCGAGCCGTCGACGGAAACGCTGGTGGTGCTGATCCGCGAAATGGTGCGCCATTTCCAGCAGGTGGCGGAAACGCCCGATCAGCAGGAAGCCCAGCGCCTGCGCCTGATGCTCACGAGCCACCTCGACGACGGCGAATTCGCACGGCTGATCTATGGAAAGATCGCCGACCTGATCGGACCGATGTTCATCGCGTCGCTGGCGCGTGCAACCGCGGCGGGAGACGCCACGGCGATTGGGCGCGAGCCGATGAACCTGTTCTGGTTCGCACATCACGCCGTACTGTTGTCGACGATGACGCGGCTGCCGTCCACGCCGTGTCTCGTATATGGCGACTCCGCGGGTCTCGAGCGGCAGCTTTGCGAATTCATTCTCCGCGGAATTGGCCTCAACGAAACCGCGATTGCCTCATACCTGGACCGCGACCTGTCCCGGGACGAGGGGCAGCCGGCCATCTCAGAAGGTGCATGACATGAATATTGTGACCGAAGCCAATATTTCGGGCCGGCCTGTCGCCGACAAGCCGCGTGCGCGCCCGGTCCGGATGCTGCGGTGGTTCATTATCGTCGGTTCGCTGCTGGCGCTTTTGGTGGGCGCTCTGGTCGGCTTCAATGCTTTCCGCAGCCACATGATCGCGCAGTTCTTTGCCAACAATAAACCGCCGCCGGCGACGGTCACGGTTGCGGAAGCCAAATCCGAGGTCATTCCGAATCTTGTGCTGGCGGTCGGGGATCTCGCGGCTGTGCATCAGGTGAACGTTACCCCCGATGTCGCGGGTCGTATCACCGACATCATGTTTACTGCGGGCGCCTCGGTGAAGGCCGGCAGTCCGCTCGTGCAGTTGTTCGACGGCCCCGAACAGGGCGATCTTGCAAACTACAAGGCACAGGCGACCGGCGCGCAGTTGGCGTTGGACCGTGCCAAGCAACTCGCGGCGCGTCAGTTTGGGCCGCAATCGACGGTCGATGCCGCGCAGGCCACCTATGACCAGGCCAATGCTGGCATTGCCAAGACCGAAGCCATCATCTCGCAGAAACTGGTGCGTGCGCCATTCGACGGCGAGCTCGGTGTCCGCCGTGTCGAGGTCGGTCAGTTCCTCACCGCGGGCACGCAGATCGTGACGTTGACGGATCTGTCGACCTTGTATGCGAATTTCACTGTGCCGGAGAAGGGCAGCGCCGCGCTCAAGGTCGGACAAACCGTGCGTGTCGCGGTCGACGCCTATCCAGGCCGGACTTTTGAAGGCAAGATCAATGCGATCGAGCCCCAAATCGCTACCGACACGCGTAATATTCGCGTGCAGGCCACGATCGACAATCCCGACCACATCCTCAAGCCCGGCATGTTCACAACGACGACGGTTGTGCTGCCGGACAAGCCACCGGTCGTCACCGTTCCCGAAACCGCCGTCGATTATACGCTCTACGGCGATTCCGTTTTTCTCATCACCGAGAAGACAGAGGCTGACGGCAAGACCAGCCTGACCGTGGTGCGGACCTTCGTACGGACCGGCAATCGAAATCAACGGACGCGCGGAAATCCTCAGCGGATTGAAGCCCGGCGATCGCGTGGTCGCGGTCGGCCAGCTCAAGCTGCAGTCGGGAGCGGCGGTGGCAATCTCGACGGACCCGCCACCGGCGATTCCGGTAACCCCCCCGCGTTACTGATAACGCGCTAATTGAGAGCCGGAGCGTATCGCGATGGTCTGGACCGATATTTTCATCAAGCGGCCCGTGTTGTCGGTGGTCGTGAGCCTGCTGATCCTTCTGATCGGCCTTCGGGCGGCGACCGTATTGCCGGTCCGGCAGTATCCGAAACTGTCGAATACGGTGGTGAACATCACGACTGTCTATCCCGGTGCGGCACCCGATCTGATTCAGGGCTTCATCACGACGCCGATCGAGCAGGCGGTCGCCTCTGCCGAGGGCGTCGACTACATGACCTCCTCCTCGGTGCTCGGGACCAGCACCATCCAGGTCTACATCAAGCTGAATTTCAATCCGAACCAGGCCTTGACCGAGGTCCTCGCCAAGGTGAATTCGGTCAAGTACCTCATCCCGAAGGAATCCAACGATCCGATCGTCACCAAGACTACCGGCCAGACCACGGCGGTGATGTATATCGGCTTCTCCAGCGACATGCTGTCGGGCTCGGCGATATCGGACTACCTGACGCGCGTGGTTCAACCGGTGCTCTCGACCGTCGATGGCGTCGCGTCAGCCGACATTCTGGGCGGCCAGACCTTCGCGATGCGGCTGTGGCTCGATCCCGTCCGCATGGCGGGGCGCAACGTTTCGCCGGCGGAAGTTTCCGCGGCCATAGCCGCCAACAATTTCCAGGCCGCGGCAGGCCAATCCAAGGGCTTCTTCATCGTTTCCAACGTGTCGGCCAACACCGATCTCCAGAACCTCGATCAGTTCAAGCGGATGATCGTCAAGTCCAAGGACGGCGGCTTTGTCCGGATCGACGATATCGCCACCGTCGAGCTCGCCGCGCAGAGTACCGACGCGAGCGTCGCCTTCAACGGCGAGCACGCGATCTTCATCGGCGTGCAGGCGACCCCCCAGGGCAACCCGCTGACATTGGTCAAGGGCATCCGCGCGCTATTCCCGGAGCTTGAGCGCAATTTGCCGCCGTCCATGAAGATGAAGGTGGCTTACGATTCCACCAAGTTCATTCAATCATCGATCGACGAGGTGGAGAAGACGCTGGGCGCGGCCGTGATCATCGTGGTCGTGGTGATCTTCCTGTTCCTCGCCTCGTTCCGCTCGGTGCTGATCCCGGTGGTCACGATCCCGCTGTCGCTGGTCGGCGTCTGCAGCCTGATGCTGGTCGCGGGATTCAGCTTCAACCTGTTGACGTTGCTGGCCATGGTGCTCGCCATCGGGCTCGTCGTTGACGACGCGATCGTGGTCGTGGAAAATATCCACCGGCATCTGGAGGAGGGCAAGCCGCCGGTGCAGGCAGCGATGCAAGGCGCGCGCGAGATCGTCGGCCCCGTCATCTCAATGACCATTACGCTGGCCGCGGTGTACGCGCCAATTGGATTCCTCGGCGGACTGACCGGCTCGCTGTTCCGGGAATTCGCCTTCACGCTTGCGGGCTCGGTGATCGTTTCTGGCGTGATCGCGCTCACGCTTTCGCCCATGATGTGCTCGGTGTTCCTCAAGAGCGCCGAAGAGGGGCGTTTCGCCAAGCTGGTGAACCGGGTGTTTGGCGCAATGACGCGCTGGTACGGCCGACAGCTCGACCGCTCGCTCGACTATCGGCCGATCACGGGGTTGTTCGCGCTCACGATCCTGGGCCTGGTCGGCTTCCTCTACATGCACACCGCGAAGGAGCTGGCGCCTGAGGAAGATCAGGGCATCGTGTTCGCCGTGACCAAGGCGCCGAAATACGCCAACATCGACTACGCGGACTTCTATGGCGAGAAACTGGACAAGGTATTTGCCGACTTTCCCGAGACCGACCTGCAATTCGTCCTCAACGGCATCAATGGTCCGCAGAACGGAATCGCCGGCATGCTGCTCAAGCCGTGGGACGAGCGCGAACGCTCATCGATCAAGCTGAAACCGCTGGTGCAGGCCCGCCTCAGCAAGATCGAAGGCGTCAACGCCTTCGCCTTCAACCTTCCACCACTGCCCGGTGGTCCCGGTGGCTTGCCGATCCAGATGGTGATCAATTCGACCAACGGCTTCCAGGCGGTCTTTGAGCAAATGGCCAAATTGAAGGACGCCGCGCGCAAGAGCGGATTGTTCATCGTCTCCGACAGCGATCTCGACTTCAACCAGCCGGTGGTGCGGATCAAGGTCGATCGTGCCAAGGCGAGCGATCTCGGTCTGACGATGCTCAACATCGGCAATACGCTGGCGACCATGCTCGGCGGAAACTATGTCAACCGGTTCAATCTCGAAGGACGTTCATATCAAGTCATCCCGCAGGTGCCGCGCGAAAGCCGGCTCTCGCCCGAGGCGCTCGGCCTTTATTATCTGTCGACCCCGACCGGCCAGCAGATCCCGCTTTCGACGGTGGTCTCGATCGAGACCGGAACCGATCCGAACGCGCTCACCCACTATAACCAGCTGAACTCCGCGACTTTCCAAGCGGTGCCGATGCCCGGCGTGACCGTCGGACAGGCCGTCGACTTCCTCGAGGGTGAAGCGAAAAAGCTTCCGGCCGGCTACAGCCACGACTACCTCGCTGACTCCCGCCAATATGTGCAAGAGGGCAATCAGCTCGCGATCACCTTCGGTTTCGCGCTCATCATCATCTTCCTGGTACTGGCGGCGCAGTTCGAAAGCCTGCGTGATCCGCTCGTGATCATGATCAGCGTTCCGATGGCGATCGTGGGTGCCCTGATCCCACTGTTCTTCGGCGCGGCCACGATGAATATCTATACCCAGGTCGGATTGCTGACGCTGGTTGGTCTCATCAGCAAGCACGGCATTCTGATGGTGGAGTTCGCCAATGAGTTGCAGCTCAACGAGGGCCTGGATCGCCGCTCGGCCATCGAAATGGCTGCCCGCGTTCGGCTGCGTCCGATCCTGATGACGACGGCCGCGATGGTCACCGGGCTGTTGCCGTTGCTTACCGCCACCGGCGCGGGCGCGGCCAGCCGATTCTCGATCGGTCTGGTCGTCGTCGCGGGCATGACCATCGGGACCCTGTTCACACTGTTTGTCCTGCCCGCGGTCTATGTGGCGATCGCGACCGATCACCGTGCGGGGGCCGAATCCCAGCGCGCCAGGGAGATTGCGGAATTCGACCTCGCGCCAAAGGCGCTTAAGGCCACGTGAGTTCCTCATCGGCGAAGACGGGGCCGGGTGGGATTTGACCGTCGGCCCGGTTGGTCGAGCTTGCCGCGTTGCGGCAAGAGACAAGGCCCTGCCTTCTTGCTAAATAGGCCGGGATGAGCATTTCCGTACACCCCGACGCAGATGGCGGAGCGCTGGCGGCTCCCCCTGTGGCAAGTGCCACGCCGGTGGCCAAGCCATCCGGGACCAGAATTCGCAGCCGGCTATTTACCAAATATGTCGCGCTGTTTGTCGCGGTGGTGGCGGTTGCCCTGCTGTCGAACGGGATATTCGAGGTTTTCTTTTATTATCGCGAGCATAAGGCGGCCCTGATCCGCATCCAGCACGAGCAGGCTGAAGCGGCGGCGGCCAAGATCGGCCAGTTCATCAAGGAAATCGAAAGTCAGCTCGGCTGGACCACCCAATTGCCGTGGTCAGCGGGATCAATCGAACAGCGTCGGTTCGACGCTCTGCGCCTGTTGCGGCAGGTGCCGGCCATCACTGAACTTGCGCAGGTGGATTCGACCGGCAAGGAGCGCTTGAGGGTGTCGCGGCTCGCCATGGATGTCGTCGATTCAGGGCTCGACCTCTCCAAGGATGCGAAATTCACCGAAGCCGTCGCCCACAAGGTCTATTACGGACCGGTGTATTTCCGGCGGGAGTCCGAGCCCTATATGACGCTGTCGCTGGCGGGGACCCGCAAGGACGCCGGGGTCAGCATCGCCGAGGTCAACCTCAAGCTGATCTGGGATGTGGTGTCGCAGATCAAGGTCGGCGAACGCGGGCACGCCTACGTCGTCGGCGCCGGAGGGCGGCTGATCGCGCATCCCGACATCAGCCTGGTGCTGCGCAACACCGACATGTCAAAGCTGGTCCAGGTGCAGGCGGCACAGGCCGGTGGCGCCGTCGCCGACACCGACTCGCTGCAGGGCACGAAAAACATCCAGGGACAGGAGGTCTTGACGGCGTCCGCGCCGATCACCCCGCTCGGCTGGACGATGTTCGTCGAACTGCCGGTGGAGGAGGCATACGCCTCGCTGTACGCCGCCCTGCAGCGCCTCGCCGTCGTGCTGGCGGCGGCCTCGCTGTTTGCGGTGCTCGCGGGGATATTCCTGGCCCGGCGCATGGTCGGCCCGATCCAGGCGTTGCGCGCCGGCGCCGAGCGCATCGGCAGCGGCGATTTCGCCCAGCGCATCTCGATTAAGACAGGCGACGAACTCGAAGGACTTGCCAACCAGTTCAATGACATGGGCGCAAGACTTCAGGAATCCTATGCAGACCTTGAGAACAAGGTCGAGCAGCGCACGGCGGAGTTAAGCGAATCCCTGGAGCAGCAGACGGCGACTTCGGAAGTTCTTGAAATCATTAGCAGCTCTCCGGGAGAACTGGATCCGGTTTTTGAGAAGATGCTGGAAAATGCGACGCGCATCTGCGGAGCAAAATTCGGCACGATGAATCTGTATGACGGAGGCAGCTTCCGCACGGTCGCGCTATACAATGCGCCCGAGGCTTATGCCGCCACGCAATTGCACAAGCTGATCCAACCGCATCCGATGAGCGGCCTTGGCACAGTCGAGAGAACCCATCAAACCGTCCATATCGACGACGTCAGGGACCAACCGCCTTATCGTGAAGGCAATCCGAACGTTCGCGCGCTGGCCGACCTTGCGGGAGCCCGCACGCTTGTGATCGTGCCGATGCTCAAGGAAAGCGAGTTGATCGGCGCCATCACGATTTTTCGACAGGAAGTCAAGCCGTTCACTGAAAAGCAGACCGAGCTTGTGGCAAACTTCGCCAAGCAGGCGGTCATCGCCATCGAGAATACGCGACTGCTCAAACAATTGCGGGAGCGTACGGACGATCTCAGCGAATCCCTGCAGCAGCAGACCGCGACCGCCGACGTGCTCAAGGTCATCAGCCGCTCGGCGTTTGACCTGAAATCGGTGCTTACCACGTTGACCGAATCCGCAAAGGCGCTGTGCGGCGCATCGCTGGGAATCATAACCCTGCGCGACGGCGACGTCATGCGGCTTCGCGCCGAATCAGGTTGCACGCCGGCCTTTGTCGATTTCATGAATACCCACCCGATGAGGCCTGGTCGTGAGACGATCACCGGCCGGGTCTTCATGGACGGTAAGCCCGTACACGTCGCAGACGTTCAACTCGACCCCGAATATAATTTCGGCAACGCGCCGACGATTGGCGCCTACAGGGCTGTGCTCGCGGTGCCGCTGATGCGCGACGGCGCGGTCGAAGGCGTGCTGTTGTTGGGACGGCCGGCACCCGGGCCGTTCAGCCAGCGCCAGATGGATCTCGTGCAGACGTTTGCCGACCAGGCCGTCATCGCCATCGAGAACGTGCGTTTGTTCGAACAGGTCGAGGCGCGAACCAAGGAGCTTTCGCTCTCCCTGGAAGATTTGCGTACCGCGCAGGATCGCCTCGTGCAGACCGAGAAGCTCGCTTCCCTCGGTCAGCTCACCGCCGGCATCGCACACGAGATCAAGAACCCGCTCAACTTCGTCAACAATTTCTCGGCGCTGTCGGCCGAATTGATCGACGAGTTAAACGATTTGCTCAAATCGACCGGCCTCGACGGCAAGGTTCGCGAGGAGATTGACGAACTTACGCATATGTTGAAAGGCAATCTCGAAAAGGTGGTGCAGCACGGCAAGCGCGCCGATTCGATCGTGAAGAACATGCTTTTGCACTCGCGCGAAGGGTCGGGGGAGCATCGGCCCGCCGACATCAACGCGATCGTCGAGGAAAGTCTCAATCTCGCCTATCACGGTGCGCGGGCGGAGAAATCCGGCTTTAATATCACGCTCAAGCGCGAACTCGATCCGGCCGCCGGAATGATCGACCTTTACCCGCAGGAAATCACGCGGGTATTCCTCAATCTCATCTCCAACGGCTTCTATGCCGCGACCAAGCGCAAGGAAGCCGGCGAAGAGGGCTTCGAGCCGACGCTCAGCGCCGCCACGAAAAACCTCGGCAACAGGGTCGAGATCCGGATTCGCGACAACGGCACCGGCATTCCGGCGGAGGTAAAGGAGAAGATGTTCAATCCCTTCTTTACCACCAAGCCCGCGGGCGAGGGCACCGGACTGGGGCTGTCGATGAGCCACGACATCATCGTGAAACAGCACGCTGGCAAGATTGATGTGGAAACCAAGCCCGGTGCTTTTACCGAATTCATCATTACGCTGCCTCGGACGGCGGCGGCACAAGGACAGTCTGGAGGGACAAATTGAGCGTTTACATACTCGTCGTCGATGACGAGCCCGATGTCGAGGCGCTGTTCCGCCAGCAGTTTCGGCGCGATCTGAGATCCGAGCGATTCAAGATGGAGTTCGCTGCGTCGGCGCCGGAAGCACTCCTCCGCGCCGCCGAGATCAGGGATCCGTCGCTGATCCTGATCTTGTCCGACATCAACATGCCCGGCATGAGTGGGCTTGAAATGCTGCCGAAGGTGCGTGCCGATCGCCCTGATGTACCCGTCATCATGATCACTGCCTATGGCGATGCCGAAACACGCCGCAAGGCGATCGAGCGCGGCGCGGTGGGACTATTGACCAAACCGCTCGATTTCGCGTTGCTGCGCCATGAGATCGATACCCGGCTCGGGCAGGCCGCATGACCGCAACCATCCTCGTCGTCGATGATGAGCCCGATCTTGAGGCTCTTGTCTTGCAGAAATTCCGCAAGCAAATTCGCGATGGCGCGGTGACTTTCGTGTTTGCCCATGACGGATTGGAAGCGCTGGCCTCGATCGAGGAGCACCCGCATGTGGACGTGGTGGTGTCCGACATCAACATGCCCCGGATGGACGGCTTGTCCTTGTTGCAGAAATTGCAGGAGGCCGAGGACAAGAAATCGACCATTATCGTTTCGGCCTATGGCGACATGAGCAATATCCGCACCGCGATGAATCGCGGGGCGTTCGATTTCCTGACCAAGCCGATCGATTTCGGCGATCTCGAAACCACCATCGACAAGACCATGCGTCACGTCGAGGCGATGCGCGAGGCCCGCCGCCGCCAGGCCGAGGCCGAGCGCGCGCATGCCTCGCTCTCACGCTATTTCTCGCCGCAGATCGCCTTGCGGCTCGCCGCCAGCGTCGAAGGCGATGGTATGGAGGTGCATTGGCGCGACGTCGCGGCCATCTTCACCGACATTGTCGGTTTTACCTCGCTGGTGGAAACGGCGGCACCCGAGGTGCTGGGCGCGCTCCTCAACGAATATGTCGGCGGCATGACCGACATCGTCTTTGCGCATGAAGGGACGGTCGCGAAGGTCGTCGGGGATGCAATCCAGATTCTCTTCAACGCGCCCGGAGACCAGCCGGACTATGCGACGCGGGCGATCGCCTGCGCGCATGATCTCGACGCATGGTCGGAAGATTTTCGCGCGCGCTGGAAGTCCAAGGGGGTGAATTTCGGCGCGACCCGCATCGGCGTTCACGCCGGGCCGGCGCTGGTCGGAAATTTCGGTGGCGGGCGGTTCTTCGATTACACCGCCTATGGCGACACCATCAACACCACGGCGCGGCTCGAGACCGCCAACAAAATTCTCGGCACGCGCATTTGTGCCAGCGCCGCGGTTGCGGAAGCGGCGGAAGGATTTCAGGGGCGGCCGGTCGGTGATCTGATGCTGCGTGGGCGCAGCGAGCCACTTCGCGCGTATGAGCCATTGCCGCCGACGAAGTTCAAGAGCCCCGTGACGGCGCAATACGTGGAGGCCTTTGCCAAGCTGGAAGCGGGGGATGCCGGGGCAATGCCGGCCTTCGCCGCGCTGGTCGGACAAAATGCCGATGATCCGCTCGCCAATTTTCACCTGAGACGGTTGCTCAACGGCGCCAAGGGCGTTCGGATGCAGCTTGAATGACGCGAGTCGCCGATGCCTGAGATGACAAGCGATTTTGCCGCCGGAAATTATCGTTTCATTCCGGCGGTGTTTCAGTATTCAAGCGGCGCTGCGGCCGATTCCGGTTATGAAATCGAGCGCGTACGTTTCGACCGACTTGTTCCGTTGGCCGGCGGGTTTGCACGGGTGGCAAAACATGTTCAGGCTGCGGGAAGACCGTTGACGTCGTTCTGCGCCTGCGAGTTGCGTTCGCCGGCGGCCTTTTCGGAGGCGGGCTTCCTGGCCTTCAACCAGCACTACGTCAAGACGCTCGCCGAGTGGGGCATTTTCGACGGCAGCACCAATCCCGTGGCGCGCAGCAATGTTTGCCCGGAGATCAATCCTCCGGCAGAGCCGTCGTTCTACGCTTTCTCTTTCACACGTCCGATCGAGCGGCAACGATCGGTCGCAACGCCGGACTTTATAATCGCCGGCGGGGCCGAGGCGCGCGGCGGCGCGGGAAGCTATCCCGAGCGGATCGTGCGCTACCGCGATCTCAGCCCGGACGGGCTGAAGAAGAAGGTCCGATTTACGGTTTCCGAAATGGAAAGCCGCCTTGCCGCGTTCGGGTTCGGCTGGAAGGAAACGACGGCGGCGCAGGCCTACACCGTCCATGACTTTCACCCCGTGATGGTCGAAGAACTGGTTCGCCGCGGCGCTGCACGATCCGGCCTGACTTGGCACTTTGCGCGCCCGCCCGTGATCGATCTCGAGTTCGAAATGGACTGCCGGCGCGTGACGCGGGAAGTGGTGATCTGACTTTTTTCTCATTGCGAGGAGCGAAGCGACAAGGCAATCGATCATCCGCTTCAAGGTGCGGTGGGATGGATTGCTCGCTGCGCTGGCAATGACGTTTGCTACCGCGCCCGCGGATCGAGCGCGTCGCGCAAGCCGTCGCCGACGAGATTGAACGACAGCACCACGAGAAAGATCGCAAGGCCCGGCCACAGCGCCATCCATGGCGCGTTGGTCAGAAAACGCTGTGCCGCGTTGAGCATGCTGCCCCAGGAGGGCGCAGGCGGCTGCTGTCCAAGGCCGAGAAACGACAGCGCGGCTTCCGCGATGATCGCGGCCGCGATCGAGAGCGTCGCCTGGACCAGAAGTGCTGGCATGATGTTCGGCAGGATATGAAACAGCGCAATCCGCCAGCGCGGATTTCCCATCGCGCGCGCGGCCTCGACATAGTCCTCTACCTTGACGTTCATCGTCTGGCCGCGGGTCAGACGAACGAAGATCGGCGTTGTCGAAATGCCGATGGCGATCATGGCATTGCCGAGGCTCGGCCCGAGAAAGGCCGCCAGCGCAATCGCGAGGATCAGGAACGGACAGGCCAGCATCGCATCGGTGATCCGGCTGATCAGCGCGTCGATGAAGCCGCCGCGGTAACCCGACAGCAGCCCGAACGGCACGCCGATCCCAAGCGCAATGCCGACCGAGATCGCACCCGCCACGAGGGAGGCGCGCGCGCCATAGATTACGCGGCTGAGGATGTCGCGGCCGAGATCGTCGGTGCCGAACCAATGCAGCGACGAAGGTGGTTTGCGGACCAGCGTCCAACTGGTCGCGATCGGATCATAGGGCACGATCCAAGGCGCGAGCACCGCCAGCGCGATGAAGGTCAGGATCACGACCAGTCCGGCCAACGCTCCCTTGCGCGCAAACAACCGGCGCATGGTGCGCCGCGCCGGGCTTTCGTGCTCGTCGGAAGCAGAAATGGAAATGGCAGGGAGTGCGGCGTCGGTCATGCTCAAGCTCTCAGCCGCGGATTGACGAGGATATAGGCGATATCGGCGACAAGGTTGAGCACGATGTAAATCGTTGCCGTCACCAGCACCACGCCTTGCACGACCGCATAGTCGCGGTTGAACACGGCGTCGACGATCAATTTGCCGAAGCCTGGAATCGAGAAGATCTGCTCGGTCAGCACGGCGCCCGACAGCAACGTGCCGAGTTCAAGCGCACCCAATGTGATGATCGGCGTCAGCGCGTTGCGCATGGCGTGCTTGAGGATGACCGCGCGTTCGGAGAGGCCCTTGGCGCGCGCGGTGCGGACATAATCGCTTTCGAGGACCTGCAGCATGGCGCTGCGGGTATGCCGCATCAGGATCGCGGCGATGGCGTTTCCGAGCACAAAGGCCGGCATGATGGTGGAGGCAAGGCTCGCGCGCCAATTCTCGGTGAGGGGGACGTAGCCCGAGGCCGGCAGCCAGCCGAGTTCGATCGAGAATAGGAAAATCAGCATGATCCCGAGCCAGAAATTCGGGGTCGAGATGCCCCACAGCGCAAACAGGTTTGCGCCATAATCCCACGCGGTGCCTTTCTTGACCGCCGAGACGATGCCGGCAGGGATTCCGATCAGCAACGCGATCACGATCGCCATTGACGCCAGTTGCATGGTCACCGGCAGCTTCTGCGCAATCAGCTCACGCACCGGAAGCTTGATGCGGAGCGATTCGCCGAAGTCGCCCGACAGCACACCCTTGGCCCAGTAGACGTATTGTACAGGCAGCGGCTGGTCCAGCCGGTATTGTTCGCGGATCTTCGCAATCACGGCGGGATCGCGCTCCTCGCCGGCCATCACGAGCGCGGGATCGCCCGGCAACAGATGCTGCAGCGAAAAGATCAGGACCGACACGAAGAACAGCGTCGGAATCAGCTGCAGGATGCGTTTGCCGAGGAAGTTCAGCATGGCGTTGTTCCCAGCCCCGATTGCAGCGGAAGGGGTCTTCGCCGAAGGTATTTCATCTCCTCGGACCGGCAGTCTGAGCCAGCCGTTCTCACTTCAGCTTCAGCCCGACGATGCGCACCAAACCATCGGGCATCGGTCTGTAGCCATCGAGTTTTTTCGTGTGCGCGATCAGAATTTTGCGATGATAAAGGTAGATGATGGGCTCGTCGTTGAGCACGGCCTTGGTCAGCTTCTCGTAAATGGCCTTGCGTTGTTCCGGGTCGGAGGTCAGGCGCGCGTCTTCAAGCGCCTTGTCAGCCGCCGGATTGGAGTAGCCGCCGTCATTCTGCGGCGCCTTGGTGTGAAGGAAGACGTAGGCATTCCCGTCGGGGTCGATCCGGCCGCTCCAGTTGATCTGGAACACCTGAAATTCGCCAGCCTGGGCCTGCTTGAATGTGGTCGCAAATTCGACCACGCGAATTTTCACGTCGAAGCCTGCTTCCGCCGCCATTGACTGGACGACCTGCGCCACGGCCTCGTATTCCGTTCCCTTCGGCACCATATAGTCGATGCTGACGGGGAGCGTCACTCCAGCCTCCTTCAGCAGCGCTTTGGCTTTCGCGACATCGCGAGTCCTGACCGGAAACGCCTTTTGATAATAGGGATGGTTGGGTCCGACCCATTGATTGCCGACCGTGAACTCGCCGTTGAAGACCACCTGATTGAGGGCTTCGCGGTCGATCGACAGATCAAGTGCCTGCCGAACCTTTTCCGACTGACTGAGCGGGCCTTTGCTCTTGTCGTTCCCGAGGTTGATGGTAAGGCCGAGGTAACCGAGTTCGGCCACGGTCGACAGGACAAGCTTCGGGTCGGCGCGAACATCCTTGATGTCGGTTGCCAGCACCCGCTCGATCAGGTCGAGTCCGCCGGACTTGAGATTGGCCAGGCGCACCGTGGCGTCGACAATTGGCAAGAATACCACCCGGTCGATGTGGACATTTTCCTTGTTCCAGTAATCGGCGAATTTTTCGAACACCATGCGGTCCTGCTGCACACGTTCGACGAATTTGTAGGGGCCGGCGCAAATCGGACGCAGTCCGAACTTGTCGCCGGCTTCCTTTGCGGCCTTGGGAGACACCATCATGCCCGAGCGATCCGTCAGTTGCGCGATCAGCGGCGAGTATGGTGTCTTCAACACCAGCTTGATCGTCAGGGGATCGACGACGTCTACATGATCGAGCGCAGCGAGCTCCGGTTTTCGAAACGAGGTCGGCAGGTTGAGATGACGTTCCAGCGAAAACTTTGCGGCCTCGGCGTCCAGGGGTTCTCCGTCATGGAATTTCACACCCGGACGCAGTTTGATCATCATCTCCTTGCCGTCGGCGGACGTCTCATGGGACAGCGCGAGCTGGGGCACGATGTTGAGCTTTTCGTCGATATCGAACAGTTTGTCGCAAAACGCCGAGAAGACAATTCGTCCGACATAGGTCCGCCCGAGCGACGGATCGAGCATGTCCGGATCCTCGGCAAGACCGATGCGCAGAGTGGTCTGGGCGTAAACGCCCGTCTCAAGAGACAGCAGCAACGTCGCCGCAATTGCCACCAGGCGAAGGACTTTCATTAGAACAGGCTCCCTTTCAATCACACGGCCGCCGGCGGCGTCACCCCGATTATACCACCCCGGGAGGGCTCGGTGCCTCCCCTGTGCCGCCGAATGCCGCCACCAGTCGCTCAAGCGCGGGTGAAAATGCATGCTCGGTGGCGACGATGGCGTCTGCGGGCGGCAGTTCCTCCGTTCGGTGACACGCCGTTGCATGAACGGTGCCATCCGCGATCAGTTGCGGCGGCTCGATGCGGCAGCGGTCGATCACGAAGGGGCAGCGCGTATGAAAGCGGCAGCCTGGCGGCGGATTGAGCGCGCTTGGCATCTCTCCCTGCAACATCATTCGGCTGCGCTTTGCCTGCGGTTTGGGCACCGGGATCGCGGACAACAGCGCCCGGCTATAGGGGTGGCGCGGCGAGGTGAACAGCGCTTGCGCTTCCGCGGTTTCGACGATGGTGCCGAGATTCATCACCGCCACGCGGTCGGCGATGTGCTTGACCACCGCAAGGTCATGCGAGACGAAGACATAGGCAAGCCCCAGCCGCTCCTGCAAATCGTGCAGCAAATTGAGGATCTGCGAGCGGATCGACACGTCCAGTGCTGATACTGGTTCGTCGCAGATGATGAGTTTCGGCTCGACCGCGAGCGCGCGCGCAATCGCGAGGCGCTGGCGCTGGCCGCCGGAAAATTCGTGGGGATAGCGGCGCGTGAAGCGCGGCTCAAGCCCGACCAGCTGCAACAATTCCTCAACGCGCTCGCGGCGCCGTCGCGATGGCACGAGATCATGCAGCACGAGCGGCTCGGTGAGAATCTGACCGACGGTCATTCGGGGATTGAGCGAGGCGTAAGGGTCCTGAAAGATGATCTGCGCGTTGCGGCGGAAGGCGCGTAACTCATTCGCATCCATCGCCAGGAGATCCTGGCCCTCGAAGCTTATTTGGCCTGCGTCTGGCTCGATCAGGCGCAACACCAGGCGGCCGACGGTGGATTTTCCGCAGCCGGATTCGCCGACCAAAGCCAGCGTTTCGCCGGTATCGACCCTGAAGCTGACGCCATCGACCGCCTTGACGAACGCCGTTGGCCGTCCGAACACCGAGCGGTCCGCGACGAAATGCTTGACGAGATTCCTGACTTCGAGCAGGGCGGTCACGACACCAGTCCTTCCAGCGGCGCCCGGATGCAGCGCGACCAATGGCCGGGGCTCAAGCTCACAAGCGGCGGCGGCGCGGCGATGCATGCGTCCTCGGCGAAGGGACAACGCGCGGCGAAACGGCACCCCTTCGGTGGGTCGGCCATGTTGGGGACCATGCCCTCGATGGTGGCCAGATGCGACGTGCGGCGATCCAAGCGCGGGATCGAGCCGAGCAGCCCTACGGTGTAGGGATGTTGCGGGTTGGCAAACAATTCATCCACTGCGGCGCGCTCGACGATCTCGCCGGCATACATCACCGCCACTTCGTCGCAGACCTCGGCGACCACGCCAAGATCATGGGTGATGAGGATGATCGCGGCGCCGCTCTGCGCCTTGAGCTCGCGCATCAGATCGAGGATTTGTGCCTGCAAGGTCACGTCGAGCGCGGTCGTGGGCTCGTCGGCGATCAGGAGCCGCGGGTCGCAGGCCAGCGCCATCGCGATCATGACGCGCTGGCGCATGCCGCCGGAAAGCTTGTGCGGATATTCGTCGATCCGCTGCTCAGGCGAGGGGATGTGAACCCTTCGCAGCAACTCGATCGCGCGTTTGCGCGCGGCGCTTCGCGTTCCGCCGCGATGACGCAGGATCGTTTCAGTGATCTGGTCGCCGATGGTGAAGCTCGGGTTGAGCGAGGTCATCGGCTCCTGGAAGATCATCGCCAGACGATTGCCGCGGAGATCGCGCAGGGTCTGGTCGGGAACCTCCAGGAGGTCGAAACCGTCGAAGCGGATCGAGCCCGTCACTTCCGCCGATTGTTTCGGCAAGAGCCCCATGACGGCGAGCGAGGTGACGCTCTTGCCGCAACCGGATTCGCCGACAAGACCAAGTGTGGCGCCATTGGTCACGGCGAGGTCCACCGCGTCCACCGCATGCGTGGTGCGTCCGTCGTCGCCATGGAAGGTCACCCGCAAATCGCGGATTTCAAGTAGGCGGATATCGCTCATCGCTCGCTCACGATCGCGGCTTCGATGCCTGCGTCGATAATCTCGCGGTCGGTGATCCCTGCCGGATTTCTGCGGCTCGGCAGATATTTTCGGAAATGCACCCAGCGCTCGCGGCTGACCGCCTCGAGGCGATCCAGCTCAGTCAGGGGATCGGTATGGTCGTCGACGCGCAGGTCGAGATCGGACCATTCCTCCTCGCCGTAGATCAAGAGCGCCGCCGATTGCTTGCCGCGCTTGTCGCCGCCTGCGGCTTCGCCCGCTTGCATCGCCGCGATCAAACGTTGCGCGAACGGCGTGCCTTCGTTGGCGCTATAAGTATTCGCGGTATCGTCAAGCACGCGGCCGGCGGCCAGCATGTTGCCGGCGATCGAAAAGCCGTTGCCTTCGACATGCCCGCACCAGTCGACGCAATCCTTGCCGGTATGAGCGGCGATACGGCCGCTCGCATCCATGATGTGAACCTGCCGGCTGGCATGCCCCGCGTCGGCCGCGATCAGCGTCTCGATGATATCGCGCGGCGCGCACCCCTCACGCAGCAGCTTCAAGCCGTCGATGCCGTAGTAGGGATTGACCAGCGCTTGCGTCGCGATGCCGCCAATGCGGGGAGCGATGTGAGGCACGCGTGCGCCGACCGCGAAGAACCGCGTCGCAACCGCTATTCCGATCCGGCCGGTGGCAGTGTCTCGGGCGATGATCGACCAGGTCATATCGGTTTAGCGTCCGGCTGCGTAGCCCTGCATGCCGCGCGGATTGGCTGCAGCGCGCCGGCGCGCACCGACCTTCGAAGCGGCAGTCAGGCGGCCCTCCGACCAATCGGGGCCGATTTCGACAATGTGTCCACGCGCCTGCAGCGCTTCGACGGTCGCCTTCGGCACGCGGTTTTCGACCACCAGCACGCCGGGCCGCGCGGTGCGCGGCCAGAACGAGATCGGGAAATGCTCGGAATGCCAGGCCGGCGCGTCGATCGCCTCCTGCAGGTTCAACTTGGCATGGACGTGCCGCAGGAAGAATTGCGTGGTCCACTGATCCTGCTGGTCGCCGCCAGGCGACCCCCAGGCCAGATACGGCTCGCCGTCGCGCAACGCCATCGTCGGGCTGAGTGTGGTGCGCGGGCGTTTGTCGGGCGCGAGCGAAGCGGGGTGGTTTTCCTCAAGCCAGAACATCTGCGCGCGGCTGCCGAGGCAAAAACCGAGTTCCGGGATCACCGGCGAGGATTGCAACCAGCCGCCGGACGGCGTCGCCGAAATCATGTTGCCGGCTTGATCGATGATGTCGAAATGCACGGTATCGCCGCGGACCTCGCCGAAACGGCCGACCGTAGGTTCGCCGGCGCCCATGGCGCCGACCGCCTCGCGGCTTCCCTCCTGACGGCGCAGTTTTACGACCGCGCCAAACCCCTCGACCGAGCCGGGAACGAAATCGAGCGAGGCCTTGTCCGAGATCAGCTTGCGGCGTTCGTCGTTATAGGCGTCCGACAACAGGGTGGTGATCGGGATTTCCGTGAATTTCGGGTCGCCGTAAAACTTCTCCCGGTCGGCATAGGCGAGCTTGGCGCATTCGATCTGCAAATGAATGAATTCGGGGCCGGCGGGGTCGAGCCCGTCGAGCTCAAAGCCCTTCAGGAGCGCAAGCTGCTGCAGCATCACCGGGCCCTGGCTCCAGACGCCGGCCTTGCAGACGGTGTAGCGGCCGTAGTCGTAGGTCAAGGGCGCTTCGACCGTCGGCTGCCAGCGCGCCATGTCGTCGGCGCGAAGCACGCCGCGATGCGGCGATCCCGAGACGTCCATCACGTCCTGCGTGCGGCAAAATTTGTCGATCGCCTCCGCCACAAAACCCCTCGACCACGCTCTTCGCGCCGCCTCGATCTGCGCGACGCGGTCGCCGCCTGCACTCTCGGCTTCCGTCAGAATGCGAGTATAGGTTTCGGCCAACCGTTTGTTGGTGAAAATCACGCCGGGCTTCGGCACTTCGTTGTTGGGCAGGTAGACCGCGGCCGATGTGGTCCAGTGCTTGCGGAACAATTGTTCGACGGTGCGGATGGTCGCCGAGGCGCGCTCCAGCAGGGGATATCCGTCGCGGGCATACGCAATGGCCGGTTCGAGGACGTCGCGGAGCCGCATCGTGCCGTAGTCGCGCAAGAGCAGCATCCAGGATTCGAACGTGCCGGGAACGCAGGCCGCCAACAATCCGGTGCCGGGCACCATCTCCAGGCCTTCGCTTTTGTAATGCGCGATGGTCGCGCCTGCGGGTGCCGGACCCTGGCCGCAAATGACTTCGGTCTTTCCACGCCTGGTGTCGTGGACGATGATCGGGACGTCGCCGCCGGGGCCGTTCAGGTGCGGCTCCACCACCTGCAGTGTAAACGCCGTGGCGACGCCGGCGTCGAACGCATTGCCGCCCCTTTCCAGGATGCCCATCCCGACCGCGGTAGCGATCCAATGGGTGGATGTAACCACCCCGAACATGCCCTCGATCTCGGGCCGCGTGGTGAAGGGATCGGGATTGATGTGGCTCATGGGTATCCAACGTTCAAAGGCTTTATGGCGGCGCACTTGACCACAGGCAGGAGGCTCTGCCAACCGGCTCCCATCCTTGTGATCATACTGATACGGCGGCCTCGGCGGGACTGTTAACGGCATGGCAGGCGACGCCGTCGATCAGCGCGGGCGTCTCGCGGCGGCAAAGGTCGAAAACCAGCGGGCAGCGCGGGTTGAAGGCGCAACCGGGCGGCGGGTCAATCGGATTGGGAATTTCGCCCTTGACGGGGATCCGCTGACGGCCGGACATCGCAAGATCCGGCACGGCGCCCAAGAGCATTCTGGTGTAGGGCATTCGCGGACGGGCGAAAAGCTCGCGGCCTTCCGCGATCTCGACGATGTGGCCGAGATACATCACGCCGATCCGATTGGCCATGTGCCGGACCACGGCGAGGTTGTGGCTGATGAAGAGGTAGGTGAGACCGAACTTGTCCTGCAGGTCGCGCATCAGATTGAGGATCTGCGCCTGCACCGAGACATCGAGCGCGGACGTCGGCTCGTCGCAGACGATGAATTCGGCCTCCGAGGCCAATGCACGGGCGATCGCGATACGTTGCCGCTGTCCGCCGGAGAATTCGTGCGGATATTTCCAGCCGTCATCGGCATGAAGGCCGACCAGGCCGAGCAATTCGCCGACGCGCGAGCTGATATCCTTCTCGCCCTTGACCAGATCGAAAGCGCGGATGGGCTCGGCGATGATGGCGTCGACCCGAAGCCGCGGATTGAGGCTCGCATAGGGGTCCTGAAAAATCATCTGGATGCGACGGCGCAGTTGCTGGCGCGCCTGCAACTGGCGGGGATCCGTCATCGAAATTCCGTCGATGACGACTTCGCCCGACGTCGGCGGCAACAGCCCCACGACCATCCGCGCGACGGTGGTCTTTCCCGAACCGGATTCGCCGACGAGCGCAAAGGTCTCGCCCTTGGTGATGTCGAAGGTGATGCCGTCGACCGCTTTAAGAAATTCGAGATGCCCGCCTTCGAGCACGCGGTTGAGCCACGGCTTCGAAACGTCGAAGACGCGGCGCAGATCTTTCACCTCGACAAGGGACTTCGATGTCATGCCGCGGTGTCCTTTGCAGCGGCGTCGTAGAGATGGCAGGCCACGGCCTGCGTGGCTTGCGCAATCGGTTCCGGCCGCTCGATGCGGCAGCGATCGAAGGCAAACGCGCAGCGCGGATTGAAGGAGCAGCCCGGCGGGATTGCCGAAAGCCGCGGCATCGAGCCTGGAATTTGAACAAGCCGCGCCGCGTCGCTTGCAAGCGTCGGGATCGCACCCATCAGGCCCCTGGCATAGGGATGCAGCGGGTTCTGCACGACGTCCCGCACGGGACCGATTTCGGCAATACGGCCGGAATACATCACGGCGACGCGGTCCGAGGTCTCGGCGATCACGCCCATGTCGTGGGTCACGAGCATCACGGCGGTGCCGTGATCACGCCCGAGCCGCTTGATCAACGAGATGATCTGCGCCTGTACCGACACGTCAAGCGCGGTGGTGGGTTCGTCGGCGATGATCAGTTCCGGTTCGGCGCAAATCGCGAGCGCAATCACGACCCGCTGGCGCATGCCGCCGGAGAATTCGTGCGGATAGGCGTCGATGCGTTTGTCGGGGGCGGGGATTCCGACCTCGGCGAGGAGATCGATGGCCCGCTTGCGTGCGGCTTGCTCCGACATGTTGGCGTGGGTTCGGATCGTCTCGGTCAGCTGATCGCCAATTCGATAGAGCGGGTTGAGGCTGGTGAGCGGGTCCTGAAAGATCATCCCTATCCGCTTTCCGCGGATCCGGCGCATGTCTTCCGCCGGCAGATTGTCGATCCGAAGGCCCGACAGATAAATCTCGCCACCGGCAATGCGGCCGGGAGGATCGATCAGGCCGATCGCGGCAAGCCCCGTCACGGATTTGCCGGCGCCGGATTCGCCGACCACGCCGAGCACCTCGCCCTTGGCGATATCGAAGGAAATGCCGTCGATGGCGCGCAGCACGCTGTGGCGAGTGGCGAATTCGACCCGCAGATTGCGCACTGAAAGAACAGGTTCGGTCATGATATCCGATTTCCGGCAGGGCTTCTCATCGGAGTTTCGGATTGAGCGCGTCGCGTAGCCAGTCGCCGAGCAGGTTGATGGAAAGGATCAGTGCCGCGAGCGCCAATCCGGGAAAGGCCACGATCCACCACTCGCCGGCAAACAGATAGTTATTTCCGATCCGGATCAATGTCCCGAGCGACGGCATCGTGTCAGGCATGCCAGCGCCCAGAAACGACAAGGTCGCCTCGGTGATGATCGCGAGCGCCAGATTGATGGTCGCGATGACCAAAATCGGTCCCATCGTGTTCGGCAATACGTGCCGAAACATGATCACGGGCGCGGGCAGGCCGATCAACTGTGCCGCGGCGACGTAATCCTTGTTCTTTTCCACCAAGACCGAGCCGCGCACCGTGCGCGCATATTGCACCCAAAAGCTCAGGCCGATCGCAAACACCAGCACGGCAAGCGTGCTCATGGCGTCCAGGCGATTGCCGAACAGAGATTTGGCGACGCCGTTGATGAGCAATGCGATCAGGATCGCGGGAAAAGTGAGTTGCACATCGGCGATGCGCATGATCAGACCATCGACGGCCCCGCCGAAATAGCCGGCAATCAGCCCGAGGGTGATGCCAAGCGCGCCGGAGAACAAAACGCCGAGAATGCCCACGGTCAGTGAGATGCGCAAACCATAGAGGATCGCCGAAAAGACGTCGCGGCCCTGTTCGTCGGTGCCAAGCAGGAACGGGCTCTGGCCGTCCGCTGTCCAAAGCGGAGCGATCCGCGAATTGATGAGCTGGAGTTGCGCCGGATCGAACGGATTCTGCGCGGCAAGAATTGGCGCTGCAATCGCGAGCAGAAAGAAGAGCAGGGTTACCGCGGCTGCCGCCATGGCGAGCCGGGAGCGGCGGAAGGAGTAGAACACGTCGCTTTCGAACGCACGTCGAACAAGGCCGGGCGAATGCGCATCGGCCGGCGATGCGCTCGAATTGGCCTTGTGCGGGAGGGCGGCGTCGGACATGTAAGTCTCGCTTCAAGCCGGGCGGCCGACGGTCGAGCGCAGGCGCGGATCGACCACCGTGTAGAGAATGTCCACCACAAGATTGATGGTGACGAAGATCAGGGACACCATCAGCAAATAAGCCGCCATGATCGGAATATCGACATTTTGAACAGCCTGCACGAACAGAAGCCCCATGCCGGGCCACTGGAAAACCGTTTCCGTGATGATTGCAAATGCAATAACCGAGCCAAATTGCAACCCGGCAACCGTGATGACGGGGACCAGCGTGTTCTTGAGCGCGTGGCCGAAGTGAATGGCACGGGTGGAAAGTCCGCGCGCCCGCGCAAACCGGATGTAGTCGGTGCGCAAGACCTCGAGCATCTCGGCCCGCACCAGCCGCATGATCAGCGTCATCTGGAACAGGCCCAGTGTGATCGAGGGCATGATCAGGGCCTTCAGGCCGGAGACTGTGAGCAGGCCCGTCGTCCACCAGCCGATCCGCACGACTTCGCCGCGGCCGAATGAGGGCAACCAGCCCAACGTCACCGAGAACATGTAGATCAGGAGAATGCCGATCAGAAAGGTCGGGAGTGAAATTCCGATCAGCGAGACCGCCTGGAATATCTTCGCAAGAAGCGTGTCGCGGTTCAGCGCCGAATAGACCCCCATCAGGATGCCGAAGACCAGCGCAAGAATCGTGGCGCAGGTGGCGAGCTCCAGCGTTGCCGGCATCCGTTCCTTCAGCAGGTCCGCCACCGGCAGGCGGAACTGGTAGGAGACGCCGAACTTGAACTGCGCCGCGTTGATGAAATAGCGGGCGAACTGGACCGGCACGGGATCGTCCAAACCGAGCGATTTTCTGATCTCGGCGCGCTCGGCCGCCGAGGTGTCGATGGAAACGATCTGGTTGACCGGATCGCCCGCAAAGCGGAACATCGAGAACGAAATGATCCCGACGGCGATCATGACGCCGATGGCCTGGATTGCCCGGCGGAGAGTGAAAGCGAGCATCTGTTCCTTTCACTTCTACTTGGAGGCGGTGTGCGCCATTATCATGTCTAAAACGACAAGTTCTTGTCTAAAACGACAAGTCCCGGAAGCCGATGCTCCCGGGACCTCATGTCGGCAATAGCTACTCGCCCTGTTTCGTTGCCCAGTACAGCAGGACCTGGTTGTCGGCGCGCTGGGTCAATTTCACTTTTTTCGAAACGCCCCATGCCAGCGCCTGCTGGTGCAGCGGGATATAGCCGTAGTCCTTGATTCCGATGTCGAAGGCTTGCTTGATCATCTGGTCACGCTTGGCGACATCGGTTTCGACCAGAACCTTGTCGGTGAGCGCATCCAGTTCCTTGTTGCAATAGCCGCCGAGATTGGCTTCGCCGCGGGTGGGGTTCTTCGGATCGTCGCGGCAGCCCAGTATGTCGTACAGCACATTGTGGGAATCCATTGAGGCCGGCGTCCAGCCCAAGAGGTAAAACGAGGTCTGGTAGCCGCCGGGCTTGAGCACCTTGCCAAAATACTGCGCTTTGGGTTGCGCGAGCAGGTTCACCTTGACTCCGATGCGCGCGAGCATGCCGACCACCGCCTGGCAGATATCGGCGTCGTTGACGTAGCGATCGTTGGGGCAATCCATCGTGACTTCGAAACCGTCCGGATAGCCCGCTTCCGTCATGAGTTTCTTGGCGCCGTCGGGATCGGGTTTTGGCCGGGTGAAGTCTTTCGAGAGAACGAAGAGTTGCGGTGCAACCATCAACGCCGAGGGCGTCGAGAGGCCGCGCATCACGCGATTCTTGATCAGCTCGACGTCGATCGCCTTGTAGAAGGCTTCGCGGACGCGGATATCCTTGAACGGGTTCTTGCCCTTGACGCTGGAATACAGAAGTTCGTCGCGGGTCTGGTCCATGCCAAGGAAGATGGTGCGAATTTCAGGTCCGGTCATGACCGTGGCGTTGCCACCGGCATTGACCCTTTGAATATCCTGGGTCGGAACCGGCTCGATCACGTCGACTTCGCCCGACAGCAGAGCCGCGACCCGCGTCGCGGCCGATCCGATCGGCGTGAAGACGATCTCCTTGAGATTATGCTCGGGCTTTCCCCACCAGTTCGGATTGACCTTGAACACGGTCTTCACGCCGGGCTGATGACTTTCGATCACGAAGGGACCGGTGCCGTTTTCGTGCAGCGACGCGTAGCTCGGCGTGGTCGCCGAAGCCGGTGTCGGCGCGACCGAATTGTTTTCTTCGCACCATTTCTTGTCCATGATGAACCAGCCGTCCCATTGCGACATCAGGATGGGATTGGGCGAGTCGAGCTTCACATCGACCGTGTAGTCATCGACCTTGACGAACTTGGCGTCGGCCGGAACGTTGGTCAGGAAGTTGGAGCCCTTGGAGCGGACGCGGTCGGCGGAAAAAATCACGTCGTCGGCGGTGAAGGGGTCTCCGTTGTGGAATTTGACTCCCTTGCGCAGATGGAAGCGCCAGCGGGTCGGCTCGGGGTTTTCCCAGCTTTCGGCGAGCGCCGGGGCGATCTTCAGATCCTTATCGCGGGTGACCAGGCCCTCATAGACATGCGCATGATGGGCGATCGTCGTGGTTTCCTTGAGCGTGTAGGGATCGAGCGATTTGAGCTCGCCCTGGTTGGCGTAGCGCAGGGACTGGCTTGAAGCCGGCGTCACGGCAAAAGCGGCGATCGAAAGGGTGGCCGCTGCAAGGATGATGTGACGTATCGGCATTTGTTGACGCTCTCCGCGGTGGTGTAGTGTTGGGGTCTGCGATATCGACAATTGATCTATGTTGCCAGAGTTTGGCCGCTGCGCAAGCGTGATTTCCCCTCCGAAAACACGGTTTGCGTGACGTTGCCGCGTTACCTAACTTCAACGGAGGCAGCAGCGCAAGCTCATGATGTTCAACGGGAGTGCCGGATGGCGGAACTGAAGGCCGATGTTCTTGTACTGGGCGCAGGCATGGTCGGCGTCGGCGCGGCCTTGCACCTGCAGCAGCGGGGGCGGGACGTCGTCCTGGTCGACAGGCACGAACTCGCCGGTGAAGAGACCAGTTTTGGAAATGCCGGCTTGATCGAGTGTGCTTCGGTTTTTCCCTACATGTTCCCCCGTGATTTGACCGATATCCTTCAATACGCGTTGAACCGCTCGCCGCAGGCGCGCTACCGCCTTTCCGATCTGCCTTACTCGCTGCCGTGGCTATTGCGCTATTTCCTGGCCTCCTCGCCGGAGCGCGCGCAGCACAGTGCGATGGCCGAATTGCCGTTGATCCAGCGCAGCCTCCGGGAACATGAGGCGTTGATCGCGGAGGCCGGGGTTCCAGAGCTGTTGCGACGAACCGGCTGGCTCAAGCTGTTTCGCTCCGAGACAAGCCTCGCCAGCGCGGTGCGCGATGTCGAGCGCGCCCGGCAATATGGCATCCCCGGTGAAGTCCTCGATGCCAAGGCGATCGCCGTGCGCGAGCCCAACCTGACGGGAGAGTTCTCCGGCGCGATCTATTTGCCGACACCGGGTTTCATTCCCGATCCCGGCGCGTTGGCCAAGGCCTATGCGGCGCTGTTCAGGCGCAAGGGCGGTCGCTTTCTTGTGGCGGACGCGCGAACGCTCGAACAGGACGCCGGTGGATGGCGCGTGAACGGGGCGGCAGCGCGTGAGGTGGTGGTGGCGCTCGGACCGTGGTCCGATCTGGTGTTCCGTCCGCTTGGATATTCCATTCCGCTTGGCATCAAACGTGGCTACCATTTGCATCTGGCTGCGCGCGGCAACGCCGTGCTCACTCAGCCCGTCCTCGATTTCGATCTCGGCTTCGTGCTGGCGCCGATGAACCGTGGCATTCGGCTCACCACCGGCGTCGAGTTTGCCCGCCGCGACGCGCCTGCCACGCCGGTTCAGATTGAGCAGGCGCTGCCGCGGGCGCGCGCCTTGTTCCCGTTGGGCGAGGCCATCGATGCGAAACCCTGGAAGGGCGCGCGGCCCTGTCTGCCCGATATGCTACCGGTCATCGGCAGGGCGTCTCGCCACGCCGGCCTGTGGTTCGATTTCGGGCACCAGCACCACGGGCTGACGCTGGGTCCGGCGACCGGTCGCCTGCTGGCCGAGATGATGACCGGCGAGACGCCCTATGCGGATCCGAGGCCGTTTGCCGCGGAGCGCTTTGGTTGACCATACGTGCTGATTCAAGGCGTTAGGGGCCGTCCGGCCACTCACGCCGCTTGCGCAGGAAGGCCTCTCGCGGTGATACTGCCCCACGCTGTCAGCAATCAGGAGTGCACATGAAGGTTAACGTTGAAATAGATTGCACGCCGCTCGAGGCGCGGCAGTTTTTCGGGCTTCCGGACGTGCAGCCGATGCAGACGGCGGTCATGGACAAGCTCCAGAGCCAGATGATGGACAATATCCAGAAGGTATCGCCGGAAGCGCTGATGCAAAGCTGGCTCTCATTCGATCCGAAGATCGCCGAGCGATTTGGCGATATGTTTGCCGCCATGACAGGCCTTGGTGGTACGCGTTCGCCCGACAAGAAATGACGCAGCCCGCTGACGGACGCGGACCGCCTGAGGCGGGGCGGCTTCGTCCGCCAGGTCTTGGTCTGTTATTGGCCGAGGTGCGAGGGATATTCGAGTTCAACGCCAGCCTGATGATGTCGCCATTTCTGATGCGCGCGCCGAAGGGCGACGGTCATCCGGTGCTGGCATTGCCGGGGTTTCTTGCCAGCGATCTGTCGATGGCGCCGATGCGCCGATACCTGATGGAACTCGGATACGATGCCCACGCCTGGCGGATGGGCCGCAACGTCGGTGGACTTTCGCGCATGCGCGCGGCGTTGCGCGATCGGCTCGCCGAGATTCACCAAGGCACCGGCCGCAAGGTGAGTATCGTCGGATGGAGCCTTGGCGGCGTCTATGCGCGCGACCTGGCGCTGCACGCGCCACACATGGTGCGCTACGTGGTCACATTGGGCAGTCCGTTCGCCAACGACGTCAGAGCGACCAACGCCACGCGGCTCTATGAAGCGCTGTCGGGCGAAGCGGTCAGCGACAATCCCGAGCTTCGCGAGGCACTGGCGGGCGATCTGCCGGTTCCAACCACGTCGATCTACTCGCGTGCCGACGGCGTGGTTAACTGGCAGACCTGTTTGTTGCGACCCTCCGATACCGCCGAAAACGTCGAGGTATACCTCGCCAGTCATGTCGGGCTCGGCGTTAATCCGGCTGCGTTGTGGGCGGTTGCCGACCGGCTGGCCCAGGCCGAGGGTCAATTCAGCCAATTTGACCGATCGGGGCCGTTTGCCATTGCATATGCGCCTCCGGAACAGGCACAATCCTGATCAACGTCCCGAACAAGGGCGATCTGAACGCCCGAAAAAAGCACCGAAAAGGTGCCGCATGACCGTTCGCGGGAGGAGCACATGAGTGACGCCAGGAAGCTGTCCTCAATGGATGCGTCGTTTCTGTATCTGGAAACGCCGGAAATGCCGATGCATGTCGGAAGCATGGCCATCTTCCGCCTGCCCGACGACTACAAGGGCGACTTCTTCGAAGACTTCAAGGCGATGATCGCCTCGCGGCTTCACGTCGCGCCGATCCTCAAAGCGCGTCTGGAAAAGGCGCCGCTCGATATCGATCATCCGTCCTGGGTCGAGGACGACCAGTTCGACATCGATCGCCACATCTTCCGCGGCAGTCTTCCGGCGCCCCACGACCGCGCCACGCTCGAGCGTATCGTCGGCTGGATGCATGCCAAGCTTCTCAATCGAGCCCGTCCGCTCTGGGAATTCTATGTCTTCGAAGGCATGAAGGACAACGAGATCGGGCTTTATTCCAAGATGCACCACGCCTGCGTCGACGGCGGCGCGGGCGCAGCACTTACCAACATGATCTACGACGTGACGCCGATTCCCCGCAAGATTGATCCGCCTGCGGCGCGCGCCAAGGTCGGGCAGGAGCCGCGCGACATCGCCGCCAATCTTCTTGATTCCTATCAGCAGCTTTGGCGTCAGCCGTTCGATGCATCCGCCGCAGCGAAGGGCATCGAATTGCCGCGGTCCGGAAAGAGCGATCTCGGATCGATCCTGTTCGACAACGCGATGTTCCAGATCGAGAATGCGGTGAAATTCGCCGGCAGCGTTCCGACCATGCTCAAGAGCGTCTCCGAGGTGGTCGGAAAGGTCACCGATCCGAAATCGCGCGACAGCATCGCCAGCATGATGTCGCCGCCGACGATCCTGAACAAGTCGATCTCGTCGGAGCGCAGCTTTGCCGGCGTGTCGATCCCGCTCAGCCGTGCGAAGGCCGTCGCCAAGGCGGCCGGCGGCAAGTTGAACGACGTGGTGCTCGCGGTATCGAGCGGCGTGGTGCGGCGATATCTTCTCGAGCGCGGCGCGCTGCCTGCGAAATCGATGACTGCGGCGGTGCCGATCTCGCTGCGCGAAGAGGGTAACACCGACGCCAACAACCAGGTGTTCGGCATGATCTGCTCGATCGCCACCAATGTCGAGGATCCCAAGACGCGGCTCGAGACGATCATCGCGCAATCCACCAAGTCCAAGGAGATGTCGCATCCGTTGCGGGCCTTGATGCCGCAGATGTCGAACGTCTCGATGTTGGGCGCGCCGATCCTGGTCCAGATTCTCGCGCTGCTGTACAGCCGCTCCAGCCTCTCGGACGTATTGCCGCCGGCCGCAAATATCACAGTGTCGAACGTTCCCGGCCCGCGCCAGACGCTCTATGCGGCCGGCGCCGAATTGCTGCACATCTTCCCGGTGTCGATCTCGACCCACGGGCTTGCGCTCAATATCACCGTGCAGAGCTATCGCGATCAGCTTGATTTCGGCTTCATTGCCGGCGCCAACATCATTCCCCATGTCCAGATTCTCTGCGACATGCTGCCGGAGGAGTTCGCCGTATTGGAGGCTGCCTTTGCTCCGCCGGAAGCCAGCGTCAAGGGCGCAGCCGAGTAGGGACAAAAGCAATGATAGACATGCCGCCGCTGCAGTTTGCCAAGACCAACGGGATTCGGATGGGCTTCTATGAGGCCGGCCCGAAGACGGACAAACCGCCCGTCATCCTCTGCCACGGCTGGCCGGAGATCGCGTTCTCCTGGCGTCACCAGATCAAGGCCTTGAGCGAAGCCGGCATCCGGGTGATCGCGCCGGACCAGCGCGGCTATGGCGCGACCGATCGGCCCGAACCGGTCGAAGCCTACGATCTCGAACATCTGACCGGCGATCTCGTCGGGCTGCTCGATGATCTCAAGATCGACAAGGCGATTTTCGTCGGCCACGATTGGGGCGGATTTGTCGTGTGGCAAATGGCGCTGAGACATCCCGATCGTGTCGCCGGCGTCGTTGGTGTCAATACGCCGCACGCCGACCGCGCGCCGGCCGATCCGATCGAATTGATGCGCAAGCGCTTCGGCGAGCACATGTATGTCGTGCAGTTTCAAGACCCCTCGCGCGAAGCGGATAAAATCTTCAACGGCCGGGTCGAACAGACCTTTGATGCCTTCATGCGCAAACCGGTACCGCGCAAGGAAGCGCCACCGGCGGAGCCGCCGACCGCGGGCGTCGGTGCTTCGCCGAGGCTTAATCTGGCGTTTCCGCAAATGATCGCCGGCTATGACGCCAAACACGATCCGCGGACGCCGATCCTGTCGCCGGAAGAAAAGAAGGTCTTTGTCGACACCTTCACCAAGACAGGTTTCACCGGTGGCATCAACTGGTACCGCAACTGGACGCGCAACTGGCAGAACGCGGTCGGTCTCGACCACACCGTTCGGGTGCCGTCATTGATGATCATGGCCGAGAATGACGCCGTGCTGCCGCCATCGGCGGCCGACGGCATGGAGAAGATCGTTCCCGATCTCGAGAAATACCTAGTCCGGGACAGTGGCCACTGGACCCAGCAGGAAAAGCCCGAGGAAGTCAGCGCCAAGCTGATCGAATGGCGGCGAAAGCGGTTTGGCTAGGGTAATCCGTCGTCATTGCGAACGAAGGGAAGCAATCCAGATTTTCGGCACCAGCAAGTGTTGCTTCGTCGCAAGAGCTCCTCGCAATGACGGAGTAGGGTACAGTTGAGGCAGGGGAATAACCGTACGATGGCGTCGACCAACCGATTGAGCCCAATTCCGCATCCGCCGACCAAGCCCGTGGTCGGCAATATGCTGTCGCTGGATTCCACCGCCCCGGTCCAAAATCTCGCGCGGCTTGCCAGGGAATTGGGGCCGATCTTCTGGCTCGACATGATGGGCGCGCCGCTTGTCGTCGTCTCCGGCCACGACCTCGTCAACGAACTCAGCGACGAGAAGCGTTTCGACAAGGCGGTGCGCGGGCCGTTGCGCCGGGTGCGCGCGATCGCCGGCGACGGGTTGTTCACCGCCGATACGACCGAGCCGAACTGGAGCAAGGCGCACAACATTCTGCTGCAGCCGTTCGGCAATCGCGCGATGCAGTCCTATCACCCGAGCATGGTCGATATCGCCGAGCAACTGGTGAAGAAATGGGAGCGGCTGAACGCCGACGAGGAGATCGACGTCGTTCACGACATGACCGCGCTCACCCTCGACACCATCGGACTGTGCGGGTTTGATTACCGTTTCAATTCGTTTTATCGGCGCGACTATCATCCGTTCGTCGAGTCGCTGGTGCGCTCGCTCGAAACCATCATGATGATTCGTGGCCTACCGCTGGAAAATCTGTGGATGCAGAAGCGGCGGCGCGATCTTGCGAGCGACGTCGAGTTCATGAACAAGATGGTCGACGAGATCGTCGCCGAGCGCCGCAGGAGCGCGGCGGCCTCCGAAGACAAGAAGGACATGCTTGCCGCGATGATGACCGGCGTCGACCGCGTCACCGGGACACAGCTCGACGACGTCAACATCCGCTATCAGATCAATACGTTCCTGATCGCGGGGCATGAGACCACCAGCGGGCTATTGTCATGCACGCTGTACGCGCTGTTGAAGCATCCCGAGGTGCTCAAAAAGGCCTACGAAGAGGTCGACCGCGTGCTGGGACCCGATCCCGGGGCAAAACCGACCTATCAGCAGGTGACGCAGCTTACCTACATCACGCAAATATTGAAGGAAGCCCTGCGGCTGTGGCCGCCGGCACCGGCCTACGGCATCTCGCCGCTTGCCGATGAGACCATCGGCGGCAAATACCGGCTGAAGAAGAACACCTTCATCACCGTGCTGGTGTTGGCGCTGCATCGCGATCCCTCGGTGTGGGGTCCCAATCCCGACGTTTTCGATCCGGAGAATTTTTCCCGCGAGGCGGAGGCGGCGCGTCCCGTCAACGCCTGGAAGCCGTTCGGCAACGGTCAGCGCGCTTGCATCGGCCGTGGCTTTGCGATGCATGAAGCAGCCCTCGCGATTGGCATGATCCTGCAGCGCTTCAAGCTGATCGACGTCAACCGTTACCAGATGCATCTGAAGGAAACGCTGACGATCAAGCCCGAGGGATTCAAGATCAAGGTTCGCCCGCGCACCGATAAGGAACGCGGCGCGTTTGCAGGCAGTGCCGCAACTGAAGTCGTTGCGGCCAAGAAGCCGGCGCCGCGAACTCGCCCGGGGCACAACACGCCGATGCTGGTGCTTTACGGCTCCAATCTCGGTACGGCGGAAGAGTTGGCGACACGAATGGCCGATCTTGCCGAAGTCAATGGTTTCAATTCCACGCTGGGTCCGCTCGACGATTATGTCGGAAAGTTGCCCGATCAAGGCGGCGTCCTGATCATTTGCGCCTCCTATAACGGCGCGCCGCCCGACAATGCCACCCAATTCGTCAAATGGCTGGGCAGCGATCTGCCGAAGGATACCTTCGCCAAGGTGCGCTATGCCGTGTTCGGTTGCGGCAACAGCGACTGGGCTGCGACCTATCAATCGGTACCGCGCTTCATCGACGAGCAATTGACGGCGCATGGTGCGCGCGCCGTCTATGAGCGCGGTGAGGGCGATGCCCGCAGCGATCTCGACGGCCAGTTCCAGAAGTGGTTCCCGGCGGCGGCCCAGGTCGCGACCAAGGAATTCGGGATCGATTGGAATTTCACCCGTACCGCCGAGGACGAACCGCTCTATGCGATCGAGCCGGTGGCGCAGGCCGCGGTCAACACCATCGTGGCACAGGGCGGCGCGGTACCGATGAAGGTGCTGGTCAACGGCGAATTGCAGAACAAGTCGGGGACCAATCCGTCAGATCGATCGACGCGGCATATCGAAGTCCAGCTGCCCGACAACATCACCTACCGCGTCGGCGATCACCTCAGCGTGGTGCCGCGCAACGACCCGACCTTGGTGGACGCAGTTGCGCGCCGCTTCGGCTTCCTGCCCGTCGATCAGATCCGCCTGCAGGTCGCCGAAGGACGCCGCGCGCAATTGCCGGTGGGAGATGCCGTTTCGGTCGGCCGGCTGTTGACCGAATTCGTCGAATTGCAGCAGGTCGCGACCCGCAAGCAGATCCTGATCATGTCCGAGCATACGCGCTGTCCGGTCACCAAGCCGAAGCTCGCAGTCTTTGTCGGTGACGATGAGGCGTCCGCCGAACGGTACCGGAGCGAGGTGCTTGACCGGCGCAAATCGGTGTTCGACATGCTGGAGGAATATCCGGCGTGCGAACTGCCGTTCCATATCTATCTCGAAATGCTGTCGCTGCTGGCGCCACGCTACTATTCGATTTCGTCGTCACCCTCGGTCGATCCTGAGCGCTGCAGCGTGACCATCGGCGTGGTCGAAGCGCCCGCAAGTTCGGGGCGTGGCATCTACAGGGGCGTCTGCTCGAACTATCTGGCGCGCCGCCGCGCCGGTGACACCATCCATGCCACCGTGCGCGAAACCAAGGCAGGTTTCCGGCTGCCTGACGATTCCAGGGTGCCGATCATCATGATCGGTCCCGGCACGGGGCTCGCGCCGTTCCGCGGCTTCCTGCAGCAGCGCGCCGCGTTGAAGGCCAAGGGGGCGACACTCGGGCCGGCGATGCTGTTCTTCGGCTGCCGCCATCCGGATCAGGATTATCTCTATGCCGATGAGCTGAAGGCCTTTGCGGCGAGCGGCATTGCCGAACTGCACACCGCGTTTTCGCGCGGCGAGGGGCCGAAGACCTATGTCCAGAACATGGTCACGGCCGAGAGGGATCGTGTCTGGAGCCTGATTGAACAGGGCGCGATCGTCTATGTCTGCGGCGATGGCGCAAAGATGGAGCCGGACGTGAAGGCGGCGATGGTCGCGATCTACCGCGATCGCACTGGCGCGGATGCCGACGCCAGTCAGCGCTGGATCGACGATCTCGGTGCCAGGAACCGCTACGTGCTCGACGTCTGGGCGGGCGGGTGAGGTGTTTTCCCACCTCGTCTCCGCGCTCGTAGGGACGACGAGTTTCTGATTAAAGCCGCGGCCTATCTTTTCGCCGATGCCGCGTGGGCGTGCTTGTCGATGGCGTCGATGATCTGCGGCCACATCGGGATCGGCAGCGCGTGGCCCATGCCTTCGATCATCAGGAGCTTCGCGCCGGGGATCGAGGCTGCGGTGTCCTTGCCGCCCTCGGGGCGAACGAGGGGATCGGCGGTGCCGTGGATCACGAGCGTCGGAGCCTTGACCAAGTGCAGCCGTCCCTTGCGGCTGCCCGAGGCGAGGACCGCACGGAATTGCCGTCCGACGCCGGCGGGGTTGAGGCCGCGCTCGAAAGTGCGTTCGGCGCGAGAGCGGTCGCGCGTCTCGTCCTCCGGGAAGTGGCCTGCGCGCAGGATTTTCCAGTTCCTGGCGAAGCGTTCGTAATATTCCTCCCGTGTGGTGGGTGGCGGCGCCATCAAGACGCCCATCGCTTCGCGGGTTGGCGGCGGAATTCTCGGGTTGCCGGTCGTTGACATGATGGAAGTGAGCGAGCGCACGCGTTGCGGAAACGAGATCGCGATTTCCTGGGCGATCATGCCGCCCATCGAGGCGCCGACGAGATGCGCCGATTTGATGCCGAGCACGTCCATTAGTCCGATCGTATCCTCGGCCATGTCGCGCAATTTGTAGGGCGCCTGGACCGGAATATTCAGGAAGCGCAGCTTGAGCATTTCCATCGCGCTCAGGCGCTTGCCGCCGGAGAGCTTGCTCGACTTGCCGATGTCGCGATTGTCGAAGCGGATGACGCGAAAGCCGCGCGCCGCAAGTTGTCGGCAAAAATCGTCATCCCAATGGATCATCTGGGCGCCGAGCCCCATGATCAAAATCATCGGTTCCGCGGCGGGATCGCCGAAGATTTCGTAACAAAGGTCGATACCGTTGGCGCGGGCGATCTGCGGCGGCTGATGGGCGGACGGGCTCACCTTGGCGTTCCCTCTTGGATGGCTTTTGAAGACTTTTCTATGACACGGTTTTTCGCGCCGCAGAAGGCTCGCTTGATTAAATCGGTTTCGTCAGGTTGACCGGCCCGGCGCAACGGTGTCGAATAATGAGAACCGGGGTTGGGACGAACAGCCCCGGCATAATGACGCAACACGCGTCGATTTCGCGATCATGCTGGAGGACGCCGATGGCAGACAAGAGCAACGATCCGGTCGCGCTTTGGCAAACCATGATCGGCGAGATGGAAAAGGGCTTCAACGCCTTTGCCAATCAGGCCATGGCCTCGCCGCAATTCAGCAAGGTCGTCAACCAAGTGGGCGGGGCGACGGCGGGCGCCCAAAAGCAGCTCGGCGACCTCATGGAAAAGTATCTCCTCACCATGAATCTGCCGAGCCGGGCGCAGATGGTCAATATGGCCGAGCGTTTGCAGACGATCGAGGCTCAGCTGAACGAGATCAAGGCGCTCCTGCAGACCCATGGCAATTCCGCCGCGCCGAACAGCGCGGTTCCGCCCACACCCCGACCGCCGCGCACCAGGCGTCCGCCGCCGGCGGGCCGGGAGCAAAAATGAACGCCGGCGCGGCCTTAAGTCCGGCGGGCTTCGACCTGGCGTCGATCCCGGAACGGATTCAGTCCGAGGTCCAGCGCGCGATCCAACGCAGCATCAAGGGCGTCGAATACATCTCGACGTCGGGTCCCTCGCTCGGCTCGACTCCCAAAGACGTCTTGAGCGCGCGGGGCACCATGAACCTCTATCACTACCGGCCGATTGCGGATGAAATCTACCGCGTGCCGATCCTGATCGTGATGGCAACCACCAACCGCGGCTACATCCTCGACATGGTGCCCGGCCAGAGCTTCATCGAATTTCTCCTAAAGCGCGGCTACGACGTCTACATGCTTGACTGGACCGCGCCGAAGCCGGAGGAGAAGGGCCTGCGGATGGAGGACTATGTCCTCGACTTCATTCCCGACTGCGTGCGCCAGGTGCAGCGCGATTCCGGCGAGACCGAAATCACGGTGATCGGCTATTGCTTCGGTGGCGTCCTGTCGCTGCTCTACGGCTCGATCTTCGCGGACGGGCCGATGAAGAATCTGATCTGTTTCACCACGCCGGTCGATTTCCGCGAGATGAAGCTGTTCCAGAATTTTTCCGACCGCCGCTATTTCGACGTCGATCATCTGGTCGACAGCATCGGCAACGTGCCGCCCGAAATGATCCTTTCATCGTTCGAAATGCTGCGGCCGGCGTCGCGGGCCGCAAGCCAGGTGCAGCTTTGGGAAAACATCTGGAACGATGAGTTCGTGAAGTCCTACCGGATGTTCGACCGCTGGGCGACCGATACGCTGCCCTTGGCCGGCGAATATTTCCGCACCATCACCAAGGATCTGATGTGGGACAACAAGCTCTATAACGACGCGATGTCGGTCGGCGGGCGGAAGGCGGATATCTCCAACATCAAGGTGCCGATCCTGCATGCGGTCGCCGAGCATGATCACATCGTTCCCTATGACGCCGCCAGGCCGCTGATCCAGAAGGTCGGTTCGGCCGACAAGGAAGAGGTGATGCTCAAGGGCGGTCACGTCAGCCTGGTTGCCGGCGCCAACGCGATCCGGCGGCTATGGCCCAAGCTCGATTCATGGTTATGCGAGAGATCGACATGAGTGAGACACGTTCCTATCCGCGTCGCGTGATCACCGATGCCGGCGAGATCGACTTCCGCATGATGGCGCGCGCCGACGAGGCCGCGGTCCTCGCCTTCGCGCAGAAGCTGCCCACCCATGATCTGTTGTTCCTGCCGCGCAACATCAGCCAGCCGAAGGTGCTGTCGGCCTGGATCAACGAGATCGAGCGTGGCGATATCACGAGCCTGCTCGCCGTGAGGCAGGGTGTCGTGGTCGGCTGCGGCACGCTGGTGCGCGATCCCCATTCCTGGTCGCCCCACGTCGGAGAGCTGCGGATGGTGGTGTCCCTGGATGTCCGCGGGAAGGGCGTTGGCCGGGCGCTGTCGCAGGAGACGTTTGCTCTGGCGCTCGGCGCGGGCCTGGAAAAGCTGTCGGTGCAGATGACCGTCGACCAGCAGGCAGCGATCGCGCTGTTCGAAAGCCTCGGCTTTAAGGCCGAGGCGCTGCTGCGCGACCATGTTCGGGACGTCGACGGCAAGAAGCACGACATTGTCGTGCTGGGGCATAACGTGGCGCAGGTTCAGGCACAGATGGACGCCTACGGGCTTCCAGGAGCGGTCGGGCCCTCCTGAGGGCCGGCTATCCGCCGGTTCCACGGGCAAATCGCCCAATATTCCCTCATATCACTAAATTGTGATATCGCGATGCAACATCAATGTTGCATCGCACCATTAACCATGCCATATAAGTGGTGCCCCGGGCCAAGACCGGACGGGGTGAGCCCATAGCTCAAACCTGAGGATGGAGAGACCCCAATGACCACCGACAATCCGATGTTGAACAGCGTCAAAGAAGCCTTCGCGCCCGTCACCGAGGCGTTCACCAAGCTCCAGAATATGGAAGTTCCGGAAGCCGCCCGTGAGTTCGTGAAGAAGCAGACCGAGACCGCCAAGGAACGTGCTGCCGACCTTTACGCGGGTTCTGAAAAGGCCACCGATGCCATCGAGTCCGCGGTTGCGGGTTCAGTGAGCGAAGTTGCCAAGATCAGCCGCAATATCCAGCAGGCGCTCTACCAGGATGCCGAGGCTTTCTTCGCCGGCATCGACAAGCTCGCGTCCGCCAAGTCGCTGAACGAAGCGGTGCAGATCCAGTCCGACCTGCTGCGTTCGCGCGGCGAGGTGTTCGTGTCACGGGCCAAGGCCTCGAGCGAATATCTCGGCAAGCTCGTCGCCGATGGCGCGAAGAGCGCCCAGGACAACTTCGCCAAGGTCTACACCAAGACCGCCTGATTGCTTCAGTACCAGTTGCGTTAATTCAAAGGCCCGCTTAGGCGGGCCTTCTTTTTGACGCGCATCCGCATAGATCAGCGCAGACCCTCACGGTGAGGAGGCGCGTTGGCGTGAGGCCGAGTATTCAATGTCATTCCGGACGGCGCGAAGCGGCGATCCGGAATCTCGAGATTCCGGGTTCGATGCTGCGCATCGCCCCGGAATGACGGCGCTAATATCTCGCGCTACGATTGAACCGCATCAAATGTGCGAAAGCCACCATGAGCCTTCCCGCCACATTCCCGTTCGACGCGCCCGGCGATGCCGCGCGGGCGGCCGAATTGCGGCGGGTCAAGGCGTTGGCGACGCTGGTGCTCGCTGGCACGCTGTCGCTGTTTGTGACGGCGAAGCTTTTGTTGCCCGTGCACCCCGCCTTCGGCTTCGTCGCCGCCTTTGCGGAGGCGGCCACCATCGGCGGCCTCGCCGACTGGTATGCCGTTGTGGCGCTGTTCAAGCGGCCGCTCGGATTGCCGATCCCGCACACCGCGATCATCCAGAGCAACCAGCACCGGATTGCCGACAAGCTCGGCGAATTCATCGAGGTGCACTTTCTCGAGCCCGCGCCGGTCGAAGCCAAGCTGCGCCAGATCGACTTCGGCACCTTCATCGCCGACTGGCTGCGCGACCGCAAGCGTAGCGCCGATCTCGCCCGCTTCGCGCTGAGGCTTCTGCCCGAGGCGGTGACGGCGACGGAAACCTCGGGCCTGATGAGCTTCATCAGCCGCCGCATCACCACCCAATTGCAGGGAATCGACCTTGCGCCGCTCGCCGCCGGAACGCTGCGCGCTTTCGTGACCGAGGGGAGGCATCAGGGCCTGCTCGACGACATCTTGCGCGCCGTGCACGAGACGCTGACGCAAGCCGAAACAATGGCCATGATCCGCGAGAAGGTCCGTGCCGAACTGCCGACGCTGTTGAAACTCTACCGCGCCGACAAGTTTCTGGTGAACAAGATTGTCGCCTCCGCAACGGCCTTCTTCGAAGAGGTGAGAGGCGATCCCAATCATCCGTTCCGCGGCGAGTTCGACCGCATGGTGCTGTCGTTCGTCGACCGGCTTTCCAGCGACAAGACCTATGCCGAACGCATCGACGGATTGAAGCGCGATCTGCTGGCGCGTCCGGAACTCGGAGAGCTTGCGAAAACCATGTGGTCGAACGCGCGCTCCTTCATCGAGCGCAGCGCGAGCGGCGAGAGCCAGGTGCTGCAGCAGCATCTTGGTGGAATGTTCGTGAAGGCGGGCGACGCGCTCGCGGGCGATTCCGAATTGCGCACCGAGATCAACGAGGGTTTTGTCGCCGTGCTGCGAAGTTTTGTCGCCGACCAGAAGAGCGGCGTCTCCACCTTCATCGCCGATCAGGTCAAGTCCTGGGATATGGGACAATTGATTTCACTGATCGAAATCAACATCGGTCGCGACCTGCAATACATCCGCTTCAACGGATCGCTGATCGGCGGACTGGCAGGACTTGGCCTCTACAGCTGTGAATTCCTGCTGCGCTGGTTGTGACTTTTAGATCACTGGGCTCGTTTTAAGTCGTGCCAGCTATTGTCCCATTCGGGAGCAGCCGCTTGAATGATGGAATCAGTGCCATACCTATTGAGGGATTGTTGCACTGCGGAACGATTGAGTGAGAAGCCGCGTTTCCCGAAATCGATTTGTCGGCTGGCATTGCGAGCCGGCTTTGAAGAGGAAATAGGATGTCCGCCTCCGCCCAGACGCTGCGCCCGCCATCGAGAACCCTGATGTTTCTGGAGGGTCGGGCGATCCATGAGTTTGGCGCGTTCCTCGGCGCCTTGCCGCTGCTCAGTCTGGCGCCGCGGGGCGATGGGCATCCGGTGTTGGTGCTTCCTGGGCTCGTCGCATCCGACATGTCGACGCGGCCGCTGCGTGGCTTCCTGGAGAACCGCGGTTATGCGGTCAGCGGCTGGCGGCAAGGCCGCAATCTCGGCCTGCGCCATGGCGTGCAGCATGCGATGGTCGATCTGGTCCACGAACTCAGCGACACCCATGGACGCAGGATCAGCCTGGTCGGTTGGAGCCTCGGCGGTCTCTATGCGCGACAGCTCGCAAAGATGATGCCCGACCGCGTGCGCTCGGTGATCACGCTTGGCAGTCCGTTCGCAAGCCATCCGAAGGCGACCAACGCCTGGCGCGTCTATGAGATGGCGAGCGGCCGCCGCGCCGACGAAGAAGACACGCGATTTGGCGGGTCGCTCTCGGAAACGCCGCCGGTGCCGACCACCGCGATCTTCAGCCGCACCGACGGCATCTGCGCGTGGCAAGGCTGCAAGGAAAAGACCTCGGCCACGTCGGAGAGCATCGAGGTCGAAAGCAGCCATTGCGGCATGGGCCATCACCCGGCCGTCGTCTATGCCGTGGCCGATCGTCTTGCCCAAGCGGAAGGCAAGTGGAAGCCGTTCGATCGCAGCGGCTGGCGCAGCATCGTGTATCCCGATCCGGCGCGGTAAGTTTGCTCACCTCGCCCCGCCTGTAGTGAGAGGTCGGATTGCTCGCGGCGATGCAAAGCATCGTCCGCAGCAATCCGGGTGAGGGGGATTCTCCACGAGAATCAAGCCAACGTTGTCGCAAATCGACAAAACGCGCTATGCGTTGGCAATGTCGCAGCCTCTCGCCCGCATCATCCACCAGCTCAAGCGCGAACCCTCGCGCACCGGCTCCATCGTCATTACCGTGTTTGGGGACGCGATCGTGCCGCGCGGCGGTTCGGTCTGGCTCGGCACGCTCCTGGAATTTTTTCGAGCGCTCGATATCGACAGCGGCGTGGTGCGTACCGCGATGTCGCGCCTTGCCGCCGACGGCTGGCTCGAACGCGAGAAGGTCGGCCGCAACAGTTTTTACCGCCTGGTGAAGAAGGGCCGGCAGACCTTCGATGCCGCCACCAAACACATCTACGATTCGCAGGCCTCCGACTGGACCGGACGGTTTGAACTGCTGCTGATCGGCAGGGCTGAGGATCGCGATGCGTCCCGCGAGGCGCTCAGGAATGCCGGATTTGGCAGCCCTCTGCCGGGCGTGTGGGTCGCGCCATCGGGGGTTCCGATCCCTGAGGAAGCGGCATCCGCGATCCGGCTCGAAGTCTCCGCCGAGGACGACAGCGGCAGACGTTTGCTCAGCGAGAGCTGGCCGCTCGATCGCACCGCCGACGCCTATCTGAAATTCATGAAGACCTTCGAGCCTTTGCGCGGCTGGATCGGCCGGCGCGCGCGGTTGTCGGACCTCGAGGCCTTCACGGCGCGGATCCTGCTGATCCATTATTACCGCCGCGTGGTGCTCCGCGACCCGCTGCTGCCGGCGGTGCTGCTGCCCGCGGATTGGCCGGGCAGGGCGGCCCGTGAGTTGTGCGGGGAGATCTATCGCGGCCTGTTGGCACCCTCCGAGCAATGGCTCGACCGTAACGGCTTGAACGAAAGCGGCCCTTTGCCGCCCGCCGGCGCGGAACTGGTCCGCCGCTTCGGCGGCTAACATGTTACAGAATTATATTGCATGTTGATATTTTTGTTATATATCTGGCCGCAGCAATCCGGAAAGGTCGGCGCATGTACACCCAGGCGCTCAATACATCGGAAGCCGAGGACCGTAACATCGAGGATGCCGCGCGCGCGGCGCAATTCCAGGCGCGGATCGATGCCGAGGAGCGGATCGAGCCGAACGACTGGATGCCTTCAGCCTATCGCAAGACGCTGACACGGCAGATCTCGCAACACGCCCATTCCGAAATCGTCGGCATGCTGCCGGAAGGCAACTGGATCACCCGCGCGCCGACATTGCGTCGCAAAGCGGCTCTCCTTGCCAAAGTGCAGGACGAATGCGGCCACGGGCTTTATCTCTACGCCGCCGCCGAAACCCTTGGCGCCTCCCGCGAGGAGCTGGTGGACCAGATGCTCGCCGGCAAGGCAAAATATTCGTCGATCTTCAACTACCCGACCCTGACCTGGGCGGATATCGGCGTGATCGGCTGGCTGGTCGACGGCGCGGCGATCATGAACCAGATCCCGCTGTGCCGCTGCTCCTACGGTCCCTATGCGCGCGCGATGATCCGGGTGTGCAAGGAAGAATCCTTCCATCAGCGCCAGGGTTACGAGATCATGGTGACGCTGTCGCGCGGCTCGGAAGAGCAGAAGGCGATGGCGCAGGACGCGCTGAACCGCTGGTGGTGGCCGGTGCTGATGATGTTCGGACCGCCGGATGTTGCGAGCCAGCACAGCGACACCTCGACGAAATGGAAGATCAAGCGCTTCTCGAATGACGAGCTGCGTCAAAAATTCGTCGATGCGACCGTGCCGCAGGCGCAGTATCTCGGGCTTACGATTCCCGATCCGGGCATGAAGCAGAACGCAGCGACAGGACACTGGGAATACAGCGCCATCGATTGGGACGAATTCAAGCAGGTGCTGGCCGGCAATGGCCCGTGCAACCGCGACCGGATGGCGGCGCGGCGCAAGGCCCATGAAGAGGGTGCCTGGGTGCGCGAGGCCGCCGCGGCCTATGCCGAAAAGCGCAGATACCGGCGGGCCGCGCAGGCCGCCGAATAAGAGTTGAGGAGGTCACGATGGCCACGCCGAACACGCCGCTCTGGGAAGTCTTCATTCGCAGCCGCAATGGGCTCGCGCACAAGCACTGCGGTTCGCTGCACGCCGCCGACGCGACGCTGGCGCTGCAGGCCGCGCGTGACGTCTATACCCGCCGCGGCGAGGGGCTTTCGATCTGGGTGGTGCCGTCAAGCGCGATTACCGCGTCCGACCCGGCCGAGAAGGGCATGATGTTCGAGCCGGCGGAATCCAAGATCTACCGCCATCCGACGTTCTACGACGTGCCCGAAGAAGTCGGGCATATGTGATGGCGGCGGCATCGATCCAGGTCTCCGAAATCCCTCTGGTGCTGTACACGCTGCGCCGGGCCGATGACGCATTGATTTTGGGGCATCGGCTCTCCGAATGGTGCGGCCACGCGCCGATGCTCGAGGAAGACATGGCGCTCGCCAATATGGGCCTCGATCTGCTCGGCCAGGCGCGCGAACTCTATTCTTATGCCGCCAACGTCGAAGGCAAGGGCAACGACGAAGACAAACTGGCGTATTTGCGCGACGTGCGGCAGTATCGCAATCTCCTTCTCACAGAACAGCCGAACGGCGATTTTGCCCGCACCATGGTGCGACAATTTTTCTATGCCGCGTTCGCTGATCCTTATTGGCGCGCGATGACGACATCGCGGGATGCGACGCTTTCGGCGATCGCGGCGAAGTCCGAGAAGGAAAGCGCCTATCATCTGCGGCATTCCTCGGAGTGGATCGTGCGGCTCGGTGACGGCACCGAGGAGAGCCACGCCCGCGCGCAAACCGCAATCGACGATCTCTGGGCCTTTACCGGCGAAATGTTTGAGGTCGACGACAGCGAGCGCGCATTGATCGATGCTGGCGTCGCAATCGACCCCGAGACCTTGCGTCCGCAATGGCGCAAGACCGTTTCCGACATCGTCAGCGAAGCGACGCTTGCTCTGCCCAAGAGCGGATGGATGCAGCAGGGCGGCCGCAGCGGTCGGCACAGCGAGCATCTCGGACATCTGCTCAGCGAACTGCAATCGATGCAGCGAACATTTCCGGGGGCCGCATGGTAATCGCCATGTTTGATGACGTCGCACTGCGGCAGCGTGCCTGGGAGGTCGCAGCCAGCGTGGTCGATCCGGAGATTCCGGTTCTGACCATTGCCGATCTTGGCGTGCTGCGCGATGTCGCGATCCACGACGGGCGCGCCGAGGTCACGATCACGCCGACCTATTCCGGTTGTCCCGCCATGAACATGATCACGTTGGAAGTCGAACTCGCGCTGGAGCGCGAAGGTTTTCGCAACTCGAAGGTGCGCACCGTGCTCTCGCCCGCCTGGACTACCGACTGGATAAGCGAAGATGGCCGCCGCAAGCTTCGCGAATACGGCATTGCGCCGCCGCAGGCCGCAAGCTCCCGCCGCGCGTTGTTCGGCGTGGAACAGGTGGCGTGCCCGCAATGCGGGTCGAGTGACACCGAAGTGCTCTCCGAATTCGGCTCGACCGCCTGCAAGGCGTTGTGGCGCTGCAAGAAATGCCGCGAGCCCTTCGACTATTTCAAGTGTCACTAACCCGCTGGTCGTCATTGCGAGCGAAGCGAAGCAATCCATTTCGCCGCCAGAAGAAAGAGTGGATTGCTTCGTCGCTTTGCTCCTCGCAATGACGGGGAGGGTAGAGTCTAGGACTTTTGATGTCCCACGCCCACGATTTCACCGTCTTGCCGTGAGCGATCTGCGCCGCGAAACTTCCGATGCGGTATCGCTGACGTTTGCGATCCCGAAGCAATTCGAGAAGGACTATAGCTTCTCTCCCGGCCAATATCTGACCTTGCGGACGACGATGGACGGCGAGGAAGTGCGCCGCTCTTATTCAATCTGCTCCGGCCCCGACGACGGTGAATTGCGCATCGCGGTAAAAAAGGTCGACGGCGGCGCGTTCTCGAACTGGGCCGCCGATGAACTCAAATGCGGCGACGAACTCGACGTCATGACGCCGACCGGTCGCTTTGGTGTCGCGCCGCAGCCTGACGAAGCGCGCCTCTATGTCGGTTTCGCCGCGGGTTCAGGCATCACGCCAATTCTTTCGATCGTGAAGGGCGTGTTGGCGCGCGAGCCGTTGAGCCGGTTCTTCCTGTTCTACGGTAATCGGTCGACCGGCGGCATGCTGTTTCGTGAGGCGCTTGAGGAGCTCAAAGATAAGTTCATCCAGCGGCTCTCGGTGTTTCATGTCATCTCTGGCGAGGAGCAGGACATTCCGATCCTGCACGGCCGGCTTGACGGCGAGAAGGTGAAGGTACTGCTGCGTTCGCTGGTGCCGGCGGCAAGCGTCGACCATGTCTTCATTTGTGGCCCCGCCGGCATGAGCGAGGATATCGAGGCGACCTGCCGCGATATCGGCGTCGCTGCGGAGCGGATTCATGTCGAGCGTTTCGTCTCTGAATTCGGCGGCAAGCCGCGGCCGAAAGCCATCATACCGGCGAGCGCGCCGCCGAAAGCTGTTGCCGCGCTGATCATCGACGGCAAGCGCCGCGAGGTGCCGGTCGCCGAAGGCGAAGCCATTCTCGATGCCGCCTTGCGCGCCGGCGTCGACCTGCCGTTTGCCTGCAAGGGCGGCATGTGCTCGACCTGCCGTGCCAAGCTCGTCGAGGGCGAGGCGAGAATGGAGGTCAACTATTCGCTGGAACCCTGGGAACTCGAGAAGGGCTTTATTCTCACCTGCCAGGCGCGGCCCGTGACCGACAGGGTCGTGGTGGATTACGATCACGTGTAGGGCGACGCGTCATTCCGGGGCAGCCCGGAGGGCTGAAACCGGAATCTGGAAGTTGTGGCGCGGGATTCTACGATGTGCAATTGCACATCGTAGTTCGCAGCTCACGCTCGCCCCGGAATGACAGTTATTCCTTCGGCCGCTTGTCGATCACGCGCTTGGCCTTGCCGAGCGAGCGCTCCAGCGTTTCCGGCGCCACCGCCTTGATCCGCGCGGAAATTCCGATCGTGCTCTTGATGTGATGGGCGACTTGCGCGACTTGCTCAACAAGCGCGCGCTCGTCCCAGCTTTCAAGCCGCGCCTCCGCCAGCACCGTCATCTCGTCCATTCGCCCTTCGCGCGTCAGTTCAATGACGAAATGGCCGCCGCACCAATCGGTCGCGAGCAGCGCTTCCTCGATCTGGGTCGGGAACACGTTGACGCCGCGCAGGATGATCATGTCGTCGGAGCGGCCCGTGACCTTTTCCATCCGCCGCATGCCCGGCCGCGCCGTCCCGGGCAACAGCCGCGTGAGGTCGCGCGTGCGATAGCGGATGATGGGGAAGGCTTCCTTGGTCAGCGAGGTGAAGACGAGTTCGCCTCTTTCTCCATCGGGCAATACCGCGCCAGTCTCGGGATCGATGACCTCGGGGTAAAAGTGGTCCTCCCAGATGTGCAGGCCGTCCTTGGTCTCGATGCATTCCTGCGCGACGCCGGGGCCGATCACCTCGGACAGGCCGTAAATATCGGTAGCGTCCATGTCGAAGGACGTTTCGATTTCGGCACGCATGGCGTTGGTCCAGGGCTCGGCGCCGAAGATGCCGATCTTGAGCGACGATTGGCGCGGGTCGAGGCGTTGGCGCTTGAATTCGTCTGATATCGCCAGCATGTAGCTCGGCGTCACTGTGATGATGTCGGGCTTGAAATCATTGATCAGCTGGACTTGCCGCTCGGTCATGCCGCCGGAGATCGGAACCACGGTGCAGCCGAGCTTTTCGGCGCCGTAATGCACGCCAAGGCCGCCGGTGAACAGGCCATAACCATAGGCATTGTGGATGATCATGCCGGTGCGGCCGCCGGCGGCGCGGAGCGAGCGGGCCATCACGTCCGACCACATCTCGATATCGGCCCTGGTGTATCCGACCACGATCGGCTTGCCGGTGGTGCCGGACGAGGCGTGCACGCGGACCAGTTTTTCGCGCGGCACCGCAAACATGTTGAAGGGGTAGTTGTCACGCAGGTCGGATTTCGTGGTGAAGGGGAATTTGGCGAGATCGGAAAATTGCCTGAAGTCGGACGGATGGACGCCCGCTTTGTCGAAGGCGTGTCTGTAATGCGCGACGTTGCCGTAGGCGTGCGCCAGCGTCCAGGCAAGGCGTTTTGTCTGGAGGGCGGCGATCTCGTCGCGCGAGGCCTTTTCGGTCTCGTCCATTTCAGCACGATAGTTTCGAGTCCCAGATTGCTGACCAGTCGAAGCCATCGCGCGTTTCCCAACTATGAGCCGATCATTTCAACGCAGCACCCTCAGCCGCCGGTACCCATGCGCCGCCGATGCTGCGGGAATGTCCGCGGAGTTCGGCGATCGCCGTATCATTGACCGTGACGCGCACGTCGTAAATCCCGGAGCGGCCGGCTTTCGAGATTTCCCGGGCGGTTGCGACCAGCCGGTCGCCGAGCTTGCCAGGCTGGATGAAGGAGATGTTGCACTGCGCCGCGACGGTGCGCTCGTTGCGCGAGTTGCAGGCAAAGGCGAAGGCCGAAATCCGCCAGCAGGAAGATGAAGCCGCCATGGGCGATACCGTGCCCGTTGACCATGTGCGGCTGGATCGTCATCGCCAGCACGGCTTCGCCCGCCCTTACCTCCAGAATCTCCATGCCGAGGCCCTGGCTGGCGTCGTCTTCCTTCCACATCGCATCCGCGCAGGCGCGGGCGAGATCGTTGGGCGAAAGCGTGTCCTTGACGTTCACTTCGGTCTCCCCGATCACACCTGGCTTGTTGGATTGAGCCTCTTGTGCTGTATCGTCAGTCGGTTAGTCATGAGACGAAGCGACCGCGCTGTCAACGATTTGAGGGAACCGCGAGAGGCGCGTTCAAAGTTACAGGAAGATCGGAAAAATCCTGATGCAAGCTGAAACCAGACAAGATGGCCGATCGGTACCCGTCGAGGCACGCTGCGTACGTTTGTTGGACAAGGCCGAAACGCCGGCGTCGCTTGCGCCCGTCATCGAGCGGCGGCCGCTCTCGCGGGCGGAGAACCAGGTTCTCATTGAGGTCAAGGCGGCCGCGGTAAATCCTTCCGACGTCAAGGCCGCCACCGGCCTGATGGCGTATGCGGTATTTCCGCGCACGCCTGGCCGCGACTACGCCGGGATCGTGATCGACGGTCCCCCCGGCACGGTTGGCCGCGAAGTGTTCGGCTCATCCGGCGACCTCGGCTTCCGGCGCGACGGCACCCATGCCACGCATCTCGCCGTCGAAGCTGACGCCGTCGTGGACAAGCCGAAGGGTATTTCCTGGGAGGAAGCCGCGGGCATCGGTGTCCCCTTTGTCACAGCGATCGAGGGCTTTCACCGCGCCGGATTGCCGAAGAAGCACGACACGGTGCTGGTGATGGGAGTCAACGGTAAGGTCGGGCAGGCTGCGGTGCAGATCGCGAGCTGGCGCGGCGCGCGCGTGATCGGCGTGGTGCGCAAGAACGAGCCTTACGAGGGTTACACAAACTCTCCCGTTGAGGTGATCGACGCATCCGCAACCGATGTGGCGACGCGCATTCGCGAGCTCACCGGCGGCAAGGGGGCGGACATCGTGTTCAACACGGTCGGCGATCCCTATTTCCAGGCGGCGCACAAGTCGCTCGCGCTGCGGGGACGTCAGATCCTGATCGCCGCCGTCGATCGGATCGTGCAGTTCAATATTCTCGAATTCTATCGCGGCCAGCACACCTATGTCGGCATCGATACGCTTGCATTGTCGTCGACCGCGACTGGAGCCGTGCTGCGGGAGCTCGGCCTTGGCTTCGTCAGCGGGCATCTGAAGCCGTTTCCGATCAAGCCGAGTGCGATCTATCCGCTGGAGGAAGCGAAGGCGGCCTATCTTGCGGTGGCCGGCTCCGCTCGCGATCGCGTCATACTGCGGCCATCGCCCTAAGGATAACCCGTGCCACCAGGCGCCGATATCGTCGTCTTCGCGGGCCTGTTGATCGGCGTTGTCTATGGCGTTGTCGGTCTCTTGAGCGGGTTCTGCCTGATGAGCAGCTTGCGCGGCTGGTGGGCCAAAGGCGACGGTCGCCTGATCCGCAGTTATGCGCTGGCGCTTGCCGTGGCGATCGTGACGACGCAGTTCCTGGCAGGACGCGGCACCGTCGATCTCGGCAAGTCGGTCTATCTGCAACCTTCTTTCTCGGCGCCGCTGATGTTTGTCGGCGGCATGTTGTTCGGTTACGGCATGGTGCTCGCCAACGGATGCGGATCACGCGCCCTGGTGTTGCTCGGCCGCGGCAATTTGCGGTCATTTGTCGTGGTGATTGTGCTCGGCATCGCCGCGCAGATGACGCTACGAGGGTTGATCGCGCCGCTGCGAGTTCTGCTGTTGCAGGCGTCGCTGACCAAGCCAGCGTCTCTTTCGCTGCCGGCGGTCCTGACGCCGGTTGCCGGCAGCGAGAGTTTTGCGCGGATGGTTGCGGCGTTGGTGCTGTCAGTGGCTCTGTCGATCTTCGCGTTCGCGCATGCGCCGTTCCGCCGCGCGCGGGGACAGATCGCCGCAGGCGTCGCGGTCGGTCTTCTCGTCACCGCGGGATGGTTCGCGACCGGCTATCTTGGCGCCGATGACTTCAATCCGGCCGCGGTCACCTCGCTCACCTTCATCTCGCCGATAGCGGATGCGGTACAATATGCGATGCTGTCGACCGGACTGACGTTGAACTTCGGCATCGCCATGGTTTTCGGTGTGTTCGCCGGAAGCCTTTTCACCGCGCTCGCCACGCGGCGTTTTGATTGGGAAGGCTACACCTCGCCCCGCCACATGCTGCGCTCGATTGGCGGCGCGGCGCTGATGGGGTCGGGCGGCGCGATGGCTCTTGGCTGCTCGGTTGGTCAGGGTTTGACCGGGCTTTCGACGCTCGCGCTGTCGTCGTTCGTCGCGGCCGCCGGAATCCTGCTGGGGGCGGCCGCCGGCTTGCGCGGCCTGTTCCGCGTTCTGCCGCTCGAAGTTCCACATATAACGTCGCGCTGAAGCAGCGCTCATGAGCCGCCAAAAAGGCAGCGGAGCTTCCGCTAAGCGATCTCTTCAGGCCGGCTGGCGCGACGTCGCCAATCGCATGACGTCGAGATAGCCTGGGCGCACTTCCATCCGCTTGATAAGACCCTTCCCGACCAGAAGCCGGTGGGTCTCGGGGAGGTGATAGCAGGGCAGATACATGAAAAGATGATGCTCGGCGTGATAGTTCACCCAGTAGGGCGCGATCAAGAGCCGCTCGATCGGGTTGGCGAGCGTGGTGCGGGCATGGCTGAAAGGGTCCTCTCCCGTGGAGGTGCAGGCATGTTCGGCGATGTTGCGGATGCGCGTCACCAGCGAAAGCCAGGTCGCCATCGCAAACAGCCAGACGCCCAAATACCAGATGCCCACGCCCAACAACCAAAACAGACCGAACATGACGGCGTTCACCACGAGAAATCGCGCCATCTTGTCGGCGCCGCTTGAGACGAAACTCTCGTGCGACATGTCTTCGTCGTCACCTTCGCGCCGGAACAGCGACAGGAACAACGGCAGCCGCTGCTTCACGAAGGTTTGCCCGGTGAGGTCGCGGATCGCCTTTCGGGTGTAACTCTCCTTGGTGATCGGAAATGGCGCCGAGAGCGAAAGATCGGGATCTTCCGGCTGTTGCGTGAACTTGTGATGCTGCAGATGGTAGGACCGGTAACTCGCGAGGTCGGCGCCGACGGGGACGGCGCACAGCCATTGCCCGACCCATTCATTGATCGCCTTGTTGGCGTGCAAACCGCCATGGGCCGCTTCATGCATCAGGATCGCAAGGCCCAGCTGGCGCGTGCCGACGATCATCACCGCGATCAGCCATGTCAGGGGGTTCGGCCACCATGCAACGAGCGCGATTGCTGCAGCGATCGTGCCCCAGGCGTGGGCCACCAGCCACATGCCACGCAGCGAGCTGCGTGAGGTCAGCCGGCTCCATTCCTCGGGCGAGAAAACCGTCTTGGGATCGACGCGTGCCACCACCGGCATGACTTGATCCTCCCTGTAAATCGAATCATACGCCCGCTTGGGGGTTCGTCAATCCACGGTCCGCGTCACGATATGGATCTCGGAGGTCAAGGTGCGGTGCACCGGACATTTGTCGGCGATTTCCATCAGTCTTTTCCGCTGCTCGGCGTCGAGCGGTCCTTCCATCGATATCACCCGGTCGATCTGGTCGAGCATTCCTTGCTTGGTTTCGCAATCGGCGCAATCCTGCGCGTGGATCTTGCTGTGCGTCAAGCGTCACCGTGGTGCGTTCCAGCGGCAGCGATTTGCGGTCGGCATAAAGCCGCATGGTCATCGAGGTGCAGGCGCCGAGGCCTGCAAGCACCAAGTCATAAGGTCCAGGCCCGGTGTCCTCGCCGCCGGCAGCCACCGGCTCATCGGCAAGAAATTGATGCGGCCCCACGGTGACGGTTTGCTGGAATTTGCTGTTACGGGTCTCGCGAACCACGACGTTGCGCGGTGCTTCGCCAAGGTCGGCGGCTTCCTCCGCCGCCACGGGATCGAGATAGCGCGAAGCCCAGGCGGCGATGATTTCGGCGGCGTAGGCCGAATCCCGTCGATCACTCAGGAGATGGTCGGCGCCGGCAAGCGAGACAAAACTCTTGGGATGCTTGGCCGCGACGAAGATACGGGTTGCGTTGTCGATGCCGACGGTGTCGTCGGTTGGCGCGTGCATGATCAGCAATGCTCGGCGCAGATTGGAAACATGCGCCATCAGACCATGCTCGGCGATGTCGTCGAGGAATTCGCGCTTGATGGTGAACGGCCGGCCCGCGAGCGAGACCTCCGCCTTGCCGTGCTTGCGGATATCTTCGAGTGAATCGGCAAACAGGCCGGTGACATGCGCGGGATCGGAGGGGGCGGCAATGGTCACGACGGCCCTGGCGTCCGGAATTTGGCCTGCGGCGGCCAGGATCGCGGCGCCGCCGAGGCTGTGGCCGATCAGGATCGCCGGTGCCTCTCGGGTCTCGCGCAGATGGTTTGCGGCGCGCACGAGGTCGGCGACGTTGGAGGAGAAAGTGGAGTTGGCGAAATCGCCCTCGCTGGAGCCTAGACCCGTGAAGTCGAACCGCAATACCGCGATGTGCTTCGCCGCCAGCGCCACCGCGATGCGCTTCGCCGCCAGCACGTCCTTGCCGCAGGTGAAGCAATGCGCAAACAGCGCGTAGGCGCGAATTTCGCCGTCCGGCGTGTCGAGGGTGGCGGCCAGTTGCTGACCCTCCGAACCGGTGAATTGAAAGCGTTCAGTCGGCACGTTCAATCTCCTCCTGGGTTCGGGCTTACCTCAACTCAGTCGTCGGAATAACGCTGCTCGGCCCAGGGGTCGCCGCGATTGTGATAGCCGCGAACCTCCCAGTAGCCGGGGGCGTCCTGCTCGAGGAATTCGATGCTCTGCAGCCATTTCGCGCTCTTCCAGAAATAGAGATGCGGAACGACGAGCCGCACCGGGCCGCCATGCTCCGGCTCCAGCGGCTTGCCCGACCAACTGTGCGCGAGCAGGGCGTCTTCGGCGGCAAAATCCTCGATTCTGAGGTTGGTTGTGTAGCCGTCATGGGAATGCAGCACAACGTGGTGCGCCTCGTCGCGCGGCTGGCACGCCATCAAAAGATCGCGAACAGCCAACCCCTCCCACTGGTTGTCGTAACGCGACCAGGTGGTCACGCAGTGAATGTCGGAGACGGATTTCGTCTGTGGCTGCGCGGCGAACTCTGAAAAACTCCAGAAGATCGGATGTTCAACCGCGCCGTAGACGTCGAGCCGCCAGCGCTCGCGGGGAATATTGGGCATCACACCGAGATCGAGGACCGGCCAGTCCCTTGTCAAATGCTGTCCGGGCGGCAAGCGCTGCACTTCCGGGCGCGAAATCTTCCCGGTGAGGAAGTGACCTTCGCGCGCCCACCGCTCTTTGGTGCGGGTGAGCTTCGACGTCGGCGGTTGGTCGCGCTCTTCGGCCATTTCTCATACTACGATCGCTCGTGACGATGCGCCGCTACTCGTGGCGATGCATCGCCGATTCATGCTTGGTGTCGCGCATGGTCGTGTAGATGATCAACGAGAGGAAGATCATGCCGCTGAGATAATAGTAGAACCAGTCCTCATGTCCGAGGCTCTTGAAATAAAGCGCGACCGCGGGTGCCGTGCCACCGAACACGGACACGGTGATGGCGTAGGGCAGGCCGACGCCGAGCGCGCGCACCTTGGTCGGGAACAGTTCCGCCTTCACCACGGCGTTGATCGAGGTGTAGCCGGCGACGAAGATCCAGGCCGCGCAGATCAAGAGGAACGCCATCAGCGGCGACTTGGTCTCCTTCAATGTCGTCAGGATCGGGATCGTTGCCAGAGTGCCGGCGACGCCGAAAAAGATCAGCACCGGCTTGCGGCCGATGCGGTCCGATATCGCGCCGTAGATCGGTTGCAGCAGGGTGGCAAATACCAGCGTGCCGAAAATGACATAGGTGGTCTGGTCGGGGGTAAGTCCAACTGACAATCTGACGAAGGTCTGCATATAGGTGGTGAAGGTGTAGAAGGCGGCGGTGCCGCCGGCGGTGAGACCCACCACCAGCAGAAGCTCGCGCGGATATTTCAAGAGGCCGACGATCGAGCCGCTCGGCCTTGCGAGTTTTTTTGCCTCCTCGAACGCCTCGGTCTCATGCAGATTGCGCCGCATCACGGCGGCAAAGACCGCCAGCAGCGCGCCGATCGCGAAGGGGATCCGCCAGCCCCAATCCTGCAACTCCTGCTGGGTCAGGAAAACCTTTTGCAGCAACAAAAGGACAATGATCGCGGTGAGCTGACCGCCGATCAGGGTGACATACTGGAAGCTGGAATAGAATCCGCGATGCTTGGCGTCGGCGACTTCGCTCAGATAAGTCGCGCTGGCACCATATTCACCGCCGAGACTAAGGCCTTCGATGACGCGCGCGAGCGCCAGGATCGCGGGCGCGGCAATGCCGATCGAGGCGTAAGTCGGCGTGACCGCGATGATGAGCGAGCCGAAGCACATGCAGACCACCGACAGCGTCAACGACAGGCGCCGGCCGTGGTGGTCGGCGATGTAGCCGAACAGCCAACCGCCGAGTGGCCGCATCAGGAAGGTTGCGGCGAACAGCACGGCGGCGTTGAGCTGCTGCACCACCGGATCGCTGTTCGGGAAGAAGGCGGGCGCGAAATACAGCGCGAACGCCGTGTAGGCGTAGAAATCATACCATTCGACGAGATTACCGACGGAGCCGATGAAGATCGCTTTGACCCGGCGCTCCACGTCGTGGATATCGAGGCGGTCGTCGGCACTCAGGCTTGCAGCATGATCTATCACGTTTGTTGTCCCCGCGGATTTTTTGAACGATATTATGATGAAGATGAAAGAGAAATGACCTCAGCGCGCCTTTCCGAACAGAATCGGAAGCTGTCGTGGCCCGCGCACGGTGCCTTCGGACCATGTGACCTTGCCGGCCGGGTCGAGCCGGAAATCCGGAATCCGCTTGAGCCATTCCTCGATCGCGACCGTCATTTCCATGCGCGCGAGGTTGGAGCCGACGCAGCGGTGAATGCCGAGACCGAAGGCCGCGTGCGGATTTTGCTTGCGGTCGATCACGACCTTGTCGGCATCTGGAAAGACTGCGGGGTCGCGGTTGGCGGCAGGGAACGACAACAGCACCATGTTGCCTGGTTTGATCGGGCAGCCACCGATCTCGGTCTCCTTGATGACCTCGCGCGCCATCGTCACCGGCGAATAGGCGCGCAGGAATTCCTCGATCGCGATCGGCATCAGCTCGGGTTCGGCGATCAGACGTTGCCGGTCCGCCGGCGTTTTCGCCAGATGCCACAGCGAGGCGCCAATCGCGCTCCAGGTGGTGTCGATGCCCGCGATCAATAGTAGCCGCAGCGTCCCCAGCACGTGTGCGTCCGACAGCGGCTGTCCGTTCTTGTCCCGCGCGTTCATCAGCGTCGTAATCAGATCATCGGTTGGATGCTTCTTGCGGCGTTCGATATGAGCGACAAAATATCCGCTCATTTCCTGAACCGCCCGCATCAGAACGGCTTGATCGGTGATGCCAAGTTCAAGCACCTCGTGGATCCAATTGATGAAGAGGTCGCTGTCTGCCTCCGGAATGCCGAGCATGTGGGCGATCGCGCGCACCGGAATATGCTTGCTGTAACGCGCCGCGACGTCGCATCCATCGTCCTCGATGAAATCATCGATCAGTTCGTTGCAGATCGAGCGAACCCTGGGTTCCAGTTTCTTGACGGCGTCGGGGGTGAATGGGGGCAGCAGCAGTTGTTTTGCCGGCTTGTGTTCCGGCGGATCGGACGTGATCGGTGGTGCCGGAACGGTTTCAGGCCTCATGTCGCGCACGATGATGCGGCGCGAGGAGAAATGTTCGGTGTCGTAGGCGACCTGCTTCACCGCCTCAAAGGTGGTCGGCAGGTAGCAGCCGAGGAACCGTTCGGTGTGAACCACGGGGCTTGTGGCACGAAGTTCGTCCCAGATCGGATACGGATCTTCCGTCCAGCGCGGATCGGTATGGTCGAAATCGTGAACCCAATCGGTAACGGGAGCATGGTCGGACATCAGGCAATTTCCTCTTGGTTCCGTTCGCTCAAGTCGGCCTTATTCCTCGGTTACTTCGATCGCAATTTCCGGGCAATTGGCTTGGGCAAGCCACGCCTTGTCCTCCAGTCCCTTTGGGACAGTTCCGTCGCCGATCTCATGTGCATTGCCGTATTCGTCGAGCTCGAACAGTTCAGGCGCCAGCGATTTGCAGCGGGCATGCCCCTGACATTTGTCCTGGTCGACGTGGATTTTCAGCTTTCCGGACATTTAGGCGTTTCCCGATCATTGCGCTCACCGCGCTTTTGTTTCGTAAGTGATTATAACGGCGCAGGCGCCGTTCACCAGCGCCGAAATCGAGGCTTTTCCGGCGATAGTTCGGTGCCGAGTCGCCTCGGCGAAGCGGCTAAGGAGCCGGCCTCGGGTCGATCGGGGTCGTGCCGCGCAGGCCGAGAGCGTCCTCCAGCACCCTCGCACCGGCGAGGAGCCGCGCCTCGCCGCGCGGCGCCGCCACCATCTGCAGTCCGACCGGCAGGCCCGACGAAGTAAACCCACACGGCAACGACAGCGCCGGGCAGCAGACCAGGGTGATGGCATAGACGATGCCGAGCCACTCGACATAGTTGTCGAATTTCTTGCCTGCGCATTCGGCGACGTAACGGTTCTCGACCGCAAACGGCGCGACGATGGTCGCAGGCGTCAGAAGCAGATCGTAGGTCTTGAAGAATTCAAGCGTGCGCACGGTCATCGCGACGCGCTGCGCTTCCGCGCGCTCAAGTTGCTCGACCGAAAGCTTGAGCCCTTCTTCGATGTTCCAGATCACTTCCGGCTTCAATTGGTCGCGTTTACTGCGAAGCAGCGCCGCCTTGCTGATGGCGAAGTCGAAGGCGCGCAGCACATGGAAACATTCGTGAGCTTCGCGCAAATCAGGATGGGCCTCTTCGACGATGGCGCCTGCCTCGGCAAATTGCCAAGCCGCTTTCCGGGTGATCGCGGCGACCTCGGGATCGACGGGAGTGATGCCAAGATCGGGAGAATAGGCAACGCGTTTTGGCCTCTCTCCGGAGCGCGCGGCGGACAAAAACGACGATTGCAGCGAAGGCAAAGAGAGTGGGTCGGCGGGATGCTCGCCGCTCATGGCGTCGAGCAATAGCGCAAGATCCTCGACATTGCGCGCCATCGGGCCGTGGACGCCCAGATTGCGATCGATCTTGGCGGCCGGTGTATGCGCGACGCGGCCGATGCTCGGCCGCATGCCGACGACACCGCAGAAGCTTGCGGGGTTGCGGAGCGAGCCGCCCATGTCGGTGCCGTGCGCGAGCCAGGCTGTGCCGGTGGCGAGCGCCACGGCGGCGCCGCCGGAGGAGCCGGCGGCGGACCGCGACAGGTCCCATGGGTTGCGGGTTGCGCCGAACACTTCGTTGAACGTATTGGCGCCCGCGCCGAATTCCGGCGTGTTCGATTTGGCGTAGATCACCCCGCCCTGGCCTTCGAGATGCTCGACCAGAATGTCGGAACTTGCGGGAACATTGTCCTTGTAGATCGGCGAGCCCTGCGTGGTTCTGACGCCCGCGACATTGGTGAGATCCTTGATCGGGATCGGCAGACCCGCGAGCAGACCGCGACTGCCGGCGGGCCTTTGCATCAGCGCCTTGGCCCGCGTCCGGGCCCGATCGAGGCACAGGATCGGCAGAGCGTTGACTCTGCCGTCGACCTCTGCGATCCGCCGCTCCAGCACGTCGAGCAGGTCAAGCGGCGTGACTTCGCCGGAATTTAGTTTTTCGACGATTGCACATGCCGTTGCCCGTATCAGCGCCCGATCAGATGACATCAATTTCTCCTGTCTTCCGCATCTCGATAGCGGATTGTGCGGCCCTGTAAAACACTTTACGACAAAGTGGAAACACGACAACCAGCCGGAGATTTGAGCATGACGACGCCGTTTGATGCGCCCGATTGGCGCGGCATGAACCAGCAGGACCTCGACAGCGGCCTCAACAACAGCACCGCCGTAGCCGGAAGCGGCGACATGGTTGCCGGCTGGGACCGTCGTTCAGCCGAATTTCGCGCGGCCCGTGCCGATCATCTCGACCTCCGATATGGCCCGCGCGAACGCAACCGGATCGATTTCTTCAAGGCGGCTGCGAACGCTCCGACGCTCTTGTTCATCCATGGCGGTTACTGGCAGATGCGGGCCAAGGAGGCTTTTACATTGTTTGCGACGGGGCCCATGGCGCACGGCATCAATGTCGCGCTGATCGGCTACACGCTCGCGCCCGAAGCGACCCTCGACCAAATTGTCGCCGAGATTCACGGTGGAATCGACTTTCTGGCCGGACGTTTGCCGGATCTTGGCGGTGACGCCAACCGGATCGCCGCCTCGGGCTGGTCCGCCGGCGGCCATCTGACGGCGATGGCGATGTCGAATACGCGGATAAAGGGCGGCGTCGCGATCAGCGGTATCTACGACCTCGAGCCGATCCGCCACAGCTATCTCAACGTCAAGCTCGGCCTCGACGAGGCGATGTCTCACCGCAACTCGCCGATGATGCTGGCTGCAGGCCCGCTGAAGCCGTTGGTGCTGACCGTCGGCGCCGCGGAGCTGCCATTACTGCGGAAACAGACCGCTGATTTCGCAGCTCACCGCGTCAAATATGGGTTGCCCGTGAGCTATGAGGAGATTCCGGGTGCCAATCATTTTACGATCATGGACGAGATGTTTTCGCCCAAGGGGCGGATCACGATGATGATCAGGCAGTTGTTCGAGCGGATTTAGAACTCGACCATCATTCCGGGTTTGGCCCTAACGCACCATCCCGGAATGACGGAGAACTCGCTACCCCCAACCCGCCGCGATGCCGCCATCGACCGTAAAAATCACGCCCGACGTATAGGCCGATCGGTCGGAGGCGAGGAAAGCCATGAGGTCGCCGATCTCGCGCGCATGCGCGGGACGGCCGAGCGGCAGGCCCTTCTGGAATTCCTTGTAGCGGTTTTCGTCGCCAAACTGGTTCTTGGCGCGCGTCTTCAGGAGCGTGACGTGGCGGTCGGTGCCGACCGGGCCGGGATTGATTCCGACCACACGGATGTTGTCGGCAAGACTTTTTCCGCCTAACGCGCGGGTAAAGGACATCAACGCGGCATTGCCCGCGCTGCCGCAGATGTAGTTGGCGTCGAATTTTTCGCCGGCCGCTCCGATATCGTTGACGATCACCCCACCGCCGCGCGCCTTCATCTGCGCATAAACCGCGCGGGTGATGTTGATATAGCCGAACACCTTCAGCTCCCAGGCGTGGCGCCAGGTCGGTTCGTCGATCTTGTCGATCGATCCGCCCGGAATGTCGCCGGCATTGTTGACGAGGATATCGATGTCGGCGGCGTCCTTTACCAGCCGGGCAATGTCCGCAGGATTGCGCAGGTCGGCGACGTGGGCCGTGGCGTCGATCTGGTGGGCCGACCGCAAGCGCTCGGCAAGAGCCTTCAATTGGTCGCCGCTGCGGGCCGCCAGGCGAAGATGACAGCCTTCCTCGGCAAAGGCCTCGGCGGCCGCAGCCCCAATGCCCTTCGAGGCGCCGGTGATCAGGACGCGTTTGCCGCGCAAATGAAGATCCATGGGAGACTTCCTTGATGGAGATATCTGAAAGAGGTGGCGAAGGTTCGTTCCAACTGTTAGGCCGCCGCCCTTGGGGCGGTCAACATTGCAGTGCAGCGTTGCGCCGGGATCGAGTTTGGTCCATTGCAATCCCGTCATAAAGTGGCTTTACCAGCGCCGGCTAAAGGCGCGATGGCATAAGGTCGAACTATCTTCGCGCTTAAGTTTATTGTTTGAGCATGATCTCTTCGGAAAACCGGCTTCCGCTTTGCGCTAGCGCGGCCCTCCGGGTTCGGATCATGCTTTAGCCACTCAAGGAATTTGTCGATGAGCACCGAAAAAAAGCAATACCGGATCGCAGTCATTCCCGGCGACGGGATCGGCAAGGAAGTCATTCCGGAAGGCTTAAGGGTCCTTGAGGTGGCCGCGAAAAAGCACGGGGTTGCCGTTCATTTCGATCATTTCGATTTCGCCTCTTACGATTATTACGAGAAGCACGGCGAGATGATGCCGGAGGACTGGAAGGCGCAAATCGGCAAGCATGACGCCATCTATTTCGGCGCGGTTGGTTGGCCGGCGAAAATCCCCGATCACATCTCTTTGTGGGGTTCTCTGATCAAGTTCCGCCGGGAATTCGACCAGTACGTCAACCTACGCCCGGTCCGGCTGATGCCGGGCGTGCCGTCGCCGCTCGCCAACCGCAAGCCCGGCGATATCGATTTCTGGGTGGTGCGTGAAAACACCGAAGGCGAATACTCCTCAGTCGGCGGCAGGATGTTCCCGGGCACCGAGCGCGAGTTCGTCACCCAGCAGACCGTGATGACGCGGATTGGCGTCGATCGCATCCTCAAATTTGCGTTTGATCTGGCACAGTCGCGGCCCAAGAAGCATCTGACCTCGGCGACCAAGTCCAACGGCATCTCGATCACGATGCCCTATTGGGACGAGCGCGTGGAGGCGATGGCCAGGAACTATCCGAAAGTGAAGTGGGACAAGTACCACATCGACATCCTGACCGCGAATTTCGTGCTGCATCCGGACTGGTTCGACGTGGTGGTTGGTTCCAACCTGTTCGGTGACATCCTTTCCGATCTGGGGCCGGCCTGCACCGGCACTATCGGGATTGCACCATCCGGCAACATCAATCCCGAAGGTAATTTCCCTTCCGTGTTCGAACCGGTGCATGGTTCGGCGCCCGATATCGCGGGCCAGGGCATTGCGAATCCGATCGGGATGATCTGGTCTGGCGCGATGATGTTCGAACATCTCGGACAAAAGGATGCGGCGGCCTCGATCGTCACCGCGATCGAGCGCACGCTCGGCGAACGCACGCTACGCACCCGCGATCTCGGCGGCAACGCCGACACGGTCGCCTGCGGCAAGGCGGTCGCGGAGATGGTGGAGTAGGGGCCCCTCATGGCGAGGAGGCGCGATGTTTCAGGCCGACACGCAAGGTCGATCTCGAATGGAAATCGCGCGGCCTAAATATCGCGAGGTGAAACACTATTGGCTCACACCCTCAACCGCCACAACATTGTACCTTGCGAAGCCTTCGCCTACTTTTCTAATCTTCTCGTATTCGGGCGAATGACGCCATCCTTGTAGTGCGTCCATGCTTTCCCATCGCAAAATCACGACACGTCCTTTTGGGAATGAGCCGTCGATCTGCGTTCCTGGTCCGGCGGCGACGTAGGCGCCACCATGGTCCTTGATAGTCCTTTGGGCGGTGGGAAGGTATTGCTTGGTGTAGGCCTCCTGGTCGCTGATTTCGTTGATGGCCACCATGAAGACGGGCGGCTTCGCCTGGGCGTGTAGAGTTTGAATTGCAGCCGCTCCCAATGCCACGCCGATAACAACAGACAAGGCTATCGTATTTTGCGTTTTCATTTTCGTCGTCTCCCGTTACGCCTCCCTCGGGGCGCGCCGGGCAATATAGTCATGGGGGTAAGATCGCGCGAGCCCCGTTTGGGTTACAAGGATGAGCGGAGCTTGTGTCGTTACCCCTTCACAACCCTTCGGCAATGCTCCCACGCCGCTTGGATCAAATTCTCGCTCGCTTCCGGCGTGCGGAACGCCGAATGCGCCGACAGCGTCACGTTCGGCAGTTTTGTCAGGGGGTGATCCTTGGGCAGCGGCTCGATGTTGAAGACGTCGAGCCCGGCATGGCGGATGTGGCCCGACTTCAAGGCCTCGATCATCGCGGCCTCGTCAACCATCGCGCCGCGCGCGGTGTTGACGAGGATAACGCCCGGCCTCGTCGCCGAAATGCGTTCACGCGAGAGAAAGCCACGGGTCTCATCGTTGAGCAACAGATGCAGCGAGACCACGTCGCTCTGCGCCAACAGCGCATCGATACCGACAAATTCGACGCCATTGAATTTCTTCGGCGACCGGTTCCAGGCGATGACCCGCATGCCGCTGCCGAGCGCGATGCGCGCCACTTCGGTGGCGATGCCGCCAAACCCGATCAGACCGAGCGTCTTGCCGGTCAGCTGCATGCCGTCCTCGCGCAGCCAGTTGCCGGAGCGCATCTCGCGGTCCATCTGGGCGATGCCGCGCGCGGCCGACCACATCAGCGCGATCGCGCATTCGGCGACCGCCGTGTCGCCATACCCCTTGATCAGGTGAACCTCGATGCCCAGCTGCCCGAGTTCCTCCGGATTCATGTAACTGCGCGCGCCTGTCCCTAGGAACACCACGTGTTTCAGGCCGGTGCAGCGGCGCGCGACGTCGGTCGGCAACGTCGTGTGGTCGATGATGATGATCTCGGCGCCGTCGAGCAAAGCGGGAATCTGGTCCGGCGTGATGTCGGCATTGCGGTTGACGCGCACGGCGGGATCGCCGGCCTTGTGCTGCCGTTCGAAAATATCCGCCAGCGATCCGTTGGCATCGACAAAAACTCCGCGCACTGAAATCTCCGTTTCTTGCGTTGAAAGCTTATGAGGCGACGCCGGCGAGCGCCAGCACGGTGTGCATCAAAACGTTGGCGCCCGCCGTGCAATCGGCTTGCGTCGCGTCCTCAAGCTCGTTGTGGCTGACGCCATCCTTGCAGGGCACGAACACCATCGCGGCGGGAATCCTGGTATTGAGATTGCAGGCGTCGTGGCCGGCGCCGGAGGTGATGCGGCGGTGGGAAAAGCCGAGTCTCTTCGCCGCACTCTCCACCGCATCGACGAGCTTCGGATCGAAATGGGTCGGCGGCTTGCGCCAGACCAGATCGAGCGTGACCTCGACCTTGCGCCTTGTGGCGATCTCGGCGATGGCGGCGCGCAAGTCGCGGTCGAGCGCGTCCATGATCGCGGCATCGGCGCTGCGGCAATCGACGGTGAAGGCGATCTCGCCCGGGAATGACGTTGCGCGAGGGTTTTGCAATCACGGCCTCGCCGACGGTGCCGACCGCCTTGGGGCCGTGTTTTTTGGCGATCGCCTCCATAGCCAGCACGATTTCGGACAAGGTCGCGAGCGCATCGCGGCGCAACGGCATCGGCGTCGAGCCGGCATGGCTCTCGAAGCCCGTGATCCTGCCGTCATACCACAGCACGCCCTGGCCGGAATCGACCACGCCAATGGTCTTGCCCTCGGCCTCGAGAATGGGGCCCTGTTCGATGTGCAGTTCGACAAAGCTTGAAAACTTCTGCCGGCCTACGGGGCTTTCGCCGCGATAACCGATGCTGTCGAGGGCTTCGGCGACCGTGACGCCGTCGGCGTCCTTGCGCGAGAGAATATCGTCGGTGGTGAAATCGCCGACATAGGCCGCGGAAGCCATCATCGCGGGCGCAAAGCGCGAGCCTTCCTCATTGGTCCAGTTGGCGATGCAGATCGGAATTTCGGTTTCAATGCCGGCATCGTTGAGCGTGCGGACCACCTCGAGCGCCGCCAGCGTGCCGAGCACGCCGTCGAACTTGCCGCCGGTCGGTTGCGTATCAAGATGCGAGCCAAGCCCAACCGGCGGCTTCGACATGTCGCGGCCCTTGCGGAGTGCGAACATCGAGCCGAGCGCATCGACATGGACCTCGAGGCCTGCGGCTTCGCACGCGTCGCGGAACCAGTCGCGCACCTGCTTGTCCTCCGGCCCCAGCGTCAGCCGCCGTACGCCGCCCTTTGGCGTCGCGCCGAATTTAGCGGTTTCGTGGATGGTGCCCCAGAGTCTTGCGGAATCGATTTGCAGGTTGGATGTGACGGGCGTCATGGAGCCATTCCAGCTAATGGATGTTGCGCGGCGATCGTTTCAATGACGCGCCCGTAGCGGCGCGTCAATAACGCCGGCGGTGTCTTGCGCGATCTTCGCCGCGAGATCGGCCACGAGTTCCACAGCGAGCGTGTCGGGTGATGCCAGCCAGCTCGCCGAGAATGACAGCGGCGGGAGCTTGAGATCGGTCGACAGCAATTCGAGCCGTCCGTCCGCCAGTTCGCTTTCGACGATCGAGGTGGGGACCACGGCGATGCCGAGCCCCTCGATCGCCATGTGGATGACGGTTGCGAGCGAGGCTGAGGCGTGCAACCGGATCGGCGGCAAATCAGGCCGGTTGAACAGCGAGCGGACGATCTCGTAAGGCTGCGACTTGCGCGGAAAGGTGATGATCGGAAATTTTGCGAGATCCTGCACCTTCAGGGGACCGCTGCCGAGACCGAGCGAAGGGCTCGCCAGAACGCCGATTGGATAGTCACACAAGACGCGGTTGCGCACGCCGGAACCTGACAGAGGTCCGACCAGAAACGCGAGCTCGATTTCCTGTCCGAGCAGGCGGGAACTCAGGTTCGGCGTGATGTCGACTTCGATCTCCAGGGACAGATTGGGATGCGCGGTGTTGACGCTCTTGATCAGCCGCGACAGCCAGGTATGCACGATGGTTTCGGCCACCCCGAGCCGCAACACGCCGCGCATCGCCGAGCGCTCGCTGACCTCCGCCATCATCTCGGCGCGCAGGCCGATCAGCTTTTCCGCATAGACCATCAATTGCCGGCCGCTGGGCGTTGGCGAGACCACGCGGTGGTCGCGGTTCAAGAGCTTCACGCCCAGCTCGCGCTCGAGCTGGGCGATCCGTTGCGAAATCGCCGGCTGGGTGGTGTTGAGCCGCTGGCCGGCCCCGCGAAAACTGCCGAGGGTGACGACCCACAGGAATGTCTCGATCGACTTGAAGTCCACAACGCGTCCCCTACGATAAAGCCAGCTTATTGAACTTGATTAGAAAGTAAGATTAGACTTTATAGTACGCTTGAGCTTCACTGCTGTCGAGATAATAGGCAGGGCGACGTGATGACCATTCTGACGCCAGGGCAGTCATTTCGCGACGACCAGGATTCGCTTCCGAGCCGACAGGCGCGCCTCGCATGCCGCGCCGGAATGGCGACCTCCACCGCCGGCGTTGCCAGCGGATTTGTCCAGGGCAACCTCGCGATCCTGCCGGAAAAGCTCGCCGCCTCCTTTCATCGCTTCTGCCAACTCAATCCAAAGCCGTGCCCCGTCATCGGCATGTCGGACGTCGGCGACCCGCGCATTCCCTCGCTCGGCCTCGACCTCGACATTCGCACCGATTTGCCGCGCTACCGCGTCTGGCGCGATGGCCAGGTGGTCGAGGAGCCGACCGACATCATGGCGCATTGGCGCGACGACCTCGTCGCTTTCGTGCTCGGCTGCTCGTTTTCATTCGAAGAGGCGCTGATGGCCGAAGGCCTGCCGATCCGTCACATCGAGCGCAACGTGCGCGTGCCGATGTATCGGACCAATATTGCGTGCAATCCCTCGGGACCGTTCGCCGGACCCATGGTGGTGTCGATGCGTCCGTTCAAGCCGGCGCAGGCGATCCGCGCGGTGCAGATCACGTCGCGATTCCCTTCCGTGCACGGTGCGCCGATCCATCTCGGACATCCGCATTCGATCGGGATCGCCGACATCGCAAGGCCCGACTACGGCGACGCGGTACCGGTCGAGGCCGACGAAATTCCGGTGTTCTGGGCCTGCGGCGTCACACCGCAGGCGGTGATCGCGGCAGCGAAGCTGCCGTTTGCTATGACGCATGCGCCAGGACTGATGCTGGTGACCGACCTGCGCAACAAGGACCTGGCTGTGCTCTAATGGGGCAGCCTTTGCCGCTCTTTGAGGCTTTACGGTCGTCTTCAATCGTTTCATCGATAGCCGTCGACACATGAGGATTTTGCAATGACCATCTCCCGCCGAAATGTATTGCTCGGAGCCACCGCGAGCGCAGCGTTGTTGCCGATTGCGGCAGGCGCGCAAACATCCGAGGTGGTGATCGGTGTGATCTATCCGCTCTCCGGAGCCAGCGCGCAAATCGGCGTCGATGCGCAGAAGTCGTTCGACACCGCGGCCGAGGTCATCAACAAGAACTTCGATTTCGATCTGCCGCTGGCGCGCGGCGAGGGCCTGCCGGGTCTCGGCGGCGCCAAGATCCGTCTGGTTTTCGCCGACCATCAGGCCGATCCGCAGAAGGGCCGCGCCGAGGCCGAACGCCTCATCACACAGGAAAAGGTGTGTGCCATCATCGGCACTTATCAGAGCGCGGTCGCGGTCACCGTCAGCCAGATCTGCGAGCGCTACCAGATTCCGTTTATCTCGGCCGACAACTCCTCGCCGAGCCTGCATCGCCGCGGTCTCAAATTCTATTTCCGCGCCGCGCCCCACGACGAGATGTTCTCGGCGGCGATGTTCGATTTCTTCGATGCCATGCGCAAGAAGGGCACCAAGATCGAGACGCTGGCGCTGTTCCACGAGGACACGATCTTCGGCACCGACTCCGGCAACGCGCAGCTCAAATTGGCCAATGACCGCGGCTACAAGGTGGTTGCCGATATCAAGTATCGCGCCAACTCGCCGTCGCTCTCGGCCGAAGTGCAGCAGCTCAAAGCGGCGAACGCCGACGTGCTGATGCCATCGAGCTACACCACCGACGGCATCCTGTTGGTGAAGACCATGGCCGAACTCGGCTACAAGGCCAACGCGATCGTCGCGCAGGACGCCGGATTCTCCGAAAAGGCGTTGTATGATGCGGTCGGCGACAAGCTCGAAGGCGTGATCTCGCGCGGCTCTTTCTCGCTCGATCTCGCGGCCAAGCGGCCGATGGTCGGCAAGATCAACGCCATGTTCAAGGAAAAGTCAGGCAAGGACTTCAACGATTTCTCGTCGCGGCAGTTCATGGCCCTGATCGTGATGGCGGAGGCCATCAATCGCGCCAAATCCATCGATGGCGACAAGATCCGCGAAGCGCTGGTCGCAACCAACATCGCAGGCGAACAGACCATCATGCCGTGGAAGCGCGTGAAGTTCGACGAGACGGGTCAGAACAACGACGCCGATCCGGTATTGCTGCAATATACCGGCGGCAAGTTCGTCACCATCTACCCGCCGCAAGCCGCCGTCGCCGAAGCCATCTGGCCGATGAAGTAACGGCTTGGCGGGGCGGGGGCCATGACAGCCGAGACCATCATCCAAAGTCTCGCCAGCGGCCTCTTGATGGGGCTGCTCTACGGCCTGATCGCCGTGGGACTGGCGCTGATCTTCGGCCTGATGGACGTCGTGAACTTCGCCCACGGCGAATTCCTGATGATCGCGATGTACGTTACGTTCTTCCTGTTCGCGTTCCTTGCGATCGATCCGCTACTGTCGGCGCCGCTGGTCGCCGCCGCGCTGTTCGTGTTTGGCGCGGTGGTTTATCTTCTGGTCGTGCGCTTTGCGATGCGGGCGAAAGCCAATGCCGGCATGGTGCAGATTTTTTCGACCTTTGGGCTTGCGATCGTCATGCGCGGGCTGGCGCAGTATTTCTTCACTCCGGACTACCGCAGCGTCACCCATTCGTGGCTCGGCGGCAAGACGATCTCGATCGCGGGCATCTTCCTGCCGGTGCCGCAATTGTTCGGCGCGCTGGTAGCGATCGCGGCGTTCGGCGGATTGTATTTCTTCATCAACCGGACCGATTTCGGCCGTGCCCTTGAAGCGACGCGCGAGGATGCCGGCGCCGTGGCGCTGGTCGGCATCGACAAGAACAAGGTCTTCGCGCTGGGCTGGGGGCTTGGTGCGGCGCTGGTGGGCCTTGCCGGCGTCATCATGGCGATGTTCTTCTATATCTATCCTGATGTCGGCGCGTCATTCGCACTTGTCGCCTATGTCACGGTGGCGCTCGGCGGTTTCGGCAGCGTGTTCGGCGCCTTTGCCGGCGGCATCATTGTCGGCCTTGTCGAAGCCACCACCGCCCTGATCCTGCCGCCGTCGCTGAAATCGGTCGGCATCTACGCGGTCTATCTGCTCGTGGTCTTCATCCGGCCGCGCGGCCTGTTCGGGTCGATCTGATGGATACGGCCTTCGCCCAGCGCCGCCGCCGCGATCTGATCACTGCCGCCTGCCTTGCGGCGCTCGCGGCGCTCGTGCCGCTGTTCGTCAAGGACGTCTACGTTCAGAACATCATGGTGCTGACCTTGATGTATGCGGCATTGTCGCAGAGCTGGAACATCTTGAGTGGCTATTGCGGGCAAATCTCGCTTGGACACGCGCTTTATTTTGGGCTCGGCGCCTACACCACAGCGCTTCTTTTCACCAAATTCGGCGTCCTGCCGTGGTTCGGCATGGTGGGCGGCGGCCTGATCTCGGCCGCGATCGCCATGGCGCTCGGCTATCCCTGCTTCCGCCTGCGCGGGCACTATTTCGTCATCGCCACCATCGTCATCGCCGAGACCGCGCTGTTGTTGTTCCAGAACTGGGATTGGGCGGGCGCCGCGCTCGGCATCGACATTCCCGTGCGCGGCGATAGCTGGCTCAAATTCCAGTTCACGCGCAGCAAGCTGCCGTTCTTCTATTTTGCGCTTGGGCTCGCCTGCGTCGCCTGGTTCGTGACCTGGTGGCTCGAGGATTCCAAATGGGGCTATTGGTGGCGGGCGGTGAAGGACAACCCGGACGCCGCCGAAAGTCTTGGCGTGGTCGTGTTCAATTCCAAGATGGGGGCGGCGGCGGTCTCGGCGTTTCTCACCGCGGTCGGCGGTGCCTTCTACGCGCAGTTTGTTTCCTACATCGATCCCGAAAGCGTCATGGGTTTCCAGTTCTCGCTGCTGATGGCGCTGCCCGCGGTGCTTGGCGGCATCGGCACATTGTGGGGGCCGATGCTCGGCGCGGTGATTCTTATCCCGCTCACCGAATTGACGCGCTCATTTATCGGCGGCTCCGGCCGCGGCGTCGACCTGATCGTCTACGGCACGCTGATCGTGCTGATTTCGCTGGCGCGCCCGCAAGGCCTGGTCGGACTGTTCTCGACCCGGCGCAAGGAAGCCATCCGATGACGGCGCTGCTCGAAACCAAAGGCGTGTGGCAGCGCTTTGGCGGCCTGATCGCCAACAGCGACGTCTCGATCTCGGTCGGGCGCGGCGAGATCGTCGGACTGATCGGCCCCAATGGCGCCGGCAAATCGACCCTGTTCAACCTGATCGCGGGCGTGCTTGCCGCCCACCCAAGGCTCGATCATCTTCGACGGCGAGGATGTCACGGCGCTACCCGCGGCCGAGCGCTGCGAGCGTGGCATCGCGCGCACCTTTCAGGTCGTCAAAAGCTTCGAGACCATGTCGGTGATCGACAACGTCATCGTCGGCGCGCTGATCCGCACCACGATCATGCGCGAGGCGCGCCGCAAGGCCCACGATGTGCTGGAATTCTGCGGCCTTGCCGGCCGTGCCGATGTGCTCGCAAGCCAGTTGATCCCCTCGGAGAAACGTCGCCTCGAAGTCGCGCGCGCGCTCGCCACCGAACCGAAGTTGCTGCTGCTCGATGAGGTGCTCACGGGGCTGACGCCGATCGAGGCGCAGACTGGCGTCGAACTGGTGCGAAAGGTGCGCGCCACCGGCGTGACGGTGTTGATGGTCGAGCATGTCATGGAGATCGTGATGCCGCTGGTCGACCGCGCCATCGTGCTCGATCTTGGCAAGGTCCTGGTCGAGGGCAAGCCGGCCGAAATCGTTCGCGACCCGAAAGTCATCTCTGCCTATCTTGGGGATCGTCATGCTGTCGGTGCATGAAATCACCACCGCCTATCAGGGGCTGGTCGCGATCTCGCAGGTTTCGATCGAGGTCGCCAAGGGCGAGATCGTGTGCGTCGCGGGTGCCAACGGCGCCGGCAAGTCGACGCTGCTGAAATCCATCGCCGGCGCCGAGCGGCCGCGCTCCGGTACAGTCACCTTCGACGGCACCCGTATTGACGGCATGGCGCAGCACATGATCACCGCGCGCGGCATCGCCTATGTGCCGGAAAACCGCAGGCTGTTTCCGCGCCTTTCGGTGCGCGACAACCTTCGGCTCGGCAGTTACCTTTACCGCGGCGAGACCAATCGCGACGAGCCGCTGGCGCTCGTCTTCAAGCTGTTTCCGCGGCTGTCCGAGCGGCTCGATCAGCGCGCCGAGACGCTCTCGGGCGGCGAGCAGCAGATGCTCGCGATCGGACGCGCGCTGATGACGCGGCCCAGGCTTCTGATGCTGGACGAGCCGTCGCAAGGCATCATGCCGAAACTCGTCGATGAGATTTTTGCCTCGGTCAAACAAATCCGCGACGCCGGCATGACCGTGCTGATCGTCGAGCAGCGCATCGCCGAATGCCTCGATATCGCCGACCGCGCCTACATCCTGCAGACCGGGCGCTTGCAGATGCAGGGGACTTCGAGCGAGATCAAGGGCAATCCCGACGTGCGCAAGGCGTATCTGGGGTTGTAATAGCTACGGCGTCTCCGCTGCCCTCTTCCCGGCGCAAATTTCTTCGCAGCGCCCGCTGTTCCGGACCTCAGATCGCCATCCGCCGCATCGTGGCATTCGAGAAATACTCAACCAGAGTACCTGGAAGCTTCGTTCGGATTTGCTGGGCGATTGAAATTCCTTCTTGATCCAATGCTTCATCCAATGCTTCGTTCTTAGCCTTATCGCTAAATTGGCAATAATGGGCATTCTCGTAATCAAACACCCATTCTTTTTAAGCGATTTGCTAAATCATTTGAGATCCCGATTTCGCTGGGATCAAGGTATCCTCCCGCAACGGCGTCGCGGATTCCGGTGCCCAACAACATTCCATCGACAATCAAATTACGTTTAGGCATCGCTTCGTCCATCTCGCTCCCTCTTCTTCGTCATGCCCGGGCTTGTCCAGGCTTGTCCCGGGCATCCACGTCTCTTTTGGAGCGCGAAAGGGCCTAGGTGGCCGGGACTAGCCCGGCCATGACTAGCAGAGGCTAATCCTCCCCATGCTCAGGCAACACCACCCCAAACACCTTCGCCAAATCCTTAACCTGCGCCGGCGTCAGGTAGCGCGGGTTGAGCCCGCGCAATAGCAGATAGAGCTTGGCGGTTTCTTCCAGCTCCTCGATCGCGAACACGGCCGCTTCCAGCGTTTCGCCTGAGACCACGGGTCCGTGATTGGCGAGCAGCACGGACGAATATTTTCCGGCCAGCCCCTTGATCGCGCCGGCCACCGCCGGATCGCCCGGCCGGTAATAAGGCACGAGCGCGGTGGCCCCGCATTTCATCAGGTAGTACGCCGTCATCGGCGGCAGTGCGGCGCGCGGATCAATCTCCGGCAGCATCGAGAGCGCCACCGAATGCGTCGAGTGCAAATGTACCACCGCACGCGCGGTGCGGCGGGTCTGGTACAGCGCCGCATGCAGTGGGACTTCCTTGGTTGGGGCATCGCCAGAGGTGAGCTTTCCGTCGGCGTCGAGCCGCGACAACCGCGCTGGGTCGAGGAAACCCAGCGAGGCGTTGGTTGGCGTCACGAGCCAGCCGCCGTCGTCCAGCCTGACGCTGATATTGCCTGAGGAGCCCGGTGTCAGCCCGCGCTCGAACAGCGAGCGGCCGAGGCGGCAAATTTCGTCGCGGATCTTGGTTTCGCTCATGGCGGATATCTTGTCTCACGCTTTGGCAGCGCGGCCAAGCCGTGATACGCAAGAGGCAAAGCCGGTTCTCAAGGCTTAAGAGGAACTCTTAAGGAAACGCCGCATGTCTCACTCCGAAAAACCTCGCATCGCCGTCATTGGGCTGGGCTCGATGGGGTACGGCATGGCGACCTCGCTCAAGCGCGCCGGCTTCGAGGTGACGGGCTGCGACGTCTCGGCAGCCGCGGTCGGGCGGTTCGTGTCTGACGGCGGGAAGGGCGCGACGACGCCGGCCGAGGCAGCAAAGCAGGCCGATATCGTCGTCAGCGTGGTCGTCAACGCCGCACAGACCGAGACCATCCTGTTCGGCAAGGACGGCGTCGCCGAAACGTTGGCTAAGGACGCGGTGTTTATCTCCTCCGCAACGATGGACCCGGACGTCGCCCGGCGGCTCGCCAAGCAGTTGGAGGCGACGGGCCGGCATTACCTCGACGCGCCAATTTCCGGCGGCGCGCAGCGCGCGGCACAGGGCGAATTGACCGTTCTCGCCTCCGGCAGTCCTGCCGCTTTCGCCAAAGCCCGCCCTGCGCTCGATGCGATGGCGGCCAAGCTTTATGAACTCGGCGATGCCGCAGGCCAGGGCGCCGCGTTCAAGATGATCAATCAGTTGCTCGCGGGCGTTCATATCGCAGCCGCTTCGGAGGCCATCACCTTTGCCGCCAAGCAGGGGCTCGATATCCGGAAAGTGTATGAAGTGATCACGGCATCCGCCGGCAATTCCTGGATGTTCGAAAACCGCATGCCACACGTGCTCGACGGTGACTATGCGCCGCGCAGCGCGGTCGAGATTTTCGTCAAGGATCTGGGCATCATCCAGGACATGGCTCGATCAGCGAAATTTCCGGTGCCGGTGGCCGCCGCCGCGCTGCAGATGTTCTTGATGACGGCGGCGTCCGGCATGGGCCGGGATGACGACGCGTCGGTCGCGCGAATGTATGCCCGCGTCACCGGCACCAGTCTCCCCGGCGAGCCGAAATAGCCGCGAAAACAACAAGAGGACGGTCCATGCCCCGTTTTGCCGCCAATCTGACCATGATGTTCAACGAAGTGCCGTTCCTCGACCGTTTCGAGGCGGCGGCAAAAGCGGGCTTTGCCGCGGTCGAATTTCTTTTCCCCTACGCCCATCCGCCGGAGGAAATCGGCAAGCGTCTGCGTGCCAACGGCCTGACGCAGGCGCTGTTTAATCTTCCGCCCGGCAATTGGGACGCCGGCGAAAAAGGCTTTGCGGCGTTGCCGGAGCGTTTTTCCGATTTGCAGCAAAGCTTGCGCACCGCGCTGCCTTACGCGCAGGCCACAGGGGTCAAGCGCGTCCACCTGATGGCGGGCATTGCCGATCGGAGCAATTCGAAAGCCGTCGAGGCGTTCTACAAATCGGTGGCATGGACTGCGGAATTTTATGCGCCCCATGGTCTCGACGTCGTGATCGAGCCGATCAATCCGCGCAACGTGCCCGGATATTTTCTCAACGATTTCCTGTTCGCGCGCGACCTGATCAATGAGTTGAAGATTCCCAACCTGAAACTGCAATTCGACATCTATCACTGCCAGATCATCCATGGCGACGTCACCATGCGGCTGCGCGAGATGATGCCGATCATCGGCCACATCCAGATCGCCAGCATTCCCTCGCGCCACGAGCCCGACGGCGAGGAATTGAACTATCCGTTCATCTTCGCCGAGCTCGATCGGCTCGGCTATGGCGGCTTCGTGGGCTGCGAATATAACCCACGCGGCAAGACCACCGACGGCCTCGCCTGGTTCGAGCCTTACGCGGGAGTGAAGCCGTGACGCTGGCGCTGGGCTGCATCGCCGACGACTACACCGGCGCCTCCGATCTCGCCAACACGCTGACGCGTTGCGGATTGCGCACTGTGCAGACGATCGGGGTTCCCTCCGACGAGCTCAAGCTGCCCGAAGTCGATGCCGTGGTGGTGTCGCTCAAGAGCCGCTCGATCGAGGCGGGCCTCGCCGTATCGCGCTCGCGCGCTGCCGACAAATGGCTGCGCGGACGCGGCGCTGGCCACGTGCTGTTCAAGATCTGCTCGACCTTCGATTCCACCGATGCCGGCAATATCGGTCCAGTGATGGACGCGCTTCGTGGCGATTCCGGCGATAAAATCGTGCTGGTGACGCCGGCCTTTCCCGAAACCGGCCGCACCGTCTATCAAGGCAATCTGTTCGTGGGCTCAGTGCCCCTGAACGAGAGCCCGTTGAAGGATCACCCGCTCAATCCGATGCACGATTCCAACCTCGTGCGGGTGCTGGCGCGCCAGAGCAAGACCAAGATCGGCCTCGTCGATCTTGCTGTGGTCGCGCGCGGGCCGGCTGCCGTGCGCGCGCATCTTGCCGATCTTTCGACCAAGGGCTTTGGCGCCGCCATTATCGATGCGGTTTTCGCTTCCGACCTGGAGACGATCGGCGACGTCGCGCTGGACCATCGCCTGTCTGTCGGCGCGTCCGGGTTTGGACTCGGTCTCGCCCGCGGCCTGGTCGCGTCAGGTAAAGCAAGACCGGCCGCCGCGAGCGCGGTATCTGACGCGCCGATCGGCGGGCCGGCGGCCTGCCTTGCCGGAAGCTGCTCGCAGGCAACGCTGTTGCAGATTGCCAAAGCCAAACAGGCGATGCCGGTCTTGCATCTCGATCCCGAACAGATTGTCGCTGGCAGGGACGAAGCCCGTCGTGCGCTCGCCTGGGCCAAGGAAAGGCTCGAGGATGGCCCGATCCTGATCGCCTCCAGTTCGACGCCGGAAGAGGTCGCAGCCCTGCAGGTGCGTCATGGCCGCAATGCAACTGGGCATGCCATCGAGCAGGCGATGGCCGACATCGCCGAAGGTCTGGTGCGGTCGGGCGTGCGGCGGCTGGTGGTCGCGGGCGGGGAAACCTCGGGCGCGGTGGTGGATCGGCTGGAAATTCCGGGCTTTCTGGTCGGTGCGGAAATCGCCGCAGGCGTCCCGGTGTTGCGCGCGGTTGGCGCGAAGAATGGTGAGATGTTGCTTGCCCTGAAATCAGGCAATTTCGGCGGTCAGGAATTCTTCTCCGACGCGCTCACGCTGATGCGTTGACAACAGTCGGCCGCCTCCGTCTGCCGGTTCTCTTTACGCATTATTACGACAAATCGAATTAAGAAAAGTATGGCCCGTCCGGGCTTCAATTTCGTTCTGTTGGTCCCACAGCCAGCGCGCGTCGGAAGTCCCGACGCGCTCAGAAAAGAGATTCAAAACATGCTCGCCAACGTCTCCATCCGTGCCAAAATTTCCGCCGTCGTCGCATTCCTGCTGGTTGCGATCACGGGCATGGGGCTGCTTGCGGTCTGGAATATCCGGGCGATCAACGCCAATACCGTGGACATCACCACAAACTGGCTTCCGAATGTCCGCGTGCTCGGCGAGCTGCGCGCCGGGGTCATCACCTATCGCAACGTGATCCGCGAGCACATGTTGGGCGAGACCCCCGAGGAGAAAGCCGCGACTGAAAAGGTTATGGCCACGGTCATCGAGGGTAACACCAAGATCCGCCAGACTTACGAGACGCTGATCACTTCTGCCGAAGAACGCGCACTTTACAATGAATGGGTCGAGCTGTGGGAGCGTTACAAGAAGGGTACCGAAGAAGTCATGGCATTGTCGCGCAAGAGCGCCGGCAAAATCCCCCATGAGGCGCATGAGTTGAATGCGAATACCGTGAACAAGATCGGGGTTGAGGCGGATGCCGTCCTGAAAAAGAGCATCGAGCGCAACAACGAAGGCGCCGACAAGGCAGCCAGGGCCGCGGCGGACCATTACTCCACCGCCTTCGCCATGCTCGCCGCCATCCTCGGCGTCGCCGTCTTGGTCGGCATCGTTGTCGGCATTTATCTGGTCAACGATGTCTCGCGCGGTATCGCTTCCATCGTCGCGCCGATGCAGGCGTTGGGCGCAGGCGACCTGACCGCGCAGGTCCCGCATCGGGGCGAGAAGACCGAGATCGGCTCGATGGCGGACTCACTCCAAGTGTTCAAGGAGGCGCTGATTGCGAAGAAGGCCGCCGATGAGGCAGCGGCGCGCGACGCGGAGGCCAAGATCGAGCGCGGCCGCCGGGTGGATGGTATCACGCGCGACTTCGAGGCGATGATCGGCGAGATCGTCAATACCGTATCTTCCGCTTCGACGCAGCTCGAGGCCTCGGCCTCTACGCTGACGGCTACCGCCGAGCGCTCGCGGGAATTGACTACCGCGGTCGCGGCGGTTTCGGAAGAAGCCACCTCCAATGTGCAATCGGTGGCTTCGGCGACTGAAGAAATGGCTTCATCGGTCAACGAGATCAGCCGGCAGGTGCAGGATTCTGCACGCATGGCCGGCGAGGCCGTCGATCAGGCGCGCCGGACCAATGATCGCGTCAGTGAGTTGTCGAAGGCCGCCAGCCGCATCGGCGATGTGGTCGAGCTGATCAACACAATCGCCGGACAGACCAACTTGCTGGCGCTCAACGCCACCATCGAGGCGGCGCGCGCCGGTGAGGCCGGACGGGGTTTTGCGGTCGTTGCATCGGAAGTAAAGGCGCTGGCCCAGCAGACTGCGAAGGCGACCGACGAGATCGGCCAGCAGATCAGCGGCATCCAGGCGGCGACGCAAGAGTTGGTGGGGGCGATCCAGCAGATCAGCGGTACGATCGAAAAATTGTCGGAGATATCATCGACCATCGCGGCGGCGGTGGAAGAGCAGGGCGCGGCGACCCAGGAGATTTCCCGCAACGTGCAGCAGGCCGCTCATGGTACCCAGCAGGTCTCATCCAACATCGTCGATGTGCAGCGCGGCGCCAATGAGACGGGTTCGGCGTCCTCGCAGGTTCATTCAGCGGCGCGATCACTGTCCGGCGACAGCCGCCGCCTCAAGCTTGAGGTCGGCAAGTTTCTGGATTCGGTGAGGGCAGCCTAAGGAGCGTAGGGGCCAGATTTACTCTGTAGAGGTCAAGCGAGCGATGATCTGCACCCGAGGCGGATTGATGGCTTTGCTTCCCGAAACGACGAGAACGGAATGTTGATTAAATTTGATTTGAATGAAGCCGCAGCAAAGCTCGTTAGGGATTTGGTCTCCCGCCAGCGCGCCGCGTAAGCAGATGTGCACGGAATCCGGGCACTTCTGCGCGAGCTATGAAGACAGCGCAGGCGGCTATCGCGGAAGTGCAGGCGGCTATCGCGGAAGTGATGGCTTGTGGGCCGCGCGACGTTGGCCATTTGGCTGCAATTCGGGTAAATCGGCGCGAGTATTGCATCAGCCCCCCTGAAGTGAATCCAGGAATGCCCGCGCCATGACTGAACTCGTCCGTATTGCCCTTAACAGGCCATACACATTTGTCGTGCTTGCGCTGTTGCTCCTGATCATCGGCCCGCTGGCCGCGCTGCGCACGCCGACCGATATCTTTCCCGACATCCGAATCCCGGTCATCGGCGTGGTCTGGCAATATACCGGCCTGCCGCCGGATCAGATGGCAGGCCGCATCATTACCCAGTACCAGCGAATCCTGACGACGACCGTCAACGACATCGAGCACATCACCGCGAACTCCTATAACGGCGTCGGCATCGTCAAGATCTTCTTCCAGCCCAACGCCGACATCCGCACCGCCAACGCGCAGGTCACCGCGGTCTCGCAGACAATCATCAAGCAGATGCCGCCCGGGGCAACGCCGCCGCTGATCCTCAACTACAGCGCTTCGACGGTTCCGATCGTCCAACTCGCGCTGTCCGGTGAAGGCCTCACCGAGCAGCAGCTTGCCGATATCGCCATCAACCAGCTGCGCACGCCGCTGGTCACGGTGCCTGGTGCTGCGATCCCGTATCCCTACGGCGGCAAGCAGCGTCAGATCCAGATCGACGTCAATCCGTCGAAGCTGCAGTCGCTGGGGCTGTCGGGTCAGGACGTCGCCAATGCTTTGGCGGCCCAGAATTTGATTCAGCCGGCGGGCACCTCGAAGATCGGCGGCTTCGAATATGTCATTCAGGTCAACAATTCGCCGCTGAAGGCCGCTGATATGGGCGATCTGCCGATCAAGGTCGTCAACGGCGCCACAGTCTATATCCGGGACGTCGCGACGGTGCGCGACGGCAATCCGCCGCAAACCAACATCGTCCACGTCAACGGCAACCGCTCCGTTCTGATGATGGTGCTGAAGTCGGGTTACATTTCGACGCTCGACATCATAGCAGGCATCAAGAAGAAGGTTGTCGCCTTCAAGGATTCGCTACCCGATACGCTGAAGGTCGGGTTCGTCGGCGACCAGGGCGTGTTCGTCGCTGCCTCCATCGAGGGCGTGGTGCGCGAGGGCGTGATCGCGGCCCTGCTCACCAGCGTCATGATCCTCTTGTTCCTCGGCAGCTGGCGCTCGACGATCATCATCGCGACGTCGATTCCGCTGGCCGTATTCGGCTCGATCATCATGCTGGCAGCGATCGGCGAAACGCTCAACATCATGACGCTCGGCGGTCTGGCGCTGGCCGTCGGGATTCTCGTCGACGAAGCCACGGTGACGATCGAGAACATCAACTGGCATCTGGAGCAGGGCAAGGACGTCCGCCCCGCGATCCTGGATGGTGCCAATCAGATCGTGGTGCCGGCCTTCGTGTCGTTGCTCTGCATCTGCATCGTGTTCGTGCCGATGTTCTTCCTGCAAGGCATTCCCCGCTTCCTGTTCGTGCCGATGGCGGAGGCGGTGATCTTCGCGATGATCTGGTCGTTCATCCTGTCGCGAACGCTGGTGCCGACGATGGCGATGTATCTCTTGAAGCCGCACCAGCATGAGCATGGCGCGCCGCTGCCGCCCTCGCGCAATCCGCTGGTCTGGTTTCAACGTGGCTTCGAAGCCGGATTCGAGCGGTTTCGTAACGGCTATCGCGACCTGTTGACACTGGCGCTGCATCACCGGCCGACCTTCGTGATCGGCTTTCTGGGCTTTGTCGGCGCCTCGTTCGTGCTCGTGCCCTATCTCGGGCAGAACTTCTTTCCCTCCGTCGATGCCGGCCAGATCCTGATGCATGTTCGCACCCAGATCGGCACCCGGCTGGAGGAAAGCGCCAATCAGTTTGCCGATATTCAAAAGGCGATCCGCAAGATCATCCCGCCGGATCAGATCGAGACGATGGCCGACAACATCGGCATGCCGATCTCCGGGATTAACATGACGTATAACAATACCGGCGTGATCGGATCGCAGGATGGCGATATCCAGATCAAGCTGAAGGAGGACCACCCTCCGACTGAAAATTACATCAAGGCATTGCGCGAGCAGCTTCCACGCCTCTTCCCTGGAATGACTTTTGCTTTTCTCCCAGCCGACATTGTCAATCAGATCCTGAACTTCGGTGCGCCGGCGCCGATCGACTTGCAGATCCGGGGCAACAATTTGAACGCGAACTACAGGTACGCGACCAACCTGCTGAATCGCATTCGCCGAATTCCCGGCGTCGCAGACGCGCGCATCCAGCAGTCGCCGAGCAACCCGACCTTCAACATCGATGTGGACCGGACCCGCGCGCAATATGTCGGACTGACCGAGCGCGACGTCGTCAACAGCCTCACCGTCAACCTGTCCGGCAGCGGGCAAGTCGCGCCGACCTACTACCTCAACCCCGATAACGGCGTGAACTACTCGGTCGTGATGCAGACGCCGCAATACCAGATCGATTCCCTCAGCGCGCTGGAGACGCTGCCGATCACGTCCAACGTACCGACGACGGCGCCGATTCTCGGCGGCATCGCCAATATTTCGCGGACCGTCTCAAGCGCGGTAGTCTCGCAATACGACATCCAGCCGATGGTGCAGATTTTCGCGACCCCGCAGGGGCGTGACCTCGGCGGCATCGCAGCCGACGTCCGGAAGGTGATCGCGGATACAGCGAAAGATGTGCCGAAGGGCTCCACGGTCGCGCTTGGTGGTCAGGTGGAGACCATGAACAGTTCGTTTACCGGTTTGCTCTTTGGTCTGTTGGGAGCGATTGTGCTCGTCTATTTACTCATTGTCGTGAACTTCCAGTCCTGGTCCGACCCGTTCGTGATCATCACGGCGCTCCCGGCGGCGCTGGCCGGGATCGTATGGATGCTGTTTACGACCCACACCACGATGTCGGTTCCGGCGCTGACTGGGGCGATCATGTGCATGGGCGTCGCCACCGCCAACAGCGTGCTGGTGATCAGCTTTGCACGCGAGCGTTATGACGAACTGGGCGACCCGATCGCGGCGGCCATCGAAGCCGGTTTCGTGCGTATGCGCCCGGTGCTGATGACCGCGCTCGCCATGATTATCGGTATGCTGCCGATGTCGCTTGGTCTTGGCGAGGGTGGGGAAGCCAATGCGCCGCTCGGCCGCGCCGTGATCGGCGGCCTGACCTTCTCGACGATCGCCACCCTGATGTTTGTTCCGGTGGTCTTCAGTATGCTACACAGGAAAAAAGACGGCAAAGGCGCCGCTCTATCGGAGACACAGAATGCCCACTGAAACTCGTTCGCCGGTCTCTCGCCGGAAGTTGGGCATCTACGGCACAGTCGCCGTCATCGTCGCCCTGACGCTCGTGGTCAGTGGCATCCGCGCGCGGGAAGATTCCAGTGTCAAGCTCCGCGAATGGACCGACGATCAGGCGATACCCTCGGTCGCAGTGATTTATGCCGATCCCGGCGTGCTGACCGCGACGATCGATCTGCCCGGACGGCTGGAGGCCTACTATCGCGCGCCGATCTTCGCGCGGGTCAACGGTTACGTGAAGAGCTGGAGCGCCGATATCGGTGCGCGGGTCAAGTCCGGCGAAGTGATCGCCGAGATCGATGCGCCGGATCTCGATCAGCAATTGTTGCAGGCCCGCGCCGATCTGACCAACCAGCAGGCGAGCGCGAAGCTTTCGGAAGTCACACTGGCCCGCCGCCGGACACTGATCGCCTCGAATTTCGTCTCGATGCAGGAGATCGACGAGCGCACCGCCGACCTCTCCAACAAGAACGCCGCCGTCAACTCCAGCCAGGCCAATGTCGAGCGGCTCGAGGCCTTGGCCGGCTACAAGAAGATCGCCGCCCCATTCGACGGCATCGTCACCGCGCGCAACACCGACGTCGGCGCCCTGATCAACGCTGGCGGCGGCAGCGGCCCGCCGATGTTTGTGGTTTCCGACATCAAGAAGCTGCGTGTCTATGTCAACGTTCCGCAGAACTACGTGCCCGCGGTCAAGATCGGCGCCAAGGCCGTGATTTCCGTGCCGGAATATCCAACCCGGACCTTTGATGCGACGGTCGAGGCGTCCTCGCAGTCGGTCGATGTCAACTCCGGCACGACGCAGATGCAGCTCGGGCTCGACAACGCCTCCGGCGAACTGATGCCTGGCGGCTTTGCCAATGTGCGGCTGAACCTGCAGCGCGATGGAGTGCCCCTGCACATTCCTTCCAGCGCGCTCGTCTTCGACCAAAAGGGCCTGCGTGTTGCGACGGTGACGGCCGACAACCGAATCCTGTTCAAGTCCGTGACGATCGCGCGCGATCTTGGCCGCGATATCGAACTCTCCGGCGGTGTTTCGCTGGAGGATCGCATCATCAACTCGCCGCCCGACGGCATCGTCGACGGCGATCAGGTCCGTGTCGTCAGCACCAAGGGCCGGCCCGCGACGGTTTCGGCCAAGCAGGGCGAAAAGGGGTAGGGTGGCTTCCCAACCTCGCCCCGCTTGCGGGGGGCGACGGCGAAGAACAGCAGCAGGTGCTAGCCCACCCGCCACTGCAGAACTCCATCTTCCGCCGTGACGATTTCGCCCACCGAGCCGACCGGGGTGCGTTCCATATTCAACAGATGCGCCAGCGTCCGGCGATCGCTTGCGGGCACCCGCGCCAGCGCGCGAGCATCGTGCGGTGTGCGCAGCATCACCACGCCGTGCTCGATCTCGTTGTTGCGGCCGTAGATCGCGGTAAAGCTCTCGACCCTGCCTTTGCCGCTGGCTTCGGTCACGAACTCCGGCACCCGCCCGCGATGGCGGTCGGCCTCGCTCTGCACGCTTGTCTCCTGGGCAAGCGGATCGCGCGGCGGCTGCCGCGACAGCACCAGCGCGTGATGCTTGGTGACGAAGCCGCCCTGGCCGTAAAGCAGACCCAATCTCGCGCCGCCGCGCAGCTTGCGCACCATCGCGCAGGCCGCATGCGTCATATAGGTGTTGAGCGGCGCGCCGAAGAACGTCAGACCTCCTGTTACGGTCGGCTGCACGTCGGGTCCGAGCCCCAGCGTTCGCCGCGCCATTTTCGGCACGCAGGGAAAGCAGCTGTAGAGCTCGATTGCGTCGAACGCCTTGCCGTCGCCTCCGGCCAATTCCATCACCGTGTTGAGGACGGCATTCTGTGCGTGGCTTTCGATGAACCGGTCGCGTTCGAGATAGTCGCGCGGTTCTTCCGCCGAAGCCCCGCCATGGATGTGGACGAGGCGGTCCTCGCTGATGCCGGCGGCGCGCGCTTTCGCCAGGCTAGTCATCAGGACCGCGCCGCCCATATTGACCATGGGATTTGCGACCATCAGTTTCGTATACGGCCACGCGATCAGCCGGTTGTCCGGCGTCGGTGTCGTGATGTCCTCGGGCGTGAAACTCCGCTTCAGCCAGGCATTGGGATTTTGCGAGGCGGCGAGCGAATAGGCCGACCACAGCGCGCCCGATTCCGCCATCGCCTCGCGCGGGGTCTGGCCCCAATGCGCCGAGGTCGCGGCCTCGTAAAACGGATAGACGCTCACCGGGCGAAACACGCCAAGTTTCACGGCCATCGGCTTCTGGAAGGCCGCGCCGCGTTTGGGCTCGGCGACGTCATGCGCGAAAGGCGTCCACGGCAGCGCAATGCCGGCGCGCTCCGCCTTGGTCGCCGTGCTCTGTGCTTCCGCGCCGCAAATCGCGGCGACGCCGCATTCGCCGCGCGCGATGCGCTGCGCCGCTTCGTGCAAGTAGCGGACCGGGCTCTCGCCGCCGACCGGCCCGTAATAAGCATGCCTCGGGTTGATGCCGAGATGTTGCGAAAGCAGCTTTTCGGGATCGCGGTAGCGCCAGCTCAGGAAATTGACGATATCGAGCGAAGCGATCTCGCCGAGCAGACTGGCGCCGCAGTCGACTTCCGCGCGTTTGAGTGCCTCGACCAGAAGTGCGAGCGGCTCAAGCCCCTCGGCAATTTCTCTCGGGTGGTCGACGATCTCACCGACGCCGACGATGACGGGGATGCGGTCGGCGGGGAGGGGGGAGGACGGATTGGTCATTGTTCTTCGTTTTAACTCTCTACTCCCCCACCAGCGTGTTCATGTGCTCCACGGCCTCGGCAAAATCTTCCTTGAATTCCTGCACCACGGCGGCGGCCGATTTCACGCTGTCGATCAGGCCGACGCCCTGTCCGACAAAATAGCTGACCAGCTCGCGCGCCTTCGCATTGCCTGCGGCCGCGGCGCGATCGATCGAGTTGAAGGCGTCGCGGCTGATGATGCTCTGCAACGGCATCGGCAGTGCGCCGGGGCTTTCGGGATCGCGGTCCCACGCGTCCGTCCAGACCGAGCGCAACTGTCGCGCCGGCTTTCCGGTGCGACCCCTGGAGCGAACCGCGTCGCGCGAGGAAGCCGCGATCATTTTTTCGCGGAAAATTTCGCTGGTTTCGGATTCCACCGTGGCAAGCCACACCGAGCCGGTCCAGACCCCGGCAGCGCCCATCGCCATGCAGGCCGCCATCTGCCGCCCGGTCATGATGCCGCCCGCGGCCAGCACCGGCACGTCGCGGATCGGTTTGATCGCCTTAATCACTTCGGGCACCAGCACCATGGTCGAGACTTCGCCGCAATGACCGCCGGCTTCCGTGCCCTGCACCACGAGGACGTCGACGCCGGCCGCGACCTGGCGCAGCGCGTGCTCCTTGGCGCCGACCAGCGCCGCCACCGGCACGTCGTGCTTGTGGCCCATCTCGATCATCGCCTTCGGCGGCACGCCGAGCGCGTTCGCAATCAGGCGGATCGGGTGACGGAACGAGGCCTCGAGAACTTCCAGCGCGCGGCTCGCGTCGAACGGCTGCGGCTGATTCTCCGGGATCGGAGTCGTGGTAAGCTCGACGCCGTATTTTTCGAGGAGGTTGCGGGTGAAGGCGCGGTGTACTGGCGAAATCCGCGCTTCAAGGCTTTTCCAGGTGACGTTCTTCTCGCCTGAGGTCGACGTATTTTCGGGGATCAGCACGTCGAGCCCGTAAGGCTTGCCGTCGACGTGGTCGTCGATCCACGTCAACTCCTGCTCGATCGTGTCAGGTGAATGCGTCGTGGCCCCGAGCACCCCGAAACCCCCGGCCCGGCTCACCGCCGCCACCACGTCGCGGCAATGGCTGAAGGCGAACAGCGGGAATTCGACGCCCAGCATGTCGCAAACCGGCGATTTCATGGAATTTCCACTCCCTGCGGTCAGCCGTTCGGTACGGCTCGTTCTTGGTTCGAATGGCGCGTTTCCGGGAACGCTAGCGCATCATTGCCGGTGATGCCAAGCGTGGCTTCTTACCGAGGTTGCGACTCAAATCGATGGCGCGGCCTTTCGAAGGGCTCGTCATGCCCGGGCATAGGCGAGCGGAAGCGACGCCGTCCTTCAGACGGCTATGCCCGGCCATGACGGCGTTGCCTGTTCCGTGAGATAAAATACGCAGCCCCAAGCCAGCTTTTTTGTCTCTTGCGCTTTCGAGCACGCGGTAGAATGCTGGTCGGCAACCTCACAAAAAACCTTCAGGGAGCGCGTCTCAATGTCCGCCTTGCCATCCGTGTCAGGCAAAAACCAAGCCGCGGGCGATTACGATGTCGTCGTGGTCGGCGCGGGTTTTGCCGGAATGTACATGCTCCACCGGCTGCGCGGGCAGGGGCTCACGGCGCGGGTCTATGAGCAGGGCGGCGACGTCGGGGGCACCTGGTACTGGAACCGCTATCCCGGCGCGCGCTGCGACGTCGAGAGCATGCAATATTCCTATTCCTTCTCCGACGAATTGCAGCAGGAATGGAACTGGAGCGAGCGTTACGCGCCGCAGCCGGAAATTCTGAGATACGCCAACCACGTCGCCGACCGTTTCAACCTGCGACCCGATATCCAGCTCAACACCCGTGTCGATCGCGCGGTGTTCGACGAGAATACCGACAGTTGGCAGGTGACGACCTCCGATGGAAAAACCGTGACGGCAAAATTCGTCGTGCTCGCCACCGGGTGCCTGTCGAACGCGCGCGTGCCCGACGTCAAGGGTCTTGAGGACTTCAAGGGCAAGGTCTATCACACCGGGCACTGGCCGCATGAACGGATAGACTTCACCGGTCAGCGCGTCGGCGTGATCGGCACGGGCTCCTCGGCGATCCAGTCGGTGCCGGTGATCGCGGAACAGGCGCGCCATCTCTACGTGTTCCAGCGCACGCCGAATTTCTCGATTCCGGCCCGCAACGTCGAACTGACGGCGGAGGAGCGCGCGGCGTTTCGAAAAGATTATCCCGAGATCAGGCGCTTTGCCCGCGAGGAGGCGCGCAACGGCATTTATGCCGAAATGCCCGATCGCGGCGCGCTGGAGGATGGCGACAATGCTCGGCGCGCCAAATACGAGCAGCGCTGGGCCAAGGGCGGGCTGACCTTCATGCTTGCCTACAACAACCTGATCCTCGACAAGGCCGCCAACGACACCGCCGCCGATTTTGTCCGCAACAAGATCGTCGAGATCGTGAAGGATCCCAAGACCGCAAAACTGTTGCAGCCCGACAATCACCCGATCGGCTCCAAACGCATCTGCGTCGATACCGAATATTACGCCACCTTCAACCGTCCGAACGTGACGCTGGTCGACATCAGGACAAGTGGAATCGAGGAGATCCTGCCGCATGCCGTGCGCGCGGGGGCTAAGGACTACGAAATCGACGCGCTGGTGCTCGCGACCGGCTTCGATGCGATGACGGGCTCTGTTGCCAGGATCGATATTCGCGGCCGCGGCGGAATGACGCTGAACCAGAAATGGGCGGAGGGGCCGAAAACCTATCTCGGCCTGATGAGCGAAGGCTTCCCCAACCTCTTCATCATAACCGGCCCCGGCAGTCCGTCAGTGCTCTCCAACATGATCGTCTCGATCGAGCAGCATGTCGACTGGATCGCCGATTGCCTCGCCTTCATGCGTGGCCGCGGCTTTGCGACGATGGAAGCCACCAAGGAGGCCGAGGACAAATGGGTCGCGCATGTCAATGAAGTGGCGCAGATGACGCTCTATCCGCAGGCCAATTCCTGGTACATGGGCGCCAACATCCCGGGCAAGCCGCGAATCTTCATGCCTTATATCGGCGGCGTCGGCATCTACCGCCGCATCTGCGACGACATCGCGGCGAAGGGCTATGATGGATTTGCGATGACGGCGGCGGTGCAGGCGGAGAAGATGGCGGCGTCGTAATCGCCACCAGCCTTATGGTCTAGCCGCCTTTGCCCCTTGGGCCGTCGGGAATTCGACCCTGTCATCCGTACGGCAGTATCGGTCCGCGAACATGCGGCCGACCGGATGGTACAGCTCCATATGCACGCGCATGGCGTCGTCATCCCATAGTTCGTCGCGGATATGGAAATTGATGCCTTCACCCATGATGAGTTGTCGGTCACCATTCACGTCGATCATCTTCCAGGTCTTGCACTCCATCGCCCAGGGGGCGTCGGCAAGTCGCGGCGCCGTTAGCTTCGTCGAGGGCGCCAGCTTGAGCCCGAGGTAGCCGGGCTCGCCAATATCGGGCGGAAAGTCTCCACTGGAATCGTGCATCGCGCGCGCCAACGGCTCATCGGCGATGTTGACAACGAACTCTCCGCTACGCTGGATATTGACGAGCGTATCCTTGACCCGGCCATCTGGCCGCAGGTTGACGGCGAACATGCAGAGCGGTGGATCCTCGCAGAATACATTGAAGAAGCTGAAGGGCGCAGCGTTGACCACCCCGGTTGGTCCAACCGTCGTCACCCAGGCGATCGGCCGCGGCAAGACAAATGACGTCAGCACCTTGTAGCGCTCGCGGGGCGTGAGGTCGGCGGCCGCGTATTCCATCGTGCATTCCCTATTTGATTGTGGTCCCGCAAACGTAACCCGATGGTCGCTGGCGATAAAGAGGCGTGTTACGGCCGTCGCCTTCGCTCGTCACGCTACGGCGGATAGATCGACTGATTTGCCCGACGGGCTCTTTCGCAGCAAAGCTGTCCAGCCCCATTTCAGAAAATATTTCGCTTCGCCGCCAGGTAGAAACAGCTTTATTGATTCCAGCCGTCCCGGCCCACATAGAGGGGCGTTTCGCGATCGTCACGGACGTAGGTGCGGGATGCGGTGGACGCGGGCAGTGCGATGACGAACGCGCTTATCCCGCGGACGGCGAAGTCGTGTGGTCCTGACGCCCCGACGCTGGCGTCAAGTTCTTGAGAAGCAAGCTTCTCAGGGGCGACGGTGGCAAGAAAGCCCGGTCACCGAGGAGAGCGCGGAGGAAACCGTTAAAACCATTGCGCAGGGAAAATTAATGATGCCGGTGGAGTTGTAGAGATGCGGATGGAATCTCTAAGTCATTGATCTGCCGATAATTGTCCCCACATAATGCCATACGCATTCCTTGGCATTCGCAGACACCATCGCGACACTTCGCGAGAACGGGGACACCACCTATGGCACGCAAGGTCAGCTTCAGCGCACTAGAAAGCCGCAGCGCTCGTCTCAAACTGAAGGTCCAGCGCAAGCCGTACGCCGGCCCGACGCTCGCCCGCGGCATTTCGCTGATGTATCGCCGCAACAAGACCAACGGGACCTGGGTGCTCAAGGCCAGCAATGGCCACGGCGCTTATTGGACCCAGGGCTTCGGACTCGCTGACGACTTTGAGGACTCTGACGGCAAGAATGTGCTGACGTTCTACGAGGCACAGGACGCAGCGAAGCGATTGGCACGAGGGGAGGATGGTGACGCTGGCGCCGACACTGCGCCGCTCAGTGTCGCTGCCGCGCTCAAGGATTATAAGCGCGATCTCGAAGCGCGCAGCGCCAATCCTTACAACGCAGATTGGCCACGCCAGCATTTGCCCAAAGCGTTGATCGCCAAGCCGGTGCAGTTGCTCGGCGCTGCCGAGTTGAAGAAATGGCGCGACGGCCTGCTCGACAAGCTCGCGCCTGCCACCATTAACCGGCTTTGCCGTTGCCTTGGCGCCGCACTGGAGTTGGCCGCGAAGCATGACAATGAACGCATCAAGAATCGACAGGCGTGGGAGATCGGGCTGGCCTGTTTGCCGGGTGCGCAAGAGCCACGCAACGTCATCCTCTCGGACGACAAAGTGCGCGCGTTCGTTGCTAATGCCTACAGGCTCGATGACGGGTTCGGTCTGATCAGCGACGTGCTGGCAATCACCGGCGCGCGGCCATCACAGGTCGTTCGGCTGCGCGTCGAGGATTTATATAATCATCCAGTGCGACCAAAGCTGATGATGCCGAAATCCGGCAAGGGTGGTGGTAGAAACCGCATTCAGAAGAAACTCGAACGCTATTCGGTACCGATCACTGCACAGCTGGCGGCGAGATTGAGAGCAGCAGCCAAGGGCCGCGACGCCAGCGCGCCGCTGCTGCTGCATAGCGATGGAAGCCCCTGGGACAAGAATCCGGGGCAACAGTATCATCATCTCGTCAAAAAAGCTGTCACCGCGATAGGACTCGATCCCGGCGTGGTGACAGCGTACGCGCTGAGACATTCCAGCATCGTTCGCATGCTGTTGCAGAACGTTCCGATCAGGGTTGTCGCTTCGCTGCACAACACCAGTGTCGCCATGATCGAGAAAACTTATTCGAAGTGCATCACCGAGCACTCCGATGAAATTTCTCGCACCGCGCTGCTGCAGCACGAGCCGACTACTCCATTGGCCGATAACGTGGTGTTACTAGCGGCCAACGCTGAATGATATAGAATACGAAGGCCCGGCGGCGTTCCTGCACCAACCGGGCCGACCTGCAAACTACATTGCCGCTAAGCTCGGAACGTTTGCGTCATGAAGAATAAATCGTCGTCGCGACGACAGCAAGGTCGCCGCCAGAAAGCCAAAACCGAGATGAGTGGCCAATCCGATGTGATCGCCGGCGGCTACATCGTACGCCCAGCAAAAGCCAAGTACGGCCCACGCAGCACCCATTGGAGGGAGATGGAATACGCCCAGGCCGCAATTGGCGCGCTCTTCTCAGGCGGTCCATCACCTGTTCACCTCAACCACTCCCGGCTGACAGCTCGCGTCAATGACTGGCTCGCACAAGTCCCGCAGTGGAGAGCAAGCGGATACGGCACAGAGGGTAAGGTTTCCCGCATGACCGTGATACGGGCGCTGGAGATGTACCGCGAAGCCAATCGCTGACGTTCAGTCATCTGGGCAACTCGGGCACAAAAAAATCGCCGCTTGGGCAATCTGGGCAAACTGAACAGTTGAAACGGTCACCTATCTAGTTCCACGGTTCGCCACACAAACAATTGTGGAGGACCATATGGCCGCCCGTGTTCGCGGTGAGGTGACTGGCCGCAAGATGACGATGGCGAGTGTCGTTGCTGTCGATACGAGTGAGGAGGCCGACGCGTACTCCGTCGAGGAGTTCTGTCGCAGGCACCGCATTTCCGTGCAGCTTTTCTATAAACTTCGACCTCAAATGCCGGCGACATTCAATGTCGGCAACCGGCGGCTGATCTCCCGTGAGGCTGCCGCAGCCTGGCGGCGTGAACGCGAACAAGCGGCAGATGCGGTCGCATGAAGCGCCAGAAGGCGCTCTCTCCGCTAGTCCGAGAGATCCGTGAGGAAGCGGTCGCGGCCAAGACGGCCAATAGGGCGACCCGTGAGGTAGCACTTGGAGCAATGCAACACACGCTGCCGACCAAGCGGACAACTCCTTCGGCCGCGCGCCAGAACATTTCCCCCTGTGAGACAGCAACTGGATTCGAGCGCCTGCTTACGCCGAAGGAGATGGCAAGCGTCCTTCGGGTCAGCCAGTCGTTTCTGGCCAAGGCGCGAATGCGCGGTGACGGTCCCCCATACATGCTGCTCGGCCGTTCCGTTCGCTACAGCGAAAGTGGGGCGATGCGGTGGATGAAATCGTGTCTGCGGCAATCGACCAGCGAGCGGTAGCAGCCGCGCGAGAGTGTCGCTAAGTATTCGGACCTTTCGCATAATAACCATCTACCGCAATACACGAGCGTACATCGAAATATACTGTCATACTCGCCGATTAGGAAATATCACACATGTATACGCAAGATGTATACTGTATACATCTTCCCAAAATCCAAGTAAATACATCAGTAGGCATCCCCGTCAATCACCGTCCATCAGGGAGTTTTCCCAATGACCCTGTTAGTCCCTACGATCCCGGAGGGGACCCCGACCACGAAGCTTCTGGAGCCGTCCTTTTCGGACCTGCTTTCGGCCATTGCGCAGGTCGACGACCTCTCCGAGCAGACCCGACGGCACTGGGCCTGTTCGTTGCGGCAGATCTCCAAATGGCTTGATCGCCCAGCTGCGGTTATTCCCGCCCGTTGGCAGGCTTTGTGGGTCTCGATGGCACAGCTTCACCACGCCCGGGTCGGCGTGACTGCGAAGACCCTTGCCAACCACAGGTCGAACGTTCAGGCGGCGCTGCACTGGTTCAGCAAAGCGTCCGACGTCCCACAAAGGGGCGTGCGGCTAAGCCCCGATTGGGCGGACTTTCGTGAGGCAGTGGACAAGTACGTATGGGGGCGGGTCTCGAGCCTCGTACGCCACTGCTCGGCCCGGGGTGTCGGCCCTTCAGACGTCAATGACGAGATCTTCGGTTCTTACTGGCACTACCGCGGCGAAACGACCGGTTTGGCGACTCACAACACCGCGAAGCGCTTTATGCTGCGGGCCTGGAACGCAACCGCGGACGCAACGGATGGCCGGACTCTGCACCGCCTCACGGAGCCGCCTCTGAAGATGGCGGAGCCCGCTTGGGAGGCTTTCCCCGTTGGCCTGCGGCTGGAGATCAATTCATATTTTGCAGACCTCGCCAAGGTGCACCGTACGCTTGACGGTAAGCGGATTCAGCCATGCAGCACCACGACGATCGCGACGCGGCGGGCCGAACTTATCGCGATGGCTCGGATGGCGGTTCGGCGCGGCGTGCCCATCGAACGTCTCAATTCGTTGGGCGCACTTCTCCATCCCGATGTCGCCGAAAAGGTCATCGACGCCTATTGGGCGCAAAATGGCAAAGAACCGAAGACCGGGACCATCGACCTGGGTTGGAAAATTCTGCGCATGGCGCGCGAGACCGGTTGCCTAGACCAAGCCGCACTTGATCGTCTCGACGATATGAGGGTTGCCCTGCAAGAGCACCGGCGCGACGGTTTGACGGAAAAGAATTTGCAGTTGGTGCGGCAAGTCCTGACGGAGGGCGTCTGGAAAGAGGTCGTCTCGCTTCCAGACCTTCTCATGCAGCAAGCGCGCTCGGCCAGGGATCACGCGCCAATCAAGGCCGCCGTCTCGGCGCAGCTCGCCGTTGCAATCGCGATCCTCACCTTCGCGCCCATCCGGCTTCGCAATCTAGTCCGTATCGAATTGGGTCAGAATCTCATCAAGCCGGGTAGATTAAATACGCCTTACTGGCTGGTTTTTCCCCATTACGACGTAAAAAATCGCGTCGATCTCAACTTCAAGTTTGATAAGCCCCTCACTGATCTCATCGACGAATATGTTCACGAGTTCAGGCCGACGCTACTCCGGGGAACCAACGGCCCGTGGCTATTTCCGGGAGAAGGGGGGCAGTCGAAACACGGTATGCAATTTAGCAAAACGGTCACCCTGCGCATTCAGAAGGCAGTTGGAATCCGCATTACGGTTCATCAATTTCGACACGCTGCGGCGGCGATCTATCTCAAGAACCGGCCAGGCGACTACGAAACCGTGAGACGGCTCCTGGGACATCGCGATATCGGGACGACAGTTCGTTGCTACTGTGGCCTGCAGACCATGGAGGCCACAGAGCAGTTCGGCAAACTGATCCGTCAGCAGATCAAATTCGTTGCAGATAGCTGAGGCTCGTCTTGATGGCCGTTCCAATTGAAATCCCAAAGATGAGGCCGAAGGCGCGTTCACTCCCGCTGGAGCTCTGGCCAGAGGCCGATCAACGTGCCTGGGCCGTAGCTTGTCAGCCTAGTAAGCGACTTAAGCGCGGAGGTGCCGCCGGTCATCTCAAGCCGGTCACTCGTGACGACCATGCCTATCACTACGGTAACTTTCTTGGGTTTCTTGACCGATGCGGCTCGCTCCGCCACGACGAACCTGCTGCGGCTAACGTAACTGCAAAAAACGTCGATGCCTACCTCGCCGAGCTAAAGGGCCGCGTGAGCTCAATGACCGTCCATGGCTCGATATGCAGGCTACGGCGCGCTGCCAAATACATGGCCCCGGAATGCGACTTCGGTTGGCTCCTGGAGATCGGCAAAGATCTCGCGCTCGTCGCAGTCCCGCGATCGAAATTCGATCGCCTGGTTCTGACGGAAGTTCTGCTGGAAGCTGGTCTCACGCTCATACAAGAGGCCGAAAGCTCTCCGAAGATGACCAAGCTCGCCTGTGCAAAACAGGTGCGGAACGGACTGATGTTGTCTTTGCTCTCGCTCTGTCCGATACGAAGAAAGAATTTTGCGGCACTGGAGATTGGTCGAACTCTTGTGAAGACCCGCGGCACGTGGTGGATCGTGCTGTCGGCCGATAAGACGAAGGAGAGGCGCGCAGACGAGCGGCCCATCAATGAGCTACTGACGCCGTTCATCGACCGATACATCAGGGATTACAGGCCGGTGTTGGCGCGGTCACATCCTGCATCGTCGATCCTTTGGCTATCATCTAGGAAAGGCACACCCGTAAGCGACAAGGGGATGGCCCGGGTTATCAGACAGAGCACCCTTTCCACCGTGGGCGTGGCGATGGGCCCGCATCTGTTCCGCACATCTGCGGCATCGTCCGCAGCAGTTCTCGGTCGCGAAAACCCCAATCTCGCCAGCGCGCTTTTGCACCATACCCATCCCAGCGTCACCAACGCACACTACAACCGAGCAACAAGTCTAAGCGCCGGGGAAAGTCTCCGGCAAATCGTCCGGCAATATCAGAAGCAATGAGATGAGGGCAGGCCGATGCGGCCGATTAGGTAGGGAACCTCGCCTTTGGACTTGTTCTCCACTTTTGAAAGGACATTGCGGAGCAATTGGAGTCAGGGTTGATGACCCTAATAGCCCGTCGATATATCAGTACACGATGACCAATACACTGACGCCGGAGGAAATCCGAGATCTTCTCCTCGGTTTCGCAGCGGCAATCGAGTTAGATCAAGTCCGGGTCGACCACCTGAAAAATTCCATCCTTTGACCTGATTTCAACTTTGTCCGATTGCGAGGGCCTTGAGATCATCCAACCGGAGCGGCTGCTACAACCTGCTATCGCAAGATGACGCCGAAGCATGTCGGTCAAGCCTTGCACCATTTCGATGCCAGTGCTCCCAGTGATCGAATCTGCAGCTGAGGATGCAATGAGACATGAATACCGACCGGCCGCTTCTGGCGCAAAGCGGTCATTAAACATCGTCCAATAGGCGCGCAGACACCTCGCGGTACGCAAATCAGTGCAGCAAGAACGCGACAGAACGAGCATCGAGCGAAGCATAAAAATTTCAGGCGTAAGACGGACATTGGCTAAAGCAGCGATGCTCGAAAAGTGCCAAACTCATCCGCCAACCCGCACATGTGCTATCCTGCGCGGGCTAATCGGAGGAAATTATCTGGCGCAATTGCATCCAAACCTAAGGAGCCCGACATGAGCAGTATTCGCACTCAGGCGCGCGGCGAGTTGAGCCGAACTCAATGTGATCCGCCTCTTAGCCTTCGGCATGCTGTTGATCTTCCCTGCGACTGCCAGAGCGCAGCAGAATCCACCGATTGCCGAACAGACCGCCAAGACCTATGGCCTCGATTCGTTTGGGCAAATCGAAGCCATCCGGTACACTTGGAATGTGGAATCTCCCAATGGCACGGTTTCTCGCTCATGGGAATGGAGCCCGAAGACCGACACGGTTTCCTACGAGGGGAAAGACAAGGAAGGCAAACCGGTCAAGGCCAGCTATCAGCGCGCGAAGCTCTCTAGCCAAAGCGACGCCATCAAGAACGAAATCGATCCAGCATTCGCCAACGATCAGTATTGGTTGCTGCTCCCATTCCACGTCCTATGGGACGGCGCGACTGTGACCAGTGAAGGCAACAACAAGCTACCCCTGGGTGACGGTTCCGCTGAACGGGTCGTGGTCAAATACTCTTCGGAGGGTGGCTACCAGCCCGGCGACACCTGGGACCTCTACATTGGCGCTGACAAGCGAATCCAGGAGATCGTCTACCACCGCGGCGGTCCCAAGCCGCCCAAGCTCGTAATGGCAACGTATGTAGACTACAAAAAGGCTGGCCCACTCCTCTTCTCAACGGATCATCGCGGGACTGTGGACGGGAAGCCCCTCCACCTTTGGATTTCGGATGTGTCGGTTAAGCTGACGGGTTCGGAAAAATGGATCAACGCGCAATAACCGTCGGAGGAGTTCGTTCGAGCTGCTGAACGACGAAGGCTAAGGCGCACCGCTATCTGCCAGCGCCGCGGTGCGCCTTGTCAGCTGACCGATACGCAAAGTAACGATTCCATCAACCGATACGTAGAACAACTGTTCGATTCCTGGAGAATGCGCACATGCCCGCCAATCCCTTCACCGATGTCTGGCATTTCCTGACCGCGACAACGAATGATTATCTCCATCAGGGAAACTGGCGCTTTCTGATCCTGGCGCTGTTCTGGGCGCTGCTGCTCGTCAGCATTGCAGTCGCCATCCAGAATTGGCGGGAGGATCCGACGCAACGTACCGGCCGACATTTTGGAATCTGGCTGGTCCGGGTCCTGATCGGCTGCATGTGGTTTCAGGGCATGTTGTGGAAACTGCCGCTGCCGGTGTCCGATGGCTTGCAATACTGGACCGAACAGGAATCGACCAACGCGGCGTTCGAGTTTCACCGCACCTTCTTGAAGGATATCGTGTTGCCTCACATGAGCGGGTTTGGACCGATCGTTTTTCTCGCCGAGCTCGTATTCGCTGGGTCGATGATCCTCGGGCTCGCAGTGCGCTTCGTCGGCGTGCTCGCCGTCGCCTATACGCTGCAGCTCTGGCTCGGCCTCTATGACAATTCGTCCGAGTGGCCGTGGACGTACATGTTCCTGGCCATGCTGATGTTCCTGTTCGCGCTCGAGGGCGCCGGCCGCAGTCTCGGACTTGATGCCTGGTTGCGCCGTCAAGTCCCTGCCGTGAGCGACGGGAAGGGATTTATTGGCTGGTTCTTCAACATCGCGGGTTAGTCGCGATCGTTTGCGCGAGAGACGAGCACATGACGGCACTGACCCGCGCAGCGGCGCTTCTTGTGGCGCTGGGCGTGACTTGCGCATACGCCGCTGACATTGGTTATCTGGCTCCGCCGGGAGCCCCTGCAAAGGACTTTCCCTCACCTCAACGCCCAGTTGCGCAGATCGTCAGCCCAAGCCGCTCCGCCGAGGAACATCGCGACTCTCTCAATGAGTCCGGTGAGATCGCCCGTCGTCTTGAACTGAAATCGGGCATGACGGTCGGCGACATCGGTGCAGGCAGTGGCTACCACACGGTGCGCCTCTCGCGTCTCGTCGGCCCCACCGGCTCCGTCGTCGCCGAGGACGTCACGCGGGATTACCTTGTCGAGCTCGCTACGCGAACGGAACTGCTCGGGCTGACAAACGTCAAATTCGCGCTGGGCGAACCGCACGACCCCCGCCTACCCGCGTCCTCGCTGGAGGCCGCCATCCTCGTGCACATGTATCACGAGATAAGCCAGCCCTATGCCTTCCTCTACAATCTTGCGTCCGCCTTGAAGCGAGGCGCGCGGGTCGGCATTGTCGACCTCGAGCGTCCGACGTCGGAGCATGGTACGCCGATTGAGCTCTTGCGTTGCGAATTGACCGCCGTTGGTTATCTCGAAATCGCGACCTATCAGCTCGCGGGCGATGGTGGATACCTGGCTGTGTTCTCTGCGCCGGAGGAAGCAGGTCGAAAATCTCCACAGGACATCGTTGCGTGTGCGGATCGCGCCGGCACTCGCTGATCCCCCGGTTGGAGGCCGGCACCTTAGCAGTTATTGTCTGCGAGGACCTTCTGGTGTCGCAGCTCCAGCGCGAGGCGAACAAACGTCGCAGCAATGGACCAAGCCGCCTTGATGCCGGCGATGACATCACCGGAGACCTTTGATACCCCGCCGATCCGGCGCCGCTGCCCGACGGCGATTTCCAGCGCCGGCAAGCGGGCGGCCGCGACCCGCATCAGCATTTCCAGGTTCCAGCCATATGTCTGCTCCTTCATGCCGAGACGTATGAGCTCATCCCGCCGGATGGCGCGAAACGGTGACAGGTCGGTGAAGCTTGCACCATAGATGAGGCGCAGGAGCAGCCCGCCGACATGGGCCGCGAGGAGCTGTTGTGGTGCCAGGCTGCCAGGCTCGCGTGACCCCCGCACGCGCGAGCCGAGAACGAAGACAGCCTGCCCGGCAACGATCGGCGACACCAGGTCAGGGATGAATTCCGCAGGATCGCTGCCGTCGCCGTCGAGGAAGATCAGAATGTCGGCGTCATCGCGCACAGCGGCGATGCCTGCCTGGATGGCACGACCGTAACCGCGTCGCGGCTCGACAATCACGCGAGCGCCGGCCGTCCCTGCCCGCTCGGCGGTCCGGTCTCGCGAGCCCCCGTCGACAACGATGACTTCGCTCACATTCTGCGCCAGCACCGCGGTCACGACCTGGCCAATCGCCGTTTCCTCGTCGAGGCACGGAATGATCGCGGAGACAACGGTCACCTCGTTCACAGGCTCCAGCGCAAGCCGCAATTGGCGCAGCATTTAGGGGGTTTGTCCGAAAGCAGCGCCGCACGAAAGGCCCGATACGCGGGCCCGTTCCAGATGTCCCGCAAGGACTGCTGCCCGGCATGGCCAAGCGTATAGTTATCGTAGCCATGCTGCGAAAACGGCGCGATACAGCACGGCAAGGCGCGGCCATTGGCCGTGAAATACATCAACGACCACGGCCGCCGGCACAGCGCCCACGGCGAACCGTCACCACTGCCCTTCAGACTTAACCCCGGCTCAGTCGCTGCGCCCGACGCGCTGAAGGTCACGCCAAGGGAACGCGCAAGATCCTCGGCCTGTTTCAGATAGGCCGCTTCTTCCTGCGTCAGGCGCTCGAACAGGGCCTGATCCGGCCGTGCCTTGCCAATGGCCGATTCGGCGAAAAACACGAGCCGTTGCAGGTAGACCTCTTTGACACCGATCTCGGCTGCAACTTGCACAAATGCGGGGAGTTGCTCGACCGTCTCTCTCAGGCCAGTAAGCCAAACCGAAACCCGCGGTGTAGTGTGTCCCTCCCGCTCCTGCAGCTCGCGAAACGCACGGAGGTTGCGCAGGATGCGGCCGAAATAATCTCTGCCACGGATTGCCTTGAAACTCTCGCGGTTTGACGCGTCGAGCGACACCCGCAGCTCGTCAAGGCCAGCGGCGATCAGCGCACGGCCGTGGCGCTCACTGAGGACCGTTCCATTGGTGTTAAACAGGACGTAAGCGCTGCGGTCCTTCAGATATCTAACCATCCGAGCTAGGTTCGCAACCAGCATCGGCTCGCCGACGCCGTGCAGAACCGCCCGCGCAAGATCGGGAACCTGGTCGACAATCGACGCGAACAGGTCCCAGCTCATGTCCGCCGGCGGCTCGAGCTCCTCGTAGGTGCGAGGACAAGTGGTGCACAAGAGATTGCAGCGGTTGGTCACTTCCAGATAAAGGCAGACCGGCGGACGCTCGGCGACCTCGGTGCGCTCGCCCGTGACCGACTCGTGATAGCGGCGCGGATCGAAGGGCGCGCGAGTGCCTGGCTCTTTGCCGGAAAGGCTCATTGCGATGCCCCCGCGTCCGCAGTCCGCTGCATGCGGGCCTTCCAGGCCACCAAAGCCCAGGCCAGCAAAAGGCCTCCGAACAGAATTGATTTTGTCACCATTCTCGGAATGTAGAAATCCCAGTCGAGTTGTTCGGACAGCAAGAGCGCGCCGATCGAAACGAGCCACGTTGGCGGCGAGCCACACAGGGCTGCAAACGGCGTGATGACCAGAAAATACCAGGGATAGTTGGGCGACAACAACAGCAAAGCGGCGAGTAGCAGCATGTTGATATCGGCAAGTGTGGACGCGATGGTGCGATGAGCGCTGCGAGCCACGGAGAACCCCTTAAACAGGAGGACCAGCGCGGCCAGTGCGACGTAGGCAACAACATCACCCTGATGCTCGCCAAACACAAGCCGCCAGAGCGACAACAGCCAGAGATCGTTACCCGCTCTGATGCCCTCTTCCCCTAGATAGCCTTTGGTCAGGAATCCGAGAACGCCCCAACCGACCGATAAATAGGGAAGATAACAAAGCGCGATGGCGGCGATCACGACGAGCGGCATCTTGAGGTCCCACGGGCGCCAGATACCGGCCAGCACCGGCGCCGCAATTGGTTTGACCAGCATCGAAAACGCGATCAAGACGGCGCCGCGGAGAGCATGGCCGGTCAGGGCAACCCACAGGCCAAGCAGCATCAGCGCAACCATCAGCGCGTCGACATGGCCGCTGTTGGCAATCTCCCACAAGGGAAGGGGATGCCAGAGATAGGCGGTCACGCGCGTCACCGGGCGGTTCATACGCCGCAGCAGGAGCATGATCAGGGTAACGGTGACGGACTCGCATCCTAGCAATGCAATGCGCATCACAGTCACGCTTTCACCGATCCGCGTGACAATGAGAAAGAAAAATTGCGCCACCGGAGGATAGATCGTGACGGCGAAATCGGCCCGGTTGATGTGCGGAAAGATCGTCCCATCGCGCAGAAATGCCAGCGCCTCATGAGCCGGGAAATAGCGGTAGGGATTGATGCCGGCGGCCTGAACCCTGCCATCCCAGACATAACGATAGATGTCACTGGACAGAAGCGGATCGAAGAGCAGCACATAGGCTCTCAGAAAGATCCCAATTCCAAAGACGAGCCATAGCGCACGTTCGGGTGGTGCGCGCTCCGCAAGGTGAGTCGCTACAATCGTGAGCAGACCTGCGAGGATGGTCAGAGCGATGAAAGCATTGTCACCGCCAGCCTCGAAGGCAAAGGGTGTCGCCAGGGTCAGAGCGACCAGGACAGCACCGATGCCGGCCAACAGATGAAGCCGAGGCACGCTGTTGGCAGAGCGCGCCAGTCGACCGAATTGATTTGGGCCAGCCGCGGGCATTGGCTCTAAGGGTTTATCTGCGGTGCGTCTTTGAGGAAGGCTCGGCTCGCCGCAGCAAACCCGCCGCCACGAAAGCGGGTCGCATGGCCGAACAATTCGTCCTGCAGCCAACGCAACGTTTGGATGTCGTCGACATCGTACCATTCCGGAAGCAGTGTCGTGGCAAGCCCGATTTCGGCAGCGCGCTCACATGTGGTGCGAGCGACGGTTTCTGTTCCCCATGCGATGCGCGTGAACAGCTGCTGATACGGGTGTTTCAGGCCGATGAGGTAGTAGCCGCCGTCGCTTGCCGGCCCGAGAACCATCCGGTCGCCGGGCGCGCGCAGGGCTTCGATCGCCTGCGCCAGTAAACGGGGTGGCAAGGTCGGGCTGTCGCCATTCACAAGCAGGACGCAGTCATGTCCGGCAAGCAGGAGCGCGCCCGCCGCGCCAATCAGCACGTGTCCGAGATCGTCGCCGGCCTGTAGCAACAATCCGAACTCCGCCGGAAGGAGTTGCCGCATGATGTGCTCGGCCCCTGCAGGCGCATAGACGCCATAGCCGCGCCTGCCGAGCGCCTCCGGTACCGCCTCGATGGCCGCGGCGACGTCGCGCAGAAAGCAGGCGGATAATTCCGAAGCGGCAGCGACACCAATGGCCGCGGCAAGCCGCGTCTTTGAGCGGCCGGGCTGCGGCGCCTTGCATATGATCCCGATTGCGGCCCCGCTCACAGCCGTGACCGCAGGACCCCCGCCGTCATTTACCGCCATCACCAGACAAACCTCGTTTCGCCATGGCAGGTCATTGGTAGCGTTCTCCTCGACAGCGGGCAAGCGCCGCCCACAGGCTGCGACTCGACAGGTCGCAGGCGGAAGTGGAAAGGTGTCACCGACGTCATGAAAATGAAGACTTCGAGTGATGTAACAACATGGCTTTGAAGGGCGTAGTAGCCACGGACATTCCAATGCCCGCACCCGCTGCTGGTACCGCGACAGCTTGCCTGTAGTCGTGTTGATCTGTTGGTGCGGGTGGCGTAGCGTCGGTCGCAAACAGATTGGTTCGATATTTTTTGAACGTGGTAGGCAGCGCTCAAGTGTCGAGGGTCGTCATGAATCACGAGACCGCGGTTTCGAAGGCCAAAGAGATAGCCGATCGCGTGCTGGCCCCGGCGGCTCGGCAAAACGACAAGGAAGGCTCGATTTTCGTCCGAGGCGATCGCGGCGCTTGGTCACGCCGGACTTGCTCGGGATGATGCTGCCGACCGAGCGTGGGCGGCGCGGGCCTGGGACCGCGCACCTTCGCGGCCGTCATCGACGACGCTTGCCGAAGCGGACGCGTCGGCCGCGATGGTCTATCTGATGCACGTATGCGCTACCGCGACGATCGCCGCGGCCCGGCCGGGCGCCACGGTCGCGCAGACGCTGAAGGATATTGCGGCCGGGAAGACATCTGTAGCACCCTCGCCTTCAGCGAAGCCGGCTCGCGCAGCCACTTCTGGACACCGGTCTCGCGCGCGAAGCGCAACGGCGCCGGCGTGCACCTCACGGCGAAGAAATCGTGGGTGACGAGCGCCGGCCACGCGCAGAGCTACGTTGTCTCGGCGCTGGCGCCTGAAGGGCAGAGTCCGACCGATTCGACCCTCTACCTCTGCGCCGGCGGTACGCGCGGGCTGTCGGTCGCCGGCCCCTGGGACGGTATTGGGATGCGCGCCAACGCCTCCGCGCCGATGATCCTCGAGGATTGCGAGGTCGCCGCCCGGTCTGCAGCTGACCGACGACGGCGCCGGCTTCCAGGCGATGCTGGAAGTCGTGCTGCCGCTGTTCAATCTCGGAACAGCGGCGGTCGCACTCGGTCTCTGTCGCGCTGCCGTGGCGGGGACCGCGGCGCATCTCAAGAGCGCTCGCTTCGAGCATCTGGGCCAGAGCCTCGGCGAGAGCCTGCCGACGCTTCGCGCGCAGCTTGCCACGATGCAGATCGACACCGATGGCCTTGCGGCGCGCATCGACGATCTGGTCGATCACCTCGAGCGGCCGCGCGAGACGACGATGCTGCGCGTGCTCGAATGCAAGGCGGCGGCAGGCGATACCGCGATCGCCGTCACCTCGGCGGCGATGCGGACCTGCGGCGGCGCTGCGTTCTCCAAGCACATGGCCATCGAGCGACTGTTCCGCGATGCCCATGCGGGCGCCGTCATGGCGCCGACCGGCGACGTGCTGCGCGAGTTCATCGGCAAGGCGATGCTGGGCATGCCGCTGTTCTGAGCGCGAGAGGTCTGCGCCGCTTGCAACCCTCGGATCGCGATTGATCGCATTTGAATATTGGGCTTGAGAAGCGAGAAGAATCATGAGCCAAACAATCTGGGTGGGTGCCGTCGCCTACGATCCGAAGGTGGTGACGATCTGGGAGGGCATGCGACGCTACTTTCACGAGGAGGCGCATCTGCCGGTCGAGGTGGTGCTGTTCCAGAGCTACGAGGCGCAGGTCGCTGCCCTTCTGGCCTTGCCCGGCGATCCGCTCCGCGCATCGACATCGGCTGGAACACGAACCTCGCTTATCTGCAGGCCGATGCCTGGAGCGACCACCGCTGCCGGCCGATCGCCATGCGCGATACCGATCTCGGCTGGATGACCAAGATCGTCGCGGTCAGCGGCGGCCCGGTCGCGACGCTTGCCGATCTCAAGAACCGCACCCTGGCGCTCGGCAGCCGCGACAGCGGCCATGCGGCGATCCTGCCGGTTCACTTTCTGCAGCGCGAAGGACTGGTTGAAGGGAAGGACTACCGCACGCTGCGCTTCAACAGCGACGTCGGCAAGCACGGCGACACCGGCGCAAGCGAGGTCGAGGTCGTTCGCGCGGTCCTCGACGGCCGCGCCGATGCCGGCGCGATCGGCAGCCCATTCTGGAAGACCGTGCGTGCCGAGCGCCTGGTGCCGGAAGGCGCGCTGACGCGAGATCTGGACGTCGCCGCCCTATAATCACTGCATGTTCACGGCGCGGCCGGATCTCGACCCCGCGTTGGAGCAGGCGTTCGCCAAGGCACTGTTCGGAATGAGCTATGACAATCCGACGCACCGTCCGGTGCTCGAGGCCGAAGGGCTGCGCCGATGGGTCGCGCCGCAGCTCGACGGGTATGCCGAGTTGCGGGAAGCGTCGGCGCAACAGGGTTTTTTGAAGCGGCCTTAAGCTTCACGCTCCGGCGCTTATCACGCGCAATTGAAGATCGTCGCCAACCGGCGCTGATGATCACGTTCGCGATCGAAGGCGCGGCGCACGGCCGCGAAGGAATCGGCGAGTGGAAAAATCTCGCGGCTGACCAGCAGGTCGTCATCCTCGGCTCCGACCGGATGCCAAAACACGCCTTCCGCCGTAATCGTCATCTCGGGCACCAGATCCGCGCGTGCCAACGCGACGCCCTGCGTGGCGGAGCCACGCAGGGCAATTCGCCGGATCACGCGGTTCTCCTCGCCGATGTGATGGGCGTCGAGGAAGCGGCGGAATTCCTCGGCCTCCGTCTCAGTTGACACTGTCGCCGCCAATCGCACCCGGAATCCTTCAGCGCGGGCGCGCTCGATTCCCCTCCAGGCGCGTGCCCATGTCCCCTTTCCACGATGACTGTCGTGGCGCTCCGGCGTCGGACTGTCGAGGCTGATCTGCAAGGTCACCCGCTCGCGCTGGCAACGAGCGCAGCGTTTCGAGCCGACGTCCGGCAAACAGCATGCCGTTGGTGAGGACCGTGGTCGGCGCGGCCGCAGCGCACGCGGCAAGGATCTCGCCGATATCCGGCAGCATAAACGGCTCACCGCCGGTCACGAAAATTTCGCTTACGCCGAGCTCCGCCGCCTCAATGGCGATCCGTCGCACCCGCTCGAGACCAAGAGCCCGCCGCGGAGCTTTGGGTGACGAGCGCACGCAACAATAGTCGCAGCTGAGATTGCAGTCGAAATTCGTGTAGAGCCACAAGCGAGAGCCGACAGGCCGATCTTCTCCGACATCCTCGGGGGCCTCTCCGTACCGGAGCACCCAGCGGGTGCGACCGTCTTCGACTGTCATGTCGACCAGACTGTTGCGGGTGAAGCGACACCATGCCTCGAGCTCGGGGCCGACGCCTGGATCGCCGCTGATCACGGCCACGAGGTCGCCCTTACGGCTGCGGCGTAGCGCAGCGATCAAATCCGGCAGGAGACCCGAGGCAAATGTCTTGGTGCCGGCGTCGAGTTCAACGTTCGCGTTCGTTCTCATGCAGTGTACTATAGTTTTTGCCTCAAGAAATCCAAGACGGTTTGGCGTCCTCCAAATTGTACATTTGCAAGCAAGCTAGACGCCAAGGTCCGTTCCGGGTTGATTGGTGTTAGAAAAGTCTTTTTTGGGTGACGAACGAAATTTCATAGGACCATTGATTTCAGGCAAAAACGGCCACCGACCTCCGTATCAGCGCAAAGGAGCGTGCGGCGGTCGAGACGACTAAGAATCAACTTTCGCGAGATTTTCGGTGCGGTTCGATTTTCGACGTTTTCGACAGTATCGGTCAAAAACTGACTTTCCTTGAATAGCAGCTATTGGCGCAAAGCGGTCTTAAGGCGACGACGATACGGAGCGCGTCGAGCCGGAAGAGCTTTTTTGGCAGTATGCGCTTACGGATCAATGAGGACGCCCGGGTTGAGCATGCCTTGCGGATCTAATTCGCGCTTGGCTCCCCTTAGTGCGGCGGCGAAAAGCTCCGGCCGCTGTCGGTCGTACCAAGATCTGTGATCGCGACCGACGGCATGATGATGCGTGATGGTGCCGCCTGCCGCGATCAGCGCGTCGCTCGCCGCATTCTTGATGGCCTGCCACTGCTCGAGAAGCGCGCCGTGTCGACCAAGTGCGTGGAAAGAAAAATAGGGTGCAGGCCCGTCCGGGTAGACGTGGGTGAAGCGGCAAGTGACTTCACCCTTCACGCCGGTCGCTCCCAGAATGGCGCGCTCGGTTGCCGCTTTGACCTTGTCGTGAAGGCTTTCGAACCGATCCCAGGTGATGGCAGTCTCGAACGTATCGTTGATGAGGCCCGCGGGCGTCAGAAATTCGCGCGCATAGGGCATGCGAATGAACGCGTTGCGCCAGATGCCCGCCGCGCCTTGCAGATGCGCGTCGCTGGCCTTCGCGGGCTCCGGCGTTCCGCGATGGTCGGCGCAGCACTCGAGCGCGCGCGCCATCCAGGCGTCCAATGGATGATCGCCCGACTCGAACGCGAGCACCATGATGGCAGCACTGCCGTCCGCCGCACCGGTGTTGAAGGCCTCCTGCGCATCCAGGATGCGGCAATTTGACGGATAGAGGCCGGCTTGCGCGACGGCGCGCACGGCGCGCGCGGCATCGAAGAACGAGGGGAAACGAAGCGATGCGCCGGCGCGGAAGCTTGGACGCGGCTGCAATCGCATCCAGGCGCGCGAAATCACGCCCAGAATTCCTTCCGAGCCGATGAACATGCGGTCGGGACTAGGCCCGGCACCCGATCCGGGAAGTCGGCGCGTCTCCACCACGCCAACGGGCGTCACGACGCGCAGGCTTTCGACGAAATCGTCGATATGAGTATGAAGACTGGCAAAATGGCCGCCAGATCGCGTCGCAATCCAGCCGCCAAGCGTCGAAAATTCAAAACTCTGCGGGAAGTGCCGCAACGTAAAGCCATGCGGCTTGAGCTGGTTTTCCAGGGACGGACCATAGGTGCCGGCTTCGATCGATGCAGCGCGCGATACCGGGTCCACTTCGACGACCTTGGAAAGATTGCGCAGATCGAGGGTGACGGCAGCCTTATGCTTGATGCCGTCAACGCGCGGCTCGACGCCGCCGCAGACGCTCGAGCCGCCTCCAAAAGGCGTCAGCGAAGCGCCGACAGCGCTTGCCCAGTCCATCACGGCCGAAATCTCCGCCTCGTTGCGCGGATAAGCCACAACGTCGGGTGCACAATTGTAATCGCCAAGCATGGCTCTGACGTAATCCGGGTAGGACTTGCCGTAGGTGTGCGCGGCGCGATCGTAGCGGTCGGTCGTGCAAAAGGGGGTGAGCGAGGCCGGCGGCGCCACGCGCGGTTTCCGCAAGGAGAGATCGTCAAGTCCCGGGACAGCGATCGTGTCGAATTCGTCAGTCGCAAATTTCGCCCGGTAACGGCCGAGCACAAACTTCCGCTCCTCCGCGCTCATGCCTTCGCCTTCGCGCCCCCAGCCGTAATGTTTCAGCCTTGCGCCAGTCATGAGCGTTCCTCGCGTTTGGTTTCGAGCGTTTCTCGGAATGATGAAAATATTCTGAACGACAGCGCCGCGCCAGCGCGTTCTATTGTTTGCCGGCAACGGCTCACTGGCGGTAATCTTGGTTTCATGAGCCCATTTGTACGATCGCCCGCCATAAATGATCTAAGCATCCGGACGATGCGGCCGGACGAAATCTCGATAGCGGTGAACTGGGCCGCAGCCGAAGGCTGGAACCCCGGCCTCGCCGACGATGCCTGCTTCGCCGCGGTCGATCCGGAAGGCTTCTTGATCGGCGAGATCGACGGCGCACCGGCCGCGACTGTCTCCTGCGTCAATTACAGCGCAAGCTTCGCCTTCCTCGGCTTCTACATCGTGCGAGAGGACTTGCGCGGGCGCGGCTATGGACTGCGCATATGGGATGCGGCTATCGCGCACGCCGGGCCACGCGTGATCGGGCTCGATGGCGTGATGGCGCAGCAGCAGAACTACAGAAAGTCCGGGTTCGAGCTCGCTTATGCCAACGTCCGTTACGGCGGCATCGTCGCGGCCCCGGATGCACCGCAGGCTGGCGTCATGGCGCTGGCCGAAGTCCCATTGACGGCTGTAGAGGCGTACGACGCGACGGTGTTTCCGGCTCCGCGCCCCGCGTTCCTGCGCGCCTGGATCGGCTCGCCCGGGCATGTCGGTTGCGCCCTTGTGCGCGATGGTGGGCTTGTCGGCTGGGGCGTGATCCGTCCGTGCCGCAAGGGCTGCAAGATCGGCCCGCTGGTGGCCGACGACCGCGCCACCGCCGAGGCGGTCCTGTCGGCTTTGCTGGCCAGCGTCGGCGGCGGGGAGATCTTCCTCGACGTTCCCAGCATCAACCGCGACGCGGTCGCGTTGGCGCAAGACCTGGGGCTCGTGCCAGTGTTCGAGACTGCGCGTATGTATACCGGTGCGATCCCGCCGTTGCGGCTGGAGCGGGTATTCGGCGTCACCACCTTTGAGCTGGGATAGTGTCCCGCGAACAATGGTGACGTCGCACTCTCTCTCTTGGCAATGGCTGCTTCCAAAGCGGTCATTCACTTGGGATACGATTTCGTGCCTTCTCGATCACGGCGACAACGGCCTCGCGTGCGAATTTACGAAGAAAGCCTAACCCTGTTCGAAATTACTAAACAGAATAGGGTACGTGGCCTCGTCGAATTCCGGCAGCAGGCCTGACCATTTTCAGTTGCACTGCAGCGACAACTTTGCTCGGCGAAAAAAGTCGAGGCCGCTCATTGACTCAAAATATGTTTAGTGAAAGTCTGTCACTTAACAAGAACACTAAACATCATTCCCACAGGCCTCGTGAAGGCGGGATTTGAATCTGCGTGCAACTCCGCCGACCGGCGAAGCGTGATGAGCAGGGCAAGCAGGCAATCGCCTGCAACAACAGGGAGGTTTTAATGATCCAAAAAATGCGTGCATTGGGCGCGGCTGCGGTGGTTGTCGCCTCGTGTCTCGGTGGTCAGGCGGTTGCCCAGACCAAACAATTGACGCTGTGCTGGGCGGCGTGGGATCCGGCCAACGCGTTGGTCGAGCTTTCGAAAGACTTCACCGCCAAGTCCGGCGTTCAAATGAAATACGAGTTCGTCCCGTGGACGAGTTACGCCGATCGCTTCCTCAACGAGCTCAATTCAAAAGGCAAGCTCTGCGACGTCATTATCGGTGACAGCCAATGGATCGGCGGGGCCGCCGAGAACGGCCACTACGTCAAGCTCAATGACTTCTTCGCCAAAGAAAAAATCTCGATGGACGATTTCATGCCGGCCACCGTGGTCGGCTATTCCGAATGGCCCAAGAACACGCCGAACTATTGGGCGTTGCCGGCGATGGGCGACGCGATCGGCTGGACCTACCGCAAGGACTGGTTCGCGCGGCCGGAAATCCAGGCCGAGTTCAAGAAGAAGTACGGGCGCGATCTCGCCCCGCCCGAAACCTATGACCAACTCAAGGAGATCGCCGAGTTCTTTCAGGGTAGAGAGATCGACGGCAAGAAGGTCTATGGCGCCTACATCTATACCGAGCGCGGCTCCGAAGGCATCACCATGGGTGTGACCAACGTGCTCTACGATTGGGGATTCCAGTACGAAAATCCGAAGAAGCCTTACCAGATGGAGGGCTTTGTCAATTCGCCCGACGCGGTGAAGGGGCTGGAGTTCTACAAGTCGCTCTACAAATGCTGCACCGCGCCCGGCATGAGCAATGCCTACATGTCGGAGGGCCTCGACGCCTTCAAGTCGGGACAGGTCGCGATGCAGATGAACTTCTTCGCGTTCTTCCCGGGTCTCTACAAGGACCCCAATGTCGGCGGCGACAAGATCGGCTTCTTTGTCAATCCGAAGCAGAAATATCACTTTACCCAGCTCGGAGGGCAGGGGATCTCGGTTGTCTCCTATTCGGAGCACAGGGATGACGCGCTCGCCTATATCAAGTGGTTTGCCCAGCCCGACGTTCAGAAAAAGTGGTGGGCGCTTGGCGGCTATTCCTGCCACAAGGCCGTGCTCAATGATCCGGGTTTCCCCAAGAGTGCGCCCTTTGCCGCCGACTTCCTGAAGTCCATGGATATCGTCAAGGACTTCTGGGCCGAACCCTCCTATGCCGAACTCCTGCTCGATATGCAGAAGCGGGTCCATGACTACGTCGTGGCCGACAAGGGCAGCGCGCAGGAAGCGCTCGATCTTCTGGTGAAGGATTGGCAAAAGGTGTTCAAGGAAGACGGCAAGATCTAGCGTGACAGACTGCGAAGGTCTCCCGGTCCTTTTGGATCGGGGGACCGCCTCCTTGAGTGTCCCGACCGTGAACGACAGGATTCAAATGAGCGCTCTCGCCGAGCAAGCCGTTGCCCGGACGCCACGCCGACTGGTGGTGCGATTTCGCGGGATGTCCGACAGAGCCATTGCCTGGCTGTTCATTGCGCCGACGGTGCTGCTTCTGCTGGCGATCAACATCTTCCCGCTGCTTTGGACCATCCAGCTCTCGTTCACCAACTATCGGGCCAATCGCCCGAACGCACCGGTCAGGTATCTCGGGCTCGACAATTACCGCGATGTCCTGACTGACCCCGAGGTGTGGCATGCCATGCAGGCGACTGCGCATTTCGTGCTGTGGTCGATTGCACTTGAACTGGTGCTCGGCTTTGGCCTCGCGCTCCTGATCAACCGCCGATTCCGGGGCCACAGTTTCTGGACCACCATCATTCTGCTGCCGATGATGCTTTCACCGGCCGTGGTCGGCAACTTCTGGACCTTTCTGCTGCAACCGCAGATCGGTTTGTTCAATAGCGCGATTGCATTGCTAACCGGCGTGGACCCGAGCTCGTTTCAAATGATCGGCGACGTGCGGCTGGCACCCTGGTCCATCATCATGGTCGATACCTGGATGTGGACGCCCTATGTCATGCTGATCTGTCTGGCGGGGCTGCGCTCGATTCCCGATTACATCTATGAGGCGGCCGAGGTCGATCGCGCATCTCCCTGGCGGCAATTCTGGTCGATCACCTTGCCGATGGTGATGCCGTTCTTGATGCTCGCGATCCTGTTTCGCGCGATCGAAAACTTCAAGATGTTCGACATGGTCAACCTGCTCACCTCGGGCGGCCCGGGGTCGACCACGGAGGTTGCGTCGATCACCTTGAAGCGCGAGGCGTTCGAGAAATGGCGTACCGGCTATTCATCGGCGCTGGCGATCATTCTCTTCGTCACCGTCTTTGGTGTCGCCAATATCTATGTGAAAGCCCTCAACCGGGTGAAGCAGCGATGAGCATGCCCTCAAGCGCGCATTCCGTGGCCGAGCCGTCGCACTGGTCGAAGAAGATCGCGGCGTTGATCGTCGCCACCTATGCGATTGTGACCATACTGCCGTTGCTCTGGATATTTCTCACGGGATTCAAGACGCCGCCCGATTCGATAGCCTATCCGCCGAAAATCCTGTTCGAGCCTTCGGTCGAGGGATACGTCAACCTCTTCACGACGCGCTCGCGGCAGACGCCTGAATTCCTGGCCAGTCTGCCCCCGCCTCAGACCTGGTACGAGCGTCTGGTGCGTTCTCGCAACATGGTGATCGGCGGGCCCTCGAAGGTGGTGCCGCGCTTTGTGAACTCGATGGTGATCGGCTTCGGCTCGACCTTTCTTGCCGTGTGCTTCGGCACCATCGCGGCCTACGCGTTCTCGCGCTTTCGCGTGCCGCTCGCCGACGATCTGTTGTTCTTCATCCTATCGACACGGATGATGCCGCCGATCGCGGTTGCGATTCCGATCTATCTGATGTTCCGGAATCTCGGGCTCACCGACACCAAGCTCGGGATGATCCTGCTCTACACCGCGGTGAATGTTTCCCTGGCGGTATGGCTGTTGAAGGGGTTCATGGATGAAATTCCGCGCGAATACGAGGAGGCGGCGATGGTCGACGGCTACACGCGCCTGCAGGCCTTCTTCAAGGTAGTGCTGCCGCAGGCGACGACCGGAATCGCTGCGACCGCGATCTTCTGTCTGATCTTCGCCTGGAACGAATATGCCTTCGCGGTTCTGCTCACCAGTGGAGAGGCGCAAACGATGCCGCCCTTCATCCCCTTCATCATCGGCGAAGGTGGACAGGACTGGCCCGCGGTTGCGGCGGCGACCACGTTGTTTTTCATCCCGATCCTGTGTTTCACCATTCTCCTGCGCCGCCATCTCCTGCGCGGCATCACCTTCGGGGCGGTGCGCAAATGACGCAAAAAATCGCCCGCCGCGCACCGAGATGGCCGCGTTGGCTCCGCCGCGGGTCCAGCGAAACGGTAGCGATGGCGTTGATCGGCCTTGGAGTCGTGATGCTGATGCAGCCGTTTTCTCTGATCCTCTACAGCTACTCCTTCGTCACGATCCTGGCCGGAACGCTGGGGTTTGTGATCGTCAGTCATTTTCCGGATTGAGCGGCCATGGCACAAATCAAGGTCGAGAGCGTAGCCAAGTCCTTCGGAACGTTTGCCGCCGTAAAGAGCATCGACTTTACGGTCGATCACGGCTCGTTCCTCGTCATTCTCGGACCTTCCGGCTGCGGCAAGACGACGACATTGCGCATGATCGCAGGACTGGAATTGCCGAGTTCCGGCCGCGTTCTGCTCGATGGTGAGGACGTCACCGTCCTGCCAGCTTCGGCGCGGGACATTTCATTCGTTTTCCAGCTGTTCGCCCTCTATCCGCACATGAACGTGCGCCGGAACATCGGCTTTCCCCTGCGATGTCAGAATTACCCGCGCGCCGAAATCAGGCGGAGCGTTGAGGAAACCGCGAAGCTACTCCGGATCGATCATCTCTTGGAGCGATGGGTCGGCGGCCTCTCCGGCGGCGACCGGCAGCGCGTGGCGCTTGGTCGCGCCATCGTGCGCCGGCCCAAGGCCTTTCTCATGGACGAGCCGCTGGGCGCGCTTGACTTGGAGTTTCGCAGGTTGATGTGTGGCGAGCTGCGCGAGCTGCACGACCGCATCGATGCGACCACCATCTACATTACCCACGACCAGCTCGAGGCGATGGCGATGGCGGACCGTATCGTCATCATGAATCAGGGCCGGGTCGAGCAGATCGGCACGCCTCAGGAGATTTACGATCGGCCCAATACGATGTTCGTGGCCGACTTTATCGGCGCGCCGCCGATGAGCTTTCTCGCCGTCCAGACCTCGCTGCGGCGTGGCGATCGCAGCATCAGGATCGATGCCGCCACCGTCGACATGCCGGAGTTGTTCGAGGATCGTGCCGAGGGCGAGTTCGCGCTAGGGGTTCGGCCGGAGAATGTGTCGTTCGCAGATAGCTCGCCGCTGCGAGGCCGCGTGATTGGCGCCGAATATCTCGGCACCACGCAGATCGTCACTGTTGAGACGGCACACGGCGGGGTGAAGGCGCGATTGCCGTCAGGCATAGCAGTCCGGGTCGGCGAGCAGGTGGGTCTCGCCTTACGGCCGGACAAGCTCTCTTTGTTCGACGCCATCAGCGGGCAGGTGCTGTCTTCCGCGCTTCATGCAGGAGGTGTCCGTGGCTGAGGTCGCGCTCGTAGATGTCAGCAAGAGCTTCGGCGCCGTCGAGGCGGTCCGTGGTCTTTCGCTCTCGATCGCGGACGGTGAATTTGTCGTGCTGCTTGGTCCGACAGGTGCGGGAAAGACCACGACGCTGCGCCTGATCGCCGGTCTGGAGCGCCCCGATAGGGGCAATGTGGTGATCCAGCGGCGCGACGTCACGGACGAAGTGCCGGCCGCACGCGACGTCGCCTTCGTGTTCCAGCAATATTCGCTTTATCCCCATCTGACCGTCTACGACAATCTGGCCTTTCCCTTGCGATCTCCGGCGCGGCGCATGAACGAGCAAACCATCCGCCGCCGGATACTTCAGGTGTCGGAACTAGCTTCACATCGAAGGCAAGCTTGATAATCGGGCCACCGCTCTTTCCGGCGGCGAGATGCAGCGGGTTGCCATCGGCCGCGCGCTGGTCCGCGAACCTGCCGTCTATCTAATGGACGAGCCGCTTTCTTCGCTCGACGCAAAACTTCGCGCGGAATTGCGCCTCGAGCTCAAGCGCATCCAGCGCGAGTTGGGAACGACCATCCTCTATGTGACGCACGACCAGATCGAGGCCATGACCATGGCGGACCGGATCGGCGTGATGAACGAGGGCGTGCTGATCCAGCTTGGCACCCCGCGGGAGATCTACGAACGGCCCAATAGCGCCTATGTGGCGAGCCGGCTTGGCTCCCCCAGCATCAACCTCATTCCCGCCGAGCTTCTGGGCAGCGATGCGGTGCCGCGGAACGCGCAAACCGTGGGCTTGCGGACCGAGCATATCAGGATCTCCTCTGCGGATCGTCCCGGCCCGCACGCGCGCGTCCACTGGGTGGAACACCTCGGCGATCAGAACCACGTTCATCTCAAGCTCGCCGACCATTCGCTGGTGACACTGGCGGATCCCGCGCAGCCGCTCAAGGCCGGCGACGAGGTTTCGCTCGAATTTGCCGAGCCGCTGTATTTTGACCAGGCAGGCAACCGGGTTTTCGCCGACGGATTGCGGGTGCACGCATGATGATCGATCGCCAGGCCCGCAAGCTTCTGTTTGAGACTGTGGCACAGCGCATTATTGCGAGCGCCGACGAATTGACCGATCTCGACCGCGCCATCGGTGACGGCGATCACGGTACCAACATGCGCCGCGGTTTCGAAGCCGTGCTGGCCGCGGTCGATGACCTCTCCGCAAGGAACTTCGGGGAGTCCCTGAAGGGTGTCGGAACGACCCTTGTCATGAAAGTCGGCGGCGCGTCCGGGCCGCTCTACGGGACATTATTCATGTCGCTTGGCAAGTCGCTGGACGATGAGGTGAGCCGCGAGCAGGTCGCCGACGCTTTTGCTGCCGCGATCGACGCGGTCAAGGCGCGGGGCAAGTCCGATGTCGGTCAAAAGACCATGCTCGACGTGCTGTTTCCCGTACTCGAAGTCCTGCGCGAAGGTGGAGACCGCTTGCCGCTGCGCCTGAAGGAGACAGCGAGGGCTGCGGCGGAAAAAACCATCCCGATGCGGGCGATCCGCGGGCGCGCGTCGTTTCTGGGCGAGCGCAGCGTCGGTCACATGGATCCCGGCGCACGATCGTCCGCGTTGATCGTCGACGCGGTCACAGACGTCATGGAAGGATTTGTATGAGCGAAAATGTTGGAATCGTCATTGTGTCCCACTCAGCCGACGTCGCCCGCGGCACCGCGCTCATGGTTGAGCAGATGGTCGGCCGTGAAGTGCCGCTTGGCTGGTGCGGCGGAGACCCAGGCGGCGGATTGGGCACCAGCGTTGAAGCGATCATGAAAGCGATCGATCAGGCGTGGTCGGAGCGCGGCGTTGCCATTCTGGTCGATCTCGGCGGCGCGGAAACCAACAGCGAGATGGCGATAGAAATGTTACCCGAGGAGCGCCGAAGCCGCGTCGTCGTTTGCAACGCGCCGGTCGTCGAGGGAGCGGTCATGGCAGCAACCGAAGCGGCTTCGGGCGCAACGCTTGAGGCGGTGCGTCGCACCGCCGAAGAACTGACGCCGGTCTGACGCAGGACAATCGCGATGAATAAGCATCAAGCGTCAGTGCTGATACGGCATGAGGTAGGGCTCCATGCCCGCCCCTCGGTCAAGCTGACAAAACTTGCGAAGGCCTTCGAATTGCGCATCGATCTTGGGCTGTCGCCGGATGGCCCCTGGGTCGACGCCAAGAGCATCGTCAAGGTCATGGCGACCAAGGTGCCAAAGGATTCGACGATTTATTTCCGTGCCGAGGGAGCCGACGCTAAGGCGGCGCTGGAAGCACTGGTGACGCTGGTCGATGGAGATTTTCAGGATGGACGATAGAGCGCAACGCACGGCTCGTCGCATTCAGGGGCGGTCCGCCGCCCCCGGGATTGCGCTCGGTCCGCTCGTGCGTTTGGCTGCCGTGAAGCAGGATGCAAGTCAACGTCGGTCGGTGACGGAGGAGCACCAAGCGCTTGTCAATGCGCTCACGGCGTCGCAGGAAGCGCTTGCTCTTCTCGCGCGCGAAGCAGGCGATGCCGAGGCTGAAGCCATTCTCTATTTCCAGATTGCGCTTCTCGAAGACGACAATCTTGCTGCACCCGCGTTCGCGCGGATCGCCGGCGGTGAGGCCGCCAGCCGGGCGTGGAGCGGAGCTATCGATCCGGAAATCGCCTCCTATGAGGAGGCCAGCGATCCCCATTTCCGTGCCCGTGCATCCGATTTGCGCGATCTGCGCGATCGCGTACTGCGGCATCTCGCCGGTGAAGCCGACCAAAGCGTGCCGTCAGGCGTAATTGTCGTGGCCGACGACATGCCGCCGTCCCTGTTTCTCGCTACCGATTGGCGTGACGGCGGGTTGGTATTGCGCCGGGGAAGTCCCTCGAGCCATGTCGCCATTCTCGCGAGGTCGCGCGGCGTACCAATGATCGTGGGAGTGGACGTCGATCATCTTGGGGATGGCAAGGAGGCGCTGCTCGACGGCGATGCTGGGGTCCTCGTTATCGATCCCGACGCCGATGTTCGGGCTATCTTTTGCCAGCGCCGCGCTGAACAGTCCGAGGTCCGGCAAGCCGAAGCTTCATTCAGGGGCCCGGCGTTCACTGCGAGCGGCGAACGGGTCCGGGTCATGATCAATGTCACCGGCCTTGCCGAGCTCAGCGGGCTCGACCCTGCCGAGGTCGACGGGATCGGCCTGATGCGGACCGAGTTTCTGTTTCAGGGCCGCGAACAACTCCCCACCGAGGACGAGCAATATCAGATCTACAAGCGAATGGTTGAATGGGCCGCCGGCAGGCCCGTGACCATCCGCACGCTCGATGCCGGGGGCGACAAGCCGATTGTAGGCCTGACGCAGTCCGGCGACATCAATCCATTTCTTGGCGTGCGCGGTGTACGGCTGTCGTTGCGGCATTTGGATGTGTTTCGCGCACAATTGCGGGCACTCGTTCGCGCAGCGGTAGTGGGAAATCTCAAGGTGATGATCCCGATGGTCACGATTCCGGAGGAGCTTGACCGCTGCCGCGCGCTGCTCGAAGGGGCCCTCGAGGAGCTGCGTCGAGAGGGCCGGCAGGCGCAGATGCCGCCGCTCGGTATGATGGTCGAGGTGCCGGCAGCGGCGCTGACGATCGAGGACTTCAACGCCGATTTCTTTTCCATCGGCAGCAACGATCTCATTCAATATGTGGCGGCCGCGAGCCGGGACGAATCGCAGCTGGCCGATCTAGCCCGCCCGTCGCGCGCGGTGTTCGGCCTGATCGGGCATGTCGTGAAATATGCCAATAGTTCGGGGCGCGAAACCAGCCTGTGCGGCGATCTCGCGGGCGATCCCGAACAGGTCGCGGCTCTTCTCGACCATGGCTTGCGCACCTTATCGGTGGCGCCCGGAGCACTCGGACCGGTAAAGGCTGCGATCGCCCGTTATGCCGGCGCCGCCGCATGAGCACGCAAGCAACGCAAGAAAACTCTCAAGGCCTAATCGCGGCCTACAAGGCCATCCTTCGCGATGTGCTGGATCGGCGCCCCTCCGGCATGCGCCAGCGTCTGGCCGAAGCGCTCGGCAAGAACCGCAGTTTCATCACGCAGATTGCTAACCCGGCCTATCAGACACCGATCCCGGCCCAGCATGTTCATGCCATCATTCAGGTCTGCCATTTCTCGGTGCAGGAACGGGACAAATTTCTCGACGCCTATCACCGCGCGCATCCGCGGCGGCTGCTTCTGCTCAAGGAGCGGGAGCGGAGCCGGCGACTGACGCTGATGCTGCCTGATCTTGGGTCGGAACAGAAGAACCACAAGCTGGACTCGCTGCTAAGTGAGTTCGCGGAGAAAGTTGCAAGGCTGATCGAGGACAGCTGAGGCCGAAGCAACCAGAAAAGGGGAGGGCGCCATGAAGAAGCTGATCAACGCCGTCGATGACGTGGTAAGCGAAAGTCTTGCCGGATTCTGCGCAGCGCATTCCGAGATCGTGCGCATCGGCGAGACCGCGCCGTTCGTGCTCCGCCGGCGCCTCAAGCCCGGCAAGGTTGCCCTGTTGTCGGGTGGCGGCTCCGGTCACGAGCCGCTTCACTCCGGCTTCGTCGGGCACGGCATGCTGGATGCCGCCTGTCCCGGTCAGGTTTTTACTTCGCCGACGCCCGATCTCATTCTGGCCGCCGCCGAGGCCGCGGACACCGGCAGTGGCGTGTTGTTTATTGTCAAGAATTACGAGGGTGACGTCATGAACTTTGACATGGCGCGCGAGATGGCGGGAAAATCGATTGCGACGGTGATTACCGACGACGACGTCGCGGTCGAAACCTCGACCTTTTCGACCGGACGACGCGGCGTTGCCGGCACGCTGATCGTGGAGAAAATCGTAGGCGCAGCCGCCGAAGAGGGACGCAACCTCGCCGCCCTGAAGGCCCTCGGTGATCGCGTCAACGCGGCGACGCGCTCAATCGCGATCGCATTGACGAGTTGCACGGTTCCGGCGGCCGGCAAGCCGACGTTCGACCTCGCCGAGGACGAGATGGAGGTCGGTGTCGGCATCCATGGAGAGCCGGGGCGCCGTCGCGTTAAGCTCAGGCCGGCTGTCGAGATAGCGGCAGAGATGGTCAACGCCATCACCGCCGACCTGGGCGCGCGAGTGCGCGGCGAAATAATTTTGTTGATCAACGGCTTCGGGGCAACGCCGCTTTCGGAACTTTATCTGATGTACGATGCTGTGCGCAGATTGCTCGAATTGTCCGGTAGCGTCGTTGCGCGGTCCCTCGTAGGCAATTTTGTTACATCGCTCGATATGGCAGGTTGTTCAGCGACGGTAACGATCCTTGACGAGGAGATGAAGCGTCTCTGGGACGCGCCCGTTTACACGCCGGCCTTGCGCTGGGGAATGTAGTGCTCGGACGACGGGCCAGCGCAAAGCCCTGACTTAGAGTTCGGCGGATTTCATGCGGGTATTGGGCGGTTATGGAATGACCGCTCTGGCGCAAAGCGGTCGTTCGCCAAATACCGATGTCAGTTAAGTGCCTGCCATGTGTGGACGGCTCCGAGTTGGCAAGAGCTTTTTTCAACGTTTTTGCAGCATTGGTCGGTGCAGCCATGTGTTCGGCCTTTCAATGCGGCTCACATGACCGCTGGCCATAATGCCCTCCGCGGATCAGGTCCCGACCAACAACTCGCATTCAAGAATGCCTTGGCACATGTGGGTTGTCCTGATCGCCGGATTACGTGCTGTTCGCCCTCCCAACCTTCACATCACGCCGGTTGTCCGGCGCGATCTCGTTTATCGCGCAAGCGCGACGGGTTCCTTGTATCGCTCGTTTCCGACACGCCAGTACACTTCGCTAGATTTAACCGATTACCTGCAGCCACTATCAGAAACCGCACGCTGCCTGATCTAGCCGCCCGTCGCCGACATATGCCGCGCCAGCGACGGGCGTCCGCCAGGCCCGATCTGGAAATCGTGGCCGTGCGGCTTGCCGCGGATCGCAAGCCCAATCGCCTGCATCACGGCGGCATCGCCACCATCGCCGCGCAGGACCCGCTTGAGATCGACCGCATTCGCTTGCCCGAGGCACGGGTGCAGCACGCCGGAGGCCGTCACACGCACGCGGTTGCAGTCCTCGCAGAAATTGTGAGTCATGGGCGTGATGAAACCGACCTTCCCGCCGGTCTCGATCACGCGGACGTAGCGCGCCGGCCCGCCGGTTCGCTCGGCCAGATCGACCAACGTCCAGCGCTGCTCGATCTGGCGACGCAACGAGGAGAGCGGGAGGAACTGATCGGTGCGGTCAGCGCCGATTTCGCCCAGCGGCATGGTCTCGATCATGGTCAGCGTCATCCCGCCGGCATGGGCAAAGCCGATCAGATCGTCGATCCCGTCTTCCGTGAAGTCTTTCAGCGCCACCGCGTTGAGCTTGACCGCGAGGCCGGCCGCCTGAGCCGCCACGATCCCTTCGAGCACCCGGGCAAGCGATCCGCCGCGCGTGATCATCGCGAACTTGTCCGGGTCAAGCGTGTCCAGCGACACGTTGACCCGTCGCACCCCAAGCGCCGCGAGTTCCTCCGCGTAGCGCGACAGCTGCGTGGCGTTGGTCGTCAGCGTAAGTTCCCGCAGTTGTCCGTCGGCCAGATACCGGGAAAGGCTCCGGAAGAGCTGCATGATTTCCTTCCGCACCAGCGGCTCGCCGCCGGTGACCCGGATCTTCTCGACGCCGGTGGCGATGAAGCACCGGGCGACCCGGTCGAGCTCCTCGAACGTGAGCAGTTCCTTGCGCGGCAGAAACGTCATCGTCTCGGACATGCAGTATCGGCAGCGCAGATCGCAACGATCCGTCACCGACAGCCGCAGGTATCTCACGCGCCTGCCAAACCCATCAACAAACGGAACCGACATCGCTTGCCTCCTCTCCCCGCTTCCCCGGTTGTTATCAAGTTCCGATCACCACGCGCATCACGCATCCGCCGCCGCCAGCATGTCGGGGACCGACACGAATTTTTCCCGCGGCTTGCCGAGGAGTGCGCCCCGGCGCTTCTCGGCCGCGTCGATGGCGGCCCAATCGCCAAAACTCACGACGCGGGCGACGCGCGTGTCGAAGCCGCGCCAGCAGCGTATCGGGGTCGACTGTACGCTGCCCCGCGCGCGCGGGCAGATCCGCAAGGACGGCCTCGGCGGTGGCCATGCCGCAGCCGCGGTTGGTGCCGATGGTGCCGCTCGGGCCACGCTTGCTCCATCCGCAGACATAGAGACCGGCGACGACCGAGGAGCCATTTGCCACGCGCCCGTCGATGTTGGCGTGCACGCCCCGAACGTCGTCATAGGGAACGCCGGCGAGCGGCGCGGTGCGGCGGCCGACGCTGCGAAACACCAGGCCGCAGTCGATGTCCTCGACCGCGCCTGATGGTTGGCGCGAAGGCGATCGTCTCCACCCGGCCCTGACCCCTGATGGCAACGGGCGACAGGCCGAACCGGAAAGTGCACCGCCGCGGCTTGGTCAAAGCCTGCTGCGAAAATGTGCGGAGCAGTGACAGCTTTTCGGTCAATTCCGGATCTTGTGGATTGTCCGGCGTAAAGTCATCCGGCACGACGTCCCGGCTGTCGATGGTCGTGTCGCAGGTCTCAAGGTCGAGGAAATCGCGCAGTTCCTTGGCGCTGAACTTCGCCTGTGACGGCCGGCCGCGCCCGACCACGTGAATTTCGCGAATGCGGCTTTCCGCGAGAGCCTCGAGCGCATGCGCGGCGATGTCCGTCCGGCGCAGCTCGTCGGCGGTTTTGGCAAGGATGCGCGCCACGTCGAGCGCCACGTTGCCATGGCCGATCACCGTCGCGGCCTCGCAGCCGAGATCGAAACGGCAGTCGCGGTAGTCCGGATGACCGTTGTACCAAGCGACGAAATCGCCGGCGTGATGGCTGCCCGGCAGGTCTTCGCCGGGGATACCCAGCGACCGGCTGATATCGGCGCCGGTAGCGAGAACCACCGCGTCATAGCTGTCCCGCAGCTCGTCGATCGACACATCGCGTCCGACCGCGACGCCGCCGATGAAACGAAACCCCGGCGCATTCGCGATTCTGTCGAAGGCTGTCGTGACCAGCTTGAGCTTCGGGTGATCGGGAGCAACGCCGAACCGGACCAGTCCGTACGGCACCGGAAGCTGCTCGAACATGTCGACGGCGAGCGGCGTGCCCGAGCGGAGCAACGCTTCCGACGCGTAGAAGCCGCTCGGGCCGCTGCCGATCACCGCGACGCGAAAGCCGTCCGCATCGGCTCGGTCAAGATCGGATTTCGTCATCGTCCGAGTTCTTGCCGGCGCGCATCGGCGCCGGGCAGCGGTGGCAGGCGCGCGGTGAGGACAGGTGTCTCGGCGGCGCGCTTGCGGTTGACGTCGATCCAGAACTTCTTGTCGGCGGCCAAACGATAGTCAGGTTCGATGGCGCCGACCGGGCAGACCGGGACACAGCCGCCGCAGTCGATGCAGTTCTCCGGATCGATGTAGGTCATCTTCTCATCGACATGAAAGCACTCGACCGGACACACGGTGACGCATTCCGTGTATCGGCAGCCTCGGCAGTTGTCGGTGACCACATATGCCATCGCGATGTCCCGGGTCAGCCGTTCAGAGCTTGCCGACCTGGACAAGCACGTCCGAGAAGGTCGGCGCCCGGCCAAGGTCGGCGTAGGCGGGTGGCGTAAGCGCGTGAACGGTCGCTCCCTTGCGGTTGGACCGGTGCCAGTATCCCGACGGCGCCATGACCACGCCCGGCATGACGTCCGGCGAAATGCTGGCGAAGGCCTCGAACGCACCGCGGTCATTGAATACCCGAATCGGCGCTCCGGCCACGATGCCGCGCTGCTCGGCGTCGTCGGGGTGAAGGAAAACCGACTGCTCCTCGCCCGCCTGGGCGGTTTGCGCGGGCAGATTTCCGTAGTTCGAGTTCAGGAACGCGTGGCTCTTGGGTGTGATCAGGCTGAGCGGATAGCGCTTGGCCAACGCAGGCGTCGTCTGCGGGTTCTCGTTCGGCGGGATGTAGTGCGGCAAAGCATCCACCGGTGTGCCGTCCTGGTCGCCGTTGTAGCCCTGCCGGAACAGCGGCACGACGAAGTTGCCGCCGCCGGTGATGGTCGACTTGAATTCGCACTTGCCCGTGGGCGTCGGAAAATTTCCCTCGCGGTGCGGTGCCCAGTCGTCGGCCGATGGCACAGTAAGCCGCGCATAGCCCTTGGCCTTGACGCCCTCAAGGGTGATTCCCCGAAGGACAGGATTGGTCCAATCGAGCGACGCCTCGATGATCTCGTCATCGGTCCGGTAGAAGGACGGGTCCTCGATGCCCATGGCTTTCGCCAGGCGACGGAACAGCTCGGTGTTTGACACAGCTTCGCCGAGCGGCTCGATCGCCGGGTTGTTGTAGGACAGATAGAGATGCCCCCACGAGAACATGATGTCTTTCTGTTCCAGCTGGGTGGTCGCCGGCAAAACGATGTCGGCGTATCTGGCCGTGTCGGTCAGGAAGTGTTCGCTGACCACCGTGAACAGGTCCTCGCGTTCGAGACCCTGTTCGAGTTTGGCCTGCTCGGTCACCATGGCCATGGGGTTGGCGTTGTAGACGAACAGGGCCTTGATCGGCGGGTCGAAGCCGAGTTCGCCGGTCAGCGCCGGCCCAAGCCGCCATGAATTCAGCACCCGCATCTTTTCCGGCTGCAGGTCGGGCCGCATCAGCACCTCCCATTTCACCGGAAAGGCCCAGATCGGCAGTTGCAGCAGGCCACCGCCCACATGCTTCCAGGCGCCAATCAGTCCCGGGAGACAGGCGATCGCCCGCACGGTCTGACCGCCACCCGCGTGGCGCTCCACGGCGACGCCGATGCGCACCACCGCCGGCGGCGTGGTGGCGTATTCGCGTGCCAGCTTGACGATGTCCTCGACCGGAATGCCGGTCTCCTGGGCGGCGAACTCGGGGGTGTAGGTCGACGCCCGCTCCGCCAGTTCGTCATAGCCAACGGTGTGCTTGTCGATGTAGTCGCGGTCGACTAGGTTCTCCTTGATGATGACGTGAATCATCGCCAGCGCCAGCGCCGCGTCGGTGCCGGGGCGGATCGGAATATGCCAGTCGGCAAGCCTTGCGGTGCGCGTCCGCACCGGATCGATCACCACCAGCTTAGCGCCGGCCTTCTTGGCCTGCTCGATGAACGGCCAGTGGTGCGAGTTGGTGCCGAGCGTGTTGCACGCCCACAGGAGAATGTACTTCGAGTGCACGAAGCTTTCGGGATCCACCCCTGGCGTGGGTCCGATCGTCATCATATAGGCCGTGCACGAGCCCGAGTCGCAAAAGGTCCGTTCCGACACGGTGGCGCCGAGCTTGTTGAACAGGGGATCACCGACGTTCAACCCGTTGATGATGCCCTGGGTGCCGAGGTAGCTGTAGGGCAGGATCGCCTGTGCGCCATCTGTTGCGATGATTGACTTCCACCGCTTGGCAATGGTTTCAATCGCCTCATCCCACGACATCCGCTGAAACTGTTTGGAACCCTTGGGGCCCACCCGCATGAGCGGATACAGCACGCGCTTGTCGCTGTAGACGCGTTCCTCGTAGTTGTTGACCTTGACGCACAGACGTCCGCGAGTGAACGGATGATCGGGGTTGCCCCGCACCGCGATGGCCTTTCCGTCCTCAACGGTCGTCAGGATCGAGCAGGTGTCCGGGCAATCATGTGGGCATGCGCCAACTACCGTGGTACGGGCCATGCGTTCCTCCGCTTCGTGATCCAAACTGGTGGGGAGACTGCAGCGACGGGAACCGCCTGGCTTCTCAGAATATGCGGGGTTCTTTTCCTAAACTGCGGACGCCCTGGCGGTCTGGACAGTCGCGAGCAGTCCGGTTTGCCTGTTCCTTGCGCACCTTGGCTACTTCAAGCGGCGCCGGGTCGATGGACGGGCAGGTCACATTTTGGCATAGTAGTTGCCTAAGTCCGACATAGTCAGACTTAGGTCAGACAATACCGTTGCCACCACGTCGCGCTTCCTCGATGGAGATTCACGATGGGTACGCTTGGCAACTCTGTCGATAAATATGTTACCGGCAGAATGCTTCGGACTTCAAACGACCGACGATGGTCGCACCTTCTCGCGGAGATATGGAGCCACGAGGCCGGAGAGCTGCCTCCGCAGCTGCCGCGAGACACGGAAATCGCCATCCAGCTGCGCGGTCACTCGCTCGTGGATCGGCGAGGCGCGGGCATGCACCAACGGACTCTGAGCAAGAAAGGCACCGTGTGGCTTTGCCCGGCCGGGATCCGCGAGGACTTCATCAATATCGAAAATCCTGTGCAGGAATGCCTTCACATATTCCTGCCCGGCAAGCCTTTCGACGAAACGATGCTGAAGGATCTCGATATCGACCCCTCGGGGATCTCGATCCAGTACGCCGCCATCGATCGAGATCCATTCATTGAATACGTCGCGGACCAGATTCTGAGGGAAATGGAAGCCGAGACCTCCACCGGTCGGCTGCTGATCGAGAGCCTCGGAAACGCCTTGTCGGCTCACCTGGTGCACACCTATTCGGCGACGGCCGTTCGCCTAAAACAATTCAGCGGCGCCGACAAGCCGCTTGATTTGAAGCGCCTGACGCGCGTGACGGAATTCATCAACGCCTCAGTCGAGCGGGCCTTCACCGTCAATGAACTGGCGTCGGTGGCGTGCATGAGCCCGGCGCACTTCTCGCGCAGCTTCAAGGCCGCCACCGGAACGGCGCCGCATGAATATGTCAGCCGCCAGCGCCTCGATCTCGCCAAAAGGCTACTGCTGGCGAGCGATCGGCTGCTGGTCGACATCGCCTACGCCACCGGATTTTCGTCGCAGGCGAACTTCAACCGCGCTTTCCGCAAGGCGGTGGGAACGACGCCAAGTGTGTACCGGGCGCAGAAGCTGCGCGACTGATCCGAATAAGCTTGCTTTCGATTTAGAACCGGCGACATCCGCCGAGAACACTGCCGCTGACTGCCGTTCCACACGCTCGCCGGTCAAGAAGCCCCTTCCAAAAGACTAATGATTGGCCAGAAAATTCAATGCATGCCGGTCGAGCCACAGCTAGAGGCCGCGAAGCCTCAAATCGCCCGGAATATCGGAAACGGGTCATTCGCGTCGTTGTGGGGACGTCCGGTGTTGGCGCAAAACAGCGGTCGCTATCGTCAATGAATGAGCGTTGGAGGCGCCCCGACGCCGCTCCTTCAACGAAGGGGTGGGCGAAGAGCGCTTAGTCGCAGCCGGGGGATCGTCTGACACCGGTGCGACGGGCACCCGACCAACGACCGGAAAAAAACCGGACCCATGTGCATCAGTCGTAGGCTTCTTGAGCCGTGTGCACATGGGGCCGGTCTGATTTCGCCGCGTTTTCGGCCAGAGACATCTTGCGATGCGTCAAGCTCACCAGCGATGGTGGTCGCGATACTGCGGCGGCTTTGGCTTGCGGAAAACCGCGCGCTTACTTCTTCATCTTCTTGGTCTTCTTGGCGACTTTCTTGGTCGCCTTGGCAGTCTTCTTTGCTTTCTTCGCTTTCTTTGCCATGTCTTCCTCGTGGGGTTGGCTGGCTTGACGAATGTGCTGACGCTGCGAACCAGCGCGCGCGCCATCAAGCTAACACGAAACTAGCAAAAACTATACCACGTTAGATTAACGCGCGTCCTTGAGCGTTGCAGTCTTGCGATTATGAGCAGCGTAGACGTCCCGTCGACGCGCGGGCTACGCGATATCAACGATGGTGGCGATGAATGCTCCACGATTCGTCGATAGCCACCGGCGGCTCTTAGAGTTCGATCTGCTCGGCGATATTTAGCGCGTCATCTACCTCAATCCCGAGATATCGGACGGTGCTCTCGAGCTTTGTATGGCCGAGGAGAAGTTGCACGGCGCGGAGGTTTCCGGTTTTGCGGTAGATCTGGGCGGCCTTCGTCCGCCTCATCGAATGCGTGCCATAAACAGCTCGCTCCAAGCCGATGCTTTCGACCCAACAGTGCACCAGCCGGGCATATTGCCTAATTGATATGTGAGGGCTCGCGTGAAGTCGACTTGGGAAGAGGTATCGAGAGCCAGCGGCCCGGAGTGATGGTAGCCAGGCTTCGACGGAATTCCTTGACTGCTCCATGATCTCGAATTGGACTGGTCGACCAGTTTTCTTTTTCACGATCGTTGCTCGTCGCCGCACTCTTAACCCAGAGCAAATGTCGTCCAGCCGTAATTTGACCAGATCGCAAGCGCGCAGCTTGCTGTCGATTGCTAGATTAAAGATTGCAAGATCGCGCTTTGATCCTGCGATTTCTAACCGAACTCGAATCGACCATACATGCTTCGGTTCGAGAGGCTTCTTCTGGCCGACGAGCACTCCCCTGTTCCAAGGTTGTTGACGACTGGGGCTGACGCGACAGACAGGCATGAGGGATCCTCCGCCATCCCGCCCACCGCGTCGCTCTTTCGTGAGCGGTTCATTCTATGATGAGCGACCATTTGCGCGGTTTTGAACGCGCGACTGGCCGCTTCTGGCGCAAAGCGGTCGCATGCCATTGAATTTCACGTAGCTCTCATTAGCTCGTTTTTCTTCCTTTGCCGCCACGGAAACAATCCTTTGCAAGAACGCTCATCAACTGCAAGGAACTCCGCAACAGGAGTACGAAGCCGCGCGGGCAGACGCGGCCGCGATTTTTGCAAGGCTGGGCATGAAGCGCAAACTCGTGCGGCTCGATCGTTTGGAGTTGCGCGCCGTAGTTCGTTCCATGATCCAATTTCCTGTGAGCAAAATGGTGGAGGGCAGGGAGTAGGCGAAAACGTCGCGGTTCCTCCGGGGTTTCTCGAAGGAATGGCACAACAGAATTTCCAGGAAGCGAGTAATTTCCGGTGGCTCCGCCGCGTCAGCCCGGAATGCAAATCACTCGCCCCCAAATCACGATCGAACCGGGCCGGCCCTCTGGCCGCAGCGGCGCGGATGCAGCGAGAAGCTGCCCGTCCGGCTGCCTCAGCGCTTCGCTCGTCCGCGGGCTTTCCGGCCGGGTGGCTTGCGTTTTGGTCGATCGTTTCGCTTCTTCGGCACTGCGGACCGTTCAACGAAGCCCGGGGGAGCCCCCGGGGGGCGGGCAAAGGACTCGGAAAGATGCTCGATCATCCACTGTCCCGCGGGACCGAGTTGGTGGTCGGCGAGATATGCTCCGCACATCACCAATTGAGCGGTCCGCGGGTCGAAGTCGACGGGCTGAATGACCTTCAGTCTTCCTTGTGCGATGTCGGCTTCGACCATATGGGCGGGCATGTTCCCCCAGCCGAGGCCGGCATCGTGCCCACTATTCTTGAAGCCACAGGCATCAAGGCGCCGGACATGGTGAACGGCATCAAGCAGAGCCCGATCGAGGATGGCACAATGCAAGGTAGCGGTACGAAAATTGGGACGTTTCTCCTGGTATTCACATCAGTCGTGCGCGGACCAGCAATGACTCGATACGTAGAGATGGAGTACTCTGGAAAAGCGGCTAGCGTCAGAACCCAAATCGACCACATAAACGGGGCGGCCATGTCATGGTTTTTTGAGGGGAATGGACAGCAGATTGGTTTCTCAGTTTCGGAGAATGGCGTCCTGAGCGCCTACGGCAATTGCTCCCAAAATTGTGAGCCCGGTGATGACTGGATTGGCATCCGTTCGCGCATGAACAGCGTCGCAGCATCGTGGAAAATCTGTACGCCCGCCAGTGAAGAACATGAGTATGATGGCATCGGTCCTGTCGGTCGAGGTCTTTGCGGAAAACGGCGAGAAAGCAGCCGGGAGAATTAACTTTTATCCTGCCGCAGGCAAACAAGCTGCTCGAGTGGGTCTGAGCGTTCTGGCCCCCGACGATTTCGCAGCATCAGCTTTCACAGCTTAAGCGTCCGCACATTCGATTGAGGACCCCAAATCCACTGATCTTTGCGGTATGCCGGTCCATGCACGGTAAAGGTTCTAGTTGCAAAAAGGCGATCATTGATGAGCAAGTTTCGCGCAGACTTTCATGTAAGAAGCAGCCTAGTGCTGCCATTCGGCTCCGAACCGCTCGTCATCTCAGGAGACAATCCGCCGTTCGAAATGTTTTTTTGTAATGCCGATCCCGATGCATCGGGCCATACTCCGGCACTTGTTGTGTGCGCAATCGCGGATTGCGACGCAATCGATAAGGTGGCCGAGCAATTTCGAACGTTGTTAGCGCAACAGTTGGACGTACTAAGCTTCGTCACGCACTCAGCGTTCCGCATCGAAGAATGCCAGCGCGTAATCGATTGGGAGCCGCATCAGAAGAGTCGAAGAATTCGGCCGATGAAGAAGTTCGATCGGTTCGACCCACCCGATCCCGAGTTACGCCGCAAGCTCATCGATACCGCACAGGCCATCACGCGCGCGGGACTGGAAGATTACGTAGTGCGAGCCCTTCGAAGTTTTCGTTATGGCGTTGTCGAGCAACAACCTGAAGACCAGTTTCAGCACTTTTGGCTGGCGATTGAGACAATCGCCGAGGGCAGCAAGGTCACGACAAGGATTCCAATTCCGTGTCCGAAATGCCAAGGCGCACTGTTCTGTTCTGATTGCAACGAAAACCCTTTGCGCCGCCCAATGGCCCGGCAAGCAATTCGGGAATTACTGTCGGCCATCCGGCAAGACGGAGGCGGGCAGTTTTATCGCGACCTAGTTAAGACACGAGATCATCTGCTGCACGGCAGATCGCCAGACACGGTGGAGGAGGAAGTAGGTCATCCTCTGCCGACGCTGGTGAATGAGGCGGGTAAGGCTGCTTGGAATGCAATTCTGTATTCGATGCCGAGACTTGAAGGAACACCAACACTCGCTCATCGCGACGGGCATTTCGTCAACCAAGTGATCATATTAACGCCCGACATAGTTTTCGAATACGATGGCATTGCTCCGCATCCATCCGAAGCTCAAATTCCGAAGGTGGAGATGTCGATGCAAACCCGATTTGGTCCTGCGCGCGAGGACAAATAATCGAGTTCAATAGCCTCGCACGAATAAAAAAATCACGCCGTGACGCCCCAACCTCATTGGGACACAAGCGAGGACACATCAGTCGCATAACATTGATTTAGCTGGATATTTTATGCCCACACTCTCCCTTGCGCAGGGAAGGCCGGGTGTTCCGGTGAACCTGTGGTGACTAACTCGCGTGTTTTCTACTCACCGCGCGCGAGGCTGCGGGTGCAACGGGCACCCGGCTTTCCCTGCGCCCTTTATCACAGGGCGGATATTTTCTGGCAACAACTCGGGCGCTAGTCGCGCCGCGGGATCGCGGTGGTATGCCATGACCTCGTTGTGAGCCGAGGGCGGCGTCAACGGGCTGCGTGAAATGCGCCCGACACAGGCGCACTGCAAAGCAGTCCATTTACTTCGCCGCTACGCGCTTCATAATGCGCAAAACGACAACCAGCCTGCAAGGCGGATTGCTGAAAGCCGGTTTCGCCGCAAGACGGCCGCGAAGGCCGCATGCGGAGCTGAGATAACCAGGGAGGACTTCAATGCAGTTTCTGAAAACCGCGCTCGCAGCCGGGCTGACGACGGTCATGCTGACGGGCTCTGCTCTGGCGCAGGGAAAGCCAGCCGAAATCAAGATCGGCATCACCACCTTCCTGTCGGGACCGGCTTCCGTCTTTGGCGTGCCCGGAAAGGCGGCCGCCGAGATGATAGCGGAGGACGTCAACAAGAAGGGTGGCATCGGCGGCGTGCCGGTCAAGCTGTCCTTTGTCGACGAAGGTGCCGGCGGCGAGGCGCTCGTCTCGAACTACCGCCGCATGGTGCAGGACGAGAAGGTCGACGTGACGTTCGCTTCGATTTCCTCAGGCAGCTGCAATCAGCTCGTTCCGGTCGCCGAAGACCTCAAGGTGATGAACTTCATGTGGGACTGCGGCGCCGCGTCCATCCTCGAGACAAAGAAATATCGCTACAATTTCCGCACCCAAGCCAACGGCACGCCGGAGATGCTGGCCGTTCTTGTCTATCTCCTCAAGACCAAACCGGACTTCAAGACCATCGCGGTCGTCAATCAGGACTACGCCTGGGGCCGCGAAAGCTGGGAACTCTTCTCGACCGCGCTAAAAGCCATGAAACCGGACGTCCAGGTGGTGGCGGAACTCTTCCCGAAATTCGGTTCGCCCGACTACTCCACCGAGATTTCGCGACTGCTGGCGTTGCGTCCCGATGTGGTGCTGACCACGAGCTGGGGCGGCGATCTCGACACGCTGGTTCGCCAGGCCGGCCAGCGCGGCCTGCTGCAGCAATCCGCCTTCGTACTCGCGATCGGCGAATCCTCGATCCAGCGGCTGGGCAAGGACCTGCCGGAAGGCCTGATCGTCGGTGCCCGCGGCGACCACTGGTTCCTGCATCCCGAGAAGAAGAACGATCCGGCGTTCAAGGCCTTCAACGAGGCCTTCAAGGCCAAGACCGGGTCCTGGCCGATCTACCCGGTCTACCACATGGCCCAGGCGTTCGCGGCGCTGCAGGCGGCCTACGACAAGGCCATCAAGACCAATGGTGGCAACTGGCCGACGCATGAGCAGGTCGTGGACGCGGCGGCCGGCAACCAGTTCGCAACGGGCTTCGGCAGGCCCGTCACATTGCGGGTGGAGGACAATCAGGGTCTGGAGGCCCAGCTTGTCGGCGTCACCAAATCCGCACCCGGCTATGACTTCAAATTGCTCGACAACATCATGGTGTTCGACCCCAGGACGATCACGGCTCCACCCGGCATGCGCTCGGTCGAGTGGCTCAAGACGCTCAAGCCCGAATTCGTCAAGATCGACGTGCCGACCTTCAAGCTGTGACGCCGTGGTCGCCGTCCTCCGGACTTTGCTCCGGGGGACGGGCCTTGCCTTGAAGGCCTCCCGATGAATTCCACGCTTGCGACCCTCGCCGTTCTCGACGGGATCAGTTACGCCGCTTTGGTGTTCCTGGTCTCGGTCGGCCTCAGTCTCATCTTCGGCGTGTTGCGCGTGGTGAACGTCGCACACGGCTCGCTCTATGCCTTCGGAGCCTACCTCGCCGCCACCTTCAGCCTCGCGGTCGCGCCGCTGTCGCCCTGGCTCACTTATCCCGCGCTGCTGGCCGCATCCATCGTCATCGGCGTGGTATGCGGCGGGATCATCGAACGTTTTCTGCTGCGGCCGCTCTATGGACGCGACGATGTCCTTCAGCTTCTGATCACCTTTGCCGCTTTCATGATCATGGACAATCTGCAACGCCTGATCTGGGGCGTGCAGCCGATCTTCGCCAACGAGCCTTTGAAGCTTTTGCCCAACATCGCCGTGTTCGGCGTCAATTATACGTCCTACCAGGTCGTGCTTCTGCCCTGCGTGGCCATCCTGACCTTGGTCGGCCTGCGCTACTTTCTGCGCCACAGCCTCGCCGGCGCCGTGATCATGGCGGTCACCGAAGACCGTGAGGCCGCGACCGCCATCGGCATCGACGCCAAACGGGTCTATTTCGTCACGTTCATCATCGGCGCGAGCTTTGCGGCCCTTGGCGGCGCGCTTGCCTTGCCGACCACCTCGCTTGTGCCCGGCATGGGCGCCGACATGATTGTGCTATCCTTCGCGGTTGCCGCCACCGCCGGCCTCGGGCAGATCGAGGGCACCGCCGTCACCGCGCTCATGATCGGGCTGGCGCGCGCCTTCATCATCTACATCCAGCCCGAGTTCGAGGTCCTGGTGCCGTACCTGCTGATGGTGCTGGTGCTGCTGGTGCGGCCCTACGGACTGTTCGGCGCCACGCAGTTGAGGAAAATCTGATGGCCGGCCGCCTCAAGCCGATCACGCTGGCTGCGACCGCTTTCTTCCTGGTCGCCGCCACAGCGCCGCTGTTCGTGCCGAGCTGGACCACATTGTTCGCGCTGATCCTTGCCAAGAGCGTCGTGGTGCTGGGCATCATCCTCTTGCTGCAGGCGGGGCAGGTGTCGTTTGGACACGCGATGTTCTTTGCGACCGGCGCCTACGCCGCGGCATTTTGGGGCAAATATGTCGGCGGCGGCGACATCGTGCTCTATCTTGCGCTCGGCGCCGTATCCTCCACCGTCCTTGGTCTGATCGTGGGCCTGTTTGTGGTGCGTTACCGCGAAATCTTCTTCGGAATGCTCAACCTCGCCTTCTCGATGGTTTTGTGGTCGTTGCTCGAGAAGATGTTCCACTACACCAACGGGGCGGACGGAATTCGCGTGGCGCGCCCGAGCCTGTTGGGAATGGTGTTTACGCCGGAAACCTTCCAGTTCGTCATCCTCTATGTGAGCTTGCTGATCGCGGTGGCAGCTTTCTTTGGCGTCCAGCGCTATCTCGACAGTCCGCTCGGGCATATGTTGCGGGCCATCAAGTCGAACGAAACGCGGCTTGAATATCTCGGCACTTCGGCGCGCCGCGTGCTTCTGGTCGGCTACGTGATCTCCGCGTTCCTCGGCGGCATCGGCGGGACGCTGGTTGCGATCATCCAGCAGATCGCAACGCCCGAGTTCGGCTTCTGGACCAAGTCGGGTGAGTTCGTGTTCATCGCGATCCTCGGCGGCGGAGCGCATGCGTTCGGCGCGTTTGCGGGTGCAGCGATGTTCGAGATCGTCCGCTTTTACGCAGCGGCTCAACTCGCCAACGCCTGGCAGCTCATCCTCGGCGCGGTGCTGATCGTCATCATTCTCTACGCGCCGAGCGGCCTGATCGGGCTGCGGCAGCGCGGCAACCGCAGGAAGGAGGGCGTGCGTTGATGGCCAACGTCCTGCTCTCGGCCAAAGGCATCAAGATCAGCTTCGGCGGCGTCATCGCCGCCGACGGCATCGACCTCGACGTTCATGAGGGCGAGAATCTCGCCATCATCGGACCCAATGGCGCCGGCAAGACGACGTTCCTCAACATCTCGACGGGTTACCTCAGGCCGCAGGCCGGCAGCGTGAGCTTTCTCGGCCGCGACATCACGGCGCAGCTGCCGCGCACCATCACCAGGCTCGGCATTGCCCGCGCCTTTCAGATCCCCCAACTGTTCCTCGACCAGACCGTGATGGAGAACATGCTGATCGCGGCGGCCTCGCTGGAGGGGCACCCCTCGGGAGTCACGGCTCTCGCCAACCTGCCGGAGCGGGGGGAAATGGAGCGGCTGCTCGATCTCGTGGGCGTCAAGGAATTCGCCGGGCGGAAAGCGCGCGAGTTACCGGAGGGACAACGCAAGCTCGTCGACATCGCGCTTGCGCTTGCCTTGAAGCCAAAGCTGCTCCTCATGGATGAACCGACCTCGGGCGTCGCGTCGTCCGAGAAGTTCGGCATCATGGACATCCTCACCAGGGCTCTCGCGAAGGAGAAGGTGACCTCGGTCTTTGTCGAGCACGACATGGATATGGTGGAGCGCTACGCCAGCCGCATCGCGGTCTGGAGCATGGGAAAGATTCAAAAAGTTGGCACGCCCGCGGAGGTTCTGTCCGATCCGAAAGTCCGCGAGCATGTGATCGGAATATGACGCCGATGTTGAGCTTCGAAAACATCAACGTTGCGATCGAAGGTGCGCCCGTATTGCGCAATGTCAGCTTCTCGTTGCGGCGAGGGGCGAGCGCGGCCCTTATCGGGCGCAACGGCGCCGGCAAGACGACGACGGTGCGCACCATCATGGGTTTCACCGAAGCCAGTGGCACGGTGCGTCTGGGCGGGGAGGATCTCGGTCGCGTCCCGCCGCATCGCCGCCCTGCGCTCGGAATCGGCTATGCGCCCGAGGACCGCCGGCTGTTTTCTGCATTTTCCGTCGAAGAGAACATCCTTCTCCCGGGCCGCGTTGCGAAGCTGAACCCGGAGGAGACCAGACGCAGGCTCGATCGTGCCTATTCCGTGCTGCCGGAACTGAAGGATCTCGCCAAACGTCCGGCCGGGTCGGTGTCCGGGGGGCAGGGCAAGATGGTGGCGCTGGGTCGCGCCCTGATGCTGGGAACGCGTCTGGTCATTCTCGACGAGCCGTTCCAGGGCCTCGCTCCCGCACTGGCGCAACGCTACGCTGAAGCGCTGCGGCGGCTTCGTTCGCAGGACAAGGACATCACGCTCTTGATTACGGAATCGAATCCGAAGCTTCTCGAAACGTTCGCCGACGTCACCTTGACCATTGAGCGAGGCGAGATCGAGAGCCGCGGATAGCCGGGACCAACGAATGGCTTTTCCGAGCGACACGAACAATGCCTTTGATTGGCCAGACCACAGAATCAACCCTCCCGCAGGTCAAAATAGTGGAGAAGTCGGTCCTCCGCGATCTGTAACTTGTGCGCCGGACTTTCCGTCGGCTAGCTAAATGCGGGGTGGGTTGGCGTCTTCAAATGCATGTTCCGGGGGTGGAACTTGCATATGAAGCAAGTTGATCCGAGGGGGACCGACGAATGCTTTCGAGAATGCTGCCGCTTGGGGTTTGCGCTGCTTCGATCTGTCTTGGCCTTTCTCCTGGCCTTTCTTCCCAGGCGGGAGCGACCGAACGCTCCGGTATCGTTCATCGCGCCTCCTGCGCCGTTGTTCGCTACTACGTCGCCAAATATTCCGCATCCACCGCCGAGATGTGGGCGCGCAGCCACGGCGCCACAGAGTCCGAGATCGAAGCGGCGCGACATTGTCTCAAGAGCCCGCCCGCCGAAACTGCACAGGCAGCGCGTTGGACGACGCAGTAACCGATCCTTCGCCAACCGGCCTTCTGATTTGCCCGTCGGACTGCTGGTCAGTTCGGCTGTCCGCGACCAACGAGGAAACCAATGCAGTTCACGCACGCCACGCTCGATTTCGATGGACCGGTCGCCGTCCTCAGGCTCGACCATCAGGAGGTGATGAACGCGGTCTCGCTCGACATGCTGGCAGGTCTGGTCGAGGCGCTTGAGGCGGTCGAAGACAAGAAGCAGGAGGTGCGGTGTTTGGTCATGACGGGCGCGGGCCGGGCGTTCTGCACCGGCGCGAACTTGCAGGGCCGCAGCGTCCAGAAGCCGGGCAAGAGCGGCGCGGGTGCGGCGCTGGAGACCGCGTTTCATCCTTTCCTGCGGCGGTTGCGCAATCTGCATTGCCCGCTGGTGACGTCGGTCAATGGGGCGGCCGCCGGCGCGGGCATGAGCTTTGCGTTGATGGGGGACATGATCCTGTGCGCGCGCTCGGCGTATTTTCTGCAAGCCTTCCGCCGCATCGGCCTCGTGCCGGACTGCGGATCGACTTGGCTGTTGCCGCGGTTGATCGGAAAAGCGCGCTCGGTTGAACTCTCGCTGATGGGCGAGCGGTTGCCTGCCGAGAAGGCGCTTGAGTGGGGGCTCGTCAACCGCGTCCATGACGACACGGTCCTGTGGGAGGAGACCATGAAGCTTGCCCAAGACCTTGCGAACGGCCCGACCATCGCGCTGTCCCTGATCCGCAGGCTCTATTGGGAGAGCCCGGACAATTCGTTCGAAGATCAGCTCAATCTCGAATTCGAATCGCAGCGGCTCGCGGGTGCTACGGCGGATTTCAAGGAAGGTGTCAGCGCGTTCCTTGAAAAACGTCCGGCGAAGTTCAGCGGCAAATGATCGCTTGGTCGACAGGCCGGGCGCGGCAAGGCATCGTTGAAACAACTGGCCGCCGGTCCTCGTGACGGAGAGGACCAGCGGCCGAAGGTGACGCAGTAATAAGCCTAGTGACGAATCGTCGCGATCGTCGTGATCGCCCCGCTCCGCAGAGTCAAACCGCGCGGGATGCGGTGGGACGTAGGTTGGAAGTGTCACGCGATAGACGAGCACCAAGGTGTCGACATTGGCCCCGGACGCATCCTTGTACGGTTGGCCCGCCATATGGCCGTCCTGCGTAATGAAGTCGTTGTCGCTTCCCACGAACAGGAAATAGTCGTTCGGTGCATGTCTGTCGCCGATCGGCACCACGGCCAGGCTCTCCCACTTCTCATAGAGATCGTTGCTGTCGCTGGGGGCGCCATTGTGCAGGCCGAAACGATTCAACTGGGCGTTCTCGTTGATATCGAGGAACTTCTGATAGGTGGCCGGCACGATGGAGCTGTTGAGAGCCCCCAGCGGGGCGACCGGCGTGCCCGCATTGTCGTAGACGCTTCCGGCAATGTTGGTCGCGCCGGAAATATCGAGCAGATCGACGCTGCGGTAGACCGAGCCGGGCGTCTTGGGGAACGTTTCCCCTACGCTGCTGTCGCGAGCGAGCACCAGGAACTGATGATCGTTGAGCGCGAGCATTTCGCTCTGCGCGGCGGTCAACAGGGTCGGCGTGGTCGTGGTCTGGTCCTGATAGAGCGGCAGTTGAACGACATATTCACCTACCAGCCTGGGCTCGTCATGACGCAGATCGTAGGCGAGCAGGCGGGTGTTATGGCGTGTCAGCTTGATTGTTGTCGCACTGGTCGGATCGAGATCCTGAATCAGCGCACTCTGCAGCAGGACGAAGAGCGTCTTGCGGTCCGGGCTCATCGCCAGGCCTTCGAAGCCCTGGTTGTTCTGGCGGCCGGACACGGGATTGCCCTTGTTGAAGGTTTGGCCGATCGGCGGGCTGTTGGCCGAGAAATTCTCGACGAGGTTTCCGGATGCGTCGCGGCGCATCGGGATGAATGCGTCGGGCGGCCGAATCGCGTGTAGCAGCAAACCGTTATGGTCGTAGTGATAGATGTAGGGGCCATATTCCTCGCTTACCCACACTGTGCCGTCGCCGACATGAACCACCGCTTCATCATCGACGGTGGTGTGGCTGTTCGACGATGCGATCGGCAGATCGGGAAAATGGCGGGTGCCTGGCTGGACCGCATCTGGATCGAGCCCGGTGGTCAGGATCCCGCCCCACCGGTGAAACAGGGTTGAGCCCCTGTATTGCAGTTGCAACTGGTTTTGGTTGGTCGTGCTGCCGGAAAAAAGCGGATTGAGCGTGACTTCAAAGCGGTGCAGCCGGCCGTGGAAATCGACGGTGCCCTGGGTATTCCAGCCGCGGTCCGGCAGCATGAAGAGTGTGCCGCCAAAGCTGCCGTCGTGGTTCTTGTGCCAACTGTCGAGGTCCATCGCCATGCCCGAGCCGAATCCGCCGAGCGTCTCGCCGAATTGGTCTACGGCATTGGAGGGCACGCGGGCGACGCCAACGAGTCCCTTGTTGACGAAGGTCTGGCCGTGAAACGCAACCGACTGCGCCGAGGCGATTCCGCCGGTGAAAAGCAGGATTGTCGCCGCGCCGGCGGCGAGTTGTTTCCAGGCGCCGCGTCGGCGCGAGTCCCGCACCGAAAGCTGATTTGAGATCATGGTCTCTCCAATTTCCTTGATTGCAGTGGCATGTTTTCTCGCGGGACGCGAAACCGCTGTCCCCGCAGATGGCCGAGGTTAAGATCGCAGCCCGGCAGCTAAACCGCATTATTGTTGCAGCGCTATGACGCCGCCTTCCGTCGATCCCGCGTATCAACAGGGAGGTCGCGCGCTCGGCCGTCAAACGACGATGAAGGTCAGTTCACTTGCCGGTCCTTGCCCACCCAATAGGGATCGCGCAGATGGCGCCTAAGAATCTTGCCGGATGCGTTGCGCGGCAGGGCGTCGATGAAGTCGACCGTCTTCGGGGTCTTGAAGCCCGCGATGCGGGCACGGGTGAAGTTGACGATATCGGACGCGGTTGCCTGCTTGCCTTGCTTCATCACCACGATCGCCTTCACTGCTTCGCCCCAGGTGTCGTCAGGTACGCCGACCACGGCGGCTTCGGCCACATCGGGATGGTCGCAGATAGCGCTTTCGACTTCGGCCGGATAGATATTCTCGCCGCCCGAGATGATCATGTCCTTGATGCGGTCGTGGATATAAAGATAGCCGTCCTTGTCTACGTAACCGGCGTCTCCGGTGCGCAACCAGCCGTCGCGGCCGAGCGTTCTCGAGGTGGCTTCCGGCAAATTCCAGTAGCCGACCATGTTGGAGCCGGAGCGGGTGGCGATTTCACCGACTTCGCCAGGTGGCAATTGCTTGCCCTCGGGATCGAGGATCGCAAGCTCGACCCCCGGCAATGCCTTGCCGGCCGAGCGCATTCGCTCCAGTCCCTCGACATGGTCTTCCGGTGCAAGCGCCACGATGCTGCCAGTGGTCTCGGTCATGCCGTAGACCTGCACGAAGCCGCAGCCGAACACCTCGATGCACTCCTTCAACAGCGCGGCGGGAATCGGGGAGGCGCCATAGAGCATGTATTTCAGACGCGAAAAGTCGACTTGCCGCGCGCGCGGTTGCCGTACCACGAACTGCATCGCGGCCGGCACCATGAACAGTTTTGTGATTTTGGAGTGCTCGATGAAATCCAGAACCTTGGTGGGATCGAATTCCCTCGCGATCACGCCCTTGGCGCCGTGATAAAGGCCAAGCAGGCCCCAGCCGGAGCCGCCGATGTGGAAGATCGGCATTGCCACCAGCGAGACGTCGTCCTCGGTCCATTGGTTCCACTCCGGTTTCTCGCCTTCACCGGTCTCCACCAGATTAAGAAGATTGGCGTGCGACAGCATCGCGCCTTTGGGTTTTCCCGTTGTGCCGGAAGTATAGAGCTGGATCGCGACGTCTTGCGGGCTGATCCCGACCTTGGGATCATCAGCGCTTTGCGCGTCGCGCCAGGCGGTATAGTCCTGCCATTCCGGCGCGCCGCCTTCGGTGGTGATGATGGTGCGCAGGTCGGGCAATTGCGGCCGGATGGCGCGCGCCTGCGCCACCAATTCCGGTCCGACGAACAGGACGGGGGCCTTGCAATCGGCGACGATGAAGGCGATCTCGGGCGCGGCGAGCCGCCAGTTCACCGGTGCCATCACCACGTTGGCCTTCATCGCGCCGAGCAGCAGTTCGAAGAAGATGTCGCTGTTCTTGCCGAGATAGGCGATGCGCTCGTGTGGCTTGACGCCGAGCGCTTTCAGCCCGTTGGCAACGCGGTTAGTCAATTTGTCGAATTCGGCGAAGCTGGTTTGCCGGCCCTCGAATTCATAAGCGATGGCCTTGCCGCGAGACTTCGCCTGCGCGCGCACCATATCGGCGAGATTCGCCGGCTCCTGTGAAACGGACATGTGTTCCTCCCGGTGTATTTTTGTTTATTGGCGCAATACTGGCGTCGTCGCGGGGCAAAGACAATACGGCGGGATCGTCCCGGCGTTCGAAGGGACGACGATGTCACCCTCTTGTGGCACGGTCCTTTTCATTTTGCGCCTTGATCTGTTCGCGGGCCGTCTCCCAGTCGGTGTCGGACCAGTCGCGCAGCTGATAGAAATTGCCGCCCATCGCCAGTGCCTGGCCGCCGTCCATCGCGATGGTCTCGCCGTTGATCCAGTCGCAGCCGCCGGAAATCAGGAACACCGCGAGATTCTGCAGTTCCTCCATCTTGCCGACACGGCCCATCGGGTTCATCGCCTTGGTGCGCGCACCGGCCTCATCGCCTGGCTTGATGCGCTTGCTCATGCCTTCGGTCGGAATCTCGCCTGGCGCGATGGTGTTGAGCCGGATGCCGTAGCGCCCCCATTCGGTCGCCAGCGACATCGTCATGGCATGGATCGCGGATTTGCTCATCGCTGACGGCACAACGTAAGGGCTGCCATTGCGGACCCAGGTGACGGTGATCGACACCACATTGCCGGGCTGCTTGCCGGCGATCCAGCGTCGGCCGACCGCATGCGTCACGTAAAAGGTTCCATGCATGACGATGTTGGCGACCGCGTCGAAGCCGCGCGGCGAAAGGTCTTCGGTGCGCGAGATGAAATTGCCGGCGGCGTTGTTGATGAGATCGCTAAGCGGCCCATCCTTGAAGATCGTCTCGATCATCTCATCGACCGCAAGCGCGTTGCGGATGTCGACGCCATGGCTGGTGACGCGGCCACCATGGAGGTCCATCAGTTCGGTCGCGGTTTCATCGCAGACGCTCTTGCGGCGGCCGCAGATGTGGATTTCGGCGCCAAGTTGAAGGAAGCGTCCGGCCATCGATTTGCCGAGCCCGGTGCCGCCTCCCGTCACAAGAATACGCCGGCCGGCGAGGAGCTTTTCACTGAACATGGCAGGTTTCCATCCCTTGAAGTGTTTTTGATTGGTTGCTGGACTAAAACCGGACAGCGCTTTTGTGTAAAGCGGCTACGGCAAAGAACCGCAGGGAGAAGTCTCATGGAAGATCGCGTTTCCGTTTCGATCTCGGAAGGCATCGCCGACGTTCGGCTGGTACGAGCGGACAAGATGAACGCGCTCGACGTCGCAATGTTCGAGGGGCTGGTCGCTGCCACCGAGCGGCTCGCCACGGAGAAGGGCCTGCGGGCGGTAGTATTGTCCGGTGAGGGTCGGGCGTTCTGCGCGGGCCTCGACATGGATCGCTTCGCGGCGATGAAGGAAAATGGCGGTAACGGGATAGCCGGCGGCGACCAGCGGGATCTCTCCATCCGCACCAATGGTCTTGCCAACTTTCCGCAGGCAGCGGTCTGGGGATGGCGGCAGCTCCCGGTGCCTGTGATCGCTGCTATCCATGGCGTCGCCTTCGGCGGCGGCTTTCAGCTCGCGCTCGGCGCCGATATGCGCTTTCTCGCTCCCGACGCGCGGATGTCGATCATGGAGATCAAATGGGGGCTGGTGCCTGACATGGCGGGGACGCCGATCCTGGCGAGCCTTGTGCGCGACGACATCCTGCGCGAGCTGACCTTTACGGGCCGGATTTTTTCGGCACAGGAGGCCCTGAGTTATGGCCTCGCGACGCGGATCTGCGTTGACCCGCGTGCGGCGGCCTTCGAGGTGGCGCGCGAGATCGCGAGCAAGAGCCCAGACGCGATCCGCGCCGCCAAGCGGCTTCTGAACAATCTTTCCGTCGATCCCGGCCCGGCGCTGCTCGCCGAATCCGTCGCGCAGATGAAGCTTATGGGGAGCGCCAACCAGCTTGAGGCCGTGCGTGCCAATATCGAGAAGCGCCCCCCACGCTTCGCCGACACCTGATGACCAACTTCGTCGACTTGGCTTGGGGGCGTGCCGGTTCAGAATGACTACTATTCGTGTTCGTCCGCCCGTTTCTTGGTCTTGCGCTCGTCCCCAAAAATTGCGACTCAAGGGTGCCGGGCAGTTTCTGGAGCATTTTGGCGATGTCACCCCAGATCATGCCTTCCGACACCGAACTTAAGTCCAGCCGTGCCGACGAAGCTTCGGCGCTTGAAGAAGACACGAGGCTGCGGAACGATGTCCGGCTGCTTGGACGCATCCTCGGCGATACGGTGCGCGACCAGGAAGGCGCCGACGTATTCGACCTGGTCGAGCGCATCCGGCAGACCTCGATCCGGTTTCACCGCGACGACGACAAGCCGGCGCGGCGCGAACTCGAACTCATCCTCGACAGCATGTCGACCAGCCAGACCGTGCGCATCGTGCGCGCCTTCAGCTATTTTTCGCACCTTGCCAACATCGCCGAAGATCAGAACAACATCCGCCAGATGCGCGCGCGCTCCAAGGCCGGGGGAACGCCAGTTCCGGGAACGTTGGCGCTGACCTTGTCGCACGCGCGAGGCACCGGCTTCAGCGCGAACGACTTGCGCAAGTTTTTTGCAACGGCCCTGGTCAGCCCGGTGCTGACCGCGCACCCGACCGAAGTTCGCCGCAAGAGCACCATCGACCGCGAGATGGAGATCGCTGCACTTCTGGACCGGCGCGAACGCATGCAGTTGACGCCGGAAGAACTCGCAGCGAGCGACGAACAGCTGCGCCGCGCGGTGCTCACGTTGTGGCAGACCAACCTTCTGCGCCGCACCAAGCTCACCGTGCTCGACGAGGTCGCCAACGGATTGTCGTTTTATGACTACACATTCCTGCACGAGGTGCCCCGGCTGCATTGCACGCTCGAGGACCGGTTGAACGACGGCGAGGGCGCCGCGCAGGGCGAATTGGCGTCGTTTTTGCGCATGGGAAGCTGGATCGGCGGCGATCGCGACGGCAATCCGTTCGTGACCGCGGAAGTGATGCGCGGCACGCTGAAGATGCAGTCGAGCCGCGTGCTGCGGTTCTATCTCGACGAGCTGCACGTTCTCGGCTCCGAACTCTCGCTCGCCGCGCACCTTGCGGATGTCTCAAAGGACTTGCGCGCGCTCGCCGAGCGCTCGCCCGACACCTCACCACATCGAAGCGGCGAGCCTTATCGATTGGCCGTGTCCGGCATTTTTGCCCGGCTTGCGGCGACCGCCGCGCGGCTGGACGTCGAAACGACGAGGGCGCCAGTCGGCGAGGCCGCGCCTTATGCCAATGTCGGCGAGTTCAAGGCCGATCTCGACATTCTCTATCGTTCGCTGATCACAAACAATTCGCGCGTGATTGCGCGCGGCCGGCTGCGCCATCTGCGGCGAGCGGTGGATTGCTTCGGATTTCATCTGGCGAGCCTCGACATCAGGCAGAATTCGGCGGTGCATGAACGCACGGTAGCGGAGCTGATCGATGCGGCGATGCCCGGCATGTCCTATCTGGCGCTGAACGAGGAGGCGCGGATCGCGCTTCTCCTGGGCGAGTTGCGCAACGCGCGGCCGCTCACGTCGGCGTTCGTGAAGTACAGCGAAGAAACCGTAGGCGAACTCGCGGTGTTCCATGCTGCCGCCGAAGCCCACGCCAAATTCGGCATCGACGCGATCCCCCAATGCATCATCTCGATGTGCAAGGGGGTGTCCGACATGCTCGAGGTCGCCCTGCTGCTGAAGGAAGCCGGCCTTGTCGACCCGTCGGGTCGCAGCGCGATCAACATCGTGCCATTGTTCGAGACCATCGAGGATTTGCAGGCATCGAGCCGCATCATGGACCGCATGCTGTCGATGCACGATTATCGCAAGCTCGTGGACAGCCGAGGCTCGGTGCAAGAGGTGATGCTCGGCTATTCCGACAGCAACAAGGATGGTGGCTTCGTCACCTCTGGCTGGGAGCTCTATAAGGCCGAAATCGGTCTGGTCGAAGTGTTCGAGCGTCACCATGTGCGCCTGCGGCTTTTCCACGGCCGCGGCGGTTCGGTGGGGCGCGGCGGCGGCCCGAGCTATGACGCGATCATCGCGCAGCCCGGCGGCGCCGTGAACGGCCAGATCCGGATCACGGAGCAGGGCGAGATCATCTCCAGCAAATATTCCAACAGCGAAGTAGGCCTCAACAATCTTGAAGTTCTCGCCGCGGCGACGCTTGAGGCAAGCCTCTTGCAGCCGAAACAAAGCGCGCCCAACGCGGAATATTTAAAGGCGATGGAGCAGTTGTCGGCCCTTGCCTTCAAGGCCTATCGGGGGCTCGTCTACGAAACCGAAGGGTTTTCCGACTACTTCTGGGCCTCGACAGTCATCACGGAAATAGCGACCCTCAACATCGGAAGCCGGCCGGCGTCGCGCAAGAAAACCCGCGAGATCGAGGATCTCCGCGCCATTCCCTGGGTGTTCAGCTGGGCGCAATGCCGCTTGATGCTGCCGGGCTGGTATGGCTTTGGCAGCGCGGTCGAGACCTGGATCAAGGAGCATCCTGACAAGGGCATGCCGTTCCTCAAGGAACTCTGTCGCGAGTGGCCGTTCTTCCGGACGCTGTTGGCAAACATGGACATGGTGCTCGCAAAAAGCTCGATCGCGATCGCCTCGCGCTATGCTGAACTCGTACCGGACGTCGCCTTGCGCGAGAAGATCTTTGGACGAATTCGGCGCGAATGGCAGACCTCGATCGACATGCTGTTGAGCATCACCGGCCAGGAGCGCTTACTGCAGAGTAATCCGCTCCTGGAGCGCTCGATCCGCAACCGCTTTCCTTACCTCGATCCGTTGAACCACGTGCAAGTGGAGCTCTTGAAGGAGCACCGCGCACAGAACCCGGATGAGGCAGTGCTGCGCGGCATTCAGATCACGATCAACGGCATTTCAGCCGGGTTGCGGAACAGCGGCTGAGATTTGTCATTTCGGTGCGATCGTCGTTCCATCATTGCGGGCAAAGCGAAGCAATCCACGGGGTGCGAGATAAGTGTGGATTGCTTCGTCGCTCTCGCGCCTCGCAATGACGGCCATTCAGCAATTATGCGCACCCTGTGTCTCGACATAGACCGCATACAGCGATTGACTGGCGGTCATAAACAGGCGGTTTCGCTTCTTGCCGCCGAAGCAGACATTGGCGCAGGTCTCCGGCAGACGAATCTGACCAATACGCGCGCCGTCAGGCGCAAAAATCTGGACGCCGTCGTAGCCGTCGCCGACCCAACCTGCGCCGACCCAGATATTTCCCTCGGTATCGACCCGCAGACCGTCAGGGAAGCCCGACTTCCCGTCGAGGGTCATGTCGATCAGCATGCGCGGGTTTGAGAGCTTGTCGCCGTTGAGATCGTATTGCCAGACGATGTTCTTGGCGTTGGGGTAATGCGTGATGCCGGTGTCGCAGACGTAGACCTTCTTGTAGTCGTGGCTGAAGGCGATCCCATTCGGCTTGAACGGCTCGTCCGCGACCTTGCTGACCTGACCGGACTGCGCGTCAACCCTGTACACCGCCTCCTTCTGGTAGGGCTGGTTGGAGCCGGTATTGGCCTGGATCCCCTCGTAGATGTTGATCGCGCCGTAGCCCGGATCGGTGAACCAGATCGAGCCGTCATTGGGATGAACCACCATATCGTTTGGCCCGTTGAGCTGTTTGCCGTTGGCTTGCTCGGCCAGTACCGACAGTTTGCCATTGTGCTCGAAACGCACCAGCCGGGTCCGCTCGGCACTTATCTGCCGACCCTGGAAATCGAAGGTGTTGCCATTGGCCTCGTTGGAGGGCTTGTGAAACTGGTCCGAGATGTGGCCATCGTCGTCGAGATAGCGAAGCTGACGGTTATTTGGAATGTCGCTCCACACCAGATATTGGCCCTGCGCGTTCCAGGCCGGCCCCTCGGCCCACAGGCATCCGGTAAACAGCCGCTTGATGGCTGTGTTGCCGACCTTGGCCTTGAAACGTTTGGGATCGATCACGACGATATCAGGATCGGGATAACGCTGAGGTTCGGCGTTGCGGCCGAAATCACGGGCATATGCATCGGTTGCGACGACGGCCGTGGCGGCGATCGCGGCGGCGCCGCGCAAGAGATTGCGGCGGTCGACGGCCGATGCCGCCTCGACATGGTGGTCGGGTTGTAGTGTCGCGGTCATGATTTCCTCCCGAATTTTTTGTTGGGAGCAAATCGTGAGCCGACATTTCGGCATAAAGCGGGCGAGGTTGGGCGGAACAACCGAAAGTGGCGCTGCGGAGCGACCCGACGAGCCAGCTCCCGCCGCTCAAATCGCATCCCAATTGAAAATATCCGCCGAGCGATCGAGCTTGTAGAAAGACGATTTCAGCGCAGGCATGCCGTGCTCGGCAAGGCTCTCGACCGTCCAGCCTTCGCCGCGATGGATCGAGCGCAGGGGACGCGACTGGCTCATCAGGAAGATTTCGTTCATGCGCACGGCGAAGATCTGTCCGGTGACGTCCTTTGCGGCGTCGCTGAGCAGGAAGGCCACGATCGGGGCGATCTTCTCCGGGCCCATCTGCTGAATCTTGGCGACACGCGCCTTCTCCGTCTCGGTTTCGGTCGGAATGGTGCCAATCAGGCGGCTCCAGGCGAATGGCGATACGCAATTCGAGCGCACGTTGAAACGGTTCATGTCGAGCGCGATCGATTTCGACAGACCGACGATGCCGAGTTTGGCCGCGGCGTAGTTGGCCTGGCCGAAATTTCCGACCAGGCCGGACGTTGAGGTGAAGTGCACAAAGGAGCCGCTCTCCTGCTCGCGGAACAAACGCGCCGCGGCATGCGAGACGTAGAACGAGCCCATGAGATGAACCTTGATGACGGATTCGAAGGCGTCGATGCTCATGCGATGAAAGATCGCATCGCGCAGGATGCCGGCGTTGTTCACCACGCCGTCGAGTTTGCCGAAAGCTGTCGACGGCCATCTTGACGATCCGGCTGGCGGGGATGGCTTCCGCGACGCTCTCGAAATTGGCCACCGCCGTACCGCCGCATTTCTTGATTTCCTCGACAACTTCCTCGGCTGGCGAAGCGCTCGAACCCGAGCCGTCGGCGGCGACACCGGGATCGTTGACCACGACCTTGGCGCCCTCGGCGGCGCACAGCAGCGCGATCTCGCGCCCGATGCCTCGCCCGGCCCCGGTGACGATGATGGACTTGTCCTGAAGTGAATTGCTCAATGATGCCTCCTTTTGTGATCCGGGGCGATGCGAAGCATCGAACCCGGACTCTCGCGCCAACAACCTCTGGATTCCGGGTCTGGTCCTGCGGACCATCCCGGAATGACGAAAGTCGTTACCGCTCGTTCGTAAAAATAATCGTGCCGCTGGCTGCAAACATGCCGCCGACACCGTGACAGACCGAAATCTTCGCGCCCGGAACTTGCGCTGGAGCGATGCCGCGCATCTGCCGCACGCTCTCCTGCAGCGCGTACATGCCGTACATGCCGGAATGCATGTAGCTAAGGCCGCCGCCATTGGTATTGAGCGGCAGCTTGCCGCCGGGTCTTGTGTGGCCATCGGCAATGAACTTGCCGGTCTCTTCGTGCGGCATGAAACCGAGATCGCCGAGACCGTAAAGCGGCAAATGCGCAAACGCGTCATAAATCATCAGATGATCGACGTCCTTGTGCGTAATTCCGGCTTCCCTGAAGGCGAGAGGACCCGCGACCTTGAAGGCACGCGAACTGTCGAAGGTCTGCATCTGGCTGACCATCGGGGTTTCCACACTCTCGCCAGTGCCGAGAATAAAGACCGGCTTCTTCGGAAAGTCCTTCGCGCGGTCGGCCGAGGTCAGGATCAGAGCGCCGCCGCCGTCGGTGACGAGGCAGCATTGCAGAATGCGGAAGGGATAAGCGATCATCCGCGAGTTCAGCACATCCTCGACGGTGATCGGTGCCTTCATGGTGGCGCGCGGATTCTTCGCGGCCCATTCGCGCTGCACGACCGCGACCATGGCAAGCTGCTCGTGGCTGATGCCGTGGGTCTTCATGTAGCGCAGCACGGGAATCGGAAACATGCTGGCCGGGGTCGAGACCCCGTAGGGAAGTTCAAATTGCCCGTTGAGGCTGTCGGGACCGATCGTGCGCGGGGTGCGCCCGACATTCGATTTACCGCTCTCGGCATGGGTGATCAGCACGGTCTTGCAGAGTCCGGCCTCGATCGCGGCCGCGGCGTGGCGGACGTGCAGCATGAACGAACAGCCGCCGACCGAGGTGCCATCGACCCAGGTTGGCGTGATGCCGAGGTAATGCGCGATCTGCTGCGGCGTCTCGACCGCGGTCGCGAATCCATCGATATCGGAAAGTTTCAAGCCCGCGTCCGCGATGGCGTTGAGCGCCGCATCCGCGTGCAGCTGGATCTGCGACATGTTCGGGATCACGCCGAGTTCGGTGGTCTCGGCGGCACCGACGACGGCAACGTGGTTCCTGCGCATGATGCCTAGTCCTTGGTGGGACGGAAAAGGGGCAGGGTGATGCTGTCGTCGAGTTTTTCGAACACGACCTCCAGCTTCATATCGAGTTCGAGCGCCTCCGGCGTCTGCGGACAGCCGACGATATTGGTCATCATGCGCGGGCCTTCTTCCAACTCCACCACCGCGATCGAATAGGGTGGCGTGAAGCCAGGGACTGGGCGGTGATGGATCACATAGCTGTAGAGCTTGGCCTTGCCGCTGGCCTTGAACATACTGACCTTGCGAGAGGCACAGGACGGGCAGAACGGGCGCGGCGGGAAGTAGACACGGGCGCAGGCGTCGCAGCGTTGCAAGCGCAGTTCGTTTGCTCGTGTGCCGTCCCAAAAATGCTGGGTTTCCGGCGTCGGCTTTGGTCGCGCGCGCGATGGCTCGGCCATATTGGTCATCTCTCCCTGAGCGGAGGTGCTTGGACCTCCGGCTTTTGGTCTTGATGCGACATTGGACGCCCGGGCGTCAACCGTCCAGCCGATCACCCGCATGCGGCCTGTTCCGGCACACATATTATGCCTGGTCCGGAGCGCTTGTGTCCCAGCGACTGCCCGCGCTATTGTCGGCCCGAATGAAGAAATGCCGGGAGGATCTTATGCTAAGGGTGATGGGTGCGGTGCTCCTTGCGGTTTTGACCTTTGCCGCGCCAGCATATGCCGCGGATGCGCCGGCGGAAATCAAGATCGGCACGCTCTATGCTTCAGCGGGGCGCTATGCATCGATTTCGATGCCGGTTTTCAGCTCACTCAAGCTCTGGGTCGACCTGAAAAATGCCGACGGCGGGGTCTACGTAAAGGCCTTTGACAAGAAGGTGCCGGTCAAGCTTGTAGCTTACGACGACCAGAGCAACACTGCCACCGCGTCGACGCTTTACAATCAGCTGATCACACAGGACAAGGTCGACCTTCTCGTCGCAGATTGCGGTTCGGTGCTGACCGCGCCCGCGGTGGCGATTGCGCGCGACCGCAAGATGTTCTTGTTCAACCAGACCGGGACCGGCGCCAGCTTCTTCTCCAAGGACAATCCCTATATCGCGCTGATGGCGGACCCGGTCTCGACCATCTGGCCCAAGCCCGTGGCGGACTTCATTTCCCATGACGGGCCGGGCCTCGGCATCAAGAAAATTGCAATTCTCTACTCGACCAACGAGTTCACGGGCACCCAGGCCAACGCCTTCCGAAAATTCGTCAAGGAATCCGGTGCGCCGATTGAAATCGTCTACGATCAAGGCATTCCCACCGAAACCACCAACTACACCGTCATCATCAACAACATCAACAACACCCAGCCCGACGCGGTGATTCATTTCGGCTACGCGCCAAACGACATTGCGTTCTTGCGCAACGTTGCTGATGTCGGCATCAAGTTCAAAATGCTGTTCTCGATCTATGCCGGTCTTGAGACGGAGCTTCTTGAGAAGAACGTCGGCGAAAAGGGTCTTGAGCACGTTTTCACCTATGTGCCGCCGTCGGAGCTGGAATATCCCGTCAATTTCGGCATGAACATGAAGGATTATAAGGCTGCCTGGGAAAAGAAATATCCCGACGGCAAGATCGAATTCGGATTCAACGCGGTTGCCGGCTATACCACTGGCCTCGTCATCGAGAAGACGCTGTCGGTCGCGACGAGCCTCGATCAGCTCGAACTGCGCCGCGCCGTGTTCAGCCTTTCCGGCGAACTCAAGACGCTTGACGGCACGTTCGCGCTCGACGAAACGGGCGGCCAGATCGGTGAGTTGACGCCGCTTGGGCAGCTCAAGCTCGACGATCACGGCCATATCAAGTTCGTCACGATCTATCCGCACGACGTCGCCACCGGCAAGCCGGTCTATCCGCGTCCATGAGCGAGGCGCGATCGGAAAACGGATGCCGGGAGTGACCCGCCGATGCTGACTTACGCGCTCGTCGCCGGCGTTCTGTTCGGTCTTTATTTCAGTCTGGTCGGGATCGGTCTCAATCTTGTGTTCGGCGTCATGCGCATCGTCAATCTGGCGCATGGCGACTGTCTGATGCTCGGCGCGTTCATTGCGGTCGGCGTCGTGGCACTTGTGGGGATCGACCCCTTGTTCGCGGTGCCGTTGGCGTTTGTGGTCTTCCTGATCGCGGGCGTGCTTTTGTATTGGGTATTGGTGCCGCGGCTGCAGGGTTCGACCAATCCGGAGATGCTGTCGATCATCCTGTTCTTCGGCTTGTCGCAGGTGGTTGAAGCCGTAACGACGATTTTCCTTGGTACCAGTGAACGATCAATTCAAAGCCGCGCGCTCGGGACGGTGTTCTCGACCATCAAGGTGAAATTGTTCGGCGGCAAACCGGATAGTGGCGGGCCGGTCCAGATCTTCGGCCAGGGCTTTCCCGCATCCTGGGTGATCGCGGCGATCACCAGTCTGATCGCGATCGCGCTTGTCTACGCCTATTTGTACCGCACCCGCCTGGGAACGCTGACGCGGGCGGTGATGTCGCGGCGTGACGAAGCCTTTGCAACCGGCATCGACGTTGATCGCGTTTCCGCTGCGGCCTTCGGCATCGGATTGGGGTTAGCTGCGGTCGCCGGCATCTTCGCGCCCTTCATGTTCGGATCGGTGACACCGGCGTTCGGCGCGGACGCGACCGTGACGTCGTTTGCGATCGTGGTGCTGGGATCGCTCGGCAACCCGCTCGGCACCGCGCTCGGCGGCGTGGTCTATGGCATCTGCTACATGGTGGTGCAGACCTATCTCAGCTCATGGGCGGATCTGTTGCCCTATGTGCTCTTGATTTTGATCCTGCTGCTTCGTCCGAGTGGCCTGCTCGGAAGGCGGGTGCGCGTTGCCTAACGCCTTCAAGCATACCTTATTCATTGTCGCGCCGCTGCTCGCCGTCTTCGCGTTGCTGCCAAGCGTCTATCAAAATCATCTGTTGCTGTTCAACTTCGTGATCTTTCTGATTCTCGCCCAGGGCGTGAACATCATTTATGGTTTCACCGGCTATCTGCCATTCGGTTATGTCGGTTTCTTCGGCGCCGGGGCCTATGGGTTTGCGATCCTGGTGATGCACTTTCAGGCGCCCGCGGCGGCCGCGGTGCTCGTTGCGGGATTGGTCGGGGTCGCACTCGGGCTGTTGCTGACGCCGCTGTTGCGGCTCTCCGGCGCCTATTTCGCGATCGCCAATCTCGCGGCATCGCTTGCGGTGCTCCACTTCGTCGCCAATCCCGCGCTCGAGAGCATCACACGTGGCCCCTATGGCGTCTCGCTCACTGGCACGTTCAATCCGACGTTTGCCTATGCGGCGGGGCTTGTCGTACTGGCGCTGACGCTCGGCGCCGTGGTGTTCCTGAAAAACTCGCGCTTCGGCCTTGCGCTGCAGGCAGTACGGGAAGACGCCGTCAGCGCGTCGATGGCGGGCGTCGATGTCGTGCGTATGCGCATGATCGCGTGGCTTGCTTCGGCGCTTGTGGCGGGCCTCGCCGGTGGCGTCTATGCCTGGTACGTCTCGGTGTTCTACCCCGACAACGTCTTCAGCGGCGAGTTCAGCATTTTTGCCATCGTGTTTGCGCTGTTCGGCGGGGTGGCGACGATTTCGGGGCCGATCGTCGGCGTCATCATCCTTTACGGCGTCTACAACCTGATCGGATTTACCACGCCGCAATATTTCCAGTTGATCTACGGCCTCCTGATCATGGGGCTCGTGCTGTTTCTCCCCGCAGGGCTAGTATCGCTTGCAACCCGCAGGGGCTGGCATGTCCCCTGACAAGGCACCCATTCTCAACGTCTCCAAGCTGGTGAAACGCTTCGGCGGCTTCTACGCGCTCGATGGATTGAGTTTCCATGTCGCGTCCGGCGAAATTCTGGGATTGGTGGGCCCCAACGGCTCCGGCAAGACCACCGCGATCAACGTGGTCTCGGGCCTCTACGCACCCGACGGGGGCGAGGTCGCACTGGACGGCACCTCGATCGGAGGGGTGGCATCGCACAAACTCGTTCACCGCGGCATCAACCGCACCTTCCAGATTCCCAAACCGTTCCTGTCGCTGACGGTGCGGCAGAATATCGAGGTCGCGCTGGCCTATGGGCGGGCATCCGTGACGCCGCCGCCCATCGCCGATCTGCTCGACGAATACCGGCTGACCGAAGTGGCCGACCGTCCGGCGGCTGATCTCAACAACGCGCAGCAGAAGACGCTCGACCTCGTGCGCGCGCTTGCGACACGGCCGCGGCTGTTGCTGCTCGACGAACTCGCCGCCGGCCTCAATCCGGCGGAGCTGGACTGGATTGCCGAGCGCATCAAGCTGCTGGCTGGAAGCGGCATGGCGATCATCGTGGTGGAGCATCTCATGGGCTTCATCGAGCACATCACCGATCGCGTGATCGTCCTCAACGCAGGCAAGGAGATTTTCGAAGGCAGGCTTGCGGTCGCAGTCAAGGTTCCGCAGGTCATCGAAGTGTTCCTGGGAGGCGAACATGCCGCCTGACGCTGCGCCGCTCCTCAAAGCCGATGGCGTCGATGCCGGCTACGGTACCATGCAGGTTTTGTGGGGCGTCGATCTCGATGTCCGCCCAGGTGAGACCGTCCTTCTGCTTGGCGCCAACGGCGCCGGCAAGACCACCTTTCTCAAGTCGCTCGTCGGCCTGGTCGAGGCGCGGCATGGCAGTATCAAACTCGGCGGCGAAGACGTGACCCGGATGCGCTCAAGCGAGCGGATGCGGCTTGGCATGACCTATATGTCGGAACTGGCTGTGTTCCCGGACCTCTCGATCGAGGAAAATATCCGCATCGGCGCCCAGGCGCTGGGCCACGCCGATTCCAGCGCCCGCGCTGAGGAGCTCTACGGCGTTTTTCCGGCGTTGCGCGAAAAGCGCCGTGCGCCGGCATCGAGCCTTTCGGGAGGCCAGCGCAAGATGCTTGGCATTGCCAAGGCGTTGGCCGCGGAGCCTCGCCTTTTGGTGATGGACGAGCCGTCGGCCGGGCTGTCGCCGCTGTTCGTCAAGGAGGTCATTCGAATCCTGAGCGATCTGCGCGGAAGGGGGCTTGCTTTGTTGATCGCCGAGCAGAATATCGGCTTCCTGGAAGTGGCGACGCGCGTGTTCGTGCTGGAAGGCGGGCGTATCCGCTTTTCCGGCACGGTTGCGGAAATGACCGACAATGCGGCTTTGCGGCGCGCCTATTTCGGACTGAAGTGATGCGAACCATCAGGATCGGGTCTGGCGCAGGCTATTCGGGCGATCGTATCGAGCCCGCGGTGGAACTCGCCGAGAAGGGCGACATTCGGTATCTGGTGTTTGAGTGCCTTGGCGAGCGCACCGTTGCTCTCGCCCAGCAGGTGCGGATGAAAAATCCGGAAGGCGGCTACGATCCGCTGCTGGAAGAACGGATGCGCGCGGTGCTGCCGGCCTGCGCCGCCAAGGGTATCAAGATCGTCACCAACATGGGCGCGGCGAATCCGGCCGCGGCCGCCCGCAAGACCGCCGAGATTGCCAAGTCACTCGGACTTTCGGCGCTGAAGATTGCCGCCGTTATCGGCGATGACGTGCTCGACGCCTGCAAGGAGCGCGACCTTCCGATTATGGAGTTCGAAGGTTCGATCAAGCAGCTCGGCAACCGGCTGTTGTCGGCCAATGCCTATCTCGGCGCAGAGCCGATGGCGCAGGCGCTGTCCGCAGGCGCCGATATCGTCATCACCGGGCGTGCCTCCGATCCAGCGTTGTTTCTGGCGCCGATGATCCACGCCTTCGGCTGGGCGATGAATGATTGGAATCTGCTGGGGCAGGGCACTGTGGCCGGCCATCTGCTCGAATGCGCGGGCCAGATCACCGGCGGCTATTTCGCCGATCCCGGTCATAAGGATATTCCCGATCTGGCGAGGCTCGGTTTTCCCATCGGCGAAGTCGGCGAGGACGGCAGTCTCGTCATCACCAAGGTCGCAGGCTCCGGTGGCGCGGTGACGGCGCAAACCTGCAAGGAGCAGCTGCTTTACGAGGTGCACGACCCCACCCAATATATTCAACCGGATGTCACCGCAGATTTCTCGCGGGTGAGAGTCGAGGAGGTCGGCAAGGACCGTGTGCGGGTCAGCGGCGGACGCGGCAGCAAGCGCCCGGCGACGCTCAAGGTTTCGGTCGGCTATGTCGACAGCTTTATCGGCGAGGGCCAGATATCCTATGCCGGGCCCGGCGCCTTGGCGCGCGGACGGTTGGCGCTTGAAATCGTTCGCGAGCGGTTGAAGCTTACGGGTGTTGCGGCCAGCGAATTGCGGTTCGAGCTGATCGGTGTCGATTCCCTACACGGTTCGCAACTCTCCGCGCACGCCAACGAGCCCTATGAAGTGCGCGTACGCGTCGCCGGCCGCACCGAAAATCTGCGTGAGGCGGTCAGGATCGGCAACGAAGTCGAAACGCTCTATACCAATGGTCCGGCCGCCGGCGGCGGAGCTTTCAAGTCGGCGCGCGACGTGGTTGCGGTGGCTTCCGTCCTGTTGCCGCGCGAACTGGCGACGCCGCAGGTCCAATTCGTGGGGGGCGGGGAGCGATGAAGCTGCGCGAGATCGCTCATTCCCGCACCGGCGACAAGGGCAACATTTCGAATATTTCCGTGATCGCCTATGACGAAGGGCACTATCCGCTGTTGCTCCAGCAGGTCACGAGCGCCCGGGTGAAGGCGCATTTTGCCGGTGTTGTCGAAGGCGAGGTCAACCGCTATGAGTTGCCCAACATTTCAGCGCTGAATTTCGTCATGAGCCAGGCGCTGGGTGGTGGGGTGACGAGGTCACTTGCGCTCGATGCGCATGGCAAATCGCTGAGCTCGGCGTTGCTCGATCTGGAAATCGAGGCCGTTCCGGATAACAAATAGCCGATCGACGAGGCGACAAACAATGCCGAAGATACCGACACTCGCCACACTGGCTGAGAATCTCGAAAGTGGCCGCACGAGCGCGCGGAAGCTCGTCGAAGAATGCCTTGCCAGGATCGCCGACCCCTCCGGAGAGGGTGCGCGCAGCTTTATCCACGTCGACCGGGAGGCCGCCATTGAAGCGGCGGAAGCGATGGACCGGTTGCGCAAGGCAAGAGCCGCGCCGTCGCCCAATGCGGGCATTCCCGTCTCGATCAAGGATTTGTTCGACATTAAGGGGCAGGTGACCCGCGCCGGCTCCCGGGCGCTCGAGGATTCGGCGCCGGCGGAGGCCGACGCGCCTGTGGTGGCGAGGTTGCGCCGCGCCGGTTTCATCGTGATCGGTCGTACCAACATGACCGAATTCGCCTATTCGGGGATCGGGATCAATCCGCATTACGGGACCCCGAAAAGTGCCTGGCGGCGCGACGTTGGCCACGTTCCCGGCGGATCGTCCTCGGGCGCGGCGGTGTCGGTCGCCGACGGCATGGCGCATGGCGCGCTCGGCACCGATACCGGCGGATCGTGCCGGATTCCGGCCGCCTATAACGGCATTGTCGGATTTAAACCGACGCAGCGGCGGGTGCCGCGCGAGGGCGGCGTGCCACTGTCGTTCACGCTCGACAGTTTCGGGCCGCTGGCGCGTTCGGTTGGCTGCTGTGCTGTGCTTGACGCGGTGTTGGCCGACGAGCCTGCGCAACCGCTGCAACCGCGGCCGATCAGGGGCATGCGGCTGGCGGTGCCGACCACGGTCGCGCTCGACGAACTCGATGACGAGGTAGGGCGCGGCTTCGAAAGGGCGCTGGAATCGCTGTCGCGCCAGGGTGCTCTGATCGAGCGGATCGCGGTTCCGGAATTCCTCGATGTCGGCATGATGAACGCCAAGGGCGGGTTTGCCGCCGCGGAAAGCTATGCCTGGCACCGCTATTTGATCGCGAGCCATGGCGACGTGTACGATCCCCGCGTGTCCCAGCGGATCCTGCGCGGTGAAGCCATCAGCGCGGCGGACTATATCGATCTGTTGGAGGCGCGAAAGTCGCTGATCGCGCGGGCCACGGTTCGTCTTGCGCCCTATGATGCGCTGGTGATGCCGACGTCCGCGATCACGCCGCCGCGGATCGCCGATCTCGCCGATGACAAGGCCTTTGCGAAGGCGAATCTGCTGTCGCTGCGCAATTGCACGCTGATCAACATGATCGACGGCTGTGCGATCTCGCTGCCCTGCCATCGGGAGGGTGAAGTGCCGGTCGGATTGATGCTTGCCGGCTCCGGCGGGTCGGATCGGCGCATCTTCGAACTTGCGTCAGCAATGGAGGCTGCAATCCGTGTTTGACCTGACCTTCACAATCGACGCCCAGGACACCACGACCCCGCTGACACTTGCGATCGAGCGGGCCGTGATTGCGGGGTGGACCGGCCGTGATCCAGTAGCGCGCGACAAGCACATCGCCGAACTCGAGGCGATCGGGATCGCGCGGCCAGCGACGACGCCGATTTATTACCGAGTTTCGGCGCGGCGTCTGACCACGACCGACCGTATCGAAGTCTGCGGCGGCAATTCCAGCGGCGAGGTTGAGTTCGTGTTGATCGGCTGGCAGGGGCGCGTTTTCGTCGGCCTTGGATCCGATCACACTGACCGCAAGGTCGAGACCTACAGCGTCACCGTGTCGAAACAGATGTGCGAAAAAGTGATGGCGCCGGTGTTGTGGGAACTCGAAGACGTCATCGATCACTGGGACCGGATGATCCTGCGCTCCCATGCCTGGATCGACGGCAAGCGCGTCCTGTATCAGGAGGGGACGCTCGACAGCATGCTCTCGGTCAAGGAACTCGTTCGCGGCTGTTTCGCAGACGGGAAACTACCCGATGGCTGTGCCATGTTCGGCGGCACTTTCGCCGCCAAAGGCGGGATAAGGCCTTCCAGCCGCTTTGAATATGAGCTTGAGGACCCAGTCCTCAAGCGCAGCATCCGGCATGCCTATGACGTGATCGAGTTGCCGGTGCTCGGCTAGGAATTCCCCCACAAATCGGGTGGCGCGGCATATCCGGATTTGGAAAGATTGCGGCCATGACATCAGCCGCAAAACGACCTATTTGTCCATCCGTCTTGGGAACCGCCGCGCGCGTGGCCGCGGTCGACTGGACAACGGCAGCCAGCGATCTCCACGCGCAGGGATGTGCCGTCCTGAAAGGACTGCTCACGGCGGAAGAATGCCGTGCACTCACAGCGCTTTATCCAGACGATGCGCACTTCCGAAGCCGCGTGGTGATGGGACGCCACGGCTTTGGCCGCGGGGAATACAAATACTTTTCCTATCCGCTTCCCGAATTGATCGCAGAATTGCGCCCCAGCCTCTACGCGCAACTTCACGGTATCGCCAATCGCTGGAACGAGGCTATGGGGATCGGTATTCGTTACCCCGAACGACACGACGCGTTTCTTGATCGATGCCATGCCGCCGGCCAAGCGAGACCGACGCCGCTGCTGCTGCAATATGGCCCTGGCGATTACAACTGCCTGCACCAGGACCTTTATGGCGAGCATGTGTTCCCGCTGCAGGTCGCGATCCTGTTGTCGGAGCCGGGACGCGATTTCACCGGCGGCGAATTCGTGCTGACGGAACAGCGGCCACGCATGCAGTCGCGGGCCGAAGTGGTGCCGCTTTGCCAAGGCGATGCGGTGGCCTTTGCGGTGCATGTCAGACCGATGCAGGGGACGCGCGGCTTCTACCGCGTTAATATGCGCCACGGCGTAAGCCGGATCCGATCAGGCCATCGCCATACGGTCGGCGTGATCTTCCATGACGCGAAGTGAGGGTCAGTCACGTTGACGTTGGATTTATTTGCGGGCGTCACCAATGTCGGCCCCACGCAGGAGGTAATGGCGGAAGGGGCCGTGCTGCTGCGCGGATTTGTCGGCTCCGCCGAAGCCGATCTCATCGCCGTGCTGCGCGATATCGTGGCGCAGGCACCGTTTCGTCACATGGTGACGCCGGGCGGCCATCAGATGTCGGTGGCGATGACCAATTGCGGAAGCGCCGGTTGGATCACGGATCGAACCGGCTACCGCTACGGTGCCGAAGACCCCGAGACGGGAAAGCCGTGGCCGCCCATGCCGCCATTGCTGTCTCGACCTCGCAGGCCGGGCGGCCCACCGCGCTGGTTTCACCGGATTCTCGCCAGATGTGTGTCTGATTAACCGCTACGTGCCCGGCGCACGCATGTCCCTGCATCAAGACAGAGACGAACTCGATTTCGGCGCGCCGATCGTCTCGGTTTCGCTCGGCCTGCCCGCGACCTTCCTGTTCGGCGGATTGAAACGCAGCGACAAGCCGCGCCGGTTCCGGCTGGCGCATGGTGACGTCGCGGTATGGGGCGGGCCGGCGCGCCTCGTCTTTCACGGTGTCGCTCCGCTTGCCGATGGCGAGCACGCCGTCATGGGTCGGCAGCGTATCAACCTGACGTTCCGGAAAATAAAGTGACGCTGACTTTTTCAGCCCGAAGGCTTTACGGGATGAATGAAGGTCCAAGGGGTCGTTTCGGAATCTTTGGGGACTTCGATATCGATCAGGTAGGGACCACCATTTCCGAGCGCTCTTTCCAGCGCAGGGCGAAACGCATCGGGCGAGGTTACGCGTGCGGCTCCGACACCAAAGGATTCCGCGAGCTTGACGAAATCCGGATTGACCAGGTCGGAGGCGACCACGCGGCCGTCGAAATGTTCGCGCTGGTCGCGGCGCACGTTGCCGTACGAATTGTTGTTGAACACCAGAACGATCACACCGATGTTGAATTGCACCGCGGTCGCCAGTTCCTGCACGCCGAACATGAAGCCGCCGTCGCCGGTGATCGCGACCACCGGCCTGTCCGGATACGCAACCTTGGCGCCGAGCGCCGTAGGGAAGCCCGAGCCGAGCGTGCCCTGATAGCCTGAGGTGATGAAGGTGCGTGGCTCGTAGATTGGAAAGCCGTACCAGGAGGCAAAGCCGACCTGCGACAATTCATCGGTGACGATGGCGTTCGACGGCAGGACCTCGCGAAGGATGTTCAGGTAAGCCATCTGCGGCTGGACCTGTTGGATCTCCTTCAGCGCCGCCGCTGATGCTTCGCGGATCGTGGCCCGCCGGCCACCGTCTTTCCTGTAACCGCGTTTGCGAACCGCAGCCAGGAATTCGCTCGTGCCGGCCTTCGCATCGGCAACCACCGCGGCGTCCGGTGTGAGCCTCCGCATTTCCGTGGGATCGATATCGATGCGGATCGATTTCAGACCCTCGGGGCGAAACGGCCAGCGCGACATCGTCGGCAATTCAAGTCGCGTCCCGATTCCGATCATCAGGTCCGTCTTCGGCCACAAGCGGTAGGCCGCGGCCATCGTCAGACCAAGTTCATGGGCGTTGGAGACAATGCCGCGGCCGCTGCGGAACGCCACCACCGGCGCATCGATCAATTCGGCAAGCTCGAGAATTTCATCGCGCGCATGGATCGCGCCGCTGCCGACGAAGATCATCGGCGTCCTGCTGTCGGCGACCAATGCCGCGGCCGATTTGATCCGGTCCGCATCAGGCAGCGGCGCCGGGAAAGGATCGAACACCCTGGCCGCGCCGACTTCCGCGCGCTGCGTGAAGACGTCCCACGGCATCTCCAGCGAAACCGGGCCGCGCCGTCCCGACAGCATCTCCTGAAACGCGCGGCCGACCGTTGCCGGGGCCGCATCCGGATATTCGATCCGTTCGGCCCACTTCACAAATGTGCGTAGCGTCGCAAGTTGATCCGGCATTTCGTGGAGGTGGCCGCGGCCCTTGCCGAGAAACGCCGTCGGAACCTGTCCGGTCAGGCAGAGCACCGGCTCGTTCGATCCGAGCGCCGTCAACAGGGCAGCGCCTGCGTTGAGTACGCCGGGTCCTGGCACCACGCTGAAGACGCCGGGCCGACCAGTGGATCGTGCGTAGCCAAAGGCCATATAACCGCAGGCTTGCTCGTGCCGCGCGCCGATGACCTTGAGCTGCGCTTGCTGGAATGCGTCGAACAACCCATAAATCTGTGCGCCGGGCAGGCCGAATATGGTGTCGACGCCGTGCGCGACGAGGCCGCTGACGATGGCTTCGCCGCCGGAGCTCAGGGTCATGGCATTGTCCAATCATTCGCAGGCATCACGCGGCCTCGTCGACAACGCCGTTGCGCAGCACGCCGATATTTTCGGCTTCGACCTCGATGAGGTCGCCGGGCTTCAGATAGCGCGGCGGATCGAACCGTGCGCCGGCGCCGGTCGGCGTGCCCGTGACGATGATGTCGCCCGGCACGAGGGTCGTGAAAGTCGAGATATAGTTGATCAGATAACGAAAGCCGAAAATCAGTCGCGAGGTGCGGTCGTCCTGACGCGTTTCGCCATTAACTCGCGTCGTCAATCTGATGTCGGCAATCTGCGATTCATTGCGGTAGGGAACAAGCCAGGGACCGAGGCTGCCGGACGAATCGAAATTCTTGCCCTGCGTGACGTTGAATTTGGCATGCCGAACCCAGTCGCGGATGGTGCCTTCGTTGCATAACGTAATCGCGGCGACGTGGTCGAGCGCTGTGCTCTCCGCGATGTGCCGGCCGGCCTTGCCGATCACCAGGACCAATTCGCCCTCGTAGTCGAGCTGCGCGGAAGCCTTCGGGCGCACGAGCGGTGTCTCGTGACCGACAAAGGAGCGTCGCGTGCGCATGAACAGGCTCGGAAATTTCGGCGCCTCCTGACCGTCTTTATATTCCGCGTTGCGGTCGGGGTAATTGACGCCGACACAGATGATCTTCTCCGGCGAGGGGATCGGCGCCAGCCAGGCGATGGAATCGAGCGCGTGGTCTGGCTCACGCTGTGCCGAGTCCTCGGCAAGTCTGGTCAATGCGCCGGCGGCAATCACTTCGCGCAGCGTCGGAAAATCCTTAGCCCAGCGCGCGGAGAGATCGACGATCCCGCGATCCGTCACGGCGCCGTATCTGGTCGCGCCGTTCACGGCGAAGGTGGCGATGCGGGATGAGACCATGAAATGTCCAGTGATGGTATGCAGGTCCCCTAGCCGGGGGTCATGCCCTTGGCCTTGATGACCGATGAGGCAGCAGGCGAGGTGAGATAGTCGATGAACTCCTTCGCGGCGGCCGGCTCTCTCGCATCGGCAGCGACGGCTGCCGGAAAAATCAGTTCCTGTTGCACTTCGGCGGGAAATGGACCGGCGATTTCGACGCCCGGCGCGGTCAACAGATTGTTTACAAACACCGCGAGCTCCGCGTCGCCGTTGATGAGCGCCGGGACGATTTGTGCGGGTACGGTCTGCACGACGGTTTTGGCTTTCATCGCCTCATCGATGCCGAGGCGCTCGAACATCTTCAGGATATAGGCACCGGCAGCGCTGGCCGGCAGAAAGGTGATGGATTTCGCGTCGAGCAAGGTCTTCTTGAATGCATCAAGGGTGCTGATATCGGGCTTGGGAGCGCCTGCGCGAACCGCGATCCCATAGCCGACGCGGGCGACTTCAACGGTCGGTCCGAACTTGGCCCTGGCGTCGTCGTTCTTGAAGACATCGATGGGGACGATACCGAGGTCAAATGGCTGGCCCGAGGTCGCGAGCTTGATCAGGTTGGGGGCGGTGTCGAAGTGAATGACGAGCTTGTGGCCGGAGGCGCGCTCGAACTGCGGGCCCAGTTCGTTCAACACGCCGGTCATTGAACCACCGGCGAGCACCTTCAACTCGGCGGCGTGGAGGCCACCGATCGGCGATATGACAGGCACCAGACCCAGCATCGAGGCGGCCGCGACAAGTAAAGGCATTTTCATGAGGTCCCCGTATTAATCTGCAACTGTAACGTCGGCGACAAATTGCGGCTCGCGCACGACCTGTCCCGGAAATGGCGATCCCTGCTCGAACCAGGAGCGCGGAGCGGGTGAGCCCCATAGCGTCTGCCGGCGCGGATCCTTCAACGACCACCGCATCGGCGCGTGGTCGTGATCGCCGGTGAAGTAGTCGCTGGTGTAGAGCTCCAGGCGGTGACCGTCGGGATCCCTGACGTAGAGGAAGAACGCGTTTGAGATACCATGCCGCCCGGGACCGCGCTCGATATTCTTGAGATAGCCGCTTGAGGCCATCACATCGCACAGATGCAGGATGTTCATCGCGGTCGGCACCCAATAGGCGAAGTGGTGCAGGCGAGGGCCCCTGCCATTGGTGAGGGCGAAGTCGTGCACATTGCCCTTGCGATGCAACCACGCGGCTGCGATGCGGCCATTGGGTCCATCTTCCTCGGCGTATTCGGTCAACCGGAAGCCCAGCCGCGCATAGAAATCGAGGGTGTCCTGAACTTCGGCCGCGAAGACGTTGAAATGATCGAGCCGCTGCGGGTGGCAGCCCTTGTGGAGGTCGTAACGGCGCAACAGATGCGGGCGCTTGTCCATCGATGCGTAGAGCTCGATCTGGAAGCCGAACGGATCGGAAAATTGCAACGTGCGACCCTGAAACGGCCGTTCAGCGAAGGCGCAAACGATGCCGTTCTCCGAAAAGAAAGCCGCCGCCTTGTCGAGATCCCGCTCGTCGCCCACCTTGAAGCCCAAGCGGTCGCAGGCGGCGGTGGCCGCCTTACGCAGCACGAGCGAGTGATGCTGATGCTCCTCAACTCCGCGCAAATAGATCGCAGTATCGTCGCTGTCCTCGACATGCAGGCCGACGGCGTTTTCGTAGAACGCACGACTGGCGTTCAGGTCCACCACATCGAGCACGGCGTGGCTGCACCTGACGATGTTGAACGGTGGCTCGAAGATGTGCGTCGGTACAGGCATGTGATGCTCTTCCAGTTCTCAGTTCTTAATCCTCATAGTTCTATCCATGTTCGGCCCTCACTTTCAGAGCGCCGTGTATATTGTTGCGCTTCCAGCTCGTTTCCTTGTCGTTGATCTGCATGTCGAACGACAGCGCGAACTGGCTTGTGGCAAAGACCGGATCGAGGTGATCTGACAGGACACGAAAGATATGCTCGCCCGCTTTTTGGCGGGTCGCCAGGTCGCGCCCCTCGCCAAGCCGCAGTACCATGGCGAGGAATCCGTGTTGTGGCGACCCGTCGGCGATGGCGTAATGCTCGCAAGCGATGGCGCGAACGCGAATGCCGCCGAGCGGGAAAACGCCGGTCTCCACCGCCGCCTTGCGCACCACCTCGACGACCTCGCCCATATCCAGGCGGGAATCGAGATTGGCGGAGTATTCGATCGTGAAATGCGGCATGTCGGGATCACTCCAACGATTCTCCGGGGCGTATCAAGCGACGGAACAGGCCGATCGCGCCTTGCGACCATAGCCTATGCATATTGTTTGGGCACGGTTGTCGAACGGCGGATCGGAAAAGCAGTTATGCCGGCACCGATTGTGCGACCCAATCAACTCTTGCGTCGGCACGCCGTAGATACATGGGCAGGATTTCGCTCAAACTTGCGAAAGTAACGAAGGTCGACGCCAAAGTCGGCCTCACGGGAGGAATGGATGAAGTTTACGCGACGCGACTTTACGGCTGGGTTGGCCGCAGGTATTACCGCACCGTTCGTGATCGGCAGTGCGCGGGCCCAGACCGCGACCCTCAAGATCGGAATGTGCGTTCCGGTGACGGGCCCGGCGGCTGAGCAGGGGCTCTGGGCGCAGAACGGCGCCAAGCTCGCGCTTGCGGCCGTCAACAAGGCCGGCGGCGTGCTCGGCAAGCAGGTCGAACTGGTCATCGAGGACGATCAGACCACCAATCCAGGCATCGTGCTGGCGTTTTCAAAGCTCGCCGCGCAGCCCGACATCGTTGCGTTTCTTGGGTCGATCCGCTCCACCCAGGTGATGGCGATGGCGCCCGATGTGCTCAAGCTCGGCAAGCCTGTGATGATCGGCGGCACGAATCCGGACCTGACCCATATGGGCAATCCGTGGCTGTTTCGTTTCCGTCCCAATGACAGCTATTCCGGCCGGGTCATCGCCGATTACGGGGTGAACACGCTCGGCAAGAAGAAGTGGGCGATCGTTCATTCGACTGACGCGTTCGGAACGGCGGGCGGTAAGGCGTTATCAGACGCGTTGGGCAAGCTTGGCGCGCCGCCCGTGCTCGATCAGGGCTATTCCAACCAAAGTCAGGATTTTACGCCGGTCGTGCTTGCTGTGAAGCAGTCCGGCGCGGATGTTCTCGGCACTTATTTCACGTTCGAAAACGATCTTGGGATTTTCGCGCGCCAGCTGCGCCAGCTCGGCGTCAACATTCCTTGGGTTGGATCGCCGTCGGTGGTCGCGGTTTCGTCGACCAAGCTGGCAGGTCCCGCGCTGTACGGCACCTATGGCGTGGCCGACTACGCCGAGGAATCCAGCGAGGCGTCAAAGGCGTTCGGTAAGGCCTATCGCGAGGCCTACAAGACCGCACCGGACATCCAGAGCTCCTGGACCTACGATGCCGTCACTATTCTGTCCGCGGCGATCAACAAGGTTGGCTCGACTGATCCCGGCAAGATCCGCGAAGCGATCCTCTCGATCAAGAAATTCCCCGGCGCGGAGGGCGAGTATAATTTTGACCAGAACGGCGACGGTCTCCACGGTTACAACATCGTACGGAACGAGAAGGGGACGATCGTCTACGACAAGCATATCGAATTCAACGATTGATCGCGTGCCCGGCCTCTCCGGTGACGGAGGGGCCGGCCGCGTGCATGGCGCCATTCAATGCGCGCGATGGCTCGCGCTGATCGTGTTCACCAGGCCTCTGCCTGCAGCAAGCAATCAACAGCAAGGCCTCCAATTCTTTCGCCGGGCATCTCAATGGATCTCGTTCTGCAATTGCTCTTTACCGGAATAGGCATCGGCGCCGTCTATGCGCTGGTGGCGCTCGGTTTCGTGCTGATCTTCCGCGCCACCAATGTGGTGAATTTTGCCCAAGGCGAGTTCTCGATGGTCGCGGCCTATCTGATGGTGGTTTTCGCCGTCGATCTGGGATGGCCGTACTGGCTGTCGTTCCTGCTGGCGCTCGCAGGCATGGCGCTGTTGGGCGCGATCTTCAATCTCGGGGTCTATTACCCGCTGCGTCACCGGACCTTCCTGCCGGTCATCATCGCGACCATCGGCGCCTCGATCCTGCTCGCGAACTCCGTGCTGGCAATCTACGGGCCGCAGCCGCAAGTGCTGGAGGGATGGTTCGAGACGCCCGGCATCCAGCTCGGCCCGGTCTATCTGGACAGCCAGTATCTCCTGATCATCGCCGTGACCCTCGTGCTGGTCATCTTCAATTACTGGTTCTTCGAGCACACGATGCTGGGAAAGAAACTGCAGGCGACCTCGCAGGATAAGGAGATGGCCTCGCTGCTCGGCATTTCCGTCTCCAACATGATCATGATCACCTTCATCTATTCAGCGGTGCTTGGTGGCCTCGCCGGCATTTTGGTGGCTCCGATCCTGTTCGTTTCGATCCAGATGGGATCGACCATCGCGCTCAAGGCCTTCGCCGCCACCATCATCGGCGGATTCGGCGACGTCGCCGGCGCGATCATCGGCGGCCTGGCGCTTGGAATCATCGAGACGTTTGGCGCAGCCTATGTGTCGGTGCCCTACAAGGACGGCTTTGCGTTTCTGGTGCTGGTGGCATTCCTGGTGTTCCGGCCTCAGGGCATCTTCGGCGAACGCGTCGCGGAGAAGGCATGAGCGCCCCCAGCGAAAACATACCGATGGCGGTCGCCACGCCGCGCACCAGACCGCTTTTGCTGCGTCACCTGCCGTATTTCGTCGGTGCTGCCGTCATCGTGGCGCTTGCCGCCACGATGCAATTCGACGGCTACATCCACAACATCCTGATGCAGGCGACGACATTTGCCATCGCGGTGTTCGGGCTTTCGGTCGTGCTCGGCCTGTGCGGGCAGATCAATCTGGCGCAGGCGGCATTCTTCGGCCTCGGCGCCTACGCCGTCGGTCTCGGGACGTCGGATTATCATCTCAGCTACTGGCTGTGTCTTGCCGGCGGTTGTGTGATCGCGCTTTTGGCTGGCGCATTTCTGGGCATGTCAACGTTGCGGCTCGGCGGGCACTACCTCGCCATGGTGACGATCTCGTTTCAGCAGATCGTCACCCTCGTCATGATCAACTCGATCTGGCTCACCCACGGCCCGGACGGCGTTCCCCGCATCGGTCGGCCCGACCTGTTCCAGTCCTCGCAATCATATCTGGCCTTCTGCGTTGCCATGCTGGCGCTGGTTGGCTACGCGGTCTGGCATCTTTCGGACACGCGGCTCGGCCGCGCCATGCGCGCGGTGCGCGATAACGAGCTTGCCGCCGGCGTCGTCGGCATCGACGTTTTCCGCACCAAGGTTTCCGCCTTTGCGCTGAGCGCGGTGCTGGGCGGATTGGCCGGCGGCCTGTTCGCGGGCGGTTTTGCCTATGTCAGCCCGGACCAGTTCTCCTTCGCCGAGTCGGTCGTGTTTCTGACGATGTCGCTGCTCGGCGGCGTGGCCTCGCCGATCGGCTCGGCGATCGGCACCGGTCTGTTGATTCTGATCCCGGAATGGCTGCGGTTCCTCAAGAGCGTTCCCGGACTCTATCTTGCGATCTATGGTTTGTCCGTCATTTTGATCATCCGCTACATGCCGGACGGCATCTGGGGTTTCATCAAGATCGCGACCGAGCGCTGGCACGCAAAGGCAGGGGCGAATGCCGCCGGCCCCGCGCTGCAACTGTCGCCCGCGACCGTCGGCGGCGACATCGTGCTTTCCGTCAAGGACCTGTCGAAACATTTCGGTGGCCTCAAGGCGGTCGACGAGGTCGACATCGAAGTCAGGCGCGGTGGCGTTCACGCGCTGATCGGGCCGAACGGCTCCGGCAAGACCACGACGCTGAACGTGCTCTCCGGCCTCTACAAGGCGACCGCCGGCACGGTGACGCTCGACGGCACCGACATCACCGACATGCCGCCGCATCAGCGCGCCGCTGCCGGACTGGGGCGGACGTTCCAGAACATACGCCTGTTCCGCTCGATGACGGCGCTGGAAAATGTCGTGATCGGCGCCGAGCGGCCGGGCAATACCTTGATCGGTGCGGGAGGCGACGACGCGCTGAAGCAGCGGGCGATGTCGGCGTTGACCTTTGTGGGTCTGGGACCGCGTGCCAACGAATTGATCTCGAGCTTTTCCTACGGGCATCAGCGGCTGATCGAGATCGCGCGTGCGTTGGCGGCCAATCCGACCCTGCTGCTGCTCGATGAACCGGCGGCGGGTCTTAATTCGAGCGAGAAGCTCGAACTCCACGCGCTGCTCAAACGCATTGCGGCGCAAGGTCTCACCATCCTGATCATCGATCACGACATGACGCTTGTCTCTGAGGCGGCCCAGCACATCACCGTGCTCAATTTCGGACGCCGTATCGCGGACGGCGAATCCATGGCGGTGTTGCGCCATCCCGACGTCGTCTCTGCCTATCTCGGAACCGAATAATGGCGCTCCTGCAAATCAACGATCTGATCGTGCTCTATGGCGAGATCGAGGCCTTGCGCGGCGTCTCAATCGGCGTCGATGAAGGGCAGGTGGTGACGCTGCTCGGCGCCAACGGCGCCGGCAAATCGACCACGCTGCGGGCGATCTCCGGATTGACCAAACCGGCCGCCGGCGAAATCCTGTTCGACGGCAAGTCGATCGCGGGCCTCGGGCCCGAGGCGATCGTGCGGCTTGGAATCTCGCACGTGCCGGAGGGGCGGCGGGTATTCCCCGGCCTTTCGGTCAAGGAAAACATCATGCTCGGCGCGTCGAACCGGCGCATCGGCAAATCGGAACTCTCGCGTGAAGCGGATGCGATGTTCGATCTGTTTCCGGACATCCGCCCCTTTGCCAACGCGCTCGGCTGGACCTTGTCGGGTGGCCAGTTGCAGATGGTCGCGGTGGCGCGCGGCCTGATGGCGAAGCCGCGTCTGTTGCTGCTCGATGAGCCCTCGCTTGGTCTTGCGCCCGTCATCGTGCAGGCGGTTTTCCGGATCATTTCCGAGATCCGCCGCAACACGACGGTCCTGCTGGTCGAGCAGAACGCGCGCATGGGACTTTCCGTCGCCGACCAGGGCTACGTCCTGGAAACCGGGCGCATTGTGCTTGGCGGCAAACCTGACGAATTGTGGGGCAATGAAGCCATCCGCGCCGCCTATCTCGGCGGTCACGCCAAGGCAAGCGCGTAAAAAGGCAAGCGCGAAGACCAACCAGCCAACCAACCAATAAGAAGAGCGACGACTCCATGGTCACACTACAGGTTCCCAATCTGATCGACTTTGTTGCTGACGTCTTCGGCCATGCTGACTCCTCGCCGGAGGAGGCCCGTCGCATCGCGACGTATCTGACGACCGCAAATCTCACCGGGCATGACAGTCATGGCGTGATCCGGGTTCCCGTCTATATCCGGTGGAAGAAGATGGGCTCTGTCGTCCCGAACCAGACCGCCGAGACCGTTGTCGATACGCCTTCGCTCGCAGTGGTCGACGGCAAGTTCGGTTACGGGCAGACCGTCGCGCCCCAGGCGGTGAGGATCGGCATCGAAAAATGCAAGACGTCCGGCCTTGCCGCGGTGGCGTTGCGCAATGCGGGGCATATCGGCCGGGTCGGCGACTGGGCGGAGATGGCGGCGGCCGAGGGCCTGGTATCGATCCACTTCGTCAATGCCGCAGGCTCGGTGCTGGTCGCGCCCTATGGCGGTGTCGAGCGACGGCTTTCCACCGCGCCCTATTGTGTCGGCATCCCGCGCCAGGGGCAGGGGCCCGTGGTTCTGGATTTTGCGACCTCGATCGTCGCCGAGGGCAAGGTGCTGGTCGCCAGCCGCGGCGGCAAGAAACTGCCGAAAGGGGCGTTGATCGACCTCGACGGCAATTTGAGCGAGGATCCGGCCGTGCTGTACGGGCCCTACCAGGCCGAGGGGCCGCGCGACTACAGCCAGGGCAAGGGCGCGATCCGTGCGTTCGGCGAGCACAAGGGCTCAGGGCTAGCGCTGATCTGCGAACTGCTCGGCGGCGCCTTGACCGGGACCGGTGCGACGGGGCCGAACCGGCGTTTCGCCAACGGCATGTTCGCCGTTTATGTCGATCCCAGGGTCGTCGATCCCGCCAATTTCTTCGACGGCGAGATTTCGCGCTACATCAGCTATTTCAAGAACACCAAGCCGGCCGCCGACGTCGAAGCCGTGTTGATCCCGGGCGAGCCAGAGGCGAAGATGCGCGCTGAGCGCACCAAAAACGGCGTGCCCTTGCCCGACGATACCTGGGCCGCGATCGTGAACACCGCGCGCGACGTCGGCGTGAACGAGGCAAGCATCCAAAGGGCAACCCAGTAATGCGCCATCATGGCGAGCCAACGAAGCCGTTCAGGGCTACAAGCATCGATTGGATGGCTTCGCTGCGAAGTCTTTTTTCGGGCGGCGCTTCTGTCGGGCGGCGCTTCGCGCCGATCCGTCGGTTGCCCGAAGAGCAAGTCGTAACCCAAAGGAAAAGCAATGGCGAATAAAGTCAAAGAGATATGGGCGTCGGGCAAAGTCGTTGTGAACTCCTGGCTCACGATTCCTTCCGGGTTTTCGGCGGAGGTGATTGCGCAATGCGGCTTCGACAGCGTTACCGTTGACATGCAGCACGGCGTTCAGGATTACCAGTCGATGGTGCAGTGCTTCCAGGCCATGCACGGCCATCCGGTGACGCCGATGGTGCGGGTGCCGTGGAATGAGCCCGGCATCGTCGGCAAGGTGCTCGACGGTGGCGCCTATGGCGTGATCTGCCCGATGATCAACACCAAGGAAGAGGCCGAAAGGCTCGTCGCCTACAGCAAGTACCCGCCACTCGGAACGCGTTCGAACGGTCCGATCCGCGCCGGCCTGTACGGCACCGCCGGCACATATCAGAAGACCGCCAACGACGAGATCGTATTGCTCCCGATGATGGAGACCAAGACTGCGATCGAGAACATGGAGTCGATCCTCGATGTCGAAGGCATCAACGGGGTCTATATCGGTCCTTCCGATCTCGGCTTCTCCTATGGCCTGGTGCCGAAGCTCGACCGCGAAGAGCCAGAGATTCTCAAGATTTACGAGAAGATCGTAAAGGAGTGCGGCAAGCGTGGCCTCTACCCCGGGATTCATTGCAGCGGCGCCGAAGGTGCTTTGCGCGGGATCAATATGGGTTTTAAGCTCGTGACCGTGTTCAACGACGTCGGCTTGATGGCGACATACGCCAGGATGCAGGTCGCAAAGACCCGCAGCGAGTCCAACGGCAAGGCGTAACTTCGTCTCCCTCGCCCCGCTCTTGCGGGGCGAGGTGAAAAGCGATCAGGAGACCTCCCATGACCCCGCCACCTGTCATTCGTCTGCACCCCGATGATGGCGTGCTGATCGCGCGCTCGAGCCTTCCGCCGGGCATGGTCGTGGCCGATGGCGTGACCACGGTCGAGCGCATTCCCGCCGGCCACAAGGTCGCGATCCGCCCGATCGCGGTCGGCGAACCGGTTCGCCGCTACGGCCAGATCATCGGCTTTGCGACCGTGCCGATTGCGCCTGGCCAACACGTCCATACCCAGAATTGCGGCATGGGCGATTTCGCCAAGGACTACGCGTTTGGGGTCGACGTGAAGCCGGTGCCGAACTTCGATCTGCCCGCGACCTTCGAGGGCATCCGCCGTCCCGACGGGCGCGTGGCGACCCGGAACTATATCGGCATCCTCACCTCAGTGAATTGCAGCGCGCATGTCGCGGGGCTTGTGGCCGACATCTTCAAGAAGAACCCGTTCACCGGCGAAAATCCGCTGGCCGATTTTCCCAACGTCGATGGCGTGGTCGCGCTCACCCACAAGACCGGCTGCGGTATGACGCAAAACGAGCCGCTGGCCCTGCTGCGCCGGACGCTCGGCGGCTACGCGCGGCACGCCAATTTTTCCGCCGTCGTCGTGCTTGGGCTCGGCTGCGAGGTCAACCAGATCGGCGGCTTGATGCAGGAGCAGAAGCTCGCCGGCCGCCTGCGCGAGCTGGAGATTCAGGAAATCGGCGGCACCCGCAAGACCGTCGAAGCCGGAGTTGCCTTTGTGCGCGAAGCGCTCACCGATGCCAACAAGGTGAAACGCGAGAAGGTGGCCGCGAGCGAGTTGACGGTGGCGCTGCAATGTGGCGGCTCCGACGGCTATTCCGGCGTCTCCGCCAATCCGGCGCTGGGTGCGGCCAGCGATCTTCTGGTGCGCCACGGCGGCACCGTGATCTTGTCGGAAACGCCGGAGACCTATGGCGCCGAGCATCTCTTGACGAGGCGCGCGGTCAGCCGCGAGGTCGGTGAAAAACTGGTGGCCTTGATGCGCTGGTGGGAAGACTACACCGCGCGCGAAGGCGCCGAGATGAACGCCAATCCGAGCCCCGGCAACAAGGCTGGCGGCCTCACCACGATCCTCGAAAAATCGCTCGGCGCGATGGCGAAGGCCGGCAGCACCAACCTTGTCGACGTCCTGAACTATGCGGAAGCTGTCACCAAGAAGGGTTTCGTCTTCATGGACACGCCCGGTTACGACCCGGTCGCGGCCACCGGCCAGGTTGCCGGCGGCGCCAATCTCGTCTGCTTCACCACCGGACGCGGCAGCGTGTTCGGCTGCAAGCCCGCGCCCTCGATCAAGCTTGCGACCAACACGCCGATGTACAAGCGAATGGAAGACGACATGGACGTCAATTGCGGCACCATCCTCGACGGCGAGGAGACCGTGCAGCAATGCGGCCAACGCATCTTCGAGCTGATGCTCAAGACCGCCTCGGGCCAACCGACCAAGAGCGAAAGCTTCGACTTCGGCGGCGCCGAATTCGCGCCCTGGGTGCTTGGGGCGACGATGTAGGGCTTTTGTCGTTCCTGCGAAAGCAGGGACCCATACCACGTGATCTATCAGTAGGCACCGCGGTAGAGCCCTTTTGAAACAACGCGCAGGATGGGTTGAGCCCTTCGCGAAACTCATCATCTGCGCAAATTGTAATCGATGGGTATCGCTTCGCTCCACTCATCCTACGGGCCCCACGCCCCGCCGGGCAGTGGCCTATTTTGATTTCGTAGTGCCGCCCATATAAAATACAACTGTTGAGCGACGCCCGTCTCATCGGATTATGTGCCATGCAGCGCGAGATAGTCTTGGCGGTGGCCGCCGCATTGGGGGCTGTTGGAGGTCGCTGGCTCTTCCTACGGCCGGTAAAGAAGCCGCCTTCTATCTCTTCCAAGGCAAGAACAGGATATTTGTACGGTGGCGTGTCCCTGATTGGAATGGGTCTCGTGAATCTGTACTACGGAATCTTGGATGGCAAAATGTTCTGGGCCTCAAAGGGGCACGGGTACATTGGCTGGCTGTTTTACTCCGGCAACGAGTATTTATTTGCTTACCTGGGCTTACTGTACGCTTGGGCCATTATCTTTGGTCTGTGCATCATCAAAGTATTTGTGCTCAACTCGCGGGAAGAAAAATAGTGCGTAGGATGGGTTGAGCCCTTCGCGAAACCCGTCATCTTCGCAAATTTCAATCGATGGGTATCGATTCGCTCCACTCATCCTACGCGCTGGGATTTCGATGGTCTTCCCAAAGCCGATTGTCTATTGTGAGCTCATGGCGCGCCTCGTGTGTCTATCAGTTGCTGTCGTTCTGTCGCTACTTTCGGTAGTCGCGCAGGCTGCGCCAATTCACAAACGGCCGGCGCCACGTTGGCATGGCTATGGTTTCCTGCCGGGCTATCATCAGCCGCCGAGTAACAGCCAGCCGCTCTATGTCCAGAAGGGTGCGTCGCGGTATATGGCGCGCCGCGAACGACGCCCTTGGTATATTGATCCCGTACCTAGCTATTACGGGTATGATGGCGACTGGCACTATTTCGGCCGGCCCGGATTTTACGGAGGCCGCTACAATGGCGGCACGTTTGGTCCGTGCTGGACGCGGACACCCATCGGACCGATCTGGAATTGCGGCTGATCAGCGTAGGTCCGTAGGTCGGGTTGAAGGCGACTTATCCGCCGTAGCCCGGATGGGTTGTGTCGAGGCGCGGCTGCGGGCGCATCGAGCGCCCGGCATTCCCTGCGTCCTCTGTTATCAGGGAGCGGACGTTGATGGCAGAACTCGCGTGACTTGCGCGGCGAGAAGGCGAAGCTGTGTTCGCGAGCACCGTTGATTGAAAAACTGAATCTGCGAGCGCTTCACGGCAGGTGTCGTCCCTGTGAACGCAAGGACCCATAACCACAAGTGTTGTTTGGAGCAGAAGCCGTTAGCCACCCTGCCAAAAGCGCGAGGCCGCGGCGTATGGGTCCCCGCTTTCGTGGGGACGACCCAGAATATCGGGCGCCACCCGCCGCCGCCATAGGCAAGGCTTGCCCGTTGTTAGTGCTTGATCCCCGCGGTGAGCGGTGTTCTGCTTAAAAAAGCTGCTGGAGCACGCCATCTGTGTCGATCTTCGTCGCACTACACCACGTCACGCATTACAGATACGACCGCCCGATCGATCTCGGCCCCCAAACCATCCGGTTGCGGCCGGCACCCCACACGCGGACGCCGATCCTGAGCTATTCGCTCAAGGTCACGCCCGCCAATCATTTCGTGAACTGGCAACAGGATCCGCAGGGCAATTGGCTCGCCCGCTATGTGTTTCCGGAAAAAGCCACCGAGCTGAAGATCGAAGTCGATTTCACGGCGCAGATGACCGTGATCAATCCATTCGATTTCTTCGTCGAACCTTATGCCGACAGCTTTCCGTTCGACTATGCCGCCGATCTTAAGACCGAACTTGCGCCTTACCTTGCAACCATCGAATCAGGACCGCTTTTTGCCGCTTACGTTGCAAATATCAAGCGGGAGGCGACCAGCACCGTCAATTTCCTGGTCGATCTCAACGCGCAACTGCAGAAAAAGATTCGCTACATCATACGGATGGAACCGGGCGTTCAGACGCCGGAACAAACACTTGCCCAGGGCGCGGGATCATGCCGCGACTCGGCGTGGCTGTTGATTCAAATCCTGCGGCATCTCGGGCTCGCCGCGCGCTTCGTCTCGGGCTACCTGATCCAGCTGCGTCCCGACATCGACCCGGTCGAGGGGCCGCGCGAGGTCGAAAACGATTTCACCGATCTGCATGCCTGGGCCGAGGTTTATCTGCCCGGTGCGGGGTGGATCGGTTTCGATGTCACCTCGGGCATGCTGACCGGCGAGGGTCATATTCCCGTCGCCGCCACGCCGCATTACCGGACGGCAGCACCGATCAGCGGGGCGGTCGGGTTCGCACAAGTCGAGTTCGGCTTCGAGATGAGCGTCAAACGGATTCGCGAGGCGCCGCGGATTACCCGGCCGTTCTCGGATGAATCCTGGGCGCGTCTCGACCAGCTCGGCGAGCAGGTCGATGCCGACCTGAAGGCCGGCGACGTGCGGTTGACGATGGGGGGCGAGCCGACCTTCGTCTCGGTCGACGATCTGGAATCGCCGGAATGGAATATCGCCGCGGTCGGCCCGACCAAGCGCGGCCTTGCCGATGAACTGATCCGACGCTTGCGGACACGGTTTGCACCGGGGGGCCTGCTGCATTACGGGCAGGGCAAATGGTATCCAGGCGAAAGCCTGCCACGTTGGGCATTCGGCCTCTATTGGCGCAAGGATGGTGTGGCGATCTGGAAAAACTCCGACCTGATTGCTGACATCGAGGGGCCGCACGAGGCGCGGATTGAAGAGGCCGAGCGCTTCGCGGAAGGGACGGCCAAGCGACTTGGGGTGGATTCCGAATTCATCCTGCCGGCGTTCGAAGACCCCGGTCATTGGCTACAAAAGGAAGCGGCGCTACCAGCGAATGTCGATCCCGGCGATTCCAAACTGTCCGATCCGGAGGAGCGCGCGCGGATGGCGCGGGTGTTCGACCAGGGGCTCAACGTGCCGAAGGGCTTCGTTCTGCCGATCCAGCGCTGGAACGCCGATGCAAGCCAATCTTCCTCGCGCTGGAAAAGCGAACGCTGGAAGCTGCGCCGCGGCAATTTGTTCCTGACCCCCGGCGATTCCCCGCTGGGCTTGCGGCTGCCGATCGCCTCGCTGCCGCATATTCCTGCGGGCGAATATCCCTATGTCGTCGAGCAGGATCCGCTCGAGCCGCGCGAAGAGCTGCCGGTCTACGATGCCGCGCCGGCAGAAAGCACCCCGCATCAGGAGGTCCACGAACAGCAGCTCAAGGGCGTCGGTGGTGGCGTTCGTACCGCGATGTCGATCGAAATTCGCGATGGCGTGCTGTGCGCCTTCATGCCGCCGGTGGAGAAACTCGAGGACTATCTCGAGCTGGTCGCGGCGGTAGAGGCGACCGCCGAGGAAATGCAGATCAAGGTCCATGTCGAAGGTTATCCGCCGCCATTCGACCCGCGCGTCGAAGTCATCAAGGTGACGCCCGATCCCGGCGTCATCGAAGTCAATATCCAGCCTTCGACGAACTGGCGCGAGGCGGTCGATATCACCTTCGGCCTTTACGAAGACGCCGCAAAAGTCCGGCTTGGGGCCAATCGCTTCCTGATCGACGGCCGGCACACCGGCACCGGCGGCGGCAATCATGTGGTGGTCGGCGGCAGTCAGCCTTCGGACTCGCCGTTCCTGCGCCGGCCCGACCTGTTGAAGAGCCTTGTGTTGTACTGGCAGCGGCATCCGTCGCTGTCTTATTTGTTTTCGGGTATGTTCATCGGTCCGACCAGCCAGGCGCCGCGCATCGACGAAGCCCGGCATGACGGGCTCTATGAGCTGGAGATCGCGCTTGCCCACGTGCCGCCGCCCGCGATCAAGGCGCCGTTGTGGCTGGTGGATCGCCTGTTCCGGCACATTCTGGTCGATATCACCGGCAACACCCACCGCGCCGAAATCTGCATCGACAAGCTTTATTCTCCCGACGGCGCCACCGGCCGGCTCGGTCTGGTCGAGTTCCGCGCGCTGGAGATGCCGCCGGATCCGCGCATGTCGCTTGCCCAGCAGCTCTTGATCCGCGCTTTGATCGCCAAGCTTTGGCGCGAACCGCAGGACGGCAAATTCGTGCGCTGGGGCACGACGCTGCACGATCGCTTCATGTTGCCGCATTTCCTTTGGGAAGATTTTTTGGACGTGCTCGCCGAGCTGAAACGGTCTGGTTACGATTTTTCGCCGGATTGGTACGCAGCCCAGCTCGAGTTCCGCTTTCCCGTGTTCGGCCGGGTCCACCATGGCGGGGTTTCGCTCGAGGTGCGTCAGGCGCTCGAGCCCTGGCATGTCCTGGGTGAAGAGGGCTCGGCCGGCGGCACCGTGCGCTATGTGGATTCGTCGGTGGAACGCTTGCAGGTCAAGGCGTCGGGCTTCGTCGAAGGCCGCCACGTCGTCACGTGTAACGGCAGGCGGATGCCGATGACCGAAACCGGCCGCTCGGGTGAGGCGGTCGCGGCGGTCCGGTTCAAGGCCTGGCAGCCGGCATCGGGGTTGCACCCGACCATTCCGGTCCATGCGCCACTGACATTTGATTTGATCGATACCTGGAACGGCCGGTCGCTCGGGGGTTGTGTCTACCACGTCGCACACCCCGGCGGACGCAGCTACGAGACTAAACCGGTCAATTCCTATGAGGCGGAGGCTCGGCGGCTCGCCCGATTCCAGGATCACGGCCATACGCCGGGCAAGGCCGATCCGCCGCGCGAAGAACGCACCATTGAATTCCCCTTGACCCTCGACTTGAGGACGCCGCTCCGGCATTGAGAATAGGGCCTTGAGAGCGTTTTCGAGCGAAGTGGACGGCCGGCTCGCGTTAAGAAAAGGCATCAAGATATAAGACGAGTGCATTGTTTCTGATTCGATCAGAACCGTTGCACCGGGCGCGGGAGAGTCGGAATGGCGGAGCACGCCGGCCAGGGAAGCAGTCAGGGGAACGGGATCAAGGCGCGTCCAGGCAGCCGGCGCGTGGCGCAGTGGATGCGGGACTATGTTCGATTGCCCGGCATTCCCGACGAGTATCTCGGAGAGGACGGGGCACCTCGCGCCGTCTGGACCCGCTTCTTCGATGCGTTCGCCACGCTGACGCCGGCCGAGATCGAGCGGCGCTTCGGCTCTGCCGACCGGCATTTGAGAGAAGCTGGCGTCAGCTATCGCGCGCCCGGCGAAACCTCCGACCGGATTTGGCCGCTGAGCCATCTGCCGCTTTTGATCGATGAGGCCGAGTGGCGGCATTTGACCGCCGGCATCGTGCAACGCGCCGAACTGCTGGAACTGGTCCTGAGCGATCTTTATGGCGACGGCCGGCTGGTCGCCGAAGGCGCGATACCGGCGGCGGCGATTGCCGGCAGCCCCGAATATCTGCGCGCGGTCTGCGGGATCAAACCGCCTGGCGGCCGATATCTGTCCCTGTACGCCGCCGACGTTGGCCGCGGACCCGATGGGCGCTGGTGGGTATTGGGTGACAGGACCCAGGCGCCATCGGGCGCAGGCTACGCGCTGGAGAACCGGTTGGTGCTGTCGCGCGCGTTCGCAAGCCTTTACAAATCGATGAATGTGGAGCGCGTTGCGCCGTTCTTCGAGGCATTCCGCGATGCCTTGCGCGCCAGCGCCGACCGCGACGAGCCGCGCATCGGATTGCTGACGCCGGGCCAGTTCAGCGAAACCTATTTCGAACATGCAACGCTGGCACGCTACCTCGGATTCCTCTTGGTCGAGGGCGACGATCTCGCCGTCAGCGGCGACCGCATCCACATCCGCACTGTCGCCGGTCTGAAACGGCTCGACGTGCTTCTGCGCCGGGTCGATTCCAATTTTCTCGACCCGCTCGAACTCAATGCCGCCTCGCAACTCGGCGTGCCCGGTCTGATCGACGTGCTCCGCAAGAATGGCGTGGTCGTCGCCAACATGCCGGGTTCAGGCGTGATGGAGGCGCGGGCGTTACTTGGTTTCCTGCCAAGCCTTAGCCGGCGTTTCTTCGGTGAAGATTTGAAGATGCCCCACATCGCGACCTGGTGGTGCGGCCAGAAATCTGCCCGCGAGGAAGTGTTGTCGCGATTGGACCGGGTTGTCATCGAGGGCGCGTACCGCCGAGGGGTCCCTGGTTTCCCCGGCATTGGGCCCGTGCTCGCCAGTGAGCTGCCAACCGCCGAGCGCGAGCGGCTCAAGGCCGCGATCAACGATCGCGGCATCGACTTCGTCGGCCAGGAACTGGTTCGTCTCTCGACCATGCCGGTGTGGGACCAGGGACGGATCACCCCGCGCCCGTTCGTCTTGAGGATTTTCGCAGCCGCAACTCCACAAGGGTGGACCATCATGCCCGGCGGCTTTTGCCGGATTGCCGAGCAGCTCGATGCTCGTGCCGTGTCGATGGGGGATGGCGCGCGAGCGGCCGACGTATGGGTGGTTTCCGACCGGGCCGTGCCGACGACGACCCTGTTGCCGGCAAGCGATACGGTACGGATCCGGCGCATCGCCGGCTGGGTCCCGAGCCGGGCCGCCGACAATCTGTTCTGGCTTGGCCGCTACCTCGAACGCGCCGAAGCGACGTTGCGGCTGGTGCGGGCGCTGGCAATGTCGCTGCGCGATCCCGTGAAGGGATCGTCACCCGTCCTTTATTCGGTGGAGCGAATCCAGCGCCTTCTGGTGGCATGGGGCGCGACGTCGCAAACGGCGCGGACCCAGCCGGTCCGAATCGCGGGCGAAGCGCTGCAAAGCGAGGACAGGTTCGGTTCGGCCTTGTCGCTGGTGCGCTCGGCGCAGCGGACCGCCACATCGTTGCGTGAACGACTTTCGCCGGACGCCTGGCAGGTCATCACCGAAATGGCGGAGCGTCTTGCGCAGGAGGTCGAGGACGACGATGGTGTCATCAGCGCCGCCGAGCTGACCTTGCAGGAGCTCGCAAGCTTCGCAGGGCTCGCGCAGGAAAACATGAACCGCGCCGCCGGCTGGCGCTTTCTCGAAATGGGCCGCCGCGCCGAGCGCGCAATCAACACGGTGCGTTTCGCGCGCCAATTTGCCTACGATGAAGCCGGCAGCGAGGATCTGGACATTCTGCTGACGCTGGTTGATTGCCAGATCACCTATCGCTCGCGCTACCTCGTTGGCCCGCTGCTCGCGCCGGTGCGCGACCTTGTGGTTCTGGACCCCTACAATCCGCGCTCGGTCGCATTCCAGGTTGCGGCGCTGAACGATCACATCGCGAGCCTTCCGACCCTGAAAGAGGGCGGATTGATTGAGCGGCCGCAGCGTCTTGCGGTCGCAGCGCAAGCGACATTGACGACGACGGAAGCGGCAAGCCTCGACATCAAGACATTGTTCGCGCTTGAACAGGACCTGCTCAACCTCGCCGACGCCATCGGATTGCACTATTTTCCGCATGGTCCCAATGCCAGCCGGCCGGAAAAGCTGACGGGTCTGGCGTGATCTACGACATCCGTCACGTCACCACCTATAGTTACGAAAGCCCGGTCAATTTCGCCCGGTGCTCGCTTCGGCTCGAGCCGACAAGCGGCGGCGGGCAGGAACTGGTGTCGCACACCGTCGACATAAGGCCGCGTCCCACCGACCGTACGGTGCGGCGGGACTTCTTCGGAACGCTGATCGAGAGCATCCTGATCGAAAGCCCGCACCGCAGCCTGCGGATCGATTCCCGCTCTCGCGTGTCGGTCTCTCGCAGCGCACCTGGCCGCGACGCGCAGAGCCGCGCCTGGGAGAGCGTTCGCGACGTGGCGTTCGAGGCCACCAGCCTCGGCCCCGCTTCGCCGGTCGGTTACGTCTTCGCAAGCCCGTTGGTGCCGGTACAGCGGCCGATTACCTCATATGCATCGACGAGTTTTCCACTGGGGCGCGGCATCCTTGCCGGCGCGGTCGATCTGATGCACCGGATCCGCACCGAGTTTAAGTACGATCCAAAGGCAACCGTCATCTCGACGCCGCTCGACGAGGTGTTCGAAAAGCGCCACGGCGTCTGCCAGGATTTCGCCCATGTGATGATCGCCGGGCTCCGCGGTCTCGGCCTGCCGGCGGCCTATGTCAGCGGCTATCTGCGCACGATCCCTCCGCCCGGCAAACCGCGCCTGCAGGGCGCCGATGCCACGCATGCCTGGGTATCGCTGTGGTGCGGCGAGGGCCTGGGCTGGATCGGTTTCGACCCGACCAACGATATCCTGGTGGAGAATGATCACATCGTGCTCGCGGTGGGGCGCGATTTTTCCGACGTTTCCCCAGTTGACGGGATCATCGTCGGATCGCGCAAGCAGAAGCTCAACGTGGCGGTAGACGTGCTGCCGGTCGAGTAACCCGCTCCGCAAGATCGTCCGCCTTGGCGAAGACGGTCTTAGAGCATGATCCGGAAAAGTGGATACCGGTTTTCCGAAAAAGATCATGCTCAAACAAAAAGATAGAGCGTGATGACGATTCGAAGAAGAGTCATCTCGCTCTAATTGGCAGTCCCCGTCCGCACCGTGTCATCGCCTTCACTGGCGGCGCGCAGATTGCGGAAGAATTTGTCGACCTCACGCGACAGAAGTTCGGCCGTGGACGTCAGGTCGCTTGATGCCGAAAGGACAGACGAGGCGGCCTTGTTGGTGTCGACAATGGCGTCGTTGAGCGATCCGATATTGACGACGAGGGTCGAATTTCCTTCGGCGGCCAGTTGCGCGTTGGCCGAAATTTCGCGCGTCGCCGCATCCTGCTGGCCGACGGCACCGGCGATGTTGGCGGTAACATCATTGATCTCGCGCACGGCGGTGCCGATTTCGCGCACGGCGTCGACCGCATTGCGCGTGGAAACCTGAATCATGCTGATGTTCTGGCCGATCTCGGAGGTGGCCTTCGCGGTCTGGCCTGCGAGAGCCTTGACCTCGTGGGCCACCACGGCGAAGCCGCGGCCGGCTTCGCCTGCGCGCGCGGCCTCTATCGTGGCGTTCAGCGCGAGAAGATTGGTTTGCTCGGCAATCGCCTGGATCAGGTTGAGCACGCCGTCGATACGTTGGGTCGCCGCAGCGAGACTTTCGATTTCGACGACCGATTTTTCCGTCCGCTGGCCGGTCTGCTCGACGACACCTGCGGACTGGCGGACCTGTCTGCCGATCTCCTCGATCGAAGCAGATAATTCTTCGGCGGCGCTGGCGACGGCGGAGACGTTGTTGGAGGCCTGCTCGGTGGCATGGGCGGCGGCGGTCGCGCGGCCGCTCGCATCCGACGCCACTTTGGTGATGGACTGCGCGGTTTCGCGCATGGCCGACGCGTTATCGTTCACCGCGCCGAGCACGCTTCCGATTGCACTTCGGAACGCCTCGACCGAGGCTTCGATTTGCCTGGTCCGTTCGTCGCGCGCCTTGGAGTCCAGTAGCGCCTGCGAATTCAGGCTGCGGTTGCGATCCATGGCTTCCTGGAAAATGCCGATGGCGCGGGCCAGAGCGCCGATTTCGTCCTGGCGATCGGTATGCGGGACTTCGACGCCTTCGGTGCCGTCGGCGACCTGCTTGATGGTGGTCGTGATCAGCGAAAGTGGCCGTGCCACCGAGCGGGCGATGATAAAGACGCCGACGCCGACCAGAACCAGCGCCAGCCCGCCGAGAGCTGTCAGAAGTACGGCCAGTCTGCGGTTGGTTTCGGTTTGTTGGGAAAGCCGCCTGCCACGTTCGACGTAGACCTTGGAGAGCGCTTCAAGATCGGTGTTGAGGGCAGAACGCACGCTACGATTGGCTTCGTTGTCGCCCCATTCACGGCCCGCGTCATGGCCAATCTCGATGGCGCGGCGGACGAGCTCCTTGCGGAATTCGACGAACTGTTCGATCCGCTTCTTGAAGACGGCAAATTGCTGGGCGTCGTCGGCCTGGACAATGGATTGCCAGTTCTTGACGACCCCGAGGAGCTGGTCGCTGAATTTGTGAAGTCCATCGCCATACTTTTTGACGGTCGCAGACTCGGTCGACATGTAGATGCCCCGGGATTCCATCACCATGGCATAGACCAGCGAATTGGCGCGCTCGACGTTGAGCGCGGCCTGGCTGGCGGTCTCGATGGCTTCCGTAAGTTCCGTACTGCAACGGGTGTTGTAGTCCGACAACACCGTGATGGCTGCGGTCAAAAGCGCAAAAAGGGCAAAAATCGAATAAAGCTTCGTGGCGAGCGAAAGGCGCGAGCCGATCGCGAAGCCTGAGCGAGCAACGGGTTTGTTTATCGCGGGCATCATAGGCCTCTCGAAGGAGGCCGGTCAGAATGATGACGGCCGTCATAATGAATTATGTGAGATTTTCCTGTATAAGTTGTTAACCTTTGCTCTTAGATTCAGCAGCTTGGCATCGATGCACGCGCTGAAATCCCTGGATTTTCTGGTTGGGCGCGGGGGCTTGGCATGTTGCCGTGCCGCTGCTCGCTGGGTCGATGAAGACATCCAATAATTATTTAAACATATCAAATACTTACATGAATTCTCGTTCCCGAGGCCGACGACGGTGACCGGGGATCGCTGGCACGGTCTCAGGCGCGGCTTTGTCGCAGGCCGCAGCGCAAGATGATAGGATCTGCGGTGGTCGTCGGCGCACAGCGCTGACGGTCCGGAGCAGACATGGTCTATCGGCACGCCATAGGCACCACCAACTACGTTTTCGACGATCTTCGCGATCTCCTGGCCAAGGCCACGTCGCCGCGTTCCGGCGACCGCCTCGCCGGACTGGCTGCCGAAAGCGCCGAACAGATGGTTGCCGCGCGGATCGCGCTCGCGGACGTTCCTCTCAAGCAATTCCTGCACGAGACCGTCATCCCCTACGAAGACGATGAAGTTACCCGACTGATCATCGATACCCACAACTCCTCGGCCTTTGCGCCGATAGCTTCGCTGACCGTCGGATCGTTCCGCGATTGGCTTCTTTCCGGGAAGGCCACGTCAGAAGTTCTCAGGAAAATTTCGCGCGGCATTACCCCAGAGATGGCCGCGGCGGTTTCGAAACTGATGCGCAATCAGGATCTCATCCTGGTGGCGAAGAAATGCGAAGTGATTTCGGCCTTTCGCGACACCATTGGTCTGCGCGGGAGGATGAGCGTTCGGTTGCAGCCCAATCATCCCTTCGATGACGAGAAGGGCATCACTGCCTCGATCCTCGATGGCATCCTGCTGGGTTCCGGCGATGCCTGTATCGGCATAAATCCGGCAAGCGACGATCCGGCCGTCATTGGCCGGTTGCTGCACCTGCTCGACGACATCATTGCGCGCCTGCAGATCCCGACCCAGAGCTGCGTACTATCCCACGTCACGATGACGCTGGGACTGATCGAGCAGCGCGTTCCCGTCGATCTGGTCTTCCAGTCGGTCGCTGGCACGCAGGCCGCAAACAGGAGTTTTGGCATCGACCTGGCGCTCCTGCAGGAAGCGCATCAGGCAGGACTGTCACTGCGGCGCGGCACTGTCGGCAGCAATGTGATGTATTTCGAGACGGGGCAGGGCTCGGCCCTTTCCGCCAATGCCCATCACGGCGTCGACCAGCAGACTTGCGAGGCACGCGCCTATGCCGTGGCGCGAGCGTTTGACCCCTTGCTCGTCAACAGCGTGGTTGGCTTTATCGGCCCGGAGTATCTTTACGACGGCAAGGAGATCATTCGCGCTGGGCTAGAGGATCATTTTTGCGGCAAACTGCTTGGTCTACCGCTCGGGGTGGATGTTTGTTACACCAATCATGCCGAGGCCGATCAGGATGACATGGACAACCTGCTGACGCTGCTCGCCGCGGCCGGCGTGAATTTCATCATGGGAGTTCCCGGCGCCGATGACGTGATGTTGAACTATCAATCGACCTCGTTTCACGACGCGCTTTATGTCCGCGACCTGTTCGCCTTAAAGCGTGCTCCTGAATTCGACGCATGGTTGTTCCGCGCCGGCCTCGCCGACGCGGAGTTCCGTCTCGCCGGCAACGCGGAGGTGCTATCCGATTTTGCATTGCGATTGATCGCTTGAGGACGGCGGTCGCCGCCAGCGGCTTTGGTGCAACCAACCGGTCGTGCCTGGGTTAAATGGCTGCCACAATGTTGAGGAATTTGTAGCCCAGCCTTTGGGCACGTGCTTAACTCATTGGGTTGAAGGCGCAGAGGAAGCGATGAGAGCCGAGAGCGTTGAGACGGTACGCCGTGTCTTGTGCGTATTTCCGCGCTACACATCGGCGTTCGGCACGTTCGAATACGCCTATCCGCTGACCGACGGCGTGCAGGCCTTTATGCCTCCGCAAGGTTTGCTGCTGATCGCGGCCTATCTGCCTGAAAATTGGCCGGTTCGGTTCATCGACGAGAACATCCGCCCGGCGACCGAAGAAGACTTCGAATGGGCGGAGGCCGTGTTTGTCAGCGGCATGCATATCCAGCGTCAGCAGATGAACGATATCTGCCGCCGCGCGCATGCGTTCGATCTGCCCGTTGCGATCGGCGGGCCTTCGGTCAGTGCGTGCCCCGACTACTATCCTTCGTTCGACTATCTTCACGTCGGCGAGTTGGGCGATGCCACCGACGCGTTGATCGCACAGCTTGCGCGCGATCCGTCCCGGCCTGCGCAGCAAGTGGTGCTCAAGACCGCCGATCGCCTCGAAATGACCCGGTTTCCGCTTCCGGCCTACGAGTTGGCCGAGCTCAAGAGCTATTTCCTCGGCAGCATCCAGTATTCGAGCGGCTGTCCCTATCAGTGCGAATTCTGCGATATCCCGGGTCTCTATGGCCGCAATCCGCGTCTGAAGTCGCCACAGCAAATCACCGCTGAACTCGACAAGCTGCTCGAATGCGGCATCCGGGGTTCGGTCTATTTCGTCGACGACAATTTCATCGGCAACCGCAAGGCCGCGCTCGATCTGTTGCCGCACCTGATCGAATGGCAGAAGAAGACCGGCTACGTTCTGCGCTTCTCGTGCGAGGCGACGCTTAACATCGCCAAGCGTCCGGAAATCCTGGCAGGAATGCGCGAGGCATTCTTCTCGACGATTTTCTGCGGCATCGAGACGCCGGACCCCGTGGCGCTCAAGGCCATGCACAAGGATCACAACATGATGGTTCCCATCATGGAGGGAATCCGGACGATCAACAGTTTCGGCATGGAGGTCGTCTCCGGAATCATTCTTGGATTGGATACCGACAAACCGGAAACCGGACAGCATCTGCTCGAGTTCATCGAGACGTCGCAAATCCCGCTTCTGACCATCAATTTGCTGCAGGCGTTGCCAAAGACCCCGCTATGGGACCGGCTGAAGCGCGAGAACCGGCTGATCGAGGATGATGAGGGGCGCGAGTCCAACGTCGATTTCCACTTGCCGTATGACGACGTCGTCAGGACCTGGCGCGCCTGCATGAGCAGCGCCTACGAGCCGGGAAAATTACTGGACCGCTACGAGTATCAGATTCGCCAAACCTACCCGAACCAGGTCAAGCGGCCGCCGTCGCGGCAACAGATGTCATGGCAAAACATCAGGCTTGGTCTGACAATGCTGCGCAAGATCTTCTGGAAAGTCGGTATCCTCGGCGACTACAAGGTTGAATTCTGGAAATTCGCGCTGCGACGTCTTGCCCGCGGCGAAATCGAACATTTCATCAGTTCGATGCTCGTCGCGCATCACCTGATCATGTTTGCGCGCGGGGCTTCCGGCGGCCGGCACAATGCGTCGAACTATTCGATAAGGCTGCGTGAAGCATCCGTTCCTGCAGAGTGATCGCGAATGAAAACCCGGGCGCCGTTGCCGCCGTCGCTTGAGCGTTTGCGCGAGCTTACCCCGGCGCGCGTCGGCCTTGGCGTCGCAGGTGCCAGCCTGCCGACCAAGGCGCTGCTCGATTTCACGCTCGACCACGCGCGTGCCCGCGACGCGGTCCACGCAGCGTTCGACGTGCCCGCCGTGTTGCAGGGCCTCGGCAATCTCGATCTTGAGGCTTTGAGTGTTTCAAGTCGTGCTCCTGACCGGAAAGGTTATCTTGGGCGTCCCGACCTGGGGCGCATGCTCGATCCGGATTCACGTCGTCTTCTGGAGAGCCGAGCCGGCAGCGCGGATCGGTTGGTGATCGTAGTCGGCGATGGACTTTCTCCGGCGGCGGTCAACGCGCACGCGATTGCACTCCTGCGCAGCCTCATTCCGCAACTGGCTTCGGATGCGATCGAAATTGGCCACGCTGTCATTGCGACCGGAGCGCGGGTTGCGTTGGGCGATGAGATCGGCGCCATCCTCGGCGCGCGCATGATTGTCATGCTGATCGGCGAGCGTCCCGGCCTCTCCGCCGCCGATAGTCTGGGGGTGTATCTGACCTATGCTCCCGCGGTTGGCACGACCGATGAGAAGCGCAACTGCGTTTCCAATATCCACCGCGCGGGGCTCGGCTACGACGAGGCAGCTTTCAGGATTGCCTGGCTGATTCGCGAGGGCCTTGCGCGGGAATTGACCGGCGTTGCGCTCAAGGACGAAAGTAACAGCCGAGCCGCTTACGGTATCACCGCAAATTCAAGCTGACATGACAAAATCCGAGTTCAGACCTGCTATTGCGGCGTACTTGTGCGCTGCTTGCGAGACGCCTCATAGACCTGCTACACCTCTGGACGCAAATTTGCCGCTGTTTTCAAGGGTTAGTGCCATTCGTGCAGGGTCGCCCCAACCTTGCTTCCTAGTTTGGCATTTTCGCCGGCTAAATTGAACCGATGTGAGAATTGGACAGGGCATGCTCGAAAAGAACAGCGACAGCGAGGTTCACGTCGAGAAACTCGAGCAGCGGCCGACGGCGAGCATCGCCTTCGGGCTGGAGCGGATCGGGCTCATCGCCGTTCAGGCGCCGATCCTGTCCTGCATTGTTCTTGTGGCGCTCATCATTGGCGCGATCTTCGGGATCGACCGCATCAAGATCGACGATTCGCTGAGCCAGCTGTTTCGGTCCAATTCCAAGGAGTACCGGCAATACGAATCGGAAATCAAGCGATTCCCGGCCACGGAATTCGACGTGCTGGTGGTGGTCGAAGGCAAGAAATTGCTTGCGCGCGACAATCTCGAAAAGCTGCGCGACTTCATCACGGACATGCAGCTTGTGGAAGGTACCCGCGGCCTGATCTCGCTGTTCTCCGCGCGTCAGGCGCCGGCGCCGGGCAAGTTCCCGGCGGCGCTGTTTCCCTCGGAACTGCCGCAGGGCGCCGACTACGACAAGTTCATCGAGACAGTCAAAACCAACGAGCTCATTCGTGGCAAGCTGCTGTCGGAAGACGGTACGCTGGCGCTGATCGTGCTATCGCTCGAACCCGAGGTCGTCGCCAGTAACAAGCTCGGCAAGACGGTCGGCGAAATCAGAAAGTTGATGGCCGATGACCTCGGCGATACCGGGCTCAACGCCGAACTGTCCGGCGTCCCCGTAATGCAGCTTGAGATCCGCAACGCCGTCGAGCGCGATGGCTTGACCTACAACGTCCTCGGCATCCTCGCCGGATGCGTCATCGCCATCATTTTCTTCCGCAAGATATCGTTCATGGTGGTCGCCGCGTTCCCGCCGATCATTGCGATCTTGCTCGCACTCGGCGGACTCGGCTGGGCCAATTTCAACCTCAATATGTTCCTCAACGTGATGACGCCGCTGATCATGGTGATCAGTTTCTCGGACTCGATGCAGCTGACTTTCGCCGCGCGCGACCGCCTGATCGCGGGTCAGGACAAATTCACCGCGTTTCGCAACGCCGTCCTGGTGGTCGGGCCTGCCTGCGTGCTCACACACGGTACGGCTGGGATATCGTTTATCGCGTTGCAATTCTCCGATTCCGATCTGATCCGCAAATTCGGCGAGGCGGGGCTTGCCGCCACCATTATCGCACTTGTCGCCGTTCTCTCGCTGGTGCCGGTGTTCGGCGTGCTGTTTGTGCGCAATGAGAAGATTTTTGCGGTAAAATTCCAGGGCGCCGACGCCGGCGTGCAGATGCTGCGCAATTTTTGCTACTGGATCGCCGTGCGCATGGTCAGCCGCCCCGGCCTGTTCAGCCTGATTGCCGTACTGTTCGTGGGTGGTCTCGCCGTGATCTATGCCAATCTGGAACCGCGCTACCGGCTCGCCGATCAGGTGCCGGACAAGCAGCAGGCGGTCGCGGCAAGCGGACGTCTCGACGCCAAGCTGACCGGTGCCAATGCGATCGACGTCTTGATCGAATTTCCCAAGGGTGCCTCGCTCTATGCTCCCGAAACCTTGACGACCATCGCCGACGTCCACGCGTTGGTGGAGAAGCAGGCGGGCGTCGGCAATGTCTGGTCATTGGAAACGCTGCGGCGCTGGCTTGCGGAAAAGGCGGGCAGTTCCGACGTCGCGACCTTGAAGGAATATGTCAGCGTGATTCCCGAATACCTGGTGCGCCGTTTTATCTCGGCCAATCAGGATGCGGTGGTGGTGTCGGGGAGGGTACCGGACCTCGATTCCAGCGAGATTCTTCCCGTCGTCGACAAACTCGATCACTCGCTCGATGCGGTGCGCAAGGCGCATCCCGGTTACGAGATTGCGGTCACCGGACTTTCGGCGATCGCCGCGCGCAACAGCGCCAACATGATCGAAAAGCTCAATCGTGGTTTGACCATCGAATTCGCGCTGGTGGCGGTCTTCATCGGGCTCGCCTTCCGCTCGGTGGTGGTCATGTTCTCATGTATCTTGCCCGGGATTTTTCCGGTGGTGCTGTCGGGTACGGTGCTGTGGTTGTTGGGGGAAGGGCTGCAATTTGCAAGCGTCGTTGCGCTTACGGTGTCGTTTGGGCTGGGGTTGAGCGCGACCATACACTTCCTCAACCGGCTCAGGCTTGAGTCCAAACCGGGTGTCACGCCAGAACTCGCGGTCGAGCGCGCAACCGTGCTGGTCGGGCCTGCGCTGATCCTGACCACGGTCGTGCTTGCCTGCGGCCTGGTGGTGACGGTGTTCTCCGATTTGCCGTCGCTGCGCCTGTTCGGTTGGCTCAGCGCTTTTTCGATGGTGGCAGCCCTGGTGGCCGACCTCTTCATCCTGCGGCCGACGGCGATGTTCCTGATCAACCTGGCGCAACGGTTACGCGGGACGGCAGGTCCCACAAAGCCATTGGAGCAATCTTGAGCGCGCAAGGACAAGAGCGCTAGCTCTTCACCATTGCAATCGAAACGCCTCTGATGTCGCCTTTGGAGCTGATCTGAACGGTCTGCCTGTTGCCGCTGGTCCGCATCATGAGATTAGCGGCAAAGCCGGGAGCTTCGACCAGCATATCGATCTTGCCGCCACCTGCCATCCCTGCAGGTTGCCGAAAATATCAATGCGGCAGCGACGGCAGCAGCCTCGATGACCTGTCCAAACGTGCCGGAACCAAATTGCTTCGTCTTGAGTTTCCCCCGGCAAATTTCACAGGCGCTAATGATCGATCGGCCTTGCGCGCGGTTCCGCCGACCGGCGCGACCGATTTGCATCAGTCGTCGCAAAATGTGCGAACCGGATTGGACGCGCTGCATTTTCCACTCGCGAAAAGAGGGAAATTTCGGATATCGTGCTTCTCTCGCCTTGCGCGAGCCATCGCGCGAAAAGAATCTCCAAAAAATGTTGTGTGATACCAACCGGTTATATGATCCCTTGCAATGGCCCTCAGCGGCCGCAATTCGTCAGGGGATCGTCGTAAATTTGGCCGCATTTGGCGGCGCTCTTGTTGCTTTCGTCGCTGCACTTCGCGGCACATTCAATCCCAATAGTCTGCCCCGGTGATGCCATGTGCTACTCGGGTTGGAAGTCTCTGCCCTCAGAATAAAGGACCACGATGCGTAGCTTTTTCTTGGTAGTCACCCTTCTGTCGCTGTCGGCTTCCACCGGGGCCATCGCCGAGCCAACGCCGCAGCAGCGCAGCGGCACGCCGGAGGAACAAAAGGCCTGTGCTCACGACGTTCAGAAATATTGTCGTCCGGTCATGAATCAGGACGATCTGACCGTTCTGGCCTGCCTTCAGCAAAATCGCCCCAAATTGACCCTGGCCTGCAACCAGGTATTGGTAAGCCACGGGCAATAAGCGTCCTCGCAGCCAAAAGCCGCCCAAAGACCGGTTAACGTCCTCGTTGGGGCGTGGCCGGAATCTGCGAGAAACCGCAGATGGCATTGGTTTTGGTATCGTATTCCCCTATATGGGGCTTGCGATCGTTGCGCATGCGCGATCCTGGCACGGCAAGCGAAGCCCGGAAGAATGTAGCCATTTCTTGATGACCACCGCGAGCGAATTGCGATCCGGCAAGACTCACCGCGACGAAAATTTCCCGGTCGCGTCGTGGATCATTCACCCGCGCCATCGGGCGCTGATCCTTGCCTTCTATAATTTCGTAAGAACCGCGGACGACATCGCAGATCATGCGACGCTCGATGAGCGCGAGAAGCTGAGTCTTCTCGATCTGCTCGAGGCCGAGCTTCTGGGCCGCGGCGACAGCCAGCCCGAGGCGGTCAACCTGCGCCGCGCGCTTGCCGAACGCTCGATGTCGCCGCGCCATGCACTCGACGTTCTGGTCGCGTTTCGGATGGACGTGACCAAACTTCGCTATGAGACGTGGGATGACGTGATTCACTATTGCCGGTATTCTGCAATGCCGGTCGGAAGATTCATGCTCGACGTCCACGGTGAAAGCACATCCACCTGGGCTGCGTCGGATGCACTCTGCGCCGGCTTGCAGATCAACAATCATCTTCAAGACTGCGGCAAGGACTACAACAATCTCAATCGTGTCTATCTCCCGCGCGACGCGCTCGCCGCTGCCGGCGCCTCGGTCGAGCAACTGGGAGGTGACCGCGCGTCGGCCCCGTTGCTGCAGTGCCTGCATTCGCTGGCCTCGCGAACCGGGTCCCTGCTTGAAGAAAGCAAATCGCTCAGCGCCGAGGTCAAGGATTTCAGGCTTGGGCTCGAGATTTCCGTGATCCAGACTTTCGCGGACAAGATCGTTCGTCTTCTCAAAGTGCGCGATCCGCTGTGCGACAGGGTGCATCTCAACCCGGTCGAATTGCTTGCCTTCAGCCTCAGCGGGCTGGCCGGCGAGATGACCCGGCGGATGTTCGGACGGCGGCCCGTTTCAAACCCGGCGGCCGGCGCATGACGCTTGAGACGGCCGCAGCCAACACCAGTTACGGAACGTCGGCGTCCGGCAGTTCGTTCTACGCTGCGATGCGCATCCTCCCGCATGAGCAGCGCGAGGCAATGTTTCAGATCTACAGTTTTTGCCGGCAGGTCGATGACATCGCGGATTCCGATGGCCCGCGCGAGGAGCGGCTGGCCGCGCTGCAGCAATGGCGTGACGACATCGATGCCCTGTATCAGGGGCGGCCTCCGGCGCGGTTGCGGGACTATGTTCCGTCGGTCCAGAAATTCGGCCTGCAACGCGAGGATTTTCTCGCGATTGTCGATGGCATGGAAATGGATGTTCCGCAGGACATCCGCGCGCCGGATCTCGCCACGCTCGATCTTTACTGTGATCGCGTGGCCAGCGCCGTCGGACGCCTGTCGGTGCGGGTGTTCGGTCTGCCGCGGGAGGATGGAATCCTGCTTGCGCATCATCTCGGCCGTGCGCTGCAATTGACGAACATCCTGCGTGACATCGACGAAGACGCCTCGATCGGCCGCCTCTATTTGCCGCTCGAGGGACTGCTGCATGCGGGCATCACTTCAACCGATCCGCTCAAGGTCGCCGCCGATCCCGCGTTGCCAAAAGTCTGCGCGCCGGTGGTGGAGCGAGCGCGGACCCATTTCGAGAAGGCAGACGAGGTCATGCGCCGCAATCCGCGCCGCGCCGTGCGCGCGCCGCGGATCATGTCGAAATATTATCGCGCCATTCTGGAATTGCTTGTTGAACGAGGGTTCGCTAATCCGCGCAGGCCGGTTCGTCTCAACAAGATCGCACGTTTGGCCATTCTGCTGCGCTACGCCTTTATCTGATGCAAAAGATCGTCCACATCATCGGCGCCGGAATTTCGGGTCTCTCGGCAGCCGTGCGGCTGGCGAACTCGAATTTCAAGGTGCATGTCCATGAGGCCACGCAGCAGGCGGGCGGCCGGTGCCGTTCCTATTTCGACGCGGCGACCAATCTGACAATCGATAACGGAAATCATCTTTTGCTCTCGGGCAACAGCCACGCGGTGGCCTACGCAAGATCGATCGGCACCGAGGCTGGCCTGGTCGGGCCGAAGCGTGCCCAGTTTCCCTTCGTCGATTTGACGACCGGCCAGCGCTGGCAGCTCGATCTCGGCGACAGCCGGTTGCCGCTGTGGGTCTTCGATGCGGCGCGACGCGTCCCCGACACCGGCCTGCGCGATTACCTCGCGCTGATGCCCTTGATCTGGTCGTCGCCCGCCAAACTCGTTGGCAACGCCATCCCGTGCGACGGACTGCTTTACCAGCGGCTGGTGCAGCCTTTGCTGCTTGCGGCGCTCAACGTTGATCCACCTGAGGGGTCCGCTGGCCTTGCCGGCGCCGTGGTGCGGGAGACGCTTCTGGCGGGTGGACAGGCTTGCCGCCCGCTGATTGCGCGCGAGGGCCTGAGCGCGGTTCTGGTCGAGCCGGCGATCAAGCTCCTCCAGGGCAGGGGCGCCAGCATCCAGTTCGGCCATGAATTGCGCGGTTTTGACCTGTCCGCCGACAGCGTCTGCGAATTGAAGTTTGGCGAGGAAACCATCGCGCTGGCGCAAACGGATGCCGTGGTGCTGGCGGTTCCGCCCCGACCCGCGGCCTCATTGCTGCCCGGCCTGAAAACACCAACCAAATTCCGGGCGATCGTGAACGCCCATTTCCGTTTCGACCCTCCACAGGACATGCCTCCCATTCTCGGGGTTGTGGGTGGCCTGGTGGAGTGGCTGTTCGCGTTCCCTCAGCGGCTGTCGGTCACCATCAGCAACGCGGACCGTCTGGTGGATATGCCGCGCGAGGAACTGGCGCAGGCGATCTGGCGGGATATCTGCACCGCCTCGGGCGTGCAGGGCGAATTGCCTCCTTGGCAGATCGTGCGTGAGCGCCGCGCCACATTTGAGGCCACCCCGGAGCAAAATGCGCTGCGGCCGGGCGCCTCGACGGCCTTCAAGAATCTGTTTCTCGCCGGCGACTGGACTGACACCGGATTGCCGGCAACCATCGAAGGATCGGTGCGGTCGGGTAACCGCGCGGCGGATCTGGTATTGGCCATGCAGGGGGCTTGATCGAGATCGCAGGTGATTTTGGCGCAATCGCGCAGTGTCGAACAGGAGGATCTCGATCTCGATGTATTCCGCCAACAACAGCGTTGGGATCGAGACGGGTGGCGCCCTTGCGGCAAGCATCGACCAGGCGACGCGCGCGTTGCTGGGCTATCGGCAGTCCGACGGACATGGGTGTTCGAGCTGGAGGCCGACTGCACCATTCCGGCGGAGTATGTGCTGCTTCGTCATTATCTCGGCGAGCCGGTAAACACCGAACTGGAAGCCAAGATCGCAAATACCTGCGCCGGGTTCAGGGCGCCCATGGCGGCTGGCCGCTTGTGCACGACGGCGATTTCGACATGAGCGCCAGCGTGAGAGCCTATTTTGCGCTGAAGATGATTGGCGTTTCCGTCGACGCGCCGCTCATGGTTCGCGCGTGGTACGGCCGCTGGGGGCTGAACTAGATCTACGGCACCTTGTCGGCCCTCTGCGCGCTCAATGCCGCAGCCGTCGGCCAGGACCCCGTCCTCCGCAAGGCCGTGGGTTGGCTGCTGTCGATCCAGAATGCCGATGGGGGGTGGGGAGAGGATGCAACCAGTTACAGGCTCGATTACCGGGGATTCGAGGGGGCCCCGACCACTGCCTCGCAAACGGCATGGGCTTTGCTTGGGTTAATGGCGGCGGGCGAGGTTGAGCAACCCGGCTGTTGCCCGCGGCGTAAGGTACCTAATGGCCTCACAGACCCAAAAAGGACTGTGGGACGAGCAACGCTATACGGCAACGGGCTTTCCTCGGGTATTTTATTTGCGCTATCATGGGTATCCGAAGTTCTTTCCGCTCTGGGCGTTGGCGCGGTATCGGAGTTTGAGGAACACCAACAGCAGGGTGGTAGGGGTCGGGATGTGAGATTGGGGGCGGGGGACGGAGCATCCACGGGAATTGACCCGCGGCCGGTGCTGATCGTGACTGGTCTTATGCAGGAGGCCCGCATCGCGGCCGGGCCCGGCATGACCGTCATCTGCAGCAGTAGCGATCCGCAGCAATTGCGGGCGCTGCTGACGGTGTTTGATCCTGCCACGATCCGGGGCGTCATCAGCTTCGGCGTTGCCGGAGGGCTGGATCCCACGCTGAAGTCGGGCGACGTCGTGGTGGCGACCGAGGTCCTGGCCGGCGATGCCCGCTGGCTGGCCGGCCTGCCTTTGAACGAAGAACTGATCGCCAGCGTCGGGCTTGGGCGGCGACGCATCGTCAGGGGACGGCTTGCGGGCGCAGAGCAGGTGGTTTCGGCGCGGCACGTCAAGGCGGCCCTGCACTCGGAAACGGGGGCGGCCGCGGTCGATATGGAAAGTCATATCGCGGCCGACTACGCCGAAAAATCCGGGCTTCCATTTGCTGCGCTGCGCGTCATCAGCGACCCCGCCACGCGGGCCTTGCCGCCGCTAGCGATGGCCGCGATCAAGCCGAATGGCGATATCGACCTGCGTAAGGTCGTGCGCGGAATCGCGCGCAATCCGCTGACCGTCCTCGATCTGGTCTCGACCGGAATCGAGTTCAACCGCGCGCTGCGCAGCTTACGCGGCTGTCGAGGCCTTCTGCTGGGCGGCGAGGGCCTCGTCGCGGCGGATCTCTGAAAGGCGTTTCTGCACTTCCGCGGAGAAGATGTACTGCGCCGGTCGCTGGTTCTCAAGGTTGATCTCGGGAGCCATCGGGCCTGTCGTCCGCACGCCGCGCAGTGCGACCCACAGCGCCTTCAGCGGATTGGTGAGCGCAGCGTTTGCCGCGGTCGGCTCGTAACCGCAATGTGCCATGCAGTCGGCGCACTTCTCGTACTTGCCGGTGCCGTAGGTCTCCCAATCCGTCGTTTCCATCAATTCCTTGAAGGTTTTCGTATAACCCTCACCGAGCAGATAGCACGGCTTCTGCCAGCCGAAGATGTTGCGTGCCGGCATTCCCCATGGCGTGCATTCGTAGTTCTGATTGCCGGCGAGGAAATCCAGGAACAGGCCGGAATGCATGAAGTTCCACTTCTTGCCCTTGCCGAGGGCGAACACGTCGCGGAACAGCTTCTTCGTTTTGGTGCGGTTGAGGAAGTGCTCCTGGTCGGGCGCGCGTTCATAGGCATAGCCCGGCGACATTGAAACGCCGACGCCGAGTTCCGTGGTGAAGTCGAGGAACCTGGCGATATCCTGCGCCGAATGCCCGTCAAAGATCGTGGCGTTGACGTTGACGGTGAAGCCTTTCGCCTTGGCCGCCTTGATTGCGGAGACTGCGCGATCGAATACACCCTCCTGCGAAACCGCCTTGTCGTGGTGCTCCTTCAGGCCGTCGAGATGCACCGAGAAAAACAGATATGGCGACGGCTCGAACAGATGGAGCTTTTTCTCCAGCAACAGCGCGTTGGTGCATAGCGACACGAATTTCTTGCGCGCCACCAGGCCGCGAACGATCTCGCCGATATCCTTGTGGATCAGCGGTTCGCCGCCGGGGATTGCCACCATCGGCGCGCCGCATTCGTCGGCGGCATCCCAGCATTCCTGCGCCGACATGCGACGATTGAGGATCGCATCGGGATAGTCAATCTTGCCGCAGCCTACGCAAGCGAGGTTGCAGCGAAACAACGGCTCGAGCATCAGCACCAGCGGAAAGCGCTTCCTGCCGCGAAGTTTCTGCTTCAGCAGATAGCCGCCGATGCGCATTTCCTTGAAGAACGGTATTGCCATTACAAGTTTCTTTCTCGATTTGATCAACTCGCCGCCAGCTCGGCTGGAAGCCGGAATTCGATGTTTTCTTCGCGACCCGGAAGCACCGACACCGCGACCGGTCCAATGCGCCGCAAGGCCTCGATCACGTCGTCGACAAGCACTTCAGGAGCGGAAGCGCCGGCCGTAATGCCGACCGCCCTGGCATCCTTGAGCCACTCCGGATTGAGCTCGCTGCCGTCAGCGATCAGGTAACTCGCGACGCCGACTTCGGTGCCGATTTCGCGCAACCTGTTCGAATTGGAACTGTTGTTGGCCCCCACCACCAGGATAACGTCGACAAGCTTGCTAAGGTCCCTTACCGCAGATTGGCGGTTCTGTGTCGCATAGCAGATATCCCGGATGTCCGGGCCTTGAATATCCGTAAATCGCTGCTGCAGGGCTGCAATGATGTCCTTGGTGTCGTCCACGCTGAGCGTGGTCTGTGTGATGTAGGCCACAGGAGTGTCGGCCGGCAGCGTCAGGGCCGCGACATCGTCAACGTTCTGGACCAGAAGTACCGGGCCGGAGACCTGACCCATGGTTCCCTCGACCTCGGGGTGGCCGGCATGGCCGATCAGGATTAGGGCTCGGCCCTTCGACATATAGCGCTTGCCCTGGTTGTGCACCTTGGTCACCAGCGGGCAGGTGGCGTTGAGGACCGGCAGGCCGCGTGCCGCCGCCTCTTCCTCAACGCTGCGCGCCACGCCGTGGGCGCTGAACACGGTGACGGCATGCGGCGGCACTTCCGAGAGATCCTCGACGAAGATCGCGCCTTTGTTCTTCAGGCTCTCGACCACGTATTTGTTGTGCACGATCTCGTGTCGCACATAGACCGGCGGGCCGTATTTCTCGAGCGCGCGCTCGACGATCTCGATGGCGCGCACGACGCCCGCGCAAAACCCGCGAGGCTGCGCAAGATACACTTCCATGGGACGCCCGTTACGCAAGTTGCACCACTCTCATCTCGTGTCTCCGTCTGGCTCGGATATCGGCCATTTCCGCAAAACATCTGCCCCGCAAACATCTGCAATATCCGCACCAACCTCCGTGGACATGGAGGCGCAGGGCTTTGTGTCAAAAAACGATCGGGGAGGAAAGGCGGTTCGCAAGGGAGTTATGTCCTGGGCGCAGGTTTAAGCCGGCCAAGGTGTCGGTTTCGGTAATATAGTAGAGTTCGGGCTTGTGGTGAACCCCTCCCCCTCGCGAGCTGGTCACTTTGGGTGATCAATCCTCAGAACAGGACTGTTCCGGCACGATTTTGGCGCCTTTTGAGCTGTTTCTGCGTGTCCCCGAGGAGGAAAAGCTCAAAAACAACATTAGATTGGCCGCCGGAACTCCGCTAGATAGCGAGCGTTTCCGGCAGGCTGTTAACATTAGAAAGAAAAGATGTGCTGACAAGTATTGTTGTTTCGATTGTCAAAGCCTGCACACGGGTTGCCGCCACGACCGTCCTGATCGCACTCGCCCTTGCGATCGCAGCGGGCTTCTATACGGCCCATCACTTTGAAATCAATACGGATATTAATACGTTGATTTCGCCTGACCTCGATTGGCGCAAGCGGGACATTCAATTCGACGAAGCTTTCGATCGCGACAGAACCATCCTGGCCGTGGTGGAGGCGCCGACGCCAGAACTCACGAGTTCGGCGAGCGCCGCGCTGAACCAGAAATTGGCCGGCGATACCAAACACTTCGAATCGGTCGAACCGCTTGGCTCGGGGGAGTTCTTCGAAAAGAACGGGCTGTTGTTCCTTCCCGCGCCCCAGGTTGCCAGCTTCACAAGCCAGTTCGAATCCGCAGCGCCACTGATCGAAATCATGGCGGGTGACCCCTCATTGCGCGGGTTGACCGGCGCGCTGGAAACCGCGCTGGCCGGCGTCAAGCGCGGGCAGGTCAAACTCGACAGCGCCGAGAAGCCCTTCAACCAGATCGCACAGACGATCGAGGACGTTTTGAACAAGGGTACCGCGACGTTCTCCTGGCGCGAACTCACCAGTGAGAATCCTTTGACCGACGCCGATCGGCGCGCCTTCATCGAGTTCAAGCCGATCCTCGATTTCAATGCGCTCGAACCCGGCAAGGCGGCAACGGACGCCATCAGGCAAGCCGCGAGCGATCTCAAGCTTGCAAGCGATTATGGCGCCCGGGTCAGGCTGACCGGACCGGTTCCGATCGCCAACGAGGAATTCGCAACGGTCGCGGATGGCGCCGTCGTCAATGGAATCGGCACCATCCTCGTCGTGCTGCTCATTCTCTGGATGGCGCTGCACTCGACGAAGATTATCGCCGCCGTGTTCGCCAATCTCTTCATCGGCCTGTCGATCACGACGGCGATCGGATTGTGGATGGTGGGGTCGCTGAATCTGCTTTCGATTGCGTTCGCCGTCCTGTTCGTTGGACTGGGCGTGGATTTCGGCATTCAGTTCAGCGTCCGCTACCGTTCGGAGCGCTTCAAGAGCAACGATCTGCAGACCGCGCTGGAGAGGGCGGCCGAATATTCCGCGATTCCGCTGTCGCTGGCCGCGATGGCGACCGCAGCCGGATTCCTCTCGTTTCTGCCGACCGACTACAAAGGCGTTTCGGAACTCGGCAAGATCGCCGGCGTGGGCATGCTGGTGGCCTTCCTCTCAAGCATCACCGTACTGCCGGCGCTGCTCAGTCTGCTCAATCCTCCCGGCGAAAAAGAGCCCGTTGGCTACGCATTCCTGGCACCGGTCGATCTTTTCCTCGAAAAACATCGCGTCATCATCATTGTCGGCACGCTTCTGGTTGCGATTGCCGGTCTGCCATTGCTGTATTTTCTCAGATTCGATTTCAACCCGATCAACTTGCGCAATCCCAACGTCGAATTGATCGCCACGTTTCTCGATCTGAGAAAGGATCCGAACACTGGTGCCAACGCCATCAACGTGATGACGCACTCGGAGGCCGATGCGAAGAAGATTGGCGCCCGGCTTGAAAAGCTGCCGGAAGTTCTCCGCGTGATGTCGCTCGACAGTTTTGTGCCTGAAGATCAGCCGGAAAAACTGAAGCTCATTGCGCAGGGCGCCAAGGTGCTCAATCCGGCGCTCAACCCCGAATCGATTGATGAACCGCCGTCAGACGCGGAAAATGTCGAGGCGCTGAAGGGAACCGTGGAAAGCCTGCGCAGCACCGCCGGCGACGCAAAGGGGCCGGGCGCGGTGGCGGCGCGGCGGCTTGCCGATGCCTTGTCCAGGCTTGCCGATTCAGACGAAGCCACGCGAAACAAAACACAAGCGATCTTCGTTGACCCGATGAAGGTGGTGTTCGATCAACTGAAGAACGCGCTGCAGGCCAAGCCCGTCAGCCTGAAGACGCTGCCGGCAGATCTGGTCAGTGGCTGGAGGACCAAGGACGGCCTGATGCGCATCGAGGCGCAGCCGCGCGGCGATCCCAACGACAATGATACGCTTCGCAAGTTTGCCGGCGCCGTTCTCGCCGCCGAGCCGACCGCTATCGGCGGGCCGGTATCTATTCTCAAATCCGGTGACACCGTCGTGAAGGCCTTCATCCATGCCGGGCTCTGGGCGCTGCTGGTGATCAGTTTTCTGCTCTGGCTCACCTTGCGGCGCGTCACCGACGTATTGTTAACGCTGGTCCCGCTGCTGGTGGCCGGCGCCGTGACGATGGAAATCTGCGTGCTGATCGGGATGCCGCTCAACTTCGCCAATATCGTCGCGCTCCCGCTGCTGCTCGGCGTCGGCGTCGCGTTCAAGATCTACTACGTCACAGCGTGGCGCGCCGGCAGAACGAATTTGCTGCAATCGAGCCTGACGCGAGCAATTTTTTTTAGCGCCATGACGACCGCGACGGCGTTCGGCAGCCTGTGGCTGTCGAGCCATCCGGGGACGGCGAGCATGGGCAAGCTCCTGGCGCTCTCGCTTGTCACGACGCTTGCCGCGGTGTTGCTGTTTCAGCCCGCGCTAATGGGCAAACCGCGCGATATCGGGGAGTAGGCAGATGTTGCCGACGGGATCGGCCGCGGCCATCGCCTGCTTCGGATTGGAAGCCTTCGCGGCCGGATTGGTGGACCCGGTTGTCTTCGCCGTCCCTGGGGCCTTCGGCGCTCCCTTGGCCATGCTGTTTGAGGGACTTGAGGGAATTGGACCCGCAACACGGCTCCAGGTTTCTCCGCCGCAGAGAAAGCCGAGCACGCAGCCTTGAATTTCAAGCTGATCGGAGCCGACGGGCTTGATCGTTGAACTGTAGAATTGTCCGTCCTTTGCGTTATAAACTTGGCCCTCCCACTGATCGACGCCGGGTTTCTTTTTCATATCGATCAGAATCGGCATGCCCAGGGTCGGTCTGTTCTTCTTTGATACATCCGGGTTGTTGGTATCGCGCCCGCCCGGGGTCTTTTCCCACGCCACCACACCCCATATGTCGCCGCTGCACTCGGCGACACGGATGTTGGCGACACCGTCGGCCACCCGCCAATCACCAGTCGGGTCCGCAGCCAGCGCCGACGCAAAACTTGTCGTCAAAATTATCCCTGAAATGATTACTTTGCGCATGGTGTTCCAAGGGCAGTGCAACATGGTTAAAACCTGTGCTTAAATAGTTGGACCGAAGAAGGGCAAAACGCCGCATTTTGCGTTTTCAGTTGACGGAACGGCCAACAATCGAAGTATGTAGGCGATGCCATATTCAAATCTAGACGTTTCCGAGATGTTTGTGGACCGCCAGTCGCAGCGCAGTTCCATGCATACTCGTCATCTCAACGAACAGCTCGTCCGGGTCCTGAAAACGATCGGCTATGATGTCGGCTTTCAGAAGGGCCAAGGCCAGTACCTGTTCGATCGCGAGGGCGTTCGCTATCTCGATTTGCTCAGCGGATTTGGCGTTTTTGCGATTGGGCGGAACCATCCGGCTCTTCGCCAGGCGTTGAAGAGCGTCCTCGACAGCGATTTGCCGAACCTCGTGCAACTCGACGTTTCGACCCTCGCCGGCGTACTTGCCGAGCGTCTGCTCAAATATGTGCCATATCTGGACAAGGTGTTTTTCGCCAATTCCGGTGCGGAATGTGTCGAAGCTGCGATCAAATTCGCGCGCGGCGCAACGGGGCGTCCCGGCATCGTTTACTGCGCGCACGCATATCACGGATTGACCTATGGCGCGCTCTCGCTGACGGACGATCCGAATTTTCGCGGTGGGTTTCAGCCGCTGTTGCCCGGATGCACCTCCGTGCCGTTCAATGATCTCGCAGCGCTTGAGCGCGCATTGTCCTCGCGCGAGGTCGCAGCCTTCATTGTCGAGCCGATCCAGGGCAAGGGCGTCAACATGCCCACGGAGGAATTTCTTCCCGGAGCGGCAGCGCTCTGTCGCAAATACGGCACCTTGATGGTAGCGGACGAGATCCAGACCGGAATGGGTCGAACGGGCCGCTTTCTTGCGGTCGAACATTGGAATGTCGAACCCGATATCGTCCTGCTCTCCAAGGCCCTCTCGGGCGGTCACGTTCCGGTCGGTGCATTGCTCACGCGCAAGAGCATCTTCGACAAGATTTTCAATCAAATGGATCGCGCGGTTGTGCACGGCTCGACCTTTGCGAAAAACGATCTCGCCATGGCGGCCGGAATTGCCACGCTCGAGGTCATCAAGTCGGAGAAGCTGATCGAGGCGGCTGCCAAGCGCGGCGCCGAGCTTCGTCTGGCCCTGAACCGGATGGTTCCAGGCTATGAGCTCCTGAAAGAGGTTCGCGGCAAGGGACTGATGATTGGTCTGGAATTCGGCTCGCCGAAATCCCTCCGGTTGAAGGCTTCATGGAATGTTCTCGAAACCGCCAACAAGGGATTGTTCTGCCAGCTCATTACGGTTCCGCTGTTCAAGGATCACAAGATCCTCACCCAGGTCTCCGGCCACGGCAGCCATACCATCAAGCTGTTGCCGTCCCTGACCATCACCGAGGAGGACTGCAACTGGATCGAGACGGCGTTCGATTCCGTTATCGCCTCCAGTCACAAGGTCCCCGGCGCGATCTGGTCGCTCGGCAAGACGCTGGTCGACAACGCGGTGCGGAAATCCGCTTAGAGCACGATCCGGACCCGAAAGGCCGCGTTAGCGCAAAGTGGATATCGGTTTTCCCTCGCGACAAACGCGAAAGCGTTTGCGCGGAGATCAGGCTCAAACAAGAAGATAGAGCGCGATGACGATTCGGAGAAAAATCATCTCGCTCCAGGGTTCCGTCTTCCTGCAGTCCTCCATTCCGCCCATTCGTGGCGTGCTACGCCATTGATCGCCCATCCAGCGTCAGCGCGAATCCTCGATGATCATCGCAGCGCCCTTCTCGGCGATCATCGCGGTCGGGGTATTGGTGTTCCCCGAGGTGATCGTCGGCATCACCGAGGCATCGGCCACGCGCAGGCCTAAAATCCCGCGAAAACGCAGGCGCTCGTCGACGACGGCCATGGGATCGCTCGCTGTGCCCATCTTCGCGGTTCCGACAGGGTGAAAGATCGTGGTGCCGATGTCGCCGGCGGCTTTCGCCAGCGATGCATCATCATCGCCGACCGAAGGACCCGGCAGAAATTCCTGCGGAGAAAAACGCGCGAGCGCAGGCTGCTTCATCAGGCGGCGCGTGGCGCGAATGGCATCGGCGGCGACCTCGCGATCTTCGCCCGTCGACAGATAGTTCGGCGCGATCGAAGGCGCCTCGTCCGGCCGCGCCGAGCGAACGCGCACGGTGCCGCGCGAGGTCGGCTGCAAATTGCAGGCGCTCACCGTGATTGCGGGGAAGCGGTGCAGGGGATCGCCGAACTTGTCGAGCGACAGCGGCTGTACGTGGAACTGGATGTTGGCGCGGTCGCGATGCGGGGTCGAGCGGGTGAAGATGCCAAGCTGCGACGGCGCCATGGTCAAGGGGCCGCGGCGGCGGAAAAGATAGTCGAGGCCCATCAGGCCACGCCTCACCAGGGAATAATAGGTCTCGTTGAGCGTGCGCACGCCGGAGACCTTGTAAATAGCGCGCTGCTGCAAATGGTCCTGCAGATTTCGTCCGACGCCTTGCCGGTCGAGGACGCTCTCGATCCCGAGCGATGTCAGCCATTCGGCCGGTCCGATTCCGGAGCGATGCAAGACCTGCGTCGAGCCGATCGAGCCGGCGCACAGGATCACTTCGCTCTTGGCGCGGGTTTCGATGACCTCGCTGCCTCTTCTGAAGATCACACCGGTCGCGCGGCCATTTTCGATGATCAGGCGGTCGACCAGCACGTCTTTTTCAAGACGCAGATTAGCGCGCTTCAAGGCCGGCTTCAGGAATCCGCGCGCCGAGGACCAGCGGCGTCCGCGCTTCTGGTTGACATGGAAATAGCCGACGCCCTCGTTGTCGCCGGTGTTGAAGTCAGGAATCTTCCGAATTCCCATTTGTTCGGCCGCATCGCCGACCGCATCCAGAATGGCCCATGACAGGCGCGGTGCTTCGATCCGCCAACCGCCGCCGGTGCCGTGGTGTTCGCTATCGCCAAGGAAGTGATCTTCGAGCCTGCGAAACGCGGGCAGCACATCTTCGTAACCCCATCCGCTCAGCCCGAGTTGACGCCAATGATCGTAGTCGGCCGCCTGTCCGCGCATCGAGATCATGGCGTTGATGGCGGATGAGCCGCCGATCACCTTGCCGCGGGGATAAGCCAGCGAACGGCCGTTGAGACCGGCTTCGGCCTCGGTGCGAAACATCCAGTCCGAGCGCGGGTTGCCGATGGCGAAGAGATAGCCGACGGGGATGTGATACCAGATCCAGTTGTCGCTACCGCCGGCCTCCAGGATCAGCACCCGGTTTTCCGGATTGGCCGAGAGCCGGTTGGCGACGATGCAGCCGGCGGTGCCCGCACCAACGACGATGTAGTCGAAATCCCCTTCAAGCTGCTTCGCCATTTCTCGATTTCCACCCATCCAGTGTGGTCAGGCCCAGACTTGCCGGGCGGGCCATGTTTTTCTCGATCTTATTCAGTCAGACGTGGACGGCGGGGCATAGGCGAGCGGAACCCATTGCCGTCCTTGGGACGGCTGTGCCCGCCCGTGGCGACCCTTGTCAATGCCCCGGGAGTATCGGTTTCCCGTGGGGGATTATTTGGGTCGGTCGCCCCTGGCGTGCTAGATAGGGTGGCTGTCTATCAAGAGTTTGGACCGAGCTTTCCCTATGCCCATCGTCAATCGTGTCGCCGATCTGCAACCCGATATCCAGGCCTGGCGCCGGGATATCCATGAAAGCCCGGAATTGGGGTACGACGTTCACCGCACTGCAGCATTCGTGGCCGAGCGACTTCGGGCGTTCGGTTGCGACGAGGTTGCCACGGGTCTTGGCCGCACCGGCGTGGTCGGCGTCATCAAGGGACGCAAACCAGCCGCAAAAGGTGGAGTCAGGGTGATCGGGCTTCGCGCCGACATGGATGCGCTGCCGATCGAGGAGGCCACCAGGCTGTCTTACGCCTCCAAGACGTCAGGCAAGATGCACGCGTGCGGCCATGACGGGCATACCGCGATGCTGCTTGGCGCGGCCCGTTACCTCTCGGAAACCAGGAATTTTGCCGGCGATGCGGTGGTCATCTTCCAGCCGGCGGAGGAGGGCGGCTTCGGAGCGGCGGCGATGATCAAGGATGGGTTGCTGGACCGCTTCGCCATCGATCAGATCTACGGCATGCATAACGGCCCTGGACTCCCGGTCGGATCGTTTGCAATCCGCCCCGGCCCGATCATGGCCTCCACCGATGCCGTCAATATCCATATCGAGGGACGCGGCGGGCATGCGGCACGCCCGCATATCTCCATCGATTCCGTATTGGTCGGCGCGCAGCTTGTCACCGCCTTGCAATCGATCGTATCGCGCAGCGTCGATCCGCTGGAATCCGCTGTGGTCTCGATGTGCGAATTCCACGCCGGCAATGCGCGCAACGTGATTCCCCAGACCGCCGAACTGAAAGGCACCGTCCGCACCCTGACGCCCGAAGTGCGGGCTCTGGTCGAGAAACGCCTGCGCGAGGTTGTCGAGGGCGTGGCGCGCATGACGGGCGCGAAGATCAATCTGGACTACGAGCGCGGCTATCCGGTGGTGGTCAACCATGCCGCGCAGACCGATGTTGCGATCCAGGTCGCCAAGCAGGTTGCCGGCGACGGCAATGTTCACGAGATGCCGCCGCTGATGGGTGGCGAGGATTTCGCCTACATGCTGGAGCAGCGGCCGGGTGCATTTATTTTCTGCGGCAATGGCGACAGCGCGGGCCTGCATCATCCCGCTTATGACTTCAACGACGAAGCGATCGTGTTTGGCACGTCATATTGGATCAAGCTGGTCGAGAATACGCTGGCGGCTTGAGGAGGCTGTCTCTCAGCGGCAATCAAGGATGTTCACAAGCAAAAGGCCCGCGCCATCGGCGCGGGCCTTTCTCTATCGTTACGATCCGTCTTTTCAGAACAGGCGCAAGAAAATCACGTAGAGTGCGCCCGAGATCAGGATCGCCGCCGGAAGCGTCAATACCCACGCCGTCACCATGTTGCGGATCGTCGCGATCTGCAGTCCCGATCCATTGGCGGCCATGGCTCCGGCGACGCCGGACGACAACACGTGCGTGGTGGAGACCGGAAGGCCGAACATGTCGGCGGCACCGATCGTGGCGGCGGCAACGAGTTCTGCGGAAGCGCCTTGCGCGTAGGTGAGATGCGTCTTGCCGATTTTCTCGCCGACGGTCACCACGATACGCTTCCACCCGATCATGGTGCCGAGGCCCAGCGCAATCGCGACCGCAATCTTCACCCAGGTCGGGATGAACTTGGTGGCGCTGTCCAGCGAGCCCTTGTAGGCGTTCAGGATACCGATCTCTTCCTTGTTCAGATCGTTCTCCTTGTCTTTCATCAGGAAGCGGATCGCCTCCGACGTCAGATACATGTCATTGCGGGTGTTGCCGACCGCTTCCGCAGGCACCTTGTTGAGCGAGCCGTATTTCTGAACCTGATCGCCGACATCCTTCACCAGAACGGCGAGCGAGGGATAGGTGCCTTCGCTGATGTGGCGCTGGGCTACATATTGCGTCACTGCCGGGCGCGGGTCGCCGATGATGCTGTGGCCGGCGCCCTTGGCCGCGATCACGGCGGAGGCTGCGGTGGAGTTTTTCTGGAACATCGCCACCTGCAATTCCGGCAGAGCGCGGTTCAACGCGTAGGCCGTCGGCACCGTGCCGATCAGGATAAGCATGATAAGCCCCATGCCCTTCTGGCCGTCATTTGAGCCGTGCGCGAAGCTGACGCCGGTGCAGGTCAGGATGAGGAGACCGCGAATCCACAGCGGCGGCGCCTTGTTGCCTTCCGGCGCGGCGTAAAGCGCTGGATTGCGAACGATCATTTTCAACAGCAGCAGCAGAACCGCCGCGCAGATGAACCCCACAAGCGGCGACAGCAGCAGCGCATAGCCGATTTCGGTGGCTTTGCTCCAGTCGACGCCGGAGGTGCCGTCGCGGCCTCGCATCAAGGCGTTGGCAATGCCGACGCCGATGATCGAGCCGATCAGGGTATGCGAACTGGACGCCGGCAGGCCGAAATACCAGGTCCCGAGATTCCACAGGATTGCCGCGATCAATAATGCGAACACCATCGCGAAGCCGGCACCGCTTCCGACCTGAAGGATCAGTTCGACCGGCAGCAGGGAGACGATGCCGAAGGCGACGGCGCCAGACGATAGCAGCACGCCAAGGAAGTTGAAAAACCCCGACCACATCACCGCGAATTCGGCCGGAAGCGAATGAGTATAAATCACGGTCGCCACCGCGTTGGCGGTATCGTGGAACCCGTTGACGAACTCGAAACCGAGCGCAATCAGCAGCGCCACCATCAAGAGCAGATACGGCAGATAGGTCGTGACCTTGGTGCCGGTGGCGTCGACATCGACGTAGATGCTGTAGGCCACGAACAATAGGCCGACCGCGAGAATGCCGAAAAAAATGATCATCGTCAGTGGGTTGAAACCCTTATCGAGATTGGGCCTTGAAGCAGGCTGGATCGGCCCACCGCTTGTCCCGTCCATGGTTTGATTGAGTGCGAAATCGGTCATGCTGACGCCCCTAAAATACGGTGAGCGTTCATCATTGACCGATGCATTTGAAGGTTATGTGACAGTCGCGGTGATGTCCCGTCCGTAAATATGTTTGACAACAGCGCATCGCTTTGTGCCGTGCAGCATCGGCGCATCGTCACTCATTCACCGTCACTCATTCAATGTGCGCCCGATTTTCGCAAACTGGCCGCGGCAATTTTCAGATCACTGACGAAACGCTCGTATTCCCGCGCCTTGCTGTCCGCATCGGGCAGCCGCAACAGATAGGACGGATGCACCGTCACCAGCGCCTTGATCCCCTCATCGAGATCAATCAGGCGGCCGCGGGTTTTGTTGATCGGCGTTATCTTCCCGAACACGCTTTGCGTGGCGGTGGTGCCCATCGCCACGACAAGGGTTGGTTTGATCGCGGCCAGTTCGCGCTCATACCATGGCCGGCAGGCCTTGATTTCCATCGTCGTCGGCTTCTGGTGCAGGCGGAATTTCCCGCGGAGCACGAACTTGAAATGTTTGACCGCATTGGTGACGTAGACTTGTCTGCGGTCGATGCCGGCCTCGATCAGCGCGCGGTCGAGCATCAGCCCGGCCGGTCCCACGAATGGTTTGCCGGCGAGGTCTTCCTTGTCGCCGGGTTGCTCGCCGACCAGCACGGCTCGCGCATGTGCAGGCCCTTCGCCGAACACGGTCTTCGTCGCGTTTTTCCAGAGCGGACAGGCGCGGCAGTGAGCGGCCTCTTCGCGCAGGGTTTTAAGACTGGATGAAGGCGCCATGGGTTTTTCCGCGCGTTTTTGGAGAATACCATTGGCGGCGGCTTGGTTCCAATGCGGGGAGGGTACGGGAGTTCAGATACCCATTTGGAATCACTCACGAAAAATCTTCCCGCCAATCCGATTGACTCTCCCGGCCATGTTAGCTTTATATTAGAACATATCATGAACAAATGAGCCAGCTTCTGGTTCTCCCCGTGAACCGGAAAGCGGTCCAAACCTTTTCTCAGGAGCGGCGCATGCGGGCGCGCGACCAGCAAAAGTGGAAGCCGGTTTTGCGTCCGGTCGCGCGCTCATTTTTTGAGAAAAGCGCATGATCTTATCGCCAAACCGCTCACACTTTGGTGGATCATGCACCGCACGCACGAGCACGCTTGCGACTTTGCGCGGCAGTATCGAGCGCATCGAGGCGCATGGCGAGGCGTATTCGCCGCGTAGGGTGCCGCTCGGCCATGCGGATGCCGACGCGACGTTGCAGGGCGGTCTCGCTTTGGCAGCCATGCACGAAGTGTTTGCGGACGCCGGCCGGCAGAGTGCCGCGGCGACCGGTTTTGTCGCCGGGCTCGCGGGCAGGGTGTCTGCAACGAAACGTCCACATCGGCCACTGGTGTGGATACGACAGGATTTCACCGAGCTTGAATCGGGCGCGGTGTCGATGAGCGGGCTCGCCGAACTCGGTCTCGATCCACGTCTTCTCGTGACGGTGCGCGCAGCCGATGTGGACACTGCGTTGCGAACGGCCGCCGACGCGTTGGCCTGCGATGCGGTTGGCGTCGTCGTGCTGGAAGTCTGGGGCGAGGCGCGACAGCTCGATCTGGTTGCCAGCCGCAAGCTGACGCTGGCGGCGCAAACCTCGGGCGCGACCTGCTTGTTGCTGCGGATGGCGGCGGAGCCCGTGCCGTCGACGGCCGAGACAAGGTGGATCGTGCGCGCGGCGCATTCGCCACCGGCTCCATCGCCCTGGAGCGCGTGGGGCGCGCCGCTGCTTGATGCGCAGCTTGTCCGCAACCGTCATGGCCCTGTTGGCCGCTGGATCATGGAATGGAAATGCGATGAATGCCTTTTCGGAAAACCGGCGGCGTATCCTCAGCCTGTGGCTGCCGCGCCTGCCCATCGACCGCATCAAGCGTCAGCGCGACGACGGTCCGCGTGATGCACCGAATATCGTCGTCACCAAGCAAAACAATGCGTTGCAGATTTTTTCGCTTGACGATGCGGCCGCGCGGTTCGGCCTCGATGTCGGCCTGCCGCTCGCCAATGCCCGCGCCATCTGCCCTCACGTGCAGGTGTATGACGCCGATGAGGCCGCTGACGCCCATGCGCTGAATGCCATTGCCGAATGGTGCGACCGCTTCACCCCGCTGGTGGCGCTCGATCTCCCGCACGGTCTGTTGCTCGATATCACCGGCTGTGCGCATCTGTTCGGCGGTGAGGCCGCGATGATGCGGTTGTTGTGCGGCGTATTGACCGCGCAGGGGTTTGTGGTCAGCGCCGCCATCGCCGGCACCGCCGTCTGCGCGCGAACCCTGACCCGTCATGTCCATGGCCGCATCGTCCGCCCGGGCGAGGAGGTCGATGCGGTCAGGTGGCTACCGGTATCGGCGCTCGGCACTGACGCGGCCGTGATCACGGGCCTGCGCCGCGCGGGTTTAAAAACCATCGGCGACGTGGCGGATCGAACGCGGCATGAAATCACCGCAAGGTTCGGCGCCGGCTTCACGACGCTGCTCGAACAGGCGCTGGGGCAGCGCGATGCGCCGATCAGCCCGCGCAAGCCGCTGCCCGATTACATCGTGGAAAAGCGTTTTGCCGAACCGGTGGCGACCGAAGCGGTGATCTCGGCGATTCTGTCGGGGCTTGCTGGAATGCTGGTCGCGGCGATGGCGCAGCATGGCAAGGGCGCGCGGCGGCTGGAAGCCCGCTTCTTCCGTACCGATGGCACGGTCCGCACCATTGCGGTCGACACCGGACAGCCCGTGATCAGAGGCGAAGTGATCGACCGGCTGTTTCGCGAGCGGCTGGATGCTTTAAGCGATCCGCTCGATCCCGGTTTCGGATTCGACCTCATTCGCCTGTCCGCGAGCCGCACGGAAATCGTCGTGCAGCAGCAGCGCGATCTCGACGCCAATGTGCACGACAATGACGAGCTGGCCGCATTGATCGATCGCATTGCCGCGCGCATCGGGGGAAAGCACGTGGTCGTGCACCTGCCGCAGGACACCCATATTCCGGAACGCGCGGTGCTGGCCGCATCAGCGCAGTATCATCTGGCCGCTGCGACCCACGCCATATGGCCGGCGCGTGCGGCTGGCGAGCCGCCATTACGGCCGTTGCGGCTGTTCGAGCGACCGGAACAGATAAAAGTCATCGCACAGGTACCGGACGGACCGCCGGCGCGGTTTGTCTGGCGCCGCGCCACCCACGCCGTGGTTCGCGCCGAAGGTCCCGAGCGCGTCGCCATGGAATGGTGGCGCGCGGAAAGCGCGATGCTGACGCGCGATTATTTCCGCGTCGAGGACGAGGCGGGTTTGCGGTTCTGGCTCTATCGCGACGGACTTTATGACCGCGAGATCGCGCTAGCAGAGGGCAGGGCCGTGCAGCCGAACTGGTTCATGCATGGATTGTTCGCATGACGGCACCAGCTTACGCGGAAATCGGCATCACGACGAATTTCTCGTTCCTGCGCGGCGGTTCGCACCCGCAGGATTACGTGCATCAGGCGTCCCACTTACGCCTTCCCGTCATCGGCATCGCCGATCACAACACGATGGCCGGCATCGTGCGGGCTTACAAGGAGCTCGATAATCCCGCCGTCAAATACAGACCACGGCTTTTGATCGGATCGCGGCTCGTCTTTATCGACGATACGCCGGACATCCTGGCTTTCCCACGCGATCGCGCGGCTTACGGCCGGCTATGCCAGTTGCTCACCCGCGGCAAGCGTGGCGCGGACACCTTGAAGGGCGAGTGTCACCTGAAGCTCGACGACCTCCTGGAATTCGCCGAAGGCCAGCTTCTTGCGCTTTCGCTTCCGCATCGCTTTACGGAAGCGAAAGCGCAAGAGGTTCTGGAGCGGTTGCGCCGAAGCCGCGCGAATGGCGTGTGGCTTGCGGCGAGCCTGTTGTACCGGGGCGACGATCGGCGCCGTCTTGCGCGGCTTCATCGCGTTGCCGCGACCGCCGGCGTGCCGCTGCTTGCGACCAATGACGTGCTGTACCACCATCCATCGCGCCGCCCCTTGCAGGATGTTCTCACCTGTATCCGCGAGAAGACGACCATCGAGGCCATCGGCAAACGCCTGGAAGCCAATGCCGAACGCTACCTCAAGCCGGCGGAAGAAATGGCACGGCTGTTTCGCGACGTGCCGGAGGCGATTACGGAGACCATGCGATTTGCCGGCCGCATCGCCTTTTCGCTCGATCAGCTCAAATACCAGTATCCCGACGAGCCGGTGCCGCCGGGCAAGACCGCCCAGCGGCATCTGGAAGATCTGACCTGGCAGGGCGCGCATAAAAGATTCCCGATCCGGATTTCACCCAAGACCAAAAAGGTTTTGCATAAGGAGTTGCGCCTGATCAGGAAACTCAAATACGCCCATTACTTTCTCACCGTGCACGATATCGTCCGTTATGCGCGCGAGCAGAAGATCCTCTGCCAGGGCCGGGGATCGGCGGCGAATTCGGCGGTTTGTTATGTGCTCGATGTGACCTCCGTCGATCCGACCAAGGTCGATCTGTTGTTCGAACGCTTCATTTCCAAGGAGCGGCTGGAGCCGCCCGATATCGACGTCGATTTCGAACATTCACGGCGCGAAGAGGTGATGCAATATGTCTACCGGCGATACGGCCGGCACCGCGCGGCCATCATCGCGACCGTCATTCACTACCGGCCGCGCAGCGCGATCCGCGACGTCGGCAAGGCGCTGGGGTTGACCGAAGATGTGACCGCGGCGCTGGCCGATACGGTGTGGGGGAGCTGGGGCAAGGGCCTCGACGAAAAGCAGGTCAAGCAGGCGGGGCTCGACCCGCAAAACCCGATGGTGGAGCGCGCCGTCGAACTCGCCGCCGAACTGATCGAGTTTCCGCGCCACCTCTCGCAGCATGTCGGCGGTTACGTGCTGACGCAGGACCGGCTCGATACTTACGTGCCGATCGGCAACGCCGCGATGGACGATCGCACCTTCATCGAATGGGACAAGGACGACGTCGATGCGCTGAACATGATGAAGGTCGACGTGCTGGCGCTGGGGATGCTGACCTGCATCCGCAAATGTTTTGACCTGATAGCGGACCACAAGGGCAAGCGCTGGGAACTGGCGACGATTCCCCAGGACGTGACGGCGGTCTACGACATGCTGTGCCGGGGTGAATCGCTCGGCGTCTTCCAGGTCGAAAGCCGCGCGCAGATGAACATGCTGCCGCGCCTGAGGCCGCGGGTGTTTTACGATCTCGTGATCGAGGTCGCCATTGTTCGCCCGGGCCCGATCCAGGGCGATATGGTTCATCCCTATCTTCGCAGGCGGAATAACCAGGAGAAAGTGATCTATCCGTCGCCATCGCCGGCGCATGGCGACAAGGATGAATTGCGCAGGGTCCTGCACAAGACCCTCGGCGTGCCGCTGTTCCAGGAGCAGGCGATGCGGATCGCGATCGAGGCGGCGAAATTCACCCCAGAGGAGGCCAACGGCTTGCGCCGCGCCATGGCGACATTCCGCAACGTCGGCACGATCGGTAAATTCGAATCCAAGATGGTCAACAACATGATCGCGCGCGGCTATGCTCCCGAATTCGCAAAAAACTGCTTCGACCAGATCAAGGGATTCGGCAGTTACGGTTTTCCGGAAAGTCACGCCGCAAGCTTTGCCCAGCTTGTCTATGTCTCGTCGTGGCTGAAGCATTTTCACCCAGACGCATTTTGCTGCGGATTATTGAATTCGCAGCCGATGGGTTTTTATGCGCCGGCGCAGATCGTCGGCGACGCGCGCAAGAACGGCGTCGAGGTTCGCGAAATCGATGTCTCCTTCAGCTTCGCCCAGAATACTCTGGAGGAGGCGAGCGGGGCATATCGCGCCGTCCGGCTCGGTTTTCGTCAAATCGACGGCTTCAGGTGGATCGATGCGGACGAAGTGAAATTAAAGCAAGTTCAGGCGTCATTCCGGGATGGCCCGAAGGACCGGACCTCAGATGCGCAACGCGCATCGGGGAATCTCGAGATCATATCGGGAGATTCCGGGTTCGATGCTATCGCATCGCCCCGGAATGACGATCTAGAAGAAGCTGACGACTGGGCCGAGCGCATCGTCGCCGCGCGACAACGCCGCCCCTTTACCTCGCTGGAGGATTTTGCCCGCGACACCGCGCTTCCCAAGCGCGCGCTGATTTTGCTGGCGGATGCCGATACGTTTCGCTCGATCGGGCTCGACCGTCGCGCAGCACTCTGGGCGGTACGGCGCCTGCCCGATGATGTCCCGCTGCCGCTGTTCGAGACGGCGGCCGCGCGCGAGCAGCCGGATGAGGAGGCAGAACCGCTGCCGTCGATGCCGCTGTCGGAGCATGTGGTGGCGGATTATCAGACCATCCGGTTATCGCTGAAGGGTCACCCGATGGAATTTCTGCGGGCAAGATTTGAGCGCGAGCGCGTCATCGCCTGCGCGTCCGTGTCCGACGCCAGGGACCGGCAATATGTCCGCTGTGCCGGCGTGGTGCTGGTGCGGCAGCGCCCGGGCAGCGCCAAGGGCGTGGTCTTCATGACGCTGGAGGATGAAACCGGCATCGCCAATATCGTGGTGTGGCCGAAGGTAATGGAACGCTTTCGAAAAGAAGTGATGGGCGCGCGGCTGGTGCTGGTCGAGGGCTATATTCAAAGCAGCCCGGAGAAGGTCGTGCATCTCGTCGCCGAAAGACTGTTCGATCGCTCCCGCGATCTCGTTGGTCTTGCCAACGACGCGCTCGGCCGGAAACCTGCGGTGCCGGTGGGGCCTGCGCTGATCGAGCCGCTCAACGACGATCCTCGCGATCATTTGGACAGTCCGGCCCAGAAAATCCGTCATCCACGCAACGTACGCATCCTGCCGCCCTCGCGGGATTTTCATTAGAGCATGATCCGGACCCGAAGGGCCGCGTTAGCGCAAAGTGGATACCGGTTTTCCCTCGCGACAAACGCGAAAGCGTTTGCGCGTGATCAAGCCGCGCGCACTGTATTCAGGAAATTTTCGACCTGTTTCTTCAGGTGATCGCTTTCGCCAGCGAGCGATTGCGCCGCGGAGAGAACGTGCGACGAGGCCGAGCCGGTCTCGCTGGCGTCGCGTTGCACGTCGGTAATATGCGCAGAGACCTGATGGGTGCCTTGGGCGGCCTGCTGCACGTTGCGGGAAATTTCCTGCGTCGCCGCACCCTGCTCCTCCACCGCCGCCGCAATTGTCGACGAAATCTCGGACAGCTTTTCGATGGTGCCGCTGATCTCCTTGATCGCCCCCACTGACTCCTGCGTCGCCGCCTGGATGCCGCTAATCTGCTGGCCAATCTCGCCGGTCGCCTTCGCGGTTTGCTCCGCCAGCGCCTTGACCTCGGAGGCGACGACGGCAAAGCCGCGACCCGCCTCGCCGGCACGCGCCGCCTCGATCGTGGCGTTGAGCGCCAGCAGATTGGTTTGTCCGGCAATGGTGTTGATGAGTTCGACGACATCACCGATCCGGGTCGCCGCCTTCGACAGTTCCCCGACGCGGTCATTGGTCTTGCGTGCCTGATCGACGGCCTCATTGGCCATCCGTGCCAATTCCTGGACTTGGCGGCTGATCTCGGTGACGGACGAACTCAGTTCTTCGGTTGCCGAGGCCACCGACTGCACATTCGCGGAGGCTTCCTCGGACGCAGCTGCAACCTTGGTGGTAAGCTCTTGCGAGCGAACCGCAGAGGCCGTCAACGTGGAGGCGGAAGCTTCAAGTTCGGTCGAGGCCGATGCAAGCGAGCCAACCAGTTCGCCGATCATCGCCTCGAAATCGCCGGTGGCCGCGCTGATCCGTTGAGCGCGCGCCGCGCTGACGGCTCTATCGGCATTGGCGGCGTCGTCCGACGCCTTCTTGGCGACGAGCGCCTCCTTGAAGATTTGAAGCGCACTGGCGATCTGGCCAATCTCGGTGGTTTCGCCCTGGTGAGGAATCTCGGCGGACAGCTCGCCATCGGTCAACTGCCCCATCGGTTTCAAGATCGAGCCGATGCCGCGGCGGATGTCGCGAACCATATAAATCGCAGCACCGAGGCCCAGGATGAGTGCGGCACCGAGAATGGTTGCCATTGAGCCGATGGCACTCAAGTAGGTCGCTTCGGCGCTCTGTCCGGCCACTTCGGCGCCTTTGTCGTTGAGCTCCACGAGCTTTGCGAGCGTCTGGTCCATTGCGCGACCGGTCGGCACCACTTTGCTGGCGTTAACGCCCTTTGCTCCCGCGACGTCGCCTTTGCTGGCAAGGGATTGCACGTCGGCTGACGCGCTAATGAAGCTTTGCCACTGCTTTTCCAGCTGTTCCGCCAAATCGTGCTCAGCCGGCGAAGATATCAACGGCCGGTAGGCCTTGGCTGCTTTGTCGAAATCGGCCTTGCGGGCCGAAAGGTTCTTGTCAACGTCCGCTCTTTCCGCATCGGGGACAATCAGATGATCGCGCAGGACCGCGCGAAACCGCGCGGATTGTACCCGCATCTCGCCGAGCCACCGTACGCTGGGCAACCATTGCGCCTGGATATGCTGGGCGGCAGAGTTGATCGCGCGCATCTGCAGGAATGCAATTCCGCCGATGATGGCGATCACCAGAAACAGAAACGAAACGATCGCGAAAAGTTTCGTGCTGATGGAAATTCTTGCGAGCACTGAAATGTTCTCCGGCCCAACTAAAAAAGATTATCGAAATTTAACCACTTCAATCCTAAAATTTGGCTAATGGCCCGCCTAAGAATTGGTGCGGTGCACGATTTGGTAACGATTTACGGCAATTGCCCGTAAACATTTAGAGCCTAAAACCTCCAGGCCCGAACCAGTATAATCAGGGCTAACAGGGGGAATTCATGACTGCTGTTTCTATTGTTTCGATCAGTTCAGTTGCCGAAACGCGTGTCGACGACAATTCGTTCAAGACAATCCTGTTGTTTTGCTGCGTCGGATTGATCGCATCGCTCGGCCTGATGACGCTCGGCATCGACCTCGGCGCCAGTTGGGTTTAACCGGCCGAGATTGCGGCCTTACCCCGTCGTCCAGATGGTGCCAAGTCCTCGCGTGGAAAGCTAATACGACTCTAGCCTAAACGTCCGGCCAGTTGGGTCAACAACGGAAGTGAGGACCTATTCGATCACCTCGTCGGCGCGGGCGAGTAGCGTCGGTGGCACGGCGAGGCCAAGCAACTTCGCGGCTTTGAGGTTGATGACCAACTCGTACTTGGTCGGCGCCTGCACCGGCAGGTCGACCGGTTTCTCACCCTTGAGGACGCGATCGACGTAGCCAGCCGTTCAGGCTGCTGCGCATGCGCCCCCAGCGGGGCCGTAGCCGCCGCACCGCTGAGAAGCGTGATGAACTCGCGTCGCTGCATGACCGCCGCCTCCGAGGCCATCGTATGACACCGGGAAGGATTGAAAGGTCAGTCTAGGCCCGCCGATGTGCCCCCAAAAGCGGGCTCTCGACGAATGAGAGGACCTTTCCAACTGCCCGTGCAAGCCGTGAAAACCTATTTCCCAAGCTGCACGAAGCGCAATTCGCCCTTGACGAGATCGGGCACAACCACCATCAGGCCTTTGCTGTTTGGGAATGCGCAGAAATCGGCCGGACCTTTGAACTCGGTCGAAAGCTTCTTCATTCCCATCGTCTTGTTCCATTGGAAAAGCGATCCGGACATCCAATCAGTCACCAGCAAGTCGCCATTGCTCATCATATAAAGCCCGTCGAGCATGCCGATCTTGTCGGACAGCAACTCGGGCTCCTTGCCGGGTACAAGCGAGTAGATGCCGCGCGGGTCATCCTTGCCCTTGAATCCGACCATCAGCAAGGCGCCACCCTTGCCGGGATAGACCCCGTTCGGATTGATCGATTTTTCCTTGAACAGTACCGTGATCTTGGGAGGAGCTTTCAATTCCAGGAAATCGGCGGGCTCAACTCGCACCAACTGGTCGGAGCGGTTGTCGCTGATATAAAGCACGCTTCCCATCACCGTCGGATCATTGGCAAATGTAACGTCGGGCAGATCGAGTTTCTTGCCTTGTTTGGTCTTGAGATCGAACACCCAGACCGAGTCGATGTCGGTGACCCACAGCCGGTTGCCCTTGATCCAGATTCCCTTCGGCTTGTTGAGGGTCTGGCCCTTGGCTGGCAGGAAGCCGTCCTCAAGGATTTTTCCGTCCAGCGATACTTTGGTGATCTTGCCCTTGCCGTCCTTATCCGCCGGCTTGAGGTCGGGACCGAAATCGCTGGTGTAAAGGACCTTGCCCTTTGGGTCATAGGCAACCGATTCCACGTGGCCGAAGCCGGTGGCGGTTTGCTCCGAGAGCACCTTTAATTCTTTTGCGGATACCTCAGAGACAATCATCATTTGAAAAATGACGAGGCCCATCGAGAACGCCAGATTGCATGAAATTTTGTTGATCACGTTTGTTCCCCTTCTCATTGCAGAGTTTGATTGAGTTTTGAGTTTCTTTCCAGCCACCGCTTGCAAAAAGCAGGGCTGGCGCACCGGAACTTCCGCAGCCTGCATTGACTGGACGGCATCAAGGCGGCGTTGCTGGTCCGCGCAACGCCGTTGTCGGTAGTTGGTCCGCCTGGATTGCGAGTCTTCAATCAAAGCTGACGATCTCCACCCAGTTCGCGCCCTTTCCTGCGGGATACTTTCCGATCAGCGTCAAGCCGCCACTCGCCCCGTCGATCGCGTAAGCTGAAATCGTGTCGGACTTTTCCCCGGAGATGACGAGAAATCTTCCCTTGGGATCAATCGCAAAGCCGCGTGGTTGTTTCTCGGTGGGCGTATTGCCCAGATAAGTAAGCTTGCCGCTCGCACCATCGACACTGAACGTAGTGAGAGAACTGCTGGTGCGCTCCGTCATGTAGAGAAATTTGCCGTTCGGTGTCAGATGCAAATCCGCGGCCCAGATGTCGTTGTCGGTGTTGCGCGGCGGCGGACCGCCGGGTGCGCCGACGGCGCCGCGCGGCGCGCCGGGCCCGAGCTTGGATTCAGGCGGCAAGCCGGATGCCGAGCTTACTTCGCTCAACAGCCCCGTATCGCTGTTGAGCGAAAACGTCGTGACCGAACCGGTCAATTCGCTCAGCACGTATATGAATTTGTTGTCGCTCGACGTAATGAAGTGGCGCGGGCCAAGCGCAGGTTTCATCAGGACGACCGCCGGCGTGTTCGAAGCAAGACGCCCGATCTTGGAATCGAACGTGAACTGGAATATTTCGTTGCTGCCGAGCGTGGGGACGAAGACGAATTTGTTGCTCTCGTCGGTGCGGATGGAGTGGGCGTTACGGCCCACCGGTATCACCTGTAGCGGCTCGGGAGCCACGCTCCCGTCCGATCCGACGGCGTTGACGCTGATCAGGTTCGCGCCATACGACGCACCGAGCAAGTAACGCCCCGTCTTGTCGAGCGAAATGTACGGAAAGCTCTCGGCAAGCGGGGACATCGACAAACTCTTCAATGCGCCCGTGCTGGGGTCGATCGCATAGACGAACACCGAATACGGTTTGGAGCGCGCCGCGGCGTAAAGAAAGCGCCTGTCCGGGCTCACGGCCATCGGCATGACGACGTTCGCTGCCTTCGCGCGCTCCCCCGCCTTCAGAGAACCATCCGTCTGCAGGCTGTAGACCCCGATTTCGCCATCCTCGGCATTCGATACGTAGACGAAAGTTCCGGCTGGCGCCGGCACGTGGCCGAATAGCGCTGTCAATGCGACAATGATGATCCCTTTGGTCAATTTCGCGATGCTTTTCACGGCCTGCCTCCTCCTGTTGTTAGTCGCCGGCGTCCCCTTGGACGATTTTCATAGATTGAAATCGCCGATTGTTGTGCAAATGCCAGACGCGGCCAGGCGACCGCCGCACCGCCGAAAACGTGATGAACTCGCGTCGCGCATGCCCTGACCCGAGGATCGGACCGTCCCAGTGTAGCGTTAAACCAGATGTCCGGAAGACGTCGGGCGCGGTCTGGTAAAAATATCTTTGGTGGTCGCCGATGTACGCCTTGGGTAAGAAGCCGAAGACTGGGCGCCTCATGGCGGCGTCGGCGTTAACCCGCACAGCAGACATGGTTCGGCGCGAGCGGCAGCAGGTAAGAAGGCCTGTAACACCGAGTCCTCCAATTCGGAGACTGTTGATTTGCCCGTCGGGCTGTTTTGCAAATCGGCTGTCCAGTCCCGCTTGCGAAAATATTTTGCTTAATCCGTCGGGCAAATCACTCCTACAACTTCGCGCGTCTCGCCCGAAAGAGGGACGTTGGCCATCGTCACGAACGTTGGGCGGGATGCGGTGGACGCGGCAGCGTCGCAAGACGAGCGGCGTCTGTTACCGTCTTCGCTGAAGCTTCGGCGGACTTCGAGTCCGGCGCAAGCTTGCGAAGACGGGTGCGCGGACGGCGAAGTCATGTGGTCCTGGCGCCCCGACGCTGGCGTCAAGTTTCGTGGAGGCGATGTCGGCCCGCACGGGCCGACACGCCGAGATCCAGGAAGCGACGGTGGCAAAAGAGCCCGGTCACCGAGGAGAGCGTGAAGGAAACCGTTAAAACCATTGCGCAGGGAAGGCCGGATGTAACCGGTGAACCTGTGGTGACTACGCTCGTGTGCTTTATCTATTTCGCACACGAGGCTGCGGGTGCATCGGGCACCCGGCTTTCCCTGCGCCCTCCATTTTCGTGAGGGACAAATGTCTTGCCGACCTCGGACGCATCGCGCCGCGAGAATACGAACGTATGTCTGCCGCTTTCGCGGATCATGACAACGGTGATAAAGTCGTACCGCGCCTTTCAAGGACCTCCATGCAAAGCCCGCGCGAAATCCTGACCGATCTCTGGACATCCGCCTGCGGTGACCTTGCCGCGCTCGACGCCGTCACGCTGACGGGTGAAGAGCCGCAACTACCGTCGTCGTTTCGTGTCGCCGCCGCGGCGCAGGCCAGCATTGCCGCGGCCGGGCTTGCCGCTGCCTATGTCTGGAAATTGCGCAGCGGACAAAGTCAAGACGTCGCAGTCGACATGCGCCACGCCGTGGTCGAATGCCGCAGCGAGCGTTACCTGCGCGTCGAGGGCAAGCCGCCTCCGCCGGCCTGGGACGCCATCGCCGGAATCTACAAGACGCGCGATTATCGTTTCGTCCGGTTGCACACCAATTTCCCCCATCACCGTGACGCCGTGTGCCGCGTCCTCAACTGCAAGGCGGAACGCGACGACGTCCAGTCCGCGCTGATGCAGTGGGACGCCGAGGCTTTCGAGACCGCAGCCTATGCGGCAGGCGGCGTAGTTGCGATGATGCGTTCACATGACGAATGGTCGGCGCTGCCGCAGGCGAACGCGCTGGCCGAATTGCCGGTAATCGAAATCGAAAAGATCGGCGAGGCGGCGCCGAAACCGTGGCCCAAGGGCAACCGGCCGCTCGCGGGCCTGCGCGTCCTCGATCTGTCGAGGGTAATCGCCGGTCCTGTCGCCGGCCGCACGCTTGCCGCGCATGGCGCCGACGTGTTGCTGATTTCCGGCCCGGATTTGCCGGCGATTCCCTGGCTCACGATCGATACCGGCCGCGGCAAGCTTTCGAGTTTTGTCGAACTCAAGAGCGAAGCGGGCCGGGACGCGCTGAACGAGTTGCTCGCTCAGGCGGATATTTTCTCCCAAGGGTACCGCCCGCGCGCGCTGGCTCATCTCGGCTTCTCGCCGCAGGACGCCGCGCGGATCAATCCCGGCATTGTTTTCGTGTCGCTCTCGGCATACGGGCATATGGGCCCGTGGGCCGAGCGTCGCGGCTTCGACTCGTTGGTGCAAACCGCGACCGGCTTCAACCATGCCGAGGGGCAGGCCGCCGGCCTCGAGAGCCCAAAGGAATTGCCGGCACAGATACTCGATCACGCGACCGGCTATCTGATGGCACTCGGCGCCATGATGGCGAAGGCGCGCCAGTCGCGCGAAGGCGGCAGTTGGCATGTCCGCGTGTCGCTGGCGCAGACCGGACGATGGATATGGAAGCTCGGTCGCATTCCCGAGGGGCTCAAGACGGACGAATTGAGGGGCGAGGCGATCAAGCCGTTTTTCGAAGAGGCCCACTCGGGCTTTGGCCCGCTACGGGCGATCCGTCATTCAGCGAGGCTATCGAAAACGCCCGCATTCTGGGCGCGTCCGGCGATGCCGCTCGGCAGTCACCCGCCGCAATGGCCGGCGCGCGATTGAGCGCTGCCGCCCGCTGCTCCACGGCTCAAGAAAGCCGCTGGCGTGACGCCGCCGGGCTGGGCAGAGTATGTGGGCACATGCCCACATACTCTGCCCACTCGGATTGTGGTTGACCTGATCTGGCGACCGTCCCTTGATTAGGGCCAGGGATGAAACCGCAGGAGACCCTTCATGCGGATCGCGGAAGGCCAAAACCAGACCAAGACTTCCGATCAGATTCTGGGCGAAATCCGGGACTACTGCCGCGCGACGCAAACCGCGGAATCGACGTTTGGACGGCTTGTCGTCAACGACGGCAAGCTGGTGTCGCGCTTGCGCGACGGGGCCAGGATCACGACCGGGACCCTCGACAAGGTCCGCGCCTACCTGGCCGAGCACCGCAACGCGCCATCGTCCCGATCAAGCGAGCCGTCGGTGGCCAAAAGCCCCGGCAACGGCGGCGCCGTCGCCGCTGCCAACGTCGCGCCCGCCGGATTCCGGTTCTTCGACAACCGGCAGAAATACCTGCTCTTCGTCTCGACCTGCAGCGAGAAGACCGAGGTCGCAAACCGGATTTCTCTCGAGCTCGGGAGTCTGCAACCGACGCCCCCCGCGCTCCGGATCTTCGACGCAGGCGTCGGCGATGGCACCGTGCTGTCGCGCGTGATGCGTGCGTTGCACGCCCGCTTTCCGACCATGCCGCTCTACGCCGTGGCGAAGGAAATCAGCTACGAGGATGTGCGGCTGATGCTCGAAAAAATGGCCGACCGCCTGTTCGAGCATCCAGCGACGGTGCTGGTCGTCACCAATCTCTACTACGCGGAGGCGCCATGGCTGACGCCGCGTTCCGCGACCGCGGCGCAAAGCCTGATCTGGAAGGATGTCGCGCTGACCGGCAACACGGCGCACGGCTTTGCCGAGCAGATCGGGGAGCTCGAAGGATTTCTCGCCGAGAACTGGCGCGCCGGAATCAGCACGACCACCGGAAACCCGATTTATGAGCGGCCCGTCATTCTGACGTTGCGGCGCGAAGACCACTCGTTCCTGCTTGATCCGATCATGCCGCGGCCAGGGCGGGTGATGGCCGACTACGATCTGGTCATCGCCTCGCAGCCTTATCGGGCGCGCGCAAGTGTTGAATTCAAGGCTTCGAAGGTGGTGGCTCCCCTGGTTCGCTCATTGCGGCCGGGCGGTCGACTGATCGGTATCCACTCGCATGGAAGCGACCCTGGGATGGAGATCATCGATGGGGTTTGGCCTGGCGACAATCCCTTCACGTCCGATCGCCATGCCATCCTGCGACAGGTCAAGCACGAGCTCGGCGCGGCGGCTCGGCACTACAATTTCAATGCCTCCTCCGACGCCCGCTCGATCTTCCGCTACCATATGCACACACTTCCGGACGAAGTCAGCGGACCGATCGGAACCTCGACGCTGTTCGCCGCGTGGAATGCCGCGATCTATGTTGCGCAAATCGAGGACGTGAGGCTGTCGGAAGTCGTGCGCGACGGCCGCTACCTCGAAGCCACCGACAGGGTGCTGAAGAAACATGGCGGTCTGTGGTTCAACGACGAGACCTACGTGATTTCGCGCCGCCGCGCGCCGGCATGATGTTCGGGAGCAAGCTTTGACCGCACCTGATGATGTCCTGTCCGGCGAGTTCGCAGCATTGCTGCAGGCTGCTTCCGTCGAGGTTTCATCGCATGGTCATCAGCTCCAGGCATTGCAGGACAATTTCGAGCAGGGCACGGATGTGACGATCACCTTCTTGCCCGGCGACAACTACCGCCGGAATGTCGAGACGGCGCGCGCGCTGCGCCGCGCCGGCTATAATCCGGTCCCGCATGTTGCCGCGCGAGAAATGCCGTCGCGCGAAACGCTCGACGACTTTCTGGCGAGGGCGCGAGGCGAGGCGGCTGTCACCCGCATTGTCCTCATCGCCGGCGATGTTGCTGCGGCGAAGGGGCCGTACAGGTCAAGCCTCGATGTCTGCGCCAGCGGATTGATCGAGCTGCGGGGCATCACATCCGTCAGCATCGCCGGTCATCCCGAAGGCCATCCTTTCGTTTGCGTCTTCGAATGCCTTCAAGGCGCTCTCGGCGTGGCGGGATTGGGGGCGTCAGTCTGGTATCCACGTCGACGTCATCACGCAATTCTGTTTCGAAAGTGCGCCGATTCTCGGATGGATCAGCGAACTCCAGGCACGAGGCGTCGGCCTTCCGGTCATCGTCGGTCTTGCCGGCCCGGCGACGCCCGCGACGTTGATGAAGTTTGCGCTCCGGTGCGGGATCGGCAATTCGATCAGGTCGCTGCGCGGTCAAATTGGCCGCTTCGGCCGCCTCTTGACGGACACCGGACCGGACGACGTCGTGCGCGGCCTGCAATCGGCCCCCGATGGCGCGAAGGCGTCGATTTCAGGTTTCCATCTGTTTCCATTCGGCGGACTGCGCAAGTCAGGCGACTGGCTGCGCGGTTACGGCGGCGCGCCGTCGCGGCACACGGAGCAAGCGACGTCGAGGGACAATTCTCAGAAGCTGTAGACGCTCGGCGTCACGATGACGATGCGCTCGAAATGCAGCGCCTTGTGAAGTGTCGCCATTTCTTCGGGGGAGGCCGGCTCCGGCGTATAAACCCGGCCGGCGAAGAACGGAAACTTCTCGGGATCGCCATGGATGTGGGTGTGGCAGTCGCAGGCTCCGGCGGGAACGTCCAGTTTCACCGCTATTGTGGGTTGCGAGGCCTTTGCAAGGGCGGATCGGTCGGGCATGGCCATTCCAGCGGCGATTGAGGTAAGCAGAAGATGGCGTCTGTTAAGCACGGGTCGTCTCCTCGCTTTTCTTGATTAGGCTTTATTCGGCGGGGGCAGTTGCTTTCGCGCGCGCCATCGCCGCGGGATCGCCCGCCGCGCGGGCGGCGATATAGGCGATGATCGCGGACATCAGCGAACAAGCGGCGAGGAAATAAAGACCGGCTTCGAAACTGTTGGTAGAATCCTTGATCCAGCCGACGATGAAAGGACCGATGTAACCTCCAAGATTGCCGGTGGCGTTGATCATCGCGATCGCTCCCGCTGCCGCCGTGCCGGTGAGGAAGATCGATGGCATCGGCCAGAAAGCGGCACGAGAGCCATAGATGCCGACGACGGCAGCGGACATTCCGAGCAGCGCCCAATAAGAAGCGCCCGACCAGGCCGCGAAGGCAAGACCCAGCGCGCCCAGGGTCGATGCCGCGATCAAATGCCAGCGGCGCTCCTTGTTGCGGTCCGACGACCAGCCCCATGCGATCAGGCCGATGGTGCCGACGATGTAGGGCACCGAAGACATGAGGCCCGTCATCATGTTGGTGAGGCCGATCCCCTTGATAATCTGCGGCATGAAGAAAACGATGCCGTAATTCGCGGTGACGCTCATCAGGTAGATGGCCGAAAGCGCCAAAACGCGGGGGTCGGGCAGCGCCCGCCTCAAGGTGAGGCGGCCGGCTCTCTCGACCTGACGGTTTTCTTCATCGATGCGGGTTTGCAGCCAGTTTTTTTCTTCGTCGGCGAGCCAGTCTGCGCGCGCCGGCTTATCCGTCATCACCCTGAAAATGACCAGACCGAGCAGCACGGCGGGTAGCGCCTCGATAATGAAGATCCACTGCCAGCCCTTGATGCCGAGAATACCGTCCATCCCGAGAATGGCGGCAGAGACGATTGAGGCGACCGCATTCGCGACCGGTTGGGCGATGAACAGCGTCGAGATCACCCGTCCGCGATATTCGGATGGGAACCAGTAGGTGAAATACAAGATCATGCCGGGGAAGAATCCGGCTTCCGCCGCCCCAAGCAGGAAGCGAATGATCAGAAAGCTCCAGGGCCCGGTGACGAAAGCGGTCAGGCCGGAGATGATCCCCCAGGTGATCATGATCCGCGCAATCCAGATTCGCGCACCGACCTTTTCCAGAATCAAATTGCTCGGGACTTCGAAGATGAAGTAGCCGAAAAAGAAAATTCCGGCGCCCCAGCCGTAGATATAGGCGCTGAAGCCGAGATCCTTGTTCATGGTCAGCGCCGCGAAGGAAATATTGCTGCGATCGATATAGGCGATGCAGTAGGCGAGCGCGACCAGAGGCAGGAGCCGCCACGAAACCTTCGCGATCGTTCGGCGCTCGATTGCCGGCTTGGCTTCCGCGATCGCCATGATTTCCTCCCGTTCCGCGCTTGTTCCGCGCGTTTAGATTACCGATAGCGTGACCTTTTCCTACCCCGCCGGCAGGACGGTTGTGAAGGGCTTGCTGCCAAGTTCAGGCCTGTTCCTCCGCGACAGCCTTGCGGACGGCTGCCCTCTCGGACATGCGGTCCCGATGCGCCTTGACCTTCGGAAACCGCGCGGGATCGACGCTGTCGCTCTCCATCCACAGTGCCACCGTGAACAAATATGGGTCGCAGATCGTATAACTCTCGCCCATGACCCATGGCCCTTGCAACATCTTCTGCTCGATCAGCTCGAAACATGCGCCCACGGAGTCCGGTACCTTGCGCTTCATGGCTTCTATCGCGGACGGATCATCGGCCCAGCGCGTTCCGCGCGTGCGGTGGGCATGGGCCACGTGCACCGTCGCGCACAGGTAGCTGTTGAAGGCCTGCAGCTCGGCAAAGCGGAAAGGATCATCCAGCGGCGCGAGCTTCGCCTTTGGAAAGCTTTGCGCAATAAAGGCGAGCATCGCGGGGGTCTCCGTCAGTATACCCCTGTCGGTGACCAGGGCGGGGACACGCCCCTTGGGATTGATGGCGAGGTATTCCGGCGAGCGCTGTTCGCTGACGGCAAAGTTGATCCGCACGGTGGAATAGTCGGCGCCGGCCTCTTCCAGGGCGATGTGGGACGCTAGCGCGCAGGTGCCCGGTGCGTAATACAACTTCATCATTGTGATCCCCTCGTGACGTCAAAAGATACGGGTGCGTGTGGCTTTTCCCAGCCTGAGCCGACCTTGTGCTGTTGACAAGGCTGTTATCGCACCGGCGCGGAGTGGGCTAGCCGGGAGATTGCCTGTGATGGTCTCAATGGCGAAAATCGACCTTCACGATCCACCCTTTGTAGCCCTTGGCGGACGGCTTCGCGATGAGCCCAGAAGTGTAATAGCCTCAAATCCGGAGTAACGATTCCTCGGCGCGGCAGGCATCCCGCTCCTCAATCCTCGGTCAAGGAAATCATATGCCGAAATTATTTTCCGATCCCGAGGCCATCGCCGAGGACGTCATCCGCGACGTCGGAACCAATCTGGTGGTCGGCCTTCCGCTCGGGCTCGGCAAAGCCAACCATATTGCGAACGCGCTCTATACGCGCGCGGCAGCGGACCGCAGCATCAATCTCACTTTCTTCTCGGCCCTGACGCTGGAAAAGCCGCGGCCGTCGAACCCGCTTGAGCGGCGCTTCATTTCGCCGGTGATCGAGCGTCTGTTTGGCGGCTATCCGGATCTTGCCTATGCCGATGCGCTGCGCGCGAACGCATTGCCGCCCAATGTCCAGGTGATCGAATTCTTCTTCCTGGCGGGAAGGTGGCTGCACGTGCCGTTCGCGCAACAGCATTACATCTCCGCGAATTACACCCATGCTTCGTCATATCTGCTGGCGCGCGGGCTGAACGTCGTTACTCAATTGGTGGCCAAGCGTGTCGTCGATGGTGTCGCGCGCTACAGCCTGAGCTGCAACACCGACACCACGCTGGATATCCTGCGCGCGCGCGCCGAGGGCCGCGCGTCGTTCAAACTGGTCGGGCAGGTCAATTCCGAACTGCCATTCATGCCGGGCGCGGGGGATCTGCCGGGCGAGGAGTTCAGCGCGATGCTCGATAGTGCCGCGACGGATTTTCCGCTTTTCGCACCTCCCGCCGAACCGATCAGCGACACCAAATACGCCATCGGCCTGCATTCGGCAGGCCTCGTTCGCGACGGCGGCACGCTGCAGATCGGTATCGGGCAGGTGGGTGACGCGCTGGCGCAGGGATTGATCCTTCGCCACCGCGACAGCACGCGATTTTATTCGACAATGAAGCGCTTGACGCCCTCGGCCGAACGGCTCGCCGGTCTGGAGACCGGACCTTTCGAAAAGGGACTCTATGGCGTCAGCGAAATGGTGTTCGAGGCGTTCCTCGGCCTGATCGAGGCCGGCATCCTCAAGCGCGAGGTCGATGGGGCCGTGCTGCATGGCGCGTTTTTCGTCGGACCGAAATCGTTTTACCGCAGCTTACGCGAAATGACGCCGGATCAGATCGCGCGCATCCAGATGATGCCGGTATCCTTCACCAATGAACTCTACGGCGACGAACAGGCAAAGCGCCGCGGTCGCCTCGATGCCCGCTTCGTCAACAACGCGATGATGGCAACCCTGATGGGCGCCGTGATTTCCGACGGCCTGGAAAACGGGCAAGTCGTGAGCGGCGTCGGCGGACAGTATAATTTCGTGGCACAAGCCTTCGCTCTGCAGGGCGCACGCTCGATCCTCACGCTCGAGGCGACGCGGCAATCGGGCACCAGGCCGCAGTCGAACATTCGCTGGAGTTACGGCCATGAGACGATTCCGCGGCACCTGCGCGATATCGTCGTGACCGAATACGGTGTCGCCGATCTCAGGGGAAAATCCGATGCCGACGTGATCGCGACGATGCTTCAGGTCGCCGATTCCCGGTTTCAGGACGAGCTTTCGCGGCAGGCCAAGGATGCCGGAAAGTTACCGGCGAACTTTGAGATTCCTGCCGCCTTTCGTGAAAATTATCCGGATCGAATTGTGGCGGCGCTAAAGCCTGACCGCGAGGCCGGCTTGCTGCCCGCATTTCCCTTCGGCAGCGATTTCACCGATGTCGAGCAGCGGCTGATTCCGGCCCTGCAAATACTGCAGGACGCCCAACGCTCACCGCAGCGGCTGCTTGGACTATTGTGGCAGGGCTTCGCCCGCCATCCGGATGCGGCCGACGCCGAATGTTTGGCTCGGCTCGGGCTTGAGAAGCCTGCGACCTGGGCGGAGCGCGTTTACCGAGCGCTGGTCGGTGCGGCGCTCGCCAAAAGCAGGTTTGCATAGCCGGATCGTTGTCGCGGGTTCGCGGAGCGGGCGTCTACCTATTCTTGTTCACCGGCTTCCGTTTCTCGATGAACGCCGCCATGCCCTCGGAGCGATCCTCCAGCGCGAAGGTCGCGTGGAAGAGATCACGTTCGACGTTGAGCCCTTCGGAGAGCGGCGTTTCGAAGGCGCGGTTGATCGCGCTCTTCGCCATCTCGGCGGCCGGCCCCGACATCGCGGCGATCTTTTCGGCCATCGCGAGCGCTTCGGCCATCAGCTTGTCCGCGGGCACGATACGGCTGACCAACCCGGATCGCTCCGCTTCCGTCGCATCCATCATTCGTCCGGTGAGGCACAGATCCATGGCCTTGGATTTGCCCACCGCGCGCGTCAGCCGCTGCGTGCCGCCGATGCCCGGAATAGTGCCGAGCGTGATCTCCGGCTGGCCGAATTTCGCGGTGTCGGCGGCGATGATGATGTCGCACATCATCGCCAGTTCACAGCCACCGCCGAGCGCATATCCGCTGACGGCGGCAATCGTCGGCTTGCGGCAGTTGGCAACACGGTCGCCGCGGATCGCGATGAAGTCGCTTGCGAACATGTCGATGAAATTCTTCGGCTGCATTTCCTTGATGTCGGCGCCCGCGGCAAACGCCTTCTCGCCGCCCGCGAGCACGAGGCAGCCAATCTTGTCGTCAGCCTCCAGATCGTCGACCGCAGCGGCGATTTCGCGAAACACTCCAAAGGAGAGCGCATTGAGCATCTTCGGGCGGTTAAGTGTGATGATACCGACCGCACCTTTGCTCTCGACGATGATGTGTTCGAACGTGCTCATGATCCACCCCGCAGCCTTACGCCATGGGCAATGTGCCCCTAGGCGGGATCGGCTTCAAGTGGCCCCGCCCGGGGTGGACCGTCGAAAGCGCTGCTGCTTCAGGCCATGAACATCCGCGCGGCCGACGCCATCGTCAGCAGTGCGCCGAACCCAATGAAGATTTTCCCGATCAGGGAGGTCTCGTCCCAGGTCGAGCTTTCGCGGTTACTCGCCGCAACGGGTGCGGGCGGCGGATTGGCCGGAATAGCGGCTGACGAACCGCCTTCGCGCAGCGAGCGATCGACATCGTTGAGCTGGTCCGCAGCGACGAGCAGGGGCTCGGCGTCGGCAAGCGCGTTGGCCGGATTGTCCGGCACCGCCTGCAAGAGTTCGCTCGCCCGCGCCGTCATCACCGCGGCGCTCTCGCCCAATATGCCGGGAGAGGCAAATAGCGCGTTTGCGTTGGCGACCGATGGCGGAATATTCGATAGGGCCGGGCTGGTATCCGCAACATTTGCCGGGGTATTCGTGTCGGCGGTGGCCTTCAGCGCGACCCTGTGGAATTTGCGATGCGCGTAGCTTTTCCTGTGATGCAAGCCGTGCCTGAAGTGCTTGTGGGGCGTTGCCGGTGTCGTAGTAGCGTTTTGCGGTTTTGGGTCGGCGGTCGAATTGTCGGCGGCTGTCGCTGCCTGCACTGGACCAGCGAAAAAAACGAAGAGCCCGGTTGCGAGAATCAGGGCCGAGCGTCCGCTGGGTTTGATGATCATTTGGCAATCTCCCCGTATGCCAGTCCCGGCGGAAAAGAGACCTCCGGGGATGTCGGCAACGGGGCAAAAAAAGGGAATTTTCGGACAAGTCCGGGCGAAAACGGGGCGAGGCGGGGCTCGGTATCCCGGTCTCAAGGGGCCTTCAACAAACGACCTCGGATCAATCGGGCGGGTGCGAGACAGGCGGATCGATGTTAAGAGCCTTGCGGCGAGTAGTTTTTTGCTGCGAGTCCCGGTCCGGAAGCCGCGATATCAGCGCTAGCGGGCCTTATCACGAGTTCGTGATCTATGTTCGGCGGCGTAACAAATTGAAAGATCGACCGAATTGATTGGTGGGAGCGCGCGTGCGCGAAACTGAGGACGAGTGGACCAGCCTGATGCGGCTGGCCATTTCAGGCGATAGTGCAGCGTATCATCGTCTGCTCAAGGCCGTCACGCCGGTATTGAGGGCCGGGGCGCGCCGCGGACTGGCGCGGGCTGGCCAGCCGATTGATCAATCCGAGGACGTCGTGCAGGACATTTTGCTGGCGGTGCATCTAAAGCGGCATACTTGGGACGCCAACGCGCCGTTCGGGCCCTGGCTGTTTGCGATCGCACGCAACAAACTGATCGATTCACTGCGCCGACGCGGCCGCAGGGTTTTCGTCAACATCGACGATTTCGCCGAAACCATTCCTGATGAGTTCGTCGCGGAGACCGTCTCTGCGAGCGAGATCGCAGCCCAGCTCCAGTCTCTCCCTCCTCGCCAGCGTGACGTGCTGCAGTCGATCGCGGTCGAAAGTGCCTCGATCAGGGATACGGCTGCGAAGTTCGCGATGAGCGAGGGAGCCGTGCGCGTGGCGCTCCATCGCGCACTTGCCAGTCTCACCGCCAAATTGCGGGAACAATGAGAATGGAAACCGAGCAGCTCATTCGTACACTGGCCGCCGACAATATGCACCGCGCCCGTCCGGTCGGATTGGTGCTGGCGCTGGGGTTGCTGGCTGCCGCGCCGATCTCGCTGGCGATGTTCCTGTCGGAGCTCGGCGTTCGCCCGGATGTCATGACGGCGATGCGTAACCCGTTTTTCGACCTGAAGTTCGTCGTGACGCTGGCGATGGCGATCGCGGCGATCGCGGTGAGCCTGCATTTGTCGCGGCCGGAAGTGTCGCTGAAGGGCTGGTGGTGGTTGCTGCTGATCCCGGCCGGCATTCTCGCTGCCGGAATCGCAAGCGAGATGATGATGCCGCAAAGAGCGCCGATGATGGTACGTCTGATCGGCAATAATTCGCGGATCTGCATGACGGCTATTCCGCTGATGTCGCTGCCGCTGCTGGCGGGCGCGCTGATCGGCTTGCGTCACGGTGCGCCGACGCGGCCCGCGGTCGCCGGCGCCATCGCCGGACTGTTGTCGGCCGGACTGGCGGCAACCTTGTACGCCTCGCACTGTACCGACGATTTACCGCTGTTCGTGGCGACGTGGTACACGATCGCCTCCGCTCTCGTGGCTGGCCTCGGCGCGCTGGTGGGCGCAAAAGTGCTCAGGTATTAGCGGCAACTACGCAGCCAGAATTCGCGCAAGGTGCATTACGCTCGGCGTGGAGGTCGAGGCAACCGCTCACGCCGCGGGAGCTGGCGCCGACATCTGCTGCATGCGATGGAAGCGAAGCACCTGCTGCGCGGTCGAGGGCCTGAGCCGCTCGTAGGTCGCCTTGCAGGCATCGAGATCCGACGGCTCTTTACCCGCGAGCTTGTCGCGCATGTTGATGATCGCCCTGACTGTCGACCAGGACATGCCCGAAATCTTGGCCAGGATCATCACGCCCTCCGCGCGCGTTTCGACCATCATATTCTCGGCAATCGACACCGACACGTTGGCAAGTGCAGCGACGGCAGCATTGGCCTCATCGAATTTGCCGGCTTCGGCGAACGCCGCCACCTGATGCTCGTCGAGCCTGCCGTCCTCGTACAGCGATTTGACGAGCGCATGCGCGATCACGGTTTCCTCGGTAATGGCCGACGGCGCCGAACGTGCCAACCGTGTCGCCTCCCGTACCGCGGTCGATACCTCCTTGGCCAAGGGCGGATTGGCGGCTTCGAGCCGCGCCCGCACCGTCGCCGAGGCCTTTGCGAGCAGTTTCAGATAGAGGTGCCGTGGAATCGTGGGTCGCAGGCCGATGCAGGTCGCGAGGTCGTCATCCCCCTCGGCACGGTTGACCAGCCGGGTGAAGCCGCGCTCGGAGAATTCCGCGCCCGGATTATTGACGGTGCTGTGGATCACCTCATCATTGCCTCGCAGCACCAACACGTCGGTGACCGCGCCGCTGAGCACCTTGCGCGTCGAAATCGCCATCAGATGCGCCTGGCTTTTGTTGCGGGCGGTTTCGATCAGCGTTTCGTCGTCGAGTTGCTGTGATTGGGACAGCACCGGTGCCGCCACCTCGATCACATCGTCGAATGCCAGCGCCCGGATTGTCAGCGGCGGCGCACGATCGACCGGAGCCAGCCGGTTGGAGAGCAGTGCCTTGGCAGAGTTCTCGATGTGATGCATCAAGCACTGGAAGACGTCGTCGAACAGCGCGATCTGGTCGTCCGAGAAGTCAACCGCGCCGTTGATGAAGAGATCGGTGACGCGGCGCAGTGTTTCGACCCGGCGTGCAACGGTTCCATGCGCGAGCGTGGCCTGTAGTTCGTCGAGCAGGCTTTCAGAAGTGGCGGTGGATTTGGAACTCATGACTTTGTCCTGGAGTAAATGGCGCAATAGCCGGCGACGGCTTCTTCGTCCTCGAAAAATTGATGATCGGATCAGGCGCTGGCGATGCGGTTGCGTCCCCGTGCCTTGGCTTCATAAAGCGCGCTGTCGGCGCGCGCGAGAAATGTGTCCGGCGTTTCGTCCGGTCCGAGCGTTGCGACGCCCGCCGAGATCGTTACCCGCATGCCGGGAGAGAATGCGCTCCAGTCCAAATCGGCTATGATCGCCCGCAACCGGTCCAGGACGCGCGAGGCAGTGTCCAGAGGCGTGTCGGGAAGCACCAGTAGGAATTCCTCGCCGCCGCACCGGCCGAAGCGGTCGATGTTGCGGATGTTGGCAAAAACGCTGATAGCGAATGTCCTCAGCACCTCGTCGCCGGTCGGATGGCCGTAGGTATCGTTGATGCGCTTGAACCAATCGAGATCGATCAGCGCGATCGAACAGTGTCCCCTGGCGCGACGAGAGCGCGAGATTTCCTCATCCAGGATCCGCATGATGCAGCGACGGTTGAACGAACCGGTCAATTCGTCGAGTTCGGCAAGCTCTTCGATGCGCTTGTAGGCCTCCTTGAGGGCCAGGCTGCTCTTGTAAAGCGATTCACGCATCGAACTTGAGAATATCCCGAGAAACATGCAACGTCCGATGGTCAGGATGAACACCGACATCGTCGCGAAGCGCTCGATATAGGTTTCGTGCGGTATCGAGATCGGCTTGTCGGTCAGCAGAAACAGCCCGGCCAGACCGAATGCCATGGCGGTCCAGACGATTGCCGTCTGCACCGGTGTTGAACGCAGCGAACTGAAGCTGAAAACGATGAACAGGGTGCACAGAAACATCACACCGACTTCCGGCGCGATATAAGTGAAGGCGAGCATGATGGTCATGCTGGTTAGCGCTTGCGGCGTGACGAAATAGTGATCCTTGAAACGCTCGGTGAAACCCGATTCCGACAGCGCAATGAAGAAGGCAATGCTGAACAAGCCGCATGTGGCATAGGCCGGGCCGATGCTCGCCGGGATCGTGCCGGCGCGCGCAAAGATCAGCAGGATGAAGGCATCGATGACATAGCTGACGCCGATCATCCCCTGAATCTGACGTCGCTGCCGCGCGCGGCGCGAAAGCGACTCCGCCGTCAGTTGGCGACCAGCGCCTTCGGAACGGTCCGCAACCGGATTGAGGAGAGGCGACGCAGCGGTGCCCATAATCTCGCCATTGGTGGAACAAGCTCGAAAAATCTAAGAGGTAAAGCCTTTAGGTTTGGTATCTTTCCGGCCAAATCTTCGGCGCTTCCGGGCGGCTTAGCCCTTGTTCGGCTATGGAAATTGGCCACCAAGTGTCGCTCCGCGGAGGGCTTATTCGCTTCACGCGCCAGCGTTGGCCTCAATCCGAAAGCTGATTTGGGCGCCAACTCTTGGTACAGTTGCGCGCAAGAGCTAAGGGCGGTCGGGCGCGGCGGGCGGAAGGTCGTTCTCTACTATGGTACCTCTGGAAGCGACTACCTGCGGCGTCCCCCTATCGAAGGCGGGGCGACAAGCGCCAACTGTGCGGTACATCACAGTTCCAATCCGGCTATTGCTATAATTTGAAAAATCTTGCCTTTCGGATCGAACCACCCCCCACCCCAATCCGACCAACCTTGCGAGACGGCCATTGAGTGCGACACAGGCGGCTACGGACGATGTCCTGATCGCTCGGATCGCCCAAGGCGACCGGCTCGCCATGCAGGTGCTGTACGGAAGGCACCATGTCAGGGTGTTCCGCTTCGGGTTGCGGCTCGTTCGGGATGAACAGATCGCGGAAGATCTCATCAGCGAGGTCTTTCTTGATGTGTGGCGTCAGGCCGGCAAATTCGAAGGCCGATCCGCCGTTTCAACCTGGCTATTGGCGATTACACGATTCAAGGCCCTTTCCGCGCTGCGCCGCAGGAAGGATGCCGAACTGGACGATGAGGACGCCAACGCGATCGAGGACACGTCCGACGATCCTGAAGTGGCGGCGCAGAAAAAGGATACGAGCGACGTGTTGCGCAAGTGCTTGACCGCACTTACGGCGGATCATCGGGAGATTGTCGATCTCGTCTACTACCACGAGAAGTCCGTGGAAGAGGTGGCAGAGATCGTCGGCATACCGGAGAATACCGTAAAGACGCGCCTGTTCTATGCACGCAAGAAACTGGCCGAACTGCTGAAGGCAGCCGGCGTGGAACGAGGCTGGCCATGATGGCAACGAGCAAGAAAATGCTGGAGCAAGAGCCCAGTGAAATCGAAATGCTGTTGCCTTGGCATGCGGCCGGCACCTTGAATGCACGCGATTCCCGTAAGGTCGACGAAGCGCTTGTCCGCGATTCCGCACTTGCCCGGCAATACGCGGTGATCCGGGAAGAATACGCCGAAACCATTCATCTTAACGAGAGTCTCGGTGCGCCGTCCGCGCGCGCCATGCAAAAATTATTCGCAGCGATCGACGCGGAGCCGGCGCGAAGCCAGCAGACCTCGCTGAATGTTGCAGCCCGGTTCGCCGGTTTTTTCGCCACGCTCTCGCCACGGACCTTGGCCTGGTCGGCCAGCCTTGGCGCACTCGTCTTGTTGTTGCAGGCCGGCGTGATCGGCGTCGTGCTGATGAACAACCGGCCGGCCTCGTTCGAGACCGCCTCCTTGAGCACCAATGAACCGATCACCCGCGAACTCGGAGCCGCCAGGCTGCCGCGCGCGCTGGTGCGGTTTTCTCCGGATGCCCGCGTCGCCGACATCACCGCACTGCTCGATAAATATCAGGCCTCGATCGTCGACGGACCCAAGGGCGGCATGTTTCGGCTTCAGTTCGGCAACGGGGCCATGAGCAAGGATGAAGTCGCCGGCCTGTTGAGCAGGTTGCAAAACGAGAAGATTGTCGGCCTTGCGGTTGCGGCGCCGTAAGGCCGCGGCTTTCATGATCCCGTGCAATGGCGTGCGCATCGAAATCGCCAATCCTGCCGTTTTTGCCGCATCTGTGCCAAATCCCTGGACTCGAGATTTCATGATCCATAGTGGTGCCGACTGGCGGATGAAGATGCGGCGTGTGGCATTGGCCTTGTTGGCCACGCTATTGTCGTTTGCCGGTCTCGGCAGTTCGGTAGCTCACGCGCAAAACATCATGCGCTCGCCAAGCATCAACGTTCCGTCGCGGATTCCGAGCTTCAACCCCACGGTGGTGCCGCGGATAGATCCCAATATCGCCGGCAGAGCGGTGACGGGTGCTGGCAACAACAATAGCTTGCGGATTCGTCCTCCCTGCGACGCCGCCTATCGCACAAGCAGCGGTGAGTGTTCGGGCCAGCCGGTCACCTCGACCGATGTCGGCGGCAACAAGTCCGGCAAGAACAATGGCAGCGATTCGCGCCGCGATGCGCTTTCCGCCTCGCTCAACTCTCGTCCCAATGACATCGTGGCCGAAATCAATGGCTCGCTGTCGGATGCGCAAGCCGACGCATTGGCGCGTCGCCATGGCCTGACGCGTCTGGAGTTCGCAGAATTTTCCGCTTCTCGGCGCCACAATCGGCCTATTTCGCATCACCGGCCGCAAGACGGTGGAGGCCGCGAGCCGCGAACTGCGTGCTGACAACAATTTTCGTTCGGTTCAGCCGAACTTTCGTTATGTCCTGCAGGATCAGAACGCCGAATTGACCGAAGGCGATCCGGCGCAATATGCGAACGCGAAACTTCGCTTGCCCCAGGCGCACATGCTCGCCCGTGGCGCCAACGTCACCATCGCGGTGATCGATTCCGGTATTGATCTCAAACATCCCGAATTCGCCGGCGCGATGATCGCCGCCTTCGATGCCCTCGGAAGCAAGGAAGGTCCGCACGTTCACGGCACCGGGGTAGCCGGCGCAATCGTGTCGCACGCGCGGCTAATGGGGGGCGCGCCCGCGGCACGGATTTTGGCGGTGCGCGCTTTCGGCGCGGCCCCGAAGGGCGCGGAAAGCACGTCTTACGTGATCCTGAAAGGGCTGGACTACGCGGCGGCGCACGGCGCCCAGATTGTCAATATGAGCTTCGCCGGTCCGAAAGATTCGCTGATCGAACGCGGTCTGGCGGCACTCGCCGCCAAGGGCGTCGTGTTGGTGGCGGCCGCTGGCAATGCCGGACCGAAGTCGCCGCCGCTCTATCCAGCGGCTTACACGAATGTGATCGCGGTCAGCGCCACCGATGCCCAGGACAAGCTGTTTGCTGCATCGAACCGGGGCGGCTACATCGCGATCTCGGCGCCGGGCGTCGAAATTTTCCTCCCGGCACCCGACGAAAAATATCAGATGACCTCCGGCACCTCGTTTTCGGCGGCCTATATCAGCGGTCTCGCCGCCCTGATGCTGGAACGCGATCCGACGTTGAGGCCGGATCAATTACGGGCAATTCTGATGAAGACCGCTCGCGACCTGGGGCCGCCAGGCCCGGACGATCAGTTCGGTGCCGGTGAAGCCGATGCCTTTGCCGCGGTCACGGCCGTCTCGCCCCCATCAGTGCCGATCGCCGAGGTCTCGGACAAACCGGCCGCCAAGGAGGTGTCCGATAGCAAAGATACCTCCACCGCGAGGGCCTTGAACCCACAGCCCGCTGTCGTCGCTTCGGACAAGCCATCCAGCGGCGAAATCAAGCCCGCAACGGGCGAAATCAAGCCGGCGGGACGGTAGTTCGGTCCAAGCCGACGGGGCCGTAAAGTTAAAAATTTCTCAACCGGCCTTTGAACGTTCGGCCGGCCACCTGCGACCAATACATGTGGGAGCGGTAATCCCTCCCCATCGAGGCTATATTCGGCGCGAGCGCCCATCCACCCCAAGCGCCCATATGGCTTGACCCGTCCGGTTGTCCCCCCGGACGGGTCTTTCGTTTTGGGGAGATATTTTCGTGAAGCGTCTCTTTGAAGGCGATGACAATCACGCATACAATCAATAGTAGTAATGATTCTGGCCCGTTGCCGAGCGTGAACCCTTCAAAACCCGCAAGAGCCAGGGGGCTGCGCGAGCGGCCGCCCGCGCCATGGGTGACTCGCTAGACTTTGTTAAGGTTTTCCACAAAATATATTCGTCACGTTTGGCCGATTCGTTCCAGTTGCGTCCGCGTCCGTCTTTTTCTTGCGGGCAGGGTCATGACACATCAACTGGACGACACGGGTGGCCGCGACATCCTCGCGCGCTGGTGCGCGCTCGCCGAGCAGCGGCTCGATTATCTCACCGAATTGTTCGAGACCGGGCGTTGGCGCCGCTTTCACAGCGAAGCGGCTTTCTGGAGAATATTCGGGAAGCCAAGGCCGCGTTGGAGGCCTGGCGCGATCTCTTGTCACGCGAGGCGTCCCGCGACAACAGGGACATCGACGTGTCCTGGCTTGGTCGTCCCAAGGCGGCGTTGCCGCGCGGCGAGATCTGGCGCGATCGGGTTCGCTTGCCGCGGTCCGTGGACATTTCGGTGCGGGAGCCGCTTGAAAATTCGCTCGTTCCCGAAGCCAAGCCTGTTGGTGTGGAGGAAGCGTTCTCCGGGCCGGCGATCGATGAGGGTACGACCGAACTGATGCAGAGGCTTGCGGCGATCGTGGAGCGCTACCCGCTGCTGCGCAACACGTTTTAGGAATTATCTTCGCACCGCATTCGTCCCCACCACCACCTGAGCAAAGCGCTGGGCGCCTTCGGCGGATAGATCCGGTGTGATGGGGCGGGCGTGATCGAGCCCGACCACGGCCCCACGTGGCGCTTCCGAAATCACATTGTTGTTGACGAGCGCGGTGCCCGCGCCCGGCGACACCGACACACCGACGCCGACAAAGGCATTGCGGATCACATTGTCCGAGATCACGACGTCACGCAGATATTTGCCCCATCCGGCCACGATCCCGAACGAGGGCGCATTCTCGATGACATTGCCTGAAACGGTGGTGTCGGCCTCGACATAGATGCCGATGCCGCCATCATCATCCGGCGCGGTCCCGATGGGACGCTTCGGCAAGAGGTTGCGGATAATGTTGCCTTGCACGACCGCAAGCCGTCCGCCTTCGTTGAAATTGCAGACGGAAACGCCGAGCGCCGCACCGTCGACGGTGTTGTTGGCGATTACGGCGCCTTCGAACGAAAACTCCGAATACAGCGCCACTTCGCGGACATCGCTGACGCTGTTGCCGGTGATCTGAATGTTGGAGGCCGAATTGCCGCGCACCGCCGAGTAGTCGCAGTTGCGGATGCGGTTTCCCCGCACAATCACATTGCCGGCGCGAAATGCGTTGATGGCGTTGCCGTATTGGCCGGAACCGCCGGGGCCGGCCTTGATGTCCTCGATGCGGTTATCCGCGACCAGCGTGCCATCGTCGCCGATTGCCGTGCGCAGGATTTCGATGCCGTTGTCGTTGGTGCCCAGGATCGTGTTGCGCGCGACCTGCAAGCCCAGCGCATCGAACGACACGATCGCCGTCGCGGCGGACTTGGTGATAATGTTGCCGCTAATGTCGCCGGAGACGTTCTCCAGCCAGATGCCGTTGCCGCCGCTGTCGGTGATCTCGCAATCGTTGATGCGGATGTCGCGGCCACCGAGGCAATGCACGAGGCCGCGCCGGGTCGGCAGCGGAATGCCGCCGCCGTCGAGGGTGATGTTGACGAGGCTGATGCTGCTTGCGCCTTCGCCGGAGAGCATCGACGCCCCACCGTTGAAGACGAACCGGGTCGCGCCGCGCACGCCGACAAGTTGCGTGCCGTTCTGCAGGCGGAGCATCGAGGTACGATAGACGCCGGGTGGCAGCGCTAAGGGAAATTGCGCACGCGCGGCTTCGTCGATCGCGCGCTGCAACACCTTGGTCTGGTCGTCGGGACTGCCCGGACGGACGCCATATTGCGTGGCGTCGCGCCCGAGCAAGGAGACGAATGGCGCCGCGCGCGCTGCATGCGGCGACATCGCAAGCGCGCCTGCCGCCCCGGCGACGGATGCTCCCAGGAGATGGCGGCGACTAAAGTCCATAATCGCGTGACCCTCGCGCATGCGCGCGGCTGCGTTCGCGCTCTCATACCTAGCGCAAAAATGGGGCGCAGCAGGGTGAGCGCCGCGGGAGAGGGCGGTGATTGTTGGGGTAGGGTTAATGGCGCTCAGAGCGTAGAATTTCTGACGGCTGGCCTCGTCAGCATCGCCATTTCGAGCAGCATGGCTTCGCCGGCATCGACCAGTTCTTCCAGCGTGATGCGGGGCGGCGCGCCCTTGCGTCGGAAAGTCGCCTCGCGCGTGAGCAGCGGGATGTGCACAAAGGCGGCGAGGCGAGGGCCGTTGTCGCCGCAAGTTGCCTCGATCGCCCGCCAGCTCAGATAGTTGCAGAGATAACTTCCGGCGTTGCGCGAGGCAGCGGGCGTCGATGCCGGTGGCGAGTGCCGCGCGCAGAAGTCTGGCGGTATGCCGACCGAACATCAGGGCATCCGCGCCGCGCGATATTGATCCCTTGCGCACCCGGCTATGATCGGCGTCTGGCCACAGCGTGGTGACGGCGTTGCGGGCGCGGGTCTCGATCCGGACGTATCGCGTGCGGGACGCGAGGCCAAACATCAACAACGCATGCGGGCGATAGGTGGCGAGCAAACCGGGCAGTTGGCGATCGACGTCCCTGTAGGTGACCGGGAAAATATGCCCGGACAGTTCGACGTCGCTGAAAGCGGGGCGGCGCAGCCGCAACAGCCGCGCGACCAACGGCTCGGTCGGATTGAACGGCGCGCCGGGAAACGGGCCGAAGCCGGTGATGAGAATGCGCAGTCTTCCGCTCATCTCACTTCAACATATCCGCGATCTGCTCTGCGGCCAGTGCGGGCGTGACGCGGCCGCAGGCCACTTCGGCCTCGATCTTTTTCACTTTGGCGCGGGTCGCGGCGTCGGCGCGCAGCCGCGTCATCATCCGCTGCTCCAGCATCGACCACATCCATTTCACCTGCTGCTCTCTACGCCGCGCCGCGAATTCGCCCGACGCGTTCATCGCCTTGCGGTGCTCGAGAATTTTTTGCCACAGCATGTCGATGCCCGTGCCAGTCAAGGCCGAATAGGTCACGACCGGAGGATGCCAGTGCGCCGAGCGCGGGGTGAGAATATGCAGCGCGCCACGGTATTCACCTGCCGCAAGATTGGCGCGCTTGATGTTGTCGCCGTCGGCCTTGTTGATCGCGATCATGTCGGCAAGTTCGACCAAACCCTTTTTGATGCCCTGCAGTTCGTCGCCGGCACCGGGCAGCATCAGCGCCAGGAAAAAATCAGTCATGTCGCAGACCGCGGTTTCGGATTGCCCGATGCCGACGGTTTCCACCAGCACGACGTCGAAGCCGGCGGCCTCGCACAGCAACATCGCCTCACGCGTTTTTGCGGCGACGCCGCCGAGCGTGCCGGAGGCCGGCGAGGGCCGGATATAGGCGCGGTCGGAAGCCGACAACCGCGCCATCCGGGTCTTGTCACCGAGGATAGATCCGCCGGTGCGTGCGGAAGAGGGGTCCACCGCCAGCACCGCGACCTTGTGGCCGCGCTCGATCAGGAACATCCCGAGTGCATCGATGGTGGTGGATTTGCCGACGCCGGGCGAACCGGTGATGCCGACCCGTATGGCCTTGCCGGTTTCCGGCAGCAAGGCCTGCACCAGATCGCGCGCCGCCGCCTGGTGATCGCCGCGCCGGCTTTCGATCAGCGTAATTGCGCGCGCCAGCGCGGCGTGGTGGCCGGCGCGGAGCTGTTTCGTGAGTACCTTGATGTCGACTGGGGTATTTTTCGACAAACTCATACCGTAATTTACAACGGCAGAGCGTGGTGGGCGAGGGAAAGCATCACGCCGCCGCCTCGCTATGGCCGAGCCGGGCATTGAGCTTGTGGATCAGTTCTTCGGCCGCGTCCGCGATCACGGTGCCCGGCGGGAAGATCGCCTCGGCGCCGGCCTGATAGAGTGCGTCGTAATCCTGCGGCGGCACCACGCCACCGACGATGATCATGATGTCCTCGCGGCCCTGCTTCTTCAGCGCGGCCTTCAGTTCCGGCACTGCGGTTAGATGTGCCGCCGCCAGCGACGACACGCCCAGAATATGCACGTCGTTTTCGACCGCCTGCCGCGCCGCCTCATCGGCAGTCGCAAACAGGGGGCCGATGTCGACGTCGAAACCGACATCGGCAAAGGCGGAAGCAATGACCTTCTGGCCGCGGTCGTGACCGTCCTGGCCGATCTTGGCGACGAGAATGCGCGGGCGGCGCCCTTCGGCTTCCTCGAACGCGTCGATCAGCGCCTGTACCTTTTCGACCCGGTTGGACATGGTGGACGCCTCCCGCTTGTAGACGCCGGTGATGGATTTGATTTCGGCGCGGTGGCGCCCGAACACCTTTTCCATCGCGTCGGAAATTTCGCCGACGGTGGCCTTGGCGCGCGCGGCGTCGATCGCGAGCGCCAGAAGGTTGCCATTGCCGTCGCCCGCGCTACGCGTCAGTGCCGCAAGCGCATCGTCGACGTCCTTCTGATTGCGCTCGTGCCGAAGCCGCTTCAGCTTGTCGATCTGCAGGCGCCGGACGTTGGAATTGTCCACTTTGAGGATATCGATCGGTGTCTCGTTGACCGGCTTGAACTTGTTGACCCCGATCACCGCCTGCTTGCCGGCGTCGATCCGCGCCTGGGTCTTGGCGGAAGCCTCCTCGATCCGCAGTTTCGGGATGCCGGCCTCGATGGCTTTCGCCATGCCGCCAAGTTCCTCGACCTCCTGAATATGGTCCCAGGCTTTCGCCGCGAGATCGCGGGTGAGCCGCTCGACGTAATACGAGCCACCCCAGGGATCGATAATGCGGGTAGTGCCGCTCTCCTGCTGCAGGAACAATTGCGTGTTGCGGGCGATCCGTGCGGAGAAATCGGTCGGCAGCGCCAACGCCTCGTCGAGCGCGTTGGTGTGGAGCGACTGGGTGTGGCCTTGCGTTGCGGCCATCGCCTCGATCGTGGTGCGCATCACATTGTTGAAGACATCCTGCGCCGTCAGCGACCAGCCCGAAGTCTGGCAATGCGTGCGCAAGGAAAGCGAACGCGGATCCCTGGGGTTGAACTGGCTCAGGAGCTTGGCCCACAGCAGGCGCGCCGCGCGCATCTTGGCGACTTCCATGAAGAAGTTCATGCCGATCGCCCAGAAGAACGAAAGTCTCGGCGCGAAACGGTCGACGTCGAGGCCGGCCTTCAGCCCGGCGCGCAGATATTCCACGCCGTCCGCGAGCGTATAGGCGAGCTCGAGGTCCTGCGTCGCGCCGGCTTCCTGCATGTGATAGCCGGAAATGGAAATCGAGTTGTATTTCGGCATTTTTTGCGAGGTGTAGGCAAAGATATCCGAGATGATCCGCATCGAGGGCGTGGGCGGATAGATATAGGTGTTGCGCACCATGAACTCTTTGAGAATGTCGTTCTGAATGGTGCCAGAGAGTTTTTCCGGCGGCACGCCCTGTTCCTCGGCCGCCGCGACGAACAGCGCGAGGATCGGCAACACCGCGCCGTTCATGGTCATTGACACGCTCATCTGGTCGAGCGGTATGCCCGAAAACAGCGTGCGCATGTCGTAGATCGAATCGATCGCGACGCCTGCCATGCCGACGTCACCTGTCACGCGCGGGTGATCCGAATCGTAACCGCGATGGGTGGCGAGATCGAAGGCGACGGAGAGACCTTTTTGCCCGGCGGCGAGGTTGCGGCGGTAGAACGCATTGGAGTCTTCGGCCGTGGAGAAGCCGGCATATTGCCGGACCGTCCAGGGCTGGTTCACATACATCGTGGGGTAGGGGCCGCGCAGATAGGGCGCGATGCCGGGCCAGGTCTCGAGGAAATCGATGCCGGCGAGATCGCTTTCCGCGTAGCTCGATTTGACCGGAATTCCCTCCGGTGTGAGCCAAGATTCGACATTGCCAGACGTTTGTACGCCGATGGCTTTTTCAAGAGCGATATTCGCAAAGTTCGGTATGCGGCTCATTGTTGTTATCATATTACAGCCACCTCGCGGGGGTCGCTATCGCTAATCATGGTCGGGATGCTGGTGGCTGACGATGCCGCCAAGCTTCTCGGAGCCATAATTCTGCAGCGTGGTCTGGCTCGGCAAATTGGCGATCGCCACCACCCAGCCGAGCCGGGATTCAGTGCCGTACTGCCGGATCGGCACCACGCGATCCGGCCGGTCAAATGTGCCTGTCATGATCTCGATTCGAGGGCCGTCGATGCGGCGGAAGCTGAGCGGGGTTCCGCAATCCTTGCAATAGTCACGTTCGGCGATCGAGGAAGAGCGGAACGCGGCCGGCTTGCCGCGGGTCCAGGTGAAATCGCTCTTTTCGATTTCGGCGAAGGAGGCGAATGGCGCGCCGGAGGCTTTCTGGCACATCCGGCAGTGGCAGATGCTCACTTTCTGGGGTGGCGCCGACAGCGCAAAGCGAATGGCGCCGCATTGGCAGCCGCCGGTCAGAACGGGTTTCGCAGCCGTGGTCATCTTGTCTCCACCAGCCGATAGGCTTCCTGCAGAACGGTTAACGCATCGCAGCCGGCAAAGATGAAATCCTTGACACCGGCGGCGCGGAGGGTGGCTTCCTGCTCTCCCGCTCGCCCTGCCAGATAGATATGCCTTGCGCTCGCCGCTTGAAGTGCCTTCGCGGCGGCCGTTGCCTTTTCGGCATAGACCTTGTCGGACGAGCACAGGCAGGCGAGCCCGGCGCCCGAGGCCGTGAAGGCTGCGGAGAGTGCCGCCGGATCGGTGATTCCTTCCGAGGCGATGGCCTCGATCCCGCCGGTCTCAAAAAAGCTCTTCGCGAATGTTGCTCGCGCGGTGAAGTCGGCAGGCGTGCCGAGGTTGGCGAGAAAAGCCTTCGGCCGCGTTCCTCTCGCTTTGAGGATTTGATCCGACCGGTCGCGCAGGCATTCGAACGGTACCGCGAGCCGCATCGGCGGCAACGCGTCGAACTTGAATTTGGCCTCGCCATAGGGTGCAAGCACAACCGGCTTCGCATCCAGCACCGCAATCTCAGCCTCGCCGAGATTGGGATACTCGCTGGCGCCGGTGAGCACTGTCTTGCGCCTGGCGATGTCGGCTTCGCGCGCCGCGCGCGTCGCCAAGACCTTGCGCTGAATCAGGTTCTGTTCAAGGGCCGCGAACACGCCGCTCGCTCTTTCAGTTTCCTGAAACAGTTTCCAGGCAGCTTCGCAAAGCCCCTGCGTCAGCGCTTCGACACCGCCGGAACCCGCGGCGGGATCGGATACTTTCGCAAGATTGGATTCTTCCAAAAGGATCAGTTGCGTGTTGCGCGCTACGCGCCGCGCGAACGGGTCGGGCAATCCCAATGCGAGGGTGTGTGGCAACACGTTGATGCTGTTGGCGCCGCCTAGCCCCGCCGAAAACGTCGCTATCGTCGCCCGCAGCATGTTCACGTAGGGGTCGCGCTGGGTGAGCATTCGCCACGCAGTGTCCGCGGCAATAAACAACGGCTTTGGCTCGAGGCCGCAGGCCTGTTCGATGCGCGCCCATAGCAGACGCAGCGCGCGAAATTTCGCCATGGTCAGGAACTGGTCGGCATCAGCCGAAAGCCGCGCATAAACCATGGTCCGCGCCTGTTCCAGCGCCACGCCCGTCCCCTCGATCGCGCGCAGATAGGCAACTTGGGACGCCAGCACGAACGCCAGTTCTTGCGCTTCCGATCCGCCGGCATCGTGGACTACCCGTCCATCGGCGACCGCAAACGGACCTTTGAAGCCCATCCCCACGAGGCCTTTGATCGCGCCGGTGACCGCGGGCACGATTTCGGCCCAGGCATAAGGGCTGGAGCCCCAGACCGCGCAGGCACCGATCGGGTCGAGGCCGAAGCGAATGTCGCATGCCGCAGGATCGATGCCCTTGCGCTGCGTATATTCGGCCAGATGAATTGCCGCCATGCGCGACTGCGGGCCGACCTGAAGGTCGATTGCTATGCCGGCATCGATAAAGACGCCATCGAGAACCTTCTCGATCGCCGTTGGATCGAGGCCAAAGCCGTAGGCGCCATTGGCGCCCGCGAAAACCAGCGTCAGGCCGGTCGCGCCGTTCTCAAGGTCGTGGATGGCCTGCGCGTTGGCCGCCGCCGCGTCGGGATGATCAATGCGCTGCATGATTTGCCAGGGCGCGGCCGGAGGCCTGGCGGCAATCGGGACGGTATTTTGGACGCGCCGATAGATCGGTTCGATCCGCAATCCGTCGGTGGTCTTGCCGACCAGCTTCTCGAACGGCGCGCCCTTCAGCACGCCGTCGACGAGCTTGCGCCAGTCGTCATAGGTCGCGGGCGCGAAATCCGCTGCAAGCCGCAGGTCGTCGGTTACATCAGCCATGTCCGAAAGGCTCGCTCCGAGCACAGTTATTGAGAGCCGAAATTGCCACGAGCCGCCCGCCAAGCCAAACGGTTGTTTTGGCATTGAAAGGACAGGGTGAACGGACCCTGGCTGTCGCGAAGCGCAAGAAATCCGACCCGAACGGGTTCAAGCGAGGTCTGGCAGGCGCTCGATGCCCTCGGTGGAAAGCTGAGCCAGCGCGGATGCGACACTGCGTCCGGCGATCATGCGGCTTGGCGCGATCTCGGCCAGCGGCACCAGCACGAAAGCGCGTTCGAACAAACGGGGGTGCGGCAGCGTCAGTTCCGGCTTTTGCATCGAGACGTCGTCATAGGCGATCAGATCGAGGTCCAGCGTGCGCGGTCCCCAGCGTCTTTCCTGCGTGCGGTCGCGGCCGAATTTCGTCTCGATCTTCTGTAGCGTGAACAAGAGTGCATGGGGATCGAGGCTGGTATCGATCTCGATGCAGGCATTGACAAAGGTCGCCTGCTGCCCATCGCCCCAGGGCGGGGTGGCATAGTCGGAGGACCGTGCCAGGAGAGCGGCTTGCGTCATGCCGCAAATGTTGGCGATCGCTTTCCGGAAGGTCGCGCGGACGTCGCCGACATTGCCGCCGAGCGCGATCAAGGCGCGAGCCATTAAGATTGCCGGGTACGTGTCAGGACCACGCCCACGTCGTCGAAGATCGCGGCGATCGGCGCGTGCGGCTTGTGAACGGTGACCTTGAGGGCGCTCACTTTCGGAAATGCGGCCAAGATCGCATCGGCGACGGCGCCTGCCGCGCGTTCCAGCAACTTGTAATTGTCGTTCTTGAAGGCCGCGGTCGCGGTGGCGACGACGTTGGAATAGGACACGGTGTCGGCCAAGCGATCGGTGCGCGAGGAGTCCGACAGATCGATGGAAAGCTCAAGATCAATGACGAAACGCTGCCCGACCTCGGTCTCATGATCCATGACGCCGTGGCGGGCGTGGATCACGACCCCGGTAATGAAGATTGTGTCGCTCATTCCCTGTTCCAAATCGCTGTGGCCACACGCAATGCTTGCACGGTTTCGGATACATCGTGGGTCCGAATGATCCGCGCGCCGGCCCTTGCTGCTATCAGATGCGCGGCGATTGAGCCACCGAGCCGTTGATGTGGCTCGGAAGGCGTGACCGTGCTGATAAAGCGCTTTCGCGACGCGCCGACCAATAGCGGCAGGCCGAAAGTGCCGAGTTGATCCAGCCGGGCGATCGCCGTCATGCTCTGCTCGGGCGTCTTGCCGAAGCCGATGCCCGGGTCGAGCACGATATTTTCGCGCGAAATGCCGGCCTTCGCGGCAATGTCGAGCGAGCGGGCAAAGAATGCGGATATATCCTCCATGATGTCGATGCCGGCATCGGCATGATCACGGTTGTGCATGATGACCACCGGGCAATTCCGCGCCGCCAGCAGCCTCGCCATGCCAGGGTCGTGCTGCAGGCCCCAGACGTCATTGGCGATCGTCGCGCCCGCGTCGAGCGCCCAGGCGACAACCGCCGATTTCATGCTGTCGATGGAGATGGGAATACCGAGGGAAACGACGTCAGCCAGGATCGGCTGCAAGCGCTTCAACTCTTCGTCAACGGAGATCGGCTCCGCGCCGTAGGGACGGGTGGATTCGGCGCCGATGTCGATGATGTCGGCGCCTTCGGCGATCATGCGCCGGGCCTGTGCGAGCGCGCTTTCGGGCGCGATGAATCGACCGCCGTCCGAGAATGAATCCGGCGTGATATTGAGGACCGCCATGACGGCCGGAGACGGCCCGGACAACAGTGCCGGCCAATTCCGATGATCTGCCGAGGTGGCCGCGGGGGCGGTTCTGGACGAGGTCGTGATCATGCGGTCGCTTTGCGCGGTCGCCGCAGGCGAGTCAAGACGCGAGGTGCTCCCGGAGCCGCGCGCAAGGTCGCCCTCTCAGCCCCGAGAGGTGATCCCGGTCAATAGGTAATCTTGGGCTGAAGCTTGCGCGCCCTGGCGATCAGTTGCTCGACCGACTTCTCTGAAGGGAGCACGCGCACGATTTTGCGCTTGATGTTCACTTCTTTCATATTCTGCGCCAGACGCGAAGGATTGCGAAGGGCAAGTTCTCGGACCGTTGGGACGCCGGCGGCACGCACCAGGCCCACCTTGGCCCTGCCCATGCCGGGAATCCGCATGTAGTCCGAAAAATTCGCCCACTCGAGCAGTTGCTGCTCGCTGATGCCGGTTTTTGCCGCAAGCATTTTGCGTCCCTTTACGGTCCGCGCTGCCTCAAGCAGCCTGTCGGTGGTGCGAATGCCTAGGGATTTCAGTTTTGCAGCGGCAAAGGACGGTAAGCCGTCAATCTCGGAAATGGGATATGTCATGGTGCTCGATATGAAAGGTGCTCTTAAGCGAACTGGCTAAGGCCAGGGGTCCCCGCGATGATCTCGCCCATTTGATCCGTTCCGATTTTGTCTCGGCCGAACCGGAAAAGTTCACGCGCAACGTTCTGAATCTCGCCTATTCCCAAACCAAGTGCCATCAGCCGGGTGCCGACGGCCATCAGACCATCGCCCATCAACCTTCCGAGACCACCTCCGTTGCCGGAGGCGGAGATCGCCGCTTCTGCGCCCGGAATCTCGTCAATCAAGGCTTGAACCTTGTCCGAGGGCCCTTCGCTGCGAAGGAAACCCAAGATGATGCCGATGGTTTTTTCGGCCACAGCATCATCGATGCCGGCCTTTGCGGCCAGCCGCCCAATCAGTTCGTCCATCGTGCCCCGCCCTCAGCCGGTTTTCCTGCCGGGTCCTTGCTTGTGATTTTATCTTGATCTTCTGCGTCAGGAATTACAAGCGATGACCGCGTTCGAACCCGTGATTCAACTTCGATCACGTGGCGAGTGTTGCAGCAATGCAAGAGCGGACGCGGATTTCGCGCGCTGTGAGTGAGTTTCGCACCAGCTTCGACGGCACGGAAGAACAAAGCCGGTCAAATCCACGTCGACAAAATGGGTTTCTGATCCGCGCGCGGGGTCGTTGACGGTTTCAATCGGCTTGCAAGATGCATTATAAGTGTGGTGTTTGATAAGTGTGGTGCTTGGCGACCGCGCCTTGAGACGCGCAACGAGGCGATGCAATGGCGACACCCAATACTCAGACGGCCGATACCGGCGAGAAGATTTTTATTGGCAAGGGAGAGCAGCCGGCCTGGCTGACGCTCGGGCTTGCCAATCGCCACGGGTTGGTCACCGGCGCGACCGGAACCGGAAAAACTGTCTCGCTGCAGGTGATGGCGGAGGGATTTGCGCGTGCGGGCGTTCCGGTATTCGCGGCCGACATCAAGGGAGACCTTTCCGGTATCTCCGAGGTGGGCGAGGCCAAGGATTTTATCCTCAAGCGCGCCGGCGACATGGGCCTCAACTTTCAGCCTGACCAGTTTTCGACGGTGTTCTGGGATGTCTTCGGCGAGCAGGGGCATCCGGTGCGCGCCACCGTCTCCGAAATGGGGCCGCTCTTGCTCTCGCGGATGATGGATTTGAACGACGTCCAGGAAGGCGTCCTCAATATCGCTTTCAAGGTTGCCGATGAGCAGGGATTGCTGCTCCTGGACATGAAGGATCTGCGGTCGATCCTGACTTTTGTCGCGGAGCACGGCAGTGAGCTGACCACACAATATGGAAATGTCTCCAAGCAGACGGTCGGAACCATCCAACGTCAGCTTCTGGTGCTGGAAAACCAGGGAGGCGACAAGTTTTTCGGGGAGCCGGCGCTGGACCTGAAGGATTTCATGCGCACCGACCGCGACGGCAGGGGCATGGTGAACATTCTGGTGGCGGACAAGCTTATGCAGAGCCCCCGGCTCTATGCGACCTTTCTTCTATGGATGCTTTCGGAGCTGTTCGAACAGATGCCCGAGGTCGGCGATCCCGCCAAACCCAAACTCGTGTTCTTCTTCGACGAAGCGCATCTGCTTTTCAACGACGCGCCGAAGGCGCTGATGGACAAGATCGAACAGGTGGTGCGGCTGATCCGCTCGAAGGGGGTCGGCGTTTATTTCGTCACGCAAAACCCGATCGACGTGCCGGACAAGGTGCTCGCCCAACTTGGCAACCGCGTGCAGCATGCGCTCCGCGCCTTCACCCCGCGCGACCAGAAGGCGGTCGCTGCGGCGGCGCAGACGTTCCGTCCCAACCCGAAGCTCGACACCGCCCAAGTGATCATGGAACTCGGCAAGGGCGAGGCGCTGGTGTCGTTTCTGGAAGGAAACGGCATACCGGCGATGGTGGAGCGCGTCATGATCCGGCCGCCGACGGGGCGGATCGGACCGATTACGCCGGAGGAGCGCAAGTCGATCATCGATAACAGCCCTGTCAAAGGCAAGTACGACACCACGATCGATTCCGAATCCGCCTACGAGGTGCTGCAGAAACGCGTGACGGGAGCCGCCGCAGGCGGCGGCGACGGAGGAATTCTCGGACAGATCGGCGGAATCGTCGGGACGATTTTCGGCACCAACGCGCGTGGCAGAATGTCGACCGGCCAGGTTATCGCGCGAAACGTGACACGCTCGGTGACCAACAAGGTGGTCGGCGGGGTTGCTGCCGATCTCGGAAAGTCCGTCGGCGGTTCGATTGGCGGTTCGGTTGGGCGTGCTATCGTGCGCGGTGCGCTCGGTGGCCTTTTGCGGCGATAGAATGCCAGCCCCGTCGTGACGGCGTGATCTTCCTTGAATTTTTTTAGAAAGTGACGCGTGCTGAGATATCCGTCGTTGCGAGCGCCGCTCGATGTTGTTTTTCTGGTCTGCTGCATCGTGCTGACTGCCGACGTTCTCGGTCCGGAAATCTTTGGCAACGGAAAGACAAAAGACTATCCGCTCTGGTTTTGGGCCGGGCAGCAGGTCCTGCACGGCAGGGATCTCTACCCGAGCGATCCCAAAGCCTATTTCGATTTTATCTATCCGCCACTGTCGGCTATTCTGCTGGCGATCCCCAGCTATTTCGGCAAGATTCCACTCTATATCAGCTTGTGCGTCCTCAATGCGGTCGCGTGGTGGGTGACGGCGCTGCTTTCCAATGCGATGACGGGTTCGGCGAGGACTCCCGCGCCGTGGTTGGCGGCGCTTCCATCGATCGTCACGATATCCTTCGTCTTTGACATGTTCGATCTCGGCCAACCCAACCTCATTCTGCTTGCGATGATGCTGCTCGGCTTCTGGCTGTTGCAGCACGGCCGCCCCTGGGCTTCGGGCAGCATGTTTGCGCTGGCGACCGCGATCAAGGTTTTCCCGGTGGCCGTCCTTCCTTATCTGCTGTGGCGGCGGCAATGGATATCGGCGGCGAGCATGGTCATGTTTCTCGGGATTTTCTTGTTCGTCGTTCCCGCGCCAGTGCGTGGCCTTCAACACGATGTCCTTGAACTGACGACCTGGTATCAGGGAATGGTCGGATCGAGTTCGGAACAGGGTTTCGGGCAGCGCGGCGAGCAAAACTGGTCGTGGGTCAACCAATCGATCATCGCCGTGACGCATCGCCTGACGCGGCCGGTCAACTACAACCAGGATAATCCGGCCAAGGCGCCGGCGTACATGAATCTGTTCGATCTTGATTTCAGGACGGCGAACTGGGTCGTGATCGGAATTTCGATCGCGGTCGGCCTTGGATTTATCGCGGTGATGCCGCCCGCTTCGCGCAGGACACCCCGGTCCGATGCCGAGGAACTTGGCATCTTGTTCTGCCTCATGACGGTGGCATCGCCCTTGGCCCGGCAGTATTACTTCTTGTGGCTGTTCTTTCCTGTCACCGTCCTGATGCACCGGGCGGCCTATGACCCTCGAGCCAGTGTGCGCAAGGGGACGTGGGCCGTGCTTGCCATCGCTGGCTTACTGGTTTGCCTGTCGCTTCCGGTATTTCCGACCGACCTGCAGGCGTTCGGAAATAACCTCGCGGCCACCGCCATGATTGCCGGCGGATTGGTGTGGCACATCCTGCACCCGTCCCTGGAAAGCAGGACCAGTTCCTTGCCTGCGTCGGTCGGTGCGCTACAAACCGAGATGAAGAATTATCCCAGCTAGCCGAAGGAAGATCGGAATGTCCGACGCCCCGCAACTTCAAAAGGTCCTTGACCGCATCGATACCGATTTTGACGACAGCCTCGAGCGGTTATTCGCGCTTCTGCGGATCAAGTCGATCTCGGCCGATCCGGCCTTCGCCGCTGAATGCAAGAGGGCCGCCGATCATCTCTCCCGGGACATCGCGACGCTCGGATTTGCCAGTGAGGTGAGGCCGACCGAAGGTCATCCGGCCGTCGTCGCCAAGAGCAGCGGCAACACCGGCAACGGCAAGTCGAACGCTGGCGCGCGACCGCATGTGCTGTTCTATGGTCACTATGACGTGCAGCCGGTCGATCCGCTCAATCTTTGGCATCGGCCGCCGTTCGAGCCGGTCGTCACCGATCACGCCGACGGGCGGAAAATCATCGTTGCCCGCGGCGCGGAGGACGACAAGGGCCAGCTGATGACCTTTATCGAAGCCTGCCGTGCATGGAAGGCCGTGACGGGTTCGCTGCCCATCGATGTGACCATCGTCATCGAAGGTGAAGAAGAAATCGGATCGAAGAATTTCGTTCCTTTCCTCGAAAAATACAGGAACGATCTCAAGGCGGATTTCGCACTCGTCTGCGACACCGGCATGTGGGACCCGAATACGCCGGCGATCACCACGTCGCTGCGCGGACTTGTTTATGACGAGGTGAAGATCAAGGCTGCCAATCGCGATCTTCATTCCGGCATTTTCGGAGGCGGCGCGCAAAATCCGATCCGGGTGCTGACTCGGATTCTCGGTGGCATTTTCGACGATGACGGCCGCATCACCATCCCTGGCTTTTACGATGGCGTGAAGGATGTGCCGGCCGATGTTATTGCGCAATGGAAGAAGCTCAATCTGACGCCCGAATCCTTTCTCAAGCCGATCGGGCTCTCGATCCCCGCTGGCGAGAAGGGCCGTTTGCTGATCGAGCAAATTTCTTCACGGCCCACCTGCGACGTCAATGGCATCATCGGCGGCTATACCGGCGAGGGCTCAAAGACGGTGATCCCGGCGGAAGCCACGGCGAAGGTTTCGTTCCGGCTCGTGGAAGGGCAGGACCCCGACAAGATCCGGAAAGCGTTTCGCGAATATGTCACCGCGCGGCTGCCTGGAGATTGCCGAGCGGAATTCACCGATCATTCCAACGCGCCAGCGGTCGCGCTCGACTGGAACATGAAGCCGCTCGCCGCGGCCAGGCGAGCCTTGACGGACGAGTGGGGCAAGGAAGCCGTCCTGATGGGATCAGGCGCCTCGATCCCGATCGTCGCCGATTTCAAGCGTACCCTTGGCCTCGATTCGGTCCTGGTCGGTTTTGGGCTCGACGACGACAACATTCATTCGCCGAACGAGAAGTACGATCTCAAGAGCTTTCACAAAGGCATTCGCTCGTGGGCGCGGATACTTGCGGCGCTGGCGCAGGCGCCGCGCTGATCGCACCGCCGCTTTCGCTCGCGCAATAAGCAAAAACGCCGCCCGGGATTGGGCGGCGTTTTGATTCGGTGTGCAGAGGTCGTTGAAACAAACCCTACACCGGATTTTGGTATTTTTCAATTCTTGTAGCTCGGATCGAGGCGATCGAGCTTGCGCAGCAGCGCCGGCCAGACCAGCGTGGTCGAGCGCAGCTCCTGCCGATCAGGATTGGCGAGCAGGTTGGTGTTCTTGTCGACCACCGCGGGATCGACAGGATAGGCGGCAGGTCCCAGCATCCGGGTGCGTACCTGCATGGTACAAGCCCGCTCCAAATGGAACATGCGCTCGAAGGCGGACGCGACCGACCGTCCGACCGTCAGCGTGCCATGATTGCGCAACAACATGTGATTCCTGTTGCCGAGGTCTTTTTGCAGGCGCGGACGTTCGTCATGATCGAGTGCGATGCCTTCATAATCATGATAGGCGAGGTCGTAGGTGACAAGTTGCGCGGTCTGGTTCAATGGCAACAGGCCCTCCATGCAGCTCGCGACCGCCGTACCGTCGGGCGTGTGCAGATGGATCACGCAGCCGGCGTCCTCGCGGACTTCATGGATCGCCGAATGGATCGTGAAGCCGGCCGGGTTAATGCTGTATGGACTCTTGGTGAGCTGGTTGCCGTCGAGGTCGACCTTGACCAGGCTCGATGCGGTGATTTCGTCGAACATCAATCCGTAGGGGTTGATCAGGAAATGATGTTCCGGACCTGGCACCCTGGCGGAGATATGGGTGTCGACCAGATCGTCCCAGCCGTAATAGGCGATCAGGCGGTAGCAGGCGGCGAGGTTGACGCGCTGGCTCCACTCCGCGTCAGTCATTCCCGACGGCACTTCCTTCAGGCGCGCTTCCGCTGGCGACATGACCGGTTTCTCCACAAAAATTGATTTCTTGCAGCCTATTCCGGCCGCAGGTGCGCGGCAAGGCGCGGCGCCGGCGTGGCTGTTATGCGACGGCGGAACGATTTCCTTCAGGGGGCCGGGATTGCCAACAGGCTGGAGATGCTGCGGCCGCGGATATCGTAGACGCGGGCAAACACCACATCGTCGCGCTTGATCTCGACCATCACCGGTGCGGTCAGGCCCTTGCAATAGAATTCGCCGAGCGTCATCGCGAAATCGGCGGCATGGCTGTCCCAGCCGATGGTAAAATCGGGGCCGAGTGCGACCTGGGCCGGGCGTTGCGGACCGCACACAGCAACCTTCCATTTGCGCCCGTGCGGCGGGCTTTCATTCCGCTCGTCAAGTTCCTCGCGCAGGCTGTCGGATGCCTGCTTCAACGCAAGCCCCCAGTAGTCCAGCATGTAGCGATAGTCGGCGCCGCGCACCGTCCCCGCGATGTGATTGAAGTGCGTGTACTGGTAGGGGTGCAGCCGGATCATTTCGCCAAGCGGCAGCAGCAGGCCGAATGTGAAGACGGCCAACGCGACGGGTTGCCAGCTCCGGCGGTTTTCCTTCAGCCAATTCATCCCCCAGGCGAAGGCGGTGCCCGCCAGCACCGTCATCGGCGGAATGACGAAAATGAAATGACGAATGCCGTTGTAAAGCGCGGGGCGTTTGACGATCGCCACCGCGATCGGCAGCACAGCCGCCAGTGTGAGCATCAAGAGGATCGTCTTGCGCCGGCTCGATACATCGGCGCGCGGTAGCGCCATTATGGCGGCTATGCCAGCGGCGATGGACAGGCCAAGCAAGACTTCGGGAAGTTGCAGGGCAAACAGGGTCGGAAGATACGACCAAGGCATGTCCGGCACCAACACCGGTGCGCCGTCGAACATCTCCTTCCACGGTTTCTCGAAGAAGTGCGAGAAATAGGTCGCGGCCTGCAAGGGATTGCCGGGTTCGATGATCGACCAGGGCCAGATCAGTCCCATGACGAGGTAGCCGACGAGCAATCCGGGAAGCAGCACATAGAGAACGTGCACGAACCGCCGGATGGCTTCACGCGCGCCTTGCGTGCGAAACTCCTCGATCAACATCGGGACAAAGCCGACCAACGCATAGATCAGGGCAAGTCCACCGAGGATGCGTGAGCCGATCGACAGGCCGGCGCCGAGGCCGACGATGAGGATCGTCCGCGGTGAGGGCTGCGGATATTCCTCCGCCAGGCGAACCAGACCAAGCATCAGGATCACCATCGCCACGGCGAACGGCGCATCCTTTGGATTCATGAACATGTGGCCGTAGAAGGTCGGGCACAACGCCAGCAACAGCAAGGCGGCAAGCCCGGCGAGCGGCCCACCGACACGACGGCCAAGACGCCAGGTGACCGCAAGGCCAATGATGCCGACGACGGCCCCGAGCAAACGGCGCGTTTCAAACAGCTCGAGCGGAATCACCTTGTGCAGCAGTGCCGCGGCCATGTCGAAGCCGCCGCCATACATATAGAGATTGGCAAATGACAGCGCGCCGGTATCCTTGAAGCCGGAGCCGTACATTCGCAGCAGCAGATCGGCATATTCGGCGTGGGTGTAATCGTCCCAGCCCAGCCCATAGTCGTGAAAGGTGAAGCTCGCGATCAATCCGACCACAATCAGCACCATGATCGCGACATCGTCGCAAGTCCGCTGCACCGAGCGCCGCGCGGGCGTGTCGATAGCCGAGGTAGTGATCGATGTCATGGCTATTGGCTAACCCGGTGTCCCCTGTGGCCCAGCTGGCGCCCTTTGGGCCTCGTCCCCGGCATCCATATAGCGCAGTTCCATTACCAAGTAATTGGGAATTGTGGCGTAATCTCCCTGATGCAATGCAGCAATGGTATCATTGGTTCGGCTTAGCAAGCCGAAGGGGTTGGCTGGGGGAGACTCCCCCACAATTGCCGGTTGGCCAGGTGCACAATATGACGGTATCGTGGCAATGGGGGCTTGCGAGCACTGCGGGGCGCGGTCCGAGGGTAGGTTTTGATGATGGTGGTGATGTTGGTCGCAGGGATTGGCTGCCTTCTGGCCGGCCTTCTGGCGATCGGTTTCGGGATCCCGGTCAAGGAATTCAGCTTCGGCAACACCCTGATTCTGACGGGCACGGTCGCGGCATGCACCGGGCTGATCATCCTGGGCTTGTGGGTCGTCGTTCGCGAGTTGAAGGGTATCGCCGACCGGCTTGGCCCAGGCCTGCCCCTTGACGGGACGGGGGCCGCACTGCAACCGACAGCCGCAAAGGCGCTGCCGCGCCACCAGCCGGTGGAAGATGGCGGCTTTCGGTTCCGTCGCGATCAGGCGGTTGCTGATGCAGAGCATGGGGAACCAGGTGGGCATCTCTCCGTTGCGCCGACCGACCCGTGGGTTGACGAGGCTGCGACACGTGATCGCAGTCGCAGCGAGACGCCGTCAGCGCCAGAGTCAGCCGAGGCCGCACTCGCTGCCAAACCGCGGCGCAATCTGATGTTTTCATCGACATCCCGGCGCGAGCGCGAACGCGAACGCGCGCAAGCGCGCGCAAACGATCAATCTACAACGGATATTCGCCCTGCGCCGGCCGCCGCACCGCCAGTTCCTGAGATGAGCGAGCCGTCACCCCCGGCATTCGAAGACGCCTGGCCGAAACCGGGACGCCCGAGATCGGCGGACACGTCGCTTCAGCGGCGTGGTGGGCGTGCGCCATCGATATTCAGTGAACAGCCGGGTGGCGCTGCAAGCGCGGAGAGCCCCACCGCCGCCGTAAACGAGGATCAGACGCCGGTGACCGTTCTCAAGTCGGGTGTCGTCGATGGCATGGCCTATTCATTGTACTCGGACGGGTCGATCGAGGCACAAATGCCGGAGGGCATGATGCGGTTTGCATCGATTGATGAGCTGCGTGCTCACCTCGACCAGCGTCCCTGACGGGTTCACCTTTGCAGCGCGTCCGGTTCGAAAAATTGCCACCAAGTTCTTGTCACGGTCTAAGTAATCCGCTCATATTCCAGAAGTAGTTCAGGAAACCGAAAGCGTATTGGCGCTGCGGATCGCTTTTCTGGCGTCCAGGTTTTCTTTTGCGATGAAGATCTTCAAAAGGTTCAGGCCATGACCGACGGTGCGGGCAAGAGTTTTATCGACCTGACTGCGAACATCGTGTCGGCGTATCTGAGCAACAATCCGACGCCAGCATCGGAAATTCCGGGCCTGATCAACCAGATTCACGCAGCCCTGGTACGAGTCTCGACCGGCAGGCCCGAGACACCGTTGGAACCCGCCAAGCCGGCGGTCTCCGTGAAGAAATCGATGACCCCGGATTATTTGGTTTGTCTTGAGGATGGCAAGCGCTTCAAATCGCTGAAGCGCCATTTGCGCTCGCAATACAACATGACGCCGGAACAATATCGGGAAAAATGGGGTTTGCCGCCGGACTACCCGATGGTGGCGCCGAATTACGCGGTGGCGCGTTCACAGCTCGCAAAGAAGATGGGACTTGGCCAGCAGCGGCGCCGGCGAAAATAGAGCCACTGAATCTCAGGAAGCCGCAGCCAGGGTTTCGCGCGCGTCGGCGCGAATGCGTTCCACCATCGCGCGTAAGCCGTTGGAGCGCTGCGGGGTAAGATGGTCGCGGAATCCGAATTCGTCGAACACCGCGATGGCGTCGGTTGCAAGGATTTGCTGTGGCGTGTGGCCTGAAAAAAGCGTCAGCAGAATGGCGATCAATCCGCGCACGATGTGGGCGTCGCTGTCGCCGCGATATTTCAGCAGCGGCTCGCCGGCGCCGCAGCGCTCGAACTCGCTTGGAGAGCCAAACCTGGCTGGCGCAGCCATGCACCTTGTTCGATGCAGAATGCTCGGCGTCCGACATCGGTTCGAGAGTCCGGCCGAGTTCGATGACGTACCGGTAGCGGTCGTCCCAATCGTCCAGCAGCTCGAAGTTTTCCCTGATATCGTCGATCGTCATCGTGCTCGGCGTCCAATTACCTCAAACCATATATAGGGTTGGAGGCGGCCGAAAGCGATATTGCCCGGTGAAAAGGAAATTGTCCGCAAGCGATCAGGGCGATGGCGGTGGCGCACCACGCCATTCGATCAGCATATCGTCCTGCGTCAGCGTGTCTCGCGGCGCAGCTTCCGCAAACAGCGCATCGGCACTCTCCATGCCGCCGATCGAGCCCGTATGATCGGGCGGCCGCTTTTCGGTGATGATTTGGTACAATTTGCGCGCACCGGCCTGCGCGCGCTGGCCAATCACGGTCGCGGCCTGGCCACCGACTTCGCAAGCGGCCGGCTGACGCTTGCAGAACTGACTCATGTCGGAGACCGCCGCGGTGGCCGCGGAGACGGCTTCAGACGCGCCAAGCTGCGGCGTCTTGTCCGATTCCGGGGTTTTGTCTCTGGGCAACAGCACGAGCACGAGCCCGACCCAGAACACCAAGCGAAGCAGAAAAAACATCTCGCGACTCCGGCCGCCTCTTTCAGCGGTTCCCGCTGTTCCTTCACTAACAGCCGTCGATAAATCGCAAGTGTTTGCATTGAGGTTAAATCGTAGAGAATTTGCCAAAAATTGGAGTGATTTGATTCGGCGTAAATTTTTGATTGACGCCCGCGCCAACGGGGGTAAATCGGCCGCTCAGGCCGCATCCACCATTTCGAAACCATAGCGTCGGCGTGCCGGAAACCCGGCGTTCACCATCCGCATCGATTGCGCGGCGTTGCGGCGTCCGAAAGCCCCGCGCTGACAGGGTCTCCGGCCACGAACTTCCGCGCCTTAGCGTTCGCTTAATTTCACTCTGACACGGTGGCGCAACGACAAGGGGGCGTTCCGGCGCGTCTGATCCACGCATAGTCCGAGGCGCGAGAGCCGTGACCGTTTTGAGTATCATCCGCGATTGTCTCGATGCGCTGCTGCAAACGTCGGCACGATATGATGCGCTGACGCGCGCGCGGCACCGCGCGTTCATTGCGCCGCGGCTGTTGGGAAGCCTTGCGGCCTTTGCAGCGTTTCCGGTCTACCTTGTGATGCGCGGCGCGCCCACCACGCTTGAGGTCGTGGCCCTTACGTGGCTGATCGCTCCCATTCTGCTGTCGTGGTTCCTGTCTCGCACCGGTCGCTACGAAGGCGCATGCGTTCTTTCGTCGCTCGCGCTCGCCGGTCTGGTCATGACGCTAGCCATGAGCACCAATGGCATCGATTCGTTTGCGGTGATCTGGCTCGTCATTGTGCCGCTTGAGGCAGCGCTTTCGACATCCCGCCGTGTGGTGGCATTTGCATCCGTGCTGGCGTTGAGCTGCGCTTCGCTGCTCATCCTGCTTGAGCACTTTCACGCGTTGCCGATGGCGGAAGCCAATCCCGCCCTGCGCAGCATGCTGACAGCATTCGGTGTGGCGTCGGCAACGCTCTATGCTGCTGGACTCGCCTTTGGCGCCGAGTCGCTGGCGCGCACCAGCGTCTCGCTACTCAACGTCGAGGAGGACCGCTATCGTCTTCTGGCGCAAAACATGTGCGATGTGATTTCGCGCCATCATCGCAATGGCGCGGTTCGATTCATCTCGCCTGCCGCGGAGACGATGCTGGGAACGCCGGTGTCAGGGTTGCTTGGACATGGCCTGTTCGACCGCGTCCACGTCGCCGATCGTCCGGCCTATCTCACCGCGCTTTCGGACGCGGCGCGCGGCGGTGAGGCGCGTAGCGTTGAATTTCGGTTGAGGCGCGACGCGTTACGCGACCGCGAGCGGGGGCAGGCGGATTTCATTTGGGTCGAGATGCGTTGCCGGCCGCTGGAGCAGGCGCCGGAAACGGCATCCCCGTCCGAAGCCGAGGTGGTGGCGGTGATGCGCGACGTCACCGACCGGAAGAACCAGGAACAGGCGCTCGATCTGGCGCGGTCCGAGGCCGAGCGGGCGGATGCATCCAAGACCCGGTTCCTTGCCACCATGAGCCATGAATTGCGCACGCCGCTTAACGCTATCATCGGCTTCTCCGAGATGATCGTTCAGGAAGACGCCATGATGCTCGACGGAGCGCGGCGGAAGGAATATGCCCAACTGATCCACGATTCGGGTCAGCATCTGTTGTCGGTTGTCAACGGCATTCTCGACATGTCGAAGATGGAATCCGGCAACTTCGAGATCACGCCGGAGCCATTCGCGCCGCGGGAGGCGCTTCTCAATTGCTGCCATCTGCTGGCCCTGAAGGCACGGGAGAGTGCGATTGATCTCGTAACCCGCGCGCCGGACAGTTTGCCCGTCATGACCGGCGATCCGCGCGCGTTCAGGCAAATTGCACTGAATCTGGTTTCCAATGCCATCAAGTTCACCGAGCGCGGCGGCACGGTGACGGTTTCGGCGGGCGTCGAAGGCTCTCGGTTGATCCTTCGCATCGCCGACACCGGCGTTGGCATCGCGGCAGAGGATCTCAAGCGGATTGGCGATCCCTTCTTCCAGGCGGGCAAGACCTACCAGCGGCGGCACGAGGGCACCGGCCTTGGTCTCTCGATCGTGAAGAGCCTCGTCGGGCTGCATGGCGGCGAGATGACCGTGCAAAGCAAGATTGACGAAGGGACCGTCGTTACGGTCGCGCTGCCGCTGACCTTTACGTCACAAGCCGCGCAGCCCGCGAGCAATATCGCAACCCTCGCCCTGCCGTCGCGTTCCGCAATCGCAGACCAATCTCACCAGGTGAAGAAAAGTGCCTAGGAAAATTTCACTGGACGACGACATGCCCCGCCGCCGCCGTCGCGGCGCAAAAGCGATGGCGATCGATGTGGACGGGGAACGCGGACTGGCGATGCGCCTTTTCCTGCACAGTCCGAAGGACGTGATCGCAGGCGCCTTGGCCTTCGCAGTCGTCAGCGCCATCATCGTCAACGCTTTGTTCCTGCAGGCGGGCCGTCATCCCGCGCCGATGTTCGGCTCAGTGATGACGATGCCGGCAGTGGCCTCGGCGCCGGCCAATCCCTTGCCACGTCCGCGTCCGGCTGAGGCCGATGCCTATCAAACAGAATCGAAACCTGCAGAGCCGAGGGCCGCCAACTCTCTGGCCAACCTTGTCAAGACGATCAGCCCGGCGCCGGCGGTGCCGGCGGGTTTCCCGCGGCCGCCCGCGCCTGTTCCGGCCTCTTCCCACGGCGATAGCGCGGCCGTTGCCGGCGCCCGGCGGGTGGCGGCAGTGCAGCGCGCGCTCACGGATTATGGCTATGGCCAGTTGAAATCCACCGGCGTCGCCGGTTCAGATACCCAGGCCGCGATCCAGAAATTCGAGCGGGCACGAAAGCTTCCCGTGACGGGGCAGGTGTCCGAACGGCTGGTGCGCGAACTGGCGGCGATGATCGGCCACCCGATCGACTAGCGCGAGATGACTTTTCTCCGAATTGTCATCGCGGTCTATCTTTTTATTTGAGCATGATCTCCGCGCAAACGCTTTCGCGTTTGTCGCGAGGGAAAAACCGGCATCCACTTTTCCGGATCATGCTCTAGCGTCGTCTCGACTGCTGGCCTATCGTCGATTGCATGCGATTGAAATCGAGCATATGGGTGGCGGCCTATTTACGCCGCTGCCAGACCGCGGGCGTCTTTGGCGCTGTGCGCCGGCGTGGCGCGGAAGAAGCCGGCGCCGTGTTCGTCAAGGTGGCGCTGCTCGACGGCAATGCCATGCTCTACGTGCCGGCGCCGCAAACGGTTTATGACGACAGCCGCCCGATCGAGCGTTTCTTCATGCCGACGTCGAAGGAGCCTCTCCCGGAGAAATCCGTGGACGAGCGTCTGCAGAAGGAAATCCGCTTTGACCCGGATGCCTGGATCGTGGAGACCGAGGACCGGGCAGGGCGGCACTTCCTCGATTTGGCGCGAGATTGAGGTTGCTAACGTCCGGAGCCCTGCGAACCCGTGCGTGGGATGGCGGCGGTGTCGGGAAGTTGCGTCGCGGGCCGTGTTTGCGTCGTCGCCGGCCGTGCGCGGTTGCGCTCGTCGTCATAAAGCGCGGGACGGTATTTGGCGCGCGTCACCGCAAGGGTCGAACCGCGCCATGCGGCGAGCATGATGAGGGCCGATCGCTCGCTCAATATGTCGTACAGGCGCGACAGCCGGTAGACGGTGTGAACGGACGTGCCGATTTCCGGCTTGAGAAAAAGTAACACCCTCTGAAAAACCGGGCTCGGCATCCCAAGCGCCTTGGCCGCGCAGGCCAGCGGTTCGCCGGCGGGATCGTTGACCACCTGGGTAGAAATCTTCCACGGTAATATCAGGGTTTCGCCGAGCTCGAGCGTGAAGTTTTCGACGTCAGCTACAAACGCCGCCATCTCCAGCGCCTCGATGGCGCGCGCCGCGCGTGCGTCGGGAATCCGCGGCGAAGCCTTCAATGGCGTTTCCGCCAGGTTATGCAGGATCAAGGCCCGCTCGCTGGAGCTGGCACCGAAAAACATTCCAACGATTTCGGCTGCGTCCGCCGGCTGCATCGATAAATTCGATGCCAACCGCAATTGCGCTTCGCTCGGTGGCTTGACCGGCGGAGCCGAGAGATTCGGTGGAATTGAGGTTGCAGGAATTTCCCGGGCTAGCGGCACAGGCTGATCGGGAAGCGAAGATTTGAGCCCGAGCTGCCTCAAAACCGGAATTGGTGTTGCGGGATAGACCGCAAGTCGCGCCCGCACGGCCGCGCGCGTGGCGTCGTCGACCTGATCGATGAGGCGGGACGTGAGTTCGACGAACTGCAGCGCTTCTTCCTCGCTGTGCGTGCTGGTCTGAACATAGAGGTCGGTGAGCACACGCAGTAAAGTCGGACGGATATCGACGCCCTCTCGTCGGGAGAGGTTCATCAACCCGTCAAAGCCCGGGAACAGCGGAGAAGTGATCATGTCGGAGTTACGCGACTCAGGGAATTCCTCTCGCGAGCCTAGTTCACTTGCTTTAACAGCTCGTTAAGGAAAACAATCTCTGAACCGCGTCCGCGATTTCGCCTGATCCTGTGCCATTGCGTGTCACCCTGCGGCCTTGGCGTCCATGCCCCCCGACCGCGTCGTTAAGATGCCGTTAACCACGTCCTGTTCTTAATGATTGCCGTCGCCGCAAATCGCGTGAGAGCGGCAACCAGAAAGAGTTTGGCATGGGCACCATTATTGAATTTCCGGCGGATGCGGCATCGCGGCGCTTGGGCTCAACCATGGATGCCATCCCTCGCGAAGGTTCGGGAACCATCCTGATCCTTCCCGTCATCCGGATTGAGCGCGAGCCCGAGGAAACCAGCGGTGGTCGCGGACCGGAAGAAGGCACCGCCCCAGGCCGCCGCCGTCGCAGGCGCTGACATCGGACATTCAATATGCCGGAGACGTATTTTCCGATCCGGACCAGGTTGCAGGTGTCCAGCTCTGCATCGGTCCTGATGTTGCTTGCGATCGGGCTGGCCCTTGCGGGATGCAGCGGCGGCGATTTCGGCCGTACCCGACAGGATTTTCTCAACGACGACATGCATCGCTGGATCGGCGCCGAGGCAACGGGAAGCGTCGGACTGCAAGCATCGCAATTCCAGCTTACCGACGGCGAACGCCAGCTTCGCGATCTCGCCTATCCCTTGATCGAACCGCCGCATTCACGTCCCGCATGGAAGAGTGTGTTCGGCGATTATCAGGTGCTGCCCTCGCCGTGGCGGCAGAAGGTCGTGTTCGATCGCACCGCCTATGGACGTCTCCTGATCGACGAGCCTCACCGCTCCCATGCGTCGCGTTACGCGCAGCTGATTGACGACGTGCGCGACGATATTACCCGCTTCGAGCCTTTCTACGCTTCGGCGATTCGGGTGCTCGATCTCGATCGGAAACGCAATGCGAGCCTCGCGCACGTCTCGCAATTGTCGCCGCGAGAACGTGCCGACGCGGTTGCCCGCATGGAAGAGAATGCGCTGATCGTGCAGTGGGTTCAGCAATGCCTGGAGCGGCGAATTTCCTCATACCGCTGGGCGCTGGAGCGGCTGGTGATCCAGGCGCCGGATAACATGGCTGCCGACGCCGATCGATTGATCGGTGAGCTCGCTGCGCAAACCACCAATCCGCCGGTCGCAGCCCAGCCCGTCATCGGGCATCGGCTCAACTCGCGCGGCTGACAAATTTCGCAACAGGCCTGCCTGCGGATCAGCGCTTGGCAGGCGCGGGTTCCGTCTGGACCTTGCAGCTCGATGCGGCCAGAGACGCCTGCGCCTGTGGCATCAGGCCGGGCTCTGGCGCCAGCGCCTTCATCACGATCAATCCGACCGCGCTCGGAGCGTCGATGATCAGGCGGTCGGCCGCCGTCACATCCTCATCCTCGGGCAACTCGGCGTGCTGAGCCTCGGTCATCAGATCGAGTTCGATCACCTTGCGTCCGGCGGATCGGTCGTTGATGGCGTAGTAGGCGACTTCATTGCGGGTATAGAACGACACCGAGGTATAGGCCTGGCTCACCGGGACCACGAGTTTGATCGGTCCTGCGGACAAATCGTAGCGGCAAACCGCAACTGCGAATGCGGGATCCATGAACGGCAGCAGCGCGGTGGTCGGATCCGGCAGCGGCAGGGTCGTGACGGCGTTTAGTTTTGTGATCGGCGCTAGCCGCGAATAAGCGTCCTGGGTCGCAATGCGCGGCAATGCCAGCACGCTCACAAGATGCACGATACCGCCCAACAGCACGCCCGCGATGATCGTGAACAACAGGCGGATCATGGGCAGCCTGCGGTCGCAATGGAGGGCATCGGTGCATCGCGCTGGGTACGCGTCGCCACGCCGACCGGCGTATCGTAGAGCCGAAGCACCAGCGCGTAGCGTTCGATTCCTCCGGTGGGCAGCCAATTTCCGGCGCGCGATCGCGCCGCCACCCGTACCTCGAATGAACCGTCCGCGCCGCGGATGATTTCCTGGCTGGTGAAGCCGTAGCGCTGCAGCGAATTCGCAACCAGGCGCCCTCTGGAATCATAGAGTGTCAGCGTCCAGAATCGTGCGGCGGGGGTGACGCCGCTGACGACAACGTCGCACCGGCCATCCAGCGGCCGCCTGCGATCGTCGCGGGTCGCCGAGAACGCCACACCGTCACCGGTGCCGACCGGGAGCTCGCCACTGCGGGCAATGGACGCGCGCGAGTAGGGATCGATGTCGGCGGTGCCGGTCTTGGGCCGGGCGGTCCAGGCGCCAATCGTCAGGGTGCCGAGTTCGGTGCCGCGTGTCGCCGTGACCCATGTCGCGCCGAGGCCGACGACGGTCGCGAGAATCAGCGCCAGCAGGGTGATGAAGATCAGCCGCACGGTTAATTCTTGCGTGGCGGGGGCGGAGCCGGGTTGTCGGGCGATGCCGAAGCAAAGCTGTCCGTAAATCCCGCGGAGCTGGAGGATACCGGCTTGGTTGGCTTCACTGGCTCGCCCGCAGTTTTGGCCGCGTCGTCCAGCAATTTTTCCACGCGAACCAGTATATCCGCGCCGCGCTTGGTGAGGACCGGCGGCGGCGCTTTGAGATCCGGAGGCTTTGGAGCTCCACCATTGGCCGCCGTAAAGGCGGAGGCAGGAGTGACGGGCAACTTCGTGCCCATTCCAATTCCGGGAATTTCCTTGATCTCGACGCCTTGGTGCGCGGCGACCATGATGTCGTGCCAGGTTTGCGCCGGCAGCGAACCACCGGTCATGCGGTTGGTCGGGGAGTAATCGTCGTTGCCGTACCAGATGGCGCAGGTGAAGTTGCCGGTGTAGCCGACGAACCACGCGTCGCGATAAGCGTTGGTGGTGCCGGTCTTGCCCGCGGTCGGAATGCCGTCGAGCGCCGCGCGCCGCGCGGTACCTTCGCTCACCACGTGGCTCATCATTTGCGCCATGTCGGCGGCAACCGACGGTGGGATCGCCTGGAGCGGCTTCCTGCCGTCGCGGTCGAAACGCCAGACCAGATCGCCGGCACCGGTTCGAACTTCCAGCACCGCGTGCGGGGTGACTGACCTGCCCTTGTTGGGGAAGGTCGCATAAGCAACCGCATGCTCGAGCACGGTGACTTCGTCGGCGCCGATCGGCAACGACGGTGTATCGGGCAACGGCGCCTTGATGCCGAAGCGGCGCGCGACTTCCACGATCTTGACGCGGCCTGCCTTGGCCGGATTGGGCGACTTGCCACCGAGCGCGATCGACAGCTTCACAGGAACCACGTTGATCGAGCGGGTGATCGCCTGGGTCAGGGTCACCGCGCCGGAATAAGAGTGACCGTAATTTTGCGGACACCAATTGCCGATGCAGACCGGACCGTCGACGATGATCGAGGTCGGCTTGAAGCCGTTGAGCAGGGCGGTCGTATAGACATATGGCTTGAACGACGAACCGGGTTGCCGATAGGCGTCGGTTGCGCGGTTGAACTGGCTGGCGCCGTAGTCGCGGCCGCCGACCATCGCGCGCACGCCGCCGTCGAGATCGGCGACCACGGTGGCGGCCTGGGTCGCATGATAGTCGCGGCCGAACTGGCGCAACTGGTTCTCGATGGCGTCTTCCGCGGCGCGCTGCACATTCATGTCGATCGCGGTGCGGACGACGAAAACGCGCTCGCTGTACGATTTCGGGAAGGTATCGACGAGTTTGCGCATCTCGTCGAACGCCCAGTCGAGATAATAGTTCGGGGAATTTTCGTCCCTGCGATCGACAGCGGTCGCAGGATTGCGCCGTGCGCCGAACACTTGGCCCTCTGTCATGAAGCCGGCGTCGACGAGGTTGTCCAGCACGACGTTGGCGCGCGCACGCGCGGCGGGCAGATTGATATGGGGAGCGTATTTGGTCGGCGCCTTGAACAAGCCAGCGAGCATCGCCGCTTCGGAGAGATTGACGTCGCGCGCCGACTTGTTGAAATAGAAATGCGCCGCGCCGTCGACGCCGAAGGTGCCACCGCCCATATAAGCGCGATCCAGATAGAGTTTCAGAATTTCGTTCTTGGTGAGCCGCGTCTCCAGCCAGACGGCGAGAAACGCCTCGTTCACCTTGCGCTCGATGGTGCGCTCGTTGCTCAGAAACAGATTCTTGGCGAGCTGCTGGGTAATCGAGGAGCCACCCTGTCGCACGCCGCCGGCCTGTGCGTTGGTCACCAGCGCGCGCGCGGTACCGGCGATATCGATGCCGAAATGCTCGTAGAAGCGCCGGTCCTCGGTTGCCAGCGTTGCCTTGATCAGGACGTCCGGAAAATCCTCAAGCGGTATCGAATCATTGTGCTTGATGCCGCGGCTGCCGATCGGATTGCCGTAGCGATCGAGGAAGCTCACCGCGAGATCGGATTTCTTCAGCCAGTCTTCGTCGGCGGTTTCGCGGAAGGCAGGCACAGCGAGCGCCAGCATCAGGATCAGGCCGCCGAGCCCAATGGTGGCGGCTTCCGACAACGGCTCGATGAAGACCCAGCGCTTCCAGCGACCGACATAGAAGCGGTCCATGAAGGTCGAGTAGCGCTCGTAGAGTTCGCGCGCGCCTTTGCCCGTGGAGAACAGCGTGGAGTTGATGCGCGCGTCGAAATCCAGCAACCAGTGCCGGATCCTTTTCTTCCACTCCGTTGGCACGATCTTGCGCACTAGGACCCTTGGTCAAGTTCGCAGCGCTTCCAGCACCCAGCCGAGGCACCTTCGAGACGTCTTGCGGGAATGTTGCGGCAAACCCAAGGCGCATTTACGCCGATGGGGACTCGTTTCTTATCTAACCGAGCGGGAACCATAAACCAATGGCCGGGCTCACGATTTCGACGGGCAGGGATAATGCACTCACAGGCCGTTCGGCGCGGCCGACCATCCCACTTGCGCCTCAACCGCCGAAACCCCTAGAAGGGCGCCAGCGAAGGTCCAAGACCGACGACGTCCGAAAAACGCCAGGATTCATGACCGCCAAGCTCAAGCCAACCTCAGGCCAGGAGGGATTCTTCTGGAAAACCAAGACGTTGGAAGAAATGTCCAACGCGGAATGGGAAAGCCTGTGCGACGGTTGTGCGCGCTGCTGCCTGGAGAAGCTTGAGGACGAGGATACCGGAAAAATCTATTTCACCCACGTTTCCTGCAAGCTGCTCGATGCGGGTCTGTGCGCTTGCAAGGATTACGCGCACCGCTCCGAACAAGTTTCGGATTGCGTCAGGCTCACGCCAGCCAATATCCGCACCCTGAACTGGTTGCCGCCCAGTTGCGGTTACCGCCTGGTGGCCGAAGGCCGCGACCTCTATTGGTGGCATCCGCTGATTTCGGGCGACCCCGACACCGTTCACGAAGCAGGGGTCTCGGTGCGCGGGCGGGTGCAAGGAACCGAAAGCGAGGTCGCGGACGAAGACCTCGAAGATCACATCGTGCAATGGCCGGTGCTGTTGCCAAAGCGCGCCCGGCTCAAGAAGCGGCCCAAATCCTGAAGGTTAGTTCCGTTATCTCATGAAAAACTTGCGCTGGCGCGCTCGCGGGACGCACCCATGCGCTTGACCCGCTGCCCCGGTCTCGATTCGCCCATTAGATTGGCTGAAATCCCAAGCGGCCTTCGGTCGCGTTTTCCAAATACCGCACCGCATGAACAAGTTCGAACGACAAGGCCGTGACCCGGCTGACCAGGAAATATTGCCCGATGCCGCCGCGGCTGAGCTTGCGCGAGCTTCCGCGGAGATCCTCGATATCACCGATGCGCCGCCGATCGCGCCGCGTGCGGCGCTGACCTCGGGCGAAATCCGCACCATCCTGATGAGCCTGATGCTGACGATGTTTCTGGCCGCCCTCGACCAGACCATCGTCGCGACCGCGCTACCCACCATCGGCCGCCAATTCCGCGACGTCTCCAGCCTGTCATGGGTGATCACCGCCTACCTATTGGCTTCGACCGCGGTCGCACCGGTGTTCGGCACGTTGAGCGACATCTACGGCCGCCGCGCCATGATCATCACGGCGATGAGCCTGTTCATCGTCGGTTCGATTTTGTGCGCGGTGGCACCGAACATGCCGGTCCTGATCGTGGCACGTGGCCTGCAGGGGCTCGGCGGCGGCGGTATTTTGCCGATCGTGCAGACCGTGATTGCGGACGTCGTGACACCGCGCGAGCGCGGCCAATACCAGGCCTATTTTAGCGGCGTGTGGATGGCGGCCGGAATCGGCGGACCAATCCTCGGCGGCGTCTTCGCCGAGCATCTGCACTGGTCGATGATCTTCTGGATCAACGTGCCACTAGGGCTCACATCGCTGGCTATGTTGTTGCCGAAGATGGGCAAGATTCCGGTTTTTCATCGGTTTCGTAAGGTCGACTGGCTGGGCGGTGTTCTGCTGATGGCCGCCGCCGTCGTATTCATGCTGGTGCTGACCTGGGGCGGCAACCGCTATCCCTGGCTGTCTCCCGTCATTATGGCGATGGTCGGCAGCTCGGTCGCGCTCGCGCTCTCGTTCGTGTGGCATGCTTCCAGAGCCGATGAGCCGTTCCTGCCGCTCTCGCTGATGGGCGGATCGGTGGTGCCCTACGCGATGGCCTGCGGCAGCTGCGCGATGGGCGCGATGCTGGGACTGACGGTGCATCTGCCGCTCTACTACGAGGTGGTCTATCATCTCAGCGCGAGCGAAGCCGGACTTGCCTTGATTCCGCTCGCAGCCGTTTCCACCGGTGGTGCTGCAATCGCCGGCCGGGCCATGGCGCGCTCAAAACACTACAAGCGGGTCGCCATCATCGGCACGCTTTGTGCGGCAGTGGCGGGGGGCGCGCTTGCGCTTGCGCCAATGCCGCTCTGGGTGTTGCTGGTGCTGCTCTCGGTCTACGCGCTGGGCCTGGGTACCGCGTTCCCCGTCAGCACCGTATCGGCGCAGAATGCGGTGGCGCGCTCCCAGGTCGGCACCATCACAGGGGCGGTCAACTTCTTCCGCGCCCTGATGGCGTCGTTCACGGTGGCGGTGTTCAGCGCGGTCCTGCTGATGGCGCTGGGTGCGGACATTTCACTGGCCGGCGAACACCGCGGACCGGTGAACGCGATTATGGCCGCCGATATGGTCGCAGCGTTCCGTTATGTGTTCGTTGCCGCCGCGGCCATGATGATTGGTGCATCGCTGTGCATGGTCCTGATGGAAGAGAGGCCGCTGGCAGGACCCGCAAGGCCGGTGGACATGGCGGAGTAGGGCGCGAGAAGCGCGCGGGGAGGGGCCTGCCGGTTCCGATGCTTGGCGGCCTATCCACGGGCGCGAAATTGATTTAACAGCGGCCCGAACCTCATCACGCATCGAAAATCTGCAAGGAGCCGGCCATGAGCAAACCCACCGTCGAGCAGACCCGGATGGGCGCCGAAGGCATCGCCTTCTGCATCGCGCGTACCCTGATCGAACGCGATCCCTCGTTGAAGGCGCCGATGCGCGCCAATTTGCGCAAGATGTGGGAGCTTCTGGAGGATCGCGAAGACCACGGCGCCGCCGACATGGTGGACGTCATGATCAGGGCGCTCAACGATCCCGCGTTCTTCAAGCCCTAGCTAGGGCAAACGCGCGTGGGGCTCAGTTGACCTGTTGCAGCCTTGTGTCGATCTCTTCCCGCAACAGCGTGAAGTCGATCGGCTTGCGCTTGGTTTCGGGGTCGCCGTAGGCGCTGATCCTGATGACACGCACATGCGGCGGCAATTCCCTGACCTTGGGCAGCATTTCGAGCCCCCGTCATGCCAGGCATGTTGATGTTGGAGAGGATCGGGCCGAAAGCGCATCCAACAAAAATTGGACCGGATTATCCCATCTTGAATGCATCTCGGCCAGCGCCATCACACCTATTTTATTTTAGGGCGGACAAGCCGATTTCTGACGTGCGCAATGCGTCAGGCTGCGGGTTCACCCCGGTCCGACAGCGCCCGTCGCAGCCTTCGGATGATGACACCGCGAGCGCGGTCGTCGGCGGCGGCCTCGATCTGATCGTTGATGTCGAGCACGAGCCGTGACATCTCATTGTGCCAATCGAGGTGCGTCACCGCTTCGGGGGCGAGGCGGCGGCGATGCGCGCTGTCCAACAGCGTCGGTGCCGCGGTCGACAGCTCGTAGATGTCGTCGAGCACCGGCAGAAACAACTTTGCGGCCGGAACGATCCGCTCCGAAATGCGCGCGGCCAGACCCGCGATCGCCTGCTCCTCGCCGTGGACGAGGAAGACACCTCGATGAATGGGACGACGCGCGGCGATCCACCGCGTGATCTCACCGCCATCGGCATGACCAGAATATTCATCCATCATGCGGATGCGGGCCGCTACCCTGATCTCCTCGCCCTGGATCCGGACGGCCTTGGCGCCCTCCTGAAGAAACCGGCCGAGGGTGCCATGCGCCTGATAACCGACCAGCAACACGGTGGCCCGATTGTTCCAGAGCCAGCGCTTGAGATGATGGCGGATCCGGCCGGCGTCGCACATTCCGCTCGCTGCGATGATGATATGAAAGCCGGTCAATTTCGCGATCGATTTGCTCTCATCGACGGTCTCGGTAAATCGCAGATGCGTCGAGTTGAACAGGCGATTGACCTCGGTATTCAGTTCGAGGTCTGCGGAATGCTTCCGGAAAACTTCGGTTGCGTGGATCGCCAGCGGTGAATCAAGAAATATCGGCGCCGCCGGGACTTCGCCGCGCTCCATCAGACCGACCAGATCGACGATCAATTCCTGGGTGCGTTCGACGGCGAAAGCCGGAATAAGCAACGCACCTTTCGCCGCGGCGGCGTCCCGGACCTCGGTGGCAAGGCGATCACGGCGCTGTTGCGGCGTCGTCACCGCGCGTATTCTGTCGCCGTAGGTCGATTCTGAAATGACATAGTCGAATCCTGAGGGCGCCTTCGGGTCGGGCTCCAGCAGCTTGGCGTCGGGGCCGATATCACCTGACGCGAGCAGGCGCAGCGGTTGACCCGCGGAGTCTTCGTCGAATTCGAGTTCGATCGACGCGGAGCCGAGCAGGTGACCCGCGTTCCAGTAGCGGGCACGCGCACCGCGCATCACGTCTATCCAGGCCTCGTATTCAACCTGCTGAAACGACTGCATCGATGCGATCGCGTCGGCTTGGGTATAGATCGGCTTGACCTCGGCTCTCCCGCGTGCCGAATTGCGCCGGTTGAGGGCAGTGACTTCCGATTCCTGAATGCTGCCGGCATCCGGCAACATGTAGGAGCACAGGTCGATCGTGCCGCGTGTCGCCAGAATTTTCCCGCGAAAGCCTTCGTGCACGAGCTTCGGCAGCAGCCCGCTGTGGTCGATATGGGCATGCGTCAGAAGGACGGCATCAATGTCGGCGGGCCGAAATGGAAAGGCGCCGTAGTTGAGTTCTTTCAGGGTCTTCTGACCTTGAAACAATCCGCAATCGATCAGGAAACGCCCCGACGGCGTCTCGAACAGATAGCACGAGCCCGTCACGGTGTGCGCGGCGCCGCAAAATCGAACGGTCATGCTCATCTCGTTGGCTCCGAAAAGGTTGCGCCGACCTCGCGCCGCAGCGCGGCAGCCAAGGTCTCATCGAGCGGAATCGCATTGGTCGAATGCGGCACGCTTGAAGTCGAGCGGATAGAGCGAATTCCGGCTTTGGCGAAGGCGGCCACCATTTCGGCCGGAAACAGCGCATGGGTGATGACGGCGTCGATCGTGCTGGCGCCTGCGGCGGTGAGCGCCTCGGCGCAGGCAATCAGGGTCTCGCCCGACGAGACGATATCGTCAACGAGAAGCACTGGTCGGCCTGCGATCGACGTCGGATCGGCGAGTCCGATCTCGACCGAGCGATCGCCGCGGCGGATCTTTTGCGCGACCATGGACGAAAGCCCAAGCCGGCTCGCGAGATCGCTCACCCAGGGCCGGGATTCGACGTCAGGACCGACCACGATCGTCGCAGGATCGATCTTGGACAAACGTAGCGTATTCGCGATTGCCGGCATGGCAGAGAGGTTTTCGGCCTCAATGCCGGGAAAGATCGCCCGGATATCGGGCGTCCGGTGCAAATGAGCATCCACCGTGATAACGCGATCCACAATTCCCGCGATGAGCCGGCCGACCGCTCGCTGGCTGATCGCCTCGCCTGGGCTGAAGGCTGCGTCCTGGCGCATGTAGCAGAGATACGGTGCGAGCAGAACGAGACGCTTTGCACCGGCGCGTCGCAGCGCCTCCGCGGCAAAGAGCAAGACAATGAGCTTGTCATTCGGCTGATCGAGCGGCGCATAGACGATCGTCGTGGTCGCGGCAGAGCCGACCGTAACGCGCAGTTCTGCGTCGGGAAACCGATGCAGCTCGAGTTCGCGCAACGGAAGACCAAGCAAGGCGGCAAGCCGTCCCGCATCTACGGCACCGGATCGCAGGCACTGGATGGCGACGTCACTCACGGCCCGACTGGCGCTGAAGGGATGCCTTGTTATCGATCGCATAGCCGGTATCGATCCTGGCACTTGCCGCCGCAAGGTCGTGCTCCGACGGATCAAAAGCGTATATCCGATAAAGCGGCTCGCCGCTTTCGACGCGAGCGCCGATCCTCTTGAACAGTCGAATGCCGGCCCCCTTGTCGAGCGGAGCGCCAGCAGTCCGCGCCAACCGATTCAATTGCAGACAATCGATGCTGGTGACAACGCCATCGCTCCCGGCCAGCACGTCGAAGGTGAGGTCTCCCAATTCGGATCGGCAGTTCGATGGTCCCTGGGCGTCGATGATCTTTTGCATTTGCTTCAGCGCCGCGCCGCTATCGAGCAATTCGCGGGCCCGGGCATAGCCGGCTCCGCCGCGCAGTCTGGGATCGTACTCCAGCAAATGGGCCGCGAGCCGCAGCGATTTTTCGCGCAGGTCCATCGGCGCGGCCGGTTCGTTCGCCAGAACGGCCATGACGTCCTGGGCTTCGAGAACCGGTCCGATCCCGCTTCCGATCGGCTGGCGGCCGTCGGTCGTGATGACTTCGACGGCAATACCGAAGCGGTCGCCGACGAATTCGAAAAGCTTGCGCAGCCTCATGGCTTCCGTGCCATTTGTCACCTTGGCGGTCGGGCCGACAGGAATGTCGATGAGAAGATGAGTTCGAACCGGCCGCCAGTTTCTTCGACATGATGGAGGCGACCATCTGCTCACGGGTGTCGAGACTGAGCGGCCGCTCGACCGAGATCAGGATATCGTCGGCTGGCGACAGGTTGACGTGGCCGCCCCAGACCAGACAGCCGTTGCAGGCCGCGACGATCGCCTTCATCTCGTCGGCGCCGACATTGACACGGGCCAGCACTTCCATCGTATCGGCGGTCCCCGCCGGTGAGGTGATGGCGCGCGAAGAGGTTTTCGGGATCGGCAGACCGTGAGCCGCGACGATTGGCACCACGATCATGGAGGTCCGGTTCCCCGGAATGCCGCCGATGCAATGCTTGTCGACCACGATCGGGTCGGTCCACTTAAGCTGCGTTCCGGCCTGGGCCATGGCCCGGGTCAGGGCAATGAGTTCATCGCTGGTCATGAAACTGGCGGAACCGATCAGGAACGCCGCGATCTCCATGTCGGAGTAACGATAGTGGGTCAGATCGTCGACGATTGCGGTAATCTCCTGCGGGCTCAGGGTGTGGCCATGAATCTTCGACCGTACCGATTCGAGGCTTTCCGGCGCCGCCGCTGGCGTTACCGTCACCCGATTGCCGGCGGGTTCGGCAAAGCGCCGGAATGCCGGATCGGAAAGGCCGATCTCGTCGGGTCCAACGAGTGTGTCGTCATCCGTGATGAGCAGGGTGGCGAGCAGGACCTTTGAATCGCAGCGCAGTTCGACGCGGCTAAATCCGCGAAAAATTTCCGCACGCAGGGCCTTCGACTGCCGTGAAATGACCACTACGTTTTCGCGACCTGTATCAAGATTGACGGTTCGAATTTTCAGTTGCGGGCGCGTGGTATCGGCTGAGTTCATGGGCAAGACCGGTGGCTGAGATCGTCAGTACCCAAATACGGCGATCTTGCCTTCCTCCCTTTGACCCAAATCATGATTTTCGCAGGGGCGGCCAGGCGGCAGCACCTGCCTGCACAGTGCCTGTCTCTGGGGATGTGAAAACCGGGGCAAGCGCCCGGATGCAGATGAAGGTTGCCGATGGATGCAAAGACTTCGACTTTTTCAATTAACCTGCCGTTGAGAGTGTTCGTCAATGTACTCGCAACCAATGCTCTCTAGATTCACGCGGTCTTAGAGGCGGTAGGCATGCTTTTGGGGTGTGACAGGAGTTTTGAATGCAGCAGTTGATTTCAAGATTCTTGAACGACGAATCCGGCGCGACGGCCATCGAATATTGTCTGATCGCAGCCGGCCTCAGCATTGTGATACTGACCGCAGTTAACGGCATTGGCAGCAGCCTCAACACCAATTTCAACTCGATCAATACGTCGCTGAAATAGCGCTCTCTAATTCTTGCCGTTGAACGCCCGCATCATTCCGCGCAAACATTAGCCAGCCACCGCCGGTCTCCACGGCGTTGATCGGCAATTTGCCAGCGCTCCTGGCGTTGGAATGCTTCTCGGAGTTTCGCGATGTAGTTGGCGGCGTGCTGCAGCCTCGATAATTGCCGTCCGCCTCGCAAGACGTGTCGGCTCATCGAAGCAGGCCGACCACGGCATCTCGGGCGAGACGCTGTTGGGCCAGCGCAGTCACGGTGCATTTTTCCGAATGCGGTCAAGCGTCGTTCCGCGCGCCGAAGCTCTGCTACCCTGCCTTCTTCGATCGAACGGGCGTGCGGATCTGCTTTTCGGGCTTTCGCGGCGTTTGCGTTTTGGCTTCTTCCTTGGCGGCGCGCTTGCCGCTAATCGGCAGCAGCATTTCGCGCTGACCTTCGACGCGTTTCTTCGGCTTCTTGCCCTTGACCTTGGCCGCAGGAGGAGGGGCCTGGCGCTCGCTGGCGAGGCTGCGTTTCAGCGCGTCCATCAAATTGATGACGTTGCCGCCGGTCTTCGGCACGGCTTTCGCGGTGGTGGGGATGCCGCTGCGTTTCCTGTTGATAAGATCGATCAGCGCCGACTCGTAGTGATCCTCGAACTTGTCGGGTTCGAAGGAGCCGGACTTCTTTTCGACGATATGCTTGGCGAGATCCAGCATATCCCGGGTGACCTTCACGTCCTGGATATCGTCGAAATAGTCCTTTTCGCTGCGCACCTCATAAGGGTAACGCAATAGTGTTCCCATCAGCCCCTTGCCGAGCGGCTCCAGCGCGATGATGTGCTCGCGGTTGGTCAGCACGACACGCCCGATCGCGACCTTGTTCATGGTGCGAACGGTTTCGCGGATCACGGCAAAGGCGTCGTGGCCGACCTTGCCGTCGGGTACGAGGTAATAGGGGCGGATCAGATAGCGGCTGTCGATGTCGGCTTTGGGAACGAATTCGTCGATTTCGATCGTGTGCGTCGATTCCAGCGCGATGTCCTCGAGCTCCTCCTTCGAGACCTCGATATAGGTGTCGGTGTCGACCTTGTAGCCCTTGATGATGTCGTCGGAGGCGACTTCCTCGCCGGTGTCGGCATCGACCTTGGCGTACTTGATGCGGTGGCCGGTCTTGCGGTTGATCTGGTTGAAGCTGACCTTTTCGGTGTCCGATGTCGCCGGAAACAGCGCGACCGGGCAGGTCACGAGCGAAAGGCGCAGGAAACCCTTCCAATTGGCGCGGGGGGCCATGGGATACTCCTAAAGACGCAACGCACGAAAACATCGAGAATACCACCGGGGGATCGGGTTTCAAAGCAGGCCCGGCCGGAATCTCCCAACGGCGTTAACCGGGGTAGGTTGCGCGCGTTTTTTTGGGGGGCGCGGCGAAGGGCCACCGGGAACGGCACGGGCCGCCCTAATTTGGCTCATGTGACCGCCGGATCGCAGCAAGAAACCGGAACATCACCTGAAATGATGCGTTGCCCTTGCATACGCCGGAGCACTCGATCTGGCCCCGCCGCATCAGAAATCGAGGCCGCCATGGCAACGCGACAACAACGTCAGATCGTCGAAACCCCGACCGAAGCACGGCAGGCAGAGCCTGGGCCGTCGGTGCTCGCGCTCCTGACGGTTTCCACCGGACTTGCCGTCTTGATCCTCGGCGTTCTCTGGTTCGTGTTTTTTCGTACCTGAGACAGAAACTCGTGGTTTGGTGTTTTTCCGGAAATGCGAATCGCGCATGATGGCGTCCGAAAGTTTGCGCTGACTATTTGTGGGGCAGCTTCGCCGCGCCAACGGTTCCCAGGTGGCAAAAGTTTCGGCGTTCCAAATCATGATGTCGTCACATCTCGGCGATGAAGTATCGCAGGGGCGCGATAACCGGACGAATCCTATGCTCACTTTCCTCATCCAGTCGTCGATCTTTATCGCTGGTTTCGCTCTTGGATACGGCGTGTTCGCTTGGCGATCGCACCGTCGCGGTACGCAATACTCGACTTACGCGTCACGCAATGCCCATTCGCACACGTCGACCTTTGGGCACGCTCGCCGGGCGTTCTAAAGTCTCGGGCGCTTCCGATAGGCGCGTGATTGGCCAAAACGTGCGTGATGGCCAGTCGCCGAGGGCTGGGGTTTGGCCGGCTACCGCGTTTGTTGCTGAGTTTGGGATACCTTACCAAGATAGCGTGACTTGGAGTATATTCGTCTTCGATCGCGGCTTGGACCGGACATACATTGATGTTTCAGCTCTTCTTGCGAGCCCGCGCCTATAATTACCTTAGAGGCCAACGGGACGATCGCAATTTTAAGGCTCGTTCAGCCGACCGGGACGCTGGCACCGACCGGTCGCGGATCGGGCCCATTTTGGAGGCCATCGAACATGCCCTGCACGAGGCTGAGCAGGAGCAATCGGGCCTTAGCCGACGGGTCGAGGACGTGCTGGCGCGTGCTGCGGTTACGCTGGGAAACGGGACCGACGAGTACCTCGACCGCGAGGCGCTTGATAGTCACCATCAGGACTTGTTCGGCACCGAGATTGCCAATGGGCAACGTCGCCTCAGGGAACTCGCGGCTGCGATCACGCATTTCAAGTTTCTAAAGGCCGCCACCTTGAGCAGGTTTCCAGATTACAAGTCTGTGGCCTCAGCCTCCTGACCCATTGGTGCGGTGTGGCGAATATCACGGCCGGCCGGTCTGACGGTCGATTGTCGGCCTCGGCGATGGTTAACAAATGCCGTCCGGCGAACGGGGCATTTGAACCGAGCGCAGACCGAAATGGCAATTCCTCAGCGCTATCTTCGCTCCCCAGAGGGAGTGCACAATGAAAAAGAAGATTTCCATTGCGGTCGCCACGATCGCGGTGCTTGGCATGGGCCTGCATTCGGCGAGCGCAAGCCTGCTCGGAATGCCGCTTAACCTGAAAGTCGTGATCGAACTTCGCGACCTCGGAGTTCCGGCCTGTCAGTCTTACACAGACGACGTATTCGCCGGCCCGATCTTGATTAAGAACTGCTGAGAGTAATGGCCCGTAGGAACTGTTGCGGCGATTGGCAGTCAAATTGCCTGATCGGATTGAGCCGATTTGAGCCGCAAGAGAAAAGATGCCATCTGTCCCACGCTGATACCGCTAATGCCGCCAAGCGTCTTTACGAGAGCGTCGGCGGCACGGCCATGGCGATCCGGCGTTAGCAGTTGAAGCGCCTCCAGGCCGACCGCCGCCCCCACGACAATGGCTACAACAAGCAAGACGCGAGAGGGATAGGCCAATGCGAAAGCAATCCCCACCAGCGCGAAGCTTGCGAAATGTTCGAGGTGAGCGCTCGCAAGCGATGGGCGTGCATCGATCGGAGACAGCGTCGCGAAGGCGATGAAACCGAGGGCAAGCCAGCCTGCGACAATGGATATCCTTTGAATCATGGTTGCTAGGTAAGCTACAACGAATTTTATCTCAACCTGCATGGCGTCCCCCGGGTTGGATTGGCTCAATATCCTTAACCTCGGGCGATCCCGGCCGCTGCTGCATGAACCCATGAGTTGCACCTACGTCATCCCGGACATTCACGGCCGATATGATCTGCTCTGCGACGGTCTGGCTGAGATCGCCGCGCGTTCGAATGGCAGCGGCTGCGTGATTGTCACGATCGGCGATTACGTCGACAAGGGACCGCAAAGCCGGGCCGTCGTCGAGCTGCTGATGTCGGGCGTTGGCGAGGGCGTTCGCCTGGTGGCGCTAAAGGGCAACCACGACACGTTGATGGTGGACGCACTGCGGAACCCTTCGAAGATGGCGGCTTGGATCGCCAAGGGCGGCGATGCGGCGTTGGCTTCCTATGGCGGCGATCCCGCCGACGTGCCGCAAACCCACGTCAATTGGCTCGACGGGCTGCGGCTGACCTATGTCGATGCGCATCGCCTGTACGTTCACGCCGGCGTCGATCCCCGAATTCCGCTGGATCGGCAAGACGAAGACATTCTGTTGTGGAAGCGCTACCCGAAAGGATGTCCGGATGGCTTCGGCAAGCTTCACGTCGTTCATGGCCACGACAATTGTCCGGATGGCCCGCTGCTTTACGAAGGCCGGACCAATCTGGACACCCTGGCCTGGCGGACAGGACGGATGACGATCGGCGTTTTCGATGACGACAAGCCCGGTGGTCCTATCGATTTCATCGTGATCAGGGGAGCTCTAGCTGGCCGCTAGCCGTGGCTGGCCGCCGCCCCGCAACCCCATTTGGGGCCTTACGATTTGATGTGTTAGGCCTTCGGCAGTGCGGGCGGAGCCCTTCCCGGTGGGGTGCGCAGCCGCCCGCACAAAGCCGTAGCGCTCGAAGAATTTGCAAGGTCGGTCATGAAGAAAAAGTAATCTAGCCTGTGGGGTCCGTTCATAGCCCATTCACGCCGGCCGCGCTCATCTTATGCATGAAGTTATGCGGCTAACATTGGGAGACCACCGTGCGCCTGCTTGTCGTTGAGGATGACCCGGATCTCAACCGTCAACTGACCACTGCCCTGACGGATGCCGGATACGTGGTCGATCGTGCGTTCGATGGCGAGGAAGGGCATTTTCTCGGCGACAGTGAGCCTTACGATGCGGTCGTGCTCGACATCGGGCTGCCGAAAAGGGACGGCATCTCGGTGCTGGAAGCCTGGCGCCGCAACGGGCGTTCGATGCCGGTGTTGATCCTCACCGCCCGCGACCGCTGGAGTGACAAGGTGCAGGGTTTCGATGCCGGAGCCGATGACTACGTGGCAAAGCCGTTTCATCTCGAGGAGATCCTGGCCCGGATCCGCGCGCTGCTTCGCCGTTCCACCGGCCATGCCCAGTCTGAGCTGACCTGCGGCCCGGTTTCGCTCGATACGCGCACCGGTCGCGTCAGCGTCGCCGGCAATCCGATCAAGATGACTTCGCACGAGTATCGGTTGCTTGCCTATCTGATGCACCACACCGGGCGGGTGGTGTCGCGCACCGAACTGGTCGAGCATCTCTATGATCAGGATTTCGACCGCGACTCAAATACCATCGAAGTATTCGTCGGCCGTATTCGCAAGAAGCTCGAGGTCGATATCATCCAGACCGTGAGGGGACTGGGCTATCTGCTGACGCCGCCAACGCCGGGCAGCTGATCAGCGGTGTTGATAAGCGACCTCGGCCTATGCTCTGGTTCGGGCATGACCTTTTCTGAGGACGCCTATCCATCCAGGCAGGCGCGGCCAGAGGAGAAATCTTTCGGGATGACGCCCTGATGCGCGGCAGCTCGCTTGCCACCCGGCTGTTCCTTTCCGCGACCGCCTGGGTGGTGGTGATCCTGGTTATTACCGGCGTGGTTCTCTCGTCCGTGTATCGCGACGCCACCGAGCGCGCCTTCGACCGCCGCCTTAATCTCTATCTGCGCACGCTGGTCGCCGAAGTGGCAACGCCGGACGAGCCGCCCGATCACCAGTTCCAGTCGCTCGGCGAACCCCTGTTCGAGCTGCCGCTGTCGGGCTGGTATTGGCAGATCACCCGTACCGATACTGACAAAGGCGAAGTGCGCGCATCGCGTTCGCTGTGGGACAAGAAGTTGCCGAAGCTGGAGGAGCACGGCGCCGAGTTGACGGCGGCCGGAATTCGCCTCGGCTATGTCGAGGGCCCCGAGGGGCAGACCCTGCGGATGGTGGAACGGCCGGTCGATCTCGGTGCCGACGGCAAGTTCCTGGTCAATGTCGCCGGCGACGCCTCGGAGATTTTCGACGAAACGCGCAATTTCGATTACTATCTCGTCGGCACATTCGCCGCGCTTTCGATCGTTCTTGTCCTGACGACGATCTTCCAGGTCCGCTTCGGCCTTGCGCCGCTCAAGCGCATTTCGGATTCCATCGCCGACATCCGTTCCGGCCGCGCCGAACGGCTCGAGGGCGAGTTTCCCGTCGAGATCGCGCCGCTTGCGCGTGAGACAAACGCGCTGATCGACGCCAACAGGGAAATCGTCGAGCGCGCCCGCACCCATGTCGGAAACCTCGCCCACGCGATCAAGACGCCGCTTTCCGTGATCGTCAACGAGGCCGCGGCACACAGCGCCGATCCCTTCGCAACGAAGGTCCTGGAGCAGACCGATGTGATGCGCGACCAGGTCGCCCACCACCTTGAGCGCGCGCGCATTGCTGCCCGTCTCACCATCATCGGCACAGTTACCGAAGTCGCACCCGTGATCGAGGCGTTGCGCCGGACCATGGAGAAGATACACCGTGCCCGCGGCATCACCATCGAGGTTGCCGCCGACATACAAGCCAGGTTTCGTGGCGAGCGGCAGGACCTCGAGGAGATGGCCGGTAACCTCGTCGACAATGCCTGCAAATGGGCGGCCTCAAGGGTCTTGATCGAGGTGCTGGTGGATCAGCCGGCCGAGCCCGGCGCCGGCCCGATGTTAAGAATCGTCGTCGATGATGACGGTCGTGGGCTATCGGCAGAGGAGCGCGCGAAGGTTTCCCGCCGAGGACAGCGGCTCGACGAGTCCAAGCCGGGTTCCGGTCTTGGGCTGTCGATCGTGGTCGACCTGGCGGCCTTGTATGGGGGCAGCCTTTCGCTCGGCCGTGCGCCAATCGGTGGGCTCAGGGCGGAACTGGTGCTGCCGGGGGTGTAGGGGCTCCCGCGGGAACCCGCAGTTCCTCCAGGCAGGCAGCCTGGGTACCGGGTGTCCCTACATCCTAAACGACTTCTTAACGCCGAGGCTCCTAAGATAACCGGTGGACGTATTCTTGCCGTCCGCGCGACACCAGCGTGCAATTCGGGCGCATGAGCCAGACATCAACCGAACGGCTGAGGGAGTATCTCGCGCAGCTTTCGCCGCAGTCGCAGGCGTTGCTGATGCGGGAGTTCGAGCGCGCCATCGAGCGCGGCGAAGACGCTACCGTCGCCACCTTTGTGCTCGAACAGCTGCGTAAGATCGCGCGCGGAAACAATGAGGAGGTGCGGACACGGACCGATAATCCGGCGCGGATACTATTTCAGCCGCTTGAGCCGTTCCTGGTCGATGGCAGTGTTCCGTTGCGACCGGGGCAGATCCGCCGTGCATCGCTGATACCGGTGTGGCAGTGGCTGCTCCGCGAGGGAGCACCGAATCTGGCGCGCGAATTCGAACTCGCGCTCTCCCGAGGACCCGAAGCGGGCACCTCCTCGGAGATCGAGGCCGCGGCCAGGAAGCTTCAGCTCGCTGCGGCCGACGCGATATTGAAGATCGCCACGACCGCGCCAGGCTCCGACCAGCGGCGTGCGCTGTCCCGGCTGGGCCCACCGGATATGATCGAGGATCTGCCATCGATCGCTCTGGTCCTGCAGGCCCGCGAAGCGATCGAAACGTTCGGTGGCAAGCTTCCGAGCTACTTGCGAATATTCAACGATCCTCAGATTGTCACGGTCACTGTCGCGCTCAACGTTCCCACTTTGCAAACCCCGCAACTCCTGCCGTTTGCGCTGTCGTTGGTGATGCAGCGGCTGGCCGCGTCATGGCAAATCATCCGGCTGGCGATCCGGATGGCCGCTTCCGATGACGAACTGCGGGTAGCCGCGACGCCCTATGGCGTCGCCGTCACCATAGCCTTGCATGACCTGTCCTGCCTGGCGGCAACATTACGCACGGATATCAGGCGCGGCCATTTCGACAACGTGACCGAGCATCTCAAAATCCTTCATGACGGCGTGCGTGGCTTGCGGACCGAACTCGACCTTCGCAACGATTCGGCCTGGGGCAAACAACTGGCATCGATCCGCGCCGACATTTCCAGCGCGCTGCAATCGGAAATCGACAGCGTGCCCGGCCGTGTCCGACGCCTGCTGCGCCAGCGCGCCGACAAAGATATTCCTACCGGCGCTCAGGTCGACACCAGCGAGGTCGAGGAGATCGCTGCTTTGATCGAATTCGTCGCGGTGTGCCGTACCTTTGCCGGCGAATTGGCGATCAACGAGGTTACGCTGCGGACGTACTCCGATCTCCAACATTATGTAGAGCAATCCACCGAGGCGCTGGTGCAATCATTGCGCGCCAGCGAGGGCAAGAACCGCGCCTATCGCCAGTCTCAGGTAGCAGCCGCCATCCGCTTCTGCGACCTGTTGTTCGGCCCGGATTATGCGTCGCTGATGAGCAGGGCGGCCGAGAACGCCATGACCGGCGAACGCAAGTCATCGCGCGCCGGTTAATCGGACGGCGAGTTCACAAATACAATTTATGGTTGACGAAACAAGAGGAGACACGTAGCCTCCGGGCATGAACCCAGCCATCAATTTCATTGAACTTGAGCACCGCGTCGTCTCCGCGACCTATCGGAACCTCATGATCGGGGCGAAGATCCAGATCGTCGACAAGGCCAGTGGGCGTCCGCTACCTGACCTCGTGACCACGCTCACCTCTCCCATGCCAAGCGGCACGCTGCGGATCAGCTTGCCGGCCTCGATTCCTGCGGGGGACTACTTTCTGAGAGCGTTGAATGGGCATGGCGATCTTGCAGCCCAAAGCGCCGTTTTCCGCATCGGATAACCCTTTATTTTTCAAGAGCTTTCAAGGTTTTCCTGCCATGCCGGGAAATTGACAATTCTCAATTGCCCGGCTCGCCGAGTGTAGTGTAAAGCGGCGATCAGGCGCTGGGTGGCGCCTTCACCGGAACCCGCTCGATGATGTTGTGGTTTGTGTTCGCGCTGATGACGGTCGCGGCAATCTTGGCTGTGCTCTGGCCGTTGAGCCGTGGCAGCCGCCCGCAAAGCGACGCCAGCGAGGCGGTCGTCTACAGGGATCAGCTGGCTGAAATCGATCGCGACGTTTCGGCCGGGCTGATCAACATCTCCGAGGCCGAAGCCGCCCGGGTCGAAATCAGCCGCCGGCTGTTGGCCGCGGCGGACAATCAGCGCGAACTGCCTTCCGGATCGAATACCCGCTTACGCCGGGCGGCCGCAGTCATTGCCCTCGTTGGACTGCCCGTCGTCGCGGTTGCGCTTTACTTTCCGCTCGGTTCGCCTGGTCTTGGCGATTTTCCGCTGGCTCAGCGCACCCGCGCTGCCGACACGACGCAGCCGCTCGACAATCTGGTGGCGCAGGTCGAGCAGCACCTGGAGAAAAATCCAACCGATGGCCGGGGCTGGAGCGTGCTTGCGCCGGTGCTTGCAAGGCTTGGCCGTTTCGACAACTCGATCCGCGCATTCCACAATTCGCTCACCTATAATGGCGAGAGCGCCGAGCGAAGGGCCGATCTTGGCGAAACCCTTGTCGCTGCGGCGGGCGGCGTTGTCACTGCCGAGGCCAAGGCCGAGTTCGAACGCGCGCTTGCGCTCAATGCCGACGAGGTCAAGGCAAGCTACTTCCTCGGCCTTGCCGCCGAGCAGGATGGCCGCGCCGCCGAAGCCGCATCGATCTGGCGTGCGATGCTCGCCAAGGCGCCGGCAAACGCGCCGTGGCGTCCGCTGGTACAGGAGGCGCTGGCGCGGGTCGGCGGTTCGCCCGCGCCGGCGTTGTCGGACGACGCGGTGGCCGCGGCAAAAGACATGAATGAAACCGACCGCAGCGCCATGATCCGTGGCATGGTCGATCGTCTGGCCACCCGTTTGAAGCAGAATGGCGACGACGTGGAGGGATGGTTGCGGCTTGGTAAGGGCCTATATGGTCATGGGTGAGGCCGACAAGGCCAAAGGCGCGCGGACGGACGCCCGACAGGCCGTTGCCAAAGACCCGGAGCGGCTGCGGCAACTGAACGAGGGCCTGAAAAATCTCGGGCTTGATGGATGAACACGTTGCCGAAAACGTGAATGGGCTTTTTGGTTAACATCATGTGCGGAATTGTAACGGATGGTGCCAAAGAGTTGACGCGGTTTTCGGATAACGTCACGCGCTGGATAAGAGGCAATCAATGACGCGCAAGCAGCGGCGTTTGACGATCATCGGCGGCTCGCTCGCCGTGCTGGCTGTTGCCTCGGCGCTGGTGCTCAACGCAATGCGCGATTCGATCATATTCTTCTCGACGCCGGCGATGGTCGCGGAGAAACATATTCAGCCGGGCAAACGCTTCCGGCTCGGCGGTCTTGTGCAGCCGGGATCGCTGGTGCGCGGCGAAAACTTGGCCATCACTTTCCAGGTCGCCGACGCCAGCGCTACCTTGCCGGTTTCCTACAAGGGAATCCTCCCGGACCTGTTTCGCGAGGGACAGGGTGTCGTGGCAGAAGGCGCGCTCGATGCGTCAGGCGTATTCAGGGCTGATACCGTGCTTGCCAAGCACGACGAGAACTACATGCCGAGGGATGTCGCCGACGCCTTGAAGAAGCAGGGGCACTGGAAGGACGAATACGGCGCAAAGCCGGATAGCAATGCCAAAGCCGGCGACAGCGATGCGGGAGCGTCACATGCCGCGCAGAGCGGGCAGGGAGCGATGCAATGATCGCGGAAGCCGGACACTACGCGCTGGTCTTGGCGCTCGGCCTGGCGCTGATCCAGTCGACCTTGCCGCTCCTGGGAGCCCGTTGGCGCGATCTCGCGCTGATGAACGTCGCGCGCTCGACCGCGATCGCGCAGCTGATATTCGTGGCGGTGTCCTTTGTGGCGCTGATCACTTTACACGTCACCTCGGATTTCTCTGTCGTCAACGTGTTCGAGAATTCCCATTCGATGAAGCCTTTGATCTACAAGGTCACCGGCGTGTGGGGCAACCACGAGGGCTCGATGCTGCTGTGGGTGTCTATCCTGGCTTTGTTCGGCGGTCTCGTTGCCATCTTCGGCAATAACCTGCCGATTTCGCTACGCGCTCATGTGCTGGCGGTGCAGGCCTGGGTTGCCAGCGCCTTCTATCTCTTCATCCTGATCACTTCCAATCCGTTCCTGCGCATTGAAAATCCGCCGATCGAGGGTCGCGATCTCAATCCGGTCTTGCAGGACATCGGGCTCGCCGTCCATCCGCCGATGCTCTATCTTGGTTATGTCGGATTCTCGATTTCATTTTCCTTCGCCGTTGCGGCCCTGATCGAGGGGCGGATCGACGCCGCGTGGGCGCGCTGGGTGCGGCCCTGGACGCTGGTAGCCTGGATATTCCTCACGCTCGGCATCGCCATGGGTTCCTATTGGGCCTATTACGAACTCGGCTGGGGCGGCTGGTGGTTCTGGGATCCGGTCGAGAACGCCTCGCTGATGCCGTGGCTGGCGGGAACTGCACTGCTGCATTCGCTGGTGGTGATGGAAAAGCGCAACGCGCTCAAGGTATGGACCATCCTGCTTTCGATTCTGGCCTTCTCGCTGTCATTGCTCGGCACCTTCCTGGTGCGTTCGGGCGTGCTGACTTCGGTCCACGCATTCGCCAGCGATCCGACACGCGGCGTCTTCATCCTTTTGATCCTTTGCGTCTTTATCGGTGGCAGTCTTTCGCTGTATGCTTGGCGGGCCTCGGCGCTCAAGCAGGGCGGCCTGTTCGCACCAATTTCGCGCGAAGGCGCGCTCGTGCTCAACAATCTATTGCTGACCACCGCCTGCGCGACGGTGTTCGTCGGAACACTCTATCCCCTGGCGCTCGAAGTGATCACAGGGGACAAGATTTCGGTCGGCGCGCCATTCTTTAACTTGACCTTCGGACCCTTGTTCGTTCCGTTGCTGATCGCGCTGCCCTTCGGCCCATTATTGGCATGGAAGCGCGGCGACCTCCTCGGCGCTGCCCAGCGCCTGACGGGCGCTGGCATCGCGGGACTGATCGGCTTTGCGGTGCTCTGGGCTTGGACTGGTGGTGGCAGTACCTTCGCACCGCTCGCCATTGGCCTTGCGGTGTTTGTGATCGGCGGCGCGCTGAGCGACCTTGTCGAGCGCATCGGTTTGTTCCGTATTCCGCTGGAAACCGCGCTGCGACGCGCGCGCGGACTGCCGCGTTCGAGCTGGGGCACGATGTTTGCCCATGCCGGCGTTGGCGTCGCTCTGATCGGGATCGTCTGCGAGACGACCTGGAACAGCGAATACATCAGGACGATGCACACGGGTGATGTCGCTTCCATCGCCGGTTACGAATTGAAGCTCGATGGCATGACCCAGCGCCAGGGACCAAATTTCCGCGAAATGATCGCGCGGTTCAGTGTCAGGCTGGACGGCCGGCTGCTTGACACTATGACGCCTTCCAAGCGGAGCTTCGCCACACGGGACTCGACCACAACGGAAGCCGCACTGCTGACGCGCGGCGCAAGCCAGCTTTATGTCTCGCTGGGCGATACCGCCGGCGACGGCACGATCGCGGTGCGGATCTACCACAAGCCCTTTGTGCTGCTGATCTGGTTCGGTCCCGTGTTTATGGCGCTCGGTGGCTTGTTGTCGCTTTCGGATCGGCGGCTCCGGGTCGGTGCGCCGAAACCCGCGAAGTCTCTGCGCGGATTGCAGGCGGCGGAGTGATGCCTTTGAAACGTTCCTTCTCTTGTGCGCTGGCTATGGTCGTGATGGCGGGAACCGCGGCCTACGCCGTTCAGCCGGACGAGATCATGTCCGATACGGTCAAGGAGGCGCGGGCGCGCGATTTGTCGCGCGAACTGCGCTGCATGGTTTGCCAGAACCAGTCGATCGACGATTCCGACGCGCCGCTGGCGCGAGACTTGCGATTGTTGGTTCGCGAGCGGATCGCGGCGGGCGATAGCGACGCGCAAGTCATCGACTTTCTGGTCGCACGCTATGGCGAATTCGTGCTGCTGAAGCCGCGGCTCAACCCGCACACCTGGTTGCTCTGGCTTTTGCCGCCGCTGGCGCTGGCGGGCGGGGGGCTGGCGCTATGGGCTAACAGCCGGCGGCGTTCGCCATCCGCGCCGGGAGATGCTTCGTTGTTCAAGCTGACGGCTGACGAGCAAGCGCGGCTGGAGCGGCTGATCGCGGCGGAACCTTCGCAGGACACGAAGGCCTAGCACTGCGTCTTCGCTTCTGTCCGCAGGGGATTTCGCCCTGCGATAATCCGCCGCATCGGATCGTCCGCTTCATTACAAAAGTTTAATTCCGCCGCCAGCGCGTCGTAAGGCGGAAAACCCCATGTTCCGCGCTACAGGGTGCATGCCCCGCACCACCGATTCAGCCTTCTGGAGAAATTTGTAATGACTGATCGCCCCGATTTTTCATCCTTCCCGTCCTATCGAACGCCTCGCCGTTCGTTCCTTTCCGCGCGCAAATTCGCGTTGATGGCCTCGGTGGTCGCGGGCCTTGGCGTTGCCGCCTATGGCTTCAGCCCGTCGGCCGGTCCGGTCGATATTTTCAGCACCAGTGCGCATGCGCAGGTCAACAACGAAGTCCGCAAGGTCGCGCAGCCGATCGGCTTCGCCGACATTGTCGAGCGCGTCAAACCCTCGGTGATTTCGGTAAAGGTCAACATCAACGAGAAGGTCGCCAAGAACGACACCGGCGACAATGAAGAGGCCTCGCCGTTCCAGCCGGGATCGCCGATGGAGCGCTTCTTCCGCCGGTTCGGTGGACAGGACGGCCTGCCGCCGGGCCTGCGCGGCGGACCGCGCGGACGCGGCATGGTGACCGGCCAGGGTTCCGGATTCTTCATTTCGGCTGACGGTTACGCTGTCACCAACAACCATGTGGTGGATGGCGCCGACAAGGTCGAAGTAACGACCGACGATGGCAAGACCTTTAGCGCCAAGGTTATCGGCACCGACGCGCGCACCGATCTCGCGCTGATCAAGGTGGAGGGCGGTTCCAACTTCCCGTTCGCCAAGCTGTCGGATGGCAAGCCGCGCATCGGCGACTGGGTGCTCGCGGTCGGCAACCCCTTCGGGCTCGGTGGAACCGTCACGGCCGGCATCGTCTCGGCCAGCGGTCGCGACATCGGCAACGGCCCATACGACGATTTCATCCAAATCGATGCGCCCGTGAACAAGGGAAACTCGGGTGGCCCTGCCTTCAATACTGAAGGCGAGGTGATGGGCGTTAACACCGCGATTTACTCGCCGTCCGGCGGCAGCGTCGGCATTGCGTTTTCGATTCCCGCCTCCACCGTGAAGAACGTGATCGCGCAGCTCAAGGACAAGGGCTCGGTCAGCCGTGGTTGGATCGGTGTTCAGATTCAGCCTGTGACTCCCGAAATCGCCGACAGCCTCGGTCTCAAGAAAGCCGAAGGTGCGCTGGTTGCCGAGCCCCAGTCCAACGGTCCGGCCGCCAAGGCCGGCATCGAATTGGGCGACGTGATCACTGCCGTGAATGGCGAAACGGTCAAGGATGCCCGCGAACTGGCCCGGACCATCGGCGGCCTTTCGCCAGGCAGTGCCGTAAAGCTCAGCGTGCTGCATAAGGGTCAGGACAAGGTCATCAACCTCAACCTCGGCCAGTTGCCCAATACGCTGGAAGCCAAGGCCGACATCGACAACGGTGACAAGGGCGGCGCTACCCGCGGGACCGACGTGCCGAAACTTGGCCTTACGCTCGCGCCTGCCAACAGTGTTGCCGGCGCCGGCAAGGAAGGCGTCGTGGTAACCGACGTCGATCCCAAGAGCGCGGCGGCCGAGCGCGGCTTCAAGGAGGGTGACGTCATTCTGGAAGTCGCCGGGAAGAGTGTCACCAATGTCGGAGATGTGCGCGAGGCGATCAATGCAGCGCGCGGCGACAACAAGAATAGCGTTTTGATGCGGGTCAAGAGCGGCGGATCATCGCGCTTTGTCGCGATTCCCCTGGCAAAAGGCTGAGCATTAGGACGTTTTGGATCTAAACAATGGAGGGTGTCGCCGGCCTTAGTCGCCCCCGCCGACGGCTCTTTCCGGGGGGCGGGTCAAAAGCCCGCTCCCTTTAGGCTACCTTCCGGTGGATAACGCCCCCCTCCGTCGGAAGGTCAAAAGGGCGGTGAGGTTCCCCCAGCTTCACCGCCCGCTTTTTTTGGCCCAAAGGGGCACGTCAGGTCCCCTCTCATGCTGCCTTGCATGGGGCTTCCCTCCGCGCCATGGTGATAGAAAGCTGCCTCAAGTGACCGCAACCGCAACCGCAACCGTACCGCACACCCAGATGCGCCTTTTGATTATCGAAGACGACCGTGAGTCCGCCGACTATCTGGTCAAGGCGTTCCGCGAGGTGGGATATGTCGCCGATCTCGCCGGCGACGGCGAGGAAGGTTTGGCGCTTGCGGAGAGTGGCGACTACGATGTTCTGGTCGTCGACCGGATGCTGCCGAAACGCGACGGCTTGTCGCTGATTGGCGCGCTGCGCGAAAAGGGCAATCGCACCCCGGTTTTGATTCTTTCGGCGCTTGGGCAGGTCGACGACCGCATCAAGGGCTTGCGCGCCGGCGGCGACGACTATTTGCCGAAGCCCTATTCATTCGCCGAATTGCTGGCTCGGATCGAGGTGCTGTCGCGGCGCCGCGGCGGTCCGGCGGAGGAAACGACCTATCGCGTCGGCGATCTCGAACTCGACCGGCTTTCGCACCGGGTGACGCGCGGCAAGGACGAGTTGACGCTGCAGCCGCGCGAGTTCCGCCTGCTCGAATATCTGATGAAGCACGCCGGCCAGGTGGTGACACGGACCATGCTGCTTGAAAACGTCTGGGATTACCACTTCGATCCGCAGACCAACGTCATTGACGTGCATATTTCACGGTTGCGTTCGAAGATCGACAAAGGCTTCGAGCGGCCGCTGCTTCATACCATTCGCGGCGCGGGATACATGATCCGTGACGGCATCCGTTAAGTACTTGAATTACAGGTAAAAATTTCTATATCCCGTTTTTTTCTTACCAATAAATTACCGTTTTTGACGCACGTTTAAGTCGTTGGAATAACACGATACAACCCGTCGCGGATGCGTGGTCCGTGACGCCTTTCGAGAACGGCGCAATTCACACGGCTTTCTTCAATTCACGTGTTTCGAGAGCTTACCGTTGATGATCCGCGTCGGCGCGTGCCGCTCAGCCTCGTTGCGACAGCCTTTCCTACCGAACAGTGGTCGCGCTTGAAGGTGTATAGGTCTTGTTGTCCGTTGCCTCAACGGTTCGCGTAATGATCCATGACCGGACTGGCAATTATCCGTCTATGTCTCCGTGAGCGGGGCTTTGTTCAATAGGCTTGCGGGCGTCCGGCAGCGTTTTAAGCCATAGTCTCAAATCGTCCGGCAGGATGATCGTACGCCTCCCGTGCTTCTTCGCCTTGAGATCACCGCCGCTGATCGCCTCGCGAATGGAGGTCAGCCCGATCCCGGTGAGGGCGCTTGCCTCCTCAGGTGACAGCGAGAGCCGTTCCGAGAGCGGTACCTTTCCCTTCTGCCCGAACTCGTTCATCAAGTAAGCCCCTTTTCGTCTGCGGGCCACAGCGGTGTGGCCAGTCTCGTCGCCCTTCTCCTCGACCTGTGTTTCCGGCACAAGCGACTATCTCACGCGCCTCCTTGGCGTAGCTTGGTACAGCGGCCAACCAAGAGTGCATCGGAAAGCGTGATCATCTCCCACATAATGCAATTGTCTTGCCGAAGCAAAATGGCTTTCAAAAATGCGTGGTACAATTGGATACCAAAGCGAATGAAAGGAGAGGTTTTCGCTTGCAAATTTCTTCGTTCCACTCAGGGCAATAGCCGCGACGAATTTTGTGGAGCCTGGGGTGAAGTCCCTCACCACTGTGAATGTGATCAGCCTAGGTCGCGGAACGCGTGGTTATGGAGGCCCGCTCATGGCGCAGCGCGGTCGATGAGATGTAGATGTTAGAGTTCGTTAGCTCTCGCTGCTACTGCTGTGAATCGGCGCGGGGTCCCGACGCCGATCGGCGCGTTAAGCTATTGATCCAATTTGCGGTGGAGGGGTCACTCTCGGACGCTTATTTACAACTTATGGCTCTAAAGCGAACATCGACGGGTAAAACCTCTGGCTTCGTCATTGGCAGTACGCGCTTTAAAAAAATTAGCGCCGTTGAGGGGATCAAGTATTCACCTGGTATGAAAGGCCAGACGGCGGTCTCGCGCATTCGCCGCCGCCGTGCAGGCCTGATGCGCCGCTTCAAGCCGGCTCTTCTGTTCGGGGCGAATCCGGCGCGCCGCTTGCGCCGCCGCGAGCGCCTCCATCTCCGCCGCAACGCTGAAGGCATCGAGAAGATCGGCGATCGAAAGCTGGGCGACCTGCAGCCCCTGGCGCCCCCGCGAAACCACCAGTCCGCTCGCGGCCAGTCGTTGCAGGGCCTCGCGGACCGGTGTGCGCGAAACGCCGAAATGGTCGGCGAGCTGGCGTTCGTCGAGGCGATCGCCGGGCTTGCGCTGGCCTTTGAGGATTTCGATCTCGAGGCGGTGAACGACATTCGCCGAGAGCGATTCCGGTCCTTCGGCGGAAACGGCCGCACCGGCCATCGAGGATGCGTCTGGTATGGTCATCATGGGTTATCCGCCGAATAAAATCTGTTCGCGATCGATTCGGCGAGTGCCACCAGGCCATAAAGCAGCAGGCCGCATATGCACAGGACCACGATTGCGGCCATCGAGATTTCGGTGTCCGCCCGCGCAGTTGCGAAAATAATGAGATAGCCGAGTTCGGCCTGCGCCGTGATGAACTCACCGATGATTACGCCGATGATGGCGAGCGTGATCGCGATCTTCATGCCGCTAAACATGTAGGGCAGTGCCGCCGGAAACCGCACGCTAGTGAATATCTGCCATTCGTTGGCGGTGAGCGCGCGGCACAGCCGGAGCATGCTTTTTTCGACGCTTGTGAATCCCGCCGCCGTGGAGATCACGACCGGGAAGAAGGCTTAATACCAAACCTCATGATCATTGCACCGACGATGCCCAGCCAGATGATGAAGAGCGGCGCGAGCGCGATTTTCGGGATCAGCTGGAAAAAGATCAGGTTGGGATAAAGCGCTTCATGCGCGAGCCGCGAATAGGTGATCGCGACAGCGAGGACGATTCCAAGAGGTTGCATCGCAATCGACGGTGATTCCAGGCGTAGCAGCAGGCGTGCATCGACGATATCGTAGTGCTCGAATGGATTTCGCGATCGAAACCGGCGAGGGAAGTATGACCGGAGGAATATGGGCGAGCGTGACCGCGGCCTGCCAGGCGGCGATCACGATCGCGGCCAGTCCGATCGGCAGGCCCGCGCTCCGCAGCCTGCTCAGGCCGCTGTCGCCTGACACTGACGGACCGGCGATGATGGCGCCGGTTTCGGTGCCCATGCCTGTCGAGGGAAGTCCGGTCGTCGCCATGTTTGCGCTCACTCGATCATATTGCCGCGCGCCGCGGCGGCAGAGGCTGGCGGAGGCGGGCCGCCATGCGCCTGCTCGATCGTCAGGCGCAGCTGCCGACATACCTTGACGAACTCGGGCGTTTCCTCGATCTCGAAGCGTCGCGGCCGCTCGAACGGCATTTTCATGTCGAGCACGATGGTCGAGGGCCGGCCGCCCATCACGAAGACGCGGTTTGACAGCCAATTCTGGCGCATGAACTGCCAAGATGTTTTCTTGGCTGTTGAGATCTCCGACAGCGCAACGTTCATCTGGTCGCGCGTGATGGCGTCCAACGCGCTGAAAGGCTCGTCCATCAGCAGAATATCGGGATCGTGGATCAGCGCCCGGCAGATCGCCACGCGTTGGCGCATGCCGCCCGAAAGCTGCGACGGTTTCTTGTTCTCGAAATCCGAAAGGCCCACCATCGCCAGCAATTCCTTCGCGCGCTGGCTATAGGGCGCGATCGGCAGCTTGAGAATGCGAACCGGAAACAGCACGTTCTCGATCGCGCTTTTCCAAGGCAGCAGCGTTGCATCCTGGAAAATGACGCCGATGTCGCGGCGCGCTTCCGGTGAGCGCGGTGGCAACGGCAGGAGCGAGATGTTGTGAGCCGCGACCTTGAGCTGCTTTGCCCCGTGCCCAGCCGGCACGAATTCGCCACGCGCGACGTCGACCGAGGCGGACGCGACAGCCTGCACCGGCGCCTGCCGCGTGAAGTAGGTTTTTTGCACCCCGACGACCGATACCAGCGGCGCCTGGGCCGCCACGGCGTGTGGTGCAGGTTGCACTGACAGCATCGATGTATGATCCGATCGCGCCTTTGGCGTCAGCTCACATATTTCCGGAACGCGGATGCGCTCTTCTCGGCGGCCGCGAGTTCATCGGCGCTCAGCCTGACCTTGCCGACGAACTTGTTGGTGAAGAGAGTTCCGACGTCAGGCCGCGTGGCGCCTTCGCCGGCAGCGTATTTGACCACGAGATCGGCCATCGTCGCGACCTTCTTCGGATCGGCGAAGCCGAAGCCGTTCTCCTTCACCTGATCGAGGATGATGATGGCGCGTGGGCGCCGGGAGTAACCTTGGTGGTGCGCTCGACACTTCGCTGTTGGCCTTCAGGAAGATATCGATCTCGTCGAGATGAAGCTGCATGGCCTCGCTGTTGCAGAAGGGAAGAACCAACGCGGCGCCGGTTCCAAGTTCAGGGCACACGGCACCGAACAGGTAGGTTGATTGGGTGCGTTGATCGTGAGCGGCGTGCGCGACGCTGACATCGAGGCCGGCCTTGGTCCAGAAGCCCTTGTCGCGTGCGACATAGGCAAACAGGTTGGGACCTTCGGAATCCCGAGGCCGCGATCCCTTTCTGGCCCAGCGATAGGCCCGTCCGCGGAAGACCCGCGGCTCCAAGACCCGCCATGGCCGTGCCCTTCAACATGTTTCGACGTGAAATCATCGAGCTTCTCCCAACCGCTTTGGTGATCACCGCATGACGCCTAGCGTACCTTCAACGCGAACGCCCCGGCAGGCAAGCCCCATTATGCCAAAAGTGAATAATTGCATATAATTTGACCGGTCTGCCGCCGTATTGGTACTTGGTAGGCGATTTTTTGGCTTTATTGCATATCAGAAACGTGTTTACTGAGAAAATTGGGAGAAAGAACAAGAAAATTGTATACCGGATAAGGAAGAGGTCGGACGCTCATGAGGGCCTTTGAAGTTCGCAATGCCCATTTCGTGAGCTTATTCTTCTGGCCGACCCGCATCTCGTCCTGGAACCAAACTTCTACCGGCGTTTCTGGTGCAAGGCCGTGACGGATTTCTTCCACACGGGCACCGAAGTTTTTTTAAATGCCGCGATCGCATCGGCATCCTGCTTGTAGGCCCTGGGCCGGGCGCTGACGTGTGCAAAGCAGAGGTCTTTCAGAGCACGATAGACCGTATCGTCCGACACCGAGATGCCGAACTCCTCATGCAGCCGCATGATCAGATCGCAGGCCCGCCAGCGCACCACGCCATGGATGGCCGGGATCGGGCCTTCATCTACAATCCGCGCCAGAAAGGCCCGGTGCTCTCCACCAAGCTTGGATGGCGCTCCTGGGGAACGAAGGTTAATCAAGCCGTCGGGCCCGTGCTCGTTGAAGCGGATCACCCAGTCTCGAAGCGTCTGGCGGTCCATCCCGCCAACCTTGGCCGCCTCTGCCCGCGAGGCACCATCAAGCACCGCAGCGATCGCCAGCAGCCGACGCGCCTGACCGACATCCCGCGCCCGCTTTGCAAGCCGACGGACCTCGCCCGCTTTGAAATCCCCACGAACCCCAATCATCTGCCGAATGGCGGAGCCGCAGCATGTTGTTGCCGGCACACGCGTTCTTTCGAACGTGATCTGGCAGCTCGCGCCTGACCCATGGCAAACCTCCTCCGTTTGCCAACTTAGCTTTTTCTTCAAAGAGTCAGTTCTCATCTGATTTGGAAATCCCAAGAACGGAGCAAGTCCGCCGACTGATAAGATTTCAGTCGAGTTGAAAGAACGCCGTCCTTTCCTTCATTGTTTCGAAGGCTCGAGAATCAGGAGCCAGAGAAGATTGCGCGGTGGCGTGGAAGCCGCGGCGCCTGGCCGCTTCTAACTAGACCAGAGATGTGATAGAGTAGACTTATGGCTCTAAAGCGAACATCTAAGACGGGTAAAACCTCTGGCTTCGTCATGGGCAGTATGCGCTTTAAAAAAATTAGCACCGTTGAGGGGATCAAGTATTCACCTGGTATGAAAGGCCAGACTGCGGCTTGGTATAAGGACGTAACGCCAGAAGAAGCGGAAAACCATCATTCGGGCTTATCGCAAAAAGGCCTACGGTGATTAACCTTTTTCGAGTTCTCTCGCTGTTTTGGCGTGAGGCATCAGAAACGCCGCCAAATCTTTGATGACGTCACCGAGCGGGCCAGGTTGAAAGTTCACGTCCTCCACAAACGAATTCCACTGTTGCACCTTGGCGACGTCCGCAACGAAGGCGCCCGTCAGGGCGTCGGGCGGTTCGGAGGGAATTTCTGTTTTACGCCTTGCGAAGGTTGCGGCGATCGCGCGCGGAAGCCTGTCACCATCGAATTTGAAATTACGCGACAAGATCCAAATATCGTACAAATCCTTCATCCGGCTATTGGCGCGACCCAACATGACTATCGCCTGAAACTTCTCGGCAATGACCGTCTCCGGGACATAAGCCCGAAGATGGGGCGCAGGAAAATCCAGTAGAACCGGCAGGTCCATTTCTTGCAGGCCTGGCTCCACCGAATCCCCAAAGGCAACATCGATTACCAGGCGAACCTTTGCCTTATCTACTGTGGCGTTAGCCGTTATCCGGAGGCCGCCATACTCTGTTTCTTCGCGGATACGATCGATTGCGACGCTGTCGGGATCGAAGACAATACCGTCGTTAAACGAAACCGCGCACACTTCTTTAAAGATGCGCACCATTTCGTCTTGACCGTCATTACCGATGGCCAAAAAATCCAGGTCGCGAGTTGGACGCAATGGATCTTCGAACCACTTTGTCAGAAGCATCGCCCCTTTCAGAATGAAACGGTCACGATACGCCGTTTGACTCAAGCGATAGAGCAATCGCTCGAGAACAAAGTTGTTGAGCAGCAGATCGAAAGGCTGACGTCGCTGCTTTGAAAGATTAAGTAGGCGCGATCGAACCGATGCTCCCATGTTTTTTATTGGCGGTCTTGGCTTCTTAGGCATTGGCGGTCATAGCGTCCAGATAAGGCTGAACGACCTTCCAGATACCAGCTTCGTTTGCATATTGGGCGATCTCGGCCGGAGTAGCCTTGCGCCGGCGCAGCGCCTCTCTCAGCCCTTCGAGCGCTAGATTCAGACCAGGGCTCTTCCTGTAACGCGTTCCAGCACTACGGCGATAACGAAATAGATCGACCACCGTTTTGGCAGGATTGTAGATGCGCACGTTCACGCCTTCGATCACATAGTTTTTGATACCTGACGTCAGCACCTTTTGGCCGAAACGCACAAATTGTAGCGGAGGGTTTTCGGCGCGAGGGAGCCGATCCTTTGCGCCGATAGCCATCCAGACGCGTGACGGAATAGTGTCAGTCAGTTCGTGAAACGCGAGCGCGGAGGTAAGGCAGACGACGCCCTTTGGGATTAGTTTGGCGGCTTCGGCGAGCGCGTGATGGGTGTCGATCGAAGCATCGGTGAGTTGATATAGTCCTCTGCTCAGTTGGTGGATTAGACCCTTCTGCTTCATACGCGATACGGTCGTAGCGGTGACTCCGGCGTCAGTCAGTTCGGAAAGGCGAACGATCCCTCGCTCTTTCATGAGGGATAGGGCGCGGTCCTCTTGGCGATTGGGTTTGGAGGGCATGGTTTAAATATGGTACAAAATGTCGTATATGGCAACGTTATTTCCGACAAATCATATCATTTCCGAAATGGGCAAAGAACACCTAGTCTACAACGCGCTGAGATCCTCCGGCACTTCGCCGAATTTCTTGATCACCTTGGCGTCGCCGAATTCACCTATGGCCGAATCGCCCGTACGGCTGAAGGCCACTGCGCCGACATGCCCCGGTTTGCGCGACACTGCTTCCGCGCGCATGACAGCCGCGTTTCGATTGAAGCACTCGACCGCTTCGCCGGGCGCAACGCCGTCGTCAGCCGCGATGAAGGGAAGCGCCACGAAATAGGTTACGTCCGCCATGGTTCACTCCTAGCCGGAATAGGTGTGAAATCTTCCCGCACATAGGCGTGTGAAACTGCTTTCATCAGTTCACCGACTTCCGATTCTAAATAGTTGTTCGCGACGATCAGCGTGCGAATGGTCGCGCGCATGTCGCCGCCGCATGTGGCAATAGCCTGATCAATCGCGATCTCAAGCTCGTCCGCGTCCTGTGCGTTCGGCTGTGGATCCGAGGACATGACGCTGTTCCTGATTGACCGGGTGGCGTGCATGTTCCTATTTTGTTCTAATGGAGTCAAGCCGTCGTTTCAAGCCGCCCTGGACGCCGTCCGGGAAAATTCTGAATGTTGCGTGGTGCGGGAGGGAGCGTTCGGCGGTGGGTTTTCCATCGTCGGCATACCGCTGTTGTCGATGGTGCAAGGCATATCCGCGCACTCCCATTCGCGAGCATTTGACTGTGGTTAGAGCCATCATCGGTTCGTCGATTTGGTATCAACGCGGCGGAAACTTGCTCCCGCCGCGTCCAATCGCACCGGTTAATGCGTAGCGAGCGCGAGATGCTGACGCAGGCCTTCATTGATCTGATCAATAGCCGCTTCGGTGGAGGGCACGTGCCGCAGCGCGTTCAGCAGCACGAAATCATGGATCGTGCCGTTGTAGCGAACGGCATCGACGCTGACGCTGGCCTCCTTCAGCTTCCGGGCGTATGCCTCGCCCTCGTCGCGCAGCGGACAATTTTCCGCGGTGATGACAAGTGCGGGCGGCAGACCCTTGAGCTCATTTGCGCTGGCGCGAAGCGGTGACACATAGGGATTGTTACGGGTCTTTGCGTCGGGAGCGTAAAGATCCCAGCCGTACTTCATGAACGCACGTGTCAGGAAGCGGTCGGTCCCGTATTCCTGGTAAGATCGAGTATCGACACTTGCGTCGGTCGCCGGAATAAGGAGCACCTGGTAACTGATCTTGGGTCCACTTCGGTCCTTGCTCATCAGAGCGAGCGCGGCCGTCATGTTGCCGCCGACCGAATTGCCCGCAATAGCGATCCGGTTGCCGTCTGCACCGATCTCCTGGGCGTGCTCCGCGACCCACTTCAAGGCCGCGTATCTACCAGCACCACTGACTCGGATGGTCGGCCGAACGGGGATTATCGAGACCATAACGGCACAGGTACGACGCCAGCGTCTGGTGACCCTGGCAGGACCTGGAGGAATCGGCAAGACCACCGTCGCTGTAGCAGTCGGCCAAGCGTTGATTTCATCTTTCGAGGACGGAGTTTGGTTCATCGATCTAGTCCCGCTGGTCGATCCATCGTTGGTTGCAACGTCGGTCGCTTCAGTTCTAGGGCTTGTGGTCCAATCTGATGAGCCTGTTCCGGCGCTGCTGGCCTTCCTCAAAGAAAAGCGGATGCTGCTCGTGCTCGACAATTGCGAGCATGTCATCGGTTCTGTCGCAATACTGGCGACCCAGATTCTCGCCATTGCTCCTTATGTTCATATCTTTGCGACCAGCCGCGAACCGCTGCTGGTGGAGGGCGAGCGAGTACGGCGGCTGTTGCCGCTTGCGACGCCTCCGTCCTCCACTGAGGTCACGGTTACTGAAGTGCTGGCGGCGCCAGCGGTTCAGCTGTTCGTCGAACGCGCCACCGCAAGCGTCGACGGCTTCGAGTTGACCCCCAAGAACGCAGCGATCGCGGCAGGGATTTGCCGCAGGCTCGATGGGATACCGCTGGCCATTGAGCTTGCTGCCGGTTGCATAGATGTGCTCGGAATGCACGCTATTGCGGAGAGCCTTGACAATCTCTTTCGGCTGCTGACGCTTGGTCGCCGGACCGCATTGCCGCGTCATCGTAGTCTTGCGGCAGTACTTGACTGGAGTTATGGGCTTCTTCCGGAGTCCGAGCGTGTCATATTGTGCCGCGTTGCTGTCTTCGCCGGCGAATTTACCATGGAAGCGGCGAGTGCCATCGCGACGGATAGCAATCTTACGGAGGTGCAGGTCGTTGACGGTATTGTCCACCTTGTTATGAAATCGCTTGTCTCGGCAAATATCGAGGACAATGTTCCCCGATACCGATTGCTCGACACGACACGTGTATATGCGCGCGAAAAACTTGCAGCGAGCGGCGAGCGCGATGCCATCTCGCGTCGGCACGCCGAATATTTCAAGACCGTGTTTGAACGGGCGGAGACCGAATGGAACACGCTGCTGACGAAGGACTGGCTTGCTGTCTATAGTGGATACATTGACGACCTGCGCATGGCTTTGGACTGGGCCTTTTCACCTGACGGCGATGTCCCGGTCGGTGTCGCGCTTGTCGTAGCTTCGATACCGCTGTGGCTCCAGCTATCGTTGATCAATGAATGCCGCCTCAAAGTTGAGCGTGCGCTCGCTGCGCTCGATTCGGTAGGGAAGCGAAGCGACACGCAAACAATGAAGCTTCAGACGGCCCTCGGCTGGTCACTGATGTATACTTCAGGTCCGCAACGAGAGACCGGTGCGGCGTGGACGGCGGCGTTGGAGCTTGCGGAGCAAAATCGTGATACGGATTACCGCTTACGTGCACTTTGGGGGCTTTGGGCCGGCACGATCAATAACGGCAAGTTCAGTGCGGCGCTCGTGCTTGGGCAGCGGTTCAATGAGGCCGCGGCAACTGCGATCGATGACGCCGATCGGGCGGTCGGCGATCGGATGATGGGAGTCTGCTTTCACTTCCTCGGTCAACAGCTTGAGGCTCGGCGGCACATCGAGCGGATGCTCAGCCGGTATAGCCCTCCGCCCAGCCGCTCTCATGTGGTACGTTTTCAATTTGATCAACAAGTCACCGCGCGGATCACGCTCGCTCGCGTCCTTTGGCTGCAGGGTTTTGCGGATCAGGCTTTGCGCGTGTCCGAAAGCAATATCGAGCACGCCCTGTCGATTGATCACATTCTGTCGCTGTGCAACGCCCTGGTACAGGGCGCATGTCCGGTCGCACTACTGGCCGGAGCTTTGCCGCTCGCCGAGCACTTTACCGCGATGCTGCTTCAGGAGACCGAACGTCGCTCCTTTCAGATCTGGCATTCCTATGGCCAATGCTTTCGCGGCGAACTTCTCCTCAAGGCTGGCGACATCGATGCCGGGTTGCCGCTACTGCAGGCCGGAACCCGTGAACTTCGCCAAGCCAATTTCGTCCAGTACTACACCGTGTTTCTTTTGGTCCTGGCGGAGAGCCTTGCGGCGAGCAGCCGCGTCGAGGAGGGGATTGAGACTATCAACGAAGCCCTCGCGCGCTCGGAGTCCAACGAAGAGCGATGGTGCGTTCCCGAGCTATTGCGGGTCAAAGGCGAGCTAATTTTGCAAACCGGGCATTCAGATGCTGTGGACCAAGCCGAGAAGCTGTTCGCCCAATCGCTCAGACTGGCCCACAAGCAGGAGGCGCTGTCTTGGGAACTGAGAGCGGCGGCGAGCAACGCGCGGCTGCAGCGCCGACAGGGCCGCGCGCGCGACGGAAGCAAGGTCCTCGCCGACGTCTATTCGCGGTTCACCGAAGGCTTCGCAACACGTGACCTCGTCGAAGCCAAGACTCTTCTCGATGAGTTGCACTGAAGGGCTCCGCGAAAAGGAAGCTCTCCGGCGGGCGGGACCTAAGTAGGTGAACTTACGATGGCTGTTCGTGGGGGTAATACGGACCTCGGCGTTGAGCCGATAAGAGGCCTGGGAAAGACCCCGAGTGGACCTTGGGTCTGGCCCAACAGTTGTGTGGCATGCTTTGGTGCGCTTGGTCAAAAGCGTCGTCATTCCTTTTTGGAATACGCTCAGAAGTGGCAAAATCTGAGGCTGATACTTGGCCTGATCAGGTGTTTTGATGCAATTCCTACAGACCTTTCAGCTTTACGATTTCCTCGACACCCTCGTAAGTTTGTTCGTGGCGTTTGTTTTTGGGGCGTTGATCGGCGCCGAGCGCCAATACCGGCAGAGAAGTGCTGGTTTACGTACCAACGTTCTTGTGTCGGTAGGCGCTGCCGCCTTCGTCGATCTTGGTAACCACGTAGCCGGCGCGGACGGCAGCGTGCGTGTGATCGCGTATGTTGTTTCTGGCATCGGATTTTTGGGTGCTGGTGCAATCATGAAAGAAGGTATGAATGTTCGCGGTCTCAACACGGCCGCTACCCTGTGGGCTTCGGCGGCTGTGGGATCTTGTGCTGGTGCCGACATGGTCGCGCAATCCACTGCGCTCACGCTGTTCGTTATCGCAGGCAATACATTATTGCGGCCGTTGGTGAATGCCATTGATCGTATTCCACTAAATGAGCACGCTTCGGAAGCAAATTATGAAGTCATTGTCACCACGAACGCCACCACAGCGGCTGACATACGAGATGCTTTGAACGAGCGGCTCGAAGCAGCAAAATATCCAATCAGGGAGACCAACGTCGTGTATCGCTCAAACGACAACGTTGAGATCTCAGCGCGATTGGTGAGCCTCGCGGTTGACCCGAGGGATCTTGATACAGTGGTGGCCGAACTTTCAGATCTAACCGGGGTTAGGCATGCTACCTGGAACCTTAGCGCCTTGGAGTAGTAATCTGGCACGCCATTGAAATCGTAAGCCATGAACTTCTGGCACGAACGGACCTCCAGCGACTTCTCCGCTCGTTGGTCGCTAACGGGAGGAAAGATGGGGTAATCGGCCGACCAGCTTGTGGATAGCTGAAGATTTTTGGGTGCTGCGCTTCAGGCTGCTTGTCTCCTTGACCGACACGTCCAATCCAGCAAAATGGTCCATGCTGCGCTTCTCCTTCTGATACTTGAGGCCGTGACCACGGACCTCGTTTCACCATCAGGGTCTTCGAAACGCCGCTGCCATCCAGTGTCAGGCACCGGCTTCACGGCTTGCGGCTATCGCTCAACGTCTTGCCGGTCGATCTGTTGACGAAGTGCAATCTGGTGCAGGCCGGGCAGGTAATAGCCTCGTATTCTGACTTCTTCTCCTGCGGGCGTCGTCATCCAGCCAATGCTGGACATTGAAACCGAAGTACGGGCATCGCAACAGGATATGGGCCATCGAGAAAAAACCTGAAATCTGTTATTTGTCCGTCCGGTCTGCCACCCAAGGACCTCCCGAGTGCGGAGCCACCGGACCAGGCCCGCGTTTTGGCTGTAGGCCTACCGCCCTCAAAATTGCCAAAGAGTTTGACAGTCGCACAAAAAGTTTGGCTCGTTTCTTGTCGGAAACCGGACAGACTCTCGGGACTTGGCGGTGGTTGAATATTCGGGCGATGGGACAGAAAGAACGACCGACTTGCCCCGGCTGCGGGGCTTATCTGACTTTGGCGCTGCCTCCGGGCGGTAAGGGCAAGCGCGCGTTCCGGTGCTTTGGCTGCGACGGTCCTGATCCCCTGAAATCGGATGAGGTCATCGGGTGGCTGAAGGGGGAGCTAGCGCCGAAGGATGATCCGCGCTCGTGAGGCGATACATTAGGGGCTCGGCCCGCCAATCGTGCGGCATGCACTCACCGCGGTCAAACCGGCGATACTTCTCGGCGGTCCATGCTTCCTGATCGCGCCATGCCTGAGCGCAATTCCCCATGGCCAGCAACTTATGTCCTGAAGTGCCGTTGCTTAAGGGCGTCTACCTTTACATGAACGCGACCGATTTCTTTCAGCAACTCGTGCCGGTCTGGTCCCGGTGGCAGGTTGCGGGCGTCCTCCAACAGCTTCTCTGACATCTGCTCCAAGTCGCAAATCTGCTGGGCATCCCTTTTCAAAGGCTCGGCCCGTACCAGAAACAATGCCGCACTCTTCGGCCTTCCCATTGGAGCCCCCACACCCCGCGCGAGACACAATCGGTCGCTTACACCAGCCTTACGATCCCGTTGGCGATTTCCATGAGCTTGCGGGCGGCGGCATCGGGATCAGTGAGACGGTCCGGTTCGACGAACTTCATGGGACGGGGACAGCATGATCGGCGGCCAACGGTGCGGTTGGCTAAGAACACCTTCCATGCGGCTTCAAAGTCCGCGCGGGCTTGATCGAAGGTCTCCGCCGTGCCGCTCGTACATTCCCCCGGACTTGAACCAGGATAGAAGCCGCAGCGCCATTCCCATGGCTCGGTGTCATGCGGATTGCCGGTGCGCTCGGCGATCGCGCCGACATGCGCGTCACCATAGTGGATCAGCCAGTATTCATGGCGGTGATGCGGCGATCTGCGGCGGGTAAGGGCTGGCATAGCCCATCATTCCGCCGATCAATGCCGACGTGAAGCCGCTAGATTTGGTGGTGGAATATATGCCGAGGCGCAATAGGCGCGCCTAAACCTGCATTACGTAACAGCGCCGATAGATCAGTGTGTCTGGCAACCAATCGAGAAGCGCTAGAATCCTTGAGAACCTGATCGTAAGATCGATTGGACGCGCCACGCCGCTTTGTCTGAAATAGATGTTGCGTTGCTCAAGCAGCCGAAAGCCGCGCGCGCCGAACTCTCCCATCAGTCCGGTGTGCGTGAAGTACTTGCCGCCGACGATCGGTGCCGAGACTATCAAAACGCCGCCTGCATGTTCTCGCTTGACCTTGTCGAAAAATTCCCTCTGTTCCTCGCGCGAGAGATAATACAGACACTCAATTGCCGCGATCACATCGTAACAGCAGAACGAGGTATCCAGAAAATCCCGGCATTCGAAATGGGCGTTTGGCAGCCGAAGTGCCGCGGTGCGCCATAGCGATGTCGCTGATATCAATTCCCGTCACGGACCTTGCGCCCGCAAAGATCGTTTTCGTGAGATGACCTTCGCCGCAACCAAGCTCCAAAACTGTTTTGCCTGCGACGAACGGACCAATACAGCGGCCGAGCGCCCTGTCGCGAAACCCGGCGTGAGAAATGCCCCACGGGTCCGGGTTGGCGTATAGCCTGTTGAAATCGGCTACCGTCCTAAACCCAATCATTTTCTTCGCCTTCAGCCCGATCTTGATCAGGCGGGGATGGCCTCAGAACGCGTTGGTTAGGGGTTCAACATCCCCGGCAAATGGTTTTCATCCTCGCGTCTATTTTTGAATTTTCGGCGTCGAGCACATCGATGTACTTCGCCTTTTGGTCGTTCGGAATTTTGGGAGCCGCAGGCTTGTCCGCGGCAATCGGAGCTTCGGATACTACGGGATTGTGTGGCAGAGTCGAACCTTTAGACGCTTTGGGCTTGCCGGGTGTGTGCGGCCGCGCAATCCCGTTATAACAATCGAGGACATCGCCCGCTCTTTGCATCAGGGAGCATTGTTCGGTCGTTTGTGCACTTACTGCCTCGGAAGATATGCAAACCAAGAAAATCATCGCTGCTACCCGCATCTTCGCTCCTTGAAAATGGAATCCAACTCGACCGATATGCCGCCGCCAACTGCGGGGGTGCTATGGGCCCGAAAAGCACGCAAAATGAGACCCGAGCAGCCCGCTGACAAAATGGCCTACATCCAAACTTCGCCGGTGTGGCGATTTTATCAGCTCGGCTGGCAGCCAACGTAGGACCGAGTATGTCAATCGAATGCACCCAGACTATTGAGTGGGATTGATAAAAGTCTCCGCGGATCGCGATACGATCCATCAGCACGCGGCGGGTTGGAACGACGCTCTAACGTGGGAAATCGACCGTCACCGTGAACTGATCTTCGATAAGTTGATGCCGTTCTTCAGGGCTCAGCACTCGCAGTGATCAGGCGCAGGGCCCGCGTCCTTTGGTTTTCCAAATCGCGCTTGTTCGATGGCTTTCGGTAGCTTCTAGCCCAACCGTTTTCCAAAAAAAAACGAAGCAAAACACAGATGGCTGGGCTTTCTCAGAGCCCTCCCTTACTTGTTTTTATTGAATAATTTCTGATTTTAGCGGTTGGGGACCCGGCGCAGGCCCGAAATTTTAAGGCTGCCTTGGGCTGATCCCAAAAAGGGCCAAGGTAGTCTACGTAACGGTTCGGCGGAGCGGTTTGCCGCGCCTTCTTCGATAGGACGAGGAAAGCAGTAGTTGGAAAAGTGCTCTGTTAGCGCGGTAACTGGCAGCGGGTCGGCTGCTTTCCGAACCCTCGATGACGGCATTACCGTCGGTCGTAGACACGCACCACAGCCATGTTCTGCGACGTTTCTTCAAGACCACTTCAAAAACTTGAAACTGATCGGACGTCACCATCTCTCCAGGCAGGGTGGAGGCGTTTTCATGGCGATTTTGTAGCACAAATCAGCCACCCTTTGGAAGCCTAGCACCATCGAGCTTTGGCTTTCTTATGCATGAATATTATTTAAAACTTAAAATATTGCATGCCCTCGTTCGAGACGCTCTAACGACGCAACTACGAGCACGATTAGGCCATCCCGTTGCTGACGAACGTTTATAGAGGTTCAATACTGAATGCTGCCATCTTCCTCAAACAACATTGCGCTGTTCATCGATGGCGCTAATCTTCACGCGACGGCCAAGGCTCTCGGCTTCGAAATCGACTACAGGCGCCTTCTCAAGGAATTCCAAAGTCGCGGAACGTTAGTGCGCGCCTTCTACTACACCGCAGTGGCAGAAGATACGGACTATTCGTCGATCCGCCCTTTGATCGACTGGCTGGATTACAACGGCTTCACCGTCGTCACCAAGCCGACCAAGGAATTCATCGACGCCACTGGCCGGCGCAAGGTCAAAGGCAACATGGACATCGAGCTTGCGGTCAATGCCTTGGAGCTTGCTCCACATCTTGACGAGATGGTCCTGTTCACCGGCGACGGCGATTTCCGCTCGCTGGTTGAAGCAGTGCAGCGCCGAGGTGTCCGCGTCACAGTGGTCTCGACCATTTCTAGCCATCCGCCGATGATTTCCGACGAGCTCCGGCGACAGGCCGATGTCTTCACAGATCTAATGGAATTAAAGTCCAAAATCGGCCGCGAGCCGTCCGAGCGCTCGGCTCCGCGCGAACCCCGCTAGCGCAACGAAGGGTTTCGGTCTGACGACCCGCTCGCCTCAGGCAGCGGCACCCAGCTTCTCGAATACGGAGCTCTTCAGACGGTGGAGGTCGCACACGCCAGACGCCGCCTGCTCAAGGATATGCTCCGCCACTTCCAGCGGCGTGATGGACCTGCGGACCAAGAAGCGACGATCCGCGACGACCTCGTTCAACGCCTGCCGCATGACGGCAACCGTGGATGCATCGTATTTCTGTTTCAGCTCAGTCATCGTTGCAGCCTCAATCGTTGGCTGAGTCATAGAGTTCCTTTGTAAAGGCATGATGAAATGGCGTTAACCGAACCTCTTAAGAAACCGTGAACAGATCTCTGCAAGATTGAGACGGCACATGAGTACCATCGGTCCCACATACCCGGCGCACATCATCGTCAGTCAGGCGGAAGTCCGGCTGGTCGCAGACGAAACAAGCAGCGCAACTGCCGCTACGATCAAATCTGATCAAAATCAGATCGAAGCTGCCCAGGAGATCGAGGCGGCTGCCGCTAAAGCAGATAGTGTGGATTTCGTCACCTGACGGGCACAGAAACGGCTTCGACGCGGGCGATGCGCCGGAGCGTTTGTGTAAGAACTTCCGGCCGGGGTGGCTAAGGGGGGACAAGCCGGACCAGCAGAAGTCCTTGCACCCAGAGATGAGTTAGGCAGCCTTTTTGCCGCGATCCCTTTTGGAGTGTTGCAGCTCGTTCTCAGCCTGCGTATTGCGGACAGCTTCAGCCAGCATCTCGCGTAGCTCAGCCTTGGACTTTGCGGGTTCTCGCTTGGGTGGTTGCCATGTGTTCATAAACAGTATGTGGGGATGCGTGAGCGAGAATTAAACCCCGCCTGGGATGTGCGGAGCGATGTCCTTTTCTTTGACAAACCAGTTGAGGTTCGCTCCTGAACCATAGGCGGTATCGGCCGAGCCGCTCGGGCTTGATATCGAAGCGCTCAATCATCGTCTCGCGGATTGACGGTGGTCGTTGGCGACGACACCAAATGCCCCGCGGCCTAGGAGAAAAGCGGCCCCATCCCGGCCGAAATACAATCTCGGGATGGGGCACGAAGTCATGGGGCCCACGCCCGAGCGGGTGCAAAGAGCGTTGGCTATATCTAGTTGCGCCAGTGATTCGGGCGACTAAGCGGCGGGACTGAGTCCAATTAGGATCGAGTGAGTTTGCGTCCGCGTTTCCAATCTCAACGACGAATCTACAGCTCTGAGATCCGGGTAGGCATCCTCGCTTTTGCGTCACGTAACTGAGTTTATTTGACGTTGTTCCGACGAGACTGACGGTAGTTCACCGGATTCCTTTTCTTCATTTTACGATCCTGCGTGAAGGAGCGTGCCATGTCCTTCAGGTGCTTTGTGCAGGCCGGGCAGGTTGCGGTTTTGGTGTCGCGATGGATGCGCCAGCCCGCTCTTCTCGCCATAACGCGGCAACCAGAGAAAGTCTGGCCCGTAAACGTCGCCTTAGCGCGCTGGTCATGGAGCTGATCGCAGAATAGGTCGAGCGTGTATATGCCGACGTAGCGGAGGGGATTGCTGTCGAGGGCCATCAAGCTTTTTCGTAAAAAAATCTGAAAATCTGAAAAGTAACGCGCTATCCATGAACTGCCCTCGCGAAACGCGCAACAATACTCGTCGGTTAAGCTTGTCAGTTAAGGTTTTTGCCCGACCTGCCGCTTATGCAAACCAAGAAAATCATCACTGCTGCCCGCATCTTCGCTCCTTGAAAACCTGAACCCCAATTCGACCTTCCGGCGGGAGTACTTTGGGCCTGGAAAGCACGCAAAATGTGGCCCTATAGAGCGAGCGCCCGGTTATCCTAAGGCGCGTCAATGCGCGCGTTTCGGTCGCGCGTTTGTTTTGGGAGGGCTTGGAGGCTGCGGCGGTTGAAACAGGTGGTACGTCTGTGCAGCGCAGCCATCCAAGATGGCCGAGTAGCGCGAGTTGGTGTATTCATCCTTGAAGAAAGCTGTGTAGGTGATCCGCCTGGTTTCCTCTGATTGCGCATTCCTAATGCAGACCATCCATGGAGACGTAGAAAACACAGGCGCGCTGATCGGATCGGTGACTTCGATCGGAGGCTCAAAATGAGAATCTGAAATCGCTTTTGTTAGGCCACCGAGAAGCTTCTCGCCATCAGGCGGCAAAATCGGCAGCTGGGCAGTCTCGGAAATCGACGAGCACGCGCCCAATCCTAAGCATATCCAAAGCATCATAGAGCTGCGCATCGTCGGTCCCATTACGATTCCGCACTGGAACGCTAAAAGATTGGCCGTATTGGGTCAGCTTTGCCCTGCGACGTGCCGGCACTACGGGCCGCGATATGACAAGCACGGCAATATTCCCAGTTGTCTCACCCCGGCCATAAGCGGAGCTCGCTTGGGCAGTCTCGTTTCAGGTCTTCCCGAGTGATCCGCGCCGTGTGTCTCATCGGTGCGCCACACCCGGCGTCAAAAGATGGCCGCCGCGCTCTTGGGGATGCGACGGCCAAGTTATCTGGAGAAACGCCCTGAACGAAAACCGGGGGATTGGCTACGCGCCCAAGGTCAACGCGAGCCTACGGCCGGACGCTTACAGCAGCCTTACGTCCTAGGCCAAATTAGCCCACCGCGGAATCGAATAGACGAGGGCCCTACCGTGACGGGGCCGTTTCTCACGAAATCAAACGTCATTGCGTCCTCTCCAGGAAACGCTCAGTCACGAGGGAGCGGCGGTTTCTTCGAATGGCCGAGAATATGACCGATCAGGCCAGCACCAAAGATTGAGAACAAGAGCGTCAACCCAAGAAGGATAAGAAAACCCACTGCTTGCCTCCTTATCGCCAGAAATCCTTGAAGCGTGTCGGGCTCAACTCGGTGTATCGCACCGTATGCTGATCCGTAGAGGTGGCGATGTATCCCAAATCATTGGCGCGAAATCACAAGAGATTAGATCGCCAGTTCCGCTAAGCACCAGTTTCCTCTTAGCGGGGCACATAACCGGGCGATGTCCAAAATCATAGACCTTCTGGTTGCCCTCTGCGTGGCGTTGGTGGCCGCGGTCACGGTGTGGTTCGTTGTCCATGATGTTTTTGGCCTCTCCAGTCTAGACATTCGGATGTCAGCCCTGACAGGCGTCGCCATCTTCTCTCTGATCTTCTCCCTGCTAGTGGGGATAGTGTGGTTCGGAAAGAAATCCAAAGGACCATAATCGGCCTCAATTCCCATTGCATGCGCTAGCGCGTTTTATCTCGCCGGGGCCAGCGGCCTGGTGCTGGGTCGAAGTCCAACTTGGTGAACCCCATCGAATCAACCGCCGACGCGTCGACCTCCTTCGCGGTGTCTTCAAGTATGCGAATCTGGGCAAAATCCTTTCGTGACTGGATTCCCTCTCGCGTTCCCCAACGCCGCGACGTCAGCCTTTCGGCACGGCTGGGATCGAGCACCGTGAACTGGTAGATGGTGACCTTGCTCATCCCCAGGAATCTTTGTGCCGTGCCATGGTCGAACCTCCAGAGAAGGGCCTGCCTACTCTAAATCCTAACCTCTCGATTACGCCAGCACCCGCTGCACCACGCTAGTGCCAACTCCAACCTCGCGGCCTATTTTGAGTATACCCATGCCGGCCTTGCGGAGACTCAAGGCCTAACTCCGTCCGTCGACGGCAGGCCAAGCGTCTCGCGAAGATGGGCGACCATGCGGTTCATACCAAAGGCGCGCGCGCTCGAGATCGACGGGCCATTCCGAATATCGAAGGTTGCCCAATGTCTCGACAAACCGCTTCCAATCATCGCCCGCGCGCGGTGGCGTCGGTAGGCCAGCGAGCGCCGCGATCGGGTCGGCGGCCTCTGCCATGCGGTCGAGCACCCTCTGCGCCGTTGCCGATCCGATGCCGGGCAGTAGGTGCAGCAGGCGAAATCCCGCAACTCGATCGCGCGGATTTTCGACGAACCGCAGCAACGCCAGCACATCCTTGATATGAGCGGCATCAAGAAACTTCAGTCCGCCGAACTTTACGAAGGGGATGTTCCGACGCGTCAATTCGATTTCGAGCGGACCGCTGTGGCTGGATGTCCGGAACAGCACAGCCTGTTCCTTCAGGAGCGTGCCAAACTCGCGGTTCTCCAGGATGCGTTCGACGATGAAGCGCGCCTGGTCAGCCTCGTCGCGCACAGATACGAGTTGTGGCTTCGCTGCGGAGGTCCGTTCGGTCCAGAGATTCTTGGTGAAACGTTCCTTGGCGAGACCAATGACGCCGTTTGCGGCGGCGAGAATCGTTTGCGTGGACCGATAGTTGCGGTCGAGCGTGATGATGTGTGCCGGCGGCGAGAATTGGTCGGGAAACTCGAGGATGTTGCGCACGGTCGCGGCGCGGAACGAGTAGATCGATTGGGCGTCGTCGCCGACGACCGTCAGTCCTCCGCCACCGGGCTTGAGCGCCAGCAGGATCGAGGACTGCAGGCGGTTCGTGTCCTGATACTCATCAACGAGGACGTGATCGAAGCGACCGCCAATGTCACCGGCCAGGCCCGCGTCACTGACCATCTGCGCCCAGTAGAGCAGAAGGTCGTCGTAGTCGAGCACGTTCTGTTTCTGCTTGGCCTCGACATAGGCCGCGAATAGTTCCTTGAGTTCCGCTGCCCACCCCGAGCACCATGGATACGAGGTGCCGATGACCTGCTCGATCGGCAACTCGGCGTTGACGCAGCGGGAGTAGATCGAGAGACACGTCCCTTTGGTCGGGAAGCGGCTTTCGGTTTTGGAGAAACCCTTTTCATGCCTGACCAGGTTCATGAGGTCCGCGGAGTCTTCGCGGTCGTGGATCGTGAAGGCAGGGTCCAGCCCGATCTGTTCAGCGTACTCGCGCAGCAGCCGGGCGCCGATACCGTGGTACGTGCCGGCCCAGGTCAGTGCGTCCGTCATAACCCCGGCCTTGTCGCCCATCACCTTGCGCGCGATGCGTTCGACCCGCTTGGTCATCTCGGACGCGGCGCGCCGCGAAAACGTCATCAACAGGATCCGGCGGGGGTCGGCCCCCTGAACGATCAGATGGGCAACCCGATGGGCGAGGGTGTTGGTCTTTCCGGATCCGGCTCCAGCAATGACCAGCAGCGGCGGGGCCGCCAATCCCCCGGCAGCCCCGTGCTCGACCGCACGTCGCTGCTCGGGATTGAGGGTTTCGAGATAGGTGGTTGCCGTCTGCACCTTGGGCGTCCGTTCATGGTCGGAGGATACGACGGTCGATGATTCCTGCTGTGATCGCAACCTTTAGAGCGCCACTCGGGGGTGGCGTGGCTGCCGGGAGAGCTAGAGAGCAAGGTTGCGGGTGGACGCCGCCTTGTGGCGCACAGGCCACAAAGGCGAGAATCCGCGACCAAAGATTTCCCCAACCGTAGGTCGCATGTTCGAGTGATGCCGGGATCGCCAGCAAAATCAATGCTAGGTCGTCTACGGCATCGATTTTAGTCTGCGTGACCGACACCGGCCCAGCGCCAGGATGGATTGTGCGTGGACGGTGAGCCGCCAGCGCAACCGATGCATCGTTAGGACAGAAGCGCTGGCTTGATCGGTATCATCGCCGGTGACAGCATTCCTCGCATCGGGGTTCGTTGGCCCCGACATACTGGCAACCCGCACCGGCGTTGCGCCGAGGCTGTGCGTCCAGTAGCAAGGTAGGCGCGGCTGCGCTCGAGACCGCTCGACGCAGAAAACATCCAAGCAAATGCAACGCAACGGCAAGAGCCGTCGAGGGAAACCTCGGCGGCTTTTGCGTCTATATCCGGCCGCCCGGTCGCCCTCCTTTGTTCATCCCTCCGGCTAGCCGGAACAGACCGACTCAGGCGGTGTTGTAGAATTGATGGTTACTTAGGCGGAGGGGGATCGTCATGAAGAGATTGAGACCCGCATCAGCGAGCCAGACGCGGAAGCCTTCCGACGCCGCACTGGCAAGTCGTTATCTCGATCTGCAGAGGCTTCGCGACGAAGTTCGAAAGGCGGAGGCACGAAGCTCGAAGAGGCCTCGGGAGCGGAAGCAGATCAGCAGTTGAAGTACTCTGGAATGCGGTCAGTGCGTCCGAGCGATCAGCAGGTCGTCGACTTTCTTGCCTGACCTTAGCTGTGCCCCGACCCAGTGCGGTTGCTTCCCTCGTCCAGACCAGGTCTCAGAGGGCCTCTCTGGGTTGCGATATTTTGGATGAACCTTCGGGTAGGGTCGCCGCGCCTTCGGCCTGTTGGCATTGCGGCCGTTGAGTTGAGCCATACGACGCTCTAGCTCCCGCTTCTCGCCGTCCAACTTCGTCGACAGGATCGTCCGGACTTCTTCGTGCAGACTCCAGAGTTCGTCGACAGACATCATCGCGAGATCTTTGCTCTTCATGGTCGTCTCCCATACGCACTTTCTACGCCCTGTTGAATATGGTTTGTGAAGGAGCTGGCGAAATCGCGACCGAATTGCGTCATATAGTTGAACTCTCCCCACCATTCACATCGTTGAGGGGAGATCAAGTCGCCTCGCCGGCGCATTGATAGATTTCGATCATTATATTGCCGAGCAGTGGTTCGCTGCTCCGGTGTTATGTGCTCGACCCAGTTAGCTCTTCTCTTGGGTCGCGCTTTTTCTCAACAGCTCCGCTGGTCGACGGTTCCATCAGCGGGCCGTGCTTTTGTCTTGCCGCCAACACCGTAGCGCAAAATAGGGACAGCATCGTTGTCCGATCCGTGCGTCTTGGAGCGTGAGGTCATGAAAGGTTGCTCTCAAATGATGCAACGCCTGATTATCAGGTGCTGGTTCATCAGAGGCCGGATCGCCGGGAGTTAGAAATGCCGTTGAACGATCTGTTTGATAGCTGCGGCCTATCGCGCCGGTCCAATAGCGGGACGCTATCGACTTAAGAGCGTTTACGCATTTCATATTACCTGGCGGAGAGTTCATCTTGTCGTTGAAGCCATGCTGCCATGCATGCCAACAGATTGGCGGAATGTTTCCTCGGAATTTCCGCCTTGGAGATCAAATGGGCGAAGTTGTTCAATTTATCCCGAAGCGTGAACTCGAACGGGCCCGTCTTATTCAGCAGGCCCGCGCGATATACGAGGGCATATTCCCGACGGGAAGTCCCCGCTGTAACAACCACGATCCTGGAACCGTCTCTACAACGGGGGCATAGTCGCTTCAAAAGGGAAGACCCATCGATGACCATCAGCACCCGTGTCGCGCTTGGAATTTCGGCTGCCGCTCTCTCGCTCAGCCAGGCGCTCGCCCCCGCTGCCTTCGCCCACGACCCCATGTCGCAGGACCTCGAATTTAGGAACAGCTTGTCCAGGTATAATGGCGCGAAGAACCCCGTGAAGAAAGGTGACGGGACGAAGAGGTACGGCACGTCGAAGTAGGGCGTCGCACAGCGTTCTCCGCAAAATCTGCGTTACATCAAGATAGAAGGAGGTGCGGGTGGAGCTTGCGTTGGAAATAAACTTCGCTCTATGGATCATGTTCGCATGTCTTGCGATCAAGGCGTCCAATCTCATCCAGTATTTGAGTTGATACGACGAGGAGCCTCAGAACGAGAGGCATTGTCCAATCAGCAAATCAGGGTTTGGCCTTTCGCCCCCCGAGCTCCAGCTTCTCAACGCCGTAGGATGTCTGCTTTTCCCAAGCCGGGGCGGGAGCGTCCCTGGGTCATTTGTCTGATCGTAGCTGCGATGATCGCCACTGAGTGTCAGCTTTGTCCTCCGGCGGTGGTCAATCAACATGGCCCTCAAATTCCACCCGGCGCGTTTCTCTCCTACGAGACCCGTTCAATATAGATCTACACAAGATCGATGGACGTTTTTTCTCGCCGAAATCGTGTTGGTCGACCCTGGTCATGCCACTACGGCCTCAGCTCTCCCACTGAGGCCGTTTCTTCGCTTCGGGCCGCAAGAAATTACGGCCGGGTCTGGAAGCCGCCTGGCGAATACGAGGGGTTGAGGGAGCAAGCATCATCGCCGCGGCTGTCCCATCCACCCCTGGCTCGCCAACCGCTCCACCCGCCATAATCCTGCTCCTTGGAGTAGGGATTTCCCGGCTCAATAGTCGCGCAATAGGTACTCTGGCCGTAGTGGGCCGTGTGGGGTATCACGTGGTGCGTAGCCATTGCGGGTCCTGCCAGCACAGAAGACAGGACTGCGGCGGCGCCAATCAGTCTGAAATTAGCCATTTGTTTCTCCTTCGGATTCCAGTTACACAAAATAACCAAGCGTGGAGTGTACAGAACTATGTACGACCGGCAGGCGCCGATATCCCGCCGCTGTAATGAGACGAGTCCGGCTGGGCCGCAATGAAGCCGGGCGCCACGTAAGCGTTGCTGTTGCGGAATTGCTCAATCGCGCGTGCCTTGTGTGCGTGGTGCTCGGTGGCGTCTGCCACCTGGAACGTCGTTGCAGCAATCAGCGTCGCACCAAGAACTTTCAGAAATGTCGTTTGCATCGTAATCTCCTTAATGAGGCACTCTATAGCGAAGGCGGAATGCAGTTCGCTAAGTGCGCTGCTAGGAGGAACGTTTGACGATGCTGAGTGTTACGGCGCGCGCAATCACGAACTGGCGAGCAAGTTTTTTGTTCAAACTCTTTTTCGGCCCATATGTTGGGCGCGCCGCCGGTGTTCGCCGCGTCTGCTCCACTACTCCGGCAATCATTGCAAGCTTGCTGTCAAGTCGATAGCTGCGCGCTATTGTAGTTTGGGCCAATGCCCCTCGGCTATCAACTCGATTGGCGATCGGCATTTCCGCGCGCTCCTAATTCAGGATCTTATGACGCGAAACGCTCGATCGGCGAGCGTCGAAAACTGCATAATGTCTGACAAATCCAACGCTTTAACATCCTTGGTCGTCGCAAGCGCGTTGACGTCGGCACTTGCAATGGTCGCAACGTCGGCGCAGGCGCAACCGACGCTCAAGGAAAAATGCTTCGGCGTCGCCTTGAAGGGACAAAACGATTGTGCCGCCGGCGTCGGCACTACTTGCGCGGCGACTTCCAAGGTCGACTACCAGGGGAACCTCAATTGGATATGGAGAGCCATACCAAGGATATCGACTTCAGTCCGTCCGGCATCATGAAGCGCTGGGACGCCGGCTATGCTGTTCTGGACCGTTCTCCCCGGGTTGGCGAGTTCGATCCGCTCTCGGGAGTTATCCTTCACGAGCAGATGGAATTGCCGGCAGCGGCGGAGTGAACGAATGGCAAGGTTTTGATTGCGCGCCTAAGGCAGTTCGAAACAAGCGTCTGAAGTGGGGTCGTTGCTGAGAGGGTTGAATGGCAGCTTTTGGCGCAAAGCGCCATTGGCTAAAGCAGGGATGTCCGAAAAGTCGGCGCATAAAGGAGCCAGGTAGCAGCTTCGAGCACCTATCGAATGCTTAATTATGGCCGCTATCCTCGCGGATTTACACCCTTCACCCCATCGCCAGGGTGGCCCCGCTTCACCGGCGCTCGGTTCGCTCCACTGCAAACCGCCCCACCGCCTCCGCACAGGCCTCGAACACATCCGACGCATCGATGCCGCGCACCTTGTCATCGGTAGGCACAAAGATCGGGTAACCACCGCTATGGACGGCGCCGACGATCATCAGTTTATCGGGCAGGTGGAAACCTTCGATGCCTAACTCGGCATAGTCATCGCCCAGTTGTCTGCACATGCGGGATTCAAAATTATCACGGGTGTTCGAATAGCCGAAGATCGGCTTGCCCCTGCCGAGAAACCAGCCGACCTCGATCAATGTGCCGGCGTCGGCGGAGGCGCCGCCGAACGGGGTGAGGTTGGCGACGATGATGTCGCTGCGCTCTCGCGACGTCTTTCTCGAAGATCGCCTGCCAGTCTTTCAGCTCGTTGGCGGCGGTCTCGACGTCCTGGTTCAGCGGCGGCAGGCCGCGGAAACCGAAGCGCTGGCATATCGCGACCTTGCGCGCGGCATGTTCGACCGCGTTGGGAAGAAACACGTCGGGGCCTGCTAGATAGGTGGTTACTGTCATCGGCGGTCTAACCAAATAAGTCGATTTGAGTGGCGCAATGCAGTCTAGCTTCTTGCGAACACCAAAAGCCCGTTTGCGGGAATCGTCAATGAAGCGGAGGCGGCTAGGCCATGCAGGCTGGGCCCGTCTGCATCCACGCCGCCGCCGTTGCCGGCGACAATCTGGTTCACCCAATTGTCGTAAGCGTCGCTGTTGAACACTTCGCGCCAGCGCCCTGCGGCGGGAAAGCCGATGGCATAATTGTGCAGCGTATTTTCGTTCAGGCTGCAGACCACCACAACATCGCCCCCCGCGCCCTCGACCCAGCGCTGGAACGCCAGCACGCGGTTTTGGTCATGCACGTGAATGATCGCGCAGCCTTCGCCTCTCAGTGCCGGATATAGGCGGCGCAGGCCGATCAGTTCGCGCGTAAAACGCAGGAAATCGGCGAGTGTCTTGTCGCCGGCTTCGAACGCGGCCCACGGAATCGAGCTGCCGGCGCCAGGCGTGTCGCTCCACGGCTCGCCCGCCAGAAGCTCCTGACCCATGAAGAGCATGGGAATCCCCGGCGAAGTTATCGTTAGCCCGATGGCGACGCGGCTGCGGCTGCGCGCATACCAGGATCGCGGGTTGCTGCCGTCGGCAAGCCGGGCGATCCTCAAGTCGCGGCCTGCATAGACGAGGTCGTGGTTCTCGATCATCTGGACCGCGCGCCAGCGGTCCCGCAACCCGTGCTCTTCGATGGCGCCGGCGATCGCTGTCATCGGCACGTGCGCGCTCGCGCCGTGGGATGCGCTTGCGATCGCCGCGCGCACGCTGTCGCGCACGCCGTCGGTCCAGGTAGCGTCGAAGCCGGCGCCGCTGTCGCCTCGGTCCCGCACAGTCCAGCTATTGACGGGCCAATACTCGGCGATCTGGATCGCCTCGGGCTTTGCGGTGCGCAGGGTGCTGGTGAGGTCCTGGCAGGTTGCCCAGCCGCCGAAGCGGTCCATCACGCTCACTTCGTCGAAGCGTAAGCCGTCGATCCGGTATTCGTCATAGAGAAATCTGGCATTATCGATTAGGTACTGCTTCACGTCGTTATTCCAGTAAGCGAACACCAGTCCGCCGGCCCAACCCTGGTCGGTGAAGTAGAGGCTGTCATTGTTGTCGGCTGTGGGCGCACGGTCGAAGAACCACATGCTGTGAGGGTCGAAGCCGCCGCCGGCATGGTTGTAGACCACGTCGAAGATCACACTGAGGCCGTAGACGTGGCAAACATCGATCAGGGCGCGCAGCTGATCGTCGCTGCGGCGCAGGACGTCCATGCTGCCGTAAGTGGTCTGCCCGGCTTGCCGCAGGATCGCATTGGTCAGATCGAAATAGCGTTGCAGCCGGGCCGCATCCGTCTCGGCATACTGGTTTTCGGGGCTATAGAGGTCTGTGCCGTTGTAACCCATGCTGAACATGGTCGGAAATTCCTGGATTGGCAGCAGTGCGATGGCATTGACGCCAAGCGAGGCCAGATATGGGACGCGCTGGATCACGTCGAGGAACTTGCCGTCGCCGTTTCCCGGCGCGATCGCATAGGTGCCGACATGAAGCTGGTAGAGAATGAGATCGTTGAACGCCGGCGGCGTGAACTGCGCCTGGTGCCAGGGAAAGCCGGCGGCACTGCGCAGCACCGAATTGCAGGACGGAAAAGCCGGCTGGAACGTCAGGAGCCGCGCCCGCGGATCGCGTTTGAAATCCGATAAACCGGTACCCTCGACGTAGAACAGGTACGGATCATCGTCGTTTAGGCCAGGCACAAAACTCGCCCAATGCCCGCCGCCGATCGGTGCCATCCGCGAGGTGGTGTCGTGCTTCCAACCGTTGAAGACGCCGGACACGTGGACCGCTTGGGCGCGCGGCGCCCAGACCCGGAACGTCGCGCCGCCGGGCACGAGCGTGCCGCCCATCGGCGCATGGAGGAACTCGGATGGTTGAATGGGCATCGTCATATCCTCGTAGGAAACTGGCGGTTCAACAATGCACCCGGCACCTTCGTCAGGCAACCATCTTATGGTACGGTCTCTCGATACAACCTTTCGACGAACTCGATGAAACGTTCTTTCAGAAATGCAACAGGGCCTATTTGAAACGCATTTCGACGTCTTCTTTATTCAATGGTGCACGATGAAAATTATCCCGAAGCGCCCGGAGTGACGAAATGAGTCGATTCAACCAGCGTCAACCCGCGCTCTACGAAGTCTCGAGAGGTCCGAGCTTCGAGAGGCGTCGATGTGGGTCGTAGCAGCCGGATTGCGCGTGTGTGGTCGCACTGAAGGTAACCGCCGACGCCATCAGCCGCTTCGTGCAATTCGTCCAGACCCGCCTGGCTCCGCTGCCGTGATACCGGGCCGGCGCGAGCACGTAGCAACCATCAAACGCTGAGCGGCTTTAATTCACAGGGGCAGTCACAGGAAATGAGGGGTGACCGGGTCGTCCCGATCACCTGTCCGGCAAGAAGCACTTGGGCCAAGCCTGGATTTCGATTGAGTCAAGCGGCCTTTGCGGCCGGTTCCGGGCCGGCTGTTTTAATCGCCCTCATATACATATCAAGCAGAGTGTCTCGCTCGCCCTTATCCTGCTTCCTCAGCTTGTTATCGGTTCTCGCACCGGCTCTCACGCAAGGAGTGCAGCTATGCCTCGTTCAAAGCCTGCGCGATGTCGGCGATCAGATCGGACGGGTGTTCGATGCCGATCGACAGCCGGATCGTGGAGTCGAGAACGCCTATTTTCTGGCGGATGACAGCCGGAACGCCGGAATGGGTCATGCTTGCGGGCAGGCTCGCAAGCGACTCGGTGCCGCCCAGGCTCACCGCCAGCTTGAAGATTTGCAGCGCGTTCAAGAATCTGAATGCGGCGGCTTGGCCGCCGACAACGTCGAACGAGAACGTGGAGCCCGCGCCGGTGCATTGCCTCGCGAACAGACGGCCGGCGGGGGAGGCCTCTTCGAGGTGAGCAAGGTAATGGACTTTCGCCACTTTCGCGTGGTCGCGCAGGTAATCCGCGACGAGCAGCGCGTTTCTGTCAGCTTTTTCCATGCGGATGCTCAGCGTTTCGAGCGACCGGCTGATCATCCAGCAGGAATGTGGATCCAGTTGGGTGCCGATGGCGCCTCGCAACGCTTTGACGTCTTTCAAAAGGGCCTTTGAGCCGCGCGCGGCCCGCGATCAGGTCAGAATGTCCGCCGACATATTTGGTCAGCGAGTACAACGAAAGATCCGCGCCCTGTTCGATCGGCCGCTGAAACACCGGCCCCAGTAAAGTATTGTCGCACGCGACGATCGGCGTGTGCCCCTGCGCCTCGCCGATCATCTCGGCGACGCGACGGACCATGCCAATATCGACTAGGCTGTTGGTGGGATTTGCCGGGGTTTCGATGAAAATCATCGCGACCCGGCCTTTGCGGACGGCGTCCTCCGCCGCCAACCTGACTGCGGCTTCGTCGATGCCGTCGGCAAAGCCCACGGCGCCGATGGAGAGGCCCGCAAGCGTCTTCGCAAACAGAGTTTCCGTCCCGCCATAGAGCGGCTGAGAGTGCAGAATGACGTCGCCAGGGCGAACGAACGCGAGGATAGTGGTCGCGATCGCCGCCATGCCGGACGAAAACAGCGCGCATTTCTCGGTGCGCTCGTAGACAGAGAGCCTGTCCTCGACGATCTCGCTGTTAGGGTGATTGAACCGTGAATATACCAGGCCCGCGCCCATCCCCTCGGGAGGCTCCCGCCGACCCGAGACGAAATCAAAGAAATCCTGTCCATCTTCGGCGGTTCTGAAGACGAATGTCGAGGTCAGGAAGACCGGCGGCTTGACGGCTCCTTCCGAGAGTTGCGGATCGTAGCCGTAGTTCAGCATCAGCGTTTCGGGATGAAGCATGTGGTTGCCGATGTGGGTCTTCGACGGAAACGGTTTGACCATGGCCTGCCTCGCTGTCTGGATTCGGAACGTCGCCCTGCGTTGGGGTCTTCCGCAATGATGATGCGGTCAGGAGCGGCGGATGCGACGGCATCCAACGGCTCCAATCAAGGTCGCCAGGATCAGCGTATCAACATCTGGGACTGATTTCACGAATTCCGCGCAGCGGTCTCGACCGTGCGTGCCCGGCTGGCTTATATGTATCGGCAACCCACGAGATCACGCCGATGCAAGACAACATCCTGTCGCCGAAGCGGATCGCCGCCGAAGCCTTCACCGATGCGGCCTCCGCGGTCGCCCGTCTCGCCGAAATCTACGAACGTAATGTCAGCTTCTTGCGTGCCGCTTTTGAGGCGTATGTTGGCGGCGAGCCGCTCGACGCGCGCGTCCGTGCCACCTATCCATTTGTCAGGATTACCACGGGCACTCACGCCCGCCTCAACTCGCGCCTCTCTTATGGCTTCGTCTCCGGCCCCGGCATGTACGAGACTTCGGTGACGCGGCCGGATCTTTTTCGCGACTATTTCACCGAGCAGATCGGGCTTCTCATGCAGAACCATGGTGTGCCAGTCGAGATCGGCGAGTCGGACGAACCGATCCCGATTCACTTTGCCTATCGACGCGACATTAACATCGCAGCGAGTTTGCCAGCTCGCGACCGGCCGCTGCGCGATCTGTTCGACACGCCAGATCTCGCTACCATTGACGACGCGATCGTCAACGGCACGCGGCCTGTTGGCCCGCGACAGCCGCTCGCCATGTTCCGTGCTGCCCGCGTGGACTATTCGCTGCACCGGCTCTACCACTATACCGGAACGGATCCAGAGCACTTCCAAAACTTTGTGATCTTTACCAATTACCAATTCTACGTCGACGCCTTTGCGCGCATCTGCCGTGAGCGCATGGCGGCCGGTGATCCGGTAGCCGATGCCTTCGTCGAGCCGGGTAACGTCATCACGACCAAAGCGAGCCTCGGCGACCCAGGTCCCACGCATACGCCGCCAGAGCGCCCGCCGCAGATGCCGGCTTTTCATCTGGTTCAACAGGCTTCCCGCGGCATCAGCATGATCAACATTGGCACCGGCCCGTCGAACGCGCGTAACATCACCGACCACGTCGCAGTGCTTCGTCCCCATGCCTGGCTGATGCTCGGCCATTGTGCCGGGCTGCGGAACACGCAGAAGCTCGGCGATTACGTCCTCGCTCACGGATACGTCCGCGAGGATCACGTGCTGGATGAGGAGCTGCCGCTGTGGGTGCCGGTTCCGGCGCTAGCCGAGATGCAAGTCGCGCTCGAGCAAGCAGTCGGCGAAGTGACGGGGCTGACCGGGTTTGAGCTCAAACGGGAGATGCGGACCGGCACGGTAGCCAGCGTCGACAACCGGAACTGGGAGCTCGGCGACCACGCGGCGACCATCCGCCGCCTGTCGCAGTCACGTGCCATCGCCCTCGACATGGAATCGGCCGCTGTGGCCGCCAATGGATTCCGGTTCCGCGTGCCATACGGAACGTTGCTATGCGTATCGGACAAGCCGCTGCATGGCGAGATCAAATTGGCTGGCATGGCCGGGGACTTCTACCGCGACCGCGTCGGCCATCATCTTGAGATCGGTCTTCGAGCGCTGGAAAAACTCAAGTCCCAAGAACGAGAACGGCTGCATTCGCGCAAGCTAAGGAGCTTTGCCGAGGTCGCGTTCCAGTAATCGACGGGACCCGGATGGCAAAGGGCCAAAAATCAATCAGTTGTCGAATGACCGTTTCTGGCGCAACCTCATTCCCGCCGAGCTTCTGGGCAGCGATGCGGTGCCGCGGAACGCGCAAACCGTGGGCTTGCGGACCGAGCATATCAGGATCTCCTCTCCGGATCGTCCCGGACCGCACGCGCGTCCACTGGGTGGAACACCTCGGCGATCAGAGCCACGTTCATCTCAAGCTCGCCGACCATTCGCTGGTGACACTGGCAAAGCGATTTCGCGCATTCCCGAATTCCTCATGCCGCGCCAGGGCTTCTATCCGCGTGGCGGAGGGCGGCGGCGCCCCGACCGGCCCTATCATGTCGCCCTTCGGGATCAATATATCCGCGAGCACTCGGGTGAGATTGATATCGTGTGTCGCCTCAACAGCCTGCCGTTCAATGCGACGGGCGAGGTCATCCAGAGGGACGGCGTCTGGCGTGTTCACGAATTCACCTGGCAGATGGATGCGATCCTGTTCTGGGATCGGTTCGAAGGCCGCTGGTTGCGTGGTTCGGAATTTCATTATCCGGAACGTCCCAACAATTTGCCGTCCTTGAAACCGCTCGAAAACTGGCCGAAGTTCAATCCGCGCGACACACGGTGATAGTTGCAGGGACCTTGATGTGTAATCTCTATTCGATCACGACCAACCAGGAGGCCATTCGCGCGCTGTTTCGCGTGATGAACCGCTATGTCGGCAACCTCGCACCGATGCCTGGCGTGTTTCCAGACTATCCGGCCCCGGTCGTCAGGAACGCTGGCACCGAGCGCGAACTGGTCATGATGCGTTGGGGCATGCCACCGCCGCCACGCGCCGGCTGCCTCCCCGTCACGAATATCCGCAACACCACCTCACCGCACTGGCGCGGCTGGCTGAAGCCCGAAAGCCGCTGTTTGGTCCCGGCCAACAGCTTTGCCGAGTATGCACCGGAACCGAACCCTGCGACGGGAAAGAAAGATGTCGTGTGGTTCGCCTTGAACGACGAGCGGCCCCTGTTCGCCTTCGGCGGACTCTGGACCGAGTTCAAAGGCGATCGCGGGACCAAGTCGAAGCCGATCCCCGGACCACACCTTGTTTACGGCTTTCTCACCACCACGCCGAACGCCATCGTGGAGCCGATTCACGCCAAGGCCATGCCAGTGATCCTCACGACCGAAGAAGAACGTGACGTGTGGATGCGCGCGCCCTGGGATGAAGCAAAGGTGTTGCAGCGGCCACTGCCGGACGACGCGCTGCAGATCGTTGCGCGCGGCGCTGACAAGGAAGACCGTGTGGCTGCGTGAGAGGGCTGTGCGACAGGTTCGGCTGCGCTCACGCCATGGTTTCAAACAAATCGGGGCGGTGGGCGCGTCCGCATTCGCGGACCAGGCTCTCGTAAACCGCGCCGCGAGAGCGTCGCGGCCGCGGCATCGATCCTTCGGTAAGAGCAGACCACCCTCGCCAGGGCACAAACAAAAAACCGGACCTTTATGCAACCGCCGCCGTCTGCACAAAGGTCCGATCTTATCTTGTCTCTCCTCGATACCTGAACGCCTGAAAAGCGCCTTTCAGGTCCTTTGAAGAGGTTTGTTTTGCGTCCGGGTTTTGATCCGGAGCCGCGGTCTCAGTCGCTGAAACGACTACTTCTTTCTCGACGTCTTCTTTGCCATCTTCTTGGTGGCTTTCGCGCTCTTCTTTGCCTTCTTCGCTTTCTTGGCCATGTCGTCCTCTTTAAAAACTGGCTCAGTGATCATGCACACGCCGGGTATCGACATGCACAACACTGAGACGATATCACAAATGCAAAATTGATACCAACGAGTTGTGAAGTCGCTCTTGAGTTGCTCGCCGGGGGCAGTCGGTCCCGCGTCCCGCTCTTCAAGCGGCGCTATGCTGACGCTCCTGCGGCTGCCCTCTTAACCGGTCTCGCGACCCGCGAATGGCTCCGCATGCGCGTTCGCTGATACGCTTCTTTTCCCTGTTGAAGATCTATGGGGCTCCGCCCCTCGCGCGCGCCAGGGTAAAGCGCCGGCCAATGCCGGCGCCGATCCGAGCGGTCTCCCCGGTCTTCCGCGCTTTCTCTCATCCAGACTCTTTGAAAACCGGCATGCGCTTGTGCAGACCCGCTTCTCACGAAGCGGCCCTGAAGAGCGGGCGATCCCCCTCCGCTCGGTCGTCCTGGCGCTTGCTACCCCCGGTCTCGCCGACGGGCAGGGGCGCAGGCGCGCGAGTTGCGCCTGTACCCAAAATCCAAAGGAGATCGATCATGTCGGCCAAGAAGGATATGAAAGGTATGTCGCCTGGGATGAAGATGTGAGAGTTCGCGCGTCATTGAAAGCAGGCCGCTTCTGGCCCAATACGCCGTGATATCGAATCCCGGGAGATCGGCGTCGGGGGGCTCGCGAGCTGATCGGTGGTAACGGCATTGTCACCGACTACAAGGCGGCACGCGTGAGCCCCCGCGGGGGCTTGCGGTGGCCGCCTAAGCCTGCGACAGGAGGAAAAGCCTTTGTCCTTTAATGCAAATCGAACAGCAAGTTTGTCGGAATGTCGCTGAAAACACGAGCCTCTCTTAATCGTCGGTCCTGGCTTCGATCCATCGCGAGCACGTCGCGCATCTAAGGGCGTGCTTCCAAAGCAAACCATCGCCGCAGCGAGCGCCGTTCTCCCTGAGAACTCCGCAACGAAATCGCAACGAATTGGGTGAAACGACCGTGAACAAAACGTGGCGGAAACACCAACCACGACTTGAAAAATCAATGATTCAGAAGACGCTCACTGCGTTCGGGATGCAGGGTCACAGGTACCAGCCGCCGGTTTGACGAACCGCGCTAACTAATCACCCCCGCGCACCGTCAGCGCGTTTGCGGAAAGCATCACGGGGACCGCGTTGCGCAGCCTACCATTCACCATTCCGGCTTAGCAGGGGTGAACGATCAGTTTTTCCTCGTTGAAAAACTGGAGCGCGCCGTACCCTTCCATGTCAACCGCGTATCTAAAGCTACCGTCATCTGTTGGGAACACAAAGACAACAGTGCCGCCTTCATGGTCGTCCGCCGCTTTGTCGACCTTCTCGCCAACCGAAAACTTCGCCATCGAGAACTCCTTGGAATCATCGGTGCGATTATATCTCCACAAATCAGCTAACGCTTCTTAACAACGTGTCCGAATAAATTTCGGACGACGACTGTTGTTATAATGTCTCGGTCTTCGCGTCCGGGGTGCAGCTCACCCAAGTGGAACACTAGCAGTTTGCTGGAATAGGTTTTTTCGAGGGGTCCGTGAGCAACATTGATTCAAGAACCGAGCCAAAAACGCACGATAGGTTCAAGATACGACCGCTCCCGATTTTATTGTTGCGCAAATCGCATTTTGGTCCGAGCTTTTCAGCAAACTGCTAGGTGATTAGCGGGGATAATTGTGGGGACCTCAGAGTCCACACTTCAATTTCGTGCTCAGCCGCTCATGATCGGCCAAGGAGTTCTCCCGCTCCAAACTCGTTAATGCGTCGATACATTTTTGTCTTCGTCCGAAATGCAGAGAGCTTTGAACGACTCGGCGTTCGCGATAGTATCTCCCTCATTGCCTTCACCGCGCCTCTCGGCAGTCATGCGTCTTCAGCCTCGCTGATAGCAATGCACTCGTCGTGTTCAGCGTCGATGCTCGATCAGCGCGTCGGCGATTGCCGACACGGAGCCGGGTGCAGTTCAAGAGCATATGCGGTTTCATAGAATGCATCCGTGGGCCCGAAGGATTTACCGGAACCTACAACGATGCGGGTGCTGAAATCTAGCCGTGGCGCTCGTAGGCAAACAAAGCGTTCGGTTCAAATCGATTTTGCGGCTACTGGTGGTGGATTAGTCGGCGTCATTCGCCCTTTTGCCCAGCAGCGTGCCAGTCGATCTGTTGATCCAGTGCAATCCGGTGCAAGCCTGACAGACGACGCTCACGTAGATGTGCGCAACACCCGGTACGACCTCGTCAGCCACCCAATGTTGAACGTCCAGACCTGTCCGTGGACACCTGAAGATGAGGTTGCCCATCTAGAATCATGGCGTGGTCGATTCTGGGCGCGTTGATCTGCCTCAAGATCGTGCGTCTGGCAACGGTTGCTAGCTACCTAAACCAAGGTTCACTTAATCTCAACGCGAGTTATGTCTGAAACCGCTTCTGTCGTTGTATCAGAAAAATCCTTCGATTTCTCAGTCAACGCTTTTAGTTGCGTTTGAAAGAACTCTGTCTGGATACGCACGACATCCTGGAAATCTTTTGCTCGTAGCAGCTTGTCCGAAAGCCCAAAACTCGCAGCTACACTCTGCTCCACATAGTTTCTGAAGGTCTTGGTCTGATATGTCGCACCCAACGGCGAAGCCGAGATGCTTTTTTCGACCAACTGAAAATAGCCAGCAATCGCCTCATGAGCTTGCTCAAGATTTTTGGTCATCATTGAACGTGCTAGGTCAGCGGGTGTCTTATTCTCGGCCATGATCGCCTCCTGGGAGAAGACCCACGATACACCCTATACCCGACATTTCACGTAAGGTTTTGCCCGCCACTCATGTAGGCTTTGCGATGCAGCAATATTGAGGTTTCTAGTGTTTGGTCAATGAAATCAGGCACTTTTTGAATCTGCGGGATTTTCATTCTGACGGCGCCACGGGTAGCCAGCGTGGGAGTTATCCACGAAAGGCGGAACAACTTGAACCTCCGACTAGCCGGTGCGTCGTCGGTCAGTCCTTGCCTCGCTATGCGACGCAGGCGACCGCTCTTGCTGAGCGGCGCGCTCGATGCTCACAAACATGGACGGCGCACGATCATCGTGCGCGACGATCTGATCCCTTGGGTGCGTACATTGGCGAAAGTTGGCGAACAGTGATCAACCCACAAGCTTAAGAGAGGGCTTTTTCTTTGCATTGCGCGGCTTCACGTAGTCCGCCCAGCACCGCAGGACGATCCGTCGTCGCTCGATCATATCGCCAGTCCAGTAAGACAGTTCGCTCTCGTCGCCAACCCGATGCGACAGACAATGCTCAAGTACCTCACGGTGGAAATTGTGCTCGACGCTCTCACCGCCCCAGTTGCGGAATGTGGTGCGCATGCCATGCATTGTCGCCTCGAAGCCAGCGCGCTTGATCGTGCCGACCAGTGCGTTCGCAAGGAACGCTGCATGGTCCGCCGTCTGTTTGGCGTCTGAGGGAAATACGTAACAGCCGACGCGGGGCATCGATTGGATGATCTCGATGGCCTGATCGGACAGCGGCACCAAATGCGGCTTCGGCGCTTCCTCGCCTTTGCTCTTCATTTTCTCCGCAGGGATCAGCCATTGCCTCCTGTCGAAGTCGATTTCTGTCCATTCCATGAGGCGGATTTCTTGGCTGCGCGTGACGGTGAGGACACCGACTTCGACGCAGCGCGCGGAGTTGCCTGCATCGTAACTCAGTGCCGTCATCAGGGCAGGGGCCTTGCCATAGGATATCGACGCGTGCGGTTTCTTCTTGCGGACTTTTCGCACTGAAGGCAACAGCACTTTGAGGTTTCCTCGCCAGGCCGCAACGTTCTCGCCTGAGCGAAGTTTCAACGCCTTGGCGGCGTCGAGCACGCGCTCGATGCGCTGACGGATGCGTGAGGCCGTGACCGGCTTTTTATCCCACAGTGGTTTTAACGCCTTAAACACGTCGTCGGTCGTGATCGCGTCGAGCTTGAGATTGTGCAGGCTCGGCACGTCCCTGATCGAGCGTTCCCAATTCTTCGGTTCGTCCTTGTGCAGGCCTTTGCACCAGCTTGGATAGTGCTCTTCCGCAAATTCCTTAAACGTCCTGCCGCCGCTCTGCACGGCGCGCTTCCTGATGCGCGGATCGACGCCGTTGCGTCTCAACTCGACACGATAGTGGCTGGCTTCATCGCGCGCCTCGGCCAGCGACTTTTCGCTGGGCTTGCCAGTGGCTCGCTCGACCGCCTTGGCAAACTCCATCTGCGCCCGCTTGCCGTCGAGATCAGTGAAGCGAAATGCCCACACCCGTTCGCCGCTGTCGCGGACCACGAGATAGAGGCCGCCGCCGTCGGCATGCGTCCCAGGTTGCTGGGATTTAATTTGATTTGAGTTCAGAGGCATTTAGCATCCCTTTGGTAAAAAATCGGTAAGGTGGTCGAAGCCGTCACGGATGTAATGCCGTCACGGACACTTCAGAAGTGGGGATGTCGTCAGCTTACCACTTTTTTGCCGCTCTGCGGAAGCGTCGGGTGATAGCAGGCGATAGCTGACGATGGCGGATGCGATGTAAAATATTGATGTATAAAGGTAAAGTGACAGGTGACGAAAGGTGACGGCAGGTGACGAGAACTGACGAAATCCTCAAAATTCGGTACATGATCCGTGACGGCATTCGGTAAGCTGATCCGAACCACGGCGTTCCGCTTGACGCTGGTCTATCTGTTCCTGTTCGCGCTGTTCGCCGCTTCGCTTCTGGGGTATTTCGCCTGGAACACCCGCCGCCTCATCACCGAGCAGATCACGACCACCGTGAACGCGGAAACCGCCGAAATCAGCGATATCTTCGGCCGGCGCGGCCTGCGTGGCCTCGTTCTCACCATCGAGAACCGCGCGCTTCGGCCAGGCGCCAATCTTTACCTCGTGGTGACCACTCCCGCAGGGCAGGCCATCGCCGGCAATGTCGGCTCGCTTGCGCCGGGTGTGATGGCGACAACCGGGTGGTCGGAGACCGCCTACCGGCGGCTCGACGAACAAGACACCGTGGACCATTTCGCTCTGGTGCGGGTCACCGAACTCTCCAGCGGCTTCAGGCTTTTGATAGGGCGCGATCTGGAGGAGCGGCGGCGGCTGTTCGGCATCGTGGCCAAGGCCGCGCAATGGTCGGTGTTGATCGTTGTGGTGCTTGGCATGGGCGGGGGAATCTTTGTCGCGCGGCGCGTGCTGCGACGTATCGACGCCATGACCGGCACCGCCCAGCGCATCATGGCGGGCGATCTGAGCGATCGCCTGCCGGTCGGGCGCAGCGGTGACGAACTCGATCGCCTGGCGGAAAATCTCAACGCCATGCTGGAGCGCATCGAAGCCCTGATGACGGGCTTGAAGGAAGTCTCCGACAACATCGCCCACGACTTGAAAACGCCGCTGACGCGCTTGCGCAATCGCGCCGAGGAGGCGCTGGCGAAGTCGGGGACCGAGGCCGAATACCGCTCTGCGCTGGAACGCACCATCGAGGAATCCGACGGCCTGATCCGGACCTTCAATGCCCTGTTGATGATCGCGCGCGCAGAGTCCGGGCAGGCCCGCGGCGATATGGATGATTTTGACGCCGCTGACGTCGCCAGAGGTATTCACGAACTTTACGAGCCGCTCGCCGAGGACGGCGACTTGACCCTGCGCGTGAAAACAGAGCCTGCGCCGCTTCACGGCAACCGCGAATTGATCAGCCAGGCGCTGGCCAATCTGGTCGAGAACGCGATCAAATATGGTAAGCCGACCCCCGCCGCGCTGCCGTTGAGCGCCGGCGCGCTGGATGCGGACCGCAACGCGATCCTGATCGAGGCCAGGCGCGAGGGCGATCGGGTCTTGCTCAGCGTCACCGACCATGGGCCGGGGATTCCGGTGGCCGATCGCAAACACGCCGTGGAGCGCTTTGTCCGGCTGGAGGCGAGTCGAACCCAGCCGGGTTCCGGTCTTGGGTTGAGCTTGGCATCGGCGGTCGCAACGCTGCATGGCGGTGACCTCAGGCTCGACGACGCTCATCCGGGCCTGATTGCAACCCTGACCTTTCCTGTTCGGTCCGGTGCCAGCGACGGGCTTGCGGCTCAAACGCATGATGTGTCACAGAAAGCAGCCTGAGCTGGTCTGCGCCAGATTCTAGCGCGGTTTGATACTGTTGCGGCTTTTTGGATTAGACATTCGCCATGGCGATCCGCGGAAACGGTGATGCGAATGTCGAACCGACCGCGCTGGCTGCGCGGTTCGTGGACGGACCGCGCGTATCGAGCCCCGACAAAGCCGAACAACTGTTGAAGGACTGGCTCGCCGATCTTGCGCCTGGACCTGCGTCAGAGATGGAAGGTCTCCTCGCACGCTTTCCGAAGGCCAAGACGATCTTCTTGGGTATCGCCGAGGCCTCGCCATATCTTTTCGATCTCCTTCGCGCCGACGCTGCGCGCGCATCGCGGGTGTTGATTTGCGAGCCGGAGCGGCATCTGGCGCGCCTGATCGAAACGACCGGCCGCGGGGTCTGGGCGGCCGCAAGCGAAGCCGATGCCATGCAGCTTCTCCGCCGGGCGAAATCGGAAGCTGCCTTGCTGATTGCGTTGTGCGACATTGGCGGTGTTTGGCCGGTGATGCGGGTGACCGCAGCGCTGACCGAACTTGCGGTGGCCTCCGTCCAATCGGCACTGCGCTTTCTGTTGCAGCAGGAGGTCACGCGCGGACGGATATCGCCGCCGGACCCGGATCGCCCCGAGGAGGGCAGTGGCTTGATCGTGCTCGCGATGGGCAAGATGGGCGCGGGCGAGCTGAATTTTTCCAGCGATATCGATCTGATCGTCTTCTACGACGCTGGTGCGTCGTCGCTTTCGCCCGACATCGAGCCGCAGCCATTCTTCGTGCGGGTGACGCAGGGGTTGTCGCGAATCTTGCAGCAGCGCGCTGGCGATGGCTATGTGTTCCGCGTCGATTTGCGGCTGCGGCCCGATCCCGCCTCGACGCCGGTCGCAATCTCGACCGCTTCGGCGCTGCATTATTACGAGCGGGAAGGACGAACCTGGGAACGCGCCGCGATGATCAAGGCGCGACCCTGCGCCGGCGACCTCAAGGCAGGGGAGGCGCTGATCGCGGAGCTGGCGCCCTTCGTCTGGCGCAAGCATCTGGATTTTACCGCGCTGGCCGACGTGCACGACATGAAACGGCAGATGCAAACCTATCGCGGGCAGAGCGAAATCGCGGTTGAAGGTCACAACGTCAAGATTGGGCGCGGCGCTATCCGCGAAATCGAATTTTTCGCGCAGACCCAGCAACTGATCGCCGGCGGCCGGCATCCCGAATTACGGGTGCGGCCGACGCTCGAGGCGCTCGATGTGCTGGCCTCGAGCAACTGGATCACCTTCGAGGCGCGCGACCAGCTTGCTGTTGCTTACGAATTCCTGCGACGGGTCGAGCACCGGCTGCAGATGATGGCGGACGAACAAACCCACGCGCTGCCCGACGAAAGCGAAGCGGTCGAGCGCTTTGCCCGGTTTTTCGGTTATGAGAGCCGCGCCGTCTTCGCAAGGGATCTGCTCGGCCATCTCAATATCGTGCAGGGACACTATGCCAAGTTGTTCGAAGGCGATCCTGTCGGTACGGCCAAGCTGCCCGGGGTGGATTACACGTCGGGTCCAGACGATCCGCGCCTGATCGAGCACCTTGCCTCGCTCGGCTTCAAGAAGCCGATCATGGTGGCGGAGACGGTGCAACAATGGCTGGGTGGCGACTATCGCGTGTTCAGGCTGGAAGCCACGCGCAATGCGTTTGTCGAGTTCCTTCCCGCGCTGATTGCAGGCCTTGCAAATGCCGAGGAGCCCGATAACGCGGTCACGGTCTTCGATCGCTTCCTGCAGGCGCTGCAACGCGGCGGCAGGTTGTTCGTGCTGCTCAGCCAGAATCGTGACCTCGTCGCCTTGGTGGCGCTGATCCTGGGTGCCGCGCCCCGTCTCGGCGACATGCTGGCGCGACAGCCGCAGATCATGGACGGGCTGATCGATCCGCGCTTTTTTGGCGCGATGCCGGACCGGCGCGAATTGTCGGCGCGGTTGGCTGCGACCCTCGAGGATGCCCATTCCTACGAAGAGTTTCTCGATCGATTGCGTTTGTTCGGCCGGGAAAGCCTGTTCCTGATCGGCACACGTATCCTGTCTGGCACGGTTTCCGCCCAGCAAGCCAGCATCGCCTTTGCGGACGTCGCTGAAGGCATCGTCCACACCGTGCACGGCCTGGTGAGCGATCAGTTCGTCGCCCAGTATGGCCGGATTGCAGGGCAGCAGACTGCGATCCTGGCGATGGGCAGGCTTGGCGGCCGCGAAATGACTGCGGCCTCCGATCTCGACCTGATCCTGCTCTATGATTTTGATCCGGAGCATCCGGATTCGGACGGAGCGAAATCGCTGCACGGCGCGCAGTATTTTGCGCGCTTCACCCAGCGGCTGATCAGCGCCTTCACGACGCGGACGAATTATGGCGTGCTCTATGAAGTGGATATGCGGCTGCGTCCGTCGGGCCGGGCCGGCCCCGTCGCTTCGCATGTCGCCTCGTTCGCCGAGTATCAGGATCGGGAAGCGTGGACCTGGGAGCACATGGCGCTGACCCGCGCGAGGGTGATTTCGGCCTCGCCTGCGTTCGGCGAAAGGATCGAAACGGTCGTTCGCCAGGTGTTGACGCGGCCGCGTGAGGCGGCCGGCGTTGCCAGCGACGTAGCGGACATGCGCCGCGCCATCGCTTTGGAAAAGGGTGAGGACGATATCTGGGACCTGAAATATGCGGCCGGCGGCATGGTCGATATCGATTTCATCGCGCAATATCTGCAGCTTACCCACGCCGCCGACAAGCCCGATATCCTCGATGTCTCTACCCTGCATGTGCTCGACAACGCCGCGCAGCTTGGCTTCTTGCCGGCAGCCTCGGCGGAGATCCTGCGTTCGGCCGCACATCTCTATCATGACCTGACTCAAGTTCTGCGCCTCTGCGTCAGCGAAAAATTCAACCCGGATACGGCGGGGGAAGATCTCCTGCGGATCATGGCGCGTGCGGGCGACGCGCCTGACTTTTCCTCGCTGCAAGCGCGGGTCAAGGAGACGCAAGCCGAGGTGCGGCGGGTGTTTCGGGCGTTGATCGAGGGCCGCAATTGAGTGAGCCGCCGCAAACCGCTAGGCTGTAGGTCTCGATCGGGTTCGGGGGCCTAATGAGACGGCGCGAGATCATCACGCTTCTGGGCGCAGCTGCGGTCTGGCCGCTCGCGGCACGGGCGCAGTCGTCGGCAATGCCGGTCATCGGGTTTCTTAATGTGGCGTCGCCGGCGGGGTATGAGAACTATCTTGCCGCATTCCGCGATGGCCTGAAGGAAGTCGGCTACGTCGAGGGCCAGAACGTGGCAATCGAATATCGTTGGGCGGAGGGACATTATGACCGGCTGCCTGAAGCAGCGGCCGATCTGGTGCGCCGCCGGGTATCGGTCATCGTCGCCAATACCGCCGCCAGTCTGGTGGCCAAGAATGCAACCGGCACGATCCCCATTGTCTTCACCACCGGCGTCGATCCGGTCCAACTGGGCCTCGTCTCCAATTTGAGGCGACCGGGAGGTAACGTAACCGGCGTCAGTCAGTTGAATGCGCAGTTGGGTCCGAAACGCGTCGAGCTGGCGCACGAGCTGTTACCTACCGCGACCAAGCTTGCGCTCCTTGTAAACCCCAGCGACCCGGCTCTCGTGGAAAGTATGTCGAATGAGGTTCGGGGCGCAGCCGGCCCGCTGGGGGTGCAGGTCGATGTCGTGAAAGCAAGCACTGATGCGGATATCGAAGCCGCGTTCGCAGGCTTTTCAAGGCAAGAGGCCGGCGTGATGGTGATCGGAGCCGACGCCTATTTCAGCGGCAGGAGCCGGTTGCTCGCTGAGCTTTCGCAGCGTTATGCGGTGCCCGCGATCTACCAGACCAACGAGTTCGCCAGCGCGGGGGGCTTGATGAGTTATGGCGGCAGCGTCACGGACTCGTATCATCTGGCCGGAGGCTATGCGGGGAGGATCCTCAAAGGCGAAAAACCGGCGGACTTGCCGGTCCAGCAATCCACGAAAGTACAGCTTGTCGTCAACCTGAAGGCCGCGAAGGCCCTTGGTATTACGATTCCACTCTCCCTGCTCGGCCGCGCCGACGAAGTGATTGAGTAGCCGCGTAATCATTGCCCGGCGGCGCTGGCAGCCTTGAGCGAGGCGATGGCATCGCGCACGTTCGGATCGAGTCCCGCTCCTCCGGTGTCGAGGTGAGAAAAGATTGCCGCGCGCATCCGCGGATCCCAGAATTTTCGAATGTGTTCCGCGATTCCCGGAACGGCCTTGTCGTGACCCTGGTTGTGGAAGAATTTTCCGATTTGATTGGCCATGTAGATCAGCCGATCAGGCGACATGGACGGCTCCTTGTGCGATGGCCGTGGACATAATGCGGTCTGGACGAGTGAAGATCTCGAACCCGTCGGCACGGGCGATGGCCGCAAGCGTGATGCCGGCGGCATCCGCCATCCGTACCGCAAGGGCGGTCGGCGCCGAGACCGCAACGATGACGGGCGCACCCATCGCCGCGGTCTTCTGCACCATTTCGACCGAGACCCGGCTGGTCAGCAACACCATGCCCTCGCTTGCGCCAATCCTGGCTTGCGCGAGCGCGCCGGCAAGCTTGTCCAGCGCATTATGGCGGCCGACATCTTCGCGCAGGGCAACGGTGCCGCGTCCCGGCATCCAGAAGGCCGCGGCATGTACCGCGCGCGTTTCGATGTTGAGGGTTTGTAACGGCGGAATGTTCTGCATCGCCGCCATTACCTCGCGCGACGAGAAACGCTGGCCCTGAGCGACGACGTCTGCCGGGCGGAGCGCTTCGGCAATCGAATCGATCCCGCAGATTCCGCAACCGGTCGGACCTGCGATGTGTCGCCGCCGTTCATTGACGCGATCGGCATTAGCTTGCGCAAGCCACATCCGGAGCTCGACGCCATCATCGAGATCGACGATATCGAGCGAACGGATATCGTCAGGCGTTCGCACAATTCCCTCGCTCAGGCTGAACCCGACGGCGAAATCCGCCAGATCTTGCGGAGTGCCCATCATCACAGCATAAGTGCCGCCATTGTAGGTGAGTGCTATTGCGGTTTCTTCCGGAATGGTCCGCGCGCCGCCGTTCAGGCTGCCATCACGCCATGCCAGACGATCAACCGTGCGCACCGGCTTGTGCATCCGGCTACTCCGCGGCTTCAACGACGGTTGCAATGCGCCTGGATTGGCGCGCCCGTTCGTCATAGGCTTTTTGCCATTCCGAGGGGCCGTTGGAGGGTGATATCTGCACGGCCGTGACCTTGTATTCCGGGCAGTTGGTGGCCCAGTCGGAATATTCCGTCGTGATGACGTTGGCTTGCGTGTCCGGATGATGGAAGGTGGTGTAGACCACGCCCGGAGCAACGCGTTCGGTAATCAGCGCGCGCAAGGTGGTTTCGCCGGCGCGGCTTGCGAGCCTCACCCAGTCGCCGTCGCGCACGCCGCGCTGCTCGGCATCGTGGGGGTGGATTTCGAGGCGGTCTTCCTCGTGCCAGACGATGTTGTCGGTCCGCCGGGTCTGCGCACCGACATTGTACTGGCTGAGAATGCGTCCGGTGGTCAGCAGCAGCGGATAGCGCGGACCGGTCCGCTCGTCGGTTGCGACATATTCGGTGACGACGAACTTGCCCTTGCCGCGCACGAAGCCGTCGATGTGCATGACCGGCGTCCCAAACGGCATTTTCTCGTTGCAGGGCCATTGCACCGAGCCGACTTCATCGAGCTTGGCATAGGAAACGCCGCTGAACGTCGGGGTCAGTGCCGCGATCTCGTCCATGATCTCCGAGGGATGGGTATAGTTCATCTCGAAACCCATTGCCCGGGCGAGGCGAATGGTGACCTCCCAATCGGCCAATCCGTTACGCGGCGTCGTCACCTTGCGCACACGCTGGATGCGGCGCTCCGCATTGGTGAAGGTGCCGTCCTTCTCAAGGAAGGTCGAGCCCGGCAGGAACACATGGGCGTAATTGGCGGTCTCGTTGAGGAAGAGATCGTGGACGATCACACATTCCATCGCCGAAAGCGCGGCAACGACGTGCTTGGTGTTGGGATCGGACTGCAGGATATCCTCACCCTGCACGTAGATGCCCATGAAGGTGCCTTCGATCGCGGCATCGAACATATTGGGAATGCGCAGGCCCGGTTCCTTGTTGAGCTTGACGTTCCACATCGATTCGAAGGACTCGCGCACCGCGTCGCCGGAGATGTGGCGGTAGCCGGGCAGTTCGTGCGGGAACGAGCCCATGTCGCAGGCACCCTGAACGTTGTTCTGGCCGCGCAGCGGGTTCACGCCGACGCCGGGCCGGCCGATATTGCCGGTCGCCATTGCGAGATTGGCGATCGCGATCACCGTCGTGGAGCCCTGGCTGTGTTCGGTCACGCCAAGCCCGTAATAGATCGCGGCGTTGCCGCCCGTGGCATAAAGCCGTGCTGCGGCGCGCAGCTCGTTTGGATCAACGCCGGTCGCAATCGCGATCGACTCCGGACTGTTGGCCGGAAGCGCTACGAAATGCGCCCAATCCTGGAATTCGTTCCAGTCGCAGCGTTCACGCACGAAAGCTTCGTTGACGAGACCCTCGGTGACGATCACATGCGCCATCGCGGTCAGCACCGCGACGTTGGTACCGGGCAGCAATGGCAGATGATGCTGGGCCTCGACATGGGCGGAGCGAACGATATCGGTGCGCCGCGGGTCGACCACGATCAGTTTGGCGCCACCGCGCAGCCGCTTCTTCATGCGCGAGGCGAACACCGGATGGGCGTCGGTCGGATTGGCGCCGATGATCAGGACGACGTCGGTATACTCGATCGAATCGAAATCCTGCGTGCCGGCCGAGGTGCCGAAGGTGGTGGCAAGGCCGTAACCGGTTGGCGAATGGCAGACACGGGCGCAGGTATCGACGTTGTTGTTGCCGAATCCGGCGCGGATCAGCTTCTGTACCAGATAGGTTTCCTCGTTGGTGCAGCGTGACGAGGTGATGCCGCCGATGGAATCGCGGCCATACTTGGCCTGAATGCGCTTGAACTCGGAGGCCGCATGGTTGAAGGCCTCCTCCCACGATACTTCACGCCAGGGATCGGTGATTCTTTCCCGGATCATCGGGTGCAGGATGCGCTCCTTGTGGGTGGTGTAACCCCACGCAAAGCGGCCCTTGACGCAGGAATGGCCGCGATTGGCCTTGCCATCCTTGTAGGGCACCATGCGGACGACTTCCTCGCCGCGCATTTCTGCCCTGAAGGCACAACCGACGCCACAATAGGCGCAGGTCGTCACCACGGAATGTTCGGGCTGGCCGATCTCGATCACCGACTTTTCGGTCAGCGTCGCGGTCGGGCAGGCTTGCACACAGGCGCCGCAGGATACGCATTCCGAGCCGATGAAGCTCTCATTCATGCCGGGCGAGACACGACTGTCGAACCCGCGCCCCGAGATGGTCAGCGCAAACGTGCCCTGAACTTCCTCGCAGGCGCGCACGCAACGCGAGCAGACGATGCATTTGGAGGGATCGTAGGTGAAATAGGGATTGGACTCATCCTTGGGCATCCATGCCGTGTTTGCAGCGCCATTGGTTTTGGCAAAGACGTGGTTTTCGCCGTCATAGCCGTACCGCACGTCGCGCAGGCCCACCGCGCCCGCCATGTCTTGCAATTCGCAATCGCCATTAGCCGCGCAGGTGAGACAGTCCAGCGGATGGTCGGAAATGTAGAGCTCCATCACGCCCTTGCGGAGCTTCTTCAACCGCTCGGTCTGGGTTTGCACCACAAGGCCCGGCATGACCGGCGTGGTGCAGGAAGCCGGCGTTCCAGCGCGGCCCTGGATCTCGATCAGGCACAGCCGGCAGGAGCCGAACGCGTCCACCATGTCGGTGGCGCAGAGTTTTGGAATTTGTGTGCCGGCTTCCGTCGCCGCGCGCATGATCGAGGTGCCTTCCGGCACGGTGACGCTCTGGCCGTCGATGGTGAGCGTGACCATGGCTTCGGATTTGGCGCGCGGCGTTCCGAAATCGGTTTCCTGGATCAGCGACATGTGGCGATCTTCCTTATTCCGCGGCTTGCAGGCGCGTAGGGGCCGGGCCGAAATCTTCCCGGAAATGTTTCAGGGCGCTCATGACGGGGTAGGGCGTGAAGCCGCCAAGTGCGCAGAGCGAGCCGAACTTCATGGTGTTGCAGAGGTCTTCGACGACGACGATGTTTTCCGTCACGCGCTCGCCGGCGCAAATCTTGTCGATCGTCTCAACACCTCGGGTCGAGCCGATCCGGCAGGGCGTGCACTTGCCGCAAGATTCTACCGCGCAAAATTCCATCGCAAAGCGAGCCTGCTTCGACATGTCGACGGTGTCGTCGAATACCACGATGCCGCCATGACCGATCAGGCCGTCGCGCGCCGCAAAGGCCTCGTAGTCGAACGGCGTGTCGAACAGCGCGCGCGGGAAGTAGGCGCCGAGCGGGCCACCGACCTGAACGGCGCGCACGGGACGGCCTGTAAAAGTGCCACCGCCGATATCGTCTACGAGTTCACCAAGCGTGATGCCGAAGGCGGCTTCGAACAGGCCGCCATGTTTCACGTTGCCGGCGAGCTGGATCGGCATCGTGCCGCGGGATCGGCCCATGCCGAAATCGGCATAGGCTTTCGCGCCGCCGGCGAGGATGAAGGGGATCGCGGCGAACGACAGCACGTTGTTGATCACGGTGGGCTTACCGAACAGGCCTTTGTGGGCGGGCAAAGGCGGCTTGGCACGAACGATGCCGCGACGGCCCTCCAGGCTTTCCAGAAGCGAGGTCTCTTCGCCGCAGACGTAGGCGCCGGCGCCCACACGAGCTTCGAGATCGAAGTTGTGGCCGGAGCCTGCGATGCGCGTGCCGAGATAGCCGTCGCGCCTGGCCGCCGCGATCGCCACGTTCATGGCCTCGACCGCGTGCGGGTATTCGGAGCGGATATAGATGTAGCCCTTGGTGGCGCCGACCGCGACGCCAGCAATCGTCATGCCTTCGATCACAACGAAGGGATCGCCCTCCATGATCATGCGGTCCGCAAAGGTGCCGCTGTCGCCTTCATCTGCGTTGCAGACAATGTATTTCCGGTCGGCGCTGGTTTGCGCCACGGTCTTCCATTTGATGCCGGTCGGAAAACCGGCGCCGCCGCGGCCGCGCAGCCCGGACGCGGTGACGTCGGCGAGGATGCCATCCGAAGTCAGCGTCAGCGCCCGCGCGAGCCCCTTGTAACCGTCATGGGCGAGGTAATCACTGAGCGAACGCGGATCGACCACGCCGCATCGCGCGAAGGTCAGGCGGGTCTGCCGTTTCAGCCAGGGAATTTCCTCGGTGAGGCCAAGCCGCAGGGCATGGGGGCCGTCGGCGACCGTTGCCTCGAGCACGGACGCCACATCGGCCTCCGTCACCGGGCCGAAGGCGACACGCCCTTTTGCGGTGGCAACCTCGACCATCGGCTCCAGCCAATACAGGCCGCGCGAACCCGTCCGGGTGATGTCGATCGCTGCGCCCGTCTTCGCTGCGGCCTGCTCGAATCCCAACACCACCTCGTCGGCGCCGACGGCGCGTGCGCCCGCATCGCGCGAGATGTAAATACGCAAACTCATCGTTGCGCCTCCGCGACCAGCGCATCGATGCGCGCGTCATCCAGCCGTCCGACCACGCGGCCGTCGAGCATCGCCGAGGGTGCGGTGGCGCAGAGTCCGAGGCAATAGATCGGCTCAAGCGTGACGCGCTGATCCGGCGTGGTGTCGCCGAGGGCAATGCCGAGCCTGGCTTCCGCGCGCGCGGCCAGCGCATCGCCGCCGGCTGCCTGGCAGGCTTCGGCGCGGCACAGTTTCAGCACGTGCCGGCCGGCGGGCTTGTGGCGAAAATCGTGGTAGAACGTGAATACGCCGTGGATCTCGGCGCGGGACAGGTTCAAAGCGGACGCGATCATGGGTATCGCGGGCTCCGGCACGTAGCCGAATGCTTCTTGGAGCGCGTGCAGGATCACCAGTGTCCCACCTTCGAGATGGGTGTGCTCCGCGACGATTTCGGCGCCGCGCGCGGCGTTCCATGGCTCGTAAACGGTCATTTTCCGCACTCTCTATCATTGGCCTGTGACCAAACCGATGAGAATCGGAAATCGCGCCGAAAATCAATAAAGCAGTCTCATGCGGCGATAGGGAAAGGCGATCAATAGGAATTTGAAATCAATTGATATGAAACTAGAATGGCGGAGATTGATACCGTCGCTGCACTTACGGAGCGGGTTTTTGCGACTTGGTTTGGCGGAGCCGTGATATTCGTTACTTTGGAAATCGTTGGGGGTCTTCTTGATCGACAAGCTTGAACTTCTGCTCGCGCTTGCCAAGGAGCGGCACTTCGGACGCGCCGCGGAGGCCTGTGGCGTTACCCAGCCGACGATGTCGACCAGCCTCAAGCAGCTTGAGGAGATCCTTGGTGTGATGTTGGTGCAGCGGGGTTCGCGGTTCCAGGGCTTTACGCCTGAAGGCGAGCGCACGCTTGATTGGGCGCGGCGTATCGTCGGCGACACCCGCGCGATGCGTCAGGAAATCAACTCGCTGAAGGACAAGCTGTCCGGCGAGATACGGATCGCCGCGATTCCCACCGTACTCGGCATGGTGGCTTCTTTGACGACGCCGTTTCGCGCCCGCCATCCCGACGTACGTTTTCGCATCGTGTCCTGCACATCGGCCGATGTGCTGGGCCTTCTTGAAAATCTGGAGGTCGACGCCGGCCTGACCTATATCGAGAACGAACCGATCGGCAGGGTTCGCACGATTCCGCTCTACAAGGAGAGCTATCGCCTGCTGACTTCGCCCGACGCGATGTTCGGCGATCGCAAACAGGTCACCTGGACCGAGGTCGGCCAGGTTCCCTTGTGCCTGCTGACGCCGGACATGCAAAATCGGCGCATTATCGATCGCGCCCTTCGCTCGGTCGGGGCCGAGGCGACGCCGACGCTGACCTCCAACTCGCTGCTGGTGCTTTACACCCATGTGAAAACGGGTCGCTGGGCGAGCGTGATGCCGGCGAAGCTTGCCGAAACGCTTGGGCTTGCCGATACGGTCCGCAGCATTCCGATCGTCGATCCCGAGGTCACCTACAGCATCGGGATGGTCATTCCGCAGCGGGATCCGATGACGCCGCTGATTGCCGCGCTCGTTCAGATCGCGCGGGAGGTCGCCCCAACGCTGGAATCCTGAAGGCGATTTTCAGCGTCGTCAGGCCGCGGCGGGCATCTTCTCCTTGGCCTTGCGCGCATCACGGGGCAGCGATACACGCACCACCGTGCCGCTACCGAGCTTCGAGCGCAATCGCATCGATCCGCCGTGCAGGTTGGTCAACGATCTCGCAATCGCCAGACCGAGCCCCGAGCCGTGATAGGTCTTGGTCAACTGGCTTTCAACCTGCTCGAACGGCCGGCCCAGCCGCTGCAGCGATTGTGGGGCGATGCCGATTCCGGTGTCGGCAATCAGAAGCACGATGGAGTCCTCGACGAGGCGGCTGCGGACGATCACCTTGCCGCCGTCGGGCGTGAATTTGACGGCGTTGGACAGGAGGTTGACGATGATCTGCTTGGTCGCGCGGCGGTCCGCCACGACCGAAATCGGACCATCGATATCCGCGTCGAGTTCGAGCATCTTGTCGTCGGCACGGCCGGACACCACGCGCAAGGATTCGGCCAGTGTCGTCGAGAGGTCGAGCAGCTCCATGTCGAGCTTCATCCTGCCGGCTTCGATCTTCGACATATCCAGGATGTCGTTGATGACTTCGAGCAGATAATGCCCGCTGGTCAGGATGTCGTGGCAATATTCCTGATATTTCTCCGAGCCCAGCGATCCGAACATACCGCTTTCCATGATCTCGGAAAATCCAATGATCGCATTGAGCGGCGTGCGCAGCTCATGGCTCATATTGGCGAGGAACTTGGATTTGGTCTGGTTGGCTTCCTCGGCGCGGTTTTTTTCCCTGGAGTATTTCTCGGCGAGATCGGCGAGTTCGATGGTTTGCCGTTCAAGGGCTGCCTGCGAACGTTTCAGGTCGATCACCGTGGCTCGCAGTCGAAGGTCGTTCTCGACCAGTTTTTGTTCATGCTCCTTGATGCGGGTGATGTCGGTACCGACCGAAACATACCCGCCGTCCTTGGTACGACGCTCGCTGATATGTAGCCAGCTTCCGCCATCGAGCTGCGCCTCGAAGGTTCTGGCTCCCGGCGCCTGATTGGCGACCTCGTGCAGCCGGGTACGCACCTCCGGCATGCTGCCGACTTCGATCACCGTTTCATAGGAGGTGCCTGGAATCACGGCGGAATCCGGCAGCTTGTGCAGCCGCTGGAAATGCGAATTGCAGAGCACCAGCCGGTCGCCAGCGTCCCACAGCACGAAGGCTTCCGGGATGGTTTCGATCGCGTCGCGCAGCCGCAAGTCGGCCTCGACCGTCTTTTCCGCGAGGCTCTTTTGTTCGGTAATATCGACGGCGATTCCGATCAGGTGCAGGCCGGTATCGGCGGCGCCGTGGCTGAGTTCGCATCGCACCCGCAGCCAGATCCAATGGCCGCCGGTGTGCTGCATGCGGAAGGTCTGGTCGATGTAGTTGATCTTCGAGGAGATCAACTGATCGGCGATCTCAAACAGATCGATGTCGTCGGATTTCACCAACGCGTTGACTTCCCCGAACGTCAGGAGGTCGCTGCGATTTTCCAGGCCGAGCATCGTGAACATCGATTGCGACCAGAAGATTCGGCCGCGAGAGAGATCCCAGTCCCACAATCCGCAGCGTCCACGGTTGAGCGCGGTATCGATCCGCCCACGCACGGCATCGTTGATGAGATCGCCTTCGCGCGCGCGGGTCGATTGCCAGTGGAACGCAAAGCCCAGGATCAGCACGACGAAGCCGGTGGTGGCCGATAGCGTCACCGACAAGGCTGCGTCCGACCGCCAGATCGAATTGACCTTTTCCTGAATGATGATCACTTGGCCAGGCAGCGATTTGACGATATGCCGAACCGCCAGCGCCTCGTCGCCGTTGGGCAGAGTAATGTCGCTCACGCCGGCTGTCTGGCCGGGAGCGCCGAGCGGCAGCGCCGCGCTGATGACGTCGAGAATCCGATTGGTGTCGCCAATACCCGATTCAATGGGAACGCGTGCGAGAATGCGCTGGTCCATCCCAGTGACGATGACGTGCCTGCCGGTCGCAATCGCCCAGGACGGAATGAGGCCAGGCAGCAGGAGTTGCAGGCGTTCGAATGACGTCGCGCGATCCTGCCGAACCGAAGCGATGCGGTCGAGACGCTCGGCGAGCAGGTCGGCGACGGCTGCGAGGTCGCGCTTGATGGCCGCGCGCTTCTGGCGGTTTTGATCGATTACCTGCACGCAGGCGCCGAGGCAGATGGTGATCAGGAACGCGATGATCAAGGTGGGAACGGCACGGCGCAGCGCAGGCTCCGCCAACAACAGCCTGTGATAGGCTGGTTTTGCGATCGATTGCGCCAATCCCTTGATCGAGTCGGATTGGACGCACGCGCTCGCGGCGTGTGCGCGCGCCATGCCGTTGGCCCCCTTGGAGACTTTTCTAAAACCCGCCCGGAAGAACCCCAGCTCTGCTTCCGAATCAGGGATATTTGAATCCAGTTTTTGCAGGCTGTCGAGAGTCAACGATTCGTTAAAGCAAATAATTCTTGTCCACGGAGAATCATAAGTCCGGAATTTCCGAAAAAATGGCTGCGAGGTGAGTCCGAAAGGCGAACGCGCACCGTTTCGGAAGCTGGCTATGCGTCCGGAGGTTCGGCGTGACTGATCACGCGTTTCACGGTCGGGAACGCGCGCCGCAGGGCTCGTTCGATCTCGTCGACATTTTCGTGCACTTTGATCACACTCATCGAAGGTGCGGCGCGGCAATGAAAGTTCACGATTTCGCCGGCGTCAGTGTCGCGAACCCGTACGCTATGGATGTCGTGGATCGCGCCACCGGCAGCAAATTGCGACAGCGCGGCCTTGATGGTCTCGACCCGATCGGGCGCAGCATCGGTACCGAACGGCAATTCGGGCTCCAGCGGCTCGATGTGGCTATCGACCTCGACGTCTTCGCCGAATTCGTCGCGGATGTTCCGTTCCAATCCCTGGGCGATGTCGTGGGCGGCGGTCAGCGCCATATCGCCGTCGACCTCAAGATCGATGCTGACGGTGAGCTTGCCACCGAGATCGTGAACGGTGACGTGATGGACGGCGAGACCGGAATTGCGGGCGATCACCATGATGCGCTCGCGGACGCTCTCGTTGTTGCGCGCAACCGGGACAGCGGTGAAGGTCAGGTCGGCATCCTCAAGGGCGCCTGCGACCGCTTCCTGTGCTTTGCGTTTGATTTCATCGACGCGGTCGATCGGGTAAGTGCGCGGTACCTGCACGATGGCGTCGATGAAGTGCGTCGATCCCACCATCCGCACCCGAAGCCGCTCGACATCGACCACGCCCGGAACCGCCTCGATCGCGGCGGCGGCCCTCTCGGCCACGCCTTCGGGGGCGCGGTCGATCAGGGTCTCCAGGGTAGAGCGAGCCAGGCGCAGGCCCAGCATCGCGATCATGACCGCTACGCCGACGGCGGCGGCGGCATCGCCCCAGGCGAATCCGAGCCCGGAAAGCGCAAGTCCGATAATGACGGCAATCGAGCCGGCAACGTCCGACGCAAAATGCAGCGCATCGGCGGCGAGCGCCTGGCTCTTGGTGTCGAGCGCTGCGCGGTGTAACGCCCTGGCACGCCAGAAATTCACGGCGATGTCGATTAACAGCACAATGAAGGGGATCGCCGATAAAGTCGGTGGTGAGGCGCCCTCGCGCAGGCGGCTGTAGGATTCGACCAGAATTCCGCCAGCCAACACGTACAGCATCGCGATGATGCCGAGCGCTGACACGCTCTCAAGCTTGCCATGGCCGTAGTGATGTTCTTCGTCGGCCGGGCGGTCGGAGACGCGCACCACCATCCAGGTGACGACGGTCGCGACAACGTCGACGGAAGAATGCAGCGCCTCGGAGATCAGCGCCAGACTACCGATCACGATACCGACCACGAATTTAGCCGTGGCCATGCCGGCGCTCGCGAAGATCGAAATCGCCGCGACGCGTGACTTGGTGGTGTGAACGGGATGGTTCATGGGCGCGGGTTTAGCAGCCCATCATGCAACATTAAAGACGCAGCAGAGACGCAATCGCAACTCACTTGCAACAGTTGAAGCTGCCGGGTGCGCCGGCGAGGGTCGGCGGCCCACTTTCAACAAGAAGCGGAAGCGAAGCTTACGATCGGGCCCGGCGCGGGTGACGCCGTGCGGCAGTTTCGTCCGGTCTGGAAGATTTTCTACAAAGTCACGACAATCTTGCCGAGGTGCTTGTTGGCTTCCATGTGCTCGAACGCCTTGCCGATGTCGTCGAAGGCAAACACCTTGTCGATCGGCAATCGCAATTTGCGCGATTCCACCGCTGGCCAGATATCCTTGCGGACTTCGTCGAAAATCTCGCGTATCTCCTCGATCGTGCGGGTGCGGAAGGTGACGCCGATATAGTTGATGCGCCGCGCCGCGTGCAGATCGAAGTTGAAGTCGGCGTGCGTGCCGCCGAGCCGGCCGACGTTGACGATACGGCCCTTGATCTTGGTGGCCTTCAGATTCTGGCTCGCGACCTTGCCCGAAATCTGATCGACGATCAGGTCGACGCCTTCGCCGGAAGTTGCTTGCAGCACAGAATTGACCCAGCCGGGATCGTTGGAATCGATGGCAAGATCGGCGCCGAATTCCTTCAGCCGCGCACGGCGCACTGGATCGGTTGACGAGCCGATGACGAGTTTGGCGCCCTTGAGCTTTGCGATCTGCATCGCCATCAGGCCGACGCCGGAACTGGCGCCTTGAATCATGACGGCCTGGCCGGGCTGTAAGGCGCCCACGGTCACGATCGCGTTATGCATGGTGGAAAGCGCAATCGGCAGGGTGCAGGCTTCCTCGAAGTTCATGTTCGACGGCGTGCGAAACAGCCTGCCTTGGTCGGCCAACGTATACTCGGCGAAGGCGGCGGCGCCCGATCCCATCACCTTGTCGCCGACGTTTAGCCCACCGGCTTGCGGTCCGACCTCGGCGATTTCGCCGGCCCATTCCATCCCGAGAACAGTGCCGGCCCCCCCGGCGCTGCCATGAACATGACCCTTGGTCATGCCGAGGTCGGCGCGATTGAGGCCGCACGCGCGAACTCGGACCAGCACTTGCGTACCCTTCGCAGACGGTTTGGCGACCTCAGTGATTGCAGCGCCGTTGGCGCCATAGACGTAGGCCTTCATGCGATCGTTCCTGATTGGTGTTGACGTGGAGCCGCTTATTCGGCGGCTTGACGGCGGTTGCCGGAAATCATGCCCTCGAGCCGCCCCTGGATGATTGTCTCCGCCTCGCGCATGATGCGGGAGACAAGCTCGGCGCAGCTCGGGATATCATGGATCAATCCTTGAACCTGTCCTGCGGACCAGATGCCTTCGTCGGCGTCGCCGGTCGCGTAGACCATTTTTCCGCGCGCGCCGGCGACGAGATCGCGGACCTGCTCGAAGGTCGCGCCTTGCTTCTCCATGGCGACGACTTTCGTGCTTACGGTGTTTTTGGCGACGCGCGAGGTGTTGCGCATGGTGCGGAAAATCAGCTCGGTCTCGCGCTCGTCATTGGCGACGATTCGTTCCTTGATCCGCTGATGGATCGGGCTTTCCCTGGTGCACATGAAGCGCGTGCCCATATTGATGCCCTCGGCGCCTAGCGCGAGGGCTGCGACCAGGCCGCGACCATCGCCGAAGCCGCCGGATGCGATCATCGGAATCTTCACCTTGTCGGCCGCTACCGGAATGAGGATGAGCCCGGGCGTATCGTCCTCGCCGGGGTGGCCTGCGCACTCAAAACCATCGATCGAAATCGCATCCACCCCCATGCGTTCTGCCGACAGCGCGTGACGGACGCTGGTGCATTTGTGCACGACCACGATGCCGTGTCTCTTGAATTCGGTGACATGCTCCTGAGGCTTGTTGCCGGCGGTCTCGACAATCTTGATGCCGCTCTCGATGATGGCCTGGCGATATTCCGCGTAAGGCGGCGGCTTGATCGATGGAAGAATCGTCAGATTGACGCCGAACGGCTTGTCGGTCAGGCCGCGACAGCGAGCGATTTCCCTGGTCAGATCTTCCGGCGTCGGTTGGGTCAGCGCGGTGATGAAGCCGAGCGCGCCGGCGTTGGCGACAGCAGCGACCAGCTCAGCCCGACCGACCCACTGCATTCCGCCCTGGACGATCGGATGGTCGACGCCGACGAGCTCCGTAAATCGTGTCTTGATCATCGTCCGCCTCTGACCCGTTTCGTCAAGGCAGGGATGGCGTGCCTTGATCTCTCTTGGTTTTATCGGAACTACAGGATGCCGCCGCGATCGGCAAATGTCTACGGGCGCGCAACGCGCAGATCAAGACAACATGATCATGCCAAAGCCGGGGCGGGCGCCTCTACCGGCCGATCGAGGCCGCATAGCCCGGCCATCTTCGCGCGCTGTACGACCAGAGCCAGCACTGCATCGAGCGCGGGCGTCGGGGTTTGCGTCAGACGGCCCATCTCCTGGACCACCGAGACCAGCGGGTCGATTTCCATCGGGCGTCCGCGTTCGAGATCCTGCAGCATCGAGGTCTTGTGCGCGCCGACCTTGCGCGCGCCCTCGATCCGTCGCTCGACGTCGACCCGGAATCGGATGCCGAATTTTTCGGCGATCGCCTGGCTCTCCAGCATGATCGCTTTCGACAATGATCGCGTTGCCGGATCCGAGCAAATCACGTCCAGAGTCGCGTGGGTCAGCGCGCTGATCGGATTGAGACATACATTGCCCCATAGCTTGAGCCAGATCTCGTCGCGGATGCGATCGAGCACGGGCGCCTGCATTCCAGCGTCCGTGAACAGGGCCGAAAGCAGCTTGACGTCGTCCGTAATCTCTCCCGAAGGCTCGCCGATCGGAAAGCGATCGCCGTACACATGCTGGATGACGCCGGGGGCGACGATCTCGGTGGCGGGATAGACGATGCAACCGATCGCGCGTTCGGGGCCCAATTCGCGCCATTGTCGTCCGCCGGGGTCGATGCTCTCCAGCGTCGAGCCCTGATAGTGGCCGCCGTGTCTATGGAAATACCAGTAGGGAATTCCGTTGACCGCGGTGACGATACGGGTTTGCTCTCCAAGCAGAGGCTGCATCGCCTCGATTGCGCCGGTGATGGAATGCGCCTTCAGGCAGATGATGACAAAATCCTGCGGCCCAAGTTCAGCTGGATTATCGGTGCAGCGCGGATGTACCACGCGCTCCTCATCTGCGATCAGCAATTTGAGCCCGTGGGCGCGCATCGCGGCGAGATGTGCGCCTCGCGCGACGAGGCTAACGTCGGCGCCCGCGCGCGCAAACTGCACACCGAGATATCCGCCGATTGCGCCGGCACCGTAAATGCAGATTTTCATGAAACTTCCCTGGGAACCGGCGGTGAAATGTGGGCGCGACCGACCGGCCGGCTCGCGAATGAATTTCAGGGCCGGTGCAATCGTCGCTGAACTGAAAAGTGCTACGTCAGGCCGGGACGGCCTTCGCAGCCATCGCCTCTTCGTCGAAGGCGGTTGAAATATCGCGAATGCTGATCACGCCACACAGGCTGTAATTGTCGATGACCGGCAAATGTCGGATGTGGTGCTTGTTCATCAGATGGCGAACGTCTTCGAGCGTATCGTTCGAAGTGCAGGAGACCAATTGTTGAACCGAGATCAGCTGGGAAATCTTCATGTTGATACCGGCCGCGCCATGTTCGGCGATCGCGCGAACGACGTCGCGCTCCGTGAACATGCCGACAGCGGTATTGCCCTCGGTCCGAACGACGTCCTTGACCACTAGCGCGCTGACATTGCTAGCGCGCATCAATTGGGCCGCTATGCCCACGGTTTCATTCATTCGAATGGTTGCTATTCGCGCGGTCTTGTTGCGCAGGATGTCTCCGACTTTCATCGCAAGCTCCTTATGTCAGCCGCAGGGGTGAGCATCATCTTAGAGAAGCAATTTTGGTATACATTATGCCAATTGTCAATTTGATTTCCGAAAGAAGTCGACGGCAAAAATAGACAGTATCATTGACGTTTTTGCGCGCCGTCAGTGACGGCCGACTCGGTCGAAATCCGGCATATGTCGTTCTTGTATTTTGTATTCCAGAAAACCGGTTAGAAAAAGAGGCGCGTCCAAGCGCACCTCTTTTCGATTTGCTATGGAGATCCTCAGGCTGCCTTGGCGTCGCGCGTCGTGGCTTCAGCGGGTGCCTCGCTGCCAAGGATGAAGGCGCGCCGCAACGGCTTGATCACGAACAGCGCCAACAGCGCTGCGGTGGCGTTGAGGGCCACGGCGATCACGAAAACGGCCTGCCAGCCGTACCTGGCCGCAACGATGCTCGCCAGTGGCACCAGCAGAGAGGCGGTTCCCTTTGCTGTGTACAACATGCCGTTGTTGGTGGTGGCGAACTTGACGCCGAACGTGTCGCCGCTGGTCGCGGGGAACAGGCTGTAGATCTCGCCGAACACACCGAAATAAACCGCAGTCGCCAGCACGAACACGATCGGGTTATGCCCATATGCCGACAGCGTCAGCAGCATGAGGGCGGCCGTCGCGAACGCGATGAACATCGTGTTCTCACGGCCGATGTTGTCGGAAACCCAGCCGAAGAACGGGCGGCCGAAGCCGTCGAAAATGCGATCGAGCGAGATTGCGAAGGTCAGTGCGGCCATCTGGAAGCCGAGCAAGCTCACTGGCTCGTTGGCGATCTTGAAGTCGTGGGCGATCGGCGCAATCTGGGCCGCGGTCATCAGGCCGCCCGCGGCGACCATCACGAAGACCGCGTACATCACCCAGAAGATCGGGCTGCGCAGCACCTGCGGCGGGGTGTAGTCGATCTTGGTTTGCGGCAGATTGAGCTGCTTCTTTTTCGCCGGCATCGCCTGCAACGGCTTGCGGAGGAAGAAGGCAAGGATGAAGACGATCACGCCTTGTCCGATGCCGAAAGTGAAAAACGCTTCTTGATAACCGCTGGTGGCGATCATTTTCGCAATTGGTACCACAGTGATCGCAGCACCGGCGCCGAACCCGGCGGCGGTTACGCCGGCAGCCAGGCCACGGCGGTCAGGAAACCATTTCAGCGCGTTGCCAACGCAGGTCCCGTAAACCGCGCCGGCGCCAATCCCGGCAATGATCGCGGAGGCATAGAGCAGCACCAGCGAGTCTGCATAGGAGTTCATCACCCAGGCAATGGCGATGGTCACGCCGCCAAACATGACGACCACGCGGGGACCGTATTTATCGACGAACCAGGCCTCGACCGGCACCAGCCAGGTTTCCGTCACCACGAAGAGGGTAAAGGCCAACTGGATCGCTGCGCGGCCCCAATGATATTTCTGGTCGATCGGATCGACGAACAGCGTCCAGCCATATTGCAGGTTCGCAATCATCGCCATGCAGACGACGCCCATCGCAAGTTGCAGCCAGCGAAAATACTTGCCCTCGGCGATCGGTGTGGTGGCCTGTGTGGTGGCAGTCATCGTTCCTCCCCTGGTACGCTCTTGTTTTTGGTATTCAGCGCTGCCGATTTGCGCATATTGGTATGTGATATGCCACAGCGCAAGACATTATTCTTTCATCTTGAGGCCTGCTCAAATATGCCGCAGGCGTGCCACCGGGTCCCGCGTAGGTCTTCGTCACGGAATAAAAAAAGCCCCGGCAGGCCGGGGCTTAGGTCGCAAAGAATCTGGTGGAGCGCTTTGTTCGATAAATCACCAACTAGGGCTCAGAGTCCAAAATAGGGCAGGTCTCCATTGCGCAGCGCGATATTGGCGTTCGCCATCAGGATCCGGTCGATTGCCGAGAGCAGGCGGCTGAATAATGTGGTGGAAGGAGCGAAGCTGAGAGAGGCGGTTTTGGACATCTTGTTCCCTTGGTCCGGAAAGTGCGTGGCCCAAGCATAGGTATGCCAGATACCACGAGCAATTTGTTTGTTTGCATGGCAGCATAATAATTTTTGCAACGCAACATAACTGGGCAACCTTGGTCACTAAAGTGGCGTTTAAGCCATTGGGAAACAACAAAAAAGGCCGCCGGATGGCCGGCGGCCCCTATATACTTAGGCTGAACGGGTTCTACTTATTCAGCAGCCACTTTCTGCGGCGGGTCGAGCGCACCGGAATCGTGAATCTCTTTCACCTGATGGTCGGAGAAGCCAAGAACCTGACGAAGGATCTCGTCGGTGTGTTCGCCAAGCAGCGGCGAGCGTTTCACCTCGGTCGGGCTGTCCGACAACTTGATCGGGTTGCCGACCGATAGGTATTTGCCACGCGTGGGATGGTCCACTTCGACGACAGTACCGCTAGCGCGCAGCGACTGATCCTCGGCCAATTCCTTCATCGACAGGATCGGGCCACAGGGGATGTCATCCTTGTTGAGAATGTCCATCGCCTCAAACTTGGTCTTGGTCATGGTCCATTGCTCGATGCGCCCGAAGATCTCGTTGAGGCGCTTGAGCCGGGCCGGGGGCTTGGCGTAATCCGGATGGGTCTTCCAGCCGGGCTCCCCGATCACGTCGCAGATCTTCTCCCAGACCGGCGCCTGGGTGATGAAGTAGATGTAGGCATTGGGATCGGTCTCCCAGCCCTTGCACTTGAGAATGCGGCCAGGTTGACCGCCGCCGGAATCGTTGCCGGCGCGCGGCACCGCGTCGCCGAACGGAATTCCTTCGCCGAACTGGCTGTATTCAGTGAGCGGACCATGGGCGAGGCGTTGCTGATCGCGCAACTTGACACGCGCGAGGTTCAAGACGCCGTCCTGCATCGCCACGGTGACGCGCTGACCTTGTCCGGTCATGGTGCGCTGGTAGAGTGCGGCGACGATGCCGAGCCCAAGATGCAGCCCAGTGCCGCTGTCGCCGATCTGCGCGCCGGTTACGAGCGGCAGTCCGTCGCGGAAGCCCGTGGTCGATGCCGAGCCGCCAGTGCATTGGGCGACGTTCTCGTACACCTTGCAGTCTTCGTAGGGACCAGGGCCGAACCCCTTGATCGATGCCACGATCATCTTCGGGTTGATGCTGTGGATCTTTTCCCAGGGGAAGCCCATCCGGTCGAGGACCCCGGGGCCGAAATTCTCAACCAGCACGTCGCAGCTCTTGATCAGCGCTGTGAGGACTTCCTTGCCCTTCGGGTTCTTGGTGTCGAGCGTGATCGAACGCTTGTTGTGATTGAGCATGGTGAAATACAGGCTGTCGACCTTGGGGACGTCCTGCAATTGACCGCGCGTGATATCGCCGACGCCGGGACGCTCGACCTTGATCACGTCGGCGCCGAACCAGGCCAGCAATTGCGTGCAGGTCGGGCCCGATTGAACGTGGGTGAAATCGAGAATTCGAACGCCCTTCAGCGCCTTTGTCATCGTCTTGCTCCGTCTAAATAGCTGCTCCTGCGCGCGCAGGAGCGTGTGGATCTGTCGGGTTTATTTCTTCTTGAGAACGCTCTGTGGATTGAGGTTGCCGATGCGGCCGCTCTCGGAGCCCGCAGCAGGGTCAATCACGGCGTTGATCAGAGTCGGCTTGCCGGAATCCATCGCCGCGTTCACGGCGCGCTTCAGCTCGTCCGGTGTCGTCGCGTTCACGCCGATGCCGCCAAATGCCTCCATCATCTTGTCGTAGCGCGAGCCCTTGACGAAGACGGTCGGCGCGGGGTCCGAACCGACGGAATTGACATCGGTGCCGCGATAGATCCCGTCATTGTTGAAGATGACGATGCAAACCGGCAACTTGTAGCGGCAGATCGTTTCGACCTCCATGCCGGAAAACCCGAAGGCCGAGTCGCCTTCAACGGCGAGCACCGGCTTGCCGGTCTCGATCGCGGCCGCAATGGCATAGCCCATGCCGATGCCCATGACGCCCCAGGTGCCGACGTCGAGCCGCTTACGCGGCTGATACATATCGATGACGCCGCGTGCGAGATCGAGCGTATTGGCGCCTTCGTTGACGAGGATGGCGTCCGGCCGTTCCTTGACGATGGTGCGAAGCACCCCGAGCGCGCCGTGATAGTCCATCGGCGAGTTGTTGTTCATGAGCCGCGGCGCCATCTTGGCGACGTTCTCTTCGCGCTTCGCGCTGACCGTCTTGACCCAATCGGCTGGCGCGCCAGGCCAATTGCTGCCCATCGCCGCAAGTAGCGCCGACACGCAGGAGCCGATGTCGCCCACGACGGGAGCTGCGATCTCGACGTTGGAATCCATTTCCTTCGGCTCGATGTCGATCTGGATGAATTTCTTCGGAGCATTGCCCCAGGTCTTGCCCTTGCCGTGCGATAACAGCCAGTTGAGGCGGGCGCCGATCAGCATCACCACATCGGCATCCTTCAGCACCGTCGAGCGAGCCGCGCCTGCGCACAACGGATGCAGATCGGGCAACAGGCCCTTGGCCATGCTCATCGGCAGGAACGGAATGCCGCTCTTTTCGACGAGCGCGCGGATATCGTCATCGGCTTGCGCGTAGGCCGCGCCCTTGCCGAGAATGATCAGTGGACGCTTTGCGCTCTTGAGGACATCGAGCGCGCGCTTGACCGCGGCAGCCGCGGGAATCTGGGCCGGCGCGGCGTCGATGACCTTGACCAGCGACTTGGCGCCGGCGTCCGCGTTCATCACCTGACCGAAAAGCTTGGCGGGCAAATCGAGATAGACGCCGCCCGGACGGCCCGAGACCGCAGCGCGGATTGCCCGCGCAAGTCCAATGCCGATATCGGCGGCGTGTAGCACGCGGAACGCAGCCTTGCAGAGCGGTTTGGCGATCGCAAGCTGGTCCATCTCTTCATAGTCGCCCTGCTGCAAGTCGACGATCTCCCGCTCCGAGGAGCCCGAGATCAGGATCATCGGGAAGCAATTGGTGGTGGCATGAGCGAGCGCGGTCAGACCGTTGAGGAAGCCGGGCGCCGATACCGTGAGGCAGACGCCGGGCTTCTTGGTCAGGAATCCCGCGATCGACGCCGCGTTGCCGGCGTTCTGCTCGTGACGAAACGAAATGACGCGGATACCCGCGGCCTGTGCCATGCGACCGAAATCGGTGATCGGAATGCCGGGAACGCCGTAAATTGTGGTGAGGCCGTTGAGCTTGAGCGCCTCGATGATGAGGTTAAAGCCGTCCGTGAGCTCCTGCTCTGCGCCGGCCGTTTTCGTTTCGATGCTCTGCACTGCTGCGGACATTCCGCTTCTCCCTGATGGTTTTTGACGAGGACGAGTTCGTCCTCTGATTGTTCACGTGAAGCCAGGCGGCTGGACCGCTAAAAGAGTTCCTGGCCGTGCGTTTCGACAAAAGTGGCAAGGCCAAGCGTGTGGTCTCGTGCGCGCTTTTCGGCAAGCTCGGTATCGCGCTGTTCAAGCGCTTCAATGATGGCCATGTGCTCGGGCAGGGACGCAGCAATGCGGTCGACGCGCCCGATCGTCAATTGCCGGTAGCCGCGGACATGCAGCAGGATATCGTTGGTCATATCGACCAGCACCGGCAACTCGCTGAGCGAAATCAGTGCCTGGTGAAAGGCAATGTTGGCTCTCGAATATTCCTCGACGTGATCTTGAGGCAGGCGATCCTTGCTAAAATCCTTGAAGAAATCGCGCAGCGCGGAAATGTCCTTCTTGCGCGCGGTGGTCGTGATCAATCGCGCGGCCATGCTCTCCAGTGCGGCCCAGGCGCGGATCATATCCACGATCTCGCTCTTGGTACGACGCACGACGACGATGCCGCGGCGCGGCACGGTCTTGACGAAGCCGTCCTGCTCCAGCATCGCGATCGCCTCGCGGATCGGGGTCCGGCTGACACCGAGGCGCTCCGACAGCGCACGCTCGTCGAGCATCACCGGCTCGGGCGTCGCGTAGATGTCCATCTTCAAGATGGCTTCCTTCAAGGCCTCATAGGCCTTGTTCTTGAAGCTCGTCTCCGGCACGATCCGGACGACTGCAATCTCTGCCTCAGCCATTTTGGGCGGTGCCTTGATTTGCCTCCGCTTGGTCGCGGCGTACCGCTTCCGTGGGAAGTCCATTTTCAAAAGAGCAATTCAAATATTTTTGGCATACCAAATGCCAGAATGTCAAGTTACCCATGATTTCAGCACTTCCGCGACTTGACAAGTTCGTTTCTGGCATACCAAATGCCATACGAATCCCAACTTCTCCGCGGCTGGAACGAACACAGCCGCAGCGAACGCGGACCCGCGTTTGCCATCACCATGAAGAGCGATTGAGCTTGCGCAGCCAAGTGATGATGCCGATGCCCGCACGCGCTGCCTGCGAACCAAGAATAGACGTCAAGGAGGAAGCTAAATGTCGAATTCCAAAGATGCGGTCCGCAAAGTACTCGATGCAGTCAAAGCGGATAAGCGCACAAGTCTGACGGCGCCTGAAGGCAAGCTGGTTTGCGACGCTTACGGCATCCCGGTTCCGAAGGAAGGCGTCGCCAAGTCCGCAGGCGACGCGGCAAAGATCGCGTCCGGCATGGGCTTCCCCGTGGTGATGAAGATTGTCTCGCCGGACATCCTGCACAAGACGGAAGCCGGCGGCGTGGTGGTGGGCGTGAAGACCGCCGCCGATGTGGAGAAGAATTACGAGACCATTCTGGCGAACGCCAAGAAATACAAGGCCGATGCCAAGATCGAAGGCATCCAGATCCAGCAGATGCTGGCCGGCGGCACCGAAGTCATCGTCGGCTCCATCACCGACGGATCGTTCGGCAAGCTGGTGGCCTTCGGCCTCGGCGGCGTGCTGGTCGAAATTCTCAAAGACATTACTTTCCGTCTCGCGCCGGCCACCAAGGAAGACGCGTTGTCGATGCTCGACGGCATCCAGGCCCACGACATGCTCAAGGGCGTGCGCGGCGGTGATCCGGTCAACCGCGATGCGCTCGCCGAGGTCATCGTCAAGGTGTCGCAGCTCGTCAGCGATTTCCCCGAAATCGTCGAACTCGATCTCAATCCGGTATTCGCCACCAAGAAAGACGCCATCGCCGCCGACGTGCGCATCGTCGTCGACTTCGACTACAAGCCGCGTCCGGCGCCGCGCCCGACTTCCGAAATCGTCGCGGCGATGAACCGCATCATGCAGCCTAAGGCGGTTGCCGTGATCGGCGCCTCGGCCGAGGACGGCAAGATCGGCAATTCGGTGATGAAGAACCTGATCAACGGCGGCTACAAGGGCGACATCTATCCCATTCATCCGAAGGCCGCCGAGATCCTCGGCTACAAGGCCTACAAGAGCGTCAAGGATGTGCCGGGTGTGATCGACACCGCGGTTTTTGCAATTCCGGCGAAGTTCGTCGCGGGTGCGCTTGTCGAATGCGGCGAAAAGAAAATTCCCGGCGCCGTTCTCATTCCCTCCGGCTTTGCCGAAGCGGGTGCGCCCGAATTGCAGGCCGAAATCGTCGAGATCGGGAAGAAGTACAACGTCCGCCTGATGGGGCCAAACATCTACGGCTTCTACTATACGCCGGCTAATCTCTGCGCGACCTTCTGCACCGCCTATGACGTCAAGGGCCACGCGGCGCTGTCTTCGCAATCCGGTGGCATCGGCATGGCAATCATCGGCTTCTCGCGTTCGGCCAAGATGGGCGTCTCCGCGATCGTCGGTCTCGGCAACAAGTCGGACATCGACGAGGACGATCTGTTGGCGTTCTTCGAGCAGGACCCCAACACCAACCTTATCGCCCAGCACTGCGAGGACCTGAAGGACGGTCGCGCCTTCGCCGAAGCTGCCAAGCGGGTTTCCAAGAAGAAGCCGGTTATCGTGCTCAAGGCAGGTCGCACCTCGGCCGGCGCCAAGGCCGCTTCCTCGCACACCGGCGCGCTTGCCGGTAACGACAAGATCTACGAAGACGTGTTCAAGCAGTCCGGCGTGATCCGCGCCCGCAGCTTGAGGCAATTGCTCGAGTTCGCGCGTGGCGTGCCGGTGTTGCCGACGCCAAAGGGCGAGAACATCCTGATCATCACCGGCGCGGGCGGCTCAGGCGTGCTGCTGTCGGACTCGGTCGTCGACAACGGTCTTCAGTTGATGGCGATGCCGCCCGATCTGGACGCTGCGTTCCGCAAGTTCATCCCGCCGTTCGGCGCGGCCGGTAATCCGGTCGACATCACCGGCGGCGAGCCGCCGATCACCTATGTCAACACGGTGAAGCTTGGCCTGTCCGACGATCGCATCCATTCGCTGATCCTCGGCTACTGGCACACGATCGTCACCCCGCCGATGGTGTTTGCCCGCAACATGGTGGAAGTGAAGAAGGAGATGGAGGCCAAGGGCTTCGTCAAGCCGATGGTCGCCTCGCTCGCCGGCGACGTCGAGGTCGAGGAAGCCGCCGAATATCTTTACCAGAATGGCATCCCGGCCTATGCCTACTCGACCGAATTGCCGGTCGAGGTGTTGGGTGCGAAGTACAAATGGGCGCGCGGCGCGGGGCTTCTTTAAGCGCTTTGTGGCAACGGCTTTGGTATCAGAGGTTCAAGAGCCGCCCGCCGGGCGGCTTTTTCTTTTCGCGCGGGTGCGCCAAATTTCAGCAAACAAAGCAGATCACATCGCTTCGCGCACGCCGAGCCCGAGCATGAAACGCTCTCTTATTTGGGCGGGATCCCTTCGGGTCGTTCCAGTGCCGGGTTTGTCGTCGATGCGCACCCCGATCAAACTCGGTCCGAACGCGCTCTGTGATTGATCGATCAGCCGCTCGAAATCTGCCTCGTCCGCAGCCCAGGCGCTGTTGGTGAGACCGCAACCGATCGCGATCGCGATGAGGTCGGATGTCGCCGCCGCCGGCGTCGGTTGCGCCCCGGTGATCTGGTAGATGCCGTTGTCCATCAGGATCATGGTGAGGTTCTTGGGCTTAAGCGTCGCGATCGTCGACAGGCAGCCCAATTGCATCAGCAGCGAACCGTCGCCTTCAAGCGCAAAGACGCGCCGCTCCGGCTGGGCCAGCGCGACGCCGAGCGCGATCGGAAAAGCGAGACCCATGCTGCCCAGCATGTAGAAATTTTGCGGGCGGTGGCCGGCGGCCCAGAGATCGAAATTGGTATTTCCGATACCGCCGATAACGGCTTCCTCGTTCTTCAGCCTCGCGACCAGCCGCGAGGTCAGGTCGAAGCGGTTCATCACCTTGGTGTTGCGGGCAGGGGGCTTTTCCGGGCTGTTCATGCGGCTGCTCACTTGTCGAAGACTTTGCCGCCGGTCAGGAGCGGCGACAGGATCAGCGCCACTGGCGCCTGCGTGGTGATGGCCTGCTTGATCGATCGATCGATGATGAACTCGAACTCGTCGAGTCTGGTCGCGGTGTGGTGTTCCATCGCCAGCGAATCGAGCACCGGCCGCATGGTGCGACAGACCAGCGATTGTCCGTAATTGAATTCGCCAAGCGTTCCGCGCTCGGACACGAACATGATCAGCGGAATCTGATAGGGGATCGCGAGCGAGGCCAGCACATTGGCCAATGTCGCAAAGCCGGATGTCTGCATCAGCACCGCGCCGCGCATTCCCCCCATCCATGCACCGGAGACGATCCCGACCGCCTCTTCCTCGCGCGCGGTCGGAAACGTGGTGAAGAACGGATCGGCGTGAATTTCCTTGATCAACCTCGTCAGCACACGGTCGGGAACATACGGCACGAGCCTGATGTCGTTGCGCTTGAGCGTTTGCAGCACAACCTCGTGCCAGGCCTTTTCACCCAAACCCGTCGGCGACATTTGTCCGTCCGCGGCCGCCATCGCATCCTCCCTTCGATCTCGCGAGGACTTGGGCGCGCAACGCGATCGTCCTGCTTAAGGCGCCGAAACTTGACGCGATCGGCGGGATTGTCAACATGTCCGGATCGTTGCCGTGATCTGCGCGCGCCGGCGATGCCGCGGGCGCGATGGCGTGCCATAATTCGAGAAAATAACGGAGGGCGCATTGGGAGGGTGGTTCTTGCGCGACGTTCAGCCAGTGCGATGGCTGTGGATGGCCGCCGCGGCGGCAGCCGTCGTCGCGGCCGGCGACGTCGCCTCCGCACAGGGGCCGTTTCCCGCGAGGCCGGTGCATGTTTTCGTGCCGTATTCAGCCGGTGGCGGGGTGGACATCCTGGCACGCACGCTTGGGGAGGCGGTTTCCCGGCAATGGGGCCAATCGGTGATTGTGGAGAATCGGCCAGGGGCGGGCGGTGTGGTTGCCTCGCAGGCGCTCGCGACGTCGGCGCCCGACGGCTATACCCTCATTGTGGTGGCGAGTGGCCACGCCACCAATCCGTTCTTGTATCCCAAACTGCCTTACGACACCTTCAAGAACTTCGCGCCGATTTCGCTGTTGGCATCTTCGCCCAATATCCTTTTGGTGCGCGCCGACTCTCCGTTCAAGACGCTCGCCGATATCATCGCGCAGGCACGGGCGAAGCCCGGCAGTCTTTCCTTCGGTCATGCGGGAAACGGAACATCGACGCATCTTGCCGGTGAACTTCTCAAGAGCCTTGCGAAGATCGAGATGGATGCCATCTCGTACAAAGGCGGTGCGCCCGCGATCAACGATCTCCTCGGCGGGCAGATTCCAATGTCCTTCAACAACGCTCCCGAAGCGCTGGGACAATTGGAGGCCGGCACGCTGCGCGCGCTCGCCGTCACGACCGCTTCGCGTTCGCCGTTCCTGCCAAACGTGCCAACGATTGCAGAGACCGTGCCCGGCTATGACACGGAGGTCTGGTGGGGCCTGCTCGGGCCTGCCGGCATGTCTCCCGAGCTGGTCGCGCGGCTCTCACGTGATTTCGTTGCGGCCTTGAACACCGAGCCTGTGAAGGAGAGGCTTGCGAAATTCGGGGCGTCGCCGATCGGCAGTTCGCCGCAGCTACTCGACGCCAAGATTCACGCCGACTACGAAAAGTGGGGGCCGATCATCAAGGCCGCCGGCATAAGGGCCGAATGATTTGAGTGATTCAAGCCTGTCTGCCGCCGCTGCACCGTATCCTCGTGACCGATCCCGCCAATTTTTTTGACTTCCCGAACTGAAAGTACGTCGATGTCCGTCAACAACAAGCGCGTGTTCTACGTCAAATATCTTGCCAACGAGATTTATGCCGACATCTTAAGGGCGCGCCCCGACGTGCGGCTCGACCGGCTCGAGAACGAAAGTCCCGAGGCAATTTCGGCGCCGATCCTGGCCGTCGCGCATGCCTATCAAATTGGCGCCGCACGCGATGAGCTGGCGCGGCATTTTCACGTCGATCAGGATTTGCTGCGACGCGCGCCGAACCTCTTGATCGTTTCCAGCAACGGCGCGGGCTACGATCCGGTCGACGTCGAGGCCTGCACGGCTGCGGGTGTGCTGGTGGTCAATCAGTCCGGCGGTAATGCCCATTCAGTTGCCGAACATGCGCTCGCAATGTTGATCACGTTGTCGAAGCGCATCATTCAGGCCGATCGCGCGCTCCGGCGCGAGGCGAATGTCAACCGCAACGCCCTGATCGGAACTGAAGTGCAGGGCAAAACCATCGGTATTGTCGGGCTCGGCAATGTCGGCCGCCGTATCGCCACACTTTGCAAGGGTCTGCTCGGCATGAACGTGCTCGCCTATGATCCCTTTCTTTCTGCGACGGAAATGGCGGAGCGCGGCGGCGAGAAGGTCACGCTCGACGACTTGTTGCGCCGTTCGGACTATGTCTCGATTTCCTGTCCGCTGACCAGGGAAAGCCGCGGCATGATCGGCGCGCGCGAATTTGCGCTGATGCAGGCGCATGCGTACTTCATCACCACCGCGCGTGGTTTCATCCACGACGAGGTCGCGTTGGAAGATGCACTTCGCAACAAGCGCATCGCCGGCGCAGGTCTCGACGTCTGGGCCAAAGAGCCTCCGCCGCCCGAGCATCCGCTGCTGCAGTTCGACAATGTGCTGGCAAGTCCGCACACGGCAGGGGTGACGAAAGAGGCGCGGGAAAACATGGCGAGGATCGCCGCAGAGCAGATGCTCGACGCGCTCGACGGCAAGCGACCGCCCCGCGTCATCAATCCGGAAGTCTGGCCTGCTTACGTCAAGCGCTTCGAGCGTACTTTTGGGTTTGCGCCGGGCTAGCGGCCGCCGTGGATCAGCCGCCGAATTTTGGCGGAGAAAAATCGTCCGCGGTCGGCCGTCTCGTGGCAATAAACCTGCTGTGATGTTTGGATCGGACGGTGGCGGCGTTGCTATTTTTACCGCGGTCTCGACACGCCGTGAGGGGAACGCCTAGTTTCACCCCAAAGCTTTGTGCCGAAACGAATATTTTGGTGCTTGCGCGCCAGGAATGATCGATATGCAACCCCTGAACTCGTTGTTGCGTTCCACACGATCCCGGATCGGACGCCGTCTTGCCGAGATCGTCGCCATTGCGGCGGCAAGCCTGCCGGCCGTCGGCGCATAGGCGCTGGCGAGCGCTGCTCACTGACGGTTTTATGTGCAGTTCCTCCGCAACTGCGTGCTGCGGGTTTGATGTCCGTCAAAACGACCCCCTCGCGATCCGATTACATGGGCGAGGTTACGGGGCGAGCTTTTGGGCACGAGCAGGAGGTTCTATGTCGCGGTTTGTCGTTCGGTTCATGAAGGATGTGCTCGGCGAGAACGGCCGGGAGGCGGAAATCTGTCAGGGTTCGCTGGAAATCGACGCCGCCAACGAAGGCGATGCCAGGGAACTGGCGAAGAAGGAATTCTGCGAAAAGCAGTCGCTTTGTGACTGGTCGCTCCATGCCGATCGAATCCAGGTCAGGGCAGCCGATTTTCCGTCGTAAAGCCTATTCGAGCGAAGTGGATACCGGCTCACGTTAAGAAAACGCGTCAAGACAACCTCACGTGGCAGGAATGGTGAGGCGCTCGATCGTCTGGATGTGGCGGGCCAGCAGGCCGCAGGCTTGGTCGATGTTGCGTGATCGTAAAGCCTGAAGAATAAGGCGGTGGTCTTGATTGGACCGAGGCCGCCAGCCGGCATGCTGCGCCATCGCGAAAACCAGCCGGGAGTTCGCCAATTGCAGTCCGTCGAGGCTGGCAAGCAACCGTGGCATTCCGCACGACGCCACCAGAGCCTGGTGAAAGGCCCGGTTGGCGGCTTCGAACTCCAACAGCGTCTCGGCGTTGTCGCCTTCGATCAGCGCCAGTTCGATTCGAGCCAAATGCGCCGGCGTGAGCCGCGGCGCGGCATGGCGCAACGCGACGACTTCCAGAGCGGCGCGCATCTCCGCGATCTCTTTGACGGAGTTGGCATCGAGCGGCGCAATTCGAACGCCGCGGCGCGGTACGCTGACCACGAGGTGCTGCGCTTCCAACTGTCGAAAGGCTTCGCGCACCGGGACGTGGCTTGAATTGAATTCACGCGCCAAGTGGTCTTGCCGCAGCGGTGCGTCGGGTTGGAGCGCGCCGGAGATAATCCGCTCTCCGATCGACGCAGCAATGCGCGCGGCCACGGTGGCGTTCTTGTCGGGACTCTTCATAGATTATCTACCACAAAAACGGGTGCGTTCGTACCTTGCGTCGAGTAGCATGGCTCTAACAGAGAGATTTATAGATAACCTTAGTTGTTATCTATAAAAAAGGAGACGGGCGCAATGGTTTACGCGGTGGGGGTGAAGCGGAACGGCGGCCAAGACGTCGAGCCCGTCCGGCACGATTGGGAGCGCGCGGAGGCCGAAGCTCTCTACGACCTGCCTTTTGCGGATTTGATGTTTCGCGCGCAAAGCATCCATCGCAGTCATTTCGATCCGAACCATGTCGAGACGGCGAGCCTGCTCAGCATCAAGACGGGCGGATGTCCCGAGGACTGCGGTTATTGTTCGCAGAGCGCGCATTACGAAACCGGCCTGAAGGCAACCAAGCTCATGGCGCAGGCAGATGTGGTCGCTACCGCGCGGCGCGCCCGCGATGCCGGCGCGAGTCGTTTCTGCATGGCCGCTGCGTGGCGCAATCCCAGGGATCGCGATCTCGATGAAGTCTGCGGCATGGTGAGCGCGGTCAAGGAACTCGGCATGGAAACCTGCGCGACGCTCGGCATGCTGACGCCGGCGCAGGCGGCGCTGCTGCGCGAGGCGGGGCTCGACTTCTACAACCACAATGTCGACACCTCGCCCGAGTTCTACGACAAGATCATCACCACGCGCACGTTGCAGGACCGCATCGACACGCTGGCGCATGTGCGCGAGGTGGGTATTAAAGTCTGCTGCGGTGGCATCATCGGCATGGGAGAAGAGGTCGAGGACCGGCTCGGCATGCTCGTGCTGCTCGCCAATCTGTCGAGCCATCCGGAGAGCGTGCCGATCAATTTGTGGAACGAGGTCAAAGGCGTTCCGGTCAATGACACAGCGGCGCGTCCCGATCCGATCGCTCTCGTCCGGCTGGTGGCTGTCGCCCGCATCATGATGCCGCGGAGCGTCGTGCGGCTCTCGGCCGGCCGGCAATACATGACCGATGAACTGCAGGCGCTGTGCTTTCTGGCCGGCGCAAATTCGATTTTCATCGGCGATGTGCTGTTGACCACCAAGAATCCGCAGCGCGACCGTGATGCGAGCTTGCTGGACCGGCTCGGCGTCAAGTCCCGCCTCAACGATGCCAAATCGGCCGAGCCACAATCCGCCCACGGCTGACGCCTGGGCTGAAGGGACCATGACCCAACTCTATGCGGACAAGGTCTCAAGCTATGTCACGGCCCTGCAAGCCTTGAAGCGCGATGACCGGTTGCGCAGCCTCAAGCCGCGAACGGGTATTGATTTTTCCTCGAACGCGCACCCGCCTCGTCGTGATGCAGCACTCCTATCACGGCGACACCATCGGGGCGATGTCGGTCGGCGCGCGCGGCGTCTTCAACGCAGCCTATCGCCCGTTATTGTTCGACGTGACGACGGTACCGTTTCCTGCAGAGGGCCGCGAGCAGGCAACGCTGGATGCGCTTGAGGCCGCCTTTCGCGTCGAGAAGCCGGCCACTTTCATCGTGGAGCCGTTGATCCTCGGTGCGGGCGGGATGTTGATGTATCCCGCTTGGGTGCTGAAGGAGATGAAACGGATCTGCGAAGCCTCCGACGTTCTTTTCATAGCCGACGAGGTCATGACCGGCTGGGGCCGGACCGGGACCTTGTTCGCCTGCGAACAGGCGGACGTAACGCCGGATATTGCCTGCTATTCAAAGGGCCTCACTGGCGGGTCACTGCCGCTCGCGGTCACGCTATGCCGTGCAGAAATTTTCGACGCGCATTTCTCGCAAGATCGCACCCGCACATTCTTTCATTCGAGTTCGTATACGGCCAATGCGGTCGCCTGCGCGGCCGCCAAGGCGAACCTTGATCTATGGCAGGACGCGGCGGTCCGCTCGCGCGTCGCATCTGTCGCGGCGATGCAGGAAAAGGTCATCGCGCACTTCCGCACAGATGAGCGGTTCAAGAATGTGCGCCGGACCGGCACGATCACCGCACTCGAAGTTGAGGCGCGCGACGGCGGCTACCTCGCCGGCATCGGCCCCAAGCTTCTCGCCTTCTTTGGCAGCCGAAACCTGCTGCTGCGCCCGCTCGGCAACACGATTTATGTAATGCCGCCATATCGCATCACGGAAACCGATCTCGGCGAGATTTATGCCGCCATAGCGGACGCAGCCTGCATCCGGGCGTGATGACGACCCGGGTGGCCGCGTTGGGGAAAAGCAGGCGACGGGGGTCTCCCGGAGGTCAAGCTAAAACAAAAAAATGAAATCGCGGCCCATTTTAATCTAACATAGCAGGCATTCCGCGCCCGACTTCGCCTGAAGGTCACAACGTGAAATAGGTCGCCGATCGGCTGGCGGTGGAGAGGAATTTGCAACGGGCGGACGGACTTGCGATTGCGGCAGACGAGGGCGAAAGCCGTCTCTACCGAAGGGTGATCCTGCGGATCATTCCGTTCATTTTCGTCTGCTACGTCCTGAACTACATTGATCGCGTCAATGTCAGCTTCGCCAAGCTGCAGTTTCAGAGCGATCTGGGCCTGAGCGATGCGAGCTATGGCCTGGGCGTCGGCCTGTTTTACGTCGGCTACATCCTTTTCGAGGTGCCAAGCAATCTGGTTCTGCAAAAGATTGGCGCGCGAAAGACGATCACGAGAATCATGATCTTGTGGGGCGTGATCTCGATGGCCATGGCTTTCGTATCTAGGCCAGCGGAATTCTATCTCGCCCGCGTCCTGCTGGGAGCCGCCGAAGCAGGCTTCTTTCCCGGCGTCATTCTCTATCTCACCTTCTGGTTTCCCAACCGGATGCGTGCACGCGTGCTGTCGTTTTTCGTGCTCGCCATTGCAGTGTCGGGGATCGTCGGAGGACCCATCTCGGGGGTGATCATGCAACACCTCGGAGGCTTTCTCGGATTCAAGAGCTGGCAATGGCTTTTCCTGATCGAGGGAATGCTGCCGGTGGTGATGGGTCTGGCGGCTTTTTTCGTTTTGACCGACCGCCCGCGCGATGCCACCTGGCTGTCGGGCCGCGAGCAGGATTTGCTCATGGCTAATCTCTTGACCGAAAGCCGGCCCGTGAGCCATTCCGGCCTTCAGGCTTTTCTGGCGGCGCTTGGGAAGCCGATGCTGTGGATCGCAACGTTCGGCTATTTCTCCGTCACCTGGGCCGGAACACTTCTCAATTTCTGGGCACCCACGATCATACAACGTTCGGGTGTTGCTAGCGTATTGCAAGTCGGTCTGCTGTCGGCGGTTCCTTACACGGTCGGCGCGATCGGCATGATCGCTCTATGCCTTAATTCGGACCGTTCGCTCGAACGGCACTGGCATTTCTTCGCCGCCGTTTGCGTTGCGGGCTGCGCAGCGATCGCCATAGCATTCTCTTCCTGGAGTTCATCTCTCTCGATTGTCTGTCTGGCCTTGCTCGCTGTCGGCTATCTATCTGCCGTAGCCCTGTTTTGGACTATTCCGACCGGCTTTCTTTCCGAAGGAGAATCGGCAGGCGGCATCGCTTTCATCAGCAGCGCCGGCCAGATCGGAAGTCTGATAGCCCCGGTATTCGTTGGATACGTGTCGGACCGAACCGGAAGCCTCGCGATGGGGGCCTGCACCGTCGCTTTGGTCCTGTTCGCCGGTGGAAGCGCCGTTGTGGGTCTTTTGTTCTTGCGTCCGAAAGAGGGCTGAGGCGACGGTCGATTCTTTGTCGGGTCGACGCAACCCCGCATTGAAGGTCGACGGACAACCCTTGGCTGTTTCCCGAAATATTGAAAAGACCGAAAAATCTGCAACTCGCCGTTCCGCTTGCGGTCCGATCTGCAACCACGAGTTGGTGAGATTGGTGGTCGGGAATGAAACGAGAGCTCTGCCGCGCTGACGATTTCGATCCGCGTTAGTGGCTACTTCATTAATTTGCACTAACCATGAAGGGATTCTGACACCCAGCCTGGGACGTTTTATTTCAGCGATAAGGTGCGCAATGCTCGGCAATTTGCGAATTTCCTACAAGCTACTGATCATGATTGGTCTTTCCGTTCTTGGTATCGCTGCCGTCGCCGGCGTCGGTCTCTCCGCGCTCTGGAGCAATCTCCTGGAGGACCGCAAGGCTAAACTCCAGGACCTCGTTTTGCTCACGCGGCAGGCGCTGGATCTCAACTATCAGGCCTCGCGCCAGGCAGGGCTTTCTGACGCCGAGGCCGCCGAACGGGCCAAGGTGCTGATGCGGACCTTTCGCTTCGGTAAAGACGACTATTTCTACGCGATCGACCCGAAAGGCGTGGCGGTAGCCAATCCCAACCCCAAGGTTGAAGGCAAGAATTTGTACGACGCTGCGGATTCCGATGGCGTGTACTTCGTGCGCAAGCAGCTTGAAATCGCCGCCCATGGCGGAGGCTTCGCGTCGTACCGTTTTCCTCGTGCCGCCGGCGGTGAGCCGCTTCCGAAAATCTCCTATGCCGTTGAATTCAAGCCCTACAGCTGGGTCATAGGTGGAGGGATTTATCTCGACGATTTTCATGCGATCTATTGGGCCGAGGCGCTCAAGATGGGGATGCTGGTCGGCTTGACGCTGGTGCTTGTTGCCGTCCTGTTTCTGCTGCTCAGCCGCAGCATCGTGAACCCGATCAATGCCATGACGGCAGCGATGCGAAAGATTGCTGCGGGCGAGACTTCGACGTCGGTTCCGGCGCTCGAGCGGGGCGATGAGGTCGGCGCCATGGCGCAGTCAGTGCAGGTCTTCAAGGGGAATATGGTCGAAGCAATCCGGCTCCGTGGCGAGCAGGAGGTGCTGAAGGCCCAAGCCGATGCGGAACGAAAACTCCTCCTCAGCAGAATGGCCGACGAGTTCGAGCGCGGTGTCCGCGCCTCCCTCGACACCCTGGCCGGCGCTGCAACCGACATGCAGGCGACATCGAAGAGCATGTCTTCCACCGCCAGCGAGGCAAGTCATCAGGCGACCACCGTCGCCGCCGTGGCCGAGCAGGCTTCCGCCAACGTGCAAACGGTCGCGGCAGCGACCGAAGAATTGTCGTCGTCGGTTTCGGAAATTGGACGCCAAGTCACGCAATCCACCGCGATCGCGGGCCAGGCGGTTGCCGAGGCTAATCGCACCAACGTCACCGTGCAGGGGCTGTCTGACGCGGCGCAGAAAATTGGCGACGTCGTCAAACTCATCAGCGATATCGCCAGCCAGACCAATCTTCTGGCTCTCAACGCCACCATCGAAGCGGCGCGTGCCGGCGAAGCGGGCAGGGGTTTTGCGGTGGTTGCCAACGAGGTCAAGTCGCTTGCTAGCCAAACCGCAAAGGCGACTGACGAAATATCGGCGCAGGTCGGCGCCATGCAAAACGCGACCGCGGAAGCTGTGCAGGCGATCGAGAGCATCGGTCGCACGATCGGTTCCATCAACGAAATCGCTTCGGCGATTTCGGTAGCCGTCGAGCAGCAGGGCTCCGCAACCCAGGAGATCGCCCGCAACGTGCAGGAAGCAGCCCAGGGGACTGGTCAAGTATCGAGCAACATCGCAGCCGTCAACCAGGCGGCCGACAAGACGGGTTCGGCCGCGAGCTGTGTTTTGTCCTCGGCCGAGCAACTCAGTGGCCAGGCGGCCACGCTGCGTGCCGACGTCGATCGCTTCCTCGCCAATATTCGCGCAGCCTGAAAGGAAACGCGGCAAACGCCTCGGTTCTTCGTTCTCAAGCGTCGGGCCGATCAATGCGACCGGCGTGACGCGTCGGATGGACGCGCCCAGACCGCTGATATCTCAAGAACGGCACCGAACGCCCCGGGGGAGCCTTTTGCGCCCCTGCTTTGCCTTGGGGGCAAAGTGGCTTGAGGGGGCATTTCCGCAAGGCTCAATCTATGCCAATAGGATGAAGTCGCAGACCTAGCGGATGTGCCCGGAGAACGGTAGGTTACGGGAAGATGCCGCCAAAAACGATTTAGGTCAAACGGGAGGGACGCATGCAAGAGCTGACGCCGGAAACGATTACAGACGCGGTGCTTGACCAGATGGCCACGACGCCAGACCCGCGCCTCAAGCTGATCATGGCTTCCGCGGTCAGGCACCTCCATGCCTTCGCCAAGGAAGTGAATCTGACGCCTGCCGAATGGATCAAGGGCATCGCATTCATGACCGGGGTGGGCAAAATGTGTACGCCGGAGCGGCAGGAATTCATTCTGCTTTCGGACACCCTCGGCCTGTCGGCCCTCGTCAACGGCCTGCACGACTCTACGGCCATGGAAGAGGGCACCCATACAAGCCTGCTCGGTCCGTTCTACCGCGAGGCCTCGCCAAATCTGCCGGCGGGTAGTCAAATCGCCAAAACCGTGAAGCCCGGCAGCGAGTGCGTCCTCTACGGTCGCGTGACTGATATCAACGGCAAACCGATCGCCGACGCAACCGTTTCGATTTGGCAGACCGGCGCCAATGGTCTCTACGACATTCAGGAAAGCGCTGCGGCAATTGACTATCGTGGCGTGTTCACCACAGATGGCGACGGTATCTATAAGCTGCGTACGGTCAGACCGATCGGATATTCGATCCCGATGGATGGTCCGGTGGGCGACATGGTCCGGGCGCAGAAGCGACATGGCATGAGGCCGGCCCATATCCACTTCCTGGTCGGTGCTCTCGGATATCGTGAACTAGTGACGGCGCTCTATCTGAGCGACGATCCGCATCTTGCCGACGACGTCGTGTTCGGCTCCTCGGGCGACCTCGCTGTCGACATCAATCCGAAGGATGCGGAATGCCCGATCAAGGGCCTTCCGAGCATCCGCTTCGATATGCGGCTGTCGCGCGAAACCGCAGCCGACAGGGCCGGCGGACGCGTCGGCGCCGATCCGTCCGCTATTTTGAAACAGCCGGCATGAGCCGGAAATCCTCCACATCGGCACAACGGGGCCCCATGCGGCGGATTTGACGTTTGGGGCTGCGTTCCGGCAGATTATCCGCATCAACATCAAATCTATCCGCGAAAGATTGGGCGAAGAACCCGCGACGCGGGCCAACCGCAAACGTGACATATGGGAGGATCAATGAAACGCAGGACGCTTCTTGGCGGAGCGATAGCCGTCGCCGGGCTCGGGTTAACTTCAAAATCGGGCGCCCAGCAGCCGCCGATCAAGATCGGAATGACCATGGCGCAAACCGGCGGCCTCGCGGGCGGCGGCAAGGCTTCGCTGCTAGGCATCGAGATCTGGCGCGACGATGTCAACGCTAGGGGTGGCCTGCTCGGCCGCAAGGTCGAACTGGTCGTCTATGACGACAAATCGAGCGCCGCCGAGACCCCAGCGATTTACTCAAAGCTGCTGGACGTCGACAAGGTCGATCTCCTGTTTGCGCCCTACGCGACCGTGCCAACGGCACCCATCATGCCGCTCGTCAAGCAGCGTGGCATGGTGCTGATCGGGAACTTCTCGTTCCAGGTCAACAGCAAGGTCGGCCACGACATGTGGTTCAACAACGCTCCGTGGGGACCGGCTGACGCCCAGGCGTCGGCGTTCCTTGAACTCGGCCAAAAGGCTGGCGGCAAGACGGTTGCCCTTCTCACCTCGGACCAGGAATTCGCCCAGAACCTGGCGAAGACGGCGCGCGAGGTCGCTACCAAGCGCAACATGCCGATCGTTTTCGATCAGGCCTATCCTCCCAACACCGTGGAGTTCTCCAGCATCATCCGCGCGCTCAAGGCGACGCAGCCAGACATCGTCCATGTCGCGTCCTATCCGCCGGATTCGGCGGGAATTTTGCGCGCCGTCAACGAGATCGGGATCGGCGACAGCGTCAAGATTTTCGGCGGCGGCATGGTCGGTCTGCAGTTCGGCGCCGTGATGGCGAATTTGGGCTCGCTGCTCAATGGCGTCGTCAATTTCAATACCTGGCTCCCGGAACCGGGCATGTACTATGACGGGACCAAGGCGTTCTTCGAAACCTACTCGAAACGGGCCGTGGAAGCCAAGGTCGATCCGTTGGGCTACTATCTTGCGCCGTTCGGCTACGCCAGCGGTCAACTCATCGAGGCTGCTGTCAAGGCGACGGGATCGCTTGACCAGAAGGCACTTGCAAAATATCTGCGCGAGCACGAGGTCCAGACCATCGTTGGTCCGATCGCGTTTTCGGCGGACGGCGAGCGCAAGGAAACCGCGACGCTGCAGGCGCAGTTCCGCGGTATCGTGGACAAGAACATCGACCAGTTCCGCGATCCGGGCAAACAGGTGATCCTGTTTCCGGAGAAGCTGAAGTCCGGCGATCTCGTCAGTCCCTTTGAGGCCGCGCGGAAGTAACCCGCGCAGGCTCCCATGGCGTGGCTGTCCCGGATCAGGGCAATGCGTCCAGGGCCTGAGGGGCGAATGACCGGGCGGACGCCAACCGGGGGAGCGGCGGCTCAAGAACGGGTCAAGGGGGACCTCAATTGTTTTCATTGGACCTGCTGCTCGATGCGGTGGTGATCGGCGTGCTGCTCGGTTGCTTCTATGCGGCCGTAAGCCTTGGGCTGTCGGTCTCGTTCGGCCTGCTCGATGTTCCCCACGTCGCGCACCCCGCTTTTCTGGTGATGTCGTCCTACGCCGTGTTTTTCCTCAACGATCGCTATGATATCGACCCGCTGCTGGCGGGGCTGCTGATTACGCCGCTACTCTTCTTGTTCGGTCTTGCGGCCTATCGCATGTATTACGAAACTTTCGAACGGCGCGGCAGCGACGCCGGCGTGCGCGGCATCGCGTTCTTCTTCGGCGTCGCGTTCATCATAGAAGTGCTGATCATTCTGCAATTCGGCGTGGACCAGCGCTCCGTCACCGCGTCCTATATCGGCAAGGCCTGGCGGATCGGCGATATGCGGATTCCGTTCCGCTTGGTCGTTGCGTTTGCGGTCGCCTCAGCATTGACGATCCTGTTGACCCTTTACCTGTCGCGAACCTTTATGGGACGCGCGATCCGCGCGGTCGCGCAGGACCAGGAGGCGCTGCGGCTGATGGGCGCCAACCCGGTCCGGATCAAGCAATGGGCATTCGGCATGGCAACGGCAGTGCTCGGGATCGCGGGCGCGCTGCTCATTATCGTCGCTCCCGTCGATCCGACACTCGACCGCGCCTATATCGGACGGACCTTCTGCGTCGTGGTCATGGCGGGGCTTGGCAGCATCACCGGCACCCTGGTTGCAGCCATCATCCTCGGCGTCGCCGAATCGATCGTCCTGACCATGTTCGGCGCCTCCTGGGCGCCGGCCATCTCATTTGCCATGCTGCTCGGCGTTCTCGCTGTCCGGCCGCAGGGCCTGTTTGGCAGGCGGTCATGAATCGCAACGGCATTTCTTTCTGGATCGGGGCGGCCCTGTTCCTCGTCGTCGTCCTGGCGATGACGCAGGTGATAAGCAACGAATATCCGTTCTTTGCCACTTACGGGATCCTGCAATTCGTCGTGCTGGCGGTGGCCTGGAGCATCCTCGGCGGTTACGCCGGTTACGTGAATTTTGGCACCAGCGCCTTTTTCGGCGTGGGCGTTTACACGGCCGTGTTTTTGTTCAAGGCGGCCGGCGCGCCGCTTGGCGTGCAGATCGCCGCCGCCGCGGTCGTCGGCGCCTTCCTCGGCTTCACGGTGGGTCTCTTGACTTTGCGCATGCAGGGCATCTTTTTCTCGATCGCGACGATTGCGTTGACGATCGTCATCGAGACTTCGGTGACGAATTGGCGGTTCGTCGGGGGCGCGGCCGGCATTCAGATGCAGCGGCCTCCCGTGATGGCGCCGTTCCATAGCTATGTGCAGATGCTGTTTTTCGTTCAGGCGCTCCTTGTGGTTCTGGCGGTCGCGATCGCGCGCTACATTCAAGGCTCGTGGATCGGCCGCGGCCTGCAGGCGCTGAAAGACGACGAGCTTGCCGCCGAATGCACCGGCGTGCCGACGTTGCGTCTGAAGGTGTTGGCGTGTGTCATTTCCGGCGCACTGATGTGCGCAGCCGGTGCACCCGCCGCCATGTACCTCCAGTATGCGGACCCGTCGTCCGCCTTCAATCTCAATTACTCCGTCTCGGTGCTTGCGATGTCGCTGATCGGCGGAACCGCGCATTGGGCAGGTCCGGTCGTCGGCGCAATTCTGCTGGGCGTGACGCAGCAACTGCTCGCCGTCACCATCTCGTCGGAAGTGAATGTGCTGGTGCTCGGCATCATGCTTGTGGTGTTCGTGGTAGCCGCGCCGGAGGGCCTCATTGGCCTCATCCGCAAGGGCTCACGCGGTCGCGCGGAGGACAAAGCATGATGTCCGCGGGCAAATCCGAGCTGCCCTTGCTGCGGATCAGCGCATTGACCAAACGCTTCGGTGGCTTCACCGCGCTCGACAATGTCAGCGTCGATATTCGCCCGGGAGAGCGCTTCGGTCTCATCGGCCCGAACGGCTCGGGAAAGACGACGCTGATCAACTGCATTTCCGGCGCGTTCCGTACCGAAGCCGGCACCGTGGTGTTCCGTGGCGAGGACATCACGCGGTTGCCGCCTTACTTGCGTACACGCCGCGGCATTGCGCGCAGTTTCCAGATCCCGCGGCCGTTCAGAAGCATGACAGTCGCCGAAAACCTTATGGTTGCGCTTGACTTCGCAACCGTCGCGGACGACTCGGTCTCGTCAGCGCAACGGCGCGACTCCGTGATGTCGATCCTGGAGCAGATGGGCCTCGCGTCCAAGGCCGACGTTTTGGCTACCAGGCTCAGCCAGGTGGAATTGCGCAAGATGGAGCTTGCACGCGCGGTGGCGGCGCGCCCGAAGCTCCTGATTTCCGATGAGGCCATGGCCGGCCTTTCCAGCTCCGAAGTCGATGAGGTGCTTGATCTTCTCATGAAACTTGTAGGTCAGGACATCACTATCGTCATGATCGAGCACATCATGCAGGCCGTGATGCGTTTTTCGCAGCGTGTAATGTGTCTCGACGCCGGCAGGATCATCGCGATCGGCGAGCCGGCCGAAGTGATGGCTAATCAGCGGGTGCAGGAGGCCTATCTTGGCACTTAGCCTCGCGATCAACGCCCTCGATGCCGGCTATGGCGCTGTGAAGGCGCTGCGCGGGGTCACGCTTAACGTAGAAGTTGGCGAGATCGTTGCACTGCTCGGCACCAACGGCAATGGCAAGAGCACGCTGATGAAGTGCATCTCGGGTCTGGTCCGGCCGTGGCGCGGAAGCATGTCGCTGACGATCGACGGAACCGCGCACGATCTGACCAGTCTGTCGCCTGAATCCATCGTCGATCTGGGCGTGGCGATGGTTCCGGAGGGCCGGCGCTTGTTTCCGAAGCTGACCGTTGCAGAAAACCTGATGCTCGGCGCCTTCCGCAAGGCTGCGCGCCGCGACATTGAACGTAACCTTGCGCTCTGCTTCGAGACATTTCCTGCATTGAAGGAGCGGTCAAACCAGCTTGCCGGGAACATGTCGGGCGGGCAACAACAGATGCTGGCCATCGCCCGCGCGCTGATGTCGTCACCACGCCTCTTGTTGATCGACGAGCCTTCGGTGGGCCTGTCGCCACTTCTGGTATCACAGATGATTTCTAAGATTGGCGAACTTAATCGGAATTTTGGATTGACGGTGCTGATGGCGGAGCAGAATTTCAATCAGGCGGTCCGCATCGCCGATCGTGGCTATATCATCGTTCACGGCGAGATCGTCGTCGCGGCCGGTGTCGACGAATTGAGCGGCAACGATATCGTCAAGCGGCTCTATCTTGGCGGAGTCGCATGAGTACTGAGGAGGGTATCGCGTCCGGGTTTCTGCCCACAAAGATCATGCTTGGCGTATTTGGAAGAAACCTCGCGTCATGGCGTAAGAAAGAATGCACTGCGGGAATCTGTTCCGACGCTGCCTGCCACGCCCGGTTCTTCGCTGGCCGCGGCGCAGGCGCAAGTAGCGTGTTTAGGACAGTGAGGGTTAGGAATGACCCGCGATGATTTGGTTGCTGCCTATTCGGCGCCGGGCCGCCACTATCACAACATGAGGCACATCGAGGATTGTCTCGGTATGCTCACGGGGGTCGATAAACTCTTACCGGCGCAGCGTGAAATTCTGACCGAGGCCATCTGGTGGCACGATGTGGTTTACGACACGACCAGATCGGATAACTAAGAACTTAGCGCTGCGGGAGCTGCCGGCGAACAGCTCGCCGACGGCCTTAGGACTCACCATGTGAGGGCGGCCCGGTTTCACTTCTGTCTATGTGGTTGGAGCGGCAATCCTCTCTTTGAGTTCGATGCAGGTCTTTCGAACCTCCGCCGTCATCACCGTACAGTTCTCAATCTGCAGGAAAATACGCTTGGCCTCCTCGCGGTAGCGCGCTGCAGTTTCCTTCATCTCCGCAGTTACGGCGAGCGCATCGCCGGTCATCGCCTCGCATTGCTTGACGAGGTCGGTCAACTCCGCGCCCATGGCCTCGATTTCTTTCGCCGCCGATTCGTATTCGCGGACAACGGCTTCTGCGGACAACTTGCCGATCTCTGTGGCTCCCTCGCGGTGCTCGACATAATCCGGGATCGCGAGAGTTGGCGCACGTACCCTTGGCGGCGCCCACTCGATGGAACGCTGGCCACGCATCGGCGGACTGTTCCGAACCTCTGCCTCAATCTCTTTTTCAAGATCAACAATGTTGAAGACTTGCCCTGGTGTTGACTTAACCATCACTAGTACTCCTTCGGTTACAAAGTCAGTTCCCGTAATCGAGCTTGGTCAGTCTTAGCCTATTGATGCCACATAGCCACGTTGTTGTTAGCGAGTACTTTTCTCTTCTTAGCGTTCGGCCCTGAACATTTTATAGCGCGCAATAAACTCACGAATATTGGGTCGACGACGCTCCTCACGATAATGTGAAAATTGGAACTCGAGGTTCCATCGGACCACGCGCGCGGGAAGCTGGGGGTCGAGCTTCAGCTGTGCCGCTGAAACTAGGGTAACAGTGAGATGGCAAGAAGTGTGACCTGCGTCACGAACCAGCGGAGGGCGCCCTGCTACTCGGGTTGTGGCCTGCCAATACACAGGAGCGCAATCGAATGACCACCAAATCTCAGTCAACCAGGGAAGCGAAGATAACCGAAGTCACCGACGAATTGACTCAGAAGGAGTTGGACAACGTCTCGGCAGGAGGCAAGGCTAAGACAAAGGATTTATCTCCGTCGGAGTCAATATCCTTGAATTATGACCGAATTGAATGGACGTACACCCAACAAAATTAAAAGGATAAGTACACAAGCAATTCACAGCAGCACAATCAAATGACCAGCAAATCTTAGCCAACCAAGGACTCGAAGATCACCGAAGTCGCCGATGAACTGAAAAGAGACCAACTGGATTTGGCCGTGGGCGGTACAAAGAACACATCAACTGTGAATCTGGATGCAGTGTCGCACAAGGGTACGCATATTCCCGAAGTGGATGTCGAGTGCTGATGAGAACAAACGAGCTGCCAAGGCCCTTGGTTGCTATCAGTCGAACAACTCGGCACCGGCAGCCGCGAACTTCACATAGGTCTCCACCAGCTTGCGGGCGGCAGCGTCGGGATCAGCGAGGTCGCTCGGCTCGACGATTTTCATGGGTGGGGATAGCACGATCGTGGCCAAAAGATCGAGGCCCGGTTGAGGGCCTCTGACAAACATCCTAGCAGCGCAGCGAAACTGTGCCTTGTCGGTTCCTGGCGCAGGCGGCTTGGCGGAGGTCCTAAAACTGAAAGCGAAGGCCGAGAGTGGGGCCAACGGTTTCGAATTTGAGATACCCGCTCGCCAAGCCCCCCGAGACCTCGACCACATCACGCCCGCGTACATCTCGAGACGCTTTGTTACCCGGTAGTCGATCATGGCCGATGCAGCGTCCAGCGTTCCAGCGCAACTCGAGGCCGAGAGTCCGCCGTTGGTACAAGGACTCGTGCTAGAGTTATAGTTATTCTGATTGTAGTGATAGATGGCGCCAGCTACGTCCAGATCGTCGCGGACGGCATATTTTGCGCCAATCCAAAACACGCGCAAGATTTTGTTGATGTCGTATTCTGTTGTTTTTGCGGCTCCCGGGAGCACAGTGTATCCGCCGAGAGTCGTGAATCCTTGCGAGTATTGGTCACTCGGGTCCGCAAACTGGATCACTTCAAAGCCACCGTAGAACGTGAAGGCCCGATATCTGTATCGCAGCATGATGACGCCGCTGGTGTTGTTGGAAAGCGTTGCCTTTAAATTGTCAACGGAAACGCCGGCGGGCAGTGGTGACATGGCATAGTTGGATAGAGATACCGCGTCTCTGACCTTGCTCGCCACGGCGTCGAACGAGAACCCTCCGAAGTCGCCGCCGAATTACGCTTCGAATGCGCCGCGCGAACCGTTGCCCTGACTTTATCCGCCGAATTGATAGAGCGCGGCCATTCGAAACGCGCCGATATGGGTCCCATACTGGACCGATGTTGCATAACGGGCGTCCTCCGTATCGCCAGAGCCACCCGCCGTGCTGGAAACTCCGATCACGAGAAAGCGGGCGCGGCCGCCATGGCGTCATAGAGGCCCAGACCATCCAGGATGAGCGAGTCCTGTCGGCCGACGGTCAACGTTCCCCAGATTGGATTGCTCAAGCCGCCATAAGCGACGGTGTTGAACAGCTGCCCCGCGCGGCTGGAATCGCCGTTCGCGGTTTGAACGTCGAGTGGGTTGGTGTTGTTCTGAACCAGGGATTTCGGTCCGTTGGCGAGCTGCAGGGTGTAGGGATCAAAGCCGGTCTGCAAATTGAATATGAATGACCAATTGCCGGAGATCGGCTCGATTCCTTTGATTCCGATGTGGGATTGGCCTAGCCCGTTTGGCATCCAGTTATAGCCGCGACTATTGCTGTTCTTCGAGATCAGATGTTCCACGCCGTTGGGATAAGCCCCGTTCAAGGGCACGCCATGGGTTTGGTAGCCCGCGCCGACATCGATGGCCCCGTATAGCGTTATGCCGTTCCATGTCAGCGGGCACTCCTCAGGGCCCGCCTGGAAATAGCTGGCAACGCTCGCAAAGCAGGACGGTATTGGCGAGTGGAGGCGCTTTGGTCGGCAGGTCGGCGCCTTGAGCGGCGCAAACCACCGATCCCAGCAATCCAGCCGATAACGGCAACGTGGCAAGCCGCATCTTTCCGACCTTGCGCATCTGGTCTCCACATGGGCCAAAATAGCCCGAAACAATTTGAGCCAGCCGCAGGACGGCCTGATGCAGCTCGAGCATCGGCGACCTCGAGCGACCAAGTCTATCCAAAATTGATCAGGCTCTTGCTGAGTAGCTTTATGCTTGACCGCTGTTGCTCCAACGCAACGCGATGACCGTTAGTGGCACGGCCTGATCAGTTTCTGAGGGGAACTTGTGTGGCATTTCTCACCCGCGGCCTGGGCGCAAAGTGCTAGGGTCAGGTGGTCGTCATCTGGTGGATCGTGAGATACAAATGCCTTATTTCGAGAAGCCGCGCGGCGTGCTCAGGGTCTTCATGTTGTTGGTCGTATCTTTCATGCCGGTCTATCCTGTGGGGGCCCAGACCTTGAAGGCCGTCAAGGATCGCGGCACGCTCAATTGCGGCGTCAGTCAGGGCTTGTCTGGCTTTTCGAGCATGGACGAAAAGAACACATGGACTGGCTTTGACGTTGACTTCTGCCGTGCCGTGGCAGCCGCTGTCTTTGACGATCCCTCTAAGGTGACGTTCATGCCGCTCGATACGGCATCTCGTTTCACAGCGCTGCAGTCAAGCATAATCGATGTGCTATCGCGCAATTCAACATGGACCCTGTCAAGGGAAAGTTCGTTCGGCCTGATGTTCGCTGGCATCGCGTACTACGACGGCCAGGGCTTTCTGGTGCGCAGGGACGCCAAAATCGACACGGCACTAGAGCTCGGCGGCAAGACGGTTTGCACCCAGACCGACACCACAACCGAGCTAAATCTGTCGGACTACTTCCGGGCTAACGATATGGATCTCAAGGTTTTGGCCCTTCCCACGGCGGATGAGACCTTGAAGGCTTATAACGACCGCAAATGCGACGTCCTGACAAGCGACATCTCGCAACTTTACGCTGAGCGTCTCAGGCTGACTGCTCCCGATAGCCATATTATCCTTCCGGAAGTGATTTCAAAGGAGCCACTTGGACCGGCGGTTCGGCAGGGGGATGACCAGTGGCTCAACCTGATCAAGTGGACTCTATATTCATTGATCAATGCTGAAGAGCTGCATGTCACATCAAAAACGATCGATGATGCGGTGAAATCATCCGACCCCAATATACGGCGTTTAGTCGGCACCGAGGGCGAATTTGGCAAGCAGCTAGGACTTACAAAGGACTGGGCCGCGCGCGCCGTTCGCGCCGTCGGCAACTATGGAGAGATTTACGAGAGAAACGTTGGAACGCAGTCCAATCTTAGCATTCCGCGCGGGCTGAACGCGCTCTGGACGCAGGGCGGCATCCAGTATGCGCCTCCGATCAGATAGTTCTGGGACTCAGATCATGACCGTGGATTATTACTCGCTCCTGACGAAAGCGGTTTCAGGCAAGGGAGCGGTTGCACGTCAAAAGGTATATGAAGACGCCCGTAAGCTCATCGCTGGATCCAATCTCGGCCGTCAGGTCGCTTCGTCGCACATCGCCGCGCTCGAGGACGCCATCCGGCGTATCGAGGATGACATCGCCCCGGCTGAAGAACGGGATGAAGGGACATCCGCTGAAGCTATCAGCGGTTTGCTGTCAAGCGGAACAAATTGGAGGCGCCGGGCTTTCGGTGCCTGCGCACTTATTACCTTCATCGCTCTCGCGCTATTGCTTTATGAATATCGGACAAATCCGGACTTGCGCGCTGTGGGCAGCACCGTGACCGCGTCATCTCGGCAGCCACAGCGTGGACGCGAAGACTTCATCATGCCGGACCTGGAGCCCGGCGTTGATGGCGGCTCCTCGGGCGCCGACCTTCCGTTTTCTTTGCAGCGACAGGTCGTGTTTTACCGAACCACCGTCGCTCCTGGCTCAATCGTGGTCGATCGAGACAACCGCTTTCTTTATCTTGTCGATTCCAACAATTCCGCACGCCGCTACGGAATCGGGCTTGCACAAGAGTGCCTGAAAGGTGGGAGCTTGTTTCGGATCACGAGCAAACTTGAATGGCCCGACTGGCGGCCTTCCAATGCTGACGCCGAAAAAAAGGCTCTTACCTTGCTGGGTGCCACCGGCCGTCCTGGCAGTCCACTGGGCGCGCGTGCCCTCTTGTTGGACAAACCTGGGCTGATCATCCATGGAACGAACTCGCCGAAGACCATTGGGCATCTCGTTGCTTCCGGATGCATTCGGCTCGTGAATGACGACGTAGAAGACTTGTACCGGCGTGTTTCGCTGGAAACCCGAGTCGTATTTGCCAGTTAACGATGAGACTTCGTCGCTTACCAGAACGACGGCGGGCCGGCAGACTTAAGACTCAAATTAGGGATCGCAAGATAAAGCGGGTCTTCTTGTCGCCTTTGTGCGACCGATCTTCTTGATAGATTCATCCGTGTAGCGGTCGATAACGGCGGCTAGGACGGGGTCGGGCGCTGCGACACGCTCAATTGCACCCGGCTTGGCAAGCTCCTTCTCGCGCTTTTCGAGCCAGGCAGAGGCGGCCTGTTTCCGATCGAACGTGCGGCCCTCTCTATGAACGATCTTGCCAGCACGCTTGATAAGAAGCTGCGCCTGGTATCCGGTTGATCCGTCGCTTCGCATCCGTGGTATGACCGTTCCCATCTAGGAAAGCTCCCTTATCGGTACTGCATGAGCGGCCTTGGTACTGCGCGGCAGTACTGTAAGTCGAAAAAATGATCGAAAATGAGCGAAAACCAAGATTAAATGAAAATTCAAAAACGGAACTAAGCGCTTGAAATGACCGAAAAAGGTACGAAATCCTACGATTTTCTTTTCTCCGTGGCGCCTATGATGGATTGGGTAGAGAGTTTTTCTAAATCAAATAGTTAGGTGGGGGTCGTGTGCAAATCCTGTGCACGCTGGTTCCACTTTTCTTTCGCTTTCGTTCTTGCGATAGCGCAGCCGGTGTCCGCCAGATGCCGTCGATCCTGCATCGCGTGTCTTGTTGGGAGCGTTGCATGATCGCACAGGGCGTAGCTACCTCACCCAGCGATTTTCACAGCTCTTACCAACCTTCTCAATGAGCGTCTTCAGTCTCATATCCTGAAGGTCATAGGTTCAAATCCTATCCCCGCAACCAGAATAACCCCGTTAACTCAACTAGTTAGCGGGGTTTTCTTTTGATCTCGAATCCAAGGAAATTCGTCGTGTCAACACTGTGTCAACAAAACCCCTTGACCGCCAAACGACAATCTCTTGATTAATTGCGCTGACGGACTTCAGCATTGGACTGCGCTGAGGCGGCGAGATTGATCGGAGCTCCGAGCCACGCGAACGTACTCTGGGCTCTGCTGTTTCAGCGGCACTACGATGAAGCCGTCGCCGCTGCTAGAAAGGCAGTCAAACTGGCTCCTGGGGCGGCTGATACAGCCGAACTCGCCAGCCACATCCATACAGGATCGGGGTATCCCGAAGACGCGGGGGTGTTGAGCAAAAAGGCGATTACTCTCGCTTCGAACTATCCTGCAGTGTATCTGGGCGCTCTCGGAAACGCTTACCGCCTGTCGGGGCGCACCGATCAGGCGATTGCAGCCTTTCAGGCGTATCATGCCCGAAATCCCGGATTTGGCCTTACCGATCTCGTGATCATCTATCAGCAGACAGGCCAACCTGAGAAAGCCAGACGAACCGCAGAGCAACTGTTGGTGGCCCGGCCGAATTTCACGATTGCCGAATGGTTCAAGACCCAGTTCCGCCGTGATACAGCGCAAGTTGAAGCCGATGAGGCAGCGCTTCGCGACGCGGGGCTTCCGCCGGGCTGAGCGCACCGACGAGGTAATCGAATAAAAGACGTGACTTTTGGGTTTGGCACAAAGCGGCCGTCGAGGTCCGGGCAGAGCATGTCCGCTCTGCCCAGGTATTTCAGACATCAACTTGTTCCGCTATTGCCAAAGCGTCGTCCACCTCTATACCGAGATATCTAACCGTGCCTTCGATTTTGGTGTGGCCAAGCAGAAGCTGGACAGCCCTGAGATTACCGGTGCGCCGATAAATCAAGGTAGCCTTTGTGCGTCGCAAGGAGTGCGTCCCAAACAGCCTTGGGTCCAAGCCTATGCTCCCGATCCACTCGGAAACGAGGCGTGCATATTGGCGCGTTGTCATGTTGGTTTCGGGACCGCGACGGCCGGTGAACAAGAACTCGCCAGGTCTTTTGTTAGCCGCCTTTAGATAATCATCGACGGCCTGGCGGGTTTGTTCGCTCACTTCAAATCTGACCGGCCGCCCGGTTTTCTTTTGTCGGACCGTTGCGCGATCCACCGTGTGTCCGCTGGCGGCGACATCCTCGACCCGGATGGCGACGACGTCACAGCCGCGAAGCTTGCTGTCGATCGCCAAGTTGAACATGGCGAGGTCCCGAGCCCGACCTTCGATCTGGAGTTTCGTCCGGATCGACCAGACGTGTTTTGGGCGCAGCGGCGGCTTTGCCCCGGTCACCTTACCCTTATTCCAGGGCACTCGCTTTTGGAGCGCGGGGGTCACATTCACTTGATACTGCATGGTCATGCTCCTCAGTTAGAGAGGGCGAGAAGCATGAACCAGAGCGTTTGAATCAGGTCGGCTTTCGGGCTACTACGGACGGACTTCGCGGCCGACCCGGCGACGAGCGACTGGTAGCGAATGACCCAAGTGCGACATCGGTGATCCCCGCAATGTGATCGATGCGCTCCGACGAACTTTCCCTTGTTCCAGGAGACACTCTCAGAGACGACTTCTACGACGCTTGAAGCGCTGCAGTCATGGTGACCTCCTCAGCGTGTGCATTCTCAAGCACGCGCCCGCCACAGCGTAATCGCAATCAGTATATATGCAGCGCAAGTCTACAGCGACTGCCAGTTGTCCGGCCCTTCGTTTAGTCCCGTATAGATAGCCGCCACCAAAAACACGCCGGCAAATATCGATTCCGCCATAGGGCGGATTCCTTTCTTGGGGCGATTGAGCAGCGTCATAGCCGCAAAAGGGACCACCGCCATGGTGAGGGCCGCAAAAGGAAAATCCTTGTCGCGCGGATCAAACACAAGGCCGAGCGCGGTCTCCGTGCCGATCACGATGGTTACGATCAAGGCCAATCCGTGCATGATCGCCAACACCGATGGAGTCCGGTAGTCCTTCGGACCCAGCAATTCCAGAAATGTGGGCGGTGCGCGCCCCGACATTGGGGCGTTGGCGCCAAACACCGGCGAAGCAGTTGCCGCCACCAGAAGTGCACCCCACAGAAGCCAGCCACCCGGTCCGTAACTTTCATAGAACATCTTTTGAGCGGCCACCCCAAACAGGATTCCGGCTGTGGTTGCCGATATTCCGACCGCAGACCATGAGACGAGCCGGGGCTGCCACGGCTTGCGGCGCAAGGTCACCCATGCCGCGCCAAATACCAGGATCGCCAGCACCATTCCGCTGCTCATTTGCAGCTTCCAGAGCGGAAAATTGCTGACAGGGACGCCGGGCGGATATTTCAGCGTGCGCCGCACGGAATCGAACAGGCCCCAATATCCGCCGACCGTGCCCTCGAGCTGTTGCTTCCATATTTCATCATAGGCCTCGAACAGGTTGACGCGGAAATCCTCGCGCCGGGCAAGATCGAGGATCTCCGAGACCACCCGGGCCTGATTGGTGCGCGACGGTAGCGCTGACTCGCGCATCCGCCCCTCGCTCGGCCAACCTATTTCTCCGATCAGGATTTCCTTGCCCGGGAATGCCGACGCCATCTGCCGGCGGATGGCGTCGGCGTGAGCGGCGGCAAATTTCGCCCGGACCGGAAAATTCTCCCAATATGGCACGATATGAATGGTGACGAAATCGACGGTGTCATAAAGGTCGCGGTTGCGCAGCCATAACTCCCAGGTATCGGCATAGGTGACTGGGACGGTGACCTGCGCCTTGACCGAGCGGATCGTGGCGCCAAGGTCGGAAGCTGTCATTTCTCCGCGTAACAAGACCTCGTTGCCCACCACGAGCGCGGTGATGGTTCCCGGATAGTCCCTGGCGAGGCGTATGCCCGTCGATATCTGCGTCAAATTCTTCTGCCGGTTCCTATCGAGCCAAATTCCCTGAATGACTTTCAGCCCCACCTTGGCCGCAAGTTCGGGAATCTGATCGAGACCCAGATCGACCGCATAGGTACGGATACAGTCGGTTGTTTTGGCAAGCTCAGCGAGATCTTCCGCGATCTGTTCCCGCAACACCTGCGTCGCCGGCGACAGTGATGTCTGGTGGCCGCGGAAGGGGGGCATATGATATGCATTGCAGTTTGGCATTCGGATCGATCGGTGCGCGCGCCAAATTGGTCGGTATGGCCAGCCACCACCACACCGCGGCGATCGTACCCAGGGATATCAGAAGAAGCGCCAGCGGCGTGCGAAGAGAAATCAGTTCCGTCCTCCGGGTAGGGATCGTCGATTAACCGGAATGCTACCTAACCCCACAACAATAAAAAGACTGCGTCTGCCGGCACGTACTTCTGTTTTCAGATGTCGGCCTCTGGCGCCTTTGAGACACGCCAGCCCGCGCTGAGAATGTCTGGAGCTGGGGGAAGACCGGAAGTGAGCGGCGCGCGGTCAAAGTGACGCGATTGACCCCAACCCGACATTTTGTGAGAACGGGCCTTAGCCGCTGATCGAGAGATACCGAGTCCATAATGTGGCGGGGGCGCTTGAAAGCGCCCCGGCTCCGCTCGCCAAAAGATTTAGTTCCAGGTCTGCAGCAAAAGCTTGAGCGAATTGTCCGCTTGGCGCTCGAATACATACGTGGCGAAGCCAGAAAAAGTCGCAGGTTTGGCATCTTTGTCCTTGCCTTTGGCGCTCCAGCGCGCCGTGGCGTAGACGATCTTCTCATCGCCGCCCGCATCGATCAGCTCAAGTTTGTGATCCGTTATGCCGCTGGCGAGCGCTCCGGCATAAAATGTCTCGATTGCCGTCTGGCCCAACGCCATCTGGTGAGTCGGCGGCAGGAGCTTCGCGTTCGGCAGATATGCAGAGGCGATAGCCCTTGCGTCGCCTTTGTTGAAGGCGGCGTCCCATGCTGCGTAAGCGCTCTTGACATCGGTCTTGGGATCACCGGCAAACATGGAAATCCTTCCCTTTTTGTCGCAATTCTACTTGCGAATTTAGCTCCCGAGCGAGCAGTCTTGGCGCACAATTCTGGTCGGCGTTCCTCTTAACACAGTCGAATTGTCGGAACAAACGCGAACTGCTGGCGGGGCTTGCCGAACACGGCCGCTGAAGTAGGCGCGCATCGGTCGCATGCCAGTCTTGTCATCGCCCGGCAGTAACCGAGCGAAGCTAGAAGGAGCAGAATGCATCCCCACCCCATATTCCGGCTTCCAAGATCTCGGTGTAAACGGATAGGATGCCTGTTCTGAACCTCGAGGCGGATAGATGGCGGGGCACTCGACCAAAGGCAGAACGGGAATCAGGGCGAGAGTTCGCAATAGAAGTCAGGCGAAAGGCCGCAAAACCGTCAAAGCTAACCGCCGTACTGCTCCAGTGGCTAAACAGGGTAAGCGTCTTTCGATATCCGAATTGACGCACAAACTAGAGCGCCGTGACGAAGAGCTAGATGAAGCGCGCGAGCAGCAGGCGGCGACTGCCGAAATCCTCAAAGTCATCAACGCATCCCCAGGCGATCTGACGCCCGTCTTCGATATCATTTTGGAGAAGGCGCACAGCCTTTGCGATGTTCCCTGTGGCAGCCTTCAGCTCTTTGACAACGCTCACACGCACGCGGTTGCAGTCCGCGGCGTGGCCGAGCCGTTCGAGAAATTCCTGCGCCAAGGATATCGGTTGGATCCGAATCAGCCGGTTCAATCAGTTCGCCCGTTCCAGATCGACGATCTGGCGAAGATGGCCGCCGATGGCTCGGCCCTCCAGGTTGCATTTGAGCTGGGTGGTCTCCGGACATTGCTTTCGGTGCCCCTGGTCAGGGATGGCGTTGCGTTCGGTCGTATAGTTGCGGGTAGGCAAGAAGTGCGCCCGTTTTCGGAACACCAGATTGCGCTACTGCAAAGCTTCGCCGATCAGGCTGTGATCGCGATCGAGAACGCGCGGTTATTCACCGAGACCAAGGAAGCCCTGGCGCGCCAGACCGCCACCGCTGACATCCTGAAGGTCATCGCGAGCTCACCCTCCGACGTAGCGCCGGTGTTCCAGGCGATCGCGACCAGGGCCAACAGCTTACTCGGCGGCTTTTCTTCGACCGTGTTCCGCTTCATCTATGGCATGGCCCATCTTGAGGCGTTTACGCCGACGAACCCGGAAGCCGATCAATTCCTGCAATCGACTTTTCCGCGGCCGGTCACCGATTTTACTCCGTTCCAAATGACGCAGTCCGGCGAGGTCATGCAAATTCCCGACGTCGAAGCCTTGACTGACGAGATCAAGGATATCGCACGGGCGCGCGGTTTCCGCAGCATGTTGTTTGCCCCGCTCATGAACAAGGGCACCTCGATCGGCTTCGTCGCAGTCACCCGCGTTCAGCCCGGCAGCTTCTCCGACCATCACGTGCAGCTACTACGAACCTTTGCAGACCAGGCAGTGATCGCCATCGAAAACGTCCGCCTGTTCGACGAGGTCCAGGCCAAGACGGACGATCTGTCGGAAGCGCTGAAATATCAGACGGGAAGTGCCAATATCTTGAAAGTGATTGCCTCCTCGCCGACCGATGTTCAGCCGGTTCTGAAGGCTATTGTCGAAAGTGCTTGCGAACTGTGCGAGGCCTACGACGCCGTCATTATTCTGAAGGATGGCGAGGAGCTTCAACTCAGCGCACATCACGGTCCAATCCCGATGAACCGGCAGCGCTGGGCCAACAATCGCACCTCGGTTTCGGGCCGCGCGATGGCCGATCGGCGGCCGGTGCACGTCCACGACGTGCTCGCCGACGAGGGCCTGGAATTTGAGATGGCGCGGGGCATGTCGCTTGTTGACGGCTGCCGCACACTCCTGAGCGCTCCACTGCTCAGGGAGGATGAACCAATCGGGGCGCTTGCCCTTCGCCGCTCCGAAGTTCATCCGTTCAGCGAAAAGCAAATCAGTCTGCTGCAGACCTTCTCCGATCAGGCCGTAATTGCGATTGACAATGTCCGCCTGTTCGAAGAGGTCCAGGAACGCACTCGCGAGTTGTCAAAATCCCTCGAAGACCTCCGCACTGCGCAGGACCGCCTGATTCAGACCGAAAAGCTCGCCTCGCTCGGCCAGCTCACCGCCGGGATTGCCCACGAAATCAAGAATCCGCTCAATTTCGTCAACAATTTCTCGGCGCTATCGGCGGAATTGGTCGGAGAAATGAACGACGTGCTTACGGGGGCTACTCTCGACAAGAAAACACGCGGCGAACTAGAAGAGCTAGCGCAAACGCTGAAGAGCAACCTCGAAAAGGTTGTTCAACACGGCAAGCGCGCTAACTCCATTGTGAAAAACATGCTGCAGCACTCTCGCGAAGGTTCCGGTGAGCATCGGCCTACTGACATTAACGCGATAGTCGATGAGAGCCTGAACTTGGCCTATCACGGTGCGCGAGCAGAAAAGGCAGGCTTCAGTATCGCCTTCCAGCGCGATCTCGATCCGTCCGTCGGCATGGCTGATATCTATCCGCAAGAAATCACGCGAGTACTACTCAATCTGATATCGAATGGATTCTACGCCACGACGAAACGTAGAGCGGAAGTCGGTGACGGCTTTGAGCCAATGCTTTCTGCTGCGACGAAGAACCTCGGAGACAAGGTTGAGATCCGCATTCGCGACAACGGAACGGGGATCCCAGAAGGAGTCAAAGAGAAAATTTTCAATCCATTCTTCACGACTAAGCCTTCCGGCGAAGGTACCGGGCTTGGCCTGTCGATGAGCCACGACATCATCGTAAAACAACACGGTGGCAGCATCGATGTCGAGACGGAGCCAGGAGCGTTCACAGAGTTTAAGATCGTCCTGCCGCGCGCGAGCCAAAGGTAATCGGCGAGACCCGTTTCACCGACTGACAGCGTCAAAATTGCTGCAGTGCATGAGTCTCTTCCTGGCACGAAACGGACTTGGCGCGATGTCAGCTTTACTTCTGCTATCGGGGGACAAGCGGAGTACGCCGGGAGACCGGCAAGGAGTAGATGGTGCAAGTCCATCACGATGAAGGAGTAGCGAACCGCATCGACCCCGAGTCATGCGCAGATGCCCGCGAGGGCATCGGCGAAGCGTTGACAGGGGAGCGCATAGGCCAGCCATTGAGCCGCGAAAGTACCCTCATCCTGGGTGCCGACGTCGTTCTGCTGACGGAAGGCAACACGGATGGGCGCGATAACGCGAGCGCCCAGACGGCCCGGCGTGGTCGTAGACACTGGCATGTGCGGACGCTCTTTGCTCGGGAACCGGGAGATCTCTTGGTCGACCAGCGCCAGCATGCGTGCTGCACTGGTCCGTGTCGGGAAGGCGAGGAGCCGTAGCCGATGATGTACGATCATGAGAAGTCTGACCCCGCCATAGTAGCTGTGAAGCCGACGAACAATGCCGGGCAACCGGCAGCGGAGTTGGTGGAGCCAAGGGCAGGGGCCGAGGGGAATGTGAGTCAGCAAAGCACGGGCCGGGCACAGTACCGGGGAACCGTGTCACAGGCGCTGACGCGCATACGGAATTTTGTGAGAATATCACGATGCGCCGTTACACACCCGAGGTGGGAGCCGTGTGCCTGAATTGGGCCCGCACGGATCTGTGCGGGTTGCGCCTTGTAAGCGCGTTGAAGTCTGCCGTCTGAGATGACGGCCGCGGCAAAGCCTAGCGAGCAGCCGCGAACCGAGTCTTGCGTGGCGTCCGATAACGGTCGCTGCGAAGCGTAGACAGGGAGGTTGTAGGCCGGAATGAAGTGAACGGGAAAATAGCCCCGAAATCGATCGTGATCGGAGTAGCCGACCCTGTCCCGCAAAGGGGGAAGGCGGAATCAAAGACCGCGTCTTCGCGAGCGGTCGGAGGTGCTCCCGGGGTTCGTACCGCCAGCATGCAACCAAAGGCGTTGACGTGAACAAGGGAGATCCAACCGGTTCAGGCGCAAGCCTGTAGGACCTGCCAAGCCGAAAAGGTGAGAAGGGTCTGATGACCGGGTGGAAGTCAGACTGACTGATAGTACTCTGCGGTCGGGAAAGCCGGCTACATGGGGAAGCGGTCAGCGGTAGTTGAATTGTTCTTGGGCGACATGGGCTCCATTCAACGGGAGACACGGCCTTCTATTCAAAGAGAAGATCAGCTGACCATGGAAACGAAACTTGAACAGATAGCAGTGAAAGCTCGCGGGGAGTCAAATCTCCGCTTCACCTCGCTGGCCCATCACATCACGCGCGACCGGGTGCTGGAGAATCTATCGAAAGATTCCGAAGCGATCCGCCGCCGGGGTGGATGGTCAGACGGTGGAGGCGGCGAAGGAGAGCTTCGAGGACTGGATAGAGCCGATGCTCCAATCCATCCACCGCCAGGGATATCGCGCGCCTAATATTCGGCGGGTCTATATCCCCAAGCCTGGCAAGACGGAGAAACGCCCCCTCGGGGTTCCAACTGTCTCCGACCGGGCGCTCCAACGCACCACGGCTGAGGTGCTGTCCGCTATTTACGAACAGGACTTCTTGCCCTGCTCGTTCGGCGGCAGACCGAAGCTCAGCGCTCATCATGCCCTGGCGACCCTCAATGAGGTCATCGCCGGCGGCATGATCGGCTGGGTGCTGGAGGCGGATTTGAAGAACTTCTTCGGGAGTCTCAATCATGATTGGGTCCTCCGATTTGTCGAACATCGAGTAGGCGATCCGCGCCTGATCGGCTTGATCCGGCGTTGGTTGAAAGCGGGCGTCTTGGAAGATGGAGCGGTTCATCCGAGCGAGCAGGGAACCCCGCAAGGTGGATCGATTAGCGTGCTGCTGAGCAACGTGTACCTTCATTACGTTCTCGACCTCTGGTTTGAACGCGTGGTGAAGGGCCGGTTGCGGGGCCAAGCCCGACTGGTGCGCTACATCGATGACTTTGTGATCTGTTTCCAATATCGATCGGACGCCATCCGCGTACAGGATGCCTTGCGTCTACGGTTGGGGAAGTTCGGCCTCACTCTGGAGCCGACCAAGACCAAGTTGGTCGAGTTTGGTCGGTTCGCGCAAAGACACGCTGGCAAACGCGGCAGAAACCGCCCGGAAACAATCTACTTTCTGGGTCTGACGCTCTATTGCACGCGAAACCGAAAAGGTAACTTCAAGGTTGGGATGCGCACCGAGAAATCTCGGCTACGGCGCAGCCTTACGTCTCTGCAAGAGCTAATGCAGCAAATACGACATCAAACGATCAGTGACCAGGTAGGCGAAATCAACGCCTTCCTGCGCGGCCATTATGCCTACTACGGCGTCGCCGGAAATCTTCGGTGTCTCGCCAAGGTGTACCGCGCCGTGGAGCGTTACTGGCATCGGATGTTGCGCAGCCGCAGCTGGGCCGGACGGGCCCTCAACTGGAGCATGTTTAACCAGATCAAAGAACGGACGCCGTTACTGAGACCAAAGCTGCGCCTCCGTTACCCGGAGCTGCAGGCTCTTGCAGTGCTGTGAATCAACTGCCGAAGAGCGTAGTGCGGTAAATCCGCACGCTACGTTCTGTGGGAGCCGGGGGTGGGCGACCGCCTCCGGCGACCCGGTGGGCGCTCAGTAATGAGCGTCCCTACCGCGAACATCAGGTCGCGCTTGGCATGATCGATGATTTCACAACTTGGCGCGATTATATCCGACAAATTTTTAGATCATCGACGCGATTATACGCCACGGGAGCTAGCTTTCTTAGCTCGATGCGCCCACTGATTTTTGATGCGTCGGGTGCATCATAGTATAGGTGCTCGCTGAACCCTTGCTTATCTTCATCCGCATAGAGCAAGCAAAGGACCAAAACGGGTGGCATCTCAGAGCGCTTGATGAAAGCGCTTTGGGTGAACGAAATGTCGTGCCGCATGGGAGCGGTGCCTGCGATGTGTGCTAAATGTCGTGCCCCTTCGGTTTTGGGATCGAAACCGACGACGACTATGGCCAACGAGTACGCGGTTTTTACCTCAAGATTTTTAAATTGGAGCGACAAGTTTATTTTTTCGTCACCGAAGCCCTCGACGTCGGCGTTCGTGATGGCGATTGCTGGTCGGTCATTTCGACTTTGCATGTCGGGGCGTCTTAGACCGGTGTTTTTCGACTGATAAGCGAAATATGCCGAAGTCGCGGAGATCGCGATAACGATAGCAATGATTGCCGGCAAGTTTTTACCAGCCCATTTCGAGATTGCTCGAATGGGGGTTCGCGAGTGGTTGGGCAGGACCAACGGCACTGGTACACTCCCATTGGCTGGATTATCTGGTTCGTCGGACATAGGCCACCTTCATTTCGGATTTGGCCGAACGATAGATAAATACAAATAATTTGGATTAGCGCCCACTCATCTCCCCACTCCACTCGGAAATCCGAGCAAATTGAATCCAAAATCATTTGGCATTAACGGGGCACGCACATTCCAAAACATAGTGGGCCGAGGATTGCCGGTCACCTGGGCCGCAGGGCGTGAGGGGTTCAGACGGTCTCGGCAGTTGGCTTTCGTTTCAAAGGTTTAGCCGCGTCTTTTTCCAGAAACTGGACGCCGATCTGATCTCCGGCGACGCGCACCAAATTGCAGCGGCGATAGACCGAACCTGTCGACGACAGAAGCAAGAAAAATTCCTTGAGGTCCAGTCCTTCGACTGAGCCTTCGACGCATAAGTGCGCGCCCGTTTGTGACACGTCGATCATCATACAGTCTCGACGCCAAGTTCCATCAATCCCCATGATGTAGACATGGACGCCGCGTTCGAAATCGACACGCTGGCTCTGTCTGTCTCCATAAGACATCTATGCAAATCCCATCTTTAAAAATAAGCGGTCTAGCCGCTCTAGCAAAATGAATGGATCAAGCACTTTTCGCGCATTTTGCGCGGGCTACAGAAAACCTGTGCTCACAAGATATCCGTGAAATGAAATCATTTTCCTAAATGGGTGCGGACTAGCGAATCGTTCCGCCAATGAAATGGTTGGCTTTGCCAGAGGGTTGCGGTTTGCGGGATTGTTGCCGCCTAATTTGGAAGGGGGCTGTTAACTATCTTTGCAGTTTAATTGGCCCAAAAGCCTTTGCCAGCTAAACTCACCAGCAACCCTCTTCTATGCCCTGAAGCTGGTCAATCAGATTGATTGCAGGGCCATGCCCATTGCCCAATGGGCGACGGAAAGTTGCTTGAATTTTGCGTCTTACCGCTACGCCACCATTTCTTTGTGCAAGTTTGCATCGTGGATGTCGAGCTGAGAGACTGGGACGGGCCGTCCAAGCAGATAGCCCTGTACCAGATCTACCCCTGCCTCTCGCATATATTCGAGCTGCTCCTCGGTCTCGACTCCTTCAGCCGTCGTTACTGTGCCAAGGCCCTGCGCCAGCGCAAGCGTCGAGGCGACCACCGCCTTGCAATCACGTCGATTGAGAACGCCTTGCGTGAAAGACTTGTCGATCTTGATCTTGTCGAACGGATAAATAGTCAGATAGTTTACTGAAGAATATCCCGTGCCGAAGTCATCGAGCGTCATGGAGATTCCAAGATTCTTCAGCTGCCGGATGGTCGCTAGATGCGCTTCCTGGTCCTCAAGAAGGGCGGTTTCGGTGATCTCGAGCTCAAGACGTTCCGGCGCAAAACCGGTCTCCACCAGAGTGCATAGGATGACGTCGAACAGGTTCCCCTTCTTGAACTGAACCGATGAGAGATTGATCGCGACCTTAATATGCGCAGGCCATGAAGCTGCATCCGTGCAGGCCCGCTGTAGAACCCAATCGCCGAGTGGCACGATCAGGCCTGTTGATTCTGCGAGCGGGATAAATTGGTCCGGCCCAATGAGGCCCTTGATCGGGTGCCGCCAGCGAACCAGTGCCTCAACACCGCAGAGCTGTCGGGTTCTAACGTCGACCACAGGCTGGTAATGTAGCTCAAACTCTTCCCGCGCCACCGCGTCCCGCAATTCGCCTTCCGCGGACTGTTGAGTATTGGCAATATCGAGCATTTCAGTCTGGAACACCCGGAAGTCATTTCTTCCGTTGGCCTTGACGCTGTAGAGCGCGAGGTCGGCTCTCTTAAGCAAATTCTCGGGTTCAACGCCGTGCTCTGGGGCCAGCGCGATTCCAATGCTGGTTCCGATGCAAGCCTCATGGCCATCGAGATCAAAAGGCCCAGCGATGGCATTTATAATCCTCAGCGCGAGGGCGATTGCGCCCTCGTGCTGACTGGGTCCACCTTCCTGGAGGATCGCGAATTCGTCGCCCCCTAGCCTCGCCAGTACATCCGTCTCGCGCGCCGAAGATTTTAAGCGTCGGGCGACCTCAACCAACAATTGGTCGCCGGCGGGGTGCCCCAGCGTGTCATTGACGGCCTTGAATTTATCTAGGTCGAGCATCATGACGGTGACGGTGCCACCATTCCGCCTTAGACGCTTGCTCGCTTCTTCGAGCCTCCGACTGAATTCTGCCCGGTTGGCAAGTCCCGTCAGCACGTCATGCCGCGCCAGATGGACGATCTCAGCCTCCGCGCGCCGCCTTTCGGTAATGTCTTCGTGCGTCGCAACCCAGCCCCCGTCCGCCGTTGGCTGCCTGGAAATCAATATGAAACGCCCATCCGAAAGCTCCTCAACCCGGCTGGAGTTAGTCGAGAGCCGATCCATTCTGCCAAGCTTCTTCTCAATGGCGGATTGATTTGTCTCACCCTTGAGAATGCCGCGAGCGACTAGATCTTCCGCAAGGTCATTCACATGGGTTCCCACTTTCAACAAAGTGATCGGAAAGCGATAAATTTCCGCGTAGCGGTCATTCCAGACGACCATCTGCTTATGCTGGTCAAACATACTGATTCCTTGAGACATATTGCTCAAGGCAGCATTGAACCGCATGTTTGTGCGCGCCAGTTCGGTAGCCTGCTCAAAGACATCCTTTTCATGGCGCATCCGTTCGGTGATATCCTCATGCGTGGCGACCCATCCGCCATTAGGCACAAGCCGATGCGATACCTGGACCGAGCGTCCATCTGGAGCATTGATGATGGTGCTTTCGCCGCGCGCAACATGCTCCAAAATGCGGGAGCAGTGTTCATCGATATCACCTTGAAGCGAGCCAACGTCGACTCGATGTGCGATCAGATCGCGAAAACTGCAGCCTGGCTTCACCACATCGGGTGACAACCCATACATCTCAATATATCGCTGGTTGCAAACGATGAGCCGCTTGGATTGATCAAATAGCGTCAGGCCCTGCGTCATATTGTCGACAGCGGTATCGAGGCGCTGCTTTTCCAATGTCAGCCGTCTTTGCACTGACTGGTGTTGCCGCGACAGCAGCCGGACGATAAGGGTCAGAGTGACACCTATAATCATAGCGGACAGGCCGGCTACGGCAATTAAAAATCTAGTCTGGGTTCGCCAATCGGCGAGCGCCGACGCTGTAGTCGTTGTCGCCACGACGGACAGGGGAAATCGACCCAGGCTCCGAATGGCGACCAGTCGCTCCTGACCGTCGACTGGACTGATCAGCTCCGTGGTGCCGTGGTCCAAGTTCAACAAGTGCGCCTGAGGGGTTGAACCCGTTTTAAAATTCTTGCCGATGATCTCTTCGACATGAGGAAAGCGCGCTAGCAAAGCTCCATCGTGATCATGCATGGAAATTGCTGCATCTTTTCCGAGTGCAACTGACGAAAAGAAACCTTCAAATTTGGCCGGTGCAATTGCTCGCGAAATGATGCCTAGAAATTCGCCATTCGGTCCAACTACTTTACGGGCGATGACTGTTCTCCAGCCCCCGGAAAAACGGCTTCGCACCAGTTCGATCTGGTGCTGCGCGGGCTCAGAGCTTGATTTGAGAGCTTTAAAATAGGCGCGATCGGCGATGTTGACGACTGGAACGACCGGCACTACTGACGAATTGATTAGGGTTCCCTCTGCGTCATAGACGTTTATGCCAGCGATTTCGGAAAACCCACTGACCTTAGCTTTTAGCAACAAGTGCATTTCGGGAGTGGACATCTGCCGTTTGAAGTCGTCAGGAGACGCTATGCCGGCCAGATGTATTTGTCCGATAAGGTCGTTTAAGGGAGCCTCAACATCGTCTAGCTGTTGATCAAAGTGGCGAGCCAGCAGCAGCACCGTATTTTCCAGCTCGCGTTTGCCGTTTTCAAGCGCACGCTCACGGAAATTACTGATCATTGCCACGGTACCGATTGCAATTGCCGCAATCAGCAGAAAACCACAACCGACAAGCCAGCGAATTGGATCGCGGCGGCTAGGTAAGTCGCTATTGATTAAATTGGTTGTTTCGACCGTTCCTGTGCGACCAACGGAGTTTTTGCTGGGAATTCTATGCAGCATTTTTTGCGCTCCCCGGCCGACATGGATACAATTCGAGCGTGGAGTTCACGTTAGGAATATCGGTTATCAATGCGTTAATGACGGAAGCCAGTTCACGGCAGAGCCATCTCTCTTGTAGCGACCCAGCCCCAAAATGTTAGGCTTAAGTTACAGCATGGCGCCTTGTCTGGATGGTGAATGCGTCGGCGCGATTTCATCACGCTTCTTGCGGACATTCTCAAAGGCGCGAAACCCGGTGATCTACTGATTTACCGGTACAGCAGCTAGTAAGGTTCGAGATGGTCATCAATCTTAAGACGGCAAAGGCGATCGGCTTCGAGTTTCCGGCGACGTTTAGCGCGCGTGCCGACGAGGTGATCGAATAAGCCGCCCCACTTCCGTTATTGTGAAGGTTTGCGGATGCCGGCCCCATGACGGTGGCGCGGCGGGCACCGGGGTCGGCGTACGCAAACCTCCAAGGGAGATGCTATGGGGCGGCGGCGAGGATATTGCATCCATCGTTGCTGATGTGAACCGATGGAGCGCCCCATGCAGAAGTTGAACGATCTGAGCCGATCCCCGAGCCCGCTCGATCTGGACGGCACGCTGATAGCCGTTATCGAACTGAGCCTGTCGAGCTGGCTCGTCGCCGGCATCGTGCCTGGCGTCGAACGCCAGCCGTTGAAGAAGCTCGCGGTCGACGAGAGTGCCTTGCTGAATTTGCTGCTTCGATGGCGAGAGGAAGCGGTGAAGGCAGGGCATCGGATCAAACGCATCGCTGTCGCTTTCGAGGCCGGCCGTGACGGCTTCTGGCTGGCGCGCTGGCTCAGTGCACGCGACATTGAGGCCCACGTCATTCACGCATCGAGTGTGGCGGTGTCGCGCGAGCACCGGCGTGCCAAGACCGATCGGCTCGACACCGAGCTGCTCAAACGCTCTTTTCTCGGCTGGCTGCGCGGTGAGCGTGATCACTGCAAGATGGTAGCGATCCCGACAACCAAGGACGAAGATGCCAAGCGGCCCAACCGCGAGCACGAGAGCCTCGTCGGAGAGCAAAGTCGGATCGTCAACCGAATGAAAGCAACGTTGATCCGCCTCGGCATCCGCGGCTTCAATCCCAAGCTGAAGAAGGCCGCCGAACGCCTTGACGGCTTGCGCACCCCTGAGGGCGAGCCGATCCCGCCCAATACCCTGGCTGAGCTGCGTCGCGACATGGTGCGCCGGCGGCTTGTCAGTGATCAGATAAGGCAGATCGAGGACGCTCGCCTGGAGCGTCTCAAGCAAGCGCCCAGTGATGGACCACACGCAATGGTGCGCCTGTTGGCGCGGGTGATCGGGGTTGGTGTCGAGACGGCCGACATGCTGGTTCAGGAGGTACTGTCGCGAAGCATGCGCGACCGACGAGCCGTAGCGCGTTATGCCGGCCTCACGGGCTCGCCCGACGAGAGCGGCAGAAAACGTCGGGAGAAAGGGCTGACCCGTTCCGGCAACGCTCGGGTTCGACGAGGCATGATCCAATTGGCGTGGCGATTTCTCATGTTCCAGAAGGATAGCACCTTGGCGCAGTGGTTCCGAGCCCGCACCGAGAGCGCCCGCGGCACTCGCAAGACCATGATCGTGGCCTTGGCGCGCAAGCTACTGATCGCCCTGTGGCGTCTCGTGCGGGAGGGCGTGGTGCCGGACGGCGTCGTTCTGCGGCCGGCATAATGAACGGAGGTCACTGAAGGACACCCAACAGTTTCGGCCCGGTCCGTCCACTGGTGACGGGTCGCCGATGACGGTTCGAGGTGGCGGAATCCCGACGTGTTTCCTTGGCTTTCAATGCCGAAAGGGAGAATGGGTCCGCCGCTTCGGAGCTTCGCTGCCGATGCGTATGACTGCATCATGGTTCGGGTCCTTGGACCCACCGAATACAAGGTTGTGGCGCGACCGATCCGCGCCCGAAAGCGGGCTCCCCTCTGATCGTCATCCCGATCGCACAAGCGTGCCGTCGTGCTCGAAGCTGTCAAGGTATGGCCTGGCAAGCTCGGAGCATGCCGCAAGGTTGGTGCGGCGGCCAACCTTGACAGCTTCTGCGCGCGACGACGTCAGCGAACCGCGGGTCAGGACGAAGAAACGGGCTTTGAGATCGAACAAAGAAACTGACGAAGGACAAAAGATTTGCCGCTCTGGAAACTCCTTGACAAAAAAAGCCCCATACAAGGAAACCGCGGGAGGTGTGACGAGGTCTTGCGTCAGACGCTATGGGGATTTCGACGCTGGCGGTGTGTTGCCGAGGTGCGATGAATGTTTTTTTGGAAGGCGACCGATGAACCGACGAGCTCGGTCGGCCGGTCGCGACATGCGGAATCGGAGTCGTGCAGCGGTGATCGAACGACACGACGGCTATCGAGGGTGGCGCGAGGGCGAGTCTGGTCATTGCTGGTCGAGAGCCGGCGAAGCAGACGGGCAGTCTTATGATTTTGCCGCGCACCGATCTTGATCATGATGTGTCGATCCTGATCACGGCGGTGGAAGTCGCCGGACGGTAGCGCGGCGAGGAACCGCGCCGGAACCTCTCGATGATAATCATGCGGCCGCCGCAGCATGGACACGGGTGCGAGGGCGGCTTGAGTTCGTCGGTCTCGGCGCAACTGGTATCGCCGGTCTCGGGCTGTGCCGCCGGCACGTCCAGCAGGCGGCGGGCTTGAGCGATGTTGTCGGCGCGGGTGCCGTTGGCAAGCAGGCCGTAATGGCGAATGCGGTGGAAGCCTTGCGGCAGGACGTGGATCAGGAATTTGCGGATGAACTCGGCGGTGGCCAGTGTCATGACCTTCTGGCGATCACGACCTTCAGCGCGATAGTCCTTCCATCGGAAGGTCACGCCGTTGCGGTCGCAGGCGACCAGCCGGCTGTTGGCGATGGCGACGCGGTGGGTGTAGCGGGACAGATAGGCCAGCACGGCCTGTGGGCCGCCGAACGGACGCTTGGCATAGACCACCCATTCGGCTTGGCGCAGCGGAGCCAGATGATCCGCGAACGCCTGCGGGTCGGTGAGAGCGGCGTGACCGCCGAAGAACTTCAGGTGGCCGGCTTGGTGGGCGGCGAGCAGCCTCTCCAGGAACAGCCGGCGGAACAGGCGCGAGAGCACGCGCACCGGCAGGAAGAAGCCGGGGCGGCACACCACCCAACGCTCGCCATCGAGCGAGATGCCGCCGCCCGGCACGATCATGTGGACGTGCGGATGATGGGTCATGGCCGAGCCCCAGCTGTGCAGCACGGAAGTGATGCCGCCGCGGGCGCCGAGGTGCTTTGGGTCGGCCGCGATGGTGATCAGGGTCTCGGCCGAGGCCTTGAACAGCAGGTCGTAGATGACGGTCTTGTTCTGGTAGGCGATGTTGGCGACTGCCGCCGGCAGCGTGAACACCACATGATAGTACGGCACCGGCAGCAGATCGGCCTCGCGCGCGGCCAGCCAGTCCTTTGCTGTGGCACCCTGGCACTTCGGGCAATGCCGGTTGCGGCAAGAGTTGTACGAGATCTGAGTGTGAGCGCACGTCTCGTTCTCGCGGCGCGCGACATGGCCGCCGAGCGCTGCGGTGCGGCAGTTCTCGATTGCCGACATCACCTTCAATTGGCCGAGGCTGACATGGCCGGCATTGGCCCGGCGCCACGCCGGGCCGTGGCCGCGGAAGATATCCGCGATCTCCAGCGATGGACGCGACACGCGCCACGCTTCAGGCGGGTGGTTCGATGCCCTCCTTGAGCTTGCCCGTGATGCGATCGAGCGGGCTCATGACTTCGCCGATCGTCTTGGTGGCGACGAGGGTATAAAGCGCCGTGGTGTCGAGCTTGGCGTGCCCCAACAAAACCTGGATCACCCTGATATCGGTGTTCTGCTCCAGAAGATGCGTCGCAAAGCTGTGGCGAAGGGTATGCGGGGACACCTGCTTGCCGATCTCGGCCATGCGGGCCGCGGTATCGCAGGCGCGCCTGAGCTGGCGTGCCGTCATCGGGTTGATCGGGTTCATTCCGGGAAACAGCCAGCCCTGCGGGCGTGCCGCGTTGTACCAGGCGCGCAACAGCTCAAGCAGATGCGGCGAAAGCATCACGTAGCGATCTGGCCCTTACCCTGTTCGATCCGGATTACCATGCGCTTGCTGTCGATGTCGGATACCTTCAGCGCGACCACCTCGGACACGCGCAATCCGGCCCCATAGGCCACACTCAATGCCGCCTTGTATTTGAGCCCCGGTGCTGCATCGAGAAAACGCGCGACTTCCTCCGGGCTCAGCACCACTGGCAGCTTGCGTGGCTGATGGACAAACTGGGTGTGGTTCACGATGTCGGCACGCCCAAGCGTGATCTTGAAAAAGAACCGCAATGTCGAAACGCTTTGGTTGATGGTCGGAATACCGGCCCCCACTTGATGCGAGATGAAGCTGTTAGCGGCGCACGTCTTCGAAGCTCGCTGTATCGGGCGAGCGGCCGAGGAAGCCGGCGAAGTGCTTGACCCGCTGCACGTAGTCATGTTGGGTCTTCGGCGCTAACTTGCGGATCGTCATGTCTTCGATCATGCGCTGCCGCAGCGGGCTTATGGCCTTATCGGTCATGAGGGATGCTCCTGTCTTGATGGAGGTTGTGAAGAACCCCTCATCTCAAGACAGGACGCCCTGACGCGCTATCCTATTGGCTGTGCTGCCAGCCGCAGCCCCTACCGCGCGAGCGGTTTAGTCCAATGGCACCAAACGGACCTCCTGCGATGTCCGCCGTTCGGTCGCTAACGGGGGAGAAGCGGACGTGACGCCGACACCCCATTTCGGTAGCGATTGACCCAACTCGGACATGCGCCCCGATCGGTTCCTGGGGCACGGAATTTGCTCAGGGCGGCAGTGTTCCAAGTGCGTTCAGCATTGTTGTTCTTGATATCTGGAGCATTCCCGTGAAAGGACTGTCGAGTTCGTAGATCAAAAAAATCGCGCCCGCTGCCGACAGCGCGAATAGAAACGTGAAGGCAAGCACGGTGGTGTTCATCGGCCCGAAAAGGCTAAAGCTCGCAAAAATGACCGCTAGCCAAAAGACGAGGATGAAGAGAAAGGGCGCAGGAATCGAACGCCCACTCTGGGCGAACAGTAACAAACGCAACTGTGCGAGACTTTTTGCAGCCTCGGTAATCTGGCCGCTCAAGCCGCGTTGCATCTCGGTTTGCGTCGGGAGACTATGGACCAGGCGCCATGTCTCCACGCTGGCGGCAGTCGGCGTGAACGCACTCGGATTGGCGGATTTCTCGTTCCTTTCGTTCCACAGTTTTTGGACCATCCCCTTCACACTGCTCCGCAACTCTTCACGTGTGGGTCTAACGTCCGGCCCATATTCGGACAGCAATTGATCGATCATAATAATGTTGGCCGTGATCTGGTTCACCTCGCTCACCTTCACATCATAGGTGCTCTTGGCGGATGAGATGAGCAGACCGAGAACCAGAGCCGACAAAGTCGCAATCAGCCCAACGCCCAATTTGACGACGCCCTCCGATTCCTTGCTTAAATGATGCTCAGGCAGACGACTCCGAAGCCCGACGCCAACTAAGGTCCCGGCGAGGATGAAGCAGAAGCAGATCAGTGCGACCATCATCGGATTTTGAATCAAGAGATTGTCCTTCGGCTACCGCGCATTCATTTCAAACTACTCAAGCTCTGCTGACCGCAATAAGATGCTCCAAAAATGGACCGCGCTCCCTTCGGACACAGAGCCACTTGAAGCGGATATGGTATTGAAGGGGCGGGCGGCATCTCCCCGAACCGGGCGCGTGCGAGGCAGGCTGATTACGACTGTGGGGCGCGCTTGTCCTTTGCTACGGAAGCGACCGGGGGTCTTGTCGCAAGAATCACGCGTCGGTCATGAATCAGGTTCTCCAAACGGTGGGCAACCACGTTCAACGTGGCTGCATCGACCGCAGTTTCATCGTCATCTTCGGCCTTGAGGCGTTCCGTCCTGAGGATGTTGTCAATTTCTTCTTCGATGCTCGACAGCTCGGTTTCGGTATTGACGCCGCGTATTTGCCGCGCGAGGCCATAGAGAGTATCCAGAGGACCTTGTCTGACTTCGGGCTGCCCGACCCCGAGAAACTTCCAGGCCGCCGCGAGGACGGAAGCAATACCTCCAAGCACCATAGGCGTCAAATAGATCCAGTTGCCGTATTCATCCATGAAACTCTGCGTGGTGCTGTTGTAGACGGCTGCCGCTCCGGGGTGCAGTGGAAGGTAGGCATCCTGGTCGGTGCTGGGTGCGGTGATCTGCCCGAAAATCGGCTGCTCGCGCAGGAGATTCCTGCGCACGCTCATGATCGCCTGCGTGAGGCTGGTTACCAGATCCTTGCCGAGCTTCTTGTGCGCAACGAGGTATAGGGAGGTCCTCAAGGTCGTCAGGTCATCTTCCGGGACGGGCGGCGATCCCCGCAGCGTGCCCTTCGGGACCTCGAAGCTTTCAAAGGCACGTTCGGCCTCTGCAATTGCTGCCGCGGACTCGATCGGGATCAGCACCGGCGCCTTTTTATGGTCCAGTTGAAAAAATCCGCGAACAAGCGAGAGATATTTTTCGGCGAGGGGGATCGCGACAAGCAGGGCGCTGACCTGTTTTGACTGAATGGCTTGCCGGACATCCGTCAAAGCAAGGTTCTTGAACACGACTTTTGCGTTCGCCAGATCATATTCCCTGGTTAGCACATCGACAATTTTGGCGTTCGCTACGCCGCCGACCACGCCGACCGTGCGTCCCTTTAGGCCATCTATGCTGTCGATGGACGATCCCGGCGGCGCGATGATCAGTACGACCACATGGCTGACGACGACGACAGCTTGCGCTTGCGACAAGTCGCCGACGTCGCCGCGAACCACAGCGAGATCGACTTTACCCGCGGAGAAAGCGTTAGCGGCCTCAAGCGCCGTGCCGCTGTCGACAATCTTAAACCGCACCGGAGCGTTCGTCGAAACGAGCTCGCTTGCTATCGCTGACATTGCGTTGGCAGCCTCGCCGTCGATCGAGCCGACCGCCAGGGTCAATGTCACCGGATGGGAATACCAACGGTATGCAAGGAGTCCTGCGCCGGTCCCAAAAATGATTACGCCAATGAGCGCCACGACGCGAAGCCAGAGTGGCATTCTTATCATGAAGATGGCTCCAAATGCCGGAAGTTCTAGCTTAGCGCCGATCGGCTTCGACCAGGGCGGGATCTTGTTGGGCACGGACGTAGGTCGTACGAGCCGCGCCGCGCCCCGTTACCTTCATCCTTCAAAACACCGGCTGCCTTGCTCAACCAAATCTGATGATCTGCCATGCTAAGTCAAGTCAGACGCGTGCAATCGTCGACCGATAGCGTATCGGATGCTACTGCCAGCCAATCGAACCGCCTGTTGTTCTGTGTTGCCCAATGGAGGCAACATGACATACACACATCTGGAGAGATTTGATGCGCAAACTCCTGCTTCTCGTAACGACCGGTCTCATGTTCGCGGGATCGAATGCTCAGGCGCAAGTACCGCTTAGTGCTTACACCGACTCGAATGGATTTATCGATGTTCAAACCCTGATGTGCTCCCAGCTCGCAGGAACATTTCAGGAGGATGCCGATATGCTGACCACCTGGTACAGCGGCTGGTACAATGGTCTTGCAAAGAAGCACTACATCCACGTCACGCGCGCCAAAGTGTTCGAACATGAAGTGATTGTTTATTGTAAGGCACATCCGGACGTTAAGATCATCACGGCGATCGATGTGCTCTTGAAGGATGAGAGATTGTCGGGCGCATATAAATGAGCCAGGAGGTATGCAATTGCCATTCAGATCGATACGGGCGATTACAATTGTTCTGCTGCTTGCCTCCGGCACTTCCGGCTACGCCCAGCAAACCACAGGACAGAATTTGATATCGTCCGGATTCAACCCCATCGCCGCCACGACGCCGGACATGATGACACGCCTCATGGCGTTTCCAGCCAACCAATTCGTTTCGCGGAACAAGGGAGGTCGCACCTACTACGTCTACGCCGATCCCTCGGGATGCACCTGCGCCTATGTCGGCAGCGTTGCGGCGATGAGTAAATATCAGGTCAAATTCGGGGCGTTGCCGGCCGACGCCATGTTTTCTGGCGCCCCCGGCGGCTCTTCGAGCCCCGAGCAAAATATGATCAACAGTATGGAGAGTGATGATGCGGGAGCCCAGTTCAACCAGGACGTATTCGGTCCGGACTTCTAAATTCGGGCGCCCATAGCTGACCTTAGCCCCGGCATCGCCCCGGGGCGTTTTATTTGTGTCTGCGCATGTGGGAGCGCCAAGCGTCAAACACGACGAATGGAACGCAAGCGTTCATCCGTTTCCGTTGGCGTTATTTTGGGGGGTTTGGGCCCGCCACTACGTCCGCCCAAAAACCTAAGCACCAATGGTCGATCCGGGGCGCCGTGCAATCAGGAGTCACGGGGCCAGGATCACAAAGACAGTATTTATCACTAACTGGAGTGATACCAGCTAGTTCGTTTCGTTCGCCCGAAGGCAGGGCGAAACTTATTGGTGAAGCAGCGGTACGGACCGTAAACTGGCACACGTGTCCGGCAGGCAAGGGGCACACGAATGTCACGGTCTGTTGTTGAGCCGATACTACGCTTGTCCCGGGCGCCAGAAAAGCCGGCAGCGCAAGACAAAATGCGACAGGTAGAAGCGTTTTCCTCATAACATCCCCTTTCTAATTCCTGTGGATCGCCGTCAGTCTCAACGCGCAATTTACAGCCAAATGTACGAATTAGAAAGCCGGCGCATGACTTCGGTACACGACGCCACCAGCGCGAAAGCCGACATGCATACTAGCAGAGATTCAAATGCTGAGAGCCAATTGCATTAGCTTCGCCGTAGCGAACTGAGCCAGCAATACGGAACGAAGTCAGGTTTCGACATACAAAACGCTGTCTCCTGTGCTGCTCTGATGTCTGAATCTGGCACGAAACCGACATGGCCAGCCTGGTCGGCGATGTCCGGTCTCGGGCGTGCAACGGAAGTCGGATTTCAGGACCGCCACTTCCGTTTTTGACCACCCATTGCGGAAGTGCTGATCGCTCCTTAGGGCCGCAGCACGGCGTCGGACGATCAAAAACCGCTAGGGTCCAGACTCATTAAATCCACCATACAAGAGCTGCGGCGAGACAGACAGAGGCCAAGTAATTCCGAGCCGACCTATCGTATCGCGTTGCGATGCGCCTGAAGTCTTTCAGCCTGTTGAACGCGCTCTCGATGCGCCAGCGCAGCTTGTAGAGGCGCTTGCTGAAACTAAACGGCTGCTTCCTGTTACTGCGGTTGGGAATGACGGGCTTTGTTCCGCGCTCATCCAGTTCCTCGCGCAATTCGGCGCTGTCGTAGGCTTTGTCGCCGAGCATGCGTTTCGACGGCTTCACGCGACGGATGAGGCGCTCCGCGACCGGACAATCGTGCGCTTCACCCCCGGTCAACAGAATGGCGATAAGTCGCCCTTTAGCATCTGCGAGTGCGTGGATCTTCGTGTTGCGCCCTCCGCGCGAGCGGCCAACAGCCTGCTTTTGCTCCCCCCTTTTCCGCCCGCTGCCGAGCGGTGCGCTTTGACATGCGTAGAGTTGATCATCTGCGTGTCTGCGGAGCGCCCGTTCTCAGCAAGCTCTCGGAACAGATTTTCCCAGATGCCACGCCGTGCCCAGCGCACAAAGCGGTTATAGATCGTCGTCGGCGGACCATAAGCTTCTGGGCAATCGCACCAGCGGCAGCCGCACTTGAGCACGTGTATGATCCCGCTGATCACGCGGCGGTCGTCTGCTCGCTCGACGCCGCGCACATCCGTCGGCAAATGCGGTTCAATCCGAGCCCATTGCCCGTCGCTGAGCCAGAACAGATTCCTGCTCATCGGTCTTCCCCCAATACGAATTCAATATCGTATTGTTGACGCGCAAGGATTAATGAGTTCTGACCCTAGATCGACGCGAGGAGCCGGATCATGAAAGTCGATGGTGGCTGTCATTGCGGAAACATCCGATACAAAGCCGAGGTTGATCCCGCGAAGGTCGTTATTTGTCATTGCACGGATTGTCAGACGTTATCAGGATCAGCTTTCCGCACCGTGGTGCCGACTGATGAGGGCACCTTTGAGCTGCTTTCCGGCGCGCCGAAAGTCTACGTCAAGATCGGAGAGAGCGGAAATAAGCGCGAGCAACCGTTCTGTGCTGACTGCGGCACGCCGATCTATTCAGCTCCGGTTGGCTCGGGTCCAAAAGTCGTTAGTCTACGTGTCGGCACGGTTCGTCAGCGGGACCAATTGATCCCAGGCGACCAGTTCTGGTTCCGCTCGTCGCAGACGTGGCTTCAGAGCTTGCCAATGATGGCGAAGAAAAATATGCAACCCGTTTTCGATGCGAATGGCGGCTTTGGCGATTTATAGCAACCCGCTATCAAACGCGACAATGGCTGGTCGGCGGCCGCCAGCTTCGAGGGGCGAATTCTCTCAAGTCACTGCGAGCTATGCCGGCAACGGCGTGGTGCGATATACGTGGTGAGTTGACGACTTTCGCTGTTGGCACTGAACGGACCAACCGAGCCGACCTAATGATGTCTGTTGTTCAGGTAAGACCGGAAGTCGCGTTTCGGGGCTGTCAGGTCTGCGTTTGACCCGAGGCTCACTTCGTCGACGACGATCGGCGAGTTTCGCGGTCCCAGCCATGATGGTAAGCAAAAAAAGCGCCTGTTTGGCTATTCCTTACGCAAAATCATCCTTGAGCTGTCATCTCGATTGGGTATCCTGTCCCTCCTACAAAAATAAACAATCAGGGAGGACAGAATGATGCGTCATCGACCTCATTTCGTCGGCGCAGCTATAGGCCTGTTTGCCTTTGTCGCGATTGCCAGCACGCCCGCGGTGGCGACGCCGTGCGCCAATCTCCAGTCCTTGCAGCTACCGGACACGACGATCACCTCGGCGGCGGACAACACCACCGGGGTCTTCGGCCCCCCCGGCCCCACCCAGATCACCGGTCTTCCGGACTTCTGCCGGGTAACTGCGACCCTGATCCCGACCTCGGATTCCAACATCAAGATCGAGGTGTGGCTGCCAGAGACGACATGGAACGGCAGATTCCTCGGCACCGGCGGCGGTGGCTTCCAGGGCGTGATAACCTACAGCGAGCTCGCCAGTGGAATCCGGGCGGGCTTTGCTGCGACCAACAGCGACCTCGGCACCGGCTCGTCAGGATGCAACCCGCTCTACTGCGGCTCCGACGGCATCACCAATCCCCTCGCAACTGCGTTCGGCAATCCGGGGTCGCCGTCGACCGGCCTGTTCGGTCATCCCGAGCGGATCAAGGATTTCGGCTACCGGGCCATCCACCTGATGACCGTGCGGGGCAAGGAGATTGCCAACGCGTTCTACAGGCAGAATGCGCAAAAGGCCTATTTCGCCGGATGCTCCACCGGCGGCCAGAACGCCTTGATGGAGGCCCAACGCTTCCCCAATGACTACGACGGCATCCTGGCGGGCGCGCCAGCCTTCAACCGCACGCACTTGCACATGGCGGCGCTTGCGGGCTGGCAAGATACCCATGCGAGTGCCAGCCGGTTCATCCTCCCCGGCCAGATGACACTGATCAACAAGGCGGTGATCGCTGCATGCGTCGGCCAGGATGGCGGCGCCAGCACCGACCAGTTCCTGACCGATCCACGCGACTGTCATTTTGATCCCAAGGCGCTGCTGTGCACAGGCGGCAAGGTGCCGCCTGCATGCCTGACATCCGACCAGGTCACGACAATGCAGAAATACTATGCCGGCACGATCGACCCGGTAAACGGCCAGGTGATCAATCCGGGCTCCGAACGCGGCAACGAGACCGACAACGTTCTCGCGCTCGGCTTGGCGTTCCAGGAGAATCCTCCCGAGCCAGCGTTCGACGGGCTGTTCTACTGGGTGTTCGGTTCGGGTTTCGGCTACCCGGCGAGCGCGGTCAATTTCGCGAATTTCGACTTCCACCACGCCGTCGATACGGTCGATGACCAGCTTGCCAAGGTGTTGAACGCGGACAGCACCGATCTTAGCGAGTTCCGGGAGCATGGCGGCAAGCTCCTGATGTATCACGGCTGGGCCGACCCGCTCATCCCATCGCAGAGCAGCATCAACTACTTCAACGCGCTGGTCGGCGGCGAAAATTCCGGCATGCAACAGGCGAGCTTCAAGTGGGGCGACCCGAGGCTCGACAAGACGCAGAAATATGCTCGTCTGTACATGGTGCCCG